>JBBQDM010000013.1:0-116181 GCA_038319675.1 Vicinamibacterales bacterium
TTTCCCGGTGGTCATAGGAGTTGGGTCACACCCGTTCCCATTCCGAACACGGAAGTTAAGCCGACTACCGCCGATGGTACTGCATGGGTAACTGTGTGGGAGAGTAGGTCGCTGCCGGGATTATTCTCAAGGGCTCGAAGCCAAAAGCTTCGAGCCTTTTTTTTGTACCCCACCACACCACCGCCCACCAACGGCTGATCCAGGCCGCCCAGGGCCATTTTCGGAGCCGTGGCGCGTTTCTGCCGAAAACTGGGGTAGAATCCCGGCTGCTTCCAGCAATCTTGACCTTCTGCAAGGAGTGCAGCGATGTCTGTCACGCGACGGGAACTGTTTTCACGGCTGCGAGTGGGGTTCATACCCGACGATGGCCTCCCTCTGAATGGCTTGGCCTTGGCCGCACGCGGGCACGAGGCCGAGTCGGCTGAGACGTTTGGGCCCTCGACCATCGGCGGTGAGTTCGGCGCTGGTGCTCAGGCCGGCTCTGCGGCTCCCATCAAACTGAGCTCAAACGAAAATCCGATGGGGCCCGGGCGCGCGGTGCTCAACGCCATCACCGGTCGATTCGGCGAGACGATGCGGTATCCGTTCAACGTCACGCCCGGCGATGCGCAGCTCATCGAGACCATCGCGGCACTCCACAAGGCGAAACCCGAGAATGTGGCGCTTGGCGCCGGTTCGCAGGAACTGCTCAAAGTGGCGGTGTGGGGCTTCACTAATCCCGCGCGGCACCTCGTCACGGCGACTCCGACATTCGAAAATGTCACCGGCACTGCCAGGCGAATGGGCCATCCGGTGGTCGAGGTCAAAGTGGACGGCCAGTTCCGACTTGATCTCGAGGGCATGCTGGCCAACGCCCGCGGGGCCGGCCTGATCTTCGTCAACAATCCGAACAATCCCACCGGCACGGTGCACAGCGGCGCGACCATCGCGGATTTTGTGGAGCGTGTGCGGCGCATCTCGCCCGACACGGTGATTCTGATCGATGAGGCGTATCACGAGTACGTCACCGACCCGGCCTACGAGTCGGCGGTGCCGCTGGCGCTACAGACCCCGAACGTCTTTGTGGCCCGGACCTTCTCGAAGGCGTACGGGATGGCTGGCATGCGTATCGGCTACGCCCTCGGAATGCGTGACACGATTCGGCCACTGGCCCGCCTCGCGCTGCCGTTCAACATCAGCGTCCTGGGCACCATCGCCGCGATCACGGCACTCAATGATCCGGCGCACATGGCCGCGGAACGTGACCGCAACACCCAGGTGCGTGACTATACACAGAAGGCGCTCGAGGATCTCGGGTGTCGCAGCACCGTCTCGCAGACGAACTTTCTGTTCACAAACGTTGGACGTTCGGCCTCGGCATTCAGGTCTGCGTGTGGGGCGCAAGGCATTCAGGTCGGTCGGGACTTTCCCCCGTTTGATGGGAGCCACGCCCGAATTTCACTGGGCACCATGGCAGAGATGCAGCGGGCCGTTGCGGTGTTCCGCAACGTCCTGGGGTCAGCGGCGACGAGCGGAGAGGAGCACGCGCGATGGTAACGACCAGACGTGATTTTGTTCGAACAGTCGGTATCGGCGCCGCCGGTGCGGCGTTGTCGTCCTCCTGGATCAGTGCGCGGGGTCGCGAAGACCGCGTGTGGTCCTTGGCCGAGCCCGGCCTGACTGTCCAGACTCCGTCCTCGATCATTCCGTTGTCGAGCAACGAAAACCCAATGGGGCCCGGCAGGGTGGTGCTCGATGCGATCACCAAGGCTTTTGGACCAGCCGGTGCCACCCCCGGTCGTTATTCAGGGGCCACCACTGAACTGCGCGACGTGCTCGCGAAGTCGCTGGGCGTCCGGCCCGACAATGTCATTCTGGGCTGCGGCTCCACGCAGATTCTGAGAACGGCCACTCATGTGTTCACCGCGCGCGACAAGGCGCTTGTCGGCACGATTCCCACCTATGAGGAATGCGCCGGCTACGCGGACATGCTTGGCCATCCCGTGCGTGCTGTGTCACTGGATCAGAACTTCCGTGCCGATCTCGATGCGCTCGCGGATGCCGCCAGGGGCGCCGGTCTGGTGTTCTACTGCAATCCCAATAATCCGGTTGCCACGTATGTCGGCGCGCGCGCGACGAAGGACTTCATTGCCCGCGTGAACCGGATTTCTCCTGAGACGACGATTCTGGTGGATGAGGCGTACTTCGAGTACGTGACACACCCCGATCACGAGTCCATGATTCCACTCGCCATCGAGGACCCACGCATTGTCGTCGCCCGCACGTTCTCGAAGGCGTACGGCATTGCGGGCCTGCGTCTGGGATATGCGGTGGGACATCCCGATGCGCTCCGAAAAATGACGGCGTGGGACAACGCCACCGGCACGAGCTCACTCAACGTGTTGTCACTGCATGCCGGCATTGCCGCGATCAATCAGGGCCCAGGATTTGTGGATGCAGAACGCGCGCGGAACGCCGCGGCCCGTGATTTCACGATCAAGTGGTTCGCCGACCGCGGCATGCGTTCGACCGAGTCACACGCCAACTTCATCTTCACCAACATCGGGGTGCCGGCTCGTCAGTTCCGGGACGGGTGCGCGGCTCAGGGCGTGCGCGTCGGACGGGACTTCCCGCCGTTCGAACAGAGCTGGTGCCGCATCTCGATTGGCACCATGGACGAAATGCAGCGTGCCACCGCCATCTTCGGGCAGGTACTCGCGAAGGCCGGCGTCATAGCCGCCTAAAACGAGCTCGGAGGCGATTATTTGGTCCTACTCCCCGTAACCGCTGTCAGGTCAGCAGGTTACAGGGAATCGCTGTAAATAATCGCCTCCGAGCTCATTTTGGCCACACGACGCCTTGATCGCGTGGGACCTGCGTGACGCCACGGAACGCGAACTTCTGCAGGCGTTTGCCCTCGTAGGTTTCGGTTGTGAAGACATTGCCTGACGCGTCGGTGACGATGCTGTGCACCGCAAAGAACTGTCCGGGCTGCCGCCCTCCATCACCAAACGACGACACGATCTCGAGTGTGTCCCGCAACAGGATGTAGACGCGCTGATTTTTGCCGTCGGCCACGTAGAGATACTTCTGCGCGGGGTCGCGTGAAAACGCCACGTCCCAGACGGCGCCGTCACCCAGCGTGCGTTTCGCGATGAACGCTTCCTTGACGAACTTCCCCTCACGCGTGAACACCTGGATGCGGTTGTTGGGGCGGTCGCAGACGTACAACAATCCGTCAACCGAGAGGTCCGAACAATGGACCGGCGTCCGGAACTGTTGCACAGGCGGCAGGTCAGGGTTGTAGGCACCAAGGTTGGTGTCGTCGGGTTTGTTGCCATAGGCGCCCCAGTACCGCTTGAACGCTCCTGTGTCCGCGTCGATCACCGCGACCCGTTTGTTGAGATACCCATCAGCGAGGTACGCCTCGTTCGCCTTCGGATCCACAAAAATTTTCGCGACACGCCCAAAGTTCACCGTGTCATTGCTGCCGGCGGTCTTGCCGGAATTTCCGTACTGGGCGACGAATGTGCCCTCCTGCGTGAACTTCAGCACGTGCGCGTCATTGGTGCCATTGCCGCCGATCCAGACAATGCCCTTGTGATCGACAAAAAGGCCGTGATTGGACTGCGGCCACTCATAACCATCGCCGGGACCACCCCAGGCGCTGATCAGAGTGCCGTCCTGCGCGAACTGGAGCACCGGAGGTGCGCGACGACAACACGCCGCGGTTGGGGGATTCTCCTCGGCTGCGGCCTCTGCGGCCGAGAGGGTATCGGGCCGATGCACCACCCAGATGTGATCCTCGGCGTCGACGGCCACGCCGATCGCCATTCCCATCAACCATCCGTTGGGCAGGGGCTTCGGAAAGCCCGGGTCCACTTCGAAACGTGGCGCTTCCACCATCGTCTGGCTGTCATCTGCGGCACCCGCTCGCTGGACGAGACGCTCGGCCGCGACGAGGGCAACGAGGCCCACGACCAACACACCGGCAATAAGTCGATTGCGCGTCACCATCATCGCTGCCCCTGTCTTGCAAGAAACTTCTGGACTCGTTTGCCCTGCAGCGCTTCACCCGTGAGGACGTGTCCCTGGGAATCCACTTCTACTGCGCCCACACCAAAGAAGTGCCCGGGCCAGCGGCCGCCTGTGCCGATGCGGCTGACTTCCGTGAGTGTGTCGCGGCTGAGGACGTGCACCGTCTGCTCCTGCCCATTGGCCACAAATACGAACGGTTGCGCGCCCTTCCGGGAGAACGCGACGTCCCAGGTCGAGCCGGCGCCCAGTGTCGCTGGTGAGACGATCGCTTCACGCACGAACGTCCCGTCCGTGCGGAAGACCTGCAGCCGATTGCTGTCGCGGTCACAGACAAAGACCTCGCCTGATGTGGCGAGCGTGACGCAGGAGATGGTGCGGAACTGCCGGGCCGCCGGAGCCGTCGGCGTGTACGCGGGGATGGTGACCTGCGCGTCTGGTACCTCGCCGTATGCGCCCCAGTGCCGTTTGTAGGCACCAGTCGTCGCATCAAACACCACAACTCTGCGGTTGCCCGTGTCGCCGACGAAGACCTCATTGGCCACCGGGTCAACGTCGACCGCTGACGGTCTGAGGAGCCCGGTACGACTGGAGGCGTCACCCGGCGCACCGGCCTTGCCAATCTGCAGCACGAATTTTCCGTCGCGTGTGAACTTGAGGACGTGTGCGTCTTCCGGTGGGGGCGGCTGCGCGGCACCGCCACGGCCAGCCGGAGCGGGCGGCAGTCCCGCCGCGGTCAGCCAGACATGTCCGGAGCCGTCAACGGCGATGCCGCCGAGGTTGCGCGGCCACTCGTAGCCGTCGCCAGGTCCGCCCCAGTGATGTGTCAGCGCCCCATCCGGCCCAAAGGCCAGGAGAGCCGGGGCTGCCGCACAGCAGTACTCGGAGCCCGGCGGCGTGGCGTCGAGTCCGTTCTCCGTGCGCAGCACCATCGACGCCGCACCGCGGTGCGCGACCCAGAGGCGGTCGTCAGCATCCAGCGCGGTGCCGGTGACAGACCCGAGAATCCAGTGGTTGGGCAGTGGCTGTGGCCACAAGGGATCCACGGTCCACTGTGGTGGGGCTTGTGCACCGACGGTCAGCACCATCGCACACACCAGGACGCACGAAGCAATCGATCGAGGCATCGTCTCTCTCCGTTGTGAAGGCGCGCCAGTATACTACCCGCGCTGTGACGAGCACACGGTTTTTCTGCCTGATCGCCCTGCTGGCGCTGGCGATCGCCTCTGGCACCACACCGGTTGGTGCGCATGAGATTCCGGCGGACGTGACCGTGCGGGCCTTCGTGAAGCCAGAGAGCGATCTGCTGCGCGTCTTGGTGCGCGTGCCACTCGAGGCGCTGCGCGACGTCATCATTCCGCTGCGCGGTGACGTCTTTCTCGAGCTCCCTCAGGCTGAGGAGGCTGCTCGCGTCGGAGCCGATCTGTGGATCGCCGGAGGCACGCAAGCCTTCGAAGGGGAGACCGACCTGGGCCGGCCCCGGTTGGCTGCCGTGCGCCTCACGCTGCCCGGCGATGGCGCCTTCGTGTCATGGGAGCAGGCCTTGGCCCACCTGTCGGCACCCCCGATCGATCCGGCGGACAACGTGGTCTGGACGCAGGCGCAGGTGGATGTCCTGCTGGAGTTTCCGATCACCAACGCCGATGCCCATTTTGCGCTGGAGACAGAGTTTGCACTCCTTGGTCTGCGCACGCAGTCGGTCATTCAGTTCCTGACGGTGGACGGGCCGCCGCGCGTCTTTCAGTTCATCGGTGATGCCGGCAGACTGCACCTCGACCCACGATGGCATCAGGCCGCCCGACGCTTTGTCGTGTCTGGCATTGAGCACATTCTGATCGGCACCGATCATCTGCTGTTTCTCCTGTGCCTTGTGGTGCCGTTTCGACGCGTGCGGTCGCTGGTGTTGATCGTGACCGCGTTCACCGTCGCGCACTCGATCACCCTGGTGGCCGCGGCTTCCGGGTGGGTGCCGCAGGGACTCTGGTTTCCGCCATTCATCGAGACCCTGATCGCGGCATCGATCGTCTGGATGGCGTTCGAGAACATTGTTGGTGCGACGAGTGTGCGACGCCGATGGGTGCTGACGGCGATGTTTGGCTTGGTGCACGGGTTCGGATTCGCCTTCGTCCTTGGCGACTCACTGCAGTTTGGCGGGCGCCACACGGCGACATCCCTCGCCGCGTTCAACATCGGCGTGGAACTCGGTCAACTGCTGGTGCTGGCTGTGGCACTGCCATGTTTGTGGGCGTTGTTCCGGTATGTCGTGCCCGAGCGTATCGGCGGCATTCTGATCTCGGCGGTGGTCGCCCATCAGGCGTGGCACTGGATGATGGAGCGCAGTACGGATCTGATGGCACACGACGCGCCGTGGCCAGCCACCTTCGGGTGGGTGTGGCTGCTGCGCGGTGTGATTGTGCTGTGGATCGCCGGTGGCGTTATCTGGTGGCTGCGGACGAAGGCAGCACATCGATCGTGATCGCGCGCAGGACCTTGGCGTCCGAGGGGAGATCGCGCGGACCCGTCGGCATCTTGTTGAGTTTGAGCAGGTAGGCCATGACGTCGGCGTACTCGGCCGCGGTCATGCTGCCGGGATCGTTCTTCGGCATCTTGTCCTGCAGAAAGGCGAGCAGTTCTCCGAGCGTGCGACCCTGCCACGTGAGAAACACCGCGCCGGTGTAGGTGGCGGGGGGATGGCAACTGACGCACAACGCCATGTAGAGGGCCTCACCACGCGTCGCCTGTGCTGCTGAATAGACGCGGCTCTTTGATGTGCGTGCCTGATCGACCGGGGTGTCCGGCCTTCGCGCTGATGGCGACGCGACGATACCCACGACCGACAGCCAGAGTCCGATACTTGCGACGGTGATGCCCTTCATCGTTCGGTGCACAACGTTCGACGATACCACACTCATTGCGACGCCCCTCCGCGTCCGCCTCGTCCCGCCCGCGGCGGCGCGACCGCTGCACGATACTGGGCGATACCGGCGTTCACTTTGAACTCGATACCCATCCGTCCAATGTCGGCGGTGGCTCTGGATGGGTCCCCGGTGACCCCCGAGTCGGTGGGGCCGCCCCACGGCGTCATGCGATCACGACGGATGCCGGCCGGATGGACGTGCAACATTTGTGAGGTGTCACTGATGCCGGCGTGGCTGCCGATGATCGAGTCGTCGTAACCGAACTGCGCCAACATCCAGGCGCGATAGTGTTCGCGGCCGCGTTCGTAATAGTCAGTCAGCGACACCACACGAATCTGTTGCTCTTTCCATTCTTCGGAGAGGGCCGTGGCCACCGCGGTCATGCCGGCCTGGTTCGGACCGCTGTCGCCGATGAACAGGATGTGTGTGAATCCATGGGCCTGCACGCTGCGGGCGGCCGCGTCCAGCAGTTGGTTGTAGGCTGGTGATGGCAGCGAGATCGTGCCGGGTGATGCACGATCAGGATTGCCTTCCGGCACGTACTGAATCGTGGGCGCGACAAGCGCGTTGCCCAGACGCCGCGCCATCAGGTTCGCCGCGTGGGTGACTACGTAATTGTGCTTGCCGAGAATCATGTGGTACCCGTTCTTCTCGGTCCCGCCAGTCGGAATGATCGCGGTGGTCATGCCGGCGAGCAGGGCGTCTCGGGTCTCCTCCCACGTCAACTCATCGATGAAGACGGTGTCGGGCGGCGCCGTGGGGGAAATTCCGGTCGGGGCCGTCGTCGCGGTCGTAGGTCGTGGCCCGACGGGTGCGTCCGCCGCCCCGCCTCGTCCGCCGCCGCGGCCAGCGCCGCCTCTTCCGGCTCCACCTCGTCCCGCTCCACCTCCGCGTGCCGCGGGTGGGGCCGGCGGTGTGCGTGTGCCGGCCATCAGGCCCTGAATCTCCGCGACGGCGTTGTCGATCTTGATTTGCACGAAGTGCCGACCGAGTTCGGCAGTTGCCTTGGTGGGATCGCCGGTGACCCCCGAGTTGGCATACCCTCCACCGGGCGCGATCTTGGCGGGACGTACGTGCTGCGGCGCGATGAACAGCAACTCGGAGGTGTCCTGAATGTTGGCGTGGCCGCCGATCTGATCGGCCGGAATGCCGAGCTGTTCCGTGATGTAGGTGCGCTGATCGGCGTGGGACTTCGTGTAGTAGTCGTCGATCCAGTAGGCCGTCGCGTCAGTGCCGAAGAGCGCGTTGAGTTGTGCGGCTGCGGTGCGCATCCCTGTGCGGTTGCCGCCGGATTCGCCCAGAAAGAGAATCGTCGTGAATCCGCCAGACTTCAGACTGCGGCCGGCGCTGACGAGCAACTCGACGAAGCGGTCCTCAGGGAGTGTGATCGTGCCAGGTTTGGCCATGTGCCCGGCGCGTGTATCCCAGCTGCCCTCCGGCACATAGGTGATGATGGGCGCCACCAACGTGCGTCCCACCGCGCGGGCGATCTTGTCGGCGGCGTAGGTCATGACAAATTTGTGCTCGCCGTCGGCCATGTGTGGACCCTTTTGCTCGGTGCCTGCGGTGCCGACGATGACCGTTCGTGTGCCGGCCTGGATCAGGTCGCGCGTCTCGGCCCAGGTGAGATCTTCAAGAAATACGGTGTCCGGAGCGGTCCCGCCTGGCCCGGTGGGGGGGAATCCCTGCGGGCGCTGACTCTCGGCAGACAACATGCTCAAGCCGAGAATCACGAGTAAAAAGACGTGCAGACAGCTACTCGACCTTCGCATGAGACCTCCAGGCGCGTTTCGAACCCGGCCTATTGTAGGGCTGCTCGGCGGTGCTGTTTCGGTGTATATTCACGCGAATTCCAGTTTCTGGGGCGAGTAACACCGGGGAGTACCGATGACCGTGGTGAGGTGGATAGGAGTGTTTGGCGCGGCGTGCGCAGCGACGGCGATGGTCGTTGCCGGGCACGGCGTGTTTGCCGCTGGCGAGGTTCCACCTCCGCCGGCGTGGGCGGCTCCAGTGCCGTCACATACCCGTGACGCTGTGCGGGCCACTCTCGATCCGGACACCCTCATTCAGGACTATTGCGTCGACTGTCACAACGACATCATGCGCGCCGGTTCGCAGTCGTTCGAGACGTTCACGATTGCCGAGACCGTGACGCACGCCGCGATGGCGGAAAAGATGGTGCGCAAACTGCGTGCGGGCATGATGCCGCCACCGGGCACCACGCCGCCTGATGCGGCCAGCCTGCAGGGATTGATCGATGCGTTGGAGTCCCGCCTGGATGCCGAGGCCGTCGCCAACCCGAACCCCGGTCATCGGGTCTTTCCGCGGTTGAATCGCGTGGAATATGCCCGCTCCGTGTTCGAAGTGCTGGGGATCGAGGTGGACGCCGGCCAGTGGTTGCCGCTCGACACCATGAACGCCAATTTTGACAACATTGCCGATGAACAAATGTTGTCGGCGACGTTGCTCGAGGCCTATCTGAATGCCGCCGGCGACATCAGCCGGATGGCGGTGGGGGATCGCTCAGCGGTCTCGCTCGACCGCACCTACGCCAACACGACGTATGCCTCGCAACATCCGTGGGACCACGTCGAGGGCACACCGTTCGGGACGCGCGGCGGCATGGCCGTCAAACATGTGTTTCCGGCCGACGGCGAATACGTCCTGCAGGTCAATCTGACCGGCGGGGCCAATACCCGTCTGGAGGACATCGACGTCTCCATCAACGGCGAACGCGTCGCGCTCATCAAATACGAGACGCAGCCCAACGAATCGCAGGATGGTCGTGGGGCGATTCCGATGAAGACCGATCCCATCTCCGTGCGCGCCGGACAACATCTCGTGGCGGCCGCGTTTGTGCGCAAGATGGATGGGCCGTACGAAGATCTGGTTCGGCCCCATGACTGGTCGTTTGCCGGAGCCGGAACGGGTGGAGCCGGTGTGACGACCCTCACGCACGTGCGCGACCTTGTGGTGCGTGGACCATTGCGGGTGACCGGGCTCTCCGACAACGCCAGTCGTCGCCGCATCTTCACGTGTCGCCCGCTCAGTGTGGAGGAAGAACTGCCGTGCGCGCGCGCAATCGTCGCCCGTCTCGGTGCGGTGGCGTATCGTCGTCCGCTTGAGGCACGCGAAGTGAACGATTTGATGCAGTTCTATCAGTCCGGTCGGGCGAAGACCGGGTTTGAGGATGGCGTACGCGAAACCATTGAGGCCCTGCTGGCGAGTCCTCACTTCATCTTCCGTCTGGAGCGGCAGCCGGCCGGCGTGCGCCCCGGGGATATCTACAAAATCGGCGACTTCGAACTGGCGTCACGGCTGTCGTTTTTCCTGTGGGGCGCGCCGCCGGACGACACGCTGCGGACTGCCGCGGCCAACGGGGAACTGACGGCACCTGGTGGATTGGAACGGCACGCGCGACGGATGCTGGCTGACACCCGCGCCGAGGCGCTCGGCGAGCGCTTCGCGGCGCAGTGGTTGCGGCTGCAGGACGTCGACAAGGTCAAACCTGATCCGAATTTTTTCCCAAACTTCGACGAGATGTTGTCGAAGGCGATGCGCACCGAAACCATCACGTTCTTTAACGACCTCGTACGACGGAATGCGAGTGCCCTGGACATCTACCGCGCGGACTACTCCTTTTTGAATGAGCGCCTGGCGCGTCACTACGGCATCGATGGCGTGGCCGGGGCGCAGTTTCGTCGCGTGGCGTATCCCGATGATCGCCGACTCGGTGTGCTCGGACATGGCACCGTGCTGGTGCAGACGTCCATGGCCAACCGCACGTCTCCCGTGCTGCGCGGCAAGTGGGTGATGGAGGTGATGTTGGGCACACCGCCGCCGCCGGCACCGGCCGACGTGCCGCCGCTCGAAAACACCTCGGAGGCCGATACCACTGGTCGCACACTCACGACGCGTGCACGACTGGAGATGCATCGCGAGGATCCCAACTGCCGGTCGTGCCATCTGTTCATGGATCCGATTGGACTCGCGCTCGACAATTTTGATGTGGTCGGCCGGTGGCGCGTCCGGGAGAACAGCGTGGCCCTTGATACGCGTGGTGATTATTACGACGGCACGCCGGTCACCACACCGGGGCAGTTGTCGGCCGTCCTGCTCAAGCGCCCGATTCCTCTGATGCGGACGCTGACGGAGAATCTGCTGGCGTTTGCCCTGGGGCGTCGTGCCGAAGCCTTCGACCAGCCGACCATTCGTGCGATCACGCGCGCGGCTGACGCCGAGGGGTATCCCCTGGGGTCTCTCATTCTCGGCGTCATCAGGAGTGACGCGTTTCTGTCCAGCCGGGCTGACGCCCCGCCGGACGCAGGCCCCACCAGTGGAGGGCGGCAGTAACCGCCGCAAATCAGGAGACCACCATGTCGTATCTCACCGGAAAGTTTCTGCCACGGCGTACGTTTCTCCGCGGGATGGGTGCGACCGTCGCCCTGCCGTTTCTTGATGCGATGGTCCCTGCCGGGTTGAGCCGGACCGCTCGTGCGAACACGCCGACGCATACCCGTCTCGTATGCATCGAGGAAGTGCACGGCTTGGCCGGATGCAACAGCATCGGTGCCGAGAAGTTCCTCTACGCGCCGGAGCAGGTCGGCCGTGACTACACGCTGGTGCCCGAGAACCCGCTCAGCACACTTGAGGCCTACCGCGACTACACCACGATCATCAGCAACACCGACGTTCGCATGGCCGAGGCCTTCTCGGCCCCGGAAATCGGCGGCGACCACTTCCGGTCGAGCGCGGTCTTCCTGACGCAGTCACACCCCAAGCAGACGCAGGGCTCCGATATCTGGGCGGGCACGTCGCTGGACCAGAAGTACGCCAAACGGTTCGGACAGACCACGCCGATGCCGTCGATGCAGTTCTGCATCGAAAATCTCGACCAGGCCGGTGGGTGCACTTATAACTATTCATGCGCGTATACGGACTCGATTTCGTGGGCGACGCCCAATCAGCCCCTGCCCATGATTCGTGATCCGCGTGTGGCGTTCGACATGTTGTTCGGCGCCGGCGGCAGCGCGGAGGTGCGGGCGGACCGCCGCCTGACGCGACGGTCGATTCTCGACTGGGTGCACGGTGAAGTCAGCACCATGCGTGCGCAACTCGGCCCCTCCGACCGCCTGCGCCTGGACCGATACCTCGAACACATCACCGAAATTGAACGCCGCATCCGCATGGTGGAAGCGCACAACTCAAGCGGGGAAACGCGTGAATTGCCGGACGCGCCGGCCGGTGTGCCCGACTCCTTCTCCGAACACATGAAGCTGATGTTCGACCTGCAGGTGCTGGCGCTTGAGTCCGACATGACCCGCGTCATTGCGTTCAAGACCGGTCGTGATGCATCGAGCCGTGTGTTTCCGGAAAGTGGCTCGTCGCAGCCGTTCCACCCGGCGTCCCATCACGGCAACAGCGAAGCGCGGGTCCTGGAGTTCAACAAGATCTGCAAATACCGCACAAGTCAGATGGCGTATTTCCTGGAACGGATGAAAGAGACCGTCGAAGGCGAAAGCAATCTGCTCGACAAGACCCTGGTCATCTGGGGCTCGCCGATGGCCGACCCCAACGTCCACAACCATCGTCGCTGCCCGCTCGTCCTCTTTGGACATGGCAACGGCATGCTGCAGGGCGGTGTCCACCTCAAGGCCGACGATGGCACCCCGATGGCGAATGTGATGCTCACGCTGATGCAGAACCTCGGCATGGATGACATGACGTCGTTCGGCGACAGCACAGGCAATTTCTCCCTGGCGTAAGCAAAGAGGACGATCATGACCGTTGTCCGAGGACTTGTCGCATCCCTGGTGGTGGCTGCGCTGTGCGTGGCCGCCATGAGTGTTGACACGGCGGCGACGTCGGCGCAGGGGCAGAGTGCCCCGGTGGCCGAGGCCGCCCGGCGTGGAGACATCGCACAGGTACGCACGTTGGTGAGCCAGGGGGCCGATGTCAACGCGTCGCTGGGTGACGGCATGACCGCGTTGCACTGGGCGGCCGAGCGTGGCGACGACGCGTTGGTGCCACTGCTGCTGGCGGCCGGGGCGTCGGCATCGGTTCGCACGCGGGTGGGTGACTACACGCCGCTGCATCTGGCGGCCCGCAGTGGCAGTGCCACGGCGGTGACAGCGCTGCTGGCGGCTGGGGCATCAACTGCGGTCACGACGTCCACCAGTGGGGTGCAGCCGATCCATCTGGCGGCGGGCTCCGGCAGTGTCGAGACCGTGACGGCACTGTTGGACCACGGCGCCGATGTCAACGCCCGAGAGAACGAATGGGCGCAGACACCGCTGATTTTTGCCGCTGCGGCCAATCGGGCGGCCGTGGTGCGCACGCTGCTCGCCCGCGGCGCGGATGTGCATCACAAGACGACGCCGCTCAATGTGGCGGAATTTTCGACGCAGGCGCGCCAGGCGCAGACCCTGCAGCGACAGATCCTGCGGAGTGCGGTGCCGGCCGGGCAGGAGCCGACCCCGAGCCAGTGGCAGGCGTCGGTGGAAGCGGTGCGTGAGTATTACGCCACTGGCCAATTGCCGACGCCCCCTGCGGTGGCGGCCGGCGGAGGTCGCGGTGGCGCCGCGGCAGCATCACCGGCGGCCGGCCGTGGTGGTGGTGGCCGCGGTGGCGCCGCAGCATCTCTCGATGAGAATGAGAACGCGCCGCCGCCGAACATCGCCGCCAAGGGGGGGCTGTCGGCGCTGCACCACGCCGCGCGTCAGGGATTCGTCGAGGTGACCAGGGTTCTGCTTGATGCCGGTGCCAGTCTGAATGACGAGACGGGTGACGGGCACAGCCCGACGCTGGTGGCGCTCATTAATGGCCAGTTTGATGTGGCGATGGAGTTGATCACGCGTGGCGCCGACGTCAATGTGGCCTCCGAGAGCCATGGCGTGCCGCCGTTGTGGGCGACCCTCAACGCCCGCTGGCAGCCGCGCACGCGTTTTCCTCAGCCGCAGGAGATGGATCATCAGGTCGCCGACTATCTCACCGTAATGACGGCCCTCATCGAGCGGGGGGCGGATGTGAACGCGCGCATTCGCATGCACCCGTGGTACATGGTCTACACCGACTGTGGCAACGCCAACTGCGGACTCTCGAACTCCGCCGGCGCGACGGCCTTCTGGCGCGCGGCGTACGGCCTTGATGTGGATGCGATGCGCCTGCTGGTGAAACACGGGGCGGATCCGACGGTGCCAACCATGGCCCAGCGTGCCGGGGGGCGAGGGGGTCGCGCTGGCGGAGCCGGTGCGGTCGGTCCGGCACCGATCGACCCGTCAGGGCTGCCGCCCGTGCCCTTCGGTGGGCCCGGCGTCTATCCGATTCATGCGGCGGCTGGCGCAGAGTACGGGGAAGGATTTGCCGGCAACGCACATCGGCACAAGCCCGAAGGATGGCTGGCGGCCATCACGTATCTGGTCGAGGAACTCGGCGCGGATGTGAACGCCCGTGACAACGACGGATACACGCCCATGCACCACGCGGCCGCGCGCGGCGACAACGAAATGATTCACTACCTGCTGTCAAAGGGTGCAGACCCGCTGGCCGTCAGTCGACGGGGCCAGACCACGGTCGACATGGCCAATGGACCGGTGTCGCGCATTTCGCCCTTCCCGAACACGATCGCGCTCCTGGAAAAACTGGGCGCGAAGAACAATCATCGCTGTCAGTCCTGCTGAGTCGGCACACGTCGCACGCGGTACGAGCCATCGTCCAGACGGTCGCGGTGGGCGTTGTGGCACGTGGCGCACAGCGGCTGAATCTGTGACGCCGCTTCTTTCGCCCCGGCCCAGTCGCCGGACGCTGCCCCTGTGGTCACCGTCTCGATCAGCGTGACGGCGGTGCCAGCCCACTCTTCTGCATCCGGCGTCGCACGTTTCGCGAAGAAGGCCCTGGTCTCACCGAAGAGTCCGCGGAGCTTGGTGCCTTGCTCGGCGACGATCGCCGCGTCACTGGCCTCGAGCCCCTTGCGCAGTTCGCCGAACGTCGGATTCACCTGCTTCATGACCGCGTCAAACACCTCCTCCTCCGGTGTCAGGGGCGGAGGAATGAACGGTGCCAATTCGGCCATCGCGCTGTTGACCACGCTCGAGGCCAGGATCATCGGTCGTCCCTCGAATCGGGCGACGGCACCCGGAGGCAGGTCGAGTGTGTAGCCACTGGCCTTGGCCTTCACGGCGTCGGCGGTGAACCACATCACCTCGCCAATCACCGTGACATATGCGCCGGCGTCGGCGCGCCCCTGCAGGTTGGGCGCGATCACCAGCACGTCGGTCAGCGTGGCGCGTGTTGGATCCTGATCGACCGAGAAGGCGGTCGCTGAGATGAACGTTTCAACACTGCCGTACACGGCCACAATCTTGCCGACATACCGTTCAGGGTGTGCGGCCAGCGACGCGGCGGTCACCGGCACAAGGTTGGCCGGGGGCGCCTGTTGCGCGCGGAGAGTCACGGTAACCAATAACAGGGCGGCCGACGCCGCCACGAGGACCTGTGTTCGCACGGGAAACTCCTTCGCAGGGTGAACGGCGCCCATCATACCGGGAAATGGCGCGGGTGACGGGTGGTGCCGTACGATACAGCCCATGGTGAAGGACGTGCTTGCGCTTGGTGTCCGGTATGCTCCCCTCGGTCCGCGCATCGCGGTGGCCCTGGCCCACGCGAGGGAGACGCGGTTCCATGACTGGGCGGATGGTGAATATGTCGTCGACGGCACGGCCGTGCGGGCGCTGGTTCAGCGGTATCAGAGCAAGCCTGAGTCGGCAGGCCGCTGGGAAGCGCATCGCCGCCACATCGATCTGCAGATGGTCATCGAGGGTGAGGAGCGGATCGGCGTCGCGCCGCTGGCGACGTTGACTGTCGAAGAGCCCTTCGATGAAACGAAGGACCTGATGTGGCTCTCCGGGTCTGGCGACATGGTCACCCTGCGGCCTGGTGACTTCGTGTTGTTGTGGCCGGAGGATGGCCACATGCCGGGACTGCAGGTCAGCGGTCCTGTGCCCGTCACCAAAGTGGTCTACAAAATCGCGCTCGACTGACGCCTGGTCAGGCGGATGCGGCGATGACCTGCAGCAGGGCGTCACCGTACTGCGCGACCTTGGCGGGGCCCAGACCCGGCACGTCCAGCAGGGCGTCTGCGGTCTGTGGTTTTGCGGCTGAGAGGGCCACCAGCGTTTTGTCGTGCATGACGACGTACGGCGGCACGTTGCGCCGGGAGGCCTCGGCGCGCCTCCATTGTTTGAGCGCATCGACAAGGGACTCGTCGGCGACCCCCTCAGGATGGGGTGCCGCGCCGCGTGGCGTCGAACGACGAGATTTTCCCTTTGCGGCCTTCACCGTGATGGAGGGCACCAGCAGGTCCAACGTGGTGACACGTCCGGCCATGAGGTCGCGTCCGAGCGGCGTCAGTCGTAGTGTGCGATACAGATCGGGCGAGCTGACGAGTGCACCGGCACCTTCCAGCGCATCGATCCATTTTTCGATGATGCGCGGATCCTGATCGGGCAGCAGGCCAGTGGTGGAGAGGCTCGTCAGCGCTGGGGGCAAGTCTTCAAGCCGCCCCGTCAACATCGCGGCGATTTTTCGGCGTCCCCAGCGTTCACCGCCGCGTGCAATCCCCGACAGAATCTTGCGGATGTGCAGCACCTGATCCGGGTGCAGGCTGGTGCGACGCTGGCAGTTGCCGCACGACTGGCAGTCGGCTCCCGCCGCCGGGTCGCCGAAGTACCGCAGGATGGTGTTGCGCAGGCAGGCGGACGTGTCGGCGTAGGAGACCATGCGGCGGAGCTTGAGCCGTTCCAGTTCCGTGCGCCGCTGCAACTCCTCCGGTTCCAGCGACGACGTGCCGTCATCGTCTTCACTGCGACGTTCGATGAGAAACTCGCGGGTTTTGACGTCGGCGTAGTTCCAGAACAAGGTGGCGGTGGCCCGGCGACCGTCGCGGCCCACACGTCCCACTTCCTGGTAATACGCTTCAAGCGATCCGGGAATGTCCTTGTGGACGACGATCTCAAGATCCGGGCGATCGATCCCCATGCCGAAGGCATTGGTCGCGCAGACGACGGTCAGTGATCCGTCGGCGAACGCATCCTGCACGCGCGTGCGCTCGGTGTCGCTGAGGCCGGCATGGTAGGCCGCCGCAGCCAGGCCCGCCGCGATCAGGGTGTCGGCCGCGTCCTCCGCACTCTTGCGGGTGGATGCATACACGAGTGCGCGCCGTGTGCCGACAAGTTCCGGCAGCAGTGACCGCTTTTCGCGATCCCCTGACACGGGGCGCACGTGCAACTCGATGTTGGGGCGATCAAACCCTGAAACGAAGACCTGCGGCTGATCGAGCCCCAACAGGCTGATGATGTCGTCGCGCACTTCCGGTGTGGCCGTGGCGGTGAATGCGAGCACGGGAGGTCGGCCAGGTTTGCCATCGCTGCGGCGGAGGGCCTCAGCCACGGGCGCGAGTCGGCGATAGTCGGGCCGGAAGTCGTGGCCCCAGTCGGACACACAGTGGGCCTCATCCACGACGAAGCGTGAGATCGGCACCTCGCGCAGGAGGCTGACAAAGTGTGAAGACGCCAACCGTTCAGGGGCGACGTAGAGCAACCGGATGCGGCCGGCCTTCACCTGATCCAGGGCCTCGCGGCGTTCTGCGGCCGACTGCATGGAGTGGAGCGCCGCGGCGCCGATCCCGCGGCGCACCAGTTCATCCACCTGGTCCTTCATCAGTGAAATCAGCGGGGACACCACCAGGCTGACGCCCGGCAGCACGACGGCCGGCAACTGAAAGCAGAGCGACTTGCCCGCACCCGTGGGCATGACGGCGAGCAGGTCGGCCCCGTCGAGGGCCGCCTGGACGACGGGGGCCTGCGCCGGGCGGAACGCCGGATGGCCAAAATGGGTGTGGAGCAGATCGTCGAGGTCGTACATGCCGCCTGACGAGTGTGACAGATTCGTGGCAGCCAGGTGAACACCCTCTGCGGTACCCTCTGACACATGGCGACTGCCCACGCCCTCATCGTCGAGGACGAACCCCACATCCGCGAGCTGCTCGTCCTGCATCTGGGGCTCGAGGGTGTGACGGTCTCGGAGTGTGCCGAT
Source organism: Vicinamibacterales bacterium (assembly GCA_038319675.1). Classification (GTDB taxonomy): domain Bacteria; phylum Acidobacteriota; class Vicinamibacteria; order Vicinamibacterales; family SCN-69-37; genus SYFT01. The sequence continues at coordinate 18,024 of JBBQDM010000013.1, forward strand.
GGGGCGGAGGCGCTCGAGGTCATCGCGGCCTCGCGCTTTGATCTGGTGGTGCTTGACTTGATGTTGCCGCGGATTGACGGGTTGACCGTGTGTGCGGCGATTCGACGTTCCGCGCACAACGCCGATACCCCCGTCCTGATTCTGACGGCGCGCCGGGAGGAATCCGACACCGTGCTCGGGCTGGAAACCGGCGCTGACGACTATTTGACCAAGCCCTTCGGTGTACGCGAGTTCATCGCCCGCGTGCGGGCACTGCTTCGCCGCCCGCGGCGCGGCACGGCTGAGGCGACACTGACACAGGCGCTAGTGGTGGAGGTCGCGGGTATCCGGATTGATCCCGCCCGACGATTGGTGCAGGTGGACGGCCATGCCGTGGACCTCACGCCGCATGAGTTCGAGGCGCTGACCCTCCTGGTTTCCCATCCCGGCATCGTCTTCTCCCGCGAGGCCTTGCTGACGCGCATCTGGAGCAGTGACACGCATGTGACGGAACGTTCCGTGGACACCCTCATCAAGCGACTGCGTCAGAAGGTTGAGACGGAAAGTGAGGTGCCGACCCGCATCCTGACGGTCTGGGGCACCGGATACAAGTTCACCGATGGCTGACCTGGTCTGGTATCGAAGTCTCTACTGGCGCATTGCGCTGGGGTTTGTCGGTGCGCTGGCTCTGCTGCTCGTCGCGCAGGCACTTGTCTTTGTGTGGGTCAGCGGTCGAGCCGCGGAGGTGTGGCCTGGTCGCACGCCAGCGGAGTACGCACAGGTGATTGCGGCCGACGTCGCGATCGTCCTCGTTGAACAACCGGAACTCAACCTTGACGGGTACGTCGCACGACGGTTTCCCGGCAGCTACCGCGCCTTTGTTGTGGTCACCCGTGATCGGCAGGTGATCTACGGACGAGGGGTGCCGGCCCCGCCCATGTTGGGTCGTGCCGCGCTCGCTCGGCTGGGCCCGGAGGTCGGCGCCGGCAGCGACACATTGCGTGGCGGTCGCGGTGGACGGGGAGGGCGAGAAGGACGATTTGGTGGTCCCGGGCCGGACGCGGTTCGTCCGACGTTTGTCTTTGCGCCGATTGTGGTTGACGGTCTCACCGTCGGCATAGTGGCCGTGACCGAGACGCCTCCCCCGATGTGGGCGGCGATCAACAACCTCGGTCCGACGCTGGCCGTGCAGGCACTGGTGGTGTTGTGTGTTGGTGCGCTGCTGGTCTCCCTGCTGGTGTTTCGGCCCGCCAGACGACGCCTCACCAGTTTGCAGTCGGCAGTACAGCACTTTGGTGCCGGTCGCACGGATGTGCGTGCGCCTGAAGGCGGTGGAGACGAAGTAGCCGCGCTGGCACGTGCCTTCAACGAAATGGCGGCGAGGCTCGACGAACGGCAGCAGCTGCTGACCGAGTCCGATCGCGTGCGTCGTCAACTCCTGGCCGACGTGTCCCATGAGTTGGGTACACCGTTGGCCGCCATCCGCGGATACGTCGAGACGTTGTCCATGCCGACGGTCGGACTCGACGAGCCCAGACGGTTGCGGTACCTCGGGATCGTGACGCAGGAAACCGAGCGACTTGAACGCATCGTGGGAGACCTGCTCGATCTGGCCCGTCTGGAGGGTGGCGGTCAACACCTGGAGATGACGCCGGTGTCTGTGCGTGCACTCTTTCAGCGTGTCGCCGACCGTCATGCCCCGGCCCTGCATGACGCGTCAGTGACGTTGACCACGGCCGTGGAGCCGGAGTCGCTGATGGTCCTTGGCGACAGCACTCGTCTGGAGCAGGCGCTGCAGAATCTCGCCGCCAACGCGTTACGCCACACACCTGCGGGTGGCGCCATTCACCTTCGGGCGTCGGTTGATGGTGAGGATGTGGTGGTCTCGGTCGAGGACACCGGGCCCGGGGTGCCCTCCGAACATCTGCCACGGGTATTCGATCGGTTCTACAAGGTGGACGCGTCGCGGACGGGCACCACCACGCCCTCGGGTTCGGGCCTTGGTTTGTCGATCGTGCGGGCGATTGTGACTCGGCATGGCGGCACCGTGCACGTCGACAACGTGCCTGGTGGCGGCGCGCGCTTCACGCTGAGGCTCAGATGTGACAGATCTGTGGCACGCCCGTGAAGAAATGCCTGCCTGTGTGATCTTGCGCATCACTCTGTGAACGGCGTGCCAGACCGAGCCGTATGCAGAGACAGATGACCACATCCTCTTCTTCGACCTGCTCTTCGACTCTGGTGGTGCTGTCTGCTGTGCTGGCCTTCACGATGTGGCTACCCGTTCGGGCGCAGCAGGTCCCGACGCCGCTGCCGGCGTCGTGCACCGTCTCTGGAAAAATTCTGGGTGGGGCGACGCCGATTCCCGGTGTGTCCATCGCGGTGCGCCAGGGTGAACGGCTGATCTCGGCGACCTCAACCGCGGTGGATGGCACCTACCGGGTGCAGGTGCCCGCCGGCGGCACCTACCAGCTGACGGTGGAGTTGACGGGATTCGCCACCGGCGCGCGCGACGTCGAGGTGGCGTCTCCACCGTGTGACCTGACGGCGGATTTTGGCCTCGTGCTGGCGTCTCGCGTGGCGGGGGCTGTTGCGCCTCCAGCGACCACCGTGGCTCCTGTGGCGCCACCGGCCGGACGCGGTGCTGCGGCGGGCCCGGCGGGGCCGCGCTTCTCGACACTGGATGTGCAGGCGAACGCGACCGCCGCTGCGGCCCTCGATGTGGCACCGCCGGATCGTCAGGCGGAACTGGCTGCACTGGCGATGTTGCCTCCCGGCTTCACCACCGAGATCAATGAAGCCGTCACGATCAACGGCACCATGGCCAGCATCGACCGGGGCATGATGAACGACCGGTTGGGCGCGATCACGCGCGGTGAATTTGATCCGACGACCGGCACGTTTGCAGGCGGTCTGGATCCGGCGCAGGAGGGGCTTGGCCCCGCCGGCGGATTCGGGCAGGGTGGCCGTCAGGGCGGACGCGGCATGGGAACTGGAGGCCGGGGCGGGGCCCCGGGTGACTTTGCGATGGGCGGGCGCGGACGTGGTCAGCGCCTCTTCCAGTTCACCTCCAACTACAGCTTCAGCGGATCGGCGCTCAACAGTGATCCCTACCAGTTGCGGCCTGGTCCGACGACCTCCAACCCTCCCTACCATCGACAGAACTTCGGGGCCACCGTCGGTGGGCCCGTGATTCTGCCCGGCGTGTACAACGGCACGCGGCGCACCAATTTCACGGCGACCTACGCCGGCAATCGCGGCGCCAACCTTTTTGACCAGTACGCCACTGTCCCCACGGCAGCCGTGCGGAGCGGCGATTTTTCGCACCTGTCGTCGCCGATCATCAACCCGGCCACCGGGCAACCGTTCCCAGGCAATCAGATTCCACAAACGGCGATGAACACCGGGTCACAGGCGTTGCTGCAGTTCATTCCGTTGCCCAACCTCGACGGCACCAGTCGGAACTACCACACCGTGACCACGACCGATTCAAAGTCCGATGCGATCACGCTGCGGATCACGCATGCCTTCACACAGGCGGCCGGCCGCGGAGGCGGTGGCGGACGAGGCGCTGCCGGGGGCGCTCGGGCGGGCGGCGTCGGTGGTCGTGGTGGGGCGCAAGGCCTCAACGTGAACATGACGACGCAGGTGCAGTACCGGCGGAATGACAACGAGCAGAACAACGTGCTGCCGATGCTGGGAGGGCAGACCACGGGCCGGAGTCTGACGGTGCCGGTGACCATCAATATCTCGAAGAACCGCGTGCAACACGCGATCAACCTGAACCTCTCGCGTACCACATCAACGACAGCCAATCAGTACGCCTTCGTCGACAACGTCGCCGGCAACGCCGGTATCCTCGGTGTCTCCTCCGACCCGTTCACGTGGGGTGTGCCCACGCTGTCGTTTTCCTCGTTGTCGAGTGTGCGTGATGTGACACCGAGTCGGCGGTCTGATACCCGCCTGTCCCTCAGTTACGGGTGGACCAAGCCGTTCCGCACGCACACGCTGCGCATCGGTGGGGACATGCGTCAGGACTGGTCGAACAGTCGCACGGAATCAAATGCGCGTGGGGCCTTCACCTTCTCTGGGTTGTATTCGAGCGGGTCGTCCGCTGTGCGTGGAGGAGGCTACGACTTCGCAGACTTTCTGCTCGGCCTGCCGCAACAGGCGACGGTGCAATACGGCCCCGGCACCGTGAAGATGCGTGGACAGTCGTTCAGTCTGTATGTGCAGGACGACTGGCGGAAGTCCGCCAATCTGACTTTCAACCTCGGGCTGCGCTATGAGTTGATCCTGCCGTTTGTCGAGTCGAACGGCCAGATGGTGAATCTGGATGCCGCACCAGGCTTCACCGCGGTGGCACCGGTCGTCTCGGGCGGCACGGGCCTGTATTCAGGCGTGTATCCGCAGGGATTGCTGTTGGCCGACGGCAACAACATCGCCCCCCGGGTGGGGTTCGCGTGGCGGGCCGCGCCGGGGACGATTCTTCGAAGCGGGTACGGACTCAGTTATAACGCCGGGTCCTACTCGGCCATCGCGCGCAACATGGTGGGGCAGCCGCCATTTGCCGTCACGAATACCGCGATCGGTACGCTGGGGTCGCCGCTGCTGCTGACCGATCCGCTGGCGACCGCGACGCCGGATGAGATCACCAACGACTACGGTGTCGAGCGTGACTACCAGCTCGGCCTCATCCAGACGTGGAACGTGGATCTGTCGAGGGATCTCTCGCAGGTGTGGAACATCGGCGGCAACTACACCTACATCCGCGGATCGAACCTCGATATCCTGCGCGCGCCGAACCGCGGGCCTGACGGCCTGCTCATCGACGGAGTGCAACCGTTCCTCTGGCAGAGTGACGAAGGCTCATCACGCGCACACGCGGCCTCGTTCCGATTGGCGCGTCGACCCGTGCGCGGCGTTGGCGGCGGAGTGACCTACACGTGGGGCTACGCGCGAGACAACGCGTCGTCGACCGGCGGCGGCACCGTTGTGGCGCAGGATGATCGGAACCTTGAGGCCGAGTGGGGCCGGTCCAGTTTTGACCGACGCCACCAGGTGTCGGCCAACATGAATGTGGAGTTGCCGTGGGGCGCCGGTCGCCGATGGTTGACTGAGGGCGGGGTGTGGGGACGCCTGCTTGAGAACTGGCGGTTCACGACGAGCTTCACGTGGCAGACAGGCACGCCGCTGACGGCACGAGTGGTCGGTGCGGCCAGCAGCGTCGCGCAGGGCGCCAGCGGTACGTTGCGCGCCAACTACACGGGTGACTCGATCTCAATCGGTAGCCCCACAATAGACCGCTACTTCAACACGGCAGCCTTTGGCGTTCCAGACGCAGGCACGTTCGGCAACTCCAGTCGGAACATGATTGTCGGCCCGGGCAGCCGGATGCTTGATGCCCAGTTCTCGCGCGACGTCACACTCGGTGGCACCCGCACGCTGAGCCTGCAACTGAATGCCAACAACCTGCTGAACTTCGTCAACTACGCCAATGTCGATACGGTGGTGAACTCGCCAACGTTCGGCCAGATCACCTCTGTGCGACCCATGCGGTCGATGACCCTCAACCTTCGCTTCCGGTACTGACATGAACCACTCAATGAGACTTGGACTTGCCACGATTTGCGTCCTGTTCGCCGGGAGTGTGTTTCCTGATGCGCGGCCATCCGCGCAGCAGGCGCCGGTGTTTCGCGCCAACCTGTCGATGGTGTCGGTCGACGTCGTCGTTCGCGATCGTGACGGTGTGGTCGTGAAAGGGCTGACCGCCGCTGACTTCGAGGTACGCGAGGACGGTCGACTGCAGGAGTTGCGGACGCTGATTTTTCAGGAAATTTCGGAAACCGCGCTGGCGGCGACGTCGGTGGAACTGCTGCAGGGTGTTGAAGAGAAGGTGCTCGACACGAGCACACGCGCGACGCCGGCGCCAACTGCGCCGGTGCCGATGCGCTCCGAGGAACTGGCGGGGCGTCGGCTGGTGATCCTGCTGTTTGACACGAGTTCGATGTCGCCCGAGGACACACAACGGGCTGTGGACTCGGCGCGTGAGTTTGTAGCGAAGGACATGACCACCGCCGATTTGGTGGCGGTGGCGACGGTCAGTTCCTTGCTCACGGTGTATCGGGACTTCACCGCCGACCGGGGCCTGGTGACCGAGGCGCTCAACCTCCTGGCCTACTCGGACGGCACCGACGTGCCGCCTCCTTCAGCGAGTACGGCGGCGACCGATGATGCCGCAGCGACTGCCACCGAAGAGACGGCGGCCGATGTGGAGGCCGCCGAGTTGGAGATGTTCAACAACGACCTGCGCCTGCGTGCGTTGCGCACACTCGCGGAGTCGCTGTCACCCATCGAACAGAAGAAGGCGATCCTGTATTTCAGTGGCGGCATGCCACGCAGCGGGCAGGACAATCAGATTGAGCTGCGGTCGGCGATTAATGCGGCCGTGCGGTCAAACGTGTCGATTTACCCGATCGATACACGCGGGTTGCAGGCGGTGGTGCCCGGCGGGGACGCGCGTCAGGCGAGCGGACGTGGGCAAGGCATGTTCAGCGGTCGTGGCATGGCGCAGCAATTCGCCCGCCTCTCGGCCTCCCAGGACACGCTGGTGACCTTGGCGGCTGACACCGGGGGGCGGGCGTTCACCGACTCGAACAACTTTGGCGAGGCGTTTGCCCGGGTGCGTCGCGACATGTCGGCCTACTATCTGCTGGGCTACAGCAGCACCAACACCACCAAGGACGGACGATTTCGCCGCATCCAGGGGCGCGCGAAAAACCCCGACTACAGGATTGAAGCCCGCGCCGGGTACTACGCCGATCGTGATTTTGCCAACACGTCCAGGGGGGATCGAGAGGCGTTGCTCGAAGAGCAGTTGTATGCGGCTGTCTCACTCACGGATCTGCCCGTCATTGCGGCGGCGTCGTACTTCCGATTGGCGGCTGACAAGTACTACGTGCCGCTCTCAGTGTCGGTGCCCGGGTCGGCGGTGCCAGTGACTGAGGGCCTCAAGGAGATCACCCTGGATGTGCTCGCGATGGTGACCGACGAGCGGGGGATGCCGGTCGGACGTCTGCGACAGACGATGAAGCTGCCCGCCGGCACGGAAAAGACTCTGGCGGGCAAACAGATCCTGTATCAGTCCGGCATGACGCTGCCGCCGGGACGGTTCGCCGTCAAGGCGGTGGTGCGTGAAAACGCCACGGGCATGATGGGCTCCTTCGAGGCGCCGATCACGGTGCCCGAACTGAAGGCGCAGACCATGAAAGTCAGTTCCGTGGTGCTGAGCACACAGATTCAGCCAGGCACAGGTCGGTCGGAGAATCCGCTGGTGCGCGACGGCGTGCAGATGGTGCCGAACATGACGCATGTGGTGTCACGTGACCAGAAACTGTTCATCTATTACGAGGTCTACGATTCTGCAGTGACAAACGGGCGCGGCGTGGACGTACGCACGTCGCTGGCGTTTTACCGGGGCAAGGTCAAAGTGCAGGAGACGCCCGTCGTGACCCGGACCGCGGTCGATGTGCCGAACCGACAGGCCACATTGTTTCAGTTCGAGATACCCGCCGGCGCGTTTGAGTCAGGGCTGTACACCTGCCAAATCAATGTGATTGACGAAGTCTCCGGGCAGTTTGCGTTTCCTCGTGTGACCTTCTACGTGCGGTAAGCTGTGGGGGCCTTTTCGGCCCCCATGACGAGTACTGTTTTTCTCGACCTGATCTTCAATGCCGGCCTCCTGCTCGGGCTGGCGGTGGTGCTCGATCTGGTCAGTGCGGGGGCCGGTGCCACTCCAGGGGTCGGACGCCGATGGGGGGGACGCCTGCTCGCCGGCCTGGCAGTGGGCTTGATTGGCATCGGTCTGATGGCGGCGCCGATGCACGCCGAACCGGGGGTGCAGTTTGATACCCGGTCCGTCCTGTTGTCAGTGACCGGTCTGTTTCTCGGTCCCGTACCCACAGTGATCGCGATGGTCGTGACCAGCGCGTTCCGCGTCTGGCTCAGTGGCGCCTGGGTCATCGGCATTCTCGTCATCGTGACGTCAGGAACCATCGGGCTGATCTGGCGCAGTGGGCACGATCGGCTGACCGGACAGCGGCGCCTCTGGAGTTTGTACGCGCTGGGCGTGCTCGTGCATGTCGTCATGTTGTCCTTGATCGCCACGATTCCCGACGGTGTCGGCCCGCGCGTCCTGAACCAGGTGTTTCTGCCGGTCATCCTGGTGTATCCATTCGCGACTGTTGCGCTGGGTCTGCTGCTGAGCCAGCGAGTGGAACGTGAAGCGGCGATGGTGCGCATCCGGCAACACGATGTTGAACGCGACCGTCTGATCGCGGCGCTGGAGCAGTCCGATGACAGCATCGTGATCACCGACGCGTCCGGGAGCATCGAGTACGTGAACCCGGCGTTTGAGGCGGTCACCGGCTACAGCCGCGAGGAAGCATTGGGGAACAACCCACGGCTGCTCAAGAGCGGCGAGCAGGAGGACGCGACCTATCGGGCAGTTGTGGCAGACGCTGCTGTCCGGGCACACGTGGCGCGGCCGACTGGTCAACAAGCGCAAGGACGGGTCGCTGTTTTCCGAGGACGCCACGATTTCCCCTGTGCGCACGCCTGAGGGACACATCGCCAGTTTCGTGGCGGTGAAGCGCGATGTGACGCGTGAGCTGGAACTGCAGGCGCAGTATCTGCAGTCCCAGAAGATGGAGGGCGTGGGCCGACTGGCCGCGGGGGTGGCGCACGACTTCAACAATCTGCTCACCATCATCAACGGGTCCGCCGAACTCGCCACGTACAATCTCGCACCCGACGATCCGGCCAGGGAGGACCTGAGTCAGATCCTGGCTGCGGGCGCCCGCGCGGCCGCGTTGACACGGCAGTTGCTCGCCTTCAGTCGCCAGGCTGTGGTCCTGCCCGTGGTCCTCGACCTTGATCAGGTCATCGAAGGTTTCAGAAAGATGCTCGGTCGTCTCCTGCCGGAGTACATAACCTTCGAGGTGCAACTGGGGCTGCCAACGACCCGCATCAAGGCAGACTCCGGCCAACTGGAGCAGGTGCTGCTGAATCTGGTGGTGAACGCGCGTGATGCCATGGCAGAGGGCGGCACACTGCGCATCGAGACCGCGGCGGTGACTCTGCGCGAGGGGGAGACGTCAGGTGTGCGACCTGCGATCCCACCCGGTCGGTACGCGTGTGTGCGTGTCACCGACACCGGTGCTGGCATGGACGCAGCGGTGCTGGCGCGGATGTTTGAACCCTTCTTCACCACGAAGGTCATCGGAAAAGGCACGGGTCTTGGCCTCTCCACGGTGCTGAATATCGTCGAACGCAGCTCCGGTGGCATCCGCGTGAGCAGCCGTGTCGATGCGGGGACGCAGTTCGAGGTGTTCCTTCCGGAGGTGGCCGATGCCCTCTCCACGGACGCCACGCCTGACGCCGGCGCGCCGTCCGAAGTCACGCAGGCGGTGATCCTGCTGGTGGAAGATGAAGAGATGCTGCGCGCCCTCGCGGTGCGCACGTTGACGCAGGCCGGCTTCAGTGTCGTCGCCGTCGGGAATGGGCGCGAAGGCCTTGAGGCGGCGGCCTCGCTGACCGGACCGCTCGACCTGGTGATTACCGACGTGATCATGCCCGAGATGGGTGGTCGGGAGATGGCTGAGGCGCTGGCACTTCAACGGCCCACGGTGCCGGTGCTCTATACGTCCGGGTACACCGGTGACGTGGGGCTGGTGGAATGGCTCAGCGCGTCTGGAGCCGCCTTTTTGGCCAAACCCTATCTGCCGGCCGAACTCGTGAAGGCGGCTGCGGCGATCATCGACGCGACGCGATCACACGGTGCCGCCGCCCGCCGAGTGTCGGGCTGACCATCGCGCAAGCACCATATACACGCCGATCGTCACGATCAGACAGGGCAGCGTGCCGCCGATGGACGTGGTGAGATGAAACGTCACCACACCAGCGACCCAGGCGGCGAGCCCCGGTAGCGGCCAGGCGCCTTGTGGGGAAGGGTGGGCATACAGGTCCGGCACGTGTGTGGGGATCCGCAGCAGCAGAAAGTGCGCCAGGAGCAGTCCGCCGACCGGAACCAGGCATGACGCAAGCACGATCGTAAAAGACGCGAACTGCTCAAGCCATCCCATTGAAAAGAGCCCCAACGCGGCACCGATGCCGCCAATGAGCCAGACGCCGGCAGGCCCACTCAGTGTCGGGCGAAGACTCTTCAGGGCAAGTGCCGACATGTAGATGTTGACGAAGTTGGTGGTGAGAGCGGCCACCGCAACAAGCAGCGCACCCCACGCCCCGAGTTGCAGCGCCGTGACCATGGCGCCTGGATCCGATGAACCAGCGATCGTGGAGGCCACCAAACCGAGCGGCATGAACCAGAGGGACGTCAACGCGAGCCCGAGAAACACCGCCATGCCCGCAGAGCGCGGCGACCGGACGAAGCGCGGGTAGTCCGCGAACATCAGCAGCCACGATGCCTGATATCCGATCACGATGTCGAACCCGCGCGCGATGTCACCAGTGGGCACCGGGCCTGCCGGCCACTCCGGTGTCGGTGCTCGCAGCACGGCGACCGTGAACACGCCCCCGGCCAGCAGCAGCAACGGCACGGCCACACGATCCACCAACGCGGCGGCGCGTGGGCCGCCCAGCACGATGAGCGTCGCGACGAGGCCCAGGCCGACACTCCACGTGGCGGTGGACCCGATGCCGGTCACCTGAGTCGTGATCGATGCTGCGATCACGTTGTTCAAGGCAATCCAGGCGAAGTTGGTGACAAACAGCAGCAACGCCAGCGCCTGCGCACCGCCGGTGCCAAGCGCCGCTCGCGTCGCCACGATCGAGGGCACCCTTAGCCGTGAGCCCACTGGCGCCAACGCCGCGGTCAACAGCGCGCCGCCCACCGCACCGATCGCGATGACGCTGAACGCCGTCTGTATCGTGAATGACGACGGCAGGCTGGCGCCGACCTGCAGCGTGGTGGCCACGATGTTGGCGCCCACAAAAATCAGGAACAGGTCCAGTGGAGCGCTGGTCTGTTCAGCCGAAGTGACGGGGGCGAGATCAACAGGACGCATGGTCAACGTGCCGCACGGAACAGCGGGTCGGCCGAGGCCTCAAGCACCCAACGCAGTCGTTGCGGATACGTGCGCGGCAGTCCGTCAATGAAGACGCGGACCGCGTCGGCCGTGGCGCGGGATTGATGGCCGCCCAGCACAGCGTCCGCCCAGCGCTTCGGGAAAAAGATGTCGCCGGTATTCCTGATTTCCAACACGAGATCGAGTGCGGGAATCACCTGGTGCGCCACTTCGTGCGCGCGGAGCGGATGGTGCAGGTAGTTCATCGCTTCGAGCACCCAGGCTTCACGCTGCCGATGTTCCACATGGGTCAGCCGTTCGAACAGGGCGTCGCGCGTGGCCAGGTCGGCGGCAACCGCGGGTCGGACGAACACGAATCGCGCCTTGCGGTCGGCATTCTGCAACCGAGCCTCCTGCTCGTCCAGCACATCGACACCACGCACGGCGAGCTCCATGGCCAGTTCCGCCTCATCGTTCTCGGAGAACGGGAGGTCCTCGATGGTGACCTCCTTGCGCCACACCTGCGTGAGCCACTCCACCGCGTCGTCGGCCAGCGCGGTGTTCCTGATGGCACTGAACCAGACGCTCTTGCGGGACGTGCCTGTCGCATCGGCGAGACCCTGACGCAGGAGTGAATACAGCGCGCCGGCCACTTCGGGTCGCTGGTCCTGTGGCGTGAAGCGCCAGAAGAGCGCCTGCAGGTACCCGAGTTGGCGTGCGAGGTTGAGTTCGTCGCGTTCGACGAGCACGCTGGCCATCAGAGCCGCGCGCATGTCGTCCGGACGGAAACGTCCCTCAAGCATCGACTCCCACAGCGTGACCGTGGCTGCTCCTCGAGTGAGCGGGTCGACGATCATCGGCAGATCGTCGGCGAGCCGACCAAGCATGTCGGCAGGAAGGACAAAGTCTCCGTAGCCGAGGCCTCCACCCGTCGGCAGTACCCATCGAGGCCCGTCCGGGAAGATGTCCGAGGCAAGAGTCGTGGTCGTCTCCCCCTCATGCCCAAGCGACACGTCAGCCGTGGCGGTCCGGTCGTCGCCCCCGAGCACGATCGTGAGCATCTGCGGCCACACGAGTTCTCGACCGAGCGGGTCTTCGCTGCGCACACGCAGATGCGTGCTGCCAGGAGACCGCTGATCCACCGACACGTGTACTCGCGGTCGTCCACGCTCCTCCACCCAGGCGCGACTCCACGCCACGAGATCGGCCGGCGTACGCGGATCGAGAATCGCAATCAGGTCCGGCCACGTCGCATTCCCCATCGCGTATGTCGTCAGGTACTCGCGCAACCCGTCCCGAAACGCAACCTCGCCGATCTGCAACTCCAGCTGGCGCATCACGATGGGGGCCTTCTGATAGATGATGGCGCCGTAGAGGGACCCGGCCTCGCTGAGGTTGTCGAGCGGTTGCCTGATGGGGTTGGCCCCGGCTGTCCTGTCCACGTCGTAGGCCGCCGGATAGTGTGAGTAGAGAAACCGCAGCGGGTGATTGACGTCCGGGAACGAGGGGTTCACGATCTTGGCCGCCATGAAGTTGGCGAAGACTTCCTTCATCCAGACATCGTTGAACCACCGCATCGTGACGAGGTCGCCAAACCACATGTGCGCGGTCTCGTGCGCGATGAGACTTGCGCGCCCGAGCCGCTGGTTCTGTGTGGCTGACTCGTCCAGGAACAGCGAGTTGGCGTTGTAGTAGATCGCCCCAGGATGTTCCATGCCGCCGAACTGGAACGACGGAATCAGCACCATGTCGAACTTGCCGAACGGGTACGGGATGGTGGTGTAGTCCTCGAGCCAGGCGAGCGAGGTGGCGTGGAGGTCCACGATCGTGTCGAGGTTGCGCTGCACCTTGGCCCGGTCGGTCTCACGATGGAAGACCCGCATCGTGCGTCCGTCACGCGTGGTCTCTTCAATCTGAAACCGGCCGGCGGCGAAGGCGACCAGGTAGGTGGGGAGCGGTTCGGTGCGCGCAAAGATCAACTCGGTGCGGTCACCGGACTGGATACGCCCGGTTTCGGCGCCGTTGGCGATCGCCGTCCACCCCTCCGGCAGGTTGAGCGACACCACCCACCGACCTTTGAGGTTCGGTTGATCAAACACCGGCAACGTGAGCGACGCCCGCGCCGGTACGAACAGCGTGTAGAGCAGCTCTTCCTGGCGGTTGAGTGCCTCGTCGCCCGCCAGGAACTCGAACGTGACGGAGTTGACGGCATCCCGGAGCAGCAATGCAGCCGGCACGATCAGGTGTCCATCGCGAGACGCCACGTCGGTGGTTGTCTCGCCATTGACGCTGACCGCGAGTATCTTCTCGGCCGGTTGCGCAAAATCGAAGGCCAGATCCCCGTCGGCGGAGGTCAGTGCAAAGGTGGCCGTCAGAATGCCTCTGACGGGTTCGGTGCGTGTGGCCGGAATGGTGAACGAGGCCTCGTAGACCAGGTCGCGCACGCGCGCGGCGCGGTCGTTGGCCACCCTCTCAGCGATGCCGGGGCCGATGGGCGCGACCCGCGTGGGGCCGACGGATACGTACATGACGCCTGCCAGTGCCGCGACTGCGACAAGAAGGGGAAGGAAACGACGCATCCGCAAATTCTACGGGGTGTGGCATCCTGTGAACATGGACACGGCGAACAAAATGCAGAAAGCGGACCCGGACTGGGAACGCGAGTTGAGCCCGGAGCAGTACCGGGTGCTCCGGCAGTGTGGCACTGAGCCGCCCTGGTCGAGTCCGCTGAACGTGGAGAAACGGGACGGCCTCTTCCGGTGCGCCGGTTGCGGTCTGGCGCTGTTTCCGGCGACCACCAAGTTTGAGAGCGGCTCCGGCTGGCCGAGTTTTTTTGACGCGTTGCCTGACGCCGTCACCACGCGCACGGATGAGAGCCACGGCATGGTGCGGACCGAGGCGGTTTGCAGCGGCTGCGGTGGCCACCTCGGGCATGTGTTTCCCGATGGCCCGCGACCGACCGGCCAACGGTATTGCATGAACGGCCTCGCGTTGAAATTTGAACCACAGGGAGAACAGTCATGATGCACACCGTATTGGGCACCGCGATCGATCAGCCCGTGGGCGCCGGCATGGAAGAGGCGGTCTTTGGGATGGGCTGCTTCTGGGGCGTGGAGCGGAAGTTCTGGAAGGTGCCAGGGGTCGTGACCACTTCGGTGGGATACGCCGGCGGGTCCCCGGCGGCACCGACGTACCAGCAGGTGTGCACGAGCACCACCGGGCATGCCGAAGTGGTGCGCGTGGTGTTTGACCCTGCCGTGGTCAGTTACGACGCGTTGCTGGATGTGTTCTGGGAGAATCACGACCCGACGCAGGGCAATCGTCAGGGCAACGACGTGGGCAGCCAGTACCGGTCGGTCATCTTCACGTACTCCCCGGCACAACGGGCGGCCGCCGAGGCCTCACGGGCCGCGTACCAGGCGCGCCTCGCCGCGAAGCGGTTCGGACCGATCACGACTGAGATCTCAGACGCGCCGCCGTACTATCTGGCCGAGGAGTATCACCAGCAATACCTCGACAAAAACCCCAACGGGTACTGCGGCATGGGCGGCACCGGCGTGACCTGCCGCTAGCAGCGTCAGAACTCGATGAGCATCCCCACGGATGGAATGCGCGGAATGAGTTTCTCGGTGAAGAACACCGCCTCGTAGCCAGCCGTCCGCACGAACCCATCAGCCTGCCCGAGGTTCCGACGACCGAGGGCATTGACCAGTTCCGCAAACAGCGTCAGGCGACGATGCTTGATCGCGAAGGTGCGGTTTGCTCTGAGATCAAGCCGCACGTACCACGGCAGTCGCACCTGATTGCGAGTGTCGCCAAGCCGCAGGTCGGAGGGGTCGCCCTCAAAGTAACCTACAAGCGGCACGTTGCTGCCGATCCGGAGCTTGGCGTTGATCGACGATCGGAACGACAGTCGCTGGTGAGCGAAGACGTTGAGCGTGTGACGTTGATCGAAGTCGCCATCAAAACGTTCGCCGCTCACCCGATCGGTGTACGTGGTGCGTGCCCATGTGTAGGCGATCCATCCGGTGAGTCCAGCGGACCCGGTCGCGGCCGTGCGCTGCAGCAGCACATCCACACCGCGGCTGGTGCCGTCGAGGCGGGTGTCGCCCAGTGGAAACACCGTGCCCCGCACCCTGATGCCGTTGACCAGGCGTTCCTCGCCGATCGGGCGCAAGATGTCCTCGTCGTCGCGCATAAATCCGGTGACCTGCAGTCGTCCGCCCTGACCGATGCGCAGTGCCACACTGCCGTCCGCGCCGCGCGCCCGTTCAGGGCGTACCTGCGCGTCATCGTCGACAGCGAACACCAGCGGCGGTAGCTGCCGCGTGGCACCAACGCCCATGCGCAGGGTGACGCGACCCAGGTGCTGTTCGGCCAGCAGCCAGGGGGCGACCCATCGCGCGTGCGGGTGGTCGGCATCCACGGCACGCACCCCCACCATCAGGCCACTCGACGCACCTCGCCATGCCATCTGTCCCCACGCCGACAGCACCTGGCGCGCACCGGTGACCGTGTGAAATGCCGTCTGTCGCAGCACGCCGCCCGCCAACCCGTACCGCCGCAATGTCTGATCAAGCGTGGTGTGCTCAGCGCGCGCACCCGCTTCCACTAGCACGTTCGTGCTGAGCGCCTGTGACACATCCCCCCGCCACATCGTCGTGGTTGAGGTTCCGTTGCCCAGCGCTTGCCCGCGCATGCCGGTGTTGGTGAACCGGCTGGTGGTGACGGATACACGCTGGCGCACGACCAGAGCATCGCCCGTGTAGCGCCATGCCAACGAGGCCAGTCCGCCAGTGGACACCGCCTTGTGCAGTCCGTTGGTCACTGAGGTGTTGGGCTCCCGGTAGACGGCCTCACCGCCGGTCAGCAGGAGCTGCACCTGCTGGCGTGAGGTCAGATCCCAGGTCAGTTTGCTCTGTGCGTCTGTGAATCCGATGAGGCTTTTGATGTCGGGATCGAGCTTGCGAATCAGCCAGTCGACATAACTCTTGCGAACCGTGAACAGCCACGACCCTCGCTGGCTGCCCAGAGGCCCCTCGAGCACGACCGAGGCGCTGGTGCCGCTGATGGTGCCCCGCAGATGGGTGCGATCGCGCGAGCCTTCACGAATGCCGAACTCCAACGTGGCGCCGATCCACTCACCATGGCGCTGGGGATGTGGCCCCGACAGCAGGGCCGCGCGGTCAAGGACGTCCGCGCTGACCATCGCGAGTGACCCCGTGTCGTCGCGGCCCCGCACCGCGTGCAGCAGCAGCGGCGACGGCGTCTCGTCAATGACCAGACCCACGTGCCGAAACGCTGAGCCTCGCACCGAGAACTCCGCCTGAAAATCGTCACCGGTGACCACGCCCGGCAGTGTCTGCACCGCGCGCAACGGATCGTCAGTCGCGATTCCGCGCAGGTCCTGAATGGCGGCTGATCCGAGCACGACCTGTGACGAGACGCCAACGTCGGTGCTGCCTGCCGAGGTGCCGGCCACCGTCACGGCCTCCTGATGGGTGCCCGTGCCTTCGGTGAGGGGAATGGTGAGGTGCACTGGCGAGTCGGCAGCGACCGTCACGTCGCGGCGGACAAACGCGTACCCGACGGTGGACACCGTCAACAGATACCGACCGGGCGGGACCGTCGCGAAGGTGACCACACCGCTCCTGTCGCTGTCGCCGGCGAACACCACGGAGGATGTCGGATCGAGCGCGTGCAGTTGTACACGTACATCCGGCACTGCCACCTGCGTCCGACTGTCCACCACGGTGATCCGGACCGCATCCACCACAGGTGCAACGCTCAGCCAGAGACTGAGCGCGAGGAGGATCATCCTGCCTCCACCACCTCGTCCTGTCGTGCGCGTGTGTCTGCGCGCACCTCGGGGATGGGCGGGGGCGCCGTGAGGTCGCCGCCGCGCAGCAACTCGTCAGTGACGTAGTCGAGCGCCACGGTGTCGGTGCGTGCCAGCAGGCCTTCCAGCGGCGAGCGTGGCGCTTCGAGGGCTTCCCGGTGCTGCATGGTGGGCCATGTGCCGTCGGTGCGTCGCGGAACGTAGCGACACCAGAAGCCGACATGCCAGCGGAGGAAGTCGCGCACACGTTCACGACCGTGGTCATCGCCGCCCCAGTGTGCGAGGGCGAGCTCAACATACCGACGATAGATCGCGACGCGTTCGTCGGCCGTGATGTCCCAGTAGCCGTCGGTCACTTCGCGAAAGAGCCACGGTTTGATCAGGGCGCCACGGGCGGTCATGACAGCCACACATCCGGATGTTGCGAGGTGGTGCTGCACATCGTGCGGAAACAACAGGTCGCCGTTGCCCACCACGGGCACCGGCACGGCCGCCGCGATTTCGGCGATTGCGGCCCAGTCGGCCGGGTGCCGATACCGCGCCTCGCGGGTGCGGCCGTGCACAAACACCCCGTCGGCGCCGCCATCAACGGCGGCCTGCGCGAGCTCGAGATAGTTGAGCTGGTCTGCCTTCCAGCCGAGGCGAATCTTGACGGTGACCGGCACCTGCACTGCCGCCTTCATGGTTTCAACGATGCGTCGGACCTTGTTGGGTTGACGTCCGAGCGCCGCTCCAAGGCCCATGCGGGTGAAGTGGTCGATCGGGCAGCCCAGGTTGACGTCGATGAAGTCGGCCTGCCGCGATTCCACAAGCGCGGCCGCCCACGCCATTTCCTCCGGTTTGTTGCCGGCCAACTGCACGCCAAACACCGGCTCATCCGGCGCGCGGCGAATGAGGGCAAACTCGCTGCCCTTGCGCTGTTTCAGCCGACGGGCCACGACCATTTCACTGATGAGGACGCGGGCTCCCAGTTCCATACAGAGCAACCGGTAGGGCAGGTTGGAGCCCTTGGTCATGGGCGCAGCGATGAGTGCACCCGAGACGAGGGAGGAGAACTTGGTACTGTTCGACATACGTGCATTGATTATTCTCTGTAGCGATGACGTTGTCGCTGCCAGTTGATGACTATCTGTCGCAAATCTCTGCCGCCCTGGCCTCACATCGCGCCGTGGTGGTGGTCGCGGCCCCCGGTGCGGGCAAGACCACCCGTGTGCCCCCGGCGCTCATCGCCGAGGGACCTGTGCTGGTGTTGCAGCCACGTCGCGTGGCTGCGCGGGCAATCGCCCGCCGGATTGCGGAGGAACGGGGATGGACTGTCGGTCGCGAGGTGGGCTGGCACGTGCGGTTTGATCGCCGTGTGTCGGCCGACACGCGCGTCACCATTGCCACTGAGGGTGTGCTCACGGCGATGTTGCATCAGGATCCACTGCTGTCTGGGGTTCGCACCGTCGTGCTTGATGAGTTCCATGAACGCAGCATCCACGCCGACCTGGGGCTGGCGCTCGTCGCGCAGGCGTGGGCCGCCCGCGACGACCTGCGCATCGTCGTGATGTCGGCCACGATCGATCCGATGCGTGTGTCCCGTTTCTTGCGTGAGTGTCCGGTGATTGAGGTGCCTGGGCGACAACACGCGCTGGAGGTGTCGTACCACCCGGGCGTTGATGTCGCGGTCGCCGCACGCCAATTGGCGGGCAGTGGCGGTGGCGCCGTCTTGTGTTTTTTGCCAGGTGCGCGCGAGATTCAGGAGGCGGCGCGGCAGCTTGATGGTGGTGCCGTGCCTGTCGCCCTTCTACACGGCGGACTTGGCGCTGACGAGCAGGACGCGGCTCTCCGACCCACTGGCGGACCACGCATCGTCCTGGCCACCAACCTCGCCGAGACGACGGTGACGGTGCCGGATGTGACGGCGGTAGTGGACTCCGGCCTGCAGAAGGTGGCGCGGTATGACGCGGGTCGCGCGATTGATGCGCTGGTGCTTGAGCGAATTTCGCAGGACTCCGCCGACCAGCGGGCGGGTCGCGCGGGTCGGACGCAGGCCGGAGTGGTGTACCGGCTGTGGGATGCCCGTGACCGACTGCGGGCGCACCGAGAACCTGAGATCCTGCGCGTGGATCTGGCCGGTCCCGTGCTGGACGTGGTGGCGTGGGGCGGCGATCCGCGGACGTTCGACTGGTTTGAGGCTCCTCCAGAGCGTGCGATCGCCGCCGCGATAGACCTGCTGAGGCGGCTGGAGGCCATCGACGAGACGGGACGACTGACGCAGGTCGGTGAGGCCATGCGACGCCTGCCCCTGCATCCGCGCCTGGCGCGCCTGTTGCTGACGTCGGGCCGTGCCGAGCGAGCCGCACGGGTGGTCGCGTGTCTGTCAGACGGCGTGCGCCTGCCACCTGCTGTGGCCGGACAGACCCGTGACTCAGACCTCGACGTCTTTGGTGACGCCACCACCGTGCCGCCGCATCTGCGAGTGGTGGTCAGCCAACTGACGGATGGGGCGGCGACCCCGGTGACCGATGAGACGTTGCGGCGCGCCGTGTTGGCGGCCTACCCCGACCGTGTGGCGCGACGCCGCGCGGCCGGGGGCGGAGCCTTTCTGCTGGCGTCGGGCACCGGCGCCACACTGGCTCGGGAGAGCGGCGTGCGGCAGGCGGAATTTGTGGTGGCGGCGGAGGTGGCCGCGGCCGCACGTGTCGGAGGTGACGCGATCATCCGGCTGGCCGTCGCGATCGAGCCCGACTGGCTGACACCGACGCACACGGATGTCGTGCACGAATATGTTGAAGCGACCGGCAGCGTGCGTGCGATTCGGCGCGTTCGTTACGACGCGATCGTTGTGCGCGAGTTGGTGGTGCCGGCTGACCCAGCGGCCGTTGTGCCGTTGTTACATGACGCGTACCGTCGACGCGGCCCCAGCGAGCGCGATACGCAACTCTTTCGACGCCTGGCGTTTGCCGGTGTGGCCGTGGACACGGACGCGCTCGTCGTATCGGCCCTGATGTCGGTGACGCGACTGGATGCCATGCGGGTCGAGGACCATGTGCCGGGGCCGATCCGAGCGGACCTGGCGAAGCTGGCTCCTGAGTCGTTGCGCGTGCCGAGTGGGCGCGAACATCCGATCACGTATCGTGAGGATGGTGCGGTCGAAGTTGCGGTGAAGCTGCAGGAGGTCTTCGGCCTGGCGGAGACGCCGATGCTGGGACCGCAGCGGGTGCCGGTCACCTTTGTGTTGCTTGCCCCCAATCAGCGACCCGTGCAGGTGACACGTGATCTCAGGAGCTTCTGGCAGCGCGGGTACCCGGAGGTTCGCAAGGAGCTGCGCGGGCGGTATCCTCGTCATCCGTGGCCCGAGGATCCGTGGATCGCCGCACCGACGCATAGGGTAAAGTTTCGGTCGTAATGGTTAGTCGGAAGACACACAGTCCCCTGCGCGACAGTCTGCGTGCGTTTGTGGCGGAGCGGCATCCCTTCGGATTGCCGGCCGTACTGGGGGCCTTTGATGCCCTGAATGCGACCGACATCGGGCGCATCCGGTCGCACCTCCGCAAGGTGCTGCCTGACGCGATTCGGACCCATCTGACGAGTCTGGCGTATCCAGGCGTCGAGACCACACCCGGTGTCACCAGCGACGAACGGGCGGTGCAGGCCGCGAACGAGTTGATTCAGGCCGTGGATGGGTTCTTCGCCCGATCGGCCATCGTCCAGAGTCTGACTGACGACGAACGCGTGGAGATGCTGCGCGGCATGTTGCTGACGCGCGCCGTGGATAATCGGCTGAAGCTGTTTTTCACGGGTGGCGAAGTGCGCTACGGCTCAGCGTCGTTTCAGGGGAAGGGCTTCCGTTCACTCGGGCAGGAAGCGATCTTCGCGGCTCCACTCCGGTTCAAGCGTGGTCCGAAGTACCGGACGGATGACGGTATGTGGCAGGGCGATGTCGTGGCTCCGCTGATTCGAGACCTTGGCGCTGCGCTGGCGATGCGCTCGGACGGGGAGGCCGTGCGTGCGGTCTTGAGCGCACAGATGGGCAAGGCCGGCCCGCCGATGGACGGGCGTGACCTGCATGTGGGCGACTTCAGCTGGGGCGTGCTCCCGGCCTCCGCGCCGTTGTCGATCAGTACCTTGACCGCTGCCGGCATGGGCTTCGCCTTCGCGCAGACCAAGGCGGAGCGGATCGCGGTGTCATTCATCGGTGAAGGCGGGTCGTCGCTGGGGGAATGGCACGAAGCGATTAATCTGTGCGCGGCACGGCGGTTGCCGGTGATTTTTTGTGTGCAGAACAACCAGACGGCGTTGTCGACGCCGGTGGTGGAGCAGTCCGCCGTGCGGGTGTTTGCCGACAAGGCGATTGGCTACGGCATCCCGGGGCTCACCATCGACGGCACCGATCCTGAAGCCGTAATGGCGGCGTTCACGTGGGCGGCCGACCGCGCACGGTCGGGCAAGGGGCCCGCATTGATTGAACTGGTCGCCATGCGCATGTGCGGCCATGCCCATCACGACGACATGTTGTACCTCGGCAAGGACCCGCACCCGGGCTGGGAGTACCCGGCACTGGCGCCGCAGGGGTATGCCAATCCGGACCTGTACGCGTTCTGGAGCGCGCGTGATCCGATCGCCCGGTACGCCCAGCGCCTGATTGCGCGTGGTGTAGTGACCGAGGCTGATGTGGATCAGATGAAGACCGACGTCTCCACGACGGTGGAGGCCGAGGCCCAGGCGGTGATCGCGTCGCCGTGGCCGGATCCTGCCACGGTGACCACCGGGGTGTTCAAGGATGATCCGGTCGACCGTCGGCGCGTGGAAGTCCTCGACCCGGACGTGCGTCGCACGCGCGAACCCTCTGCCACACCACTGTCGATCGAAGCGGCGCCGCCGTTCGACAAAAAGGGCACGACGTTTCTGGAAGCCGTGATGCTGGGTGTGGGGGATGCGCTCACGAACGATCCCCGCACGTTTGTGTTTGGCGAGGACTGTGGCGGCAACTACGGCAATGCCTTCCTGCTGTTGCGCCCCTTGCTCGCTGAACACGGAGACCGGATCCTCAATGCGCCGCTGGCCGAAGGCGCGGTGTTGGGGGTGTGTGTGGGAGCGGCATTGGCCGGTCTTCGACCCATCGGCGAAATTCAGTTCAACGATTTTGTGGCGACCGGCTTCAATCAACTCGTGAACAACGCCGCGAAGATCCGGTACCGGTGGGGCGGCGACGTGCCGATGGTGGTGCGCATGCCGTGGGGCGGTCTGCGCCATGCCGGGCCCTACCACTCGCAGAACACCGAGCCGTGGTTTTATCGCACACCGGGGCTCAAGATTGTGTGTCCCTCCACTCCGCACGATGCGCGTGCACTGCTGGCGTCGGCGGTGGCCGATCCGGATCCGGTGTTGTATTACGAGCACATTGCGCTCTACCGGGATCCCCGAATCAAGCAGCAGTTGGACACGGCGGCGCCGACCCCGTTGCCGATTGGCAAGGCCGCGTTGCGACGATCGGGTGCGGACCTGGCCATCATTTCGTATGGGGCCTACGTCCATGTGGGCCTGCGCGTCGCCGAGCGACTGGCCGCAGATGGGATCGAGGCGTCCGTGCTCGACCTGCGGACGATTGTGCCGCTGGATCGAGCTGCCGTGCTGGCGTTGGCGCGTCAGACGGGCCGCGTGTTGATCCTGCAGGAAGACTCGCGCACGGGAGGCGTTGGAGAATCGCTCGCCGCGATCATTCAGGAGGAAGCGTTTGAGTGGCTCGATGCGCCGGTACGTGTGGTGGGCGCGCTTGATACGCCCGTGCCCTACTCTCCGCCGCTCGAGGATGTGTTCCTGCCGACCGAGGTCGACGTGGAGCGTGCGGCCCGATGTCTCGTGGCGTACTGATCCGGCGTGCGCTCTGGCTGGTGGCCGTCGCCAGCCTGCTCGTTGGCACCTGGCGGTCGGTGCAGCCGGACGCGCTTGATGACTTCGTGCGGGTCATCGACTGGAGCGGCACACTGGTGTCGGGTGTCTCGCCGTACACCGGCGACAGCGAAGCCGACTACCCGCCGTGGGCCCTCGTCACTGTTGCCCCCCTGACCGCTCTCCCTGACGCCTTCGCGCCCTTCGTATGGGTGCTGATCAATCTGCTGCTGGCCGTGGTGTTGTGTGTGTCGTTGGTGCGGCTGGCCGACGAACCCCGCGACGTGCGGCTGGGCCTGCTCGCCTTGCTGTTGGCCGCGGCCTGCTTCCGGGTTCTGAGCCAGTTCAGCATTCTCTCGTTCACGCTGGCATTTATCGGTGCGCGGCATCCGTCGGCACTCCTCGGCGGCCTGTGGCTGGGATTGAGCCTTATGAAACCGCAGGTGGGTGGAGTCCTGCTGCTCGCGCACATGGTGATGGGCGACTGGCGCCGCGTGTTGACGGCGGCGGCCGTGCCCGTGGTGTTGACGTTGGTGGCCAGTGCGATGACCGGCACCTCACCGGTGCCGTTGCTGACGGATCTCGGCCGGGTACTTGAAAATGTGCATGGCGGCAGTGAGCTCTTCACCGGGCACACGGAGTTGGAAGGATGGCTGGCGCCCTGGATTCCAGGAGTCTCGACCGTGGCCGGTGCGCTCAGCGTGGGTGTCGTCCTGCTGCTTCCTGTGGCGGTCGCCGCGTGGCGCCACCAGGAGGCGTGGACGCTGACAAGGACGCTGGAACTGTATGCGTTGTGTGGCGTGATCTCGCTGCTCGCCACTCGTCACCTGTCCTACGACTTTTTGTTGCTGTTACCGGTGCTTGTCGCCTGGCGGTCGGCCCCGCTGGCGACGCGCGAGCTCCCGCAGCCGTGGCGTGCGGCATGGGTCGTGACGTCGGTGCTGCTGGTGGTGCAATTGCCGGGCTGGTGGCGCCGCATCTTCGAGCCGATGGGATGGCCGGACGTGTTCGGCGTCATGATGGAGGTCGATCGGCTCCTCTGTATCGTCTTATTTGGACTGCTATCGTGGCGCTTGATGCGACTTGATGTGACAAAATAGTCGCTATTGACTGTGACTGACGGGGCGAAGCTGCGTCATCAGTCGCGTATGCTGTGAACATTACGCGAAGTTCGAGAGGGTGGATGACACAACAACTGGCAAGAAGTGCGCTATTTCTGCTTCTGGTCGCCTCGCCGGTGGCCGCCCAGGAATGGCGTCCGCCTGATCCAAAGGCGGAACCCTGGCGGGACGCGCGACTCAGGATCGGACCGATTTTTCTGAACCCGACGTTTCAGATCAGGGACCTCGGCGTCGATGACAACGTGTTCAACGACACGCCCGGGTCCGAACGACAGGATCTGACAGGCACGTTGTCGATGACCTCCCAGGTGGGACTGCAGGTGCGGGCCCTCTTGGTCACGGTGGAGCAGGCCAACAGCTATATCTGGTACCGCACCTATACGTCTGAGCGTTCAGTCGACGGCGGGTTGCGGGTCGTGGGTGAGTTGCGACTGGGTCGCGTCCGCCCCTGGGCCGCGTTGGGTCGAGCCGAGACACACGAACGCGGTGGGTTCGAAATTGATGCGCGCGCCGGACGTGAAACCCCTACATGGGATGTGGGGGCCGACCTTGAACTGGGCTGGCGCCTCGGTGTCTCCGGCGCCTATCGGTCGCGCGCGCTGCGCTACGCCGAAGGGGAAGAGTTCGACGGTGTGGATCTCAAAGAGGTCCTCGACCACAAGGCCGAAGAGGTTCGCGGCTACGGGCGTTTGATCCTGACCGACTACACCACGGCGATCGGCGGCGTTGAATACAGTCGTGTGCGATTCGATTTTTCGCCGATCCGTGACTCTGATGACGTGTACTACTTTGGAGGGCTGGAGTCCTCGCAGGAGTCGCGATTGGGGCTGAACCTGAAGGTAGGCTGGATGGAACAGCGGCACACAGATCCCACCGTCACGGGGTTCAAGGGTGTGGCCGCCTCGGGCAGCACGACGTTTATCGTGGGTGACTTCATGCAGCTGCGTTTTGCCGGCGAGCGACGTCCGGGACTGTCGTACGAAGAGGACTATCCGTATTACGTGCAGCAGGGCGGAGAGGCGCGCTCGCACATCCGCTTTAACCAGTACTTTGATCTGATCTTCGAGGGACGGGCGTCGTGGCTGCGGTACCGGGACACTTTGACGGGCGTGTCTGCTCCTCGTCTGGATCGCACGACGGCGCTCGGAGGCGAGTTCGGCTATTTTTTTGGTGGCTCGGAGGGCACCCGTGTCGGGATACGGTACGAGTACGCCACACGCGCCTCGCCCAATGCACTGAAGAATTATTCGCGAAGCCGTATCTACTCAGCGTTTCGTCTGTCATTCTGAGTAGACGATGGCGCGCGGTGGAGAAATGACACAGAAAGGACGACCACACATGAGTTATTCACGGAGATGGATCGCCGGTCTGGTGGGCGCGCTGACCGTGGCGTTCGCCCCGGCGATGCTGGCATCGCAGGCCGGGCAGGCGACGCAGGCACCAATTCCGCTGTCACAGGAGTTTGCGCCGAAGCCCTACACGGTGGCGGCCGACGACCTCATCAGGCTGGAGTTTTATAACCTGGCGTCGATCGACGCTGACATGAAGACGGATTACCTCGTACAGAACGACGGCACGATCCTGCTCAAGTACGTCGGGGCCGTGCGTGTGCACGGGATGACGACGTTCGAGATCCAGGACGCGGTGCTCGCAGCGCTGACGCCGAAAATTTATCGCGAAGGCGTGATTTCCGTGGTGGCGACCGTGACCCGGGAGCGTGAGCAGCGGGTGGACGTGCAGGGTTTTGTGAATCAGCCCGGGGAGAAGCGACTGGGCGGCACCCAGATGACCGTCAGCCGGGCGATCGCGGAAGCGGGCGGATATTCGTCGCTGGCCGGCGAGGAAGTGGACGTGCGACGGACCGTCAATGGGAAGACGGAGACGATTTCGGTGACGCGGACGCAACTGCTGGCCGGGGAGGATCCGCCGTTGATTGCGGGCGACACCATCATCGTCAAGCAGGCATTGGTGTTTTTCGTCAACGGCGAAGTCAACAGCTCGGGGCAAAAAGCGTGGTCGCCTGGCATGACGGTGCAGAAGGCCCTCGGTCTGGCCCAGGGCATGACGGCAAAGGGCAAACTCGGGCATATCATGCGCCCCGAAAAAGGCGCCGACGGCCAAGTGCTCCGGTACAAAAAAATCAAGGGGCTCAAGCCCGAGACTCCGATCCTGGCCGACGACGAACTGGTCATCACGCGCAAGTGGTGGGGCTGACGCACGGGCCTGTCGGAGAGCGACCGTGCGCATCGCTCTGCTGACCGATGACTGGCGTCCCACGGGTGGCGTGGCCAATCATGTCCGTCTCGTGGCGCCGGCGCTGGCCAACGCCGGTCATCAGGTGCTCGTGTTGCACGCGGGTGACGAACGTGAGCACGCGGGTGACCGACCGGTGCCGGGTGTGACGGTTCAGGGAATCCTCGGGGCATTCCGCGACTTCGGACACAACGCCAACACCGCAGTGATTCCTCCAGTGGTGGAGGCGCTCCGCGATTTTGGTGCCGACATCGCGCACCTGCACGCCAATGCCAATCTGGTGCTCGAGCGCGCCGTCCGAGCGGCAGTTCCCACGCTCAAGACGTTACACACGCTCGACCTGTGCCCCTCCGGGACGAAGTTTCATTTCGCGACGAGCCAGGCCTGCCACTATCAGACCGGGCCGCTGTGTCTGCCCAGGCAGGTCTATCTTCGATGCACCCTGAGCAAACGACCACAGGTGCTGTGGCGCAACTATCGTCGCACCCGTGAGGCCAACGTCGAACTGCGGACGTACAGGCGGGTGCTGGTGGCATCGGAGTTCGTGCGACAACTGGCCATCAGCAACGGCGTGGCGGCCGATCGCGTGTCGGTGATTCCGTACTTCACCCACGCGCCGACGGTGGTTGAACCGTCGCAGGGGCGCACGGTGTTGTTTGTCGGCCGCGTGACTCCCGAAAAGGGCGTCGAGATGCTGATCGAGGCGATGCGCCTGGTGCCAGACCCGTGGCAGTTGGTGATCGTGGGTGAGGGCATGTCGATGCCGCGGGTGACCCGGGCCGTGGCCGACGCCGGACTGACCGACCGTGTGACATGTCGGGGGTGGTTGAACGGCGAGGCCCTGGCCCAGGCCTATCGCGATGCGGCTGTGGTCGTGGTGCCGTCCCGATGGCCGGAAGCCTTCGGGATTGTCGGGATCGAAGCGCTTGCCCAGGCGCGGCCGGTGGTGGCGTTCCGCACCGGCGGGATTCCCGAATGGTTGCACGAGGGGGATGGCGGGCACCTGGTGCCGCCCGGTGATGTGGCTGCGCTGGCGGTCGGCATCAGGGCCCTGCTCGACGCACCAGGGGACGCGGCACGCCTGGCGATGCTCGGACGAACGCGAGTCCTGTCAGAGTATTCGGAAGTCGCGCACCTTGCCCGTTTGATTCCTGTGTATGCAGACGTCCAGTCCGACGCGCGATGAGATCGGAGAGGCGGCTCCTGCGCGCGCGCGCTGGGTCGTGACGTCCCCGGCACCAGCCGGCCTGTTCGACGGCATCGGCGATTACTCGTCGCGACTGGTGGCGTCTCTGTCGGCGTCGCGGAGTGAGGATGTGCGCCTGATGTTGCCTGGTGGCGATCCGTTGGGGGACCAGGCACGAGTCAGTGGCGTCGTGTATCAGTATTTTCCGGCGAGGCACAGCCCGGACATCCACCGCTGGCTCGAGGCCGTGTGCCGGGCCGGCGGGCGGCTGGTGATTACCGTGCACGAATACTGGCCACCACCCACATGGTCTCCACGTCGAGCGCTGGTGCGGTGGATGTGCCGACGGCAGCTCAGCCGGCTCGCCCGCATGGCGTCGGACATTATCGTGACGCAGGAGATCGCTGCCCGCGAACTGCAGGCTGCCGGTGTGATCGGCCACACACCGCTGCACGTCATTCCGGTGGGCAGTAATATCGCGCGCACGGCCCCGGCCGGGCCCCGCGATGGCGGTGTCGTGGTGTTTGGACAGCCCGCCGCACTGCAGATGCCGGTCCTGGCCGCTGTGGCGCACTGGATGGCCACGCAGTCGCCAACGCCTGCGCTGACCTGGATCTCCCGGTCTGCAGACGAGGCCCGACGCGCCTGGGAGGTGGTGGCAGGGCCCGTGCCTCCGTCGGTGACGCTCCTGGGCGGCGTGGAGGAATCGGTGGTGTCGACCGTGCTGGAGCGCGCGACGGTGGGGTTGGCCCCGCACGCGGATGGCGTGTCCGGGAGGAGAAGTTCATGCGCGGCGCTGCTGCAGCACGGCGTGCCGACGGTGGCGTATCACGGCGTGGCCACTGACTCGTGGCTGCAGGGGGCGAGCGGCATGCAGACAGTGCCTGACGGACAGGTTGATCTGTTTGTGGCGGCCGTTGATGCGCTCTGGCACGATGCGCCCGCGCGTGCGCGACTCTCACAGGAGGCGGTGACGCTGTACGCCGCGCACATGGACTGGCCCACAATCGCGACAGCGTATGCGACAGTGATGGGGGGCGAAGGCACGTCGACATGATTCTGGGCATCTATCATCCGGCGCGCGGCGTCGGTCACGACACCGGCGTGGCACTGGTCAACAGGCAGGGCGAGATCCTCGCGGCGCTCTCCGAGGAACGGTTGAGTCGCGTCAAGATGGACGGCGGGTTTCCCTTCCGCGCGCTTGAAAAAATCAAGTCGATGACCGGCGTGTCCTGGAGTGACCTCGATGCCGTCGTGGTGCCGTATCTGTCGCCCGGGGATCAGGTGCGCGAGGGAGCACGACTGTTGGCCGCGGCGGTGTCTGATCCCGACCTGCTGGCGGCCCAATGGGCGACCCGGCGCGGACAGGATCGGTTTCAGACCGGGATGGCCGCCCTCGGCGCGTACGGATACCTCGACGAATTTAAGCGCCGTTCGGCTGCGGTGCGCGATCAGGACGGTCGTCCACCGGTGCACGACTGGCGCGAGTTTCTGTCCGTCGCCGGGCTCGGGCAGGTCCCGCTCGTCCAGGTGGATCACCACCTCGCACATGCCGCGGCTGCGTACTGGATGAGTGGCATCGAAGACGCGCTAGTCATCACCTGTGATGGCGTTGGTGCCCTCAAGAGCGGCATCGTGGCCTGCGGCACGGGTACCGATCTCCAAGTCATCGCGCGGACGTTTTATCCGCACTCACCCGGTGAGTTCTGGGAACTGGTGACGACCCTGTGCGGCTTTCACCACATGCGGCACGGCGGCAAGATTACGGGGCTTGCGGCGCACGGACGACCCGATGCACCGTGTTATGCCGTGATGCGTGACGCCATTGCTGCGGAGGGATTGACCATTCGTACCCGGCTCGATCCGGTGGCGATGCGTGACGCGCTGCGCGACGCGACGCGGGAAGACATTGCCGCCACCGCGCAACGACGCCTGACCGAAGTCGTCGTGGATCTCGTTCGTGCGGCCATTACACGCACGGGGCGGCGACGCCTGGCGGTGGCCGGTGGGGTGTTTGCCAATGTCCGCATGAATCAGACCATCGCCGAGATGCCGGAGGTGGAGTCGCTCTTTGTGTGTCCGTTGATGGGCGATGAAGGGCTCGGCGTTGGTGGGGCTCTGCTTGAAGCCGGTCGCCGGTTCGGCGTGCGCCCGTCGGTGGTGCCGAGTCTGTATCTCGGCCCTGAGTACCCGGAATCAGAGATGGTCCAGGCCCTGGCCGCCCACAACCTCACCGGGCAACGACTTGACGACGGTCCGTTGGCCGAGGCGGTCGCCGACCGCATCACCGCCGGCAAAGTCGTCGCGATCGCGCGTGGACGCATGGAGGTGGGACCGCGGGCACTCGGCCACAGGACGATCCTGTATCGCACTGGCGATCCGGATGTGAATCAGTGGCTGAACGTGCGCCTGCAACGGACCGAGTTCATGCCGTTCGCGCCGGTCACGCTCGACGCGCACGCCGATGCCTGTTACATCGGTCTTGACAAGGCCCGGGCGTCAGCCGACTACATGACCGTCACGTTCGCCTGCACCGACGCGATGCGTGCGCAGTCACCGGCGGTGGTCCATCTGGATGGCACCGCTCGTCCGCAGCTGATCCGCCCGTCAACCGACGCCTTTTATCACGCGGTGTTGCAGGCCTGTTACGAACGCACCGGGGTGCCGTCCCTTGTGAATACCAGCTTCAACATGCACGAGGAACCAATCGTCGCGTCGCCTGACGACGCGGTGAGGGCGTTTGTGCAGGGACATCTCGATACACTCGTGCTCGGACCGTTTCTGGTGGACGGGTGACCGAGAGGCGACGGTCGTACGCGTGGTGGATCGTGGCCGCAGTGTTGGCCTGCGTCCTTGTGAATCCGTACGTGCGTGGAGACGGCAACGGCTACTACGCCTGGCTGGTTTCTCCGGTGATTGACGGGGACCTCGACTTCACCAATCAGTTTCAGCGCGCCGACCCTCTCTTTCAAACGCTGATCTTTGAACCCGACGGCACCGTGCGTCCCGAGGCGCGGACCGTGACGGGACGAGTCGGTAATCAGTGGAGTGTGGGGCCGGCCGTGATGTGGGCGCCGTGGTTTCTGGTTGCGCACGGCGGGGTGACACTGGCCCGGGCACTCGGTGCCACCGTGCCGGCTGATGGCTACAGCTGGCCGTACGTATGGCTGGTGTCGATGGGCACCGCCCTGTACGGGATGCTGGCGTTGTGGCTGTCTGCGCGTGTGGCGACCTGGCTCGGGTATGGTCGCGGCGCCGGGCTCGCCGCGCTCGGGATCGGTCTCGCCTCATCGCTGCCCGTGTACCAGGTGTTTTTGCCCTTTCACGTGCATGCGCTTGCGGCGTGCGGCGTTGCGGCATTTCTCGCGTGGGTCGTGTGGCGAGGCCGGGTGTTGTCAGCCGTCGACTGGGCCGTGTGGGGTGCGTTGGCTGGTCTGATGGTGCAGGTGTATCACCTCAACGGTGTCCTGGTGTTGCCGGCGATCTGGGTGTGGCAACGTTCGATCGCCGCGGGCGGGTGGGTGCCGGCGATCAGGCACGGCGTGCTGTTTGTGGGTGCGGCGGTGATCGTGGGGCTGCCTCAGCTGGTCGGCAAGACCCTTCTCTATGGGCGCCCGTGGATCACCGGGTACCAGGATCAGTTCATCTGGTCTGATCCGCGGTTGTGGCAGACGGCGTTGTCGCCGAATCATGGATGGTGGCTGTGGACGCCCGTCGTCGTGATTGCGTTGGCCGGCCTCGTTCGGGTGTGGCGATCACACGCCGTGATGCGTCCATGGGTGCTGGCGGGGGTCGTGTTTTACGTGGCGGTCGCGAGTTATCAGAACTGGCACGGCCAGTCGTCGTTTGGCAACCGCTTCTTTATCTCGTTGTCCGTCGTGCTGGTGCTCGGGCTGGCGGCTGTTGCGGACTGGGCGGCCGCACGCGGGGTGTCGACACGGCGCACGCTCGCCGCTGCGATCGCTCTTCTCGCGGTGTGGAATATGGGGTTCATGTTTCAGTGGGGCACCAATATCATTCCCAATCGGGGCGCCGTGAGCTTCCGCACGGTGGCGGTCAATCAGGTGACGGTCGTGCCGGCGAGGCTGACGGGATTCCTTCGCCGGTACCTGGGGGATCGGCAGGGTGTGCAGGATGAGGTGGAACGTGGGGATGTCCGGCAGCGACGCGAGTATGAGGTGGTGCGCTGAATGGGTCTGACTGATACACAACGACGCCTGGTGTTCGCGATCTTTCTGTACACCTGCATCGAGGGGCTGGTTGTTAATTTTCTTTACCCGAACCCGATCGCCTATTTGCCGAAAGATGCCCTCATCGGTCTGCTGTACCTCGGCATGATGGCGAACGGGGACGCACGGGGCGGATCGATCGGCCGGTTTGCGATGCCGTACGCCATCTTCGCGATCGTCTGTGTGCTGTTTGTCGGGATGCCGACGCCGGTCTCACCGCTCGGCATGAG
This sequence comes from Vicinamibacterales bacterium, assembly GCA_038319675.1. GTDB lineage: Bacteria > Acidobacteriota > Vicinamibacteria > Vicinamibacterales > SCN-69-37 > SYFT01. The sequence goes on from JBBQDM010000013.1 coordinate 49,822, forward strand.
CGTGGCCCTGAAACAGAAGCTGTTCTACGTGCCGTTGATGTTTGCTGGCTACCACTTTCTGCGGGGGGATGCCGACCTGGCGCGACTGCTCCGCGTCATTGGGTGGTCGTCGATTCCCGTGAGCCTGTTTGGCGTCTATCTCTACTTCGGTGGTCCATTCGCTCTCCGTGCGATGGGCGCAGATTACTCGTACATGTTCTTCTCCACGATGGGCGAGTCGGGGGCGTTCCACTACCGAGTGCCGGGCACGTTCAATTCACCAGGGCAGTTCGGCGCGTATTTGTATTCGGTGGCCACGCTGATGGTGGGTTTCCTGCTGGTGAGGGATCAGGCCCCCGGGGATCGTCGCATGGTACTGCTCGCATTGGCGTGTGCGGTTCCCGCGATGCTGGTGACGGGCTCCAGAACGCCGATGGCGCTGTTTCTCGTACTGGGCGGACTGGTGGCCGCGTTGTCGCGTGACCTGTCGAGGGTCGGCATGATCGGCGCGGTGGTGTATGGCCTGCTGACGCTCAGCTTCAGCTACTTCGGCACCGGTGTCGCCGATCGGTTTGCCTCAATCGCAACAATGGAGAACGTCAATCGTTTTCAGGGCACGTTTTTCGGACAGTTGTGGATCACGCAGATGCTGGAGTCTCCCCTGGGCCAGGGCGTCGGCGTCGCCACGGTTGGTGCGCGTCACTTTAGCCCTGCGGGCACGGTGCATCTGGTCGAGAGTTACTTCGGCATTCTGGCCACTGAGATGGGGGTGCTGGGCGTCGCCGCGTTCGCTGGACTCGCGGTGACCATAGGTGTCTATCTGCTGCGTACGCGGACGTCGATGGTCGACGCGCCCGGCCGGCCAATCTGGATCGCCATTTTTCTGCAGCTCATGATGACGTTGTTGCTGACGATGAACAGCACCGGGTTGGACGCCATCCCCGGGAACCTGTACTTCTGGTTCCTGCTCGGTGTGGCCGTCAAGATGGCAGACCTTGAACGTGAGCGCCGGGGCCTGGGTGCCTGAGACGACACAAGGGCGCGGCCGTGTGCTCCACATCACACTGGCCGCGGAACGCGGCGGTGCCGAAGCCGTCGTCGAATCGCTCGTGCACGCGGCTGTCTCGGGAGGTGGCCGGTACGAGCCTGTCGTAGTGGCTCCCCGGGGATCACCGTTGGATGCGGTGTGGCGCGCACGTGGCTGGGCGGTGGTCACCGTGCCGCCGGTGCCTCGGTTTCGACACGTGGGGGCGGCTCGCCGACTGATTGACGCACTGGCGGACGTCATGGGGACGGTCGCGCCAGACGTGGTGCACACACACGGCATTGCCGGGCAGGTGTACGGGGCACGTGCGGCGGCTCGACAACACGTGCCGGTGGTCTGGCACCTGCATGATTGCTTCGATCCGACCTGGTCGTCCAATGGTGTGCTGCATCGTCTGGCGAGCGCGGTGGAGGCGCAGCAGGCCATCGCGGTGTCTCACGGCGTGGCACACAGCTGGCGGGGTCGACTCGCCCACGACCGAGTGCACGTGGTCCACAACGGCGTCGCGATCGCGCCGGTCGAGCCGGTGTCGCGTGTCGGAGGCCCCTTGGTTGTGTGGTGTGGTCGCCTGCAGCGGTGGAAAGGCACCCACGTGTTTCTGGACGTCGCGGCCCGGATTGCGCAGCGCCATCACGACGCGTCATTCGCCATCGTCGGCGGCAGCCTCTTTGGGCTGGAACCGGAGTATCCGGCCGCGCTGAGGCGCCAGGCCGAGACACTCGGGCTGACCAAGAGCCTCACGTGGGTGGGACAGGTTGACGATGCGCGACCGTGGCTGGCCGCGGCCGATCTGGTGGTTCATACCTCCGTGGACCCTGAGCCCTTCGGCCTCGTGGTGGCAGAGGCGCTCGCGCAGGGCACACCTGTGGTGGCATTCCGGCAGGGCGGGGTGGCCGAAATTGTGGAGGATCGCGTCGAGGATCAGGCGGTCGGCGTGCTCCTGCCTCCCGGCGACGTTGCCGCCATGGCCGACGCCGTCTCGACGTTGTTGTCGGATCCTGTTCGGCGCCAGGTGATGGGGACGGCCGGGCAGGCGCGCATTCGTGCCGCCTTTTCGGTCGGTGGCATGGTGCAAGAGGTGGAATCGGCATACGATCGCGCCCGAACGTTGTATGAGTCTTAAGTCCCGTCTGTACACGATGGCGATCGGCCGCACCGTGGCGTTGGCGGCACCGGTCGAAGTGTCGTGGCCCGAACTGATGCAGTTCCTGTGGTCACGCGGCGGTGGTGCGCGCATCCGCGGTGTCTGGACGGCGTGGTGGCTGGGGGCGTGTGGGGGCCGTCTGTTTGTCGGTCGTCGCACACGTATCCTGTTTCCGCGCCGCCTGTCGGTGGGGCGCAACGTCTGGATTGGCGACGACAGTTACCTGAGTGCGTACGCGCGCGAGGGCATGCGGTTCGGCGATCACGTTCGTATCCGTGAAGGGGCGTGGATTCAAGCCACCAGTACCCTCGACCAGCCGGGTGTGGGCCTGGTGATCGGCAGCGAGACTTACATCGGTCCGCGGTGCCTGCTCGGTGCTGGTGGGGGCATTCGTATTGGGGCGCGCGTCACGTTCGGCGCCGGCGTGCACCTGCTGGCGGAGAACCATAACTTCCGCGATGTGACCCGGCCCATTCAGGATCAAGGCGTGACACGTTCGGGGATTACGGTCGGTGACGATGTGTGGATCGGCAATCAGGTGATCGTGCTCGATGGCGTGACGATCGGGGCCGGTGCGGTCGTGGGTGCCGGGTCGGTGGTGACGCGCGACGTGGAGCCGCATGCGATTGTTGTGGGAAATCCCGCACGCGTGGTGGGAGCCCGCGAATGAACATCGTGCTCTTTCGCGCGTTTCGCGACAATTACCGGACGAGCATGACGCTGTATGCCGACGCCCTTGAGCGTCGGGTCGGGCCGTGGTTGACGCTGGATGAGCAGATCTCCAGCACGGAGTTGCCGGAGCCTCGCATTGAAGGCGGGTGGCGACGACACTGGGACCAGTACATCCGCTATCAGCGTTTTGCCCCACGCCACGCGGGTGACGTGAATCACATCATCGACCACGGGTTCGGCCATCTCGCCAGAAGCCTGCGGTCGGATCGGACTATTGTCACGTTTCACGATGCCGTCGTGATGAAGGTGCCGGGCGTGAGCTGGCGGACCCGTCGCGCCTTTGACTACAGCATGCGCAGCCTCCGGCACGTGGCGGCGGTGGTGTGTGACAGCGAGGCCGCCAAGCAGGATCTGGCCGCGTACGTCGACCTGCCCGCCGATCGCGTACATGTCGTTCACCTGGGGATCGACGAGATGTTCCGACCGGCTGCGGACCGGGAGCAGGCGCGACGGCGTCTGGGGTTGTCTGGCGACGTGGTGCTGGTCGTCGGACACACCCAGGGGTACATGAACGTCGAACGAATGATCCGGGCGTTTGGCACGCTGGTGACGCAACACGGTAGTGATGCCACGCTGGTGAAGGTGGGGATGCCGTTTACGCCGGACCAGATGCGCCTGATCTCATCGCTTGAGTTGGGGGACCGGATTCGGATGGTGGGGCGTGTGGCGTTTGCCGATCTGCCTGGGTACTATCACGCTGCTGATGTGCTGCTGTACGCGCCCCTGCTGGCCGGCTTCGGCCTGCCCCCGCTTGAAGCGATGGCGTGTGGCACGCCGGTCGTGGCCTCCAACCGGGGCGCGATCCCTGAGGTGGTGGGCGACGGGGGGATACTGGTGGATGCCGACGATGACTCAGGAATGGCGGATGCGATGGCGGAGGTCATCGGTCAGCCGCAGGCGCGTCGTCGTTTGATCGAACGGGGCTTCGAACGTGCCGCTCGATTTGAATGGTCGCGGGCGGCTCGCCGCATGGCGGAGCTGTATCGGTCCGTCGCCCGTGGCTGACATTGCCCTGATCCAGCGGTTCCTCCCTGGTACCTCGCGCGGCGGAGTGGGCTACTTCACCGACGGCCTGGCGCGTGTCCTGATGCGTCGTGGGCACCGCGTGACCGTGTTCAGTCAGGACCCCGCACCGGCCGATGCCCCGTACGAGGTGACGCGTGTGCCAGTGAAAGATGGCCGACTGGCGCCTGTGCGCTTTCCCTGGGCACTGCGCCACTGCGATTTTTCCCGATTTGATGTCATCCATGCCCAAGGCGACGATCAGTGGTTGCCCAGACGCGGTCGTCCACCCGTCGTGCGCACGATGCATGGCACGGCGCTGGCTGAGGCCTGGTTCAACGGCATCCTCGGCCGCTCGCCGCGACGGCTGCTGCTGCATCTGTGGTTCTTCGTGGGGGAGTGGATCGCGGCGCTTCGAGCAGATGCGCTGGTGGGTGTCTCTGCACACACGCTGCGTTTTTATCCGCGCACGGGACAGGTCGTTCCCAACGGGATAGACCTCACCCTGCTGTCACCGGACCCGACATCAAAATCGTCACATCCCACCGTTTTGTTTGTCGGAGAAGTCGATTCACGCAAACGTGGGCGACTGTTGTTGTCGGCGATGCGCCGCGTACGGGCGACGCTGCCTGACGCGGAGGTCTGGATCGTGGGCCCACCGGTGGCCGATGAACCCGGGGTGCGCTGCTGGGGTGGCGTGGACGACACCCAATTGCGCACGCTCCTGCGGAGTGCCTGGGTGTTGTGCCTGCCCAGTGCCTATGAAGGGTTCGGCCGGCCCTACATCGAAGCGATGGCGTCGGGTACGGCAGTGGTCGCGTCGCCCAATCCAGGCGCGCGCGACGTGTTGCGCGACGGCGCATTGGGAGTCATCGCCGAGGACGGGGCACTGGCGGACCAGTTGCTGCGCGTGCTCCAGTCCCCCGACGAGCGCGTTCGGCTCGAGCGTGCGGCGCTCGCAGACGTCGGTCGGTATGACTGGTCAGTCGTGGCGGCGCAGTATGAAACGGTCTACACGCAGGTCATGTCCCGTGCCCGCGCCTGACATCCATCCGATTTTGTATCTGCACACCACCTCCGAGGTGGGCGGATCCGACGTGTCGATGGTGCGTTTGATCGAAGGACTCGACCGCACACGATTTCGCGCCATCGTCGTCCTGCCGTCCGACGGACCGCTGGTGCCGCGACTGCGGGACGCCGGTGCCGAGGTGCTGGTGGTTCCGACGTTGCTGAAGTTGACGTCCCGGCGCGGATGGCTGTATCTGGTCGGGTTCGTGCTCAACATGCCGAGAGCGCTGTGGCAACTGCGTACCGTCATTCGCCGGGCGCACGTGGCCCTCGTCCACACCAACACCATTCACAATCTGTACGGCGGTCCCGTCTCGTGGCTGACTGGCACTCCGCATGTGTGGCACATCCGCGAGATCGTCTGGCAGAAGGGGTGGCTGCGTCGGATGGAGTTGTGGATGGCGCGCCACATGGCGACACGCATCATCGTGACGTCCGACGCGGTGGCGGCGATGTTCGGTGCTGTGGAGACGAGGCCAGCGACAGTGCGCAAGGTCTCGAACGGCATTGAGGTGGAGCGATTTCACCCGGACGATCCACACGGGCAGCGCGTACACATGCGTGCCTCGCTCGGGGCCGGCGCCGACGACATTCTGGTCGGCATGGCGGGACGACTGGATGTGTGGAAAGGGGTGGACGTGTTCCTGGACGCCGCCGCCCGAGTTGCCTCTGAGCGCCCACGCGTGCGGTTTGTGGTGGTAGGTGGGCCCGTCATCGGGCTCGAGACGTACGCCACGTCACTGAAGGCGCGCGCGACAAGCCTGGGCCTGGCGGGGCGCCTCGTGTGGACAGACTGGGCATTCAGCCCCGTCGCCATGCCTGACGTCCATCGGGCGCTGGACGTGTTGGTGCTGCCGTCCACGGAACCTGAACCGTTTGGACTCGTGGTGGTCGAAGCCATGGCGACAGCCCGACCGGTGATCGCCACCGCGCATGGGGGGCCCTGCGAGATCATGGTGGATGGCGTGACCGGGCTGTTGGTGCCTCCCAACGATTCGGACGCACTGGCGTCGGCGATTCGACGCGTCTGTGACGACCCGGCAATGGCGCAGGCGATGGGCGCGGCCGGGCGGGCGCGTGTCAATGAACGGTATTCCAGCACCGCGTATCTGGCCGGTGTGCATCGTGTGTACGACGAAATTCTGCCAGGGAGCACCCCCTGATGTGCGGTATTGCCGGACTCGTGGACTGGGGCGGCCGTGATCGCGACGCGATGACCACTGTGCTCGCACGCATGGACGAGGCGGTGGCGCGACGCGGCCCTGACGGCGACGGGCGTGAGGTGGTGGTGGGGGCGGACGGGGCGGTGGCGTACCTGGCGCATCGCCGACTGGCGATTCTCGATCGCACCGATGCCGGGCGTCAGCCGATGGCCTCGGCGGATCGCCGCCACTGGGTGACCTACAACGGCGAGATCTACAACTACCGTGACCTGCAGCAGCGCCTGACCGCTGACGGTGTACGCCTGCGTTCACACGCCGACACCGAAGTGCTGGTGGAGGGACTCGCCCGTGCGGGCACGGGCTTCCTCGCTCAGGTCCGGGGCATGTTTGCGTTTGCGCACTGGGATGTGTCGGGGTCCGCGCTGACGCTCGCACGCGATCGCTTCGGCATCAAGCCGCTGGTATTCGTCCGTCCGTCGCCCGATCTACTGCTGTTTGCCTCCACGCCGCAGGCACTCGCGGCGTCCGGCCTGTGGAGTCTGCGCGCCGACCCGGCGCAGCGCGCGGCGTTTCTGGCCCGCGGCTCGATCGCCGCTGACGAGAGTTTCTGGCAGGGGGTGTCGGTGGTCGCACCGGGCACGAACGTGCAGATCACACGCGATCGCACCACCGCGCGCACCTACTGGTCACTCGACGGCGTGTGGCGACGCGCGCGCGACGAGCAGCCCGTTGCGCAGGTGGCCGCGTCGATGCGGGCGGCGGTCGACGAGAGTGTGCGCGCGCATCTCGTGAGTGACGTGCCGGTGGCCGTGTTTCTCAGTGGTGGCCTTGACTCATCGGCCATTGCCACAGCAGCCCGCGCACACACCACTGGTGACCTGCGTTCGATCACCGTGAGCCTGCCCGGTTCGTCGCTCGATGAGGGGCACGCGGCTCGGTGTGCGGCCGAACGGATTGGCACGACACACACGGAGGTGGTGGTCGAGCCAGGCGACCGCGACGCGTTGGTCGAGGAATTTCTGGGGGCGCTGGGCGCACCGAGCGTGGACGGACTGAATACGTTCGTGGTGGCACGTGCCGCACGCCTGGCCGGTGTGCAGGTGGCATTGTCCGGGATTGGCGGCGATGAATTGTTCGGAGGGTATCCGTCGTTCACGGAGGTGCCTCGACTGTTCGCGACCATGCAGCGCTGGGGCGCGCTGGCGCGATTGGCGCGGCCAGTGCTGGAACGGTGGCCGTCTCCGCGTGTGGCCAAGTTCGCCGCCATCGCCGAAGAACGCCCCTCGTCCCTTGATGACGTCTGGTGGGCCTATCGTGGCCTCTGGAGTCGTGCGGATATTCGACAACTGCTCGGCGACGATGGAATCACGGGTGCGGAGGCACCGGGTCGACGCGTACGTGCGGCGTCAGTCGATCCGTTTGATCAGGTGCGTGATAACGAGTGGCGGCACTTCCTGCAGCGCCAGTTGCTGCCCGACACGGACGCGGTCACGATGTGCCGTGCGTTGGAGTTGCGCACGCCGCTGGTGGACCATCTGGTGGTGGAGGCCGTCGCCGCGGCGGGACGGTGGGGACGGGGGGCACACCCCACCTGGAAGGCGGCGTTGTTTGAGGCGTGGCCGGACTGGGCGGACGCCGCCACACGCACCCGGCCCAAACAGGGTTTCGTGTTGCCCATGGACATCTGGCTGCGCGAGGCGCTGACGTCGCCGCGACCGACGGTGTGGGCTGACGTGGCCGCGCGGTTGCGTGTGCCACCGTATGCGGCTGCGGTTGATCGATTCCTGACGGGCCGGTTGCACTGGTCGCGTCTGTGGGCGCTGTATGTCCTGGAACGCATGGAGTCGTCGGCCACATGAGTGCACCCGACCTCTCCGTGCTCATCGTGACGTATCGGTCTGCGCAGGATATCGACGCCTGCCTCACGTCGGTCCTTGCCGCGGTGGCGGACGTGCAGGCGGACGTGATCGTCATCGACAATGCCTCAGGCGATGAGACCGTGTCGATCGCGCGGGCGCATCCCGGCGTGCAGGTGGTGGCGCTGCCGGACAATCGGGGGTTCGGCGGAGGGATCAACGAAGGGCTGCGCACGAGCACCGGCCGCTACGTGCTCTGGGTCAATCCCGATGGACGGATGACCGGTGGCCACGTGCGTGAGGTGCTGGCCTGGTTGGACGAACATCCCGATGTGGGCGTGGTGGGTGGACGCATTCTCGACCCTGGTGGGACTGTGCAGCGGTCGGCCCGCGCGTTTCCCTCGTATGGTGCCGCACTCGGCCATCGTTACTCACTGCTCACGCGATGGTTTCCCGGCAATCCCTGGTCCCGTCGTTACCTGCGGGGAGACCTGTCACATGCGGTGCCAACACCGGTGGATTGGGTCTCCGGTGCGTTTATGCTGCATCGCCGGTCGGTCAGTGACGCCCTGGGGGGACTCGACGAGCGCTTCTTCATGTACGTCGAGGATGTGGACTTCTGCAAACGCGCATGGCTCGCCGGCTGGAAGGTGTACTTTCACCCCGGCATGGAACTGGAGCACGCGATCGGTGGCAGCAGTCGCCAGGTCAATCGGCCGATGATTGTGGCGCGACATCGCAGCATGTGGCGCTACTACCTGAAACACTTTCGCAGATTCTGGCCGAAGGATGTGGTGGTCTGGGGGGCCATCTGGGGGCGGTGCTGGTGGTTGTGGCTCGTCGCCGGGTGGCGACGGTGACGCCCATCGAGGCCGCTGCTGAGCGGGTCAACCGTTCGTGGGCCAAGCGTGTGCTGGACATGGGGTTCGCGGTGATCGGCCTGGTCGTGACGGCTCCGGTGTGGGTGGTCGTGCCGGTGCTGATTCGGCTCGACGACGGCGGACCGGTGTTGTTCAGACAGTCGAGATCGGGGCGCGACGGGCGCGAGTTTCAGGCCACCAAATTCCGATCGATGCACGTGGATGCTGAACGGCACGGGGCACGGCAGGCGGTTGCAGGTGATGCGCGGGTCACCCGCGTCGGGCGCGTGTTGCGGGCCACCGCGATGGACGAAGTGCCGCAACTGTGGAACATCCTTGTCGGCGATATGAGTGTGGTGGGCCCCAGGGCCCTGCGACCTGGAGAGATCGAAGCGACTGGCGATGGGACGCATGTGCCGCTTGAAGCGGTGCCGGGCTTCGAGGTGCGGTCTTTGGTGCGGCCCGGGTTGACCGGGGTGGCGCAGATTTACGCCTCTCGCAATCTTCCGCGTCGCCTGAAATTCCGCTACGATAGGCTCTACATCCGGCGCTACTCCCTCTGGCGTGACGTCAGACTGATCCTTGTGTCGATCTGGGTCAGTGTGTCGGGACGCTGGGAGCACCGCGGACACCGACGGTAGTCAATTTTGTGACCGGATCATTCACTTCCCACTACGACGTTGTCGTCATCGGCGCCGGCCCTGGCGGGCTGATGGCGGCTGCCGATTTGGCCGCGCGCGGCCACGCCGTGATCGTGTTGGAAGAGCACGCCGAGGTGGGCCGGCCTGTCCATTGCACGGGGGTGCTCGGGTACGACGCGTTCGCCGAACTGGCGTTGCCGCAGGACACCATCCTGTCGCTCTCGACGGCCGCGGCCTTCCGGCACGAAGACGGTGAACCGGTGTTGGTCGACTCCGAGCGCATTATTGCCGCGGTGGTGGACCGTGCCGCCTTCGATCGGCGCCTCGCCGAGCGGGCGGTCGGGCACGGGGCTGAGCTTCACACGTCGAGCCGAGTGGATGGGCTGACGGTCGACGCGTCCGGAGTGACGGTGCGCGTACGCGACCAGCAGGCCCCCGTGCGTGCGCGACTCTGTGTGCTGGCCTGCGGGGCCAATTACCGCTTCAACCGCGAACTTGGACTGGGCGTACCCCGTGCGTTCGTGCAGACCGCACAGGTCGAGATGCCCTTCCCGTTGCAGCCGCGGATCGACGTGCGGCTGGGACGGTCGATTGCGCCTGGTGGTTTTGCGTGGACGGTGCCCTTCACGCGCGGTACCACCCCCCACGTGCGGCTCGGATTGTTCTGCGACACGGAAGCGTTGCGCCGGTTCAGAGTGTTTGCGACGCGCATGGCGCAGGACGCGGGCGTGGATATCACCACGATCCCTGATGCACGGCTCAAGATGTTGCCGCTGGGCCCCGTACGACAGACGGTGGCCGACCGGGTGGTCGCCGTGGGTGATGCGGCCGGCATGGTCAAACCCACGACCGGTGGAGGCATCTACTACAGCCTGCTCAGCGGCCGTCTCGCAGCCGAGGTATTCTCCGACGCGTTGCAGCGTGACACCGTGACGGCGCGCCACCTGGGCGTCTATCAGGATCGGTGGCGTGCGCGGCTGGGGCCCGACATTCGCGCCGGGCTGGCGTTTCGCGCACTCGCGACCCGGATCGGCGACCGCGGCATCCACGCCCTGATCGAAGTGGCACGTGTGGACGGCATTGTGCCCCTCCTCAAGGAACACGCCGACTTCAACTGGCATCGGGGCGCCGCGCTCGCCCTGCTGCGTCATCCCGCCTTCCGCCGGGCCGTGATCAGTTCCCTCTGGAGCTGAACCCGATGGTGTCTCCGGCCGACCTGGCCGCGGTTCTCCGACACCCCACACATCTGGACGTCTTGTTCGCGTCCTCTCCGGAGGCGGCCGTGCTCGACGCGTTGCGCCGTGAGGGCCTCGCCCCGTATATGGCGTGGCTGCGGCCCGATGTGGCGGCGCTTGCCGATGACCGCCGACGTGCAGTGCTGGAGGCCGCGGTGCACCACGCCGACATGGTGCAGGTCTGCGGCGCACTGGTGCACGCCGGGGTGACCCCCCTGATCTTCAAAGGTGGAGCGTGGGCCTACACCGAGTATCCGGAACCGTGGTGCCGGCCGCACATCGATCTGGATGTGCTCATCACGCCTGAGGCCAGACACGACGCATGGGTGGTGCTCGAGGGCCTCGGCTACCAACGCGCGGAACGGATACCCGGCCCGATGGTGAACGGGCAGGATGTCTTCGAGCGCACGATGATTCCCGGCACCACCACCACGGTGGACCTGCACTGGCACGTGTCCAACCGGGTGTGGGTGCAACAGATGTTGCCGACACACGAGGTGCTTGGTCGTGGCGTGCCCGCACCGTTCGTGGGCGCCGGAGTGCTGCGTGCGAGTGATGAGGACAGTGTGTTCATCGCGAGTCTGCACCCGCGTGCGCATCACGCCAAAGACGCGGCGCTGAAGTGGTCGCTCGACCTCGCGCTGATGGCTCGGCGCTGGTCGGCACTCGAGGTGGCCGCCTTGCAGGTGCGTGCAGCGCGTCTGGGCGCGTCCGCACTGGTGGCGCAGGCGCTGCGCGACGCACGCACCCTGGTCGACGACGAGACGCGCCCGCTGTTGTCTTCGGCGTTCATCGAGGGGCTGGACGCAGCCGGCACGCACGACGCCTCACGGGTGTGGCTCGACCCGCGACGTGACCAACTGCAGGATGTGTTTGACGACCTGCAGGCCCTGCCGTCGTGGCGCGATCGTCGGCGTCTGCTGCGTGAACATCTCTGGCCCCCGGCGCCGTACCTGCTGGCGCACTACGGAAAAACCCGGCGGGTGTGGCTGCCGTGGTTGTATGCCCATCGCTTGGTGACCGGCGGTGTGCGCTGGATCCGCACGTGGGCGCGGGACCGCCTCGTCAGTCGTTCCGCAACGTCACGCGGGCCGGGTCGGGACTTGTAGGCAGACCGGACTGTGGCCGTGGCCGACTGACGAACCAGTCGGCGAGACGCTGCAGGCGCCCGCGCCGTTCCCGCATGACTGAATGCAGATGGTCCAGGACGTCGAGGGCTTCCTCCAGAGAACGCACCACGCCGATGCCGCGGTTGGTGGCGTGGTCGTCAATCGACGCGTCCGGACGATCACGATGCAGCAGCACCGCCTTGGCCTGCGACGCGCTGATCACATCCACGCAGTTGTGAATCTGATCATCCACCAGCACGTCCAGCCGCAGCGCGTTGGCGAGTTCCCCACGTGATCCGGGGACCGTCATCACCGCCGGATAATAAAAGCCCTGCTGTTCGAGCCACCACTGCGTCTGGAACTGGACCGGATCACCGGCCGTGGCGGGACGTTTGGTCACAAACACCACCTCCCACCGTTCGCGGCGCGCCGTTTCATACAACCGGACGATCTGTGCCGGTTCGTACGGCGCCAGACGCACCCACCAGTTCGGCGTCCGTTTGACGTAATCCCAAATGGTCCGGATATCTCGCGGCGACACTGGGTCTGAGGGCGTCGAGTCGAGTGCGCTGCTCGGCAGCGTCACGCCGGCTTCAGAAGCGGCTGACTCAAACGCGGAGCGGAAATTCGCCAGCACGCCATCCAGATCAAATGCGACACGGAGCGACATCAGGGTGTCTCCGTTCCGCGTACCAGCACTGCCGCACTGACGGCGGCCAGCAGCACCACCGCCGGCGTCAGGAAGGGCACCTCGACGATCGATTGCACCGCGAGCCCGACAAGGCCCGCACACGCCCCGTGGCGCACGTCGGCCATCGCCGTCTGGTCCTGCCGCAGGCGCCGCCAGGCCGTGCCGCACAGCAGTGTGATCAGCAGGACCAACGGGACGGCCAGCAGAAGTCCGCCCTCGACCAGCAGGTGGAGATACTGGTTGTGCGCATGATTGAGCAACGTCGCAAAACTGGTTTGATAGGCGGGCATGACCACCTCAAACGACCCAAGGCCGATGCCCGTGACCGGAAACTCCGTGAAGAGGCGCACGCTGTGCGCCCAGATGTCCGGCCGTCCGCCGTCGAGGCCCGAGTACGCCCGGTCAAACCGCGTCAGGACACCACTGGGGTTCGCCCAGAGCGATCCCAGCAGGGCCACCAGCACCAGTCCTCCCGCAAGGCCGAATCGGCCTCCGGTGCCGGTGCGCGTCCACACAAACGATCCGAAGACCACCAGCGCCGCAGCGAAGCCAATCGCCCCCGAGCGTGACTGCGTCACCAGCAACGCCGCGAGCATCATTGCCGCGGCCAGGATCAGCCAGAACGCACGGGCGTCACTCAAGACCAGCACGGCACGGGCCACCCGACGGTCCCGCCAGTGTGAGCGGCCATGGGCGACGATGTAGCCCACGGTCAGCGGCCACGCGAGGATGATCCAGGACGCAAAGTGGTTGCGGCTAATCAGGGGGCCGGCGGGCGACGCACCTTCGGACTCCGGTGTCCAGAATCCATAGACCAGTCCGTTGGGGAAAAGTGCCGGCTGTATCAGCGCGAGGATCGACGCCATCAGGCTCATCCACGTCACGGCGCGAATCAGTCGCCGCACCCCACGGGAGTCAAGGCCATCGCGCGTCCAGACGAAGAGACCGGCGGCCGCCGCGCACGTGCCGGCGCCGAATAACCACGCGCCCGGATACAGCGTGAGCGGCGCCCAGGCGCCAGCGGTGGGCGGCACCAGCTGCATCCGCGCCACATGGTCCGCGGAGTGGGGGCTGAGCAGCAGTCGCAGCGATTCAGGCAGCGGAATCAGTTGGAAGAGCGCCACGGCCACGACAGCGACCACCGATACGTCCAGCCACGACCAGCGATCGCGCCTCGTAACCAGCGTGAACAGGCCACCGGCGGTGGCGACTGCGGCGGCAGGCGCAAACGCCCATGGATAGACGGCGCCAAAGGCAAACAGCGACCAGCCCAGCAGCAGAGTGAGCGCTGCGGTCATTGAGGGCATGGAAAACCTGCCGTGATGTCGGGATCAGGCCTTGACCGATGAACCCGAACTGCTGCCGTAGTAACTCTTGTATTGGTGACCGTAATACCGCGAATAATAATATTTATTGCGGTCAAAATTCACCCTGTTCAGCACAGCGCCCACCACTTTGGGCCGGCTGACCATCAACATCTGCACGGCACGTTCTGCGAGCCGTCGACGCGTCATTTCCGCCCCGAGCACAAACGTCACGCCGTCCACGAGCGGCGTCAGGATGACCGCATCGGTCACGGCCAGCACCGGAGGCGTGTCGATGACGACCCAGTCAAAGGGGCCCTGCTTCAGATTGGCGATCAACTGCTTCATCCGCTCCGAGGACAGGAGCTCCGAGGGATTCGGTGGCGTGCGGCCGGCGGTCATGACGCAGAAGTTGGGGTCGCTGGTGCGCTGGATGGCTTCCCGCACGCGGGCCTGACCCACGAGCAGATGCGACAATCCCACGGTGTTGGAAATCTTCAACGCCTTGTGCACACCGGGTCGGCGCATGTCGGCGTCAATCAGCAACACGCGTGACCCGCCAAACGCCAGCACCATCGCGAGGTTGCAGGCCGTCGTGGTCTTGCCTTCCAGCGGCTGCGCACTGGTGCAGGTGATGATGCGTGTGGACTCGCCGCCGCTGGTGAAGACCAGCGAGGTGCGCAATGCGCGATAGGCTTCGCCGAAGTCGTGGGGCACCGGCCCGGACAGCACGGGCTGTTTGTCCCCGCGCACTGACGGCACCAGGCCCAGAAACGGGATGCGCAGCTTGCGCGTGATGTCTTCCGGCGTCTTGATCGTGTCGTCGAGGTAGTCCAGACCGAATGCCAGCACACCCGCCAGCGCGATGCCTACAAACAGCGCGATCAGCAGGTTGCGCGACACATCGGGTTTGAAGGGATAGGTCGGGGCAATCGCGCTTTCGAGCACCCGCACGTTGTTGCGGATGGCGTTGGCCTGCACGCCGGCTTCCGTCAACTGGCGCTGCAGTTCCGCGATCATCCCTTGTTCCGATTCGCGGTATCGCTCCAGGCTGCTGTATTCGATACCTTTGGTACCAATGTCGGCGCGCAGGTTCTGCACACTCTGGAGGTTGCCGCGGCGCACGGCCTCGATCGACTGCTTGCTCTTGAGATCGTTGCGCAGGCGATCCATCACGATGTCCCGCGCGATCTTCAGCTGCGCCCGGGCGTCGTCAACCCTGATGACCGCATCTCTATAGGAGGGGTGATTCTCTCCCAGAGTCTTCGAGATACTCGCCATCTCGGTCTGTCGTGTGATCAGTTCGTTTTTCCACCGGCGCACCTCCGGGTCCTGATACATCGCAGGGAATGTATCGATCCGCTGGTCGTCGTACGGGATGCCGTCGAGGGCTTCAAACGCCGCGCGCGCCATGCGCGTTTCCTCTTCGGCCAGTCGCAGTTCGGCTTCGTCAGCGAGTTCGCGTGTCTGCAGCAACTCTGGATTGGTCAACGCCGCAGCGTTCCTCGTCTGCCGAAACTCGGCCATCGCCTGAACGACTTCGCGGATGCGCTTGTCAGCCTCATCGACTTCACGTTTGAGATCTGCGACCGTCGTATCAAGATTGCCGCGTCGACGCTTCAGGTTCTCTTCAACGAACGCCTGCGCCAGCGCGTTGGCCGCCCGGGCCGCCAGTGCGGGATCACGCGAGACAAAATCAATTCTGATCGCACGGCTGTCAGACACAATCGAGGTGTCCAACCGTGCCGTGAACTCATCAACCAGACGATCCTCCAGCAGGAGATTCGAGTCGGCAGGAGGACCGTCGGTCCGGGGTGGCGTCGTGCTGCCGAACAGGTCGCGAATCGGTCGTGTCACCCGCGCTCGGATCGACGACAACGCGCCGCCCAACCCCGTCGGTGTCGCATCGGTGCCGTTGAACTCTCCGACATTGGCCAGGTCGAGCGGACCGACGATCGTGCGAATCAGATCCTTGCTGCGCAGCGACTGGAGCTGCGTCGACATAAACACGCTGTTCTCGATCCACACATCGGCGCCCGTGGAGAGGCCGGGCAGATTTCGCTCATCGTCAATCTGGACTTGTGCGGACGCGCGGTATTCCGGCGTGGTCGTCATGGTTTGCACGATGCCGGCGATCAGGACGATAACCAGGACGGTGAGGACGATCCGTCGATAGCGATACAGGACACTCAGGCGATCGAGCAGGTGGACTTCGCCCTCACTGCCGGGGCCTCCCGGGAGGCTGGCCGTCGGTTGCGCGGGCGCAGGTGGCTCGATGAGCACGTTGTTGCGATCACCAAACATGAGAGTGTTACCGAACGCTGCTGGCGGGAGGGGGAGGAGGCGTCACGACGGGTGCAATGGGGGTGACGACGGCGGTGACACCCGCACTCGTGGCGGCCTGCACGACTGATGCCGCGATGTTACCGGCCACGTCAGGAATCAGAATCGGCAGCGCGTTCGACATCCGCACGAACGTCGCCACGGTTTGGCCGGGGGCCACCGTAAAGGGATGTCCCAACGCGGCCAGGGTACTGCCAGCCTGCTCGCTGGCATATTCGATGACGTAGGATCCGCCCGCCACGTTGTTGAAGGCAAACTCGCCCGCGGCATTCGTCTGGGCGACCAACTCGATGCGGCCGGTCACGGTGTTTCGCAACTGGACCGTGGCGTCCGGAATCGACGAGTTGTTCGCCGTCCACAGATACCCGACGATCGATGTGCTGCGCCCCGACGCGGTGCCGGCAGCCGTGCCTGCGCCTCGGACGGCGTCCATTTGTGCGGCGCGGGAGGCGCGTACGGCGACGGCGGCCCGCGTGGTGGCCGTCATCGGTCCGGTCGGGAGCTGCTGCGTGACGGCCCGCGCGGTTGTCGACACCGCAGGCTGCGCCTGCGCTGTGAGCGACACCGGAAGCACAATCGCCAACGACAACGACGCCACGAGGTATTTCTTGAACATCATGTCCCTTATAGTCATATATCGACAGCTATTAGTACCGCAATAGGCCCTGGACGGGAATGTCCTGACCGACGATGCCGAATGACTGCCTCCTGTGAGGAAGGTTCCCCCAAGGTTTCCACGACTAAGTCATTATTCATGAATAACTTAACTACTTCAATCTTGACTCGTTTTCGAGCGCGCTCGTACAATGATTACGCAACTTCTCGGTCGAGTGTGTCCCTTCTGACAGGCTTTTTTTTCATGAAAATCACGTCGGACACCCGAATCACTCCCCACCCAGAGGTGGTCTCGCGTCTGGTTGAAGGCGAGGTGGTGTTGTTGAACGTTGCCTCGGGCGAGTACTACAGCTTGGACGAAGTCGGTTCGCGCGCCTGGGCGCTGATGGCTGACGATGGCGTGACCGTTTCTGAACTATGCCGGACCCTCGAGGCGGAGTTCGAGGCGCCGGTCGGCGTGATTGCGCAGGATGTGTGTGCCCTGTGCGAGGCGCTGGTGGCCGCGGACCTGCTTGTCGCCGGCTGACGTTTCGTCGCCCATGCTGCATGCGATCGCTGGTGTTTTTCGTCATCACGGAGACGCGCGGCGCGACAGGGAGCTCGTAGGCGCGATGCTGGCGCGTTCGGGTGTCTCCGCCGCGCGCCGCGTGATCGTGACCGACGGCCCTGTCTGCACGGGGGCGTCCATGGAAGCGGCGCCGCAGTGGTCCATCGATCGTCAGCTGCTCCTCGCCTGGAACGGGCGTCTCGACAATCCGCGTGACTTCGATTCGTCGGAGCGCACCGGCGACGTGGAGCGTGTGGCCACTGCGCTGGCTGCGGAGCCCGCGCGTGTCCGCGATCTGCTGGGAGACTTCGCACTCGCGGCGTGGCGGCCCGGCGATCGTCGGCTCCTGCTCGCCCGCGACGCCATGGGCATCCGCCCGTTGTTTTTTGCCGCGCTGGACGACGTGTGCTGGTGGGCCTCCTCATTGACGGCGCTGCTGGTGCCCGAGTGGTTGCCCCGTACGATCAACGAGGGGTACGTCGCCGAGTACCTGATGGACGCCGCCGTGAGTCTCAACGAGACGGTGATTCGGGGTGCGTTTCGCGTGGAGCAGGGGCAGGTGGTCGAGATCAGGCACGGCACGATCACTCGGCGCCGATACTGGACAGTCGACCACGAGGTGCCTCCGCCGCCGACGGCGTCTGCCGCGATTGAGGAGTTGTCCTCATTGCTCCGCACGGCGGTCGCCGCGCGCCTCCCTTCGTCGGGTCGCGTGGCGTTTCAGTTGAGTGGTGGCCTGGACTCGTCGGCGGTGGTCGGCCTCGCGCGCACGCTGGGCGTTGCGATGCCGGAGACCTATTCGATGGTGTATCCGCGCATTCCGGAAGCGGACGAAACGCCCTTCATCGATGCGGTCGTCGCCTACCATGGGTGTCGCTCCACGCGAGTGCCGGTCGATCTGGGCCCTGTCCTCGGGTACGACGTCTATCGGCCTGCGGTGCTCGCAGGCGAGTTACCCGAGATCGCCACCGGCGAGTTCATCTGTGCGCCGTACCTGAGGCGGACGGCCGAGGATGGCCACACGGTGATGCTGACAGGTTTTGGTGGTGACAGTTGGCTGACGGGCACGCATTATGCCGTTTCTGATCTGATCCGTCGCGGGCACTGGGCGAGCGCGTGGCGGCACGCGCGTGACTGCCAATCGCTCGGGTGGGTGGATCCCAGCCTCCTGGCGATCGTGCGCGCTGTGGGCGTGCCGTTGTTGCCCGAGGGGGCCAAGCGCCTGCTCCGCAGCTTGCGCCCGGCGTTGACCGTGCCGTGGATGCGGCCGGAGTTCGCCTCGCGCGTCGATCTGCCGGTGCGTATGCGCGGCGCCTGGGCGCGTGTTCCCCGCATGCGGTCACTGGCCCTGCGCGATTCGCTGATGCGTGTGACGGCCGGTGATCCCGCCCACGCGCGGGACGCCCAGAATCGGGCCGGGCGTAACGCCGGGCTCGAATTGCGGCATCCGTTTTATGACCGCCGCGTCGTGGAGTTCCTGGTACGGCTGCCTGACGAATGGCGACTGCGCGGCGTGGAGCACCGATGGATCCTCAGACGCGCCATGGGCGATCTGCTACCGCCGATGGTCGCGGCCCGACCGTGCAAACCCATTCTCGATCAGGTGGTCGTTGAGGGCCTGATGGCCCTCGATGTTGAGGCTCGACTGCACGAGCCACTGGAGGTGGTGTCGCGAGGTTGGGTGAACCCGACGGCCCTCTGGGACATGTGGGCGCGGGCTCCCGTGGACTGCGGCGCGTCGATGGCACTCTGGCGTGTTCTGGGTACTGAGGCGGTGATCCGTGCACTATCATCGCGAGACGCTTATGTCCCTGAAGTTTGAGGAGCATCGACAGTATCTGGCTGATGCCCATCGGTTGTCGGCGTTTGCGCGCGCCATCATCGCCGTCGTCAAACCCGGCGACGTCGTTGTCGACCTGGGATGCGGCACAGGCATTCTTGGGTTGATGGCCTGTCGTGCCGGTGCGCGACGGGTGTACGCGATCGACAGCGGCGGCATGATCGGCGTCGCACGTGAAGTGGCGGCGGCCAACGGCTATGCGGACCGCATCGTCCATATTATGGGTGCCTCCACGCGGGAGGACGTGCCCGAACCTGTGGACGTTGTGGTGGCGGATCAGATCGGGAAACTGGGCTTCGAAGCCGGTGTGGTGGCATTGTTCGGCGACGCGGCGCGCCGATGGCTGCGTCCGGGTGGCACGTTGCTGCCGGGGGCGGTATCCACATGGGTGGCGCCGGTCGAGGACGTCACCATGGCGGAGGATGTCGAGTTCTGGGCGACGACGCCGGCCGGTTTTGATTTTTCCTCTGTGAGCGCGGGCGCCATGAACACGGGGTACCGCACGGTCTTCGACGAGGGACAACTTCTCGCTGACGGGCAACGGGTGGTGACCTACGAGTTTGGACCGACACCGAGTCCGGCATTGCAGGGCACCGTGAACTTCACGATCGCACGCGCGGGATTGATGACGGGATTGGCGGGATGGTTTGTGGCGGATCTGGCTCCGGCCGCGGTACCACCGATCACGATGACGAATGCCCCCGGTGCTCCCGACCGCATTCAGCGCTGCAACGGTTTTCTCCCGCTGGGCACGCGCGTCGAGGTGCAGCCGGGGGATGTGGTGGATGCGACGTTGCGGGTGCGACCCGTCGATGGGTTCCTGGCGTGGGACGTGGCGGTGCACCGGGGCACGGAGACGCTCGTGCACGTGCGCCGCTCCACATTGGCCGGCATGTTGCTGTCGAGGGAGATCCTCCGACGCACGTCTCCCGCGAGTGCGCCGCGGCTGACGGCCTGGGCAGACGCGCGGGCCACCGTGCTCCGTCTGTGTGACGGAGAGCGGCCGCTGGCGGACGTCGAGGACCAAACAGCCACCTTGCATCCGACGCTGTTCCGATCCCGCGCGGAGGCCGCCGAATTCGTGGCGGAGGTCGTGACTCGGTACAGCAATGCGGCGTTCTGAGCCAGAAGTGTTCACCTATCGCTTCGGCGATCTCTGGATCGCGTCCGCCCACGCACTGCCGGAACTCTCGGCCGGTGTGGCCACTCCACCTGTGACAGACGAGTGCATCCTCATCGAGTGGGGGCAAGCGGCGCTTCCTACGCCGGTCACCTGGTATCACAGTTGGGGAGAGGCGCCGATGTCCGCGCGGTTTGGTGTGTGCGGTGACCAGTTCGTCGTGGAGTTCCCTGACCTCGCCGTGTTTCTGCTCGACGCGACAGCCACGACTGTGCGGGTGGTGATGGGGCCGAACGTGCCGGACGTGACCGCAAGACATCTGCTGCTGAATCAGGTGCTGCCGCTGGTCCTCAGTCATCGCGGACGATTGGTGTTGCATGCGGGTGCCGTGGCCACAGCACACGGTGTGGTGGCGTTTGTCGGAGCCACCGGGGCGGGCAAATCGACATTGGTGGCCGCGTGCGCGTCGCTGGGGGCAGCCGTCGTGGCCGACGACAGTCTAGTGCTGGAGCGCCGAAGCCTGGGGTGGATGGCCATCCCGGCCTATCCGTCGATTCGTTTGTGGCCGGACGCGTTCGCGCAACTCGGGATCCCTGCTGGGGTGCCGAGTGCACACTACACGGAGAAACTGCGCGTGGATCCTGGAACCCTGGGGTGGAGGTCCGCCAGCGAACCGCTGCCGCTGGCCCGGCTGGTCCTGCTCGACGATCCAAAGGGCGAGGTGGCACAGCACCCGGTGGCCCATGACCTGTTGTCGCAGGTGTTTCGACTCGACACGCGTGACATGGAGGCCTCCGTGCGCCTCTTTCACCGCGTGGCGGACCTCGCTCGCGACGTGGCGGTGACGCGGTTGTCCGGGGCGGTCGACGACCGAGATCTGCTCAAAGTGGCGGCACGCCTGGTGCGCCATCCGCCCGATGTTGCAGGGGCGATGGACCTTGAGTCATAGTGTCGCTATGCAGGGCACTCCCAAGAAATCGCAGCCGACTGATGGCAAGACGAAAGTGGCGTGGCGCAAGCCGGCACTGGTGGCCCATGGACACATCGGCAAGTTGACGCGTGGCTCCAGCGGCACCTCTGTCGAGGGGTCTGAACCGATGAAGGGAGGACGGTAGTCGACCCGCTTTGGCCCTGACGCTTGAGGCGGTCAGCCGCCATTTCCGCCATCGCGGGTGGGGTGCTGCCCACTCGGTCACTGCGTTGGATTCGGTCTCGTTCTCGGTTGGCGCGGGTGCGGTATGCGGCATCCTTGGACCGAACGGCGCCGGGAAGACCACACTCCTTGAAATTTTTGCAACCATCCTCCTGCCAAGCGCGGGCCGCGCGTCGGTGCATGGGTACGACGTGGCCGCGGACTCCGCCCGTGTTCGTCAGTGTCTGACCTATGCCCCGGCAGGGGGAGCCGCCTTTTTCCCCCGACTCACGGGACGACAAAACCTAGAATTTTTTGCCGCGCTTCATGACATTCCCCAGCGGGACTGGCGTGGTCGTGCTGCCGACGCGGCGATGCAATTTCACATTGAGGACGCGATAGACCGTCGTGTGGATACCTACTCCGATGGCATGCGCCAGCGCCTCGGACTGGCGCGCGCGGCGATGTCGAGGGCGCCAGTGTGGCTGCTTGATGAGCCCACGCGCGGCCTCGACCCGGAGGCCCGCGTCCGGACGCAGCACGCGCTGCGCGACGTGGCCCGGCGGTATGGCACGACCGTGCTGATCTCGACCCACGACCTCGGTGAGGCCGAGACGTTGTGTGATCAGGTCGTGGTGCTGGCACACGGTCGTGTGGTGGTCGACGGTGACGCCGCCACGTTTGCGTGCCGACCCGGGGGGCTGGCTGCGGTGTATCGCGACGCGACAGGGGCACCCGACGCGTGACGTGGTTCGGCAAGGCGTGGGCGAGTGTCCTGAAGGACGTGCGGATCGATGTGAGTTATCGCGTCGCGTTCGTGCTGGCGGCCTTTGATGGATTGCTCATGCTGGTGGCGTACGGGTTTCTGGCCGGCCTGTTCGGTGGGCGTGCACTCGATGGGTATGCGCCGTTGGGCTTCCTGCTGGTGGGGGTCGCGGCCAACAGTGCACTCACGACCGCGCTTGTGTGTTTTGCCCTGGCGGTCCGCGGCGTGCAGGCCGCCGGGGCCATCAAGATTCTGCTGACCACACCGACGCCGCCGCTGGGGATCGTGGTGCTCTCGTCGATTTATCCCTTCCTGCGCGCAGGCGTCGACTTGGTGGTGTGGCTGAGCGCGGCCGCCCTGCTTGGGGCACCGCTGGTGGGACTGACAGTCGGCGGTGTGGTCGCGACGGGGGTGGTCTTTGTCACCGCCGCTGTCGCGATGGCGGGCTTCGGATTTCTGGCGGCGGCCTTCGCCATTGTGTTCAAGCGCGGCGACCCGATCGTGTGGATCCTGGGCGCGGCCAACATGCTGCTGAGCGGCGTGTTGTATCCCACCAGCAGCCTGCCGACGGCGCTCGCGACAGTCGGACAGTGGCTGCCGGCGACACATGCGCTCAACGCGATGCGCGACGTGTTGTTGGGCGGCGAGTCCCTTGTGGCCGTGTGGCCCGAGCTGCTGACACTGGCCGCGTTCGGTGCGGTCGGGATCCCGCTCGGATTGGGCGCGCTGCTTTTTGCGATTCGATACGCACGACAGGAAGGAACCGTGGGGCATGTCTGACGGCTGGCAGGGATGGGACGCGTACGCGCCTTTCTACGACTGGGAGAACGCACGCACGCTGGGACGCCGGGATGTGGCGTTCTGGCGCACCATCGCCGGCTCCATCGACGGTGATCTGATCGAACTCGGCTGCGGCACGGGGCGGCTGTTGGTGCCCATGGCCAGAGCCCGTGAGGGACTCGGCCGCACGGTCGGTGTGGACCGGTCCGCGCCCATGCTTACGCGGGCACGCACCCGCGTGCGGCGGGTGCCTGTCTCGATGCGCCCGGTGTTGCTGCGCGCCGATGTGCGGACCTGGCCGTTTCGCCCGCGACGGTTCAAGGCGGTGATCGCGGCCTACGGGCTGCTGCAGTCCCTGCTGACCGATCACGACATGACCGATACACTCACCGCGGCGGCCACTGGTTTATCCAAGGGTGGCTTGCTGGCGATTGATCTGGTGCCCGACCTGTCGGCGTGGGATGAATACGAACGCCGGGTGCCGCTCAAGGGACGACTGTCGGCGGGCACCACGTTGACGCTGGTGGAGTCGGTGCGGCAGGATCGCCGCAAGGGCCTCACGATTTTTGATGAGCAGTACGTCGTACGCCGCGGGCGCACGGTGCACACCCACCAGTTTCAGCTGACGTTCCGCACGGTGCCGATGGCGCGGATGCTGGAACGACTCGATCAGACGGGGTTCCGAGTGGACGAGGTGCGGGGCGGCTATCGGGGCGAAGTCTGGCACCCGGAGGCCGACACCTGGGTGATCCTCGCCCGTAAACGTTGACGTGTTAGCATTTAGGGTCATTTCAGCCGCCCGCAAGGGGGCGCTTTTATTGCGGGGAGTACGGCATGTCAGGCCATTCAAAGTGGCACACGATCAAACACAAGAAGGGTGCCGCTGACGCGAAGCGCGGCAAGGTCTTCACGCGCATCATCAAGGAGTTGACGATCGCGGCGAGAAACGGGGGCGGCGATCCCGACATGAACCCGCGCCTGCGCACCATCATCGCGGAGGCCAAGTCGGTCAACATGCCGGCCGACAACATCAAGCGTGCCATTCGTCGAGGCACCGGCGAAGAAGAAGGCCTCAACTACGAAGAGATCATGTACGAGGGCTACGGCCCCGGCGGCGTGGCGGTGATGGTCGACACGATCACCGACAACCGGAATCGCACGGTCTCGGAAGTGCGGCACATCTTCGGCAAGTACGGCGGCAACCTTGGCGAGGCCAACAGCGTCGCGTGGATGTTCGAAAAGAAGGGCCTCATTGTGCTCGACAAGGCATCGGCGGAGGAAGACACGCTGATGAATCTGGCACTCGAGGCCGGCGCCGACGACATGCAGGATGCCGGGGATGCGTGGGAAGTGACGTGCAGCCCGGAAGTGCACCAGGCTGTGGTTGATGCCATCAAGGCGACCGGGCTTGAACCGTCCCGCTCTGAAGTGGCGATGCTGCCGAAGAACACGGTCGCGCTTGAGGGCAAGGGCATCTCGCAGATGATGAAGCTGATGGAAGCGCTCGACGACAGTGACGACACGCGCAACGTGTGGACCAACGCCGACTTTGACGAGCAGGATGTCGAGGCGTCTCTGACGTGAGAATTTTCGGGATCGATCCGGGCTCGACGCGCACCGGGTATGGGTGCGTCGAGACCGACGGTGCCCGGCATCGGTTGGTGACCTGCGGCGCGATTGCGCCTCCATCAGCGTCGAGTTTTCCCGAACGTCTGCACGTGATTCACGACAATCTCGTGCGCCTGCTGCGCGACACCACACCTGACTGTGTCGTTGTGGAAAGCCTGTTTTACTCCCGCAACGTGCGCTCGGCCCTGCAACTCGGTCATGCGCGAGGCGTCGCGGTGCTCGCGGCCGTGCAGGCTGGTCTGCCGGTGGTCGAATACACGCCGGCCGAAATCAAACTTGCCGTCGTGGGTTACGGACGTGCCGACAAGCGACAAATGCAGCAGATGGTGAAGCTGCTGCTGGGGCTCGAGGTGGTGCCGACGCCGCACGACGCCGCCGATGCGCTGGCTGCCGCGTTGTGCCATGCCCACTCGGGCACGGCCGCGTCGGCCGCTCGTGCCACCCGGTCGCTGCCCAAACACCTCCGCAGCTGGCGCGATTACCGGCCCGACCTTGCGGTGCGGCGGCAGACACCGTGATTGCCACGTTGACCGGCGTCCTCCTGGTGAAGGACGCGCGACGCCCACAACGCATTGTCGTGGACGTGCTCGGCGTCGGCTACGAAGTGTGGGCGCCGCTCCACACGATCTATGCCCTTGGCGATCGCGGCGCGCAGGTGCATCTGCGCATCCATACCCACGTGCGCGAAGACGCCATTCAGCTCTTCGGTTTCGCGACCGACCTCGAACAGAATCTGTTCGAGCGGCTCGTCAGCGTCAGCGGCGTCGGACCCAAACTCGCCCTCGCGGTGTTGTCGGGGCTCGAACCCCAGGAATTGGTGCGCGCGATTCGTGGCAACGACCTTGGCCGGTTGACAGCCATTCCCGGTGTGGGGCGCAAGACCGCGGAACGCCTCGTGGTGGAACTCAAGGACCGCCTTGCTCAGGAGGATGTCGGCGGCGGCCCGACTGCGGCACTGCCGGCCTCCGGCACGGTGCGAGATGATGTGTTGTCGGCACTGGCGAACCTTGGCTACCAGCGGGCGACAGCCGAGAAGGCCGCCGACCGCGTGTTTGGACGCACCGCGGAGCCCCGACCATTTGAGCAGACACTGCGTGACGTGCTCAAGGAACTGGCGCGATGAAGGACGAGACGCTGGTCAACGCGTTGCCCGTGGGCGACGACGCGCAGTACGACGCGGGTCTGCGCCCGCGCACACTCGACGAATACATCGGCCAGGATCGTGTCCGCGAGAATCTCCAGGTCTCCATCACGGCAGCACGCCAGCGCGGTGAGGCGATCGATCACGTGCTGTTGTACGGTCCGCCTGGTTTGGGCAAGACCACACTGGCGTACGTGATCGGCAATGAACTTGGTGTCGCGGTCCGGTCCACATCCGGCCCCGTGCTCGAAAAACCAGGCGACCTCGCGGCCATCCTCACCAATTTGCAGGCGCGTGAGGTGCTCTTCATCGACGAGATTCATCGCATGAGTCCGATCATCGAAGAGATCCTCTATCCGGCCATGGAGGACTTCGAACTCGACATTCTCATTGGCCAGGGACCGAGTGCCCGCTCGGTGAAAGTGCCATTGCAGCCCTTTACGCTGATTGGCGCCACGACGCGTGCCGGTCTGTTAACGTCGCCGCTGCGCGCGCGGTTTGGCATCGTCCATCGCCTGGACTTCTACCAGGATATTGACCTCACCGAGATCGTGACGCGATCGGCGAGGATTCTCGATGTGCAGACCTCGCCGGACGCGGCCGAGGAGATTGCGCGTCGGTCGCGCGGCACGCCACGTATCGCCAACCGGTTGCTGCGCCGGATTCGTGATTTTGCGCAGGTGCGTGCCGACGGGACGATCACCGCTGACGTCTGCGACGAAGCGTTGAAACTGCTTGAAGTGGATGCGCATGGATTTGATGAGGCCGACCGGCGTCTGCTGCGCACGGTCATCGAGAAATTCGGTGGGGGCCCGGTCGGCCTGAACAGCCTGGCGGCCGCCATCGGCGAAGAGAAGGACGCGATTGAGGATATCTACGAGCCGTATCTGATTCAGATTGGCTTTCTCGATCGGACCCCGCGTGGACGAGTCGCCACCGCCCGCGCGTACGACTATTTTGGATTGATGGCGCCTGGAAAGGATCGACTGTGGTGATGCGACCGGTGAAGTTGGCGGGGTTGTCGACGTTTGTCCCCCCGCATGTGTTGACCAACGACGATCTCGAGAAACTGGTCGAGACGTCCAATGAATGGATTTTGCAGCGGACCGGCATCCGCGAGCGTCACATCGTGGACCCGGGCATGGCCACGTCCGACCTGGCCGAGCCGGCCGCGCGGCAGGCGATCGCCGAAGCGGGACTCACGCCCGAAGACATCGGGTTCATCGTCGTGGGCACGACGACGCCCGACACGATTTTTCCGAGCACCGCGTGTGTCCTGCAGGCGAAGATTGGAGCGACACGCGCATGGGGATTCGATCTCGGTGCGGCGTGTTCAGGGTTTACCTATTCACTGACGGTCGGCTGGAAGATGGTGGCGTCCGGCGCCGTGGATCATGCGCTCGTCGTCGGCGCAGACGTCATGTCGAGCATCATCGATTACACGGATCGATCGACGTGTGTGTTGTTTGGTGACGGCGCCGGGGCCGTGGTGCTGTCGGCGGCCGAGCCCGATGAACCGTGCCTCATCGACTTCTTGCACGAGATCGACGGCAAGGGTGGACCCGCGTTGTGCATGCCGGCCGGGGGCAGCCGGCGCCCGGCGTCTCACGAGACGGTCGACCAGCGTCAGCATTACGTCAAGCAGGATGGACAGGCGGTCTTCAAGTTTGCGGTGAAGAAGAGTGGCGAGATTGCCCAACGCCTGCTGGAGCGCCACAACCTGACGGGCGCGGACCTCGACTTGTTCGTGTCCCATCAGGCCAATCGCCGCATCATCGAGGCGACGGCCGAACGCATCGGGCTGGCACCAGA
Source organism: Vicinamibacterales bacterium (assembly GCA_038319675.1). Classification (GTDB taxonomy): domain Bacteria; phylum Acidobacteriota; class Vicinamibacteria; order Vicinamibacterales; family SCN-69-37; genus SYFT01. The sequence goes on from JBBQDM010000013.1 coordinate 77,376, forward strand.
GAAGGTGGTCATCAATCTTGAGCGTTACGGCAACACCACCGCCGGCACGATTCCGCTGGCATTGGCCGATGCGCGCAAGGAAGGGCGTCTGAAACGCGGTGATCTGGTGTTGCTGACGTCGGTGGGCGCAGGGTTTACCGTCGGGTCTGTACTGTTGCGCTGGTCTCTGTAAAGACGATGTCGAGGGGCTGCTCCCCATCGAGGCGCAGCAGGAATGCCGACTCGCGGTGACTCGTCCAGTCGTCCTGCGTCATTGGTGTGCCATCGAGCCGGAGCCACCGGACGGTGTGGTCGTCGGGACTGAAGAACTCGGCGCGGCGCAGGGCCGGCGTCGCCCTGCGCAGGGACGAGAGAATCTGCACAAACATCAGCAGCGGCAAGTCGGCGCCCTGGGCGGCGGTCCACGGGGTCCACGAGAGCGGGCTGTCGTGGCAGTACGCGTTGTTGTTGCCGTGCTGGGTCCGGCCCAGTTCATCCCCCCCGCCGAGCATCGGCACACCCTGCGACGCGAATAGCGTGACGAGGAAGTTGCGTTGTTGCTGGGCGCGCCGTGTGCGGATCGCGGGGTCGTCGGTGGGTCCCTCGACGCCATGATTGTGGCTCAGGTTGTGACTGTCCCCATCGCGATTGTCTTCCCCGTTGGTCAGGTTGTGTTTGTGGTCGTACGACACCAGATCCGTCAGTGTGAAGCCGTCGTGTGACGTCACGAAGTTGATGCTGGCGGTGGGCCCACGCCCGGGGGCGCCGTACAGGTCGCTGCTGCCGGCGAGACGTGTGGCCAATGCGGCGCGGGTGCCCGGTTCGCCGCGCCAATACTTGCGGACGTCATCGCGATAACGACCGTTCCATTCGGACCAGCCCGGTGGGAAGCCGCCCACGCGGTACCCCTCGGCCGTGGCGTCCCACGGCTCCGCAATCAATTTGACTGTGGAGAGCACAGGGTCATCCTGGATCTCACGCAGCAAGGGTGCGTTCGGATCGATGCCGTGGTCGCCCCGAATGAGGGCCGACGCGAGATCAAACCGGAAGCCGTCGACGTGCATCTCGCGTACCCAGTACCGCAGGCTGTCGAGTATCAAACGCCGGACGTTGGGACGTCTCGTGTCGAGGGTATTACCGCACCCCGTGAAGTCTTCGTACCGCGAACGGTCGTGCGGCTGCAGCCGGTAATACCCCGCATTGTCGAGCCCGCGCAGGCTCCAGGTCGACGCCGCGTCATCACGTTCAGCCGTGTGGTTGTAGACCACATCAAGCAGCACCTCGATGCCGGCGGCATGCAGCGCCCGCACCATGGCTTTGAATTCATCAACGACGCCCTGCGGGGTGGTGGCCGCGGCCAGACGTGGTTCGGGCGCAAAAAAACCGAGGGTGTTGTAGCCCCAGTAGTTGGTGAGGCCCCGCTGGTGAAGCGCGTGTTCGTCGGCGCGCGCCTGCACGGGCATCAGCTCCACGGCGGTGACGCCGAGCGACACCAGATGCGTTATGGCGGCTGGTGTTGCCAGCCCGGCGTACGTGCCTCGCAATGCGTCGGGGACGTCCGGGTGCTGCGCCGTGAAACCTTTGACGTGCAGTTCGTAGATGATCGTGTCGGTCCACGCCGTGCGCGGACGCGTGTCATCGCGCCAGTCGAAGGCGTCGTTGATGACCACCCCTCGTGGTCGGCGACCGGTGGTCCACGAAAACGGCTCGGCGAGCGCACGGCTGTACGGGTCGAGCAGCAGACGCGACGGGTCAAAGTGATGTCCGTCAGCCGGAGCGTTCGGCCCATCCGCGCGAACGCCGTACACGGTGCCAGGACCCGCTCCCCGCAACTCGGCATGCCAGATGTCACCCGAGCGTTCGAGCGGAATACGCTGCGTCTCCGTCATCGATGCCACGTCAGCAAACACGCACAGTTCGATGGCCGTAGCGTGATGAGAGTACACGCCCACATGCACCGAATGCCCATTCCACGTCGATCCCAGGGGTACCTCTGTCGCCGTCGTCGTCACGCCGACGACTATAACGTCATCTCCTCATCTCCTCATCTCCTCATCTCCAAGTGTGTGACCATGTTCCCGTGCGTCTCTCCGATTTCGATTTCGAATTACCCGATGCCTTGATCGCCCAGCAGCCGAGACCGCGGGGCGAGTCCCGATTGTTGGTGGTGGATCGTGCACGGGGCACGTGGACTGAGTCACGTGTGGCCGACCTCGCCTCGTGGTTGCGTCCCGGAGACCTGCTGGTGGCCAACGACTCGAAGGTATTTCCCGCGCGGCTGCTCGGTCGTCGCGCCGGCGGGGGGCGTGCCGAGTGCCTGTTACTCACGCGCGCTGACGCCGACGACTGGTGGGCCCTCGTCAATCCAGGGCAACGCCTGCCTGTGGGCGCAACGATCGACTTCACCGATGAGGCGCGGGCACCAGGTATGCGCCTGCGGGGCACCATCGTCGAGCGTGATGCGGACGGGCGTCGCCGTGTGCGGATGGAGGCCAGCGGCGTATCCACAGACGTGGACGAGGCGGTCGACCGTATCGGTCACGTGCCGTTGCCACCCTACATTCGTCGCGCGGATACGACCGACGACCGCGTGCGGTATCAGACCATGTTTGCCCGCGAGGCCGGGTCGATCGCGGCACCGACCGCCGGGCTGCATTTTGACGCGGGTCTGGTGGCGACGCTCGCAGCCGCAGGCATCGCGCAGACGACAGTGACGTTGCACGTGGGCTACGGCACGTTCAAACCCGTCAAGGTGGAGGAGATTGCCGACCACCGCGTGGACGCGGAGAGGTTTCGTGTGTCAGTGCAGACCGCCAACGCGATCGCAGACACACGCACCAGCGGCGGCCGGATTGTGGCGGTGGGCACCACCACCACCCGTGCGCTTGAGTCGGTCGCACGACACACCGGCGTCGTCGCCCCGGGCGAGGGCGAGACCGACCTGTGTATTCTCCCCGGGCACACCTTCCGCGTGGTGGACGCCCTGCTGACCAACTTCCATCTGCCCAAGTCGTCGCTGCTGTTGCTGGTGTCGGCCTTTGCCGGTCGGGAGTTGGTGTTGGCGGCGTATGAGGACGCCGTTCGCCGGGGCTTCACGTTCTACAGCTACGGCGATGCCATGTTGCTTACCTGATGCCGTTTGACCGGCTGTGCCAAAGCTCGTTCCTGAGGTATGATCGCAAGTCTTTGCCGGTGTAGCTCAGCTGGTTAGAGCATGCGGCTCATATCCGCAGGGTCCGGGGTTCAAGTCCCTGCACCGGCACCACTCTTTTAGGTTCCTGGTTCCTCGGTTCATGGTTCCTGGTTCTGGTTCCTGGTTCTGCCCGGGTGCTCTTCCGGGCACCCGGAACCATGAACCATGAACCATGAACCTGGAGTCCCGATGGCCATGTCCCCGTTACCTCCGGTTCCCGGCGAGGCCCTGATCGGCCGACGGGTCGCCGCCGCGGTGTCGGGCGGTGCCGACTCGGTGGCCCTCGCCTGGTGGCTGCACGACTTCGCGACTCGACCCGACCCCGCATTCAACTTGGTCGGCCTCATCCACGTCAATCACGCGCTCCGCGGCGCGGCCTCCGACGCTGACGAGGCGTTCTGCCGTGCACTGGCCGATCGGCTGGACGTGCCGATTGATGTGATTGCCGCGCCACTGCCCGCGACCCCGCGGTCGCCCGAGGCCCAGGCGCGCACCCTGCGGTATGCGGCATTCAGCGCGGCAGCGTCACGGCTGGACGCCAGCTGCGTCTGCACCGCCCATACAGCCGACGATCAGGCGGAAACCGTGGTGCTGCGACTACTGCGTGGTGCCGGGTTGCGCGGCGTCTCGGGCATTCGCGCCGTGAACGGCACTGTGGTGCGCCCGTTGCTTGAGTGTCGCCGCGCAGATCTGCGCGCGGCACTTGTCGCGAAGGGGGAGTCGTGGCGGGAGGATGCGTCCAATGCCGACGTGTCGATTCCTCGCAATCTTGTCCGGCACGAACTGTTGCCTGCGCTCGAACGTGTCGCGGGCTCGATCGCTCCGGGCGGCATCGAGGCGCTCGCCCGATTTGCGGCCAACGCGGCTGACGATGAGCAGTTTCTTGAGGAGGCGGCCATCGCGTTGGCCGCGCGGCTCGTCTCCGCAGGAGAAGGCCGGTCCGTCGTGATCGTCCGGGACCAGCTCGCCGCGGCCCCGCCAGCGTTGGCCAGACGCGTGGTGCGTCTCGCGGCGTCACAGGTGGCGCCAGACCGTCCGTGGGCCACGGTGCACCTCGAGGCGGTGCTGCACCTCGCCCGACGCCGGGAGGGCGCCGGATCGCTCAACCTGCCCGGCGTTCTCGCCCAGCGGGTGTCTAATGAAGTACGGCTCCATCCTGCGTCGTAACACATAGGAGGAACCGGGAAGCGGGCGGCAGCGTCCGACTTAGTGGTGGTAATCTTGATCCACAGGAAGCTGGATAAAGGATGAATTCGACGATCAGGGGATTTCTGTTCTGGACGAGCATGATTGTGCTGGCGGTCCTGGTGTGGCAGGTCACGGCCAATTTTGGTCAGAGCGAGACCCGCATCACCTTGACGGAGTTCATGGATCGTGTCGACAAGGGCCAGATCGAGAAGGTTGAGCTGACCGGTCGCCAGCTGCGTGGCCTGCCGCTGGCCAATGATCCGGTCGGCAAGGGCGTGCGGTCCTACCTGCCGGTGGAATACCCGAATTTCTACGAGCGCCTCTCAAAAGCCAACGTCGAACTCGAAGCTCGCGAAGAAACGACAGGTGGGTGGACGCAGTTCCTGTTCTTCTGGGCGCCTGTGCTGCTGATGATCGCGTTCTGGATCTTCATGACGCGTCAGATGCAGAGCGGCGGCAACAAGGCCCTCTCGTTCGGCAAGAGCCGCGCGAAACTGTCGTCGTCGACCCAGAAGAAGGTCACGTTCAAGGAAGTGGCCGGGGCCGATGAGGCCAAGGACGAGCTGCAGGAGATCATCGAGTTCCTGCGCGAGCCCCAGAAGTTCCAGAAGCTCGGCGGCCGCATCCCCAAGGGTGTGTTGCTGATGGGCCCTCCCGGCACGGGCAAGACCCTGCTGGCGCGTGCGGTGGCCGGTGAGGCCAACGTGCCGTTTTTCTCGATCAGCGGTTCCGACTTCGTCGAGATGTTCGTCGGCGTGGGCGCGTCCCGCGTCCGCGACCTGTTTGAACAGGGCAAAAAGAACGCCCCCTGCATCGTCTTCATCGACGAGATTGATGCCGTCGGTCGTCACCGCGGTGCCGGCCTGGGTGGTGGGCACGACGAACGTGAGCAGACGCTGAATCAGTTGCTCGTCGAGATGGACGGCTTCGAGTCGAACGAAGGCGTCATTCTGATTGCCGCGACCAACCGCCCCGACGTGCTCGACCCGGCGCTGCTGCGTCCGGGCCGTTTTGACCGCCGCATTGTGGTGAGCCGCCCCGACCTCAAGGGTCGCGAAGGCATCCTGCTGGTGCACACCAAAAAGATCCCGTTGGCCGATGACGTGAACATCAGCGTGATCGCACGCGGCACCTCCGGCTTTTGTGGTGCTGATCTTGCCAATCTGGTGAACGAAGCGGCGCTCAACGCGGCCCGGTACAACCAGAAGGTTGTGCGGATGAGTGACTTCGAGCACGCGAAGGACAAGGTCCTCATGGGCTCCGAGCGTCGTTCGATGGTCATCACGGAAGACGAGAAGAAGGTCACGGCCATTCACGAAGCCGGTCACGCGCTGCTGGCCGTGTTGTTGCCGCACGCGGACCCCGTTCACAAGGTGACCATCGTGCCGCGCGGCATGGCGCTGGGCCTCACGATGCAGCTGCCGACTGAGGAGAAGCACAACTACTCGCGCGACTACCTGATGGACCAGTTGGCGATTCTGCTCGGCGGCCGTATCGCCGAGGAGATCACCAACGGATCACTCACGACCGGCGCCGGCAACGATCTCGAACGTGTCACCGAACTGGCGCGCCGCATGGTGTGTGAGTGGGGCATGAGTGACGAGATGGGCCCGCTGACGTTCGGCAAACGCGACGAGCAGGTGTTTCTGGGCCGCGAAATTTCGAAGTCGCAGGACTACAGCCAGGAGACGGCTGTGCGCATCGACTCCGAAGTGAAGCGGTTCGTGCTCACCAACTACGATCGCGCACACACGGTGCTCACCGAGAACAGGGCTGCCCTGCAGCGGATCGCGGACGAGTTGATGCTGCGCGAAGTGCTCGACGCCGAGCAAGTGCTGAAGATCGTCAAGGGCGAGCCGCTTGAGGATCTACCGCCCGCGCCGCCTGCGCCGCCCGCGGTGAGTGAGGCCCCGCGTGATGAAACCACGGGCCGCCCGTCACTGGTGAACCCGCTGCCGAAACCGGCGACGCCGGCCACGCAGGCCTGACCGGACTTTCCGCGTGCGTCGGCAGACCTTCCAGATCCCGTTGCCGTCGGGACTGGTGCTGACCCTTGGCGAGCGTACGCTCGTGATGGCCATCGTGAACGTGACGCCTGACTCGTTTTCCGACGGCGGGGCGCGCGTTGATCCCGATATTGCGATTGCCGATGCCCTGCAGATGGTGCAGGACGGAGCGGACGTGCTTGATATCGGTGGAGAATCCACCCGGCCAGGTGCGGCGCCGCTGCCCGCCGACGAGGAGTGGCGCCGTGTGGGACCCGTGCTCGAAGGCCTGCGCGGCCGGGTTGACGTTCCCATTTCCATTGATACCTACAAGGCTGATATCGCGGCCCGAGCCCTGGCACTCGGCGCCACCATCGTCAACGACGTGACCTCGTGTGAGGCCGATCCCGGGATGGCTGCGGTGATCGCGCGTCACCAGGCCGGCGTGGTGTTGATGCACCACCGGGGCCGCTCGGACGCGATGTATGACCGGGCCACGTACCGCGATGTGGTGGCCGAGGTGCGCGCCGAGTTGGCCGATCGCGTTGAGCGGGTGGTGGCGGCCGGGGTCGCCAGGTCGCGCGTGATGATCGACCCCGGGTTCGGGTTCGCGAAGCGGGCGGAGCAGTCCATGACCGCGCTGGCCGGGCTGCCGGGGCTGGCCTCGCTTGGGCTGCCAATCCTGTCGGGCCCCTCGAGAAAGTCCTTCCTGCAGGTCGCGCTGGGCCCGCGTACGCCTGAGGAAAGGGTGTGGGGGACGGCGGCGGCCGTGGCCGCCTCGATCTGGCTGGGTGCCCATGTGGTGCGGGTCCATGACGTCAAAGCCATGGTGGATGTGGTCCGGGTGACCGACGCCCTTGTCGCCGCGTCCGTTTGATACTCTACTGCTGCGTATGGACCAACTCACCGCCCTCCTGCAGCGGCCCCCGGTGAATTGGTGGGATGTCATCGACATCCTGATCGTCTCCGTTCTGATTTATGAAGGTCTGAAGCTCATTCGCGGCACGCGCGCCGCCCAGATGGCGCTTGGGTCGGCCGTGGTGCTGATCCTGTTTTATGTGTCACGGCGATTCCCGTTGCAGACGGTGAACTGGGTCATCCAGAACGTCGTTGTCTACGCCGGTTTTGCGGCGATCGTGCTGTTTCAGTCGGATATCAGGCGTGCCCTGTCACATCTGGGTCGGGCGCCGTTCTTCCGGTATCTCGCTGGGACGAAGGAAGCGGACGAGACGCTGGAAGAGGTGCTGACGGCAGCCGGGCTCCTGGCGAAAGCAAGAATCGGGGCTCTGATTGTGCTCGAGCGGGAGATCGGCCTTCGTAATTACGTCGAGAGTGGCATTCACCTTGATGCAGCCATCAGCTACGACTTGTTGACCACGATCTTCCAGCCGGGCGCGCCGATGCACGACGGGGCGGTGATTGTGCAGGAAGGTCGCATCGCGGCGGCCGCGTGTTTTCTGCCGCTGACGGTCAGTCCGACCTTTGATCGTGAACTCGGCACGCGGCACCGGGCGGCGATCGGGGTGACGGAAGAGTCGGATGCCGTGGCCGTCGTGGTGTCTGAGGAGCGGGGCGAAGTGTCCGTCGCGGTGGACGGACGCATTGAGCGCGGATTGACGCATGACCAGTTGCGCATGCGGTTGCACGAACTGATGTTGTATCGACGCGCGGACGCGCCGAAGGCGAAGGGCTGACATGGCGTGGCACCCGTTCCGGAATATTGGGCTGAAGGTGGTGGCGACCGGGCTGGCCACGCTGTTGTGGCTGGCGGTGGGCAGCGACTTCGTGGTGGAGCGCAGTGTGCGGGTGCCACTGGTGTTCCGGAAGGTGCCGCCGACGCTTGAGATTGCGCCGGGGGCGCCGGACTCGGTCGAGGTGCATCTGCGTGGTCGATCAAGCCAGTTGACGGGCGATCAGGGAGAGGTGTCGGTGTCGATCGACCTGGCGGACGCCCGGTCCGGATCGCGTGTGTATCACCTGCGCACCGATCAGGTGACGTCGCCCTTCGGCGTCGAGGTCACGCAGGTATTTCCTTCGTCGGTCATGTTGGTGCTGGAAGAGACCGGTCGTCGCACCGTCCCCGTGCGCGCCACGATCGAAGGCGAGCCGGCGGCAGGTTACGTGATCAAAGAGGTCCTGGTGGAACCGGGTGAGGTGGAGGTGGTCGGCCCCGTGCGCCTCCTGGACTCCCTGGAGGAAGCCATGACCGAAACGGTCATGGTGACCGGCGCGACGTCGAACGTCTCGCGCATGGTGAATATCGGTGTGGCGGACGCGGCGATGCGCCTGCGTGAACCGCGGAATGCACGGGTGACGGTCGTGATCGTGAAAGTGGATCCGCCCAAGGGTTCGATGGAGAGGCAGTAGTGGCAGAGCGGCTGTTTGGGACGGACGGCATTCGTGGTGTGGCGGGGGTGCGGCCGCTTGACCCTCCGACGGTGGCGCGCATCGGCGCGGCGGTCGTGCGTGCGTTGGCGCTGGATCGACCGGCCCGGCTGCTGGTGGGACGTGACACGCGGGAGTCCGGCGAGTGGATTGAACGGGAGTTGGCGCGCGGAGCGGCGTCGCAGGGCGCGGTGACCATCTCGGCGGGAGTCATCCCCACACCGGGCGTGGCGTATCTGACCCGCACGCGCGACGTCGATCTGGGCGTGGTGATCTCGGCGTCGCACAACCCGTTTGGCGACAACGGCATCAAGGTGTTCTCGGGTCGCGGCGAGAAGTTCGGGGAAGCCACTGAGCGCGCCGTGGAGGCCATCGTGGCCGACACGTCGTGGAGTGTCCCGGCGGAGACGGAATGCCACGTACGGGTCGAGGATTTGATCGAACCCTATCTCGTTCACACACGTCGGTTGCTGCCCGATCCGAAGGGATTGGCTGGAGCACGCGTGGCGATCGACATGGCCAACGGCGCCACGTCGACCACCGCGCGACGCCTGTTTGAGAGCCTCGGCTTTTCGCTGGTGGTGCTCGGCGATCACTCGAACGGTCGCAACATCAACGAGGGCTGCGGGTCCACGCACCCGGCCGGCCTGGCCGCCGCGGTGGTCGCGAACGACTGTCGCCTCGGCGTGGCGTTTGATGGGGATGGCGACCGCGCGATCCTGGTGGACCATCGCGGGCACGTGGTCGACGGCGACGCACTGCTGCTGATGCTGGGGCTGCATTATCAACGCGCTGGCCAACTCACCGGAGACACCGTCGTGGCCACGGTGATGAGCAACATCGGTCTGGAGATCGCGCTGCGTGACCGCGGGATCACCCTGGTGCGCACACCGGTCGGCGACAAGTACGTGAGTGAGGCCATGCTGCGCGAGGGGTTTGTCGTCGGTGGCGAACAGTCGGGGCACGTGATCCTCGCTGAACATCTCTTCACCGGTGATGGCATGGCGACCGCGCTCGCCGTGATGCGTGTGATGGCCGACACCGGACGTGAACTCGCCGATCTCGCGTCGGAGTTGGTGACGTTCCCGCAGACGCTCGTCAACGTGCGTGTGAAGGAAAAGGTCGACGTCATGACGGTGCCGGCGGTCGCCGACGCGATTGGACGAGTGGAACAGGCGCTCGGCAATCGGGGTCGGCTGCTGGTGCGGTATTCAGGCACTGAGCCGCTGTTGCGCATCATGATCGAGGGCGACAATCAGGGCACCGTGCAGACGTGGGCGGAGGAACTGGCCGACACCGTCAGGAAGTCGATCGCATGATCCGGCTCAGCGTCAACGTCAATAAAGTGGCGACGCTGCGCAACGCGCGTGGGGGCGGCGTGCCCAGCGTGTTGGACGCGATCGACGCGTGTGTGCAGGCCGGGGCACCCGGCATCACGATTCACCCGCGAGCCGACGAACGCCACATCACCCGTGCGGACGTGTCAGCCATTGCGGCGCACCTGGCGCCGCTGCGTGCTCGTGTTGAGTTCAACATTGAAGGCGATCCGCGCGCCGACTTTGTGGATCTGGTGGTCGCCGTGCAGCCGCATCAATGCACACTCGTACCGGTGGTGCCCGGTGAGATCACCAGCCAGGCCGGCTGGTCCGCCGGCACGTCGTCGGAACGACTGACGGCAGTCATTGCACGATTGAAGGCCGAGGGCATCCGCGTGAGTGTGTTTGTGGATGCTGCGGAAGCGCCGATTCGCTGGGCGGCTCGTCTCGGCGCCGATCGCGTCGAGTTGTATACCGAGCCGTTTGCCCGTGAATATGCGTCCAGCGCGGCCGCCGGACGTGCCGCTGTGGCCATGTATAGCGCGGCGGCCGAACTGGCACACAGCCTGGGCATGGGCATCAATGCCGGGCATGATCTTGATCTCGACAACCTGGTGCTGTTCCGCGACGTGCCGCATCTCGACGAGGTGTCGATCGGGCACGCCCTCATCAGTCGTGCCCTGTTCGTCGGGCTCGACCGCGCCGTGCGCGACTACCTCGCGGTGTTATCATGACGACAACGTAAGAAAGGGTCTCCAGTGACACGCGAATCCTTCGTTTTTGCCATCTCCAGCCTCTTGTTCGGACTACTGATCGGATGGATCCTCGGCACGCAGCAAGCCGGGCCAGGTGCGGCAGCCCCTGTGGCGGCCGGCCAGCCTGTGGCGCAACTGCCGAACGAACCGCCGGCACCCGTGCTCGACGTGCAGCGTGCCTCGGCCCTCGAGCGTCAAGCCAACGCGGAGCCGAACAACGCCGAGGTGCGCGTTGAACTTGGCAACGTCTACTTCGACGCCGAGCGGTTTGATCTCTCGACGTCCTGGTACGAGGCGGCGTTGAAGCTGGAGCCGAAGAACGTCAACGCCAGTACGGATCTGGGCGTCAGTTATTACCTGACAAACCAGGCCGATCGCGCCCTGACGCAGTTCGACTATTCATTGTCGATTGATCCCGCGCATGCCAAGACGTTGTACAACGTGGGCATCGTGCGGGCGTTCGGCAAGGAGGACCTCGCTGGCGCCACGACGGCGTGGGAGCGCTTGATTGAGGTCGCACCGGCGTCGGAGGAAGCCACCCGCGCCAGGACGGCCCTGCAGACCCTGCGCACCAGCCATCCGGTGACCGGACCACCTGCAACCGGAGGCGGCGGCGGGCTCGACTGACATGGCGGGCCTGGGCTGGATCATCCGGATCATCCTCGTCCTGCTGGTGATCCGGCTGCTGATGCGGTTCTTCGCCGGACTGCGTGAAGGCCTCACCGGCGGTACGCGGACGCCGTCGGGCAAGGTCCCCGGCCCGAGGGTGGGCGGTCGACTGGTCCGTGATCCACAATGTGGGACCCACGTGCCCGAGTCCAACGCACTGCGGCTGGGGACCGGTGAGACGGCCGTGTATTTCTGTTCTGAAACCTGTCGCGATCGCTGGGCCGCCACGCGCTGACCCGGAAGGGGCTGATGGACCTCGCACAACTCCGGCTCGACATCGTGGAGGTCGGCCGACGCCTGTGGACGCGCGGCTACGTCGCCTCCAATGACGGCAACATCAGTGTGCGTCTGCCGGGCGACCGTTTGCTTGTGACGCCCGCCAGTGTCTCCAAAGGGTTCATGACCCCCGACATGATGGTCGTCACCGACATGGAGGGGCGCGTGGTGGATGCCCCTCCCGGTCGCAAACCGTCCTCAGAAATCCTCATGCATTTGGTGGCGTACCGGCATCGGCCGGACGTGCACGCGGTGGTGCATGCGCACCCGCCACTCTCCACCGGGTTTGCGGTCGCCGGGGTGCCGCTCGACCGCGCCGTGCTGGCCGAAGTGGTGACGACCCTTGGCGCCATTCCCATCGCCGACTACGCCACCCCCTCCACGCCGGCCCTGCCCGCGGCGGTTGAGCCGTTTGTGAAGACCCACGATGCGCTGCTGCTGGCCAACCACGGCGCGCTGGCGCTGGGGGCCGACCTCTTTGCGGCGTATTACAAGATGGAGACCATTGAGCACTTCGCCCGGATCAGCCTGGTGGCCCGACAGCTCGGTCGCGAACAGCTGCTCTCGAGGGATGAGGTGGGTCGACTGCAGCAGCTGCGCGACCGGTACGGCATCGCGTCACCCGCACCGGTCTGCGTGGACCCGCCGGCTGACACCGAGACGGCCTGCCAGGTCGTGGTGGCCGGATCCGAGGTGCCAATAGGTAACCACGGGGAGATTCAGTTAACATACGGCCAGTTGACGACGCTGATTGATGAAGCGGTTCGGCAGCTGTCGCAACGGCATACTTCGGGGCGCGCGTAGGCGGGCACCGGGTTTCAGGAGGGGTTCATGGGCGAGGCGCTGGGAATGGTCGAGACAAAGGGCTTGGTCGCGATGATCGAGGCGGCCGACGCCATGGTCAAGGCTGCCAAGGTGACGTTGGTCGGCTGGGAGAAGATCGGCGCCGGCTACGTGACGGCGATCGTCCGCGGAGACGTGGCCGCCGTGAAGGCCGCGACCGATGCGGGGGCCGCGGCTGCACGTCGGGTGGGGGAACTGGTGTCGGTGCATGTGATTCCGCGCCCGCACGCCAACCTCGAAGACATTCTGCCGATTGGCAAAGCCGCCAAGTAGGCACCGGGAATGATCCTCGCCAAGGTCGTCGGCACCGTCGTCGCGACCCGCAAAGACGAGCGGCTCGTCGCCAGCAAGTTGCTGGTGGCGCGGCCGCTCGATGCGTCTGGACAACCGGACGGCAATTACCTTGTCGCTGTTGATACCGTCGATGCGGGTGTCGGCGACACCGTACTGATCGTGTCCGGCAGCTCTGCCCGCATGGCGGACGGCTACAAGGACTCGCCCATTGATGCGGCCATCATCGGCGTGATCGATCACATCGATACCCCGGGCACTCCTCCCACGACATAGGCCATGCAACTCGCAAAGGTCATCGGCGACGTGGTGGCGACCATCAAGGACGTACACCTGCACGGGCACAAACTGCTGCTGGTGCAGCCGATGGGGGCCGACACCGTGCCCGTCGGACGTCCCGTCGTGGCGCTTGATGCAGTCGGCGCCGGAGTCGGCGAACATGTGTTCTTTGTGCGCGGACGTGAAGCGTCGTTCCCGTTTTCGCCGGATGAACCACCCGCCGACGCGTGTGTGGTGGGCATCGTGGATCAGATGGACGTGCAGGAGTGGAGTCCGAAGCCCTAGCTTCGGCCAGAGACATGCAAATTGGACGCGTTGTGGGCACCGTCGTCGCAACACAGAAGCACCGGAAGATCGATGGAGCGACGTTGCTGCTTGTCCAGCCCATGACACTCGACGAGCGCCCGAAAGGGACCGCGGTGCTGGCGGTGGATTCGGTCGGTGCCGGTGTCGGAGACCGGGTGCTGCTGGTGATTGAAGGCAAGGCCGCCGGCGAAGCCCTGCGTCGCAAAGGCGCCCCCGTGGACGCCGCCATCATCGGCATCGTTGATGCCGTGACAGTGGAGTAAGTCGATGAACGAACAGCAACTCCGCCAACTCGTCCGAGACGCCGTGTCGCGCCACATGGGTGGCACTGCATCTCCCCATCCCCCCATCTCCCCATCTCCCCATCTCCCCATCTCCTCATCTCCACATCCCAGTGCTGCCTTGTTCGCAGGGTTGGTGAACGTGACCGACGCCTGCGTGATTGAACCCGCGGTGCAGTGTGACCACTGTGGGTTCTGCACGTCGCATGGTCATTGATCCCGTTGCCGTCCTGAGGAAGATCGGCCGCGCGATTCGGTCGATGGAAGAACCCGCTGTAGAAAAAATTGCGGAAGAGACACACGACGACCCGTTCCGTGTGCTCATCGCGACGTTGTTGTCGGCCCAGACGAAGGATGCGGTGACGGCGGTCGCGTCCGCACGGTTGTTCAAGGTTGCGCGCACGCCTCGGACCATGGCCGCGCTCACGGTGAAGCGGATTGAAACACTGATTTACCCGGTGAGCTTTTATCGCACCAAGGCCAGGCACGTGAAAGAGGCGTGCCGACAGATTCTTGACGACTACGGCGGTGTGGTGCCGGACACGATGGAGGGGCTGCTCACACTGGCGGGCGTGGGTCGAAAGACAGCCAACCTGGTGCTGATTCTGTCGCATGCGTCGAAGAACAACATCTGCGTGGATACCCACGTACATCGCATCTCGAACCGCCTGGGGTGGATTCGCACGAGAACGCCTGACGAAACCGAGCAGGCGTTGTATCGTGTGGTACCGAAGAAGTGGTGGCCGGATGTGAATCTCTATCTGGTGACGTGGGGACAGAACGTCTGCAAGCCCGTGTATCCCCGCTGCCGCGCGTGTGTGGTGTCGTCGCTGTGTGCGCGCGTCGGTGTGACAAAGGAGTCGCGAACATGAATCGAAGACTGACCATGATGGGGCTGTGCGCCATGGGGCTCGCGGTGATGCTGGTGTGGCCGGCAGGCGTGGTGGCCGATGGCGACGCGCAGGCGGGTGCTGCAAAAAATCCCGTGCTGGTGCTCGAGACGGCGAAAGGCACGATCGAGATTGAGTTGCGGAGGCAGGATGCGCCTCAGACCGTCGAGTACATCATCGGACTCGTGAAGAAGAACTTCTATCGTGGCCTGCGGTTTCATCGTGTCGAGCGCAGCCTCGTGCAGATTGGCGATCCGACGTCGCGGGATGTGTCTCGAAAGGCCTGGTGGGGCAAGACAGGCACCACGCCCACAGTGGGTGTGGAAGAGTTCAAGAGCGGCATTGGTCACGTGCGAGGGGCGGTCGGTCTTGCGCATTCGGGGAATGCGAAGTTCGCCAGCAGCCAGTTCTACATCATGAAAGCCGCCAGCCCGGGACTGAACGGCAAATACACCGTCTTCGGTCGTGTGACGTCCGGAATGGCGATCGTGGATGGCTTGCAGGTGGCCGACGTGCTCAAGCTGGCGACGATTCGCGAGTAGCAGGACGCGTCTCAGAACAAACCCGACGTGCGCACCAGGCCATGAAGGTCCGGGTACCGCTCGACCATCTGCGGCTCGTAGTCGCCGGGCAGCTCCTGTCCGAGCTGGGACTTGAGCACCGCGGCATTGGCCACGGCCTTGGCCGAGAAATGGTTGTTCATGAAGGCGAAGACGCGGCGGCCTGCGGCCGCGGCGTCTTGCGCGCGGTCGGCAAACGGGCGCAGTTCGGTGGGCGAATACAGGTAGTTGTAGCGATCTTCCGCGGCGGCGTGGTGCCACCACGCCGCCGCGTTGCGCCCGTGCAGACGGAAGTAGAGGAGCTCGGAGGCGATTTCCGGAAAAATCGCCTCCGAGCTCGGGTCGTCGGCGACGACGAGCCCGGCGCCGGTGACGCCGAGGCGGGCGGCGAGTTCGCCGCCCGCCTCGGGTGAGCACCACGACGCGTGTCGCATCTCCACCACACAGGGATATGCGCGGAACTGGTCCAGCAGCCACGAGAGATAGTCGTGTGCGGCCGGGCCGGCGTGGAGGCTCGAGGGAAACTGCAGCAGCAGGGCGCCCAGGCGCCCTGCTGCTGCCAGGGGCTCGATCCCGGCGCGGAACAGGTCCACGTCAGCGAGCGACGGACTCCAGTCCGTCGCCCGCGCCCGTTCCAGAAACATGTCGGGGTGTGTGAACTTCTGGTAGAGCTTCACCGCAAAAAGGAAGTCAGCCGGGGTGCGCTCAATCCACTTGGCCACAGGTCCAGGCTCGGGCACCCTGTAGAACGTGGAGTTCACCTCGACCGTATCGAGGTGCTCGGCGTAGTACCCCAGCTCATCAAATCCCCGCGGCCGCGGCTTGGGATAAAACACCCCGTTCCACGTGCCGTTTCCAGACGGGTAACTCCACCCGCTCGTGCCTACGCGAACCATGCCACGAAGGATAACCGCTAGAATTGATCCGCGTGTTGCAAGTCTTCGAGATCTACCTCTCAGTCCAAGGCGAATCCACCCACGTGGGCCGCCCGTGCGTATTCGTGCGACTCGCCGCGTGTGACCTCCGTTGCAGCTGGTGCGATACTCCGTACGCCTTCACGGGTGGTTCCAAGATGTCGCAGGACGAGGTGATGGCCCAGGTGCGCGCCCTGGGCTGCCGATTGGTCGAGTTGACCGGTGGGGAGCCGCTGCTGCAGAAGGCCGCAATTCCACTCATGCAACAATTGCGCGACGAAGGCTTCGAAGTGCTGGTGGAAACCGGCGGTCACCTGCCCATTCACGATCTTCCCGAGGGCGTACACGCGATCATGGACGTGAAGTGTCCCGGCAGCGGGGAAGCGGCGAAGATGCACTGGCCGAATCTCGACGTGCTGTCGAAGGACCATGAAGTGAAGTTCGTCATCAAGGACCGCGCGGACTATGAGTACGCACGCGATGTGATCACGACGCACCGGCTCGGCGATCGCGCTGGCGCTGTGTTGGTGTCCCCGGTGCACGGGGTGTTGCCCGGCGACGTGCTCGCCGGATGGATGCTGGCCGATCACCTGCCTGCACGCCTGCAGGTGCAGGTGCACAAATACATCTGGGCCCCGGAGACCCGCGGCGTATGACCCGCGCGGTCGTGCTGCTCTCGGGCGGACTCGATTCCACCACGGCTGCCGCCATGGCACGCCGCGAAGGGTGGGAGTTGTACGCGTTAACGCTGCGGTACGGGCAGGTGCACACCGCCGAACTCGAGGCGGCGCGTCGTGTGGCCGCGGCGCTCGCAGTGGTGAAACACGTCGAACTGGCTGTGGACCTGGCCGCCTTCGGCGGCTCCTCACTGGTGGGGGAGGGCCCCATCCCCAAAGACGCACTGGGGACCACCGGTGTGCCCTCCACCTACGTGCCCGCCCGCAACACCGTCTTTCTGTCACTCGCACTCGCCTGGGCCGAAGTCCTCGGTGCCGAGCGTATTGTGATGGGGGTGAATGCCCTGGACTACTCCGGGTATCCGGATTGCCGCCCGGAGTTCATCGCGGCGTTTGAATACCTCGCGAGCCTTGCGACGAAGGCGGGCGTTGAAGGGCGCGCCCTGCGCCTCTACACCCCCCTGCAACACCTAACCAAGGCGGGAATTGTCCGGCTGGGGATGGAACTGGGCGTGGACTTCTCCCTGACCCACAGTTGTTACGACCCCGACCCCACCGGACGCCCCTGCGGCCG
This sequence comes from Vicinamibacterales bacterium, assembly GCA_038319675.1. Classification (GTDB taxonomy): domain Bacteria; phylum Acidobacteriota; class Vicinamibacteria; order Vicinamibacterales; family SCN-69-37; genus SYFT01. The sequence goes on from JBBQDM010000013.1 coordinate 94,737, forward strand.
GTGCGACAGCTGCCTGCTGCGGGCCCGGGGATTTGCCGATGCGGGGATCGCCGACCCCGCACTGTAGAATCGCCGCGTGTCGATCTCCATTCGCACGCAGATACTGGCCTCGGCCTTCGTGCTGTTTCTGCCCGTGGTGTGGTTGATCTGGATCGCGTCGAGCGCCACGTATACAGAACAACGGGAATATTTGAGCGATGACGCCCGCATCCTGGCCACCATGCTGGCGCACCAACTCGATCAACAGGGCGAGGGGACAGCAGACGCGCTCGTGACGTCGGCCCTCGACGCCCTGCCGCCCCTCAGCACAGTCACGGTGACCGATGCGGACGGCCGTGTTCTGGCGGGGCAGCCGCCATTACATCCCGAGCTCTTTCGGAGCGGGTCGACCGTCCCTGGACCCGGTGGGCGGATGGTGACTGTGTACTTGCGGGAGACGCTGGCGTGGGATCGTACCTGGCGCATCTACCGCCGGAACTACGCTGTCGTCGCCGGGGTCACCGTGACCATCGTGGTCATCGTCTTCCTCCTGTCGCGACGATGGCGTCGCGGACTGCGCGATCTCGAATTGCAGGCGCGTCGTGTGGGTGCCGGTGATCGCACCGACCAGCCGCCGCCGAAGATGCCGTCCAGTGAGATGGTCAGCCTGCAGACGTCGTTCTCAGAGATGGAACGCAACCTCGCCTCACTTGAACGACAGGTGGTGCGCCAGGAGCGCCTCGCGGCCATCGGCACCCTGGCCTCCGGGCTTGCCCATGAACTCAACAATCCGTTGCAGGCCATTGCCGGCCGCGCGGAACTCCTGCTGCGCGAGGGGGCTTTGCCCGACACCGTACGGGCTGATCTCGACCTGATGCAGAAGGAGAGCGCGCGCGCCAGCGTCATCATCCGGAATCTGTCGCGCTTTGGTCGTCAGGCCCAGGTCTCGGCCGAACCGACCCGACTCACCGATGTCGTGAACGCGGTCGTGGAATTGCGTCGACACAGGCTGAACGAACTGGGCATTCATCTGGTGGTCGACGATGCCTCGCGGAAAGCCTTCATGGGCGTGCTGCCCGAGTTTCAGCAGGTGATGCTGAACTTTGTGGTGAACGCGGAGCAGGCGATGGCTGCGATGAAGCGAGGACAGCGGTTGCTCACGATCCGCACGCGGGATGTGGAGGGCCGGGTGTACTGCGAGGTGGAGGACACCGGCCCAGGCGTGCCGACCGATGAAGAAGCCAAACTGTTTCAGCCGTTTTTTACGACGAAGCCCGTGGGCGAGGGCACAGGCCTTGGCCTGTCGGTGAGTTACGGCATTATCGAATCGTACGGAGGGCGCATCGGGTATCGCGCCTCTGATTCTGGCGGGGCCATGTTCTGGTTCGACGTGCCGGCGGTGACAGCGTGATGACGACGAACGCGCGGGTGTATTACACGGATGCGATGGTGCGGACGTTCTCGTCAGCAGTGGTGCGGGCGGACGCTGATGGCGCGCAGACGCGCGTGGTGCTTGAATCCACTGCGTTTTATCCCACCTCAGGAGGACAGCCGTCCGACACCGGTACCCTGGGCGGTGCGGCGGTGCTTGATGTGGTGGATGACGAGGCCCTTGGCGTCGTCCATGTGCTTGACCGTCCCTTGTCCGTGGGGGAGGTTGTCGAGGGCGTGATCAACTGGCCGCGTCGTTTCGATCACATGCAGCAGCACACGGGCCAGCATGTGCTGTCGGCGGCGTTTGAGCGAATGTGCCATGTGCGCACCGAAAGTTTTCATCTGGGGACAAGCACCTGCACGATCGATTTGGCACGTGAGGTGTCGGTCGATGAGATTGCGGCGGCGGAACAGGCCGCCAACGCCGTTGTGTGGGAGGACAGGCCCGTGACCGTGCGGTTTGCCGATGCGGCGGAGGCCGCGACCTTGCCGTTGCGGAAGGAGTCGTTGCGCCCAGGCGTGTTGCGGCTGGTCGAGGTGGACGACTACGACTTGTCCGCCTGTGGCGGCACCCATGTGCCTCGCACCGGCATGATTGGACTGATTGCCATTGCCGGGTGGGAGCGCTTCAAGGGAGGCAGTCGCATTGAATTTGTGTGCGGTGGTCGTGCGCTGACGTCACATCGTCGCCTCCGCGACACCGTCACTGCGCTCGTGAAGACGCTGACCGTGGCACCGCATGAACTACCCGCGGCCGTTGAACGACTGCAGGCCGACGGTCGCCTCGCAAAAAAAACGATACGTGCCCTCCAAGAGCAAGTCGCCGGGCAGTTGGCGACATCGCTGGTGGCGTCTGCTGAAGATGTCGGAACGTTTCGGCGTGTACTTGTGTCGCAGCCTGGGTGGGACGCGTCGGCGTTGACGCTGTTGGCCTCAGCGATCGTCGCGTATCCCGGCACGGTTGCGGTCGTGATCGGTCACGGTACTCCTGCACCGATAGTGGTGGCGCGGTCTGCTGATGTGGTCTTTGATGCCGGTGCGTTCATCAAGGTGATGACCGCTGCGGTAGGAGGACGCGGGGGCGGTCGATCCGAACTCGCACAGGGCGCAGCGGCAGACGCGGAGCAAATGATGGCCTTCGCGCGCGATTCCGTCTGTTAGTCGGGATACAATCCGCTCTTCAGTGTTCGAATCCATATTTCAATTTCTGTTCAAGTACCAGCCGCTGGTGTATGAACAGGGAGAGTTCGTGTGGGGCAGTTCCCGCTGGATGTCCATCAGCGTGCTGGTAGCCATGGGAATTGCGACGTATGCCCTGATGACCTATCGCGGCATTCGCGGGCATGGGCCGCGGGACCGTGCCGTGGTGATTGGCCTGCGCCTCGCCGCACTGGCGGTGTTGGCAATCTGTCTGTTCCGTCCGATGCTCGTCTTGAAAGTAGCGGTGCCTCAGCAGAATTTTGTCGGCGTGTTGCTCGATGACTCGCGGTCGATGCAGGTGTCGGATGTGGAGGGCCTGCCTCGCGGCAATTACGTGCGCGACAACTTTGCGTCGACCGACGCGCCCCTGCTGAAAAAACTTTCTGAACAGTTCGTGGTGCGCACGTATCGGTTTTCATCGGCGGCAGAGCGGTTTGAATCGACCGATGAACTGACGTTCACTGGCACGGGCACACGACTCGGTGATGCCCTGAGTCGCGCGCGTGATGAACTGGCCGGTCTGCCCTTGTCGGGGCTCATCGTCGTCACCGATGGTGCGGACACGTCGGAAGCCGCGTTTGATACGTCGCTCGCGGAGCTGAAGGCCGAGTCGATTCCCGTGTTTCCCATAGGGGTCGGCGACGAATCGCTGACACGCGACATCCAGGTGAGTCGAGTCGAGACACCACGCACAGCGCTCAAGGGAACGTCGCTGGTCGTGGACGTGGTCGTGACGCAGACAGGTTTTGCGGGTCAGGTGCTGCCGCTCGTGGTTGAGAGTGAAGGTCGCGTGGTGGATACGCAGGACATCACGATGCCGCGCGACGGCGAGGCCGCGACCATCAAGGTGCGCTTCAAGGTGGACGAAGGCGGGCCGCGTCGCTTCAGATTCCGAATTCCTGAGCAGCCGGGTGAGCAGGTGCAGCAGAACAACGCGCGCGAGAACCTGATCGATGTGCGTGACCGGCGTGTGAAATTGCTGTACCTGGAGGGCGAGCCGCGTTTTGAGGCGAAGTTCGTGCGCCAGGCCCTGGAAAACGACCCAAACATCCAGGTGGTTCTGCTTCAGCGGACGGCGGCCGCGACCCCATCGGCCCCCGCGAAGTTTCTGCGGCTGGGCATCGACACGCCTGAGGAACTCGTCGGCGGCTTTCCGCTGACTGAGGAGGCGCTGTTCACCTATGACGGCCTGGTGCTCGGCAGCGTCGAAGCCAGTGCGTTCACGGCCGAGCAGTTGCGCATGATTTCTGATTTTGTCAGTCGTCGTGGTGGCGGACTGCTGGCGCTTGGTGGGGGGCGGTCGTTTGCCGAAGGCGGATGGGGCGGCACCCCCGTGGCCGAGGCGTTGCCGGTGAGTCTGGATGCGACGACGGCTGCGGGTGCATATTTTTCGGAAGTGTCGGTGTTGCCAGCACGCGCGGGTCAGGCGCATCCCGTCGTGCAGTTGGCTGCGACCGAGACCGCGTCGAACGAGGCGTGGCGCAACCTCCCACCGCTGACGAGCGTGAACTTTATCCAGTCGGTGAAGCCCGGTGCGTCCACGCTGTTGGCCGGTAAAGATTCCCGCGGCGCGGATGTGGTGATTCTGGCGGCGCAGCGGTATGGTCGCGGCAAGGCCCTGGCGTTTCCGGTGCAGGACTCCTGGTTGTGGCGGATGCACGCGACCATGGCGGTGGAGGACACCACCCATCACGACTTTTGGCAGCGGCTGCTGCGGTGGGTGGTGGACGGCGTGCCCGGGCGTGTGGAACTGGTGACCTCCCCTGACCGCGTGGAGCCGAGGGAACCTGTCACGTTGACGGCCCAGATCGCCGACAAGACTTTTCAGGATGTGAACGATGCACGCGTGGTGGCGTCGGTCCGGTCCCCCACGGGCGTGGTCACCGAGGTGCCCATGTCGTGGACGGTCCGGCGCGACGGCGAGTACAGCGCGGTGTTTGCACCCGATGAAGAAGGCCCGTATCAGGTGCGTGTGACGGCGACGCGGGAGGGTGAGAGCCTTGGTGCCGCGCTTGGACACCTCCGGACGGCACCCAGCGATCGGGAGTACTTCGACCCGGTGCTGCGCACCACGTTGCTGCGCCGGTTGGCTGAGGAGACCGGGGGCCAGTATTTTCAGGCATTTGACACGTCACAACTGCCCGACGCGCTCACACTGAGCGGACGAGGCGTCACCGTCGTAGAAGAGAAAGACCTGTGGGACATGCCCGCGTTGTTCCTGCTGCTGGTGTTGTGTGCCGGCGGCGAATGGGTGTACCGACGCGCACGGGGGATGGCATGACGATCACGACAACCCAGCGACGCTCACTCGCGTTCATCGTGGCGGCCGTGCTCATCAGCCTGGGCCTGACCGTGGAGGCGCAGCGCGGGTTCGGTGGGCAGCGCGGAGACGGCCGGGGTCGGGGGCTTGTGCAAATCGAGCCGAACCTGCCCTATGACGGGCGGTTCACGTTTGTCCGTCTGCGGTTTCAGAACTTCATGAGCCGTGGGTCCCAGTGGATACATGACTACCCGTACGGCGAACGGCATTTCATGAAGATTCTGAATGCGGTCTCACTGGTGAATCCCTACACCGAGGCGAATAACATTCTCGACCTCGATGATCCGGAGTTGATGAAGTTCCCGATCGCCTACATGGCCGAGCCGGGGTACTGGATGATGACCGAGCCGGAGTTGGCTGGGTTGACCGCGTACCTGAAGAAGGGCGGTTTTATCATTTTTGATGACTTCCGCAACTACGACGAGTGGAACAACCTCGAAATGCAGATGAGCCGCGTGTATCCGGAGGGTCGCTGGATCGACTTGACGAATGAGCACCCGGTCTTCAGCTCGTTTTATGCGATCGGCTCACTCGATCTGATTCCGCAGTACTTCCAGAACTACGGCACCCCGATCTTTCGCGGGTTGTTCGAGGACAACGACCCGACAAAGCGGATGATCGCGGTGGCGAACTTTAATACGGACATCTCGGAGTTCTGGGAGTTCTCGGACCGTGGCTTCCGGGCCGTCGAAGAGACCAACGAGGCCTTCAAGCTCGGCGTCAATTACATCATTTATGCGCTGACGCATTAACGAGACGAGCCACAAGGCGACGGCAGTACACGGGGCGGGTGAGCAACTGGGCGTCGCGAAGACGCCACTGGAGAGGCACAACGTGAGCGTAGACACACAGACGGTCGTGAACATGGAGTCGCCGGACGATATCGCCCTGGCCGACAAGATGAATGCCGCGCGCGGCCAGATCATCACCGAACTCAAGAAACTCATCGTCGGACAGGACGACACCGTGAATCTGATTCTGCTGTCGCTGTTTGTCGGCGGCAACAGTCTGATTGTCGGTGTGCCAGGCCTGGCCAAGACGTTGCTGATTCGCACGCTGGCGCAGGTGCTTGAGCTGAAGTTCAACCGCATCCAGTTCACGCCCGACCTGATGCCCTCGGACATCACCGGCACCGACATCATCCAGGAAGACCCGCAGACCGGGCGCCGGCAGATGACGTTTTCGCCAGGGCCGATCTTCGCGAACATCGTGCTGGCCGACGAAATCAACCGTACACCGCCCAAGACCCAGGCGGCACTGCTTGAGGCGATGCAGGAGCACCGCGTCACCATCCAGGGCCGCACCTACGACCTGGCCGAACCCTTCTTCGTGTTCGCCACGCAGAACCCCATCGAACTGGAAGGGACCTATCCGCTGCCTGAAGCCCAGCTCGACCGCTTCATGTTCCACATCATCATCGAACACCCGCCCGAAGATGAGGAATACGACGTGGTGCGGACGACGACGGCGATTCTCGACCCGAAGTTCAATCGTCCCGTGTCCGGTGAGCAGTTGGTGGCGTTCCAGAAACTGGTGCGTCGTGTGCCGGTGTCGGAGCCGGTGATGCGATATGCGCTGCGCCTGGTGCGGACGAGTCGCCCGAAGGCCGCCGAAGCCCCGGACTCGATCAAGAAATACGCGGCGTTTGGCGCGTCCGTGCGCGCGGCGCAGTACCTCATCCTCGGTGCCAAGGCCCGCGCACTCACGAGCGGTCGCTACCATGTGAACTTTGATGACATCAAGGCGCTGGCGCATCCGGTGCTGCGGCATCGTGTGTTGACCAACTTTCGTGCCGAGTCGGAAGGCATCACGAGCGACGCCCTGATCGATGACTTGCTGAAGACCGTGCCGCTTCCGCGGTCGGGGATGTAGGCGGGAGGTCGGACCCCATCATGGAACGCCACGCACACGCGGGACCGATGGCCGGGGCGAGGTTTGTCGACCCGCAGGTCCTCGCACGCATCGGCAACCTCGATCTGGTCGCGCGACGCGTCGTGGACGGGTTCATCAACGGGTTGCATCGGGCGCCGCACTTCGGTGCGTCCATCGATTTCGCCGAACATCGTGGCTATGTGCCCGGCGATGACATCCGTCGCCTCGACTGGCGCCTGTTTGCCCGCACCGACAAGTTCTACCTGAAACAATACGAGGCCGACACCAACACGAACTTCGCCGTGTTGCTCGACGTGTCGAAGTCGATGTCGTTTGCGAGCGAAGGCCAGGTGTCGAAGATCGAATACGCCCGCTTCCTGGCGGCGTGTATGGGCTACATGGCCAACCGACAGCGCGACCGCGTCGGCATCGTGACCTTCGACGAGGAGATTGTCACGTACGTGCCGCCGTCGGCCAAACACTTCGATGTGATGCTGCACACACTCGACCGCGCCGAACCTGTGCGTGCCGGACGCCTGCGGGCTCCGCTGGAGCGCATCGCCGGACACTTCAAACGTCGCAGTGTTGTGGCCCTGATCTCCGATCTGTACGAGGAGCCCGAAGGAATTCTTGAGGCGATCAAGCCGTATCGATTCCTGGGCAACGACATCATGGTGTTCCACGTGCTCGACCGCGCGGAGTTGGAATTCCCCTACCGTGAGTCGGCGCGCTTCCAGGACCTGGAGACCGGCGAGGAAGTGCCGGTGGTGCCCGAATCGCTGCTCAAGCAGTACCGGGAGCTGATTCAGGGGCACATCGAGTCGCTGCGTGCGAAATGCGCCGAGATTCGGGTGGACTACACCCTGGTGGATACATCACGCCCTCTCGACGAGGCGTTGTTCAGCTACATGGCCCACCGCGAGCGCACGATGAGGGTGAGGTAGCGCGATGGCATTTCTTGCGCCGCTCTTCCTGCTCGGGTTTGCCGCACTGGCGGTGCCGATTCTGGTGCACCTGATCCAGCGTGAGCGGAAGACGCCGATCGAGTTTCCCTCGCTGATGTTCGTGCGGAAGATCCCGTATCAGTCCGTGCAACGACGGCGCATCACCAATTGGCCGTTGTTCTTGTTGCGGTGTGCAGCGGTGGCATTGATCGTGCTCGCATTCTCGCGACCGTTCCTGTCGCAGACGCCCGTGCAGGCCGCACTGGCCACGTCCGGCGCGCGTGACGTGGTGATTCTGCTCGACCGCTCGGCGAGCATGGGGTACAGCGACACGTGGACACGTGCGCAGGACGAAGCGAAACGTGTGATCGACGGCCTCGGCTCCGGCGATCAGGCCACGCTGGTGTTGTTTGACCGGAACGCGGAAGAGAACGTTCGGGCGACGGGTGAAGCCACGCGACTGCGCGCGGCGGTGGATGCCGCTGAGTTGTCATCCGGAGCCACGCGGTATGCGCCAGCGCTGCGGCTGGCGCAGAGCCTGCTGTCGCGGTCCACGCTGGGGCAGAAGGAAGTGGTCGCCATCACTGACATGCAGCGCAGCGGCTGGGAACGTCCCGAGGAAATTCAGTTTCCCGAAGGCACCACGTTTACGCCGGTGTCGGTGGCACCGGTGGATCCCACCAACGTCTCTGTGACCTCAGTGGCCTTCAACCGGGCGAGATTTGCGAACGAAGAGCGTGTCACGGTGACGGCGGCAGTCACCAATCGCGGTCCCGAGACCGTCACGGATGTGCCCGTCACCCTGCACATCGATGGCATTCAGACCGGGTCGGTGCGCGCGACGTTGCCGCCCGGTGTGGCCACGCCCGTGGTGTTCCCGGTATTCACGCTCGCGCAGAATTTTGTGCGCGGCGTGGTGCGTGCCGACACCGACGCATTCGCCGCAGATAACACTTTTAATTTTGTGCTGTCGCCCGCTCGGCCTGCGCCGGTGGTGGTGGTGACCCGTGACGGCGCGACGCCCGCTGAAAGCCTCTATCTCTCGGCCGGGTTGAGCGTTGGTGCGCCTCCGGTGTTTCAGGTGGAGACACTGCCGGTCTCGAAGCTCAGCTCAACGGTACTGTCGCGCGCGTCCGTGGTGGTGTTGGCGGATGTCACCGTGCCGACCGCCCTCGGTCCTGACCTGCGACGTTTCGTGGAGCGTGGCGGCGGTGTGCTGGCGGTGCTGGGCGACAGGTCCAACGCGCTCGATGCAGAACGCACGTTGTTGCCGGGGACACTCGCCCCGCCGAAAGATGCCGCCGGGGGCCGGTTCGAGACTCTGGGCGTTATTGATTTCAGCCATCAGGCGCTCGAACTGTTCAAGACACCCAAGAGTGGTGACTTCTCCGGCGTGCGATTTTTCCGTTATCGACCCATCACGCCGGAACCTGGCGATACCGTGCTGGTGCGATTTGGCGACGGTACGGTCGCGATGGTCGAACGGCGGGTCGCAGGAGGCCGTGTGATTGCCTTCGGTTCGACCCTCGATGGCGACTGGAACGACCTGGTCCTCAAGCCGGTCTTTGTGCCTCTCCTGCACCAACTGACGCGGTATCTTGGTCAGGTAGAAACACAACCGGAATGGCAGACCTCAGGTCAGGTCGTGGACGTGACCCAGCGGGTGGCCGCGCTGACGGCAAGCGGCAGCGATGCGCGCGTGGCCTCGGCCGTGGTGTTGACGCCCTCCGGACGGCGCATCACGGTGGGTGAAGGTGGAGCCGCCAGCTCGGTGGAAGTGACCGAGCAGGGCTTTTACGAGATTCGTCCGCAGGGCAGTGCCGCCAGCGGTCGGCCGTTTACCCTGGCGGTGAATCTGGAGGCGTCCGAGTCGGATCTATCCGCCATGGACGCTCAGGAATTTACGGCCGGAGCTACCGGGCGTGCGTCCTTGATCGGTACCGCGGTGCCCGTGGACGTGTTGCCGGAAGAGACCGAACGCCGCCAGTCCGTCTGGTGGTTCCTGTTGCTCGTCGGATTCGTGTTGCTCGTGGCCGAGAGTGTGCTCGCCAACCGGTTGTCGCACAAACCGGTGCCCGTGCGCCCGTGATAGTTCGAGAGGTTGACCATGAACCAGATGTCCACTGACGCCCGCGCTCAATTGACCGCCGTCATCGCCGAGGTGCGCCGCAAGTGGCGCATGAAGCTCGCCTTGCGCGGCGCTGCGATTGTCGTCCTGGGCACCGGCGTGGTGATGCTGGGCTCCGCGCTGGGCATCGATGCCTTGCGATTTGCGCCCAACGCCATCATCGGCTTCAGAGTGGTTGCCCTGGTGGCGGTACTGGTCCTGGTCGCGATCTGGCTGATTCGTCCGCTGCGACGTCAGGTGTCCGACAACCAGGTGGCCCTCTACGTCGAGGAACACGAACCGTCGCTCGAAGCCTCGATTCTCAGCGCGGTGGAGACGGTGGAGACGGCGAATGCCTCCGCCTCGCCGGCCCTGCTCGAGAAGCTTGTGGAACAGGCCACCGAGCGCTGCCGCGCCCTGAATACCAGTCAGACCATCGACCAGTCGGCCCGTCGTCGCTTCGCGGCTGCACTCGTGATCGTGTTGGCAGCCATCGCCGCCGCGGTGTCGTTTGGCCCAGAGTCCATGCGGCACGGTCTGTCGGCGCTGCTCGTGATGACCCGCGCTGAAGCGGCGAGTCCCTACGCCATCGAGGTGTTGCCCGGTGACGTGACGGCTCCCCGTGGCTCGGACCAGAACGTCTCGGCGCGACTGGTGAACTTCAGCTCCGATGATGTCGTGCTGATGATGCGCAGCGGTGATGATCAGGAGTTCGTACGTGTGCCGCTGGTGCCGGGCCTAGAATCCGGCATGTATGAAGGCCTGCTCTTCGATGTCATCCATAACGTCGAGTACTTCGTGGAGTCCGACGGCGTCCGCTCGTCGACCCACACGATAACGATGGTGGATTTGCCGGCGGTGAAGGAGATGAACCATGAATACCGGTTCCCCTCCTACACACGCTTGCCCGTGCAGACGATCGAAGGCGGCCGCGATGTCGCGTCACTCAAGGGCACTGTCGTGAGCCTGACGATCGAGTCCACCATGGCCACAACCGGCGGACGCATCGTCTTTGGCGACGACTCCTCGTCGCCGCTGTCGGTCGATGCAGACGGGATGTTGACGGGACAGTTCACCGTCGAGAAGAAAGGCTTCTACCGGATTGAACTTGAGGGCCCGAACAAGGAAGGTATTGCGGCATCGCCGTCCTACACGATCGATGTGATCGAGGACATGGCGCCGACCGTGAAGTTCATCAAGCCCGGCCGCGACTCGGCGGCGACTGGCGTCGAAGAAGTGTTCCTCGAGGCCACCGCGACGGACGACTATGGCATCAAGGCGCTTGACCTGGTGTATTCGGTGAATGGCGGCGACGAGAAGACCGTGCGGATGTACGGCAGCGGCACCACGCCGCGGGCTGAAGTGTCGGCCGGTCATACGTTGTACCTCGAGGAGCTGGACGTCCAGGTCGGTGACTCGGTGTCCTACTACGCAAAAGTCGTGGACAACGACGGCGTGGCGGGGGCCAAGGAAACGCTGAGTGACATCTACTTCGTGAAGATCCGTCCCTTCCAACAGGCGTTCCGTCCCGGTCAGTCGCAGGAAGGTGGCGGGGGTGGCGGCGGGGGTGGCGGGCAGCGACCCGGCGCGCTCTCGGAGCAGCAGCGTCAGGTGATCTCGGCCACGTTTAATCTGAACCGCGACAAAGCGAAGACCCCGGCGGAGCAATTCAAGGAAGACGCCGTGGTGGTGGCGTTGTCGCAGTCGAAGTTGCGCGACGAGGTCGGTGCACTCATGCAACAGATGGCCGAGCGCTTGGGAGACGATGACGACTTCCAGCGGATCCTGGGGACGCTCAAGCAGGCGTCAACGTTCATGGAGACGGCTGAGAAGTTGCTGCGTGACGGCAAGACCAGGGAAGCCCTGGCGCCGGAACAACAGGCGCTGAAACATTTACAGGATGCCGAAACCGCGTACGAAGTGGAAGTGCGCGAACGCGGCGAACAGCAGGGCGGTGGTGGCGGCGGCGGTGGAGGCGGGGCGATGGCCGAGGAACTTGCCGACCTGTTTGAACTCGAACGTGATCGCCTCGCGAATCAGTACGAACTGCAGCAGAGCGCCAACGAAGCCGGGCAGCAGGGCGCGACGGGCGATGAAGAAGTGGATGAGGTGGCGCAGCGTCTGAAAGAGCTGGCAGATCGTCAGTTGCAGGAGGCGGAACGTCAGCGCCGGCAGGCGGCGGCACAGCAGGCCGCGGGCGGCAGCAGCTCAGGCCAGCGCGCCTTGGCCGAGGAGCTTGAAGAACTTGCGCGTCAGCTTGAGCGGTTGAGCCGCGATCAGCAGCGCGAACAGGAACAGCGCCAGCAGTTAGCCGATGAGGCGCGTGCGATGCAGGAGGCCGCCAATCAGATGCGGCGTGCGGCCGCAGGTGGGCAGCAGGAATCCGGCAGCCAGGCCGCGTCCGCCGCGCAACAGCTGCAGGAAGCACAGCGTCGTCTACAGAACGCGATGGGCGGCGGCAATCCCCAGGAGGCCGTCCAGGAAGCGCAGCGCCAGGCCGAGGAACTCGTCAATCAACAGAAGGCCGTGCAGTCGCAGGTCAACAACCTGCCGCAGCAGGGTGCGCCCGGTCGCGATCAGCAGCTCGGTCAGATCGGCGAGCGCAAGGATGCGATGGAGCAACAGCTGGCCGGTCTGGAGAAAGAGCTCAACCAGATGGCGGGACAGATGCGCGGCGACCAGCGTGAGGCCGGCAACAAGCTGCGTGAAGCCGCGGCCGCCATTCGCGACAACCAGATCAAGGAGAAGATCGACTACTCGCAGCGGGCGCTCGCCGCGTCGCCGCAGTTCTCGCGTGACTACGAACAGGCGATCAGCCGGGATCTGCAGAACCTGCAGAACACCATCAATCAGGCAGCGGAGGCCATGTCGAACGCCACGCGCCAGAACGCGCAGACTGAGGCGCTCGACCAGGCGCGGAATGCGCTGCGTGGTCTCGAGTCGCTGCAGGAACGTATGCAGCAGGCCGGCGAAGGCCAGCAGCAAGGCCAGCAGGGTCAGCAGGGCCAACAGGGTCAGCAGGGTCAGCAGGGTCAACAGGGTCAACAGGGCCAGCAGATGACCGATGGCCGCAGTGGCAACCCGACAGGCGGCATGCAGCGTGGGCCGTCACAGAGGGGGGGCGGCGGCGGCGATGCCAGGAACACGGGTGATGGGCAGCCGTTCACGGCTGAGCAGGCCCGGCAGTTCCGTCGCGAGTTGACTGAACGCACCGGTGATATTCAGCAGCTGCGGCAGGATCTGCGCGAGGCCGGCGTCGCTACGCAGGACCTCGACGAGGTCGTGCGTCGCCTGCAGCAGCTCAACAGCGAAGCGGCGTTTGGCGATCCGCAGGGTGTGCAGGAATTGACGACCGCGGCACTCGACATTCTGAAGAAGTTCGAGTTCGACCTGCGCAAGAAACTCGATACCACCAGTAACGCGCTGTTCCTGAACGGCAACGAAGAGATTCCTCCCGCCTTCCGTGGGCTCGTGGAGGAGTACTACAAGTCGCTGGCCAGACGTGGTGGTCGGTAGCGGCGGTCGATTGCGCGTCGTGGCTTTCGGAGCCGACGGGCTTTAGCCCGTCGGACACCAGACGGACTGAAGTCCGTCTGCTCCGTACTACCCTTGTCGAAACACGACGGGCGGGTCAGCGGGCGCATCAGGCTCGCCCCTGGTGAACTCCATCAATTGATCGGTACTCATGCCGCCTTTGGGTCTTGGGGCGGCCCGCATCGCCTCAATTACCCGGTCTCCACGGCTACCGCCCGCAGTCCTGCTCTGGTCCTCTGTGGTCGGCTTCATAGTTTCGCTCCTTGAAGTGATACTCGCGCGCTCAGCAGCCGGTGGTCAAGTTCCCAGTATTTGACAATAGGTCTTGGTGTTTGTAAGACTGCACCAGTCATGAAGGTGTCACACAACGAGCGGTTGATTCTCTCCCTGCTGTCCAGTGGCGGGCCTTCGTACGGCTTGCAGCTGGTGGCTGCGTCAGATGGACGCCTGAAGCGCGGAGGGATCTACGTCACGCTGGGGTCGATGGAGCAGAAAGGTCTGGTCTCGTCCGAGCCACAAGGCGACGGTCGTCGGATGTACCGACTTGAGGGCCTCGGCCACCGGGCTGTGGCGGCGATGGACATCATGGGTGCGATCGGGGAGGTCACGTAATGGGGATGTTGTATCGCGGGTGTGCCTGCCTGCTCGGGGTACTTCCGGTCGACAACGCCGGTCGTCGAGTGTTCGATGAAACGCTGGCTGATTGGCGTCGCGAAGGACGGACGGCGTCAGGCATGCTCGCCGTGGCGCGTAGTGTGCTGCTGGTCTCCTGGCGCGAAGTCATATCTGCTCCGATGGGGACGATGACACTTCGGATTGTCGGATGGTCGGCGCTTTGGGTGGTGTTGGGTCTGGTGGTGGGTCGCTACGTGTGGGGCGCGCCGAGCGGAGAGTTGGGTGTGGGCGCGTACGCGGCGTTTGCGGCCGTAGCTGCGGTGTTCTTCTTGCCCGCAGCAGTGCTCCGCACCTGGCAGCGCCCGGCTCGTTACGCCGGCTTCACTGTCGCGCTTGTCGTCCTGCTGTACCAGACACAAATAGAAGCGTTCATCGCGCCCGACTGGATCCTGTGGATGTTTGTGTCCACCTGGGTGCCGGTGATGATGCTGGCCGGGCTCGTCGCGATCGGATCACGCTCCGCTGACAAGGGCTCGTCACCAACGCCGACCAGCTTTTTGCTGGTTGGGCGATAGAGCCTTTGCCATGAAGGTAGTAATGGTCGTGATGGTCGTGAAGTAAGACACGAATGTTTGCGGCGCCGCCTGTGTCACGGGTTGGGTGCCGCCAAAGGCGGCAGATGCGGATGGAGGGCGGTCGAAAATGAAATGACGGCGGGTGTCTTTTTTTGCCGTCGCCGAAACCGGAAAAAGACACCCGCCGTCATTTCATTTTCGACCGCCCTCCACCCGCACGGCCAGGCTTCCAGCCTGGCCCCCAACCCTCACAGGTCACTGACAGGCATTTCTTCATGCCCTCCATGACCTTCATAAAACTTCATGTTAAACAGCTCTACTGCTAAGCAGCAGAGAAGGTCGGGTCAGTGTGCCCGAATGAGCGCGAGCAGCGCCTTCTCGGCCACGTCGTCCACGGCAGCGCTGCCGGTGGTGAAGTGATTGGCGATCATCGAGAAGACGAAGCGCTCACCTGAGGGACTGTCGACATAGCCGGAGAGCGCGCGCACGTTCGCGATCGTGCCTGTCTTGGCCTGCACCTTGCCCGCAAGCGCGGTGTTCCGCATGCGGCCGCCGAGTGTGCCGTCCTGGCCACCCACCGGCAGAGACGCCATGAAGGGGCCCCGCAAAGACTCGTCGTTCCAGACGTGCTTGAGCAGCGCGATGATGGCGTCGGAGGATACGTAGTTGTAGCGCGAGAGCCCGGAACCGTCATACATCACGTACGAGTCGTCGGGAATCCCCCACGAGGTCAGCGTCTCCCCGGCGACGGTGCGCCCGGCTGACACCGTGCCGCCGCGACCGAATCGTGCGCCGAGCAACTTGAGGAAGGCCTCGCCATACATGTTGCGACTGGTCTTCATGAAGTGCGCACCAAGCGACGACAGCGGCTGCGACTGACGTGTGGCGATGACACGTCGTCCCTCGGTTGCAGGGGAGGCATCCAGATCGTCAATGTCAGACGCTCCACCGCGCACCGGAATGCCACGGGTCGCCAGTGCGGCATGCAGTCCACCCACAAAAAACGCGGTGGGGGTGTGCACAGTGGTCGTGCGCGACACCGGCGATTTCTGCCCGAGCGGCACGCTGCCGCGAAGAGTGATGTCCGCGCTGTGGAGCCCGCGCGTCTGCGAGATGGACGCGTCGCTGTCGGCCGCCCCGGTGGTGATGGTGTGTACGACCTGGAGGCCGTGTCCGGGAGGCGAGGCCTCCACACGCGCAGGGGCACCAACTGTGGCGCCAGGCCAGATGCGGATGGTCGCGATGTTTTCGTTGTAGTTGAGGGCACCGGATGGCGCGGCATACCCGTCGTTCAGATAGTCCCACGCCCATCCCGGGCCGATGCCGGCGTCGTTAAACAGGCTGTCGTCGCCAATGAGTCGCCCCGTGACCCTACGAATTCCCGCCGCGCCAAGTGCATCCGCCCACTCGTCAAACACCGGGGACGCTCCGAACTCGCGCGACATTATCGACGGGTCGCCGCTGCCAACCACGATCAGATCACCGTTGAGTGTCCCGTCAACGATGGTGCCGACCGCTTCGAGACGGGTCTCGAACCGAAAGTCCCAGCCCAGCCGCGCAGCCGTCACCGCCATCGTCAACAACTTCATGTTGGAGGCTGGGACGACGAGTTTGTCGCTGTTGCGTGCGTAGATCACTCGTCCATCACGCAGCGACTCGATGCGCACGCCCCACAAGGCGCGGGTGAAGCGTGGGTCGTTGAAGATGGTGTCGAGTTCCGCGTGCAGGGGCGAAGGCGCCGTTTGCGCTGAGGTGCCAATCGAGCCGGCCGTTGGCAACAGGAGCAGAAGCAGCACGACGCACCGGCGGAGTCTCACCCGGCGATCTCCTGCAGCAGGACGATCACGCGGTCGTAGTCGGTCGTCGACACGATTGCGGCACCCGGTTCGTCCGCGCGAATCGCATGCACGACGGTGCCAGACTTACGGAAGGTGACCGTTTCGGTTGTTGGACTGCTGACGTCGGTGTAGGTGACGGTAACCGTCAATGTGTCGCCAGAGGCAAACGCGGAAGCGGCGAAACTCTCGGCCCGAAGATTGGACGTCGTGGTCAGCAGGTCCGTCATCTTGGCGGCGTCCGGGGCCTTCGACGTCGGTGATGTCATGGACCAGACATCAGCGGCGTTTTCGCCCTCGCCCGCAGCTTTGGTGAACGTGTAAGTGGTGCCGCCTGACGTGATCTCAAATACCGACGCATTAAACGATCGGAAACCGAAGACATCCTTCGTGCGCAAATCATCAGGCGTCTTCGTCAGTTCATCCAATAGCGTTTTTTCGATGGTGAACACGAGAGGTCGCGAGAGGTCCCGGGCATACACGAGGGTCTCGTCTTCGGCGGCGGCGCCGATGGCGAGTTCCGCCTGTGCCGAACCGGAGCCGACCGTGACGACGGCTTGGGGCCGGTCGAGGCCGTAGTCGCGCAGGTTGTCGGTGCCGTCAGCGGTGACCATGCCGGCCATCCGGGCCTGGAAAAGGCGACCAATGATGCCGTCGACGGCGGCAAAGTCTGCCGCGGCGTCCATGGGGGCCGACACACGCCAGTCGCTGCCCGACTTGGTCAGCGCCACGCGGGAGGTGCCGCGTGTGATGGCGAGCGCGTCCGCGCCGTCGCGCGAGAACGTCAGTACGCTTTTTTCGCGCAGGTCGAACGGCGACTTGTTGAACGTGTCTTCGAGGTAGCCGCCGATCAGAAAGACCGCCTGGGCGCCATCGACCTGTGCGTACAGGTCGCCGCCTGTCGGTGTCTTGTTGCCGATGCGCAACTGTCTGGGGCTGGATTCACCGGTCACCACAAACGCCACTGTGATGCGTGCGGGGTCGAGGCCGAAGGGCGCCAGGGATTCCGGAGCCTCGACGACCACACGGGTGCGTTCGAGTGATTCGATCGACGACACCACCGTGCTGATCTCCACGGTATCCGCGGTGGCCGGTGCCGGGGCGGTGATCGCCCATTCCGCGTCCTGGCGCACGACCGTGGTGGTCTCGGCGGACGCGTTGGTGATGTCTACCCGTTCAATCGATCCGGTCTCAAGCGTGAACACCTTTTCGCGTTCGACGCCACCCGTCGGGGATGCAGGATCGCGCTCCATTTCGACGAAGTAGATGTACCCGCCGAGGGCGACGGCCACCACGAGCAATCCGAGCAACGACTTGCCGCTTCGCATGTCAGCGCCTCGTCCACCAGACGCGCACGCCCATCGCGATGAACGCGAGCGGGAAGAGCGCGAGCACCAGCCAACGGATCAGCATGATCTGATCGGCCGTCAACTGAATGCGCCGATCTTCCGGATCGACTGGGCGAATGGCAATCAGGTTCTCCTGCTGCGCCAGCCAGTTGGCCATGTTGAGGAACAGGTCGCGGTTGCCCTGGATGCCGAGCGCGCCGTTGGTCGCGAAGTCGGAGTCGCCGACCGCCACCATGCGGGCATCAGGCCTGGGCGCATCCGGGGATTCCGCCGCAGGCGCGTTCGGGGCGTCAGCCATGACCGCCGCAGCGATCGTGATCGGTCCGGCCGTGTCGGCTTCCGGGTCAGGAGAGGCCGCATTGGTGGCAAACAGGCTCTTCAGATCGGTTTCCGCCCAGCTCCGCGGACTCGTCTGCACCAGCGGCTGTGCGACCTTGCCGTCGGCGCCGCCCTCAATCGGCGTGACCGAGCGCGTCAGCGGAAACGCCGTCATCACGCGAAAGTTCTCCGTGATCGGGTGTGCGGGGTACACCATCGCCAGCGGCACTTCCGGGCCCGCACCAATCGCGCGGCCGAGGCCGCTCTGGTCCAGCACGATGTCGTTGCCGAACTCGAAGCCCCAGCTGCGCGCAAACGCGAGCAGGTTCGGCACGACAGGACGCCCTGCTTGATCGGGCGCATCAATCATCAGCAGCAGCTTGCCGCCGCGGGTGAGGTATTGCTGGAGCAAATCGATTTCGCCCTCAAGAAAGTCCGAGGTCGGCCCGGCGATCACCAGCACTGTGGCGTCTTCGGGCACGGCGCCCTCCTGCGCGAGCGCGAGCGGCCCGGTTTCGAAGTTGTCACTGGTGAGCGCTGTGGCGATCTGGCTCATGCCGCGCGGGTCAGCGCCGGTCAGTTCGCGTTCCCCGTGGCCCTGCACGAAGTACAGCTTCTTGGTCTTGCCTTCGACCACCTTGATCAGCGCATTGGTGATGTCCTGCTCGCCGCTCTGCAGGGTGCGTTCGCTGCGCCCGGCGTGTTCAAAGACGATCGTGCCGTATTGCTGCACTTCGTAGTTCTGCGCCTCAATCGGCGACGCGTCGATGTCGATGTACTCAATCGACACCTGGCTTGAGTGATACGCGTATTCCGCCAGTCGATCCTCGAACCGCTGCCGGTCGCCGGCACCGTGGAACACCTTGATGGCCACCGGCGCCTCAAGCGTACGCACCACCTGTGTGGACTGTGCGGACAGCGAGAACTGCTGGGTCTCGGTCAGGTCCCACCGCTTGTTCTGTCGGGTGCCGATCCAGTTGATGGCCACCAGAATGCCGAGGAACAACACGACGCTCCCGAAAGTCATCGAGCCGTATTTGACGTTGCGTCCTTCGAAGGAGCGCGCAATCTCCCGCCATTGGCCGAGTGTGTAGAGCAGGGTGGTGACCAGCCCCGCAATCGCCAGGCGCTGACTCCACTCAAGAAGGTCCGGTTGGGTAAAACGGATGATGACGGCTGCAACGACAAGCGCCACGCCAATCCATCCAAGTGCTGCGAGAAGTCGTTTCACGATCAGCCCCTCCACCGTTCGGTGTCCACGGACTTCACCGTGAGGAACAGTCCGAAAGTAATCACACTGAGGTAGTACACAAGGTGCGTAGTGTCGATGACGCCCTTGCTGAAGTCATCAAAGTGTTCCGTGATCGACAGGTAGGACAACACCGACGCGGTGGTCGGTCCAAAACTCGTGCCGAGCCAGCTGATGATCCAGAGCAACAACGCCACCACAAACGTGGCGGCGCCGGCCACCACCTGGTTCTTGGTCGTGCTCGAGACGAACAAGCCGATCGAGATAAAACACGAGCCCATCAGCAGCAGGCCCAGATACCCGGTCACCACCGGCGCCAGCTCGGGGCTGCCATGCCAGAAGAGGATGGCCATGTTGAGCAGCGTCACAGACAGGAGCGCCGCAAAAAAGCCGACGGCGCCAAGAAACTTGCCTGCGACGATCTCGATGTCGGTCACCGGGGAGGTGAGCAACAGCTCGATCGTGCCCGACCGTTTTTCTTCCGCGTACGTACGCATCGTGATCATCGGCAGCAGGAAAAGAATCAGCACGCTGGCGTTTTGCAGCACGCCGCGAATCATGTCCTGATTGACGTTGACCGGTGCGCCCTGCGGCGGTTGCATGCTGCGCTGCGCAAACATTTCGAGATAGGCCAGGAAGAAGTAGCCGAACAGCAGGGCAAACAGGCCCATCAGCACCCAGCCCATCGGGGAGCTGAAGTAGCCGCGCAGTTCCTTGCCCGCAATGGTCATCACGTTACGCATCGGGCACCTCACTCGTCGTTGTTGCGTCCTGCGGAGCGCCGACATCGGTCGCGCCATGGTCGCCGGCTTTCCCGGATTCGTCCGTGGTCAGCTGCAGGAAGATGTCTTCAAGGCTCATGCGCAACGGGCGAAGCTCCAGGAGGCCCCAGCCTTTATCGACGACTGACCGGGCGATGTCGCGCCGGATGTCGCGCTCGGTGTCGGACGTGATCTCGTACCCGATGAGGCCGTCGTGTTCGTCACGGTCGAACTCCGTGACACCCCGCACGCCTGGCACCAGCGCCAGGGCGGCGCCGACGTCGGCGCCCGAGGCGTCCACCTGCACGTAGAGCGTGGCCGCACCCTTCAGCTGACGTGTCAGGTTGTCAGGCGTATCCACTGCCACGACGCGGCCCTTGTTGATGATGACCACCCGGTTGCAGGTCTGGGACACTTCCGGCAGGATGTGCGTGCTCAGCACGATCGTGTGAGTGCCGGCGAGACCACGAATCAAATCTCGCGTTTCGATGATCTGTTTCGGGTCCAGACCCGCGGTGGGTTCGTCGAGGATCAATACCTCGGGGTCGTGCAGCAGCGCCTGTGCCAGACCGACACGCTGCTTGTACCCCTTCGACAAGCGCGAGCAGTGGCGATTGGCCATGTCATCAACATGGGTCTTGCGCATCGCGCCCTCGATCTTCGCCTCGCGCTCGGCCTTGTTCACCGTGGCCGGCAACTTCAGCTTGGCGACAAAGGTCAGATACTCCTTCACCGTCATGTCGGGATACAGCGGCGGCGTTTCCGGCAGATACCCGATGCGGCGTTTGGCCTCCACCGGCTGCGCAAACACATCAAACCCGGCGACCGTCGCCGTGCCATCCGTGGCAGGCATGTACCCGGTCAGCACGCGCATGGTCGTGGTTTTGCCGGCTCCGTTGGGTCCGAGAAATCCAAGAATTTCGCCCTTTTCCACACGGAAGCTGACATCGTCAACCGCCGTAAAGGGCCCGTAGCGTTTCGTGAGGTGTTGGACCTCGATCACAGACCTGACTCCTTCGATAGGGTTTGGTGATGGCGGGGCCACCACAACGGCCGTACAGACACTGGATCGTAGTCGGGAACGCGAATCCGTTCAATATTCAGCCGCCCGGCCCGTACCTACATGAGGCAGGAAGTGTTCACCATGGAGGCCATGGAGGGCCATGGAGAAAGGCAGGCAGCCGCGGACGGAACTGGGCGCACGTACGGGACACGGGTTGGGTGCCGCCAGAGGCGGCAGCTGCGGGAGGAGGGCGGTCGTGAATGAAAAATACGTCGGGCGGCTTTTTTTGTCTGTGATGGAGCGGAAAACCCACCCCACACTTTTTCATTCACGCCCGCCCACCTCCCCCC
>JBBQDM010000014.1:0-100296 GCA_038319675.1 Vicinamibacterales bacterium
TTCAGCGATGCAAAAAAAGACACCCGACGTCTTTTTTTGTTCCCGACCGCCCTCCACCCGCATCTGCCGCCTTTGGCGGCACCCAACCCGCTGTCCGGCGTCTACACCCTCTCTGCGAACAAGCGGTCTTCCTTCACGATCATCACGGCCTTCATCACCTTCATGTTTAACGCTCTATTGCTGCTATAAGCCCGCAAACCACGCGTAGAAGGTCTGCCAGCTCTCGCTGCTCGCAACAGGTCCCATCAGCACATGGACGACCACAAAGAACACGAGTGACAGCGGGTACGCGAGGTGGCGTTGCCCGGCGCGCCAGTCGGCAACGATCAGCGTGATCAGGATCACTTCCGCCGTCAGAAAACTCCCATGCAGCGCCTGCATAAAATCGACGCGGGGTGCCAGTTCGCGCGCGTAGAGCCGCGTCAGCGCCGGGGGAAACGCCAGCAGCACGGTGGCGGCCATGAATCGTTTATGAGCGGCGGGTCGGCGGATGTTCAGCAACGCAAGCGTCACGAGCGCCATCATGAACCCGAGTGCCGTCAGGTCGATGAACGCCAGCAGCGGCGGCAGGAACGGCGGCATCTGCGGATTGGTGTGCATGACCTGCACCATGTAGAGCGCTGTCGCCCACAACACGGGCAGCAGTGCGAGCGCGGCCAGCGCCACACGGCGGTGCCACACCCGCAGGCCCTGCGAGATCAGCCACGACTGCACGATGAGCGCCACCACCCAGAGTGTGGCGGTGATGCCGTGCACTGTGTGCCACGTACTGCCGGTGCCCAACGGCCGGACAAACGACGGCCAGAAGCCGGCCAGAATCGCGATCAACGCCGCGAGAAAGTACCAATGCGCGTGACGATACGACATGAAGCCTCCTGAGAGCCGCGCCGGGGGTGCGCGGATTCTAGCCCAGAAGGCGTCGTCTGCCTATCGCCGGCTGCCGATTTCCTCGTAGAGGATCGCCGACGCCACGATGCCGTTGTGGAAGTTGGTGAGATCCAGCTTCTCGTTCGGCGCGTGCGCGTTTTCGTCAGGCAACCCTACGCCAAACAGCACCGAGGGAATCCCCAGCTCTTCCTGGAACGTGGCCACCACGGGAATCGAGCCCCCCTCCCGGCAGAACACCGGCGCCTTGCCGAAGCCCTGCTCGATCGCACGACCGGCGGCACGCACATAGGTGTTGTCGAAGTCGGCCATCCACGGCTTGCCGCCGTGCATACGGGTCACTTTCACGTCCACGGTCTTCGGCGAAATCGATTCGACGTACGCCTCGAACAACTCGGCAATCTTGTCGGGATGCTGGTCGGGCACCAGGCGCATGCTGACCTTGGCCATCGACACCGCCGGCAACACGGTCTTCGCACCTTCACCCGTGAACCCGGACAACAGGCCGTTCACTTCGAGCGTCGGACGTCCCCACCGGCGCTCCAGCGTCGTGTATCCGCTCTCACCAAACAACTTCGGCGCGCCCAGCTCCTTCATGTAGCGCTTGTCGTTCCACGGCAGCTTCTTCCACTCGTCACGCTCCGCCTGCGTCAGCTCCCGCACATCGTCATAAAACCCCGGCACCTTGATGCGGCCGCTGTTGTCACGCATCTTCGCAAGCATCTGCGCGAGCACCATCGCCGGGTTGGCGACGGAGCCCCCGAAGATGCCCGAGTGCAGGTCGCTGTTGGAGCCACGCACGTCGATCTGGAAATACACAAGGCCGCGCAGGCCGTAGCAGATTGACGGCACGCCGCGATCAAACATCGCCGAGTCAGAGATCACGACTACATCTGCCCCAAGCATCGACTTGTTGGCTTTGATGAAGGCGTCAAGGTTCTTTGACCCGACTTCCTCTTCGCCTTCGATAATCACTCGGATGTTCACCGGCAACTTGCCGTGCTGCTTCATGTGGGCCTCGATGGCCTTGAAGTGCATGAACACCTGCCCCTTGTCGTCGGCCGAGCCGCGCGCGTAGATTTCGCCGTCACGCACGGTCGCCTCGAACGGCGGGGTCTCCCACAATTCGAGCGGGTCCACCGGCTGCACGTCGTAGTGCCCGTAAAACAGAATGGTCGGCGCACCCTCGGCGTGCAGCCAGTCGCCATACACAACCGGATTCCCAGGCGTCTCGATCGTTTTCACGTTCTCGAGACCCACACGGGTCATCTCCTCCGCCGTCCACTCTGCACAGCGCTGCACATCCCCCTGATGTTCGGGCAGCGCGCTGATGGACGGAATGGCCAGGTAATCCTTCAACTCGGTGACGTATCGGTCGCGGTTGGTGTGGATGAAGTCGATGACTTTGATCATGGCCCGTCCAGCATATCGCAGGGGCCCCGCTTAGAATACGGTGGCATGTCGCATCCCCGCGTTCGCACTGTGTTCAAGGCACTCGGCCTCTTTGTCCTCGTCGTGTTGATCGCGCTGGCCGCCACGGCCAGCTGGGCCTGGTGGCAGGTGGGCCGCAGCCTCCCTCAGCTTGGCGGTGAGCGCACCCTCGCGGGACTCTCGGCCGAGGTCACGATCGATCGCGATCAGCTCGGGGTGCCCGCCGTTCGGGCGCAGTCGGCGGAGGATCTCGCCCGCGCTCTCGGCTTCCTGCATGCGCAGGAACGCTTCTTTCAGATGGATCTCGCCAGACGCCGGGCCGCCGGGGAGCTGTCGGAACTGGTCGGCCGTGCGGCACTGCCAACCGATCGCTCCGCCAGATTGCACCGCTTTCGGGCGCGTGCCACCCGAGTGCTCACAAACGAATCCCCGGAGAATCTCTCACTGATTGCCGCCTACACCGACGGAGTCAACGCGGGCCTCTCTGCGCTCGGCACGGTGCCAGCCGAGTACCTGCTGCTGCGCCACACACCGCGGCCATGGGTCGCGGAAGACTCCGTGCTTGTCATCGCCTCGATGTTTTTCACGTTACAGGATCCGGTTGGCGTCGGCGAAGCCCGTGCCGATGCCCTCCGAGAAGCGCTGCCGCTGCCGCTGGCGGAGTTCCTGAACTCAACGAACTCAGACTGGGATATGCCGGAACACGGCGCTCCATTCGCGGCACTGATACCGCCAGGCCCAGAGGTATTCGACCTGCGGGTGGACCCCCGCATCAAGGCTGGCGCGCCGTCTGATGTACTCGTGCGCCGTGCCATCGCCGCTCCTCCACTGGAACTGGAAGCCCAGGCGGACGCGCGTGGTAGCAATAACTGGGCCGTCGCCGGATGGCGCACCACCACCGGTCGCGCCATCGTCGCCAACGACATGCACCTGGGACTCGGTGCACCGAACATCTGGTACCGCGCGTCGCTCACGCGCCCGCACAACGGTCGCGACCTGACAGTCACGGGTGCGACACTCCCCGGCGTTCCAGGGATCATCGTCGGCTCCAACGGCACGATCGCGTGGGGCTTCACCAACACCACGGCGGACTGGTCGGACCGTGTGCTGCTTGTGGTCGTCGGCGAGGGCGACGACGCGCGCTACATGACGCCCGATGGCCCACTCCCGTTTGAGGTCACCGGGGAATCGATCGCCATCGATGACGGGTCAACCGAAATGCTTGAGGTGCGCGAAACCATTTGGGGACCAGTGGTCGGCCCCGACGCGCAGGGACGTCAACACGCCATCGTGTGGGTGGCGCACAGCCCGGACGGCATGAACCTCCGCCTCACCGACCTTGATACGGCCACCACCCTTGATGACGCCATGGTCATCGCCAACATGGCGGGCATCCCGGCGCAAAATGTGGTGTTCGCAGACAACACGGGCGGGATTGCGTGGACCGTCGGTGGACGGATTCCTCGTCGCGAAGGGTTCGACGGCCGCTACCCAACATCCTGGGCCGACGGCACCAGTCGGTGGAATGGTTTTTACTCTCCGTCGGAATACCCGCGCATCATCAACCCCGAGAGCGGCGTGATCGTGACGGCGAACAACCGCATCGTCTCTGACGCATGGCTGACGATGATGGGGGATGGCGGGTACGACCCGGGAGGCCGTGCTCGGCAAATCCGTGATGGGTTGCTGTCGATCGAGAAGGCCGAGATCGCCGATATGTTACGGATTCAACTTGACGACCGCGCGATTCTGATGAGCCGATGGCGTGACCTTGTGTTGTCGGTGCTTGAGAACGCGCCCTCGTCACCCGAACGTGGAGAGTTCAGACGACTGATCGAATCCACTTGGACCGGCCACGCCTCGATTGATTCAGTGTCCTATCGTCTCGTGCGACAGTTTCGACTGAAGGTGGCAGAGTTGGCATGGGCGCCGTTCGTGGCGCGGGCGCGCGCGTTCGATCCGTCGTTCCCTGCCAGCCCCGGACGCACACTGGAGGGCCCGGTGTGGGCCTTGCTGACCACGCAGCCGCCGCACCTGCTGGATCCGAAGTACGCGGATTGGTCGGCGCTGATGCTCGACGCGGTCGATCAGACAATCGCATCGCTGACCAGCAACAACCGCGTGCTCGCTGACCGCACCTGGGGCGAGGCCAACACACTCTCTGCCGCCCATCCGCTGAGTCGCGCGGTGCCGCAGCTGCGCACGTGGATCGACCTGCCGCGCCAGCCACTCCCCGGCGACAGCCACGTGCCACGATTTCAGAGCGCCTCCAGCGGCGCGTCTGAACGTTTCGCGGTGTCACCCGGTCACGAATCCGACGGCTACTTCCATATGCCCGGCGGCCAGTCAGGCCACCCGCGGTCACGCAACTACACCGATGGTCACCAAGCCTGGGTGACAGGTGAACCGACGCCGTTCATGCCTGGTCAGTCGGTAACGCGCCTGGTGTTGCGACCATAAGGGATGCCGCGGGCCGATCTTAAAAGAGCCCCGGGACAGTACGGAGCAGACGGACTTTAGTCCGTCTGATGACCGACGGGCTGAAGCCCGTCGGCTCCGTACTGATCAGCGAACTGGCAGGTCCTCGCGGTCGCCCCACTCCTTCCACGAGCCGGTGTAGTTCCGGATGCGCGAAAAACCGAGGATGCGCAGCGCGAGGTAGGTGTGCGCTGCGCGGTAGCCGCCCTGGCAGTACGTGACCACTTCCCGATCGGGTGTGACACCGATCGCGGAATACATTGCACGCAGTTCGGTTTCTGACTTGAACATGCCTTCCGGCGTGAGGTTGTTGGTCCACTCGAGATTCACGGCACCGGGAATCGCGCCACCACGTTTCGCACGCACCACAGCGCCGGTATGTTCACCGGGACTACGTGTGTCCACGATCGCGGTGCCGGCCTGGTCGAGGCGTTCGAGCACCTGCTCCCAGGTGGCCAGCCGCGACGAGTCGGGATCACCGTGCCAGCTGCTCGGTGTGGGTGTAGTGACAGCTGTCGTGACAGGCAGCCCGGCACGCGTCCAGGCCGGCAGACCACCATCAAGCACACGCACGTTCGGATGACCGAGATACTCGAGGAACCAGAACACACGCGCCGCCTTGATGCCGGACTGCTCCTCGTACAACACCACCGGACGGTCGGGCGTTACGCCACGCAACGAAAACAGATGCCCGATCATCCACATGAAGGCCCGCAGTGGCGCCGCGCTTGTGTCGATGAGACTGACACCCCACAGGTCGATGTGTACCGCACCGGCGATGCGTGAGACGGCGAATTGTTCAGCGGCTCTCACGTCGAGCACCAGTGGTGGGGCGTCAGAGGCCTGCTCCTGCGCAAGCGTCGTGGGTGTAATCAACATCAGTCTTCCTTGAGTTTCTCCAGCAACGACTCTACCGTCAACCGCGCCGCCGGCCACAACGTCGCCGGTGTATCGGCATACACGCGGGCGACGATGGCGTCGAGGTCGGTGACACCGTCAGCAAGACAGGTCTGGACCTGACGCTCGCGCTCGGCCCGGTGCGCCAGATATTCATCGATGCGGCCCACAGGATTGGCGATGACCTCTCCATGGCCTGGCCACGCCACTGTGGGACCAAGCGCAGCCAGCCGCCGCAACGACATCAGATACTCACGCAGATTTCCTCCACGCGATGCCGGCGGCACCATGATCGAGGTGGTCGCCGTCATCATGTCGCCGCAGAACAGACCGCGCGACACAGGCTCCCAGAAACAGACGTGATCGGCGGCGTGGCCTGGGGTGTGCACAACGGTCAGGCGTTGGTCACCTGCAGTGACCTCATCACCATCTGCGAGCGTGCGCCAGTCTGCTGACGGCCCCTGCCTCCACGCGCACACCTCGACTGACGGCCACCGCTCGCGCAAAGCCGGCACGCCAGACGCGTGATCGGGATGGCCGTGGGTGACCAACACGCGTCGTAGCGCGCGGCCGCCAAGCACCTGCTCCAGTTCGTCGAGATGCTCGGGGTGGCCGACACCCGCATCGATCAAGGTGGGCTCGGCGCCTTCAAGCAGATAGGTGTTGTTGCCCGGTCCGGTGAGCGTGCCTGGATTACGAGCGGCGAGGCAGGTCAGAAGTACCATCGGAGTCGGGCGAACGCGAAGTCCCTGTTGCGGAAGCGCGAGAGGGCATCCGTTCCAGTGTCGCTCCCCATGAACACACCACCGGATCCTTCCACCGACACATTGTCGCGTACGCTCCACGCAACCAGACCACGCACAAAGCCGGACTCGTCGACGGGATTGGCCACACCAAACACGCGCACGAGGTAACGGTCGCGCGAAAACCGGCGTTCGACCGACCCAATCAGGCTGAGGTCGTGATTCACCAGCTCAGGTCCCGCTGTTGTCCAGTCCCGATGCCAGACCACGGAGGTGAACACACGGTAGTCACCTGCGGCCCTGTCCACACCCACGCCGACATCAAAGGCCTGCCCCTCGATTGCTCCGAAGGCGCCGGTTACTTGACGATCTGGAAAATACGCAGCCTCACCGCGAATCGCCCACGGGCCCACCACGGTCTCGGCGTCGGCCGCCACCATCGTGAAACGTGAGTACCGCTCCACAAGCCGACCCACCACCAACGGCCCCGCCGTTCCTGGAGTCACCAGCGGCTCAAGCGACAATGTGCCGAACGGCTCGTAGCCACGATAGGCCGACACACTCGCATCCACACGGCCGAGTGTGGTCGACACCCGCCCGCCTACTTGCAGCGAGCGCCACGACGCTTCGGGCTCCCGACGGTCGAGGTTGTCAACAGACACGGCAGGCAACACCAGATCATTGAGCAGGTTAAAGGGCGACGACGGTTCGTCGAGCGCATCAAAACGACCGCGACGGCCGGGGAGGCTGACGACGGTTTCAATGGACGTCTCGTCAGTGAGAAACACACGTCCCCGGACAAATGAGATCGGCAGCCGCGCCTCCGGGCGTCCCTCAAGGAAGTAGGTCGACGTCTCAAGGGGATTCAGCACGTCGGACGGTTGAATCTCATCAAGTCTGCCCCACACGAGGCGTCCGTACCCGAGGCGCACCTCCGCACGTGGGCCACGCACCTCCACCCAGGCTTCGCGCGCACGCGCCACCACGTCGTCCACGCGGCGGCCTCGATCAGCGACCAACCCGTCGACCGTGCCCTCGAACTTCAGACGCAACCAGGAAGACGGATCAGCCGTGACCTCGATCCGCGCACGGCTGCGCAGTTCGTGTGTGGCGCCGCCCTCGGGCTGATTCGGCATGGTCAGCCCAAACACGCTCACCTCGCCACGCACATCCACCGGCCGGGCTGATTGTTGTGCCGCTGCGGCACCTGTCGGCAGCCAGACCATCACAAAGGCGATGGTCGCTAGAGCGTGTTTGGACGGGACGTAGTGCTTTCGGAGCCGACGGGCTTCAGCCCGTCGGACATCAGACGGACTAAAGTCCGTCTGCTCCGTACTGCACGCTTGTCGAAGCTGCTCTGGCAGCCGCATCAGCGCACCTCTCCCGCCGGCGTTTCGAAGTGGTCGACCCGGCGGACGGCCGCGGCGCCAAACAACCGCGGAAACAGTTTGATTGTGGCCGGCAGAATGAACACCTCCGCCAGAAACGCGACCACCATCGTCAAGGCCAGCAACCCGCCAAACCAGGCGCTGGGTTTGTAATCGGAGAGCATCAACACACCGAATGCCAGCGAGTTGATGATCGCGGTGGTCAGCGCGGCACGCCCCTCCTGGGTCGTCGCCGTCTCAATTGCTTCGTCGGTCGTGGCGCCGCGATGCGTTTCTTTCCGATACCGGCTGATGAAGTGAATCGTGTCGTCATCCACCACCCCAAGCGCCACACTGGCCACCATCACCGTGGCCACGTTGAGCGAGATATCGAGCCATCCCATGGCGCCAAACACGGTCAGCACCGGAAACAGGTTCGGGGGAATCGACAAGAGTCCAAACCGCCACGAGCGAAAGATGATGAAGATGACGGTGAAGATGGTGAGGAACGCCGTGCCGAAACTCGAGATCTGGGAGCGGACCAGATAGTGATCGAGCGTGCTGAACAGCCGTCCGGAGCCCGTCACCGTCACGGTGATTCCGGTGCCCTCGAACAAGGCCTGCGCCATCCTGTCCGTCTCACGCACCTGCTGGAAGACCAGATCGGAGCTCATCGACGCCAGTCGCACGGTAATTTGAGCGGTCGAGTAATCGGACGCCACCATCCGATCGAGCTCAGCCCGGCCATCGTCGCCCAGCCCGAACAGCAGCAAGCCCTGTGCGATCTCCGGTGACGTCTGTGGCACCACGAAGGCTTCAGGACGCCCGTCGTTCAGCTCGCGATGCACACGCTTGACGTAGTCGGCCAGCGACGTGGTCTTCTTCACGAAAGGCAGTGCCTGGACCGCCGTGGACAGTTCGTCCATGCGACGCAACACGTCAGGCTGCTGCATGGAGTCGGGCTCGCCTTCCAGAAAAACCTGGAACGTGTAGATGCCGGACAACTTCGTGTCCATGATCTGCGCCGACGTGTAGAGCTCGTGGCGCTCACTGAAGAAGTTGATGTGATTGGTGTCGACCTTCAGACGCGTCGCGCCCATGACGGCCAGGACCACGATGACCGCCCCCACCGCCAGCACCGTACGCGCATTCCGGGTCGAGAACTGCGCCACCCGGCGCAGCGGCTCGAGAAACCACGACTCCTGGGGCGAGGCCTCAGTCCGGGGCTTCACCCACACCAGCATCGTGGGCACCAGCACCACCGAGATGGCGAAGTCGATCATGACGCCCATGGCCGCGCCAATGCCGAACTCGCGGACCGCCACCACTTCACTGGTGGCCAGCGACAACATGCCCAGAGACGTTGTGAGACTGGCGCCAAAAATGGGGGCCAGCAGGTGGCTCACCGTCGATACAAACGCGTCTTCGTGGGACTGCGTCTTTCGGAACAACCCGTAGTGCTGCAGGATGTGCACGTCGTCGGCGATGGCCAGCACCACAACAAGGGGCACGATCATGCTGCTGAGCACATTGAAACTCAGTCCGAACAGATCGTAGAGGCCGAGCGTCCACAACAGGCTGACCAGGATCGCGACACTCGTGAGCACGGTCTTGCGCCAGCTGCGGAACAGCAGAAAGATCGCGCCAAGTGTCAGCACAAGAATCGGCGGGGTGAACTTCAGCTGGTTGTCGAGCGTGACGCGGTTGTACCACTCGGTGATTTCGAGGCTACCGTTGTAGTGCGCGGTGAAGTCCGAAGGCAGCGCCGCTGACACAACCGCGCGAATTTCCGTCAGCACGTCCGCACGCACGTCGTCGACGCGCGCTTCGTCGAAGAACACGATGATCGCGGTGACCGTCGCGTCTTCGGACACCAGATCCCCGCGGAACAACTCGTCGTCGAGCGCGCGGCTGCCCACCTCGTCCGGGGTCGATTCGTCCAGGTCGTCGAGCAACCGGCGGACGCGCAGGCCCCCCTCCTCGTCGTCGCTGCCCGGCAGCGCATCAACAATGGTGGCGGTCGCCAGACTGTTGACGCGGTGGACGGCCTGAATGCGTTCGATGTCGCCGCTGACCTGGTCGAGGAACGCGAACGATTCGTGGCTGAACAGGCGCTCGCGGCTCGGGGCTTCTATGGCGATGATCAGCGTGCGGGTGCCGCCAAACTCGTTCTGAAATCGTTCGTAGTCCTGGTAGACAGGGTCCTCGCGCGAGAACCAGGCGGTCAGGTCGTTGTCGATGTTCTGAATCTGCGCGCGGGGCGCGAGGACCACTGCCCCAAGGACGACGAACACCGACAGCCACCGCCTCCAGCGGTAGATGAAACGAGCGACGCGCAGGCTCACCTGCCGCCCTGCTCCAGTGCGCGACGACTGAAGTCCGCGGCAGTCAGGCCCACGTTGTATTGCACGTCCTCAACCACCAGCTCCGTGCGGGTGCGCTGGACGGAGTCGCGCATGACCATTTCGCGCACGGTCCAGATGCCGGACACCTGCTCGAGGCGTTTCACGTCGAAGATCTTCTGCACTTCATCGCGGCGATTGTGAATCTCGGCGCGCACCACCACGAAGTTGTCGCGACGGACCAGCGACACCACGCGTGGATACCGGGCCTTCGGGTCACGTGTGCGTGATTCAAGTCGATACACGGCATGTGACGACCCGTCAGGCGCGGTCCACGGCCCCGTCTCGTCGAGCAACCGGTACGTGTAGTCGTCAAACTCGCGGCCGCCGATGTCTTCGTAGGTGAAGTCGCTGCCCATGAAGCTGTCCTGCGTTTCGCTGCCGGCGATCCGCCGCACACGACCCAGCGAGGGCAGATACAGGAACCGCTCATCCTCGCCGTCGGGGTTCTCCCAGACCAGGAAGCCAGTGCCGTTGATGTCGTTGGGATAGGTGAAACGTGTCAGCGAGCGGTCGCCGGGGACCGGCCGACCGGGGCCACCCTTCATGCCGAGCGTGGCGAGGGTGCGCTCCCGCATGCGCTCCTGCCGGTCGAACAGACGCATCTGCATGGTGGAGCGGCTGTCGCGACCGGTGTCGCGATCCTGCACCTGACGGGCCACCCAGGCCCCGCGTTCCTGTGGAGACCCTGACTGTGCGGATGCTGTCGCGTGGAGAAAACTCTCGTTCCCGGCCCAGGTATTAAGGAAGAGAGTTATGAGGAAGAGAGAAAAAAGGCGAGACATCGTTCTTACGTAGACAAACAGCTTCCGGGGAAAGGAAGCCGTGCGGGTCACTAACAAGTAGCGTGGGCCGGGAACGACTGGACGTAATTGTGTGAAATGTTTCACAAAGAGTCAAGCGGTATTTTCGGATACCGCTTTTTCATGGCTTTTACCGAGCCGGCCATCAGCTTTTTGAGGGTCGGCAGGTGCAGGTCCGAGAGGCGTTTTACATACAGGCACGACTTGCCCGTCGTATGGGGCCCCAGCTTCGCCATCAGCTCGGGATACCCGTCAAATCCGGCCATGATGTAGAGCGTCAGGTTCTGTTTCCGTGGGGAAAACCCAATCAGCAACCACTCGCCCTCGCGGCCGGTCTCGTAGACGTAGCGGTAACTGCCAAAGCCCACGATCGACGTTCCCCACATCGCAGGTTTCTCGCCCGTGACCTCCTGCATCAACTTCGACACCGCTTTGCAGTCGGCCCGACGCTGCGGGTCCTCAATGGCGTTGAGAAACGCGGGCACGGAGACGTTGGTTTTCTGCGTCTTCAGCTCGGCCACGGTACCTCCACGGGACTCTGCAATTTGGCACGGGTCTCTGCCGAGAGCTCGACGGGTTGCTGCGTGGTGTAGTTGTAGTGCACCTGGACGGTTTTCGCCGTCAACACGACCTGACCGGTGGTCACGTCCACGATCTCGTATTCGTAGCGGAAGCTTGTGCGGCCAAATCCTTCAAGACGCGCCCGCACCTCCAGCTCGTCGCCGTAGGTGGCTTGTGCGCGGTAGTCGACCTCAGCCCGCGCGAGGATGACACCCTCCACGCCCTGGGCCCGCCACAGCGCGAACCGCGCGCTCTCAAGGTAGGTCAGGTACACCGCGTTGTTGACGTGCCCATAGGGGTCACAGTCGCGAAAGCTGACGATCAGGCGCAGGCGAATCAGCCAGTCCTGCTCGGTCGTCACCGTGCACTCCGCTTCTGCTCGAGGCGGCGCTCTTCCTGTAATCGCTCGAGTTCCACCTCGGAATGGTCCACATACTTCATGGCGGCGGCGATGGCATGGTGGCCGGCCGTGGCGCTGATGAGCCGATGCATCTGCTGGCACACGCGACGGTAGGCGGGGTGCCCCTGCGGCGAGGTGCGCAGTTCGATCACATGCATGGCCTCACGGGCATTCATGTCCATGATGAATCGCACGCGGTAGGCCATCGGCACCGCATACTGCGCCACCTGCGGCAGACCGGCCGAGGCCAGCGCCTCCGCGGCCTCTGCACATCGGGCCATGACCGTCCGCCACTCCTCATTGCCACCAGCCTCGACGATAGCCTCAGGTTGGGTGAAGCCGTGTGCGGTCGACAGTGACTGCCACTCGATCGTGCAGAGCCGGTGCCGCTGCAAATCACGGAAGGCGCCGTAGTCGGTCAACACATCAAAGCGATATCCCGTACGTTCGAACGCCCGGCCCGGCTTGTGGCGTCGGTTGGCTCGCTCCCCCACGTAGGCTTTCAACACTGCGGCCCGGTCGTCAGCGCTCATCCGGCGGGCAATCGCCAGCAGTTGGTCGTCGGGCAACGCAGATGAGGCGTACAACGCCGCCGCCACGACTTTCACTTCCCCGTCAGGATCAAAGTCAGAGAGGTACACCTCGTCGCGTGCCTCGGCCTCAACGCCGCCGGTCACTCTGGCCATGACTTCCGCGGTCGTGTCGCGCACGTCGGCCAGGTAGGCACTCCAGCGGCCGCCGCGGTCAGGTTGATCCACACGGGTGAAAAACGCCGGCACCACCTTGCGCAGTTCCGTCAGCATCATGTCGGCGTACGCCCGCATCTCGGCAAGCGGATGCGCCCGCATGCGAAGGAGCAGCGCCTCGTAGGCCTGCCCGGTGCCGTAGATGCCCACGTTGGACCGTGTGGCCGCCGGCAGCAGGCCGCGCAGCGTGTCTAGTGCCTTGGCGCGAATCGCCGAGCGATACACGGCGTCGGAATCCCCCTCGGCCTTGGGATACCGTCGCTCGAACCACTCGCGCATCGGATCGATCCATTTGGCGTAGGTGTCAAACGCGAAGTCCATCGCGTCCACGTACTGCGCACGCAATGGGTGACCATCCAGCTCCGCCGGCACGAGGTATCGCCAGTGGTCGTTGCGGCGCTGGGTGTACGGAATGTAGCGGGTGGACTGTTCGAGATAGGCCGCGAGTCGGCCGCGCTCCAGCACCTTCGTCAGCAGATTCGACACGTCCTCACACGCGAGGTGCACGCCGCCCAGCTGGGCCACCGAGTCGTCGCCATAGTCGTTGAACACGCGCTGGTAGAGCGCATCGGCCTTCGAGGTCTTGACGGGCCCAGAGCCTGACGCGGCCGTCTGGTCCTGCAGTTGGTCCATGAACTCATCGAGCAGCAGACGACGGACACTCTTGGCTGAGCGTGAGTAGCGGGCGAACAAGGCACCCTTGACGGTTTCCGGAAGGTTGATCAGCGCAAAGACGGGCTGGTCAACGTTGGTCACATACGGCGCAAGCGCCGCGGCCTCTTCAGTTGTGAACTCAGTCTCCGTCTTCATCATCTTCGTCGTCCTCAGCTCGTCGCACCCAGTAACGGTCGTACTCTTCGAGGAACGTCAACGATTCAAAGGACGTCATGCGATCAAAGAACAACACGCCGTCGAGGTGATCGTTCTCGTGCTGAATAACCCGGGCGGGAAATCCGGTGGCCGTGAACGCCACCGCCCGA
Organism: Vicinamibacterales bacterium; assembly: GCA_038319675.1. GTDB lineage: Bacteria > Acidobacteriota > Vicinamibacteria > Vicinamibacterales > SCN-69-37 > SYFT01. Next base: position 13,694 of record JBBQDM010000014.1, read on the forward strand.
CCCGTGCGGTCAAACGCCTTGACTCGCACTTCGGGCGCGCGCGGCACACGCCCACGGATATCGGGAATGCTGAGACAGCCCTCCCACCCCTGCTCGGTCGGTGCCCCGACCAGTGTGAGCTCCGGATTGATCAGGGCCATCAGCGGCATGTCGTCATCGTCACCCACCTCGGCGCCGAGTGCGCGTGTGGTGGTGCCGGCGACGAAGAGACGCAACCCCTCGTGCACCTGGGGCGCGGCGAGGCCGATGCCCGAGTATTCGCGCATGGTGTCGAACATGTCGTCGATCAACCGCTGCACTTCGGGCGACGTAATGCGGGCCGGTTCGATCGGATGTGCCTTGGTCCGGAGCACCGGATGCCCGAGCCGCGACACCTTGAGGATGGCCATCTGGTTCGCCCTACCCCAGTTCGTCCGCGCTCTTGACCCCGTAGAACGAGAACCACGGTTGCGCAGACTTCAGGGAATCATTGACGTTCTTGATGTTTTCAACGCCCTGGGTTTCGAGCCAGCGGCGGAATGCGTCGGCGCCTTCCTTCGCAAACACCGGCATGCCGTCCTTCCACGTGGCGCGTCCACACAACACACCCGAGTACCGCACACCAGACTCACCGGCGAGTTCGAGCGCCTCGGTGAATTCGGCGTTACTGACACCGGCGGACAGATAAATGAACGGCTTGGTTGACGCTTCTGCGGCCTTGAGGAACAGTGCCTTCGCCTCCTCACGCGTGTAGGCGACTTCGCCCGTCTTGTTGGCGGCGGCCCCCTCAACAAATTTCATGTTGATCGGAATTTCGACCTTCATCACGTCCACGCCGTAGCGGTCCTTGGTGAACTCCTCCATGGCGCCCGTCACAACTGCAGGCTTGGTCTTGGCGTAAGCGAGTCCCTTTTCGTCGGCGCCTTCTTCGTAGCCGACAAACTCGAGGAAATACGGAATGTCGTTGGCGCGGCACTCGTCACCGATACGTTCGACCCAGGCCTGCTTCAGGTCGTTCACCGGCTTCGGATCAAACGGGGTGTAGTACAGCAGAATCTTGATGCAGTCCGCACCGGCCTCCTTGAGCCGACGCACCGACCACACGTCGAGCAGATCGGGCAGGCGACCAGGGGTGGTGGCGTCGTAGCCAGTTTTTTCGTAGGCCAGCAGTAGCCCGGCGTTTTTCGCGCGGCGCTTCGACGGCCCGAGGCCCCACTCGGGGTCCAGCAGAATGGCGGAAGCGTGCGGGGTCAGCACTTCCGTGACCAGTCCCTTGAACTCCTCCATCATGGCGTCGGTCACCTCCTTGCCGCTGTCCTTGGCCAGCGCCTTTTGGAGTGACCCGCGTTGATCCATGGCCGCAGCGGCGATGACGCCGCGCTCGTTGGCCACAGCCTTCATGCCCGCCAGTTTGCCCGCTGAAATTTTCATGTCTGAGTCTCCTGCGCCAAAAACCGACGCATCTTATCATTCTCATTCCCGGCGACAGCCCCCGGAAACCGCCGATCCTCTATAACGATACCGGACAACGCCTCGGCCACGAGCGCCTCAATATCCAGCGCCGCTTCAGCCCTCCGCACACTCTCGAGCGACGCCCGGGTGGCCGGATATCTCGGCGTGAACAACGTGCAGCAGTCCTGATCGGGCAGGATTGAGGTGCTGTACGTCCCGATGCCGATCGCTTCCTTGGTAATCGCGTCCTTGTCCGTGCCGATCAACGGGCGAAGGATGGGGAGCGTGGCCACCTCGTCTATGGCGCGGATGTTTTCAAGGGTTTGGGAGGCCACCTGGCCGACCACCTCACCCGTGATGAGCGCGTCGGCCTTGATGCGCAGGGCGATGCGCTCGGCCAATCGCACCATCATGCGACGGTAGATGATCACCCGGAGTTCGGCCGGCACCGCCACAACCACCTGCTGCTGGAACGCACCGATCGGCACGAGGTACAACCGCGTGCGCAGCTGATACTTCGTCAGCGTGCTCGCCAACTCCCGGGCCTTCTCCTGCGACGCATCGTTGAGGATGGGGTACGAGTGGAAGTGCACCAGCGGCACCCGCACGCCGCGGCGAATCAGCCGCCATGCGGCCACCGGGGAATCGATCCCGCCCGACAGCAGACACAGGGCCTTGCCACCCGAACCGACCGGAAGTCCACCCACACCAGATTCGCGATCGAAGAAGACGTATGCCTCCGTGGAGAGCACGTCGATGCGCACCACGAACTGGGGGTGACGCAGGTCCACCGGCCAGTTGACGGCATCCACCACCCGCTGGCCGACCTGACGTTCTATCTCGGGAGACTGCAGGGGAAAACGCTTGTCGGCGCGGTGCACCTTGATGCGAAACGGCACGGGGGTTCGACCGCGCAACCCTTCAATCACTGTCGCCGCCATCGACTCGATGTCGGCAGGAATGTGCACCGCTTTGGCAAAGTGATCGATACCTGGCAGTCGCGACAACCGTGTGCGCACTTCCTCCCAGTTGTCGTCAGACCCAAGCGTCAACTCAAGCCGCCCGACGGTGGAGCGTACGTCCAGCACATCGAGGTCCGACAGGGCCTGTCGAACATTGCGCGCCAGCATGTTGATGAACCACGACCGATTCCGCCCCTTGAGCGTAATCTCCTGGTAGTGCACGATGACCGTGGTTGTCACCGGATGAGTGTACCGGAGACCACCGGCCGGGTCCTCAACAGCTCCACTACCGCATCTGCTGCGGCGTGACCCGACCGCACCGCGCCCTCAATGGTTCCGGGCAGCCCGGTATCGGTCCAGTCACCCGCCAGGAAGAACCCGGGCACTGGCGTGACGGTTCCCGGTCGCGCAGGTCCACCGGGCGCCACCGAAAACGTGGCCCGCGGTTCCCGCACCACCACCGCATGTACCCGAGTGGCCCCGCGCGCCGCCGGCACACACAGACACAACTCCCGCTCCGCAAGCTCAATCAGCGCCTGGTTCTCCATTCTCAGCAGGTCGCCCGCTCCACTCGCCACCAAATGAGCTCGGAGGCGATTTCCGGGAAAATCGCCTCCGAGCTCATTTCCAAACGCCCAGTGGAACTGGGTGCCGACCAGGCCGACCTGTCGCTCGGTGAGCACATCCCGGTCGAACCAGATCGTGACCGACACAATCGGTTCACCCCCTATTTCATTGGCCCGATTGACGATGGGCCGTAGCGAGTCTGGTGGAGGACCGGACCACAGCCCACCAAGTGCATGCCAGGGGACGGCGCTGATCACAGCGCCCGGCGAAAAAGACGTCGGGAGGCTTTTTCGATCGATGCTGACCTCGAAAAAGCCTCCCGACGTCTTTATTTGGGCGGGGGTGCGGAGGTGGACTCGGCCGCCGCGGGATTCGATGTACCGGACGGCGGGCTCGGCGTACAACTGGTCGAGGGGGACGGTGGGAATACCCAGGGAGGAGGCGTCCGACTGGGGGCCGAACAATTCACCCAGAACGCGGGCAAACGCCTGGGCGCCCGCGACGTCCGGCGATTGGTTCAGCGCCGCAAGCGTCAAGGGATTCCACAGCCAGTCACGAACGCGGGCCCCCTGGCCGAGCGAGGCCAGCCACTGGGACACGGTCAGGTCGGCAGGCACGTCGGACGCCGCGGCCGCCGCGCCTCGTCGCCTCGCGTCTCTGAGGAACGGCGCCAACTTCAACGTGGACCACCGGTCGGCGATCGGTAGCGCACCCCAGAACATCACCCCGGCCAGCAGATGCATCGGGGCCGGCAGGCGCGGACACGACAACGTCCACTGACGACCTGTCGCGTCGGCCATCGCCAATCGGAGTGTGGGATCGAGGGGAGCCAGGTGCGCAGTGCCGATGGTGCGAAGAAACGCGTACGTCTCGCGATAACACCCGAACAGGGCATGTTGGCCGTTGTCGAGGCGGTCACCGGTGGTTTTGTCGGTGAACGATGTTGCGCGTCCGCCCAGGCGCGGTGCCTGTTCCAGCACCACCACCTTCAGCCCGGCACCGGCTACGCGGACGGCGGCGCTCAGCCCGGCGAATCCCGCACCGATAACGACAACATCAACATCGGACCCGTCCACGCTTACGTGGCCTTTCCGAACCGCAACCTCCACCACGTCCCGAGCGCAATCTTCGCCTGCGCCGGACGTGAGATCCGCATCACCTGCGAGAACACGTCGTAGTCTGCGGCTTCAATCCGTCGCAGCAGCTCGAAGTACACGCCGTGCATAATCTCTGCCGCGATGAACTTCCTGGCATCACGCTTCGGCAACTCGGCAGATGCACGCACGAAGTATTCATGCGCCCGCGCTGCATGCCGCCGCAGCGCCGCGTTCACTTCTCGCGACCGCACACCATGGCCAGCATTCGCGACTTCATCCCGAATGTCATCCTCGGAGCAGCCGGCCCTGGCGAGATCCTCGATGGGCAGATACAGTCGGCGGCCGCGCCGATAGTCCACACCCACGTCCCGCAGAATGTTCGTCAACTGGAGCGCCACACCGAGGTCTGTGGCGTACCTGAGCACCTGCGGATCCTGATAACCGAAAATCTCTGCGCAAATCAGCCCGACTGACGACGCGACGCGATGACAGTAGGGTTCAAGCTCCGCGAAGGTCTGGAAGCGAAGCGGCGCGGCATCCATCGCGACTCCCTCGATCAACGCCTCAAACTGGGAGCGCGGCAGATTAAACGGTTTCACGAACGGCTGCAGGGCCAGTCCCTGCGGCGTCTGGGGTTCAACCCCGGTGAAGATGCGATCAACCTCGCGGCGCCACTGTTCCAGCGCCGCCTGCGCACGCGCGGGCTCGGTCTCCAGGTCCACCGCGTCATCAATCGCGCGGCAGACATCAAAGACGGCGGTGATCGCCTGTCGTTCAGCCTTCGGCAGCACAAGAAACGAGTAATAAAAGGAGGTGTTCCTGGTCATGACGCTACGCCTGCCGCCGCCACGTCACCGTGTCCAGCAGGAGGCCTGGAGCATCCCGCCTGGTCAGGGTCGGTCGCGCGTGCAAGACATCGTAGTCCGCTTCGACGATACGGTCGAGAACGCGCACGCCGCCCAGCCACGTCGCCCGGAGCTCCCAGCGCAGGCGCCCGTCCACCCTATCGGCCACCCCGCGGCCTTCCATGAACAGGGACCGCGTGCGCTCCGCCACATCCCGAATGGCCGCATGCCACTCTGCGGACCATTCGCCGCGGTCGAGGTCGGCCACATCCGCCCCATACCCGCGCACGGTCTCCAACGGCACATACAACCGTCCGCGCGACCAATCCACGCCGAAGTCCTGCCAGAAATTGGTGAGTTGCAGGGCCGTGCACACGGCATCGGACTGTGCCGCCGCGGCCGGACTCGACTGGCGCGTCACAAGCAGCACCAGACGGCCGACCGGATTGGCCGAACGTCGGCAATAGTCCAGCACATCCGTCCACGTCTCATACCTCGTTGTCGTCACATCCTGACGGAAGGCCGAGAGCAGGTCCGAGAGCAGCGTGTACGCCTCTGCGCCAGCCGCATCGTCACGAAACAGGCGGAGGGTGTCGGCCAGGGCGACGAACACTGCATCGTGCTCGTGGGTACCGGACTCACCCACACGACCGGCTTCAGCGTCGTTGAGTCGGAGCTGCCAGTCGTCGAGCAGGGCGAGCCGCTCGGTCGGAAGCCGCGTCCCCTCGTCGGCGAAGTCATCAGCGATTCTGGCGAAGGCGTAGATCGCCGCGATGTGCGGACGAGCGGCCTTCGGCATGAGCCACGAAGCGACGGGAAAATTTTCGTAATGGGACCTCGCCAGCCTCAGGCACGTGGCGTAGGCGTCGGCTGTTACCACTCGGTTTCCGGAATGCCTGCGCGCGCGTTGACAAGCCGCGCCATCACAAACAACAGGTCGGACAGCCGGTTCACAAAAATCAGCACCACCGGATCCACCTCGCCGTCACCCAGGGCGACCATGCGACGTTCGGCACGGCGACACACGGTGCGGGCGACGTGCAGTCCGGCTCCGGCCGTGGAGCCTCCGGCAAGGATAAATCGCGTCAGCGGCTTCAACTCAGTCTCGAACTGGTCGATCCACCCTTCAAGGCGCGCGTTGTCGGCCTCGGTGATGAGCGCCTTCTCGACTCGTCGTGCAATCTTCTGACGCGGGTCCGCCAGCGTCGAGCCGACGGCGAACAGGTCGCGCTGCAGTTGCTCGAGGCACGCCCCAACTTCGGCATCCACGCCATTGGCACGAACCAGGCCCAGCCAGGCATTCAGTTCGTCCACCTCACCATAGGCATCCACCCTTGGGTCGGCCTTGCTCACCCGGGTGCCATCAAAGAGTCCGGTGTCGCCCAGGTCGCCTGTCTTTGTATAGATCTTGGTCATCGCGTCCACTGATTATACGGGCGCACCCTACAATGGGCTCGCGTGAAACGGCTGCCGCCCCTCCCTTCCCCCACCCGTCGTCAATGGTTCCGGCGTCGCCTGCTCACGTGGTATCGCGCAAATGGCCGGTCGCTCCCATGGCGGGAGACTGACGACCCGTACCACATCCTCGTGTCGGAGGTGATGCTGCAACAGACCCAGGTGGACCGGGTGTTGCCGAAGTATCACGAATGGCTCGAGCGATATCCCAGTCTGGAATCACTCGCCGAGGCGCCGGAAGACGATGTGGTGCAGGCGTGGCGGCCATTGGGCTACAACATCCGTCCGCGGCGGTTGCAGGCCATCGCCCGTGAAGCCGTTGCCAACTATGGCGGCGAGTTGCCCGGCGACGAAGAAACGCTGATGTCGTTCAAGGGCATCGGCCGCTACACCGCGGGAGCGGTGATGAGTTTTGCCTTCGGCAAACGTGCCGCAATCCTCGACACCAACGTGGCGCGCGTGTTGTATCGCGTGTTTGTCGGCAAGGGTGAACCGAAAGGCCACGCCATGGTGAAACGGCTGTGGGAGATCTCCGAGACGGTGCTGCCCCACAAACACGTCTTCGACTTCAATCAGGCGCTGATGGACCTCGGTGCGACGATCTGTCCAGCGCGCAAACCCCAATGTCCGAAGTGCCCGATGCGCCATGGCTGTGTGACGGCCGCCGCGTTGCGCCGGGTATCATTGCGCGGTGCCAGTCCCATCCCCACTCGTCGTGACCGCCGGCGTCATCGAGCATGACAACCACTTCCTGATGACCCGCCGCCTTCGCGGCACTCATCTGGAAGGTGCGTGGGAGTTCCCGGGCGGCAAGTGTGATCCGGGCGAGTCGCTCATCGACTGCCTCACGCGCGAATTATTAGAAGAACTCGGTACTCGGGCCACGATTGGTCCGGAAATCTTCACAGTGCAACACGCGTATCCGGAACGTACGGTCGAGCTGCACTTTTTTGAGACCACATTGCTCGATGCACCGCAGGCGCTGCTCGGTCAGGAGATGCGGTGGGTGACTCGTGAGGAGTTGCGGACGTTGGAGCTACCCGAGGCCGACCGGGGGCTGGTCGACCTCCTGACGCGTTGACTCTCCACGCAGAGCCAGACAGTACGGAGCCGACGGGCTTTAGCCCGTCGGATATCAGACGGACTGAAGTCCGTCTGCTCCGAAAGAATTGTGAGTCGGACTTCAGAACCCGATCTTGCGCATCACGACGCGCGGCAGATTCCGAATCACCAGCATCACCAGCGCCCAGATGCCCGGCGTGTAGATGAGTGGCTTCTTGCGATCCATGGCGCGCAACACGTCCCGCGCCACCTTGTCCGGCTCTCCAGCAAACGGCGGCGGCTTGAGGCCGGCGGTCATGCCCGTCTTCACAAACCCGGGCTTCACGCACAGCACCCAGAGTCCTTTCTCGCGGAACTTGTGGTCGAGCGCTTCGAGATAGGTCGACAGACCGGCCTTGCTCGAGCCATAGATCGCCACGGGTTTGCGCCCGCGGTCACCGGCGACCGATGACAACACGGTCAACCATCCTCCTCCGCGCGCGAGCAGCCTCGTCCGCGCGTGTTCACAGAACGTCACGGTATTCGCATAGTTCGCCGTCGTCAGTCTGCGCGTGAGTTCCACATCCGCTTCCAGCGCATCCTGCGTCGCGAACATTGCCGCGGTGACAATCACGGCCTCGAATCCACCAAGAGCCTGGCCGGCTGCGTCCAGAGCGGGAGCAAACGTCTCCGGCTTCTCAAGGTCACACACAGCTGACGATGCAGCCTGCTGGGATGGATGGCGGGCAGTCAGATCAGCCACACTCTTGACCAGTGAGGCCTCGTCTCGCCCAAGCAGGCACACACGGTCGCCGCGCTCCGCCAGTTGCTGCGCAATCGCCCGACCGATGCCTGCGGTGCCTCCGAATACAACAACGTTCATGTTTTGTCCCCGAAAAGTCTACGCGACTGGGCGCTGCGCAATCGACGTTGTGGGTCCCACCTGTCCCGCAGTGCTTCAAAGGCGGGAAGCCGACGCTCCATGGCGCGAAAGTGTTCCGGGCGGGTAAACCGATCCTTGGTCAGGTAAATCCTGCCGCCTGTGGAGATCAGAAATTCATTCAAGCCATCAACGATGCGCTGAATGTCAGGCGTAACGGGGATGTCCACGGCAATGGACGTGCCCTCCGTGGGGAACGACAACACGCCTTTGCCTTCAGGGCCACAGTCCTTGATCACACAGAGTGGCGAGGCGGCACCGAGTTTCGTCAGACGATCCATGAACTCACGCACCGCAGGTGCGCCGGCCGCACGTGGCACCACACACTGATACTGCGTGAACCCGCGCGAACCGTACACCTTGTTCCAATCGAGCACGTAGTCGAGCGGAAAGAAGAACGGCTCGGGGCCCATCACACTGGTCGTAACCTTCGGCGTGTGACTCCAGTAGTAGACCGAGTTGAAGATGCCGACCGTGATCGGGTTCAGCGCCCAATTCGGCAATTCCACCGGGACGGCCTTGTCAGCCCTCACTTTCGGAGTGGTCGCACCGGCTTCATCAGGCGTCGCCCAGCGCCCCGCAATCAGCACGCCGCGGCCCATGGAGGCTCCTCGATGCACACAATCAATCCACCCCATCGTCATCGGCCAGCGTCCGGCCGCGCGTGTGAGGCTGGTGAGATAGGCATCGATGTCGTGAACACGCTCGCGTTCCATCACAATCCACTGCGACGGAATGCGATGCAGGACGAACTCGACCTCGAGAATGTGGCCAAGTAGTCCCATTCCGCCGATCGTGCCGTAAAAGAGGTCGGCGTGTTCGTCGGGACTGCACTCGACAATCGAGTTGTCGGCAAGGCGGATGCGCATCGCGCGAACATGCGTACCGAAGCAGCCCTCGCGATGATGATTCTTGCCGTGCACATCGCTGGCGACCATGCCGCCGAGCGTGACGTACTTCGTGCCGGGCACGACCGGCGGAAACCAGCCGCGCGGCAGCATGAGGCGCACGAGGTTAACAAGACTGAGCCCCGCCTCGGCGCGCATCACACCCGTAGTCGGATCAAACGACAGTATGCGATTGGCGAGCGTGGTGTTGGCCACCTTGTCGCCAGCGTGCGCCGGCAGCGACGAGTCCCCGTACGAACGACCGAGACCGCGCGACAACACCGCACCCTCGGTCAGACGCTCGAGGTCTTCGTCGAGGTGTTCGGTGCCCGGCTCAGGCAGCCGGCCCCAGCCGGCCAGCGTGGACATGGTCAGCCGGCAAATCCGTTAATCAGGGCTGCCGCTTCCTTCGGATGCCGCTTGCACTCAAGCAGCGCGCTCAACATCAACGGGACCACGATCGTCGCGTCAGACTCGATGACGAACATCGGCGTGTCTTCCGTGAGTTTGTCCCACGTGATCTTTTCGTTGGGCGTAGCGCCTGAGTAGGAACCATACGAGGTCGTGGAATCCGAGATCTGGCAGAAGTAGGCCCAGGGCTTTGCCGGAGCCTCCATGTCGTACTTCAAAGACGGCACCACACAGATTGGAAAGTCGCCGGCGATCCCGCCGCCAATCTGGAAGAAGCCGACACCGGGACCTTCCGAGAGCGTCTGGTACTGGTCGTAGAATGCGCCCATGTACTCAATGCCCGACTTGGCGATGCTGGCCGTGCAGTCACCCACCTTCACGTGCGCCGCAAAGATGTTGCCGAACGTCGAGTCTTCGTATCCAGGCACCACGATCGGCAGGTTCGCCTTTGCGGCCGCCAGCAGCCACGACTCGTCGGGGCTTCCCTCGTAGAGGGACGTGTCCATCGTGGTGACCAGCTCGTAAAAGTACTCGTGCCAGAACCGGCGATCGCCTTGCTCGGTCGCACGCTTCCACATCGGCACCACGTATTTCTCGACCGCACGGAACGCCTCATCCTCAGGTATCGACGTGTCGGTCACGCGGCGCATGCGCTCGTTGAGGATGCGCGTGTCGTCCTGCTTGGTGAAGTAGCGGTATTCGGGAAAGTCCTTGTAGCTGTCGTGCGCCACGAGGCGGAACAACGACTCTTCCAGGTTCGCGCCTGTCACAGACAGGCCGTGCACCAGACCCTCACGAATCGCCGGTGCCAGCGTGATGCCCAGCTGCGCCGACGACATCGCGCCGGCCATCGCCCAGAACATTCGCCCTCCGCCATCGATATGGCGGTAATACGCGATGAACGCGTCACGCGTGGCGCGCGAGTTGAAATTCTTGTAATTGCGGAGGATGAACTCGGTGATCGGTAGTGGACTCATGGCATCAATGCGAAACAAGCGAGGGTAACACGGGGCTCACCCCGCAAAGCCGACGATGGTGGCCGAGGCCCCGGAGGGAAGATGCAGGGTGTTTCCCACCACGGCCGCGTCCCGATGCACGTAACCCAGAGCAATGACCCGCCCCGACACCACGCTGGTAGCCGCGCTGGTGATGGCCCCCACGGCCTTCCCGTCGTGTTGCAGCTCCGCGCCCGCCTCAGGCACGGTCGTCACTGCGGGATCACATTCCAGCCGCATCAGGTGTTTCACCACCTTGCCGCCGCCGCGGTGCAGGATGCGGACGACCACCTCCTGGCCGACATAGCAGCCCTTCGACTGGCTGATCGCCCGGTCGAGCAGCCCCGCCTCCAGTGGAATCGTCTCCGGCGTCATATCCACCCCGAATTTCGGCCTCCCCGCCTCAATCCGCAGCGCGGAAAAGACATCGGCCGAAAAAGACGTCGGGTGTCTTTTCCCCTCGAAAAGACACCCGACGTCTTTTTCGGGGGCGGTTTTTACCCAGATTTCGAAGGTGGGTAAATTTGAGTCATCGGTGCGGATGACGCGGAAGTCGCCGGAGGTCAGGTGACCGAGGATTGGGAGGGCGGCGACCGCAGCGGGGTCGGCGCCGGTCTCAGCAGCGACCACAGCCGCGGCACGGCCACCGGCCACGAGCCAGGCGCGGGTGGAGGCGGTGATGTCGGTGACCTGGACGTCCTCAGAAAACAGCAACTGGTCGAAGCGGGACTGCAGGTCGGCGGCAAGCCCCTCAGGCACCTCGGCCAGAATGGCGTCCTCGGTCCGCAACAGTCGGAGGTCCGTGATCATTCGCCCTTGCGGTGTCAGCCACGCCGCGTAGACACCCCGACCAGGCACCAGGCCCGCGACGTCATTAGTCACGAGTGCGTGCAAAAACCGTGCGGCGTCGGCGCCCTCAAACTGCAGTCGTCCGCGGGAACTGATTTCAGCGGAGACAACGTCTTCTTCGATGGTGCGATACTGGAGCGTCATGAAACAGTGGCTTTCTCATTCTAGTCCGGCTGTTGCGCTGTGCTTGATTCTGGCGGCGACCGCCACCCCTCACGTGGCCGCTCAGGCCGGCCAGACCGGCGAGGCCGAGTTCACCATTTTTCTCCGGGGCCAGCGCATCGGCACCGAGCGGGTGTCTGTCGAGCTCGGCACCGGTGGCTGGACGATCTCGGCCTCCGGCAACAGCGGGGCACCGCTGAACTTCACCTTCGACACCTTCATCGCGAAATATGGCACGGGGTGGCAGGCACAGTCGCTTGAGATCAACGGGCAATTGCGCAATCAGCCGATGTCGCTCAAGACGACCGTCGCCAACAACGAAGCGGTGTCGCAAGCCGTGCAGGCGGGACAACAGGTCACCCTCACACATACGGTGTCGACCAACGCCATCCTGCTGCCCAACAATTACTACTCGGCGTACGAAGCGCTGGCGCTGCGGCTCCAGACCAGCGTCGTCGGCGACGTCATTCCCGTCTACGTGGCACCACAAGCTGAATTAGGCGTACGGGTGGAGCGGATCACGCCTCGCCGTATTGAGACACCGACAACCCGCTACGAACTGCGGCAGTTCGATCTGGTCTTTCCGAATCCCGCCGGTCCACTCAACATGGAAGTCTGGGTGGACGCACGTGGGCGCATGGCCCGCATGGTGATTCCTGTTGCGTCACTGACGGTGATTCGCGAGGACCTGACGTCGGTGATGGCCCGGCTGGACGCCTTCAGTCACCCGCGCGATCAGAACGTGTTTATCGCTGGCAACGGGTTCAACCTCGCCGCCACCTTCACGCCTCCGGCCGGTCCGATTGCCAAGGCCCCGGTGGTGATCCTCCAGGCGGGCTCCGGAGCACAGGACCGCGATGCCACGGTGTTCGGGATTCCGATCATCGGGCAGATCGCCGGTCGTCTCTCCGATGCCGGTTACTTTGTCGTGCGGTACGACAAACGCGGCGTCGGCCAGAGTGGTGGCCGCGTGGAGAGCGCGTCGCTCCAGGCGTACGCGGAAGACGCGCGTGCGGTACTGCAATGGGTGCGACGCCGGAACGACGTGGACCGCGACCGGGTTGCGATCGTTGGACACTCGGAAGGTGGCGCGGTGGCACTGCTCGCGGCGGGGCGCGACCGTGGCGACATTGACGCGATTGGCCTGCTGGCAGCGCCCGGCGACACCGGCCGGGCGATCTCGCTGGCGCAGCAACGCCACGCCCTCGACCGCTCCCCCGAGTCGGACGCCTCCAAACAGGAAAAGATCGAACTGCAGACCAAACTGATGGATGCGGTCATGACCGGTCAAGGTTGGGACGTGGTGCCGCCGGAACTTCGCAAACAGGCTGACACCTTGTGGTTCAAGAGCTGGCTCTCGTTTGATCCAGCCGAGGCGATGCGCCGCACCAACCAACCGGTGCTTATTCTGCAGGGCGCCCTGGACGTGCAAGTGCCACCGTCACATGCGGATGCGCTCGAAGCCCTGGCCGCCACACGCGGCGGTCGTGCAGCAACCACCGCTCGCAAGATCGTGCTGCCGGCCGTCAATCACCTGCTGGTGCCTGCCACCACGGGTGAGGTCGATGAATACGCCACGCTTGAGGACAAGAACGTTTCAGCCGCGGTGACGGACGCGCTCATCGCCTGGTTGAACGAGGTGCTGGGCGCCAGAAAATAGAAGAGCTCTGAGGCGATTTCCGGCTCGAACGTTTCCGGAAATCGCCTCCGAGCTGTACACTTTCCCGCACGATGGCTGGATGGATTCTGCAGACTGACGATGAGACGCCGCGACTGATTCGCATGTCGCCCGGCCTCGCCAAAACAATAGGGCGAGGTGCCCAGGCCGACTTCATCTTCGACGCGCCGCTGGTGTCACGTCTTCACTGTCGATTGACCGCAGACGTCACCGGTCAGCTTGTGATGGAAGACCTTGGCAGCACCAACGGAACCGCGGTCAATGGCACCCCCACCGCACGCGCTGTGCTCCGTTCCGGCGATGTGCTCAGCGTGGGACGCGTCACCTTCACGGTGACGGAAGACTAGTACGGAGCCTGATTGTCACGTCAGGAACGGATTGGTCCGCCGCTCGTCACCGACGGTCGTGTCGGGCCCATGCCCTGAGTGCACGACCGTGGTGTCCGGGTAGACAAACAACTCGTTTCTGATCGACGCAATCAATGTGTCGAAGTCGCCACCAGGCAGATCGGTGCGACCGATCGAACCGGCAAAGAGCGTATCCCCCACGAACAACTCCCGTGCCGGTTGTCCCTGCCGTCCGATCGCCAGACAGACGCCGCCGGGGCAGTGGCCGGGTGTATGCGCCACATCCACCGTCAGGTTGCCGAATGCCAACGTCTGTCCTGCGGCGTAGAACTTGTCGGGCGGTGGCGGCTGCACCGCCTCCATGCCGAACATCCGCGCCTGCTCGGCGGCGCGTTCGCACAGGAACAAATCGTCCTTGTGGAGCCACACATCCACACCGAGCGCGTCCTTTGCGGCACCAACACCGGTCACATGGTCCAGATGTGCATGCGTGAGCAGAATCATCTTCACACTCACGCCCTCCCGCTGGACGATTCGCAGCTGCTCTGCCACGGCATCACCAGGGTCGATGAGCACGGCCTCTCGGGTGTCTTCGCAGGCCACGATGTAACCGTTTGTGTGGAAGGGGGGCGCAGCGGCCGTCCAGATGTGCATAATGCGATTATGAACCGTGCGGACGTCGAAGCAGCAGCCCGCAGGCTTCGTGTCTGCCGTACCCCCTTTTTGAAGTCGGCGTGGTTGTCGGAGCGGTGCCAGGCGGACGTCTGGATCAAACTTGAGTCCATGCAACCGGGCGGGTCGTTCAAGATTCGCGGCGCCTTCAACGCGCTGATGCAACTGCGCGCCCACCACCCGGAGGTCAACGAGGTAGTGACCGCATCCGCCGGCAACCACGGCGTGGCGATGTCGATTGCCGCACGGGAGCTGGGCATCAGTCTGCGGGTCCATGTCCCCCGCACGGCACCGGAGGCCAAACGCAAGACCCTGCAGGCCTACGGGGCGACACTGATAGAACAAGCGGATTACGACGAGGCAGAACGCCTCGCACGCGAGGACGCCACCAACAGCGGCACCTTGTATGTCTCCCCCTACAACCACCCGGACGTCATCGCCGGAGCCGGCACGGTGGCCCTGGAGATGCTCGAAGACATGCCCGACCTCGACGCCATTGTGGTGCCGCTCGGCGGTGGCGGACTGCTGGCCGGCACAGCGCTTGTGGCGACCGAACATACGCGCCGGGTTCGCGTCATCGGTGCCGAGTCGGAAGCGTCGCCCGTCTTCACGGCAGCCTTGTCCGCCGGCGAGATTACGACGGTGGCCGTTCATCCGACACTGGCGGACGGCCTCGCCGGCAACATGGAACCCGGCAGCCAGACGTTCGCGATGGTGCGTGACCTGGTCGATGCCGTTGCGCTGGTGGCGGAGTCGTCAATCGAAACCGCGATGCGCTCACTCGTGTGGCGCGAGCGTCTGATCGCAGAAGGCGCCGCTGCGACAGGCGTCGGCGCGCTGCTGCAAGGCGGACTGGGACTGGATGGTGCGCGAATCGGCGTGATGCTGACCGGTCGTAACGTGGACGAATCCGTCCTGCGGCGCGTCCTTGCGTAGCCTCCTCGACCTCATTCGCTCGAACCGGAACTTCCGGTTCCTCTGGTTCGGCCAGATCGTCAGCCAACTGGGTGACTGGTTCAACACGGTCGCGGTCTTCGCGCTGCTCTACGAACTCACCGGCTCGGCCACAGCCATCGCGCTCCTGATGGTCCTCCAAATCCTCCCTGTCGCCATCGTCGGACCCGCCGCCGGCGTGGTCGTCGATCGGTTCGATCGCCGAAAGATCATGATCGCCGCCGACATCGTGCGCGGGGTCGCGGTGCTTGGCCTGCTCTTTGTCCGCACACCTGAAACGGTCTGGTTCGCGTACGTGGTGACGGCGACGATGGTGTCGGCGAGTGGATTTTTTGAACCTGCGCGATCGGCGACCGTGCCGGCGATTGTGGGACGTGAACGACTGGTGGCCGCCAATGCGATCTCTACCGGCACGTGGTCAGCAATGCTGGCAATTGGTGCGTCGCTGGGCGGCCTCGTCGCCGCCACGCTCGGGCGTGATGCCGCGTTCATCATCAATGCGGCGTCATATTTCCTGTCGGCAGTGTTCCTCTGGCAACTGCGCGTGCCGGCGCGTGCGGAAGCCGTTCGCGCGTCGGCCGGACTCAAAGGCGTGGTCGAGGGATTGGCCTACATGCGCGCGCACAAAGAGGTGGCGCGGATTGCGCTCGTCAAGGGTGGCTGGGCCCTGGTCGGAGGTGCGTTATTGCTGCTGACTGTATTTGGCGATCGGGTGTTCCGCATTGGAGACTCGAGTGACGCGGGAATCGGTGTGCTCTACGGTGCGCGCGGCGTCGGAGCACTGGCGGGGTCGCTGATTGTGTCGGTGCTGGCCGCACGGCAACGCAACCTCGTGCGCATGATCGGCCCCTCGTATCTGATTGCCGGCGTCTGTTACGCCTCACTGGCGATCGCCCCGACCATCTGGTTTGCCGCGCTCGCGGTGATTGCCGCGCATGTGTTCGGGTCGATCCTGTGGGTGTCGAGCAACGTGTTGTTGCAGATGAACGTGCCGGACGAATTCCGCGGCCGGGTGTTTGCCGCTGAGTTGTTCGCGCTGGCCATCGTGCAATCAACGGTGTCCTACCTCACCGCCACCGCACTGGACGTGTTTGAGTTCTCCCCCCACGTGCTGGCAGCGATTGCCGGGTTCTCGTTATGGCTGCCCGGAACGTACTGGCTGCTGCGACGCCATCACCCGCTGCTCAGAGTGTGAACGGAGTGGCGGCGCCTCGCACCGTGTCGGGGCCGTCGTGCGAGACAAAGACCACGCGACGGGCTTCCTCCAGCACGGCCCGCACTTCCGCGTGCTGGATGCGCCGCTCCGTGGTGATCAGCCAGAAGGCCTCGCGCACCGCGTCCAGTCGTCCCACCTCAACGACGTCATACCGTGCGCAAATTTCGTCCGACATGATCGCGGGCGCAGGAAAATAGCCTTCACCGGCCTGGGCAAACACCTTCATCAAGGCACTGTCGTCGAATTCGCCGACCACCCGTGGAAACAGACGCGCGTCGCCCAGCCACCGATCGATCTCGCCGCGCACCGCCGTGTTCGGTCCTGGCAGCAGCAGTGGCGCGCCGTTGAGGCAGGCGGGAAAAGCCGCCTCTTGTTGCACCAATGCCGGCGCGGCGAAAAAGGCGACGGCGCTTTCGCCAAGCTTGTGACTGTGGCCGCGAATGGCTAGACCGGCCGGCATGGGCCGGTCCGCCAGCACCATCTCGAGCCGGTGCAGCGCCAGTTCCCCGAGCAACCAGTCGATGGTCCCCTCACGGCAGACCAGTCGAATCGGCTTCTCCACTCCCTTGAGCGACGCGAGCAAGCGGTGCGTCAGGGACTTGGGCACCGCGTCCGAGACACCGACCCGCCACGCAGCCATCGCCTGCGCCGGAACGGCGTTCGCCCGCAGTGAGCTCACCATCTCGTGCCCAAGGGCAAAGATCTCGTCGGCGTAGGAGAGCGCCACACGTCCCGCCTCGGTCAACTCAAGACCACGGCCGGCAGGCTTGAACAAGGACGTTTCCAGGTCGTCCTCCAACAGCTTGATCTGTGCACTGACGGTCTGCGGCGTCAGATGAAGCTGACCAGCCGCCCCCGCCACACTCCCGGCGTGCGCGGTGGCCCAGAAGTAGCGAAGGTGTTTAAGGTTCATGTTGCCTCTTTCGCAATTTTATACGAATTGTTATGTAGAAATATTCGACTTTTATTGACTAATTCAGCCCGATAGGATCGGTTCGTTTGTTACCCGCGCACGAAATGGACGACATGCTGACCGAATCCAGAAGCACCTTCATGCTGGTGCGCAACGACGCGTGCCTGACACGCGCCAACGAAGACCTTGGCGTCTACCAGTCATTCCTTCGCCGACGGGTACCGGCCAGCGGTCTCGATACCGTGCAGGGAATCTGGGTTGACGAAGAGGACGTCGCCAACCTCCCCGATGCGCTGGTCCTGCCCGATGAGTCCGGCGCACGGCGAACCGTCCGGATCGAGGAGGCCGCCGGAATCAACGGCCTGTGGATGTTGTGCTGGCTTGAAGCGGCGGCGCGCACCGTCTCTCGCGTCGACCTGGTGGACGCACTTCTGGCGTGTTTCCGCGCAGACGACGTGAGCACAGTCCGGGCACGCTTCATCCCTGTTTTTGCCGACGACATGCCGGATGCCCGCGTGATCGCCGAGATGCAATCGCTCGAATCACAATTCCCCGGACTCGTGTTGCCACCGATCTTCCAAAACTCTGGCGGCAGCCTGGCTCTCGCATCCGCATCGTCACCTAACCAGGATTCGGCCTCGTGAGTGCATTCGACCCCGTCCTGTTGTTCTTCCTGCTCGGACTGACGGCCGGCCTCCTGCGCTCGGAACTGCGACTGCCCGCGGCCGTGTATGAACTGGTGAGCATGCTGCTGCTCCTGTCGATCGGCCTCAAGGGCGGCGTCGAACTTGCGCGGCAGCCCTTTGGCGCACTTGCGCTGCAGGCGCTTGCGGTCATGGCGATGGGCAGTTTGCTGCCGCTGGTGGCCTATCCAGTCCTGCGGTTCATGGGGCGGTTCCCCCGGGCGGACGCGGCGTCCATTGCGGCCCACTATGGCTCGGTCAGCGTCGCCACCTATGCGGTTGCCACCACCTATTTCACGAGCCGGCAGATCGAGTTTGAGGCGCACATGCCCTTCCTGCTTGCCGTGCTCGAGATCCCGGCCATCCTGGTGGGCATCGTACTGGCTCGCGGTCTCTCGCGCGACATACGACTCGGCTCTATCGCGCACGAGACGTTGCTGGGCAAGGGAATCGTCCTGCTCGTGGGAGGGCTGGTGATCGGCTGGGCCTCGGGCACGGACGGCATTGCGCCGATGAAGCCCCTGTTTTTTGACCTGTTCAAGGGAATCCTCGCGCTGTTCCTGCTGGAGATGGGGCTGATCACGGCCGCCCAGTTCGGCAGCCTGCGGCGGTACGGCCTGTTCCTTGTGCTGTTCGGCATCGGCATGCCCCTGTTTTCGTCCGTGGTGGGCATCGCGCTGGGTTACGGGCTTGGGCTGTCGCTGGGCGGCACGGCCATGTTGGCCATCCTGGCCGCAAGTGCGTCCTACATCGCCGTGCCAGCCGCCATGCGCATTTCAGTGCCAGAAGCCAACCCGACACTGTCGCTGGCGGCGTCCCTGGGCGTCACGTTCCCATTCAACGTCCTTGTGGGCATTCCGCTGTATCACGCCATGACGGTGAAAGTATTCGCACTCGCCGGAGGATAGGCTTATGAACAGCTCGATGCGCAAACTGCTCACCGTCATCACCGAGGCTGCCCTCGAAAGTGTTCTGACCAAGGACCTCGAACGCCTGGGGGTGCACGGATATACGGTGACTGACGCGCGCGGCAAGGGCAGCCGCGGAACGCGCAATGCCGCCTGGGGCGAAAGCAGCAACATCCGCGTCGAGATCGTCTGCGACGCGACCGTGGCCGAGACCATCGCCACCCACCTGCAGACCCGTTACTACGACAACTACGCCATGATCCTGTTCGTGTCCGACGTCGCCGTGCTGCGACCCGGAAAGTTCTGAACAGGGTCGGCAAGGGGAGAAGACGACGTGACGCAAGAATCACCGACGCCGCTGGTGGGCATCATCATGGGGTCGACATCGGACTGGGACACGATGCAGCACACCGCGCTCGTCCTGGAGCAGCTCGGGATTCCGCACGAAGTCGAGGTGGTCTCGGCCCATCGCACCCCGGACAGATTGTTTGACTACGCGGCGACCGCCGAGCCACGCGGTCTTGAGGTAATCATCGCCGGCGCGGGTGGTGCGGCGCATCTGCCGGGCATGACCGCCGCCAAGACTGCGCTGCCGGTACTCGGAGTCCCGGTGCAGTCCAAGGCACTCAACGGCATGGACTCGCTCCTCTCCATCGCCCAGATGCCCGCCGGCATCCCGGTGGGCACCCTGGCCATCGGTCGGGCCGGAGCGGTGAATGCCGGGCTGTTGGCGGCAGCCATCCTTGGCAACAAGTATCCCTGGATCGCCACCGCGCTCAAGGCCTATCGCGCGAAACAAACAGACGCAGTCCTGGCGCACTCCGATCCACGCCGAGGGGACCAATGAAGATCGGTGTACTGGGTGGCGGGCAGTTGGCACGCATGCTGGCCCAGGCGGGACAGCCGCTTGGCCTGACCTTCTCGTTTCTCTCCCCCGACCCACAGGCCTGCGCTGCCCCGTTCGGCGATCACCTGTGCGCCGGGTTCGACGATGAGGCGGCTTTGATGCGGCTGGCCCAATGGGCCGATGTGGTCACCTACGAATTCGAGAACGTGCCGGTGCAGAGTGTCGAATTCCTGGAGCGCCACGTCACCGTGCACCCCTCGTCGGCCGCGCTGGCAGTGGCCCGGGACCGGATGGTCGAGAAGCGTCGCTTCCGCGCACTGGACATCCCCACCGCCGAATTCCTTGAGGTCAACAACCTCGACGATCTTCACGCCGCCGTGGACGCGATCGGATTGCCGGCTGTGCTCAAGACCCGCACCCACGGCTACGACGGCAAAGGCCAGGGCGTGTTGCGCACCCGGGAGGATGTGGCTCCGACGTGGGCCGCACTGGGAGGCGTGCCGTGCATCGTTGAGGCCCTGGTGCCGTTTGAGCGCGAGCTCTCGCTCATTGCCGCCAGGAGCACCCGTGGTGCGAAGGTGTTTTATCCGCTCAGCGAAAACCATCATCGCGACGGGATACTGCGTCTCTCACTGAGTTGCGTGGAGCATGAGGTACAGCGTCAGGCCGAAGTCCTCATCGGCCGCTTGCTGGATGATCTCGACTATGTCGGGATCCTGACGCTGGAACTGTTCCAGTGTGGAGACACGCTCCTGGCCAACGAGATCGCTCCGCGGGTGCATAACAGCGGACACTGGACGATCGAGGGGGCGCGCACGTCGCAATTTGAGAATCACCTGCGAGCCATTCTTGGATACCCGCTTGGCGAACCTGCCATCACCCTTCCCTCGGCCATGGTCAATATCGTCGGCATGTGGCCACCCGGACTGGCGGAGGCCGTGCCCGCATGCGGCACGCTGCACGCGTATGGAAAAGCCGAGCGACCGGGCCGCAAGATCGGGCATCTGACGCTCCTCTGCGCCACCGGCGAGGAGTCGCAATACCGAGGGCATCTGGCCGACTGCCTCACGCTGACGGGCGAGGCGGCACTGGCGACGCGCGTGCGAACCTGACCCGCGTCGCGCCTGTCTATCTGTGGCGCTAGGGAATGTCGAAGAAGTCCACGACGCCCGTATCGAGCGAATACTCAGCGCCCACCACCATCAACCCATCGTCCTGGGTAAGTGTCTCGAGGATTTCGGATCCGTGCCTGAGCTGATTGACCGACATGCGGATGTTGGCGCGCACGGCTTCGCGCACAAGTTCCTGCGGCCGGTCGCGCAGATTGGTGGCCAGCAGGGGCTCGACCGAGGGGCGCACGCGGTCGACGATGGACCGCAGGTTTTTGGACTGGTCGAGCAGGGGCCGCTTCAGCTGCTCGATCGTGGCCAGAATCGCTCCGCAGTTGGAATGGCCCAGCACGACGACCAGTCGCGTGCTGCACTGCGACGCAGCGAACTCGACGCTGCCGATTTGTGAGGGTGCCACGACGTTGCCTGCCACGCGGATGACAAACAGGTCGCCGAGGCCCTGGTCGAAGACGATCTCGGCCGGCACACGCGCGTCTGAACAGCCGAGGATGATGGCGATGGGATCCTGCAAGTGGGCGATCGCGCTGCGTCGCGCCTGGTTGGTCACCGCTTCACTGGTGGCCCCATCGTCGACATAGCGACGGTTGCCCTCGCGCAAACGGTCTAGAGCTTCTGCTGCAGGAATCATGCGTCGGTCAGTATCGCATGGCCGCAGGTGAGGGGATAGAATCTCTGGCGGATGTCCACGATCGCCATACTCGGTGCCGGCCCCATTGGTGCGAGCGTCGCGCAGACGCTGGCGCGCCGGGCGCGGGTGCGTGACGTCCGCCTGATCGACGCGGCGGAGTCTGTCGCGGCGGGCAAGGCACTCGACATCAGGCAGTCCGGGCCCATCGAGGGATACGACACGCGCCTGTCCGGCATTGGTGATCCACTCGCGGCCGTGGGTGCGAACGTCATCGTCATCGCTGATTCCGCGACTGAGGGTGAATGGGAGGGTGACCGTGGCCTTGCGCTCGTGCGCCGGCTCGTCACGGCCGGAGCCACTGCCCCGCTCGTATTTGCCGGCACACGACAGACATGGCTGATGGAAGCCGTGGTGCGTGAACTCGGTGTTGATGCCAACCGCATCGTCGGCACTGCCGCTGCGACTGTAGCGGGCGCTGCGCGCAGTCTGCTCTCTATTGAAGTTGATTCGTCGGGTGTGGATGTCGCGCTGGTCGTGTGTGGCCGGCCGCCTGCACTCACTGTGGCGTGGTCATCGGCCACCATCGGCGGGTCACTCGCGTCCGATCGTGTACCCGCGCATCGCATTCGTGCGATCACACAACAACTCACCACCCTCGCCGCTCCTGCGCCATACGCCATCGCTGCGGCCACGGCGCTTGTCGTTGAGGGTCTTGTGGGCGGTACGCGCCGCGACACACCCGGCGTCACGATTCTTCAAGGGGAGTTTGATGTTCGCGGGGTCGCCTGCCTGTTGCCGCTGTCGCTCGGTCACGGACGCGTGCGCGCCCGCATTGTCCCAAGTCTCAGTCCGCAGGAGCGGACGGACGTGATCAACTCACTCGGCTAGTGTCTTCCGTCGGCGCAATTCTTTCGGAGCCGACGGGCTTCAGCCCGTCGGACACAGACGGACTAAAGTCAGTCTGCTCCGTACTGTTTGGTCAGATCCATCGATAGATCGCGTAGGCGACAGCCAGCACCACCGCGAACCCGAGTGCGCCCTCGGGCAACAGGTCTTCGCGCGTGTATCCCTGATAGCGCCCGAACGTGACGACCTTCAGCACGGCCCAACCCACCGCCTGGAATCCTTGTTCAACGATCACTTCAATGAACCACTGCATCAGGTCACCGCTCCCGCGCCTTGTTGTACACCATTCCGCTCCTTGAGCGACTCGAACAGAAGATGGAGCAGCGATCTCCAGGGTCGACCGAGGTCAAGGGAAACCGCTACCGCGCGAAGACCGACGCGAAATGGGCGGCGACCGAAGCCTCGACGTCGGACATGGGCACGGGGTGGCCGAGTTCCTGTTCGAGGGAGGTGACGCTGCGGTCGGCGATGCCGCACGGCACGATCAGGCGAAAGTGGCGCAGGTCGGGGGCGACGTTGAGTGCGAAGCCGTGGCTGGTGATCCAGCGGCTGATCCGCACGCCGATGGCGGCGATCTTTTTTTCCTTGCCTGGCTCGCCCACCCAGACGCCCGACAGACCCTGCACGCGCGTGCCGGTGATCCCGAAGTCGGCGACGGTGCGCATGAGCACGTCCTCAAGATCGCGCACATACACGTGCACGTCACACCGATCGGGCTTGAGGTCGAGAATGGGATACCCCACGAGCTGGCCGGGGCCGTGATACGTCACGTCGCCGCCACGCCCGGTCTCGTGCACGGCCACGCCCTCCCGCGCCAGCTCTTCGTCAGACGCAATGATGTGGTTGGGGCCCTGCCGCGTCTTGACCCCGAGGGTGATCACGGGCGGATGCTCGAGCAGCAACAACGTGTCGCCAATCGTGCCCGCGCGCCGCTCCTCCACCATCGTCGCCTGCAACGCCAGGCCCGCCTGATAGTCGAGCCGGCCCAGACGTCGGACGTCGAGCACGCGGGATCCTAAACCCAGGACTCTTCGAAGTTCTGCAGCCGCTCCTTGAGCGCCTGCAGGAAACGTCCCGCATCAGCCCCATCGATCAGACGATGGTCGTAGCCGAGGGTGAGATAACAGATGGGCCGGATGGCAATCATGTCGTCCACGACCACCACACGCTTCTCGACGGTGCCGACGCCAAGAATCGCCACCTGCGGCTGACTGATCACTGGCAGCCCGAACGTGGCGCCAAAAATGCCGGGATTGGTGATGGTGAACGTGCCGCCCTGCACTTCGTCCGGCTTCAACTGCTTGCTGCGCGCACGCCCCGACAAATCCTGAATCGCCCGGCAGATGCCCAGCATGCTGCGCTCGTCCGCATTCTTGATGACGGGCACAATCAACCCGGCATCCAGCGCCACGGCAATCCCCAGATTGATGTCGCGCTTGTAGACGATGTTGTCGCCGTCGATGGAGGCGTTGGTAAACGGAAAGTGCCGGATAACATCGACGGTGGCCTTCGCAATGAACGCCGTGTAGGTGAGCCGCACACCGGCGGCCTCGTACTCCGCCTTCTTCTTCTTTCGAATCTCGTCGATGCGGCCGAAGTCCACCTCGTAGGCGGAATACACATGCGGCGACGTGCGCAGACTCATCACCATGTGCTCGGCGATCTTCTTGCGCATCACACCCATGGGCTCGATGCGCACATTCTCGCCAGGCGCAAACGGCTTCGGTGTCGGAAGCGGTGTTCCGGACGCCGGTGCAGACGCGGGCACAACGGCCACAGACGCAGCAGGCGCCGCCGCAGCAGGAGCCTGATGCGCACCGCTCGCGACGTACGCTTCGATGTCCTTCTTTGTCACACGACCGGCGATGCCCGAGCCGCTGAGCGCGCTGATGTCCACACCATGCGCCTTCGCAATGTTGCGCACGACGGGGGATGACTTGGTACGCAGTCGGCCTTCGAGGGAGTCTTCGTCTACAGCCGGAGCTGCGGGGGCGGCGGGCGTTGCCGCAGCGGAGCCGGCTGCGCCAGCAGCACCCGTCGCGCTCGTGGCTGCCGACCCGGACCCGTCGGACACGGGGTCCGGCGTGTCGCTCTTGGTCGCGGTCGCTACGGCATCAGCATCTGCTTTCGCTGGCTGTCCGGACGAGGCTGCCGGTTTCTCTCCTGCCGCCCCGATCAGCGCCACCACACTGTTGATCGCCACCGTCTCGCCTTCCTTGACGGTGATCTCGAGCAACACACCGGCGCCGGGCGACGGAATCTCCGCGTCCACCTTGTCGGTGGAAATCTCAAACAGCGGTTCGTCCTTGTCGACGTTGTCGCCGACCTTCTTGATCCAGCGGACGACGGTGCCTTCCGCGATTGATTCGCCCATCTGGGGCATCGTTACTTCGATTGCCATGCTCTCTCCGATTGTGGTTCAGCGTTCCTGGTTCATGGTTCCGGGTGCTGTTCCGGGTTCTGGGGCTCTCGGGTTCAGGGTACTCGGGTTTCAGGTGCGGAACCCGGAACCGGGAACCTCGAACGGCACCATGAACCATGAACCAGGAACCATGAACATCAGTGTCTTTCACATATGTATAGCCGTGCCGTGCACGGCGTGAGCCGCTTCGCCCACGGCTTCCGACATCGTCGGGTGCGCGTGGATCGTGCGGATGAGTTCTTCGACGGTTGACTCGAGTCGCAGGGCGATACCGGCTTCGGCCACGAGCTCCGTGGCGCGGGGACCGATCATGTGCACGCCGAGCAGTTCGTCATACTTGGCTTCGGCGACGATCTTTACGAAGCCTTCGGTTTCGTTGGCAATCTTCGCGCGGCCCAACACGCCGAACGGGAACACGCCGACCCGCACGTCGTATCCGCGCGCGATCGCTTCCTTCTCGGTCAGACCAATGCTGCCGATCTCGGGGTCGCAGTAGGTGCAGAAGGGCACGTGGTCGTAGTTGATCGGCTGCACGTCATGCCCGGCGATGCGCTCGGCGAGCAACACACCCTCGGCCGACGACAGATGCGCGAGCTGCGGATGCGGCTTGGTGCCCATGGTGATGACGTCACCAATCGCTGACACACCAGGCACGTTGGTGCGGAACAGCGAGTCCACCTTGATGTACCCGCGTTCCATCTCGAGGCCGAGTTCCTCGGCGCCGAGACCATCAGTCACGGGACCACGCCCGGTGGCCACGAGCAACTTCTCAACAGTGAGCGTCTCTGGCTCGCCATCACCCTTCTGCATGGTGATGACGACATGACCGTCCTTCACCTCTGCTGCGGTGACCTTGGTGCCGGTCTTCACCGACACCTTGCGCTTCTTGAACGCCTTCTCAAGCTCGGCCGACACGGCCTCGTCTTCGTTGGGCGCCAGGCGCGGCAACAACTCGATGATCGTCACCTCGCTGCCGAAGCGGCGATAGATCGAGGCGAACTCCACACCCACCGCGCCGCTGCCCATGATGGCCATCGACTTCGGCACTTCCTTCAGGCTGATCGCGTCGTCGCTCGTGATGATCGACGTGTGGTCGATCTCGATGCCAGGCACGCTGCGGGCATACGAGCCCGTGGCGACGATGATCTCCTTGGCCTCGAGTGTCGCAGTGGTGTCGCCGGTTACGTCCACGCGGCCGTTGCCGGCCAGGCGCGCACTGCCCTTCACCCACTCAATCTTGTTTTTCTTGAAGAGAAATTCGATGCCCTTGGTGAGGCCGGTCACGACCTTGTTCTTGCGCGCATTCACGCGGGTCATGTCGATGCCGGGTGTCACATCGCCGAGCGTAATGCCCCACTCCTTGGCGTCTTGCGCGACCTTGAGGGCGTGGGCATGTTCGAGCAGCGCCTTGGTGGGTATGCAGCCCCAGTTGAGGCAGGTGCCGCCGAGCGACGGCTGCCGCTCCACGACGGCCACGGTTTTGCCCAACTGCGCCGCGCGAATGGCTGCGACGTATCCGCCGGTGCCGGCGCCGATGACTACGACGTCAAACTGTTGTGCCACAAGGTCCTTTCCCGTTCACCTCCAGCGGGAGGCCAGCAGGGTACGTTAACAAAAAAAGACGCCCGTCGGCCAGCACCACGCTGACCCACGGGCGAATACGTCCGACGAAGACGATACGGGAGGCTCTCCGCTACTTGCGGGGGAGCACGGCGTCTTTGAGCTGCTTCGCGATGCGCGCCTTGACCACGGTCTTGGCGGGAATCTTGATCGTCTCGCCAGTCGCCGGGTTCCGGCCGTCGCGGGCCTGACGATGCTGCACCACGAGCTTGCACATGCCGGGGAGGGTGAACTCACCGGTGCGCTTGAGCTCCTTTTCGGAGAGCACCAACAACTCGTCAAACAAGTCCCGCACCACCGTCCTCTTCAAGTCGAACTTGTCGGCGAAGTGTGCGAACAGTTCCATCTTGCCCATGCGCTTGGCGTCGGCCATTTTTAAAAGCTCCTATTGTGAAATCGGCGGGTATCGTAGCCCCACCCCCTGCGGGTGTCAAACCGTCCGAATCCTGCGTGGTGACTACAATACCAGCATGGCCGCTACGTTAGAGACGTTTCCCAACCCCCGCCCCGACCGCGACTACGAAATTGACATCCGGTGCCCCGAGTTCACGTCCATGTGCCCCAAGACGGGCCTGCCGGACTTCGGGGAGATCCGCATCCAATACACCCCGGGTGACACCTGCCTGGAGCTGAAGGCCCTGAAGTACTACATGCTCGAATACCGCAATCAGGGGATTTTCTACGAGGCGGCGACCAACAAAATCCTGGACGACCTGGTGAGGGCGTGCTCCCCGAGGCGGATGACAGTGACTGGGGCATTTACGGCCCGGGGTGGGATTACTACTTCAGTGGTCGTCTCGCATCAGGGATAGACAGTCCGCAGTCCGCAGTCCGCAGTCCGCGGTCCTTGGTCCTCGGTCCTCGAACCTCGCCGGAACCTGGAACCGACCGCGCGGTTCATGGTTCCTGGTTCATGGTTCCGCGGTGCTGTTCGAGGTTATTGGGTGCTGGGTTCTTGGTCCTGGGTTCAGGGTCGGTTCTGGGTTCGGAGGACAGGCACCCCGCACACTGAACCTCGCACCCGTGAACCCAGAACAGCACCCGGAACCATGAACCGATGAACCATGAACCATGACGGGGCAGACTGCTGCCCCGGCAACGGCACCTCACTTGCAGTTAGGGGAGGGGTCACTGTGCCTTGGCCACGTCGTGGCGGGCAGGGGTGGCAAAAACTGCAATGTCCGAGGTGTGGATTCGCAGACAGCGGTGGCGGGTTGTTGAAGAACGGGTAGGCACGGGAACCACGTGTCTGCGCGTTGTGGGTCGGGAACGGGGCGAGTCGCGCACGTTTCTTGTGCCGGGCGATACGGTCGTTCCGGACAGGCCTCGGCCCATCCGGCGGGTTCGGAGGCGGCAGGCGCTCGCGCGGCTCGCTGGGCACCTGGCCTCTGCCACTCTTGCCTTTGTGCCTGCGGGGTTGGTCCACGCGCGGATCTCGCTGCTGCCTTTCCAACTTGAACCCACACTAGCCCTGCTTGCCGGCCGTCGTCGCCTGCTGCTCGCTGATGCTGTGGGCATGGGCAAGACGATTCAAGCAGGGCTGCTGCTGCACACGCTGGTGACCACCGAGCCCGACACTCGGGCGCTTGTCGTGGCACCTGGTGCTTTGCTGCGGCAATGGGCGGATGAGCTTGAGTCGAGGTTTGGGCTGCGTGCTCGCATCGCGGACACCTTGACGCTCACCCGGTTGCGGGCGACGACGCCGTATCTGGCCAACCCGTGGGCGCAGCCGGGTGTGTGGCTGACCTCGCCCGACTTTCTCAAACAGCCGCATGTGCTGGGGGGCCTGCCCACCGAGCCGTGGGACCTGCTCGTGCTCGACGAGGCGCATCAGCTCTCGGGCGACTCGCAACGCCACGCGTCGATGGACGCCCTCGCGACTGCTGCGCGTCATGTGGCGATGTTGACGGCGACGCCGCACGACGGGGACGACACTCGCTTTCGACGACTGCTTTCTCTTGGCTCGCGCGGCGATGGGCTCACTACCTTTCGGCGCGAGCGTGAGGCCGACTCCCGGCGGCGGGTGGTGCGATGGCTGCCGGTGCCGCTCTCGCCGCACGACGCACGGGTGCTTGCGGCGATTGATGCGTTCGAGCGCATCGCGCGTCCGGTTGGCCCTGGGCACGCGGCGGACGGGCTGCCGCTCATCTGTGCGGTGTTCAGACGACGGGCGTTATCTACTCCTGCAGCATTCGTGGCGTCACTCAGGCGTCGTCTCGCGGTGCTGGAGGGGATGAACGATGACGGGGCGGATGCGCGCTTCGGCGGCGAGCACTCTCCGCGCGACGCGTGGCGTCAGCCCGGACTCTTCGATTCCGACGTGTTTGACGATGAGGAGGCGGGGGTGCTGGCGGGGGCGAGTGGTGTGGCGGCTGTTCGGGAGCGGCGGTGGCTACTGCGACTGCAGGCGCTCTGTGCGCATCAGGCTGCGGGCAGTCGTGTGCTGGCGCTCACCACGTTGCTGCGACGCGCGCCGGACCGTGTGGTGCTCTTTACGCACTACCGCGACTCACTGCCAGCGATTGTGCAGGCGCTCCCTGCGTCGCGCCATGCGGCGGTGATGCATGGAGGACTCACCGCTGCGGAGCAACACCGTGCGCTGCGTGCATTTCTTGAACGTCGCGTGGACACGTTGGTGGCCACCGACGTTGCGAGCCAGGGGCTCAACCTTCACACCACCGCGCGCTGGGCGCTGTCGTTCGACGTGCCGTGGACGCCGCTTCGACTTGAGCAACGCATCGGGCGCGTGGATCGGCTTGGTCAGACGAGACGAGTGCACGCAACGATTCTCACGTCGCGGCATGCGTTCGATCGAGCGGTGCGCGAACGTTTTGACTTGCGTGCGGACCAGAGTCGGCAGGCGCCGCTGCCTTCGTGCGCGCGATGGCGCGCGGCGGCGGAAGGGGTTGCAGCGGCCGTGGAGTCGCAGCGACGGCTCTCCGCGCACTGGCGGCACGCTGCGGCGCCGGAGCCGTGTGAGGCGGTTGTTTCACATCAGCTGATCGAGCGATGGCTTGGACACCCGGCTGCGGGCATCGCCTGTTACGAGGTGCCATTTGTTTCTTCGACGGGGGCGGTGCTGGAGCGGCGGGTGGTGGCGGTGGGGGTGGATGCTCCGCCGGATGCGCTCGTCGCGCCTATGGCGCGCCGTGCGCAGGTGCTGACCCATCGGCTGCGGCTACGCGCGGCCCTTCGGGGCCGTGTGCAGCCGGCGGGGGCGGCGCCTGTGCAACCAGGGCTGTTTGATCGACGCACGGAAGTCGCGGTGCCTGCGCCGCCTGCGGACACGGTTGCTGCCGGAGCGGTAACCATCGGGACGGTTCGGCTGCTTGTGCGGCTGGTTGGCCGAGCGTGTTGTACGGAGCAGACGGACTTTAGTCCGTCTGATGTCCGACGGGCTGAAGCCCGTCGGCTCCGAAAGCATTGCGCCCAATCCGAAGGCTGACATGACGGCGTTGCCCGGCATCAGCGGCCATCTCTTTCCCACACGCTTTCTCGCCGAGCGTGTGGGTGCGCCGGACTTGCGGCAGCAGGCGTCGTTACATAAGTGGTGGACGGATGTGACGGGCGCCTGTGGCCCGGCCACAGGCGCACGCACGGTCTTTGACGTCGTTGCAATGCCGCTCTTTGCTCGGCTCGGCTTTCGGGCTCGCGGGGTCGGTATCGTTCGGGATGCGATTACTGCGCAGCTTGTGACGCCGGGCGGACAAGTGGTGGCGCTGCACGTGCTGGGATGGCGCGGGTGGGCGGCACGCCCACCCGCGGTGTGGCGCGACGCGGTCGCGACCGCGCGCGCGCATGCGGCCGACTGGTGTTTTGTGCTGGCGCCGCCGCACCTGTCGCTTATGCCGGCTCGCGGCTACGCGAGCCGGCGCGCGCTGGAGTTCACGTTTCCCGACGCGCTCGAATCGAGCGCGTCGGGCGTGTTGCTGACGCTGGCGCACGCGACGGCGTTTGAATCGGCGCTCGACGCCTGGCTCGCCGACGCCGCGCACTACCACGCCCGCCTGCACACCGACCTGCAGACGGGCGTGGTCGAGGCGCTGCACGCGCTCACGCGCGTGCTGCGCCGGCGCACACCTCAATCCCCCACCGCGTTCGACGAGTCGCTCACTCTCGTCTACCGCATCCTGTTTCTGTTGTTCGCCGAGTCGCGCGCGCTCGTGCCGATTCATCACCCGATCTATCGGGAGGCCTACACTCTCACGGCGCTGTGTGAAGAGGCGATGCGCACCGACTCGGTGGCGAGGCGTGCGACTGGCTCGCTCGGCGTGTGGGACGCGCTCGCCGCCATCACCAGCCTGTCGCGTACTGGCGGCACGGTGGACTCCCTGCACGTCTTTCCGTTCAACGGCCATCTCTTCTCACGCAGAGCCGCGCCTTCGCTCGAGTCGGACCGACGCCCATGCAGACCCACCCCGCGCAGCCGCGCGCGCGATCACGCTCTGCGACACACCCTGCTCGCACTCGGCACCCGCAACGACACAGCAGGCCAGGTATTGCTGCACTACGGCGACTTCGGCGTCGAACAACTCGGCGCCGTCTACGAACGTGTGCTCGACCTCGATCCGGTGGACGTCGGCACAGGCGCGGAGATCGGAGACGTTGACAGTACGGAGCAGACGGACTTCAGTCCGTCTGATGTCCGACGGGCTAAAGCCCGTCGGCTCCGAAAGCAAACCCACAGCGCCATACGCAAAGACACGGGCACGTTCTATACCCCGGTGGCGCTGGCAGAACTCACAATCCGCCGTACCCTCGGCCCACTGGTCGACGGAGTTTCGTCCGACCGCATCCTTGAGCTGCGCATCGTTGATCCATCCATGGGCAGCGGCGCGTTCCTTGTCGCGGCGCTGCACTACCTGGCTAGCGCCTACGAACAGGCGGTGCTCGCCGAAGGTCGCTACGCACCACTCGAAATCGACGAAACAAGGCGGGCGGCGTTCAGGCGCACCATCGCCCAGCGGTGCTTGTATGGCGTGGACAACAACCCAACGGCAGCGCAGGTGGCGCGACTGTCGTTGTGGCTGGCCACACTCGCACACGGCAAGCCGCTCGGCTTCCTTGATCACCGGCTGCGAGTCGGCAACAGCCTGCTCGGCACCACGCCGGACATGATTCGGCGTCCACTCGGCGCACAGACACACGACCTACCGCTGTTTGACGGCACCGAGGACGACCTGCGCTTGCGTCTGCGCCACATCACAACCCCGTTGATTGCCATGGCGCACCAACCCGACGAATCCGTCGACATCGTCCGCCGCAAGGAACGCGAGTGGCAGGCACTCAACAGCGAGACCGGACCGGCCGCGGCGTGGCAGCGGGCGATGCACGTGTGGTGCGCCCGCTGGTTCTGGCCTGAAGGCACACGACCACCGGCACCCGCTGAAGTGACGGCCACGATCGACGCACTGGTGCATGGTCACAATCGTGTCGGCGGGGATCATGTCGAGCGGTGGAGTCACACGGCGCGCACCACAGCGGCACAGCACGGATTCTTCCACTGGCCTGTGGAGTTCGCGGACGCGTTCTACGACGAAGTTGGACAACCCAGGCCTGACGCCGGCTTCGATGCAGTGCTGGGCAACCCACCCTGGGAAATGGTCCGTCGAGACGCGCGGTCACATCGACGTGGCAGCGGCCGCGACCCGCTCGTGTCCTTCATCCGCGAGTCAGGCCTGTTCCCGCTGTGCCGCACGGGCCACGTCAACCTCTATCAACCGTTCGTTGATCGCGCACTGCAATTGGTGAACAGACGCGGACGCATCGGTCTGGTGCTCCCCTGGGGATTTGCGACCGACGATGGTGCGAGTGAGTTGCGGGGGGCGTTGATAGATAACGGTGCGCTCGACACGATCATCGGGTTCGACAACGCACGCGGACTGTTCCCTATCCACCGTGGACTGCGCTTCGCCATCGTTGTCACCCGCAGTGCGGACAGTCGCAACGGGCCGCATCGACCGACGCGGGCGAGGTTCGGCGTCACAACGGCCGACGAAATCGACGCCATCCCTGAACCGGGTGAACCCGAAGAGGCGCAGGCGCTGCCGCTGCAGTTGGACCATACGACGCTGATCGCACTGGGAGGCCCTACTCGACGCGTGCTCGACCTGCGTCGGTCGGAGGATGTGGCCTGGGTGCGGCACATCCGCAGATTTCCATCATTGGGATCACCCGAAGGCTGGCACGTGAAGTTCAGCCGGGAGCTGAACGCGTCTGACGACCGACACCTCCTGCAACCCCGTACGTCACAAAACCGCGGCTTGCTCATCGCCGAAGGCAAACACATCAGCCCGTTCCGCTTCGACACCCAGGGCCCCACATCCGTCATCACCGCCGACAACGCGCGCCACAGACTGACCGATCGACGGTTCGCACGAGCGCGTCTTGCCTATCGCGACGTCTCAGGCGTCGGCAACACCCACGCGCTGGTCGCCGCCATCATCCCCGCCAACGTCGTCACCACCCACACTCTGTTCTGTCTGCGCTCTGACATGCCAGTCGAACAACAGCACTTCCTCTGTGGGCTCTTCAACTCCGGCGTGCTCGATGCGCTCGTGCGTCTGGAGATGGGTGGGCATGTGACGACCACGCTTGTGGAGCAACTGCCAGTGCCGCCCTGGACCGGGTCGGCGTTGCAGAGGCTGATCGCACGTCTCGCCCTCCAGTTGCACGACCACGGCCCTTCACACCTGCTGGACCTTCTCAACACCTCTGTCCTCACGCTTTACGGCCTGACAACCACCAAGGAGTCTATTTATGCACCCAACACGTAGCTTTTCCGATGTTTTGACTATACCGTGTGACCATGAATATAATCTACGACGTGGACGAAATGGCGATCTCTCAGTTCAAGGCGACGTGTCTGGCCGTGCTCGAACGGGTGCGGAAGACGCGGACGCCGTTGCTCATCACGCGGCACGGTGTGCCGGTGGCGCAGATTACGCCCCCGCCGCCCGCCGACGCGCCCAAAACGTGGCTTGGGAGCCTGAGCGGCACAGTCACGATTACTGGCGATATCGTGTCGCCGGTGATGCACGAGTCCGACTGGGAAGCGGGCCGGTGAAGCTGCTGCTCGACACACATGTATGGATCTGGAGTTTGAGCGCACCCGAGAAGCTCACGCCGAAGGTGCGCCGTGCGCTGGAGAAGCCGGGACAGGAGCTGTGGCTGTCGCCGGTCAGCGCCTGGGAAGTCGCGCTCCTGGTGGAAAAGGGCCGCATGAAAATCGAAGGGCACCTGGAGGCGTGGCTGCCGAAGGCGGTGGCGCGCTTCCAGGAGGCCCCGGTGTCGCACGACATCGCGGCAGCGTTTGCGGATATCCGCCTGCCACATGGTGATCCAGCGGATCGGCTATTGCTGGCCACGGCGCGTGTACTCCACCTGACACTTGTCACGGCAGACGAGCGCCTGATCGATGCCAGGGTCGTCCCGACGCTGCCTGCGTTATAGTCCCTTCGCGTGCCGAATTACGGGTTTGTCATTGATCTGAAGAAATGCATCGGGTGCCACGCGTGCTCCATCGCGTGCAAAGCCGAGCACGACATTCCGGTGGGCGTAAATCGCTGCTGGGTCAAGACGGTGGAAAAGGGGCGCTTCCCCGACACCGAACGCCTGTTTCTGCCGGTGCTGTGCAACCAGTGCGCCGATGCGCCGTGCATGAACATCTGCCCGACAAGCGCCCTCTTCCGCCGCAACGACGGTATCGTCGACCTCCACGGCGATGCGTGTATCGGGTGCAAGGCGTGCATGGCGGCGTGCCCGTACGATCAGTTGTTCATTGACCCGAACACACGCACGGCCGAGAAGTGCAACTTCTGCGCGAACCGGATCGAAAACCAGCTGCAACCCGCGTGTGTGAGTGTGTGCCCCACTGAGTGCCGCATCTTTGGCGACCTCGACGACCCGACCACACGTGTGGCGCAGATTGTGGCGCAGCAGGACTTCTCAGTGCGGAAGCCCGAAAAGGGCACGGGCCCGAAGATTTTTTATCTGCAGGCCCACGAGAGCATCATCCAGCCTGAGATCGCGACGCGTCCGTTCATCTTCAAGGAAGGCAACGTGCACCTGCGACCGCTCGGTGCGCTGGAGCCCGACCCACTGCACCCCGGTGATGCGCGCGTGGACTATGACGCGCCGCACAAAAAGGCGTGGGGCATGGACCTGGTGTTGTATCTGCTGGCCAAGGGAATCTCCACCGGCGCCCTGTTCCTGGGTGCGTTGTTCTGGTTGATGGGCGATCACTCGGCACTCACCGGGCTCGCTGCGCCGCTGGTGGCAACCGTATTTGCGATCATGACGGCGGCAGTGCTCGTGTGGGATCTCGAACGTCCAGAGCGGTTCTACTACATCCTCACGCGACCCAACTGGACGTCGTGGATGGCGCGCGGCGCTTTCATCCTGACGGCACATGGTGCGGTCGCGGGCCTCTGGATATTCGCGTGGCTGCTCGACTGGCCGATCGTGATCACGGTCTTCGCCGTGCTCGCGTTGCCCGTGGCACTGGCCGCCACCGCATACACCGGACTGCTCTTTGCGCAGGGCCTCGCGCGTGACCTGTGGCAGGGATGGCATCACACGGTGGACCTTGTGGCACAGGCGGCGGCGGAAGGCAGTGCCGCGTTGTTGCTCGTCGCGTTGTTTGTGGATGCACCGGCATCCACACTGCAGGGGCTCGGATGGACACTCGCGGGTGCCACGGTTGTGCACCTGCTGATTCTTGTGGCCGAGAACCTCGTGCTGCGCAGCCACAGCAGGCATCACGCACTGGCTGTGCGGGCGATTCGGTCAGGGGCCTATTCGAAGCTCTTCTGGGTCGGGGCACTTGGCCTGGGTGGCGTTGCCCCGCTGCTGCTCTTCTGGCTCGCGGCGGTCACGGGCTTTTCAATGGCTGTACTCGTGCCCATGGCACTGGTGACACTGGCCGGCTCCCTCGCGTGGGAATACATCTGGGTGGAGGCGGGACAATGCGTCCCGATTTCGTAAATGGCTGAATTTCGTACGCATCCGCCCGTGTCCGATTGGGACAACTACGTCGACTTTGAGTCGACAAGTTGGCCGAAGAAGGATCGACGCAACTACTGGATCATTCCGAGCATCTGCTTCAATTGCGAATCGGCGTGCGGGATTCTTGCCTACGTCGACAAGGACACACTCAACGTCCGCAAGATTGAGGGCAACCCGGTGCATCCGGGCAGCCGGGGCCGCACGTGCGCCAAGGGCGTGGTCACGCCGAATCAGCTTGAAGATCCCGACCGCATTCTGTATCCGCTCAAGCGTGTCGGTAAACGCGGTGAGGGCAAATGGGAGCGCGTCACCTGGAATGAAGTGCTCGACACGATCGGCGCGCGTGTGCGCGCGGCCATCACGGAAGACCGGCGCCGCGAGATCATGTATCACGTGGGTCGGCCTGGCGAAGACGGATATGCCAATCGCGTGATTCAGGCGTGGGGACTCGACGGTCACAACAGCCACACCAACGTCTGCTCTTCGTCTGCCCGCCTGGGTCACTTCCTCTGGACCGGTGCCGATCGACCGTCACCCGACTACGCGAACGCCAAAACGATTCTGCTGTTGTCGTCGCATCTGGAATCGGGGCACTACTTCAATCCACACGCCCAGCGCATCATTGAGGGCAAGGCCGCGGGTGCGAAGCTGATCGTAATGGACCCGCGCCTGTCAAACACGTCGGCGAAGTCAGACCTGTGGCTGCCGGCCAACCCGGGCACGGAAGGCGCGCTGATACTGGCGATTGCGCGTCACCTGATCGATCACAAGAAATACAACCGTACGTTTGTCGAGAAGTGGGTGAACTGGGAACAGTACCTCGACGCCATGCGACCCGACCTGCCCCGCACGTTTGACGGGTTTGAAGAGGCGCTCAAGCAGGAGTACGAGCTCTTCACCCCTGAATACGCCGAGATCGAAACAGGCGTACCGGCACACAAAATTATCGAAGCCGCTGAGGCTGTGGCGGCTGCAGGCACCGCGTTTGCCACGCACAGCTGGCGGGCGGCGGCCGCAGGCCACCTGTGGGGCTGGCAGATCACGCGCGCGCTGTATCTGCTCGTCGTGTTGATGGGTGCCATCGGAGAAAAGGGCGGCGTCAATCTGCACGCGACCAACAAGTTCGTGCCGAAACATCCGAATCCACCACCGGCACCGTCGTACTGGAACGAGTTGCTCTTTCCCAAGGAATTCCCGCTCGCCTTTCACGAGATGAGTTTCCTGCTGCCGCACTTCCTCAAGGAAGGCCGCGGCAAACTCGACGTCTACTTCACACGTGTGTACAACCCGCTGTGGACCAATCCCGACGGCTTCACATGGATGGAAGTGCTCGAGGATGAATCCAAGATCGGCATGCACGTGGCGCTCACCCCCATCTGGAGTGAAACGGCGTGGTTTGCCGACTACATCCTGCCGATGGGCCTGGGCACCGAGCGTCACGACACAATGAGTCAGGAGACCCACGCCGGACGATGGCTGGGGTTCCGGCAGCCTGTGACACGTGTGGCGCTCGAGAAGAAGGGCACGCCTGTCGACCAGACACACGAATCGAATCCTGGCGAAGTGTGGGAGGAGTCCGAGTTCTGGGTCGCCCTCTCCTGGAAGATTGATCCCGACGGGTCACTCGGCATTCGGCAGTACTTCGAGTCTCCCTATCGCCCCGGCGACAAGATCACGGTCGACGACTATTACGGCTGGATGTTTGAGCACTCCGTGCCGGGTCTGCCGGAAGCCGCGGCGAAGGAGTCGATCACGCCGCTGCAGTACATGCGCAAGTACGGCGTGTTCCAGGTGGATGAGGTGTCGTACAGCAAGGCACATGAGACGTCCGGCTTCACCACGCCGTCAAAGAAGCTCGAGTTTTTCTCGTCTACGCTGGCCGAGTGGGGCTGGCCTGAACACGCGATTCCCCGCTATGTTCCCGGCCATGTCTACTGGCGGGACCTCAACAGGTCCGAGAACGAATTCGACCTACTGCCGAACTTCCGATTGCCCACGCTCATCCACACACGGTCACCCGTGAAGTGGCTCTATGAAATTTCCCACAGCAATCCCCTGTGGATGGCGACCGGTGATGCGGCGCGGCTCGGGATCGCCACGGGCGACCTGGTGAAGGTGCACACCGGCATCGGTTTTTTTGTGACACGGGCCTGGGTCACCGAGGGCATCACGCCTGGTGTCGTCGGCATGTCGCATCATCTCGGGCGCTGGCGGCTGGACGAAGACAAGGGCGGATCGCGGAATGCGACAGCGCTGGTCAAACTCTCCAAGTCCGCCGACGGCAAGATCGAAATGCGGCAAGTGCACGGCACCCAGCCGTTCTCGAGCCAGGACCCTGACAGCAGCCGTGTGTGGTGGACGGAGGTCGGGGTGCATCAGAATCTGACGTTCCCCGTGCAACCGGACCCGGTCAGTGGCATGCACTGCTGGCACCAGCGGGTTCGGCTTGAGAAGGCCGAGCCGGACGACAGTTACGGGGACATTATGGTGGATACCGCCCGCTCCCACGAACTCTACAAGGAGTGGATGGCGAAGACTCGTCCCGCACCCGGCCCCGACGGCACCCGGCGTCCCCTCTGGTTCGATCGGCCGTTGCGGCCGGTGGCGGACGCATACAATCTCAAGGACGCATGAACCAGCCCCGGATGCTTCAGCTCACCATCCTTGCGACCGCCGCACTGCAGGTGGCGGTGTGGGCCAGCGCGAACCGGAACTGGCTGAGTGACGGACAAGCCACCGCCCTGCATCTGGCGATCTCGTGGTCGGCCATTTTTGCGCTGGCGCTCGTGGCCACGCGTTCGATTGGCGCCCTGCGCTCGGAACTCAGGTTGCGCCGCAGCCAGCACGAGGCCACGCTCACCGAAGTGGACCAGCTCGGCACCCTCAACGAGATGTTGACCACGGCCGGAAAGTCCAAGGACGTCGGGCTCGCTTTCCAGGCGCTGTCGCGTCGTATCGGCACCCTCATCCCCTGTGACCGTCTTGGCCTCGCCCTGGTCAAAGACGATGGCCAGTCACTGGAGGTGTTCAGTTCCCGTGTCAGTGAACCTGAACGTCGGCGGCGTCCACGCGCCGAGATGCAGTTTGGTCTGGAGCGCAGCATCTTCGGCCAGGTGATACGCACGTGTGAGTCGGTGCTGATTGACGACACCACCACGTTTGCGTCGGACTTCCATGATGCCGGGGTGCTGGCGTCACAGGGCTTTCACTCGCTGTTGATTCTGCCGCTTATCTCACGCAACCGCGCGGTGGGCGCACTCACCGTCATCTCCAAGGAAAAAGCGGCGTTTGATGACTCCGACCGCGATGTGTTGCAGCCGATCGCGGAAGTGCTCGCTTTCGCGTGTGTGGTGCAGCACCAGTACCTCGCGCTCGATCGCTACAAGGCGATGGAGTCCACGGCGGAAATGACGCTCTCACTCGCGACCGACATCAACAGTGGCCTGCAGGTCATTGCCGGCCAGTGTGGCGTCCTGCAGAAGCTGCATCCCGATGCCGCTGCCGAGGTGGATGTCATCTCGCTGCAGGCCGAGCGCATCAGCACCCTGCTTGACCGCATGCGCCAGGCGGCGGACGAACGCCTCCGCGAAGCCGCCGCTCACACCGGCGCGATCCCCTCAAGCCCTGAAGACTTCGCGGACGACGACGGGCGATGAGACGTCGGGTGTCTTTTTCAGATCTCAGCAATGCAGAAAAAGACACCCGACGTCTTTTCTCCCGTCTATAAGACGCCCTCGAACACCTTCAACTTGTAGATCGTCGTCGCCACCAGCAGCAGGATGACGCCCAGCGCCACGAAGGCGAAGGCGCGACGATTGGAGGCCCATTCGTCGAGGGTGACGGCGAGCAGATTCAGAACGGGAATCGACACCAACATCGCGAGTCCGATCCAGATCAGGGCGGTCGCCACTTCGGCGGCTGGACCTGACACCAGAAAGTGCATCAGCAGACCGAGGCCAAGCGTCGCGGATGTCGCCGCCAACGCGAGCCGAAGAAACGCACGGAGCCGGGACGCCATCGTGTAGGTGCTCATTTGAAGAACAGGTACTCCACAGCAACGCCGGCGAGAATGACGGCCATCAGAATCTTGAGGGTCCGCACCTTGACGCGAGCGGTGATCCAGAAGCCGGCCCGCGAGCCGGCGAGCACGCCGAGCACAGCGGCAGCTGCCAGTTCAGGGCTCGTCAGGTAGCCGAGCTTGTAGTAGCCCACCACTGCCGGCAATGCGGTGACGCCGAGGATCACGGCACTGGTTGCGGCCGCCACCCGCATCGGCACGCCGCACCACGAGTTGAGCGCCGGTACCACCAGGATGCCGCCCCCCACACCCGTGAGCGAAGAAATAACACCGGCCGCAGTGGCCGTGGTGACAGCGAAGGGCAGGCGCTTGAGTTTGTACGCCACCTCGACCCCGGTGTCCGGGTCTTCAATGCGTCCACCGAGCAGCCCCACGTCGGTGATCGGCCCGTGCAGCACGTTGCGGAAGTCGAGCCGCGCCAGCATGACACCGGCCACCAGCAGGGCTGTGCCTCCGAAAATCTGCTCGCGTGTGCCCTCCGCCAAGAGCCCCAACATCTCGAGGCCTGCCAGCGCGCCCAGCACGGCTGCCAGCTGCAGCACCATCGCGAGTCGCGCGTTGGCCCACTTGCGACCGGTCTTTGAGAGCGACACAAAGTTGGACGTGGCGATCACGGTAATCAGACTGATCGCCATGGCGTTGTCGATCGGCAGACCGAGGCCGATGTTTAGCAGCGGCACCAGGAAGATACCGCCGCCGAGCCCGAGCATGGCGCCGAGGCTGCCGGCACCCGCGCCGGCGACCAGCACCAGAAGCACGTCTAACATTTATCCGTTCGCCCAGGGTCGCAACACTGCGTATAAGCCTCGCATGATCGGCGTCTCGACACCAACCTCCCGACCACGCCGGACTACTGAACCAGGCAACGACTCCACCTCTATCCGTTTGCCGGCCTGCAGGTCGATGAGCATGGACGACCGTGTGGACCCGGGAATGCTGTCGGTGTATGTCGCGACGCGATCACGCACATCGGCAGCCACGGCGATCCCGGTGGCGCGTGCGACCTGCTCCACCTCGGCGACTGCGGCCATGAACGTCTCGCGCGCCTCGGCATCCTCCCAGATAGCGCCGATGGGTTTACGTGCGGCACCAGTGAACGCTGCAAACGGTGCGAGGTAGATGAACTTCTCCCACAGTGGAATCCGGGCGTCGGCTACGGGTTCGGCGTGGATGTCGGCCGCACACATCAGGTCCGCCAGATCCTGCACACGCGGTGTGATGGTCGCAGGCGGATCAAACACCTCACCAAACACGATGCGCCGGTGACTGCCGGTCTGTCGAATCACGCCGGCGGCCTCGATAGCTGTGGCGATGTATGTTGGTCCGGCCAGCACACGGCTCTGCCCCACCACGCTCGCCAGATCGTTGGCGCTGTCGACCCCGTTCTGCAGCGTCAGCACACACGTGTCGGGCCCCAGCAACGGCATCAGCAGCGGAAACGCGGAAGTATTGTCGTAGGTCTTGACTGCCAGTATCACAACGTCCACCGGACCGATGCGTGACGGGTCGTCTTCGGCGGCAACTTTTACGGTGAAGTCCCCCTGCACGCCGATGATGCGGAGGCCATTGGCCCGAATCGCATCGCGATGCGCCCCTCGCGCGACGAAGCTGACGTCCGCACCCGCCTGCGAGAGCAACGCGCCGTAGTACCCACCCACCGCCCCCGCACCGATAATCGCGATCCGCATCACTCCACTCCCAGTACGACTTCTGCCGTCACGATCCGTTCCACCCGATACCGGCCATCGGGCTGCAGCGCCAGAAGCATCAGATCCGCAGGCACCGTCGCACCCGTCGTCACCACAAGCGCAGTGGGCGGCACCGAGACGATCGTCCCGACCTGTGTCGAAGGCGCGAGCGGCGCCAGCAGCAGTCCGCTGCCGTTGATGTCGAATGACGTAGCTGACTCAGTGAAATCGCCAATGCCCCCCACAGTGAGGTGCAACACGGCTGTGCGCGTGCCGTCGGCGACACGCACACGCCGGACGCCGACCAGTCCGACATCCCTCGGCTGTGGCGCGACCGCTGCGTCACTGGTGACCAGGACACCTCGGATCACCGTGTGAAATCCACCGCCGCGGTTCTCCGGCAACGAGTCGTACCGTGCTGGGTCGGCCTGGTGTACTGATCCATCCGCTAAGGCGTGTAACGACCGCACGAGCGCGATGTAATTGAGCATCACGAGCATCGGATCGGGCTTCGGGTCGGGCCACGGTCCCATCTCA
Source organism: Vicinamibacterales bacterium (assembly GCA_038319675.1). GTDB lineage: Bacteria > Acidobacteriota > Vicinamibacteria > Vicinamibacterales > SCN-69-37 > SYFT01. The sequence goes on from JBBQDM010000014.1 coordinate 55,569, forward strand.
ATCAGCAGCACCGGTGTGCCCCACAACGTCAGGCGATCACCAAATGCGCGCGGCTCAAACGAATCGTCGTATCGACCAATGCGCCCGAGCGCGAATGGCTCCACCGAGTCACGAATCACGGCACCCAGCTTCTTGGTGAGCAACCGGCCTTCACTCATGGACCGCGCTTCGTCAAAGGCCACCGACAGCAACGAAATCGCCGCGCCCTTCATGGGTGGCCCAACACTGGTGCGCCAGTTCTGATTGTGTAGGTTGTATCCGACCTTCGGTTCCAGAGAGTCGCGCAGCGACTTGAGCAACCGTCCCTCCGGTGTCGCCAGGTCGAGCGCGTCCCGATTGATGTCGATATTCTGAGCGTTCCTCCGTTGGAACAGTTCAGCGCCATCCGGGTTCAGCATCGGCACCGTGTGCACAGTCAACTGCTCCAGCAGGTGCGCCACGGCCGGCTCACGCTCATGCAACCGGATGTACTCGTACAGGTCGAACAATGCCGACGTGGCCGTGGGTTCGTCGCCGTGCATCTGCGACCACATCAACACCACAAACGGTCCACGGCCAAAAGAGACGCTCCAGATTTCGCGCCCCTCCACCGACCGACCTTCATCCTTAACGCGAAACAGGCTGCCGCCCGCATCACGAATCGCCATCACACGCTGCCGCACCTCGGCGTGGTCCACCAGAGGCGAGAGCGGCGAGGACACATGCTCGGCGTCCCACATCCGCGCCAGCGTTGGCGCGTTGGGACCGGCAGGAGCGTCCCGCAGAGCGACACGAGCAGGAGCAGTGGCGCAGCCGGTCAAGAAGACCAGGAGTGCGGTGGCGACGAGTCGGCTCACGGCGTGAACCGGATGCGCGTGGTCACCCCACCGGGCGCCACGAAGAAGAGGTTGTCGTATTCATTGTCGGCAATGGTGAACGCGGGTCCACCCAGGGCCTTGATGATTGCAGGCACGGTGTTGGAATGGCCGACGACCAGCACCGCCCCGCCCGTGTGTGCCTTGAGTTTCTCGATGAGGCTCGCCTGCTCACGTGCCGGCACCGTGGTGCTCATCACGTTGAGGGCGTCCGACAGCGGCAGGGCCGTGTCGATCGTCCGTCGAAATTCGGTGGTGTAAATGGCGGTGACGCCGGCGTCCTTCAACATGGCCACCAGTGCCTGCGCTCGAGCTTTGCCTGCGTCGGACAACTCAGGGTCGGGGGTTCCGGTCATCGCCGCACCAGCCGCCGCACCTGCATCCGCACGTTCGGCATGTCGCACGAGAATCACCATCTGTGCCTCTGCCACTGATGCGGCCACACACAGCCATCCCAGCAGCACCGCTGTCAGAACCCGCAATATCTTCATCACTACTTCGCTCTCCATCGCGCGACCACGTACAGTGCCGCACCGACGATCAGGGCCACCCCGCCGACCTGCAGTTGCATGGCCGTGGCCCCACCAAGAATCGCCAGCGACACCACCAGCGCCACCACCGGAATCACTGGCCCGCCGGGAATGGTGAACGGTGCCCGACCCTGGCCGCGCAGTTTCAACACCGACGCGCATGTGCCCGCATAGACCAGCAATCGACTAACCGCGCTCGCAGCCGCCAGCGTCACGAAGTCGCCCGACAACGCCAGCCACAGGGCTATCAGCGACGTGAAAATGATCGCCACCGCCGGCGTATGAAAGCGGGGATGCACACGGCCGAACCACGCGGGCAGGTCACCCTGCTCCGCCAACGCATACAGGTTGCGCGAACCCGACAGCGCCTGGCCCATGTTGTTGCCACTCATCGACACCGCGCCGCCCGTGGTCATCAACAACGCGCCCCACCCGCCGATAAACAACAGCGCCGCGTCCGCCAGTGGGCGCTGCGAGTCGGCAATTCCCGGCAACGTGCCCATCGCGACCACCTGCGCCAACGTCATCACAATCGCGACAACGACGATGGTCATGACCATGGCGAAGGGCACATCCCGTTTGGGGTCCCTGGCTTCGCCGGCGGGGACTCCAACCACTTCGTAGCCACCGTACGCAAAAATCAGCAGTAGCGCCGCCGTCGAAATCTGCGTCCATGTGAGCGCCATGTCGGGTTGCAGTGCCGCGATGCTCACGTGCGGCAGACCGAGTGTTATGAAGATCACGAGCGGCGTGAGTTTGCCAATCGTCAGTGTGTTCACGACCCAGGCGCTCTGGCGGATGCCGAGCACGTTGATGGTCATGATCGTGAGAATAACGACGGCGATGACGGCCTCACGGGCCAGGCCTGGTTGATCGGCCCCAAGGCTGGGCCAGTAATAGGCCAGCGCCGTGGTCAGGCCGTTGACGACCGAGGCCCAGCTGGCGACGCGGGTAATCCACATCATCCAGCCGACTTCGAAGCTGAAGAAGCGGCCAAACGCCGCGCGTGTGTACAGGTAGGCGCCGCCGGTGCCGTCAAACCGGCTGCCGGCTTCAGCAAAGTTCAGCGCGATCATCAGCGAGAGGATGCCGACCAGCGCCACCGCGATGGCGCTCCAGGCCCCAATCTGCATCGCCAGCGGTGCCGCCATCAGGAACACTGCCCCGCCGATCACCTGATTGACGCCGATTGCCGTCAGGTCCCACTTCCCCAGCTCGCGTTTAAGGCCAGACATTGTGTGCCAGTGAGTATAGTGTGGTGCGTCATCCGCACCACACTAGTGATGCTGCCCGGAGCCATCAAACCGCATGACCGACAAGCCCCGCCCACCACTGCCCCCGACTGCCTTCACCCTGCCGGCGAAGTACTACACCGACCCGGCCCTGTTCGAGCGCGAGCTGCAGCTGTTCTTCCGTCGGAAGTGGGTCTGCGTGGGCCGATTCGCCGAGCTCCGCGAATACGGCTCATATGTGGCGCGCCACCTGGCCGGCGATTCACTCTTCATCGTGCGCACCAGCCGACCGGGCGAAGCCGACGCAGTCAAAGCCTTCCACAATCTGTGCCGGCATCGCGGCACGGCACTCTGCGCTGACGAGCAGGGCCGGTTCAACGGCGCCATCCAGTGCGAATACCACGCGTGGACCTACAACTTCGACGGCCAACTCATCGGTGCTCCGCACATGGATGGGTCCCCGCACTTCCGCAAGGACGACTTCCCACTGCTGCAGGCCCGCGCGGGTGTCTGGGACGGATTTGTCTACGTGTGCCTGGCCGACACGGGCCCCACGCTCGAGCAACAACTCGCGGACCTGCCCGCGAAATTCCGGCCCTGGCGCATGGCCGACCTGCGCCGCGGTGACGGCATCACCTACGACGTCCCCGCGAACTGGAAACTGATCATCCAGAACTTCAGCGAGTGCCTGCACTGCCCAAACCTGCATCCGGCGTTGAACAAGCTGTCGCACTACCTCAGCGGTGAAAACGAACCGCTGCGTCCCACCTACATGGGTGGCCGAATGGATCTCAACGATGGCGTGGCGACGATGTCGACTGATGGCACCTGTCCACGCGCGTTTCTGCCCGGGCTGTCAGCTGAAGACCAACGGCGTGTCTACTACTACGCGCTGTTTCCGAATCTGCTGATCAGCGCACACCCGGACTACGTCATGGCCCACACACTGTGGCCGCTCGCGCCGAACCGGACGCGCTTGGTGTGTGAGTGGCACTTCCATCCGGATGAAATGGCCAAACCTGGCTTCAGGACTGATGATGTGCGTGAGTTCTGGGACATGACGAATCGTCAGGACTGGCACGTATGTGAATTGGCACAACGCGGGATCACCTCCCGCGCCTATCGTCCGGGTCCGTACTCCGCTCGCGAAGATCTCCTCTACGCCTTCGACCGCTTCATCGTCGCCGCGCACGAGGGCTGAGCCGACCGGTAGAGCGGTCGGGGTTCATGGTTCATCGGTTCAGGGTTCCTGGTGCTGTTCGGGGTTCTTGGGTGCCAGGTTCCTGGTTCGGGGTTCAGGGTCGGTGCGGGGTTCATCGGGGAACCCTGAACGGCACCGCGGAACCATGAACCGATGAACCATGAACCGTCAACCAGTCTTCCGCGCAGGATTAAAGAACGGGGTCGGCACAACCGTGGCCGGCACGCGATGACGCACGACGTCAACCGTGTGTTCGACCTCGAGTTTTGAGCCCGCTGGCGCGTGCGCGGCACTCACCGTGGCGAGGCCGATCATCTGCTTGAGCACGGGTGACCAAGTGGACGACGTCATCCGGCCCACTTGTCTACCGCCTGAAAAGACCGGCACCGCGACGCGCGAGGCTGTGGCCTGCGCCATCGGCGGAAGGCCCACCGCCTCGTAGAGTTTCTCGACCGCAGGCCACTCCACAGCGAGACCCACGATGCATCGCTTCGGAGTGCGCGCCTGCTCAGCCGCCAGCGCAGCACGGCCGATGAACTGCTCCTTGTTGAAGTCAACGAGACGGCCGAGCCCCATCTCAAATGGCGTGTATACCTGCGAGGCCGTCAGTGCCTTGCGCGCGCTGAAGAAGTCCACATCGATCAGCAGCAGGCCGGCCTCGATACGTGCCACGTCGAGTGCCAGCATCCCGGCGGGCCTGAGTCCGTGCGAGGGACCGTGGGCCATCAGCGCATCCCACACCTTCTTTGCATCCGTGTGATGCATCCAGAGTTCGTAACCGAGGTCCCCGGTGTACCCCGTGCGCGAGATATCCACCTTGGCACCGGCGATCGTGCCCGACTTCACGCGGAAGTATTTGAGCGACGGCAGATCGACATGCGCCACGTTGCGCAGCAACGCCGCTGACGTAGGTCCCTGCACGGCGAGTGCGGCGATCTGCTCGGAGACGTCCTCCACCGACACGTCCATGCCCGCGGCGTGCTGGCGGAACCATCGCAGGTTCGGCTCGGCCGCCGTCACACGAAAGATGTCCTCCGCCAACCGACTCACTGTCCCATCGTCGAGTACCCGGCCATGTTCGTCGCACCAGGGCGTATACATGACGCGCCCAACCGACATCGCTGCGGCATCACGGGTAATCACGCGATTAATCAATCTCGCGGCATCCGGTCCGGTGACCAGATATTTAAAGAGCGGCGAAATGTCGAAGAGTGCGGCGCCGTTTCGGATGGCGTTGTATTCGTGCTCATGGTGCGCCTCGTAGGCGCTGACCGTGTAGTAGCCGGCCCACTCGCGGTAGTTGAGACTGCCGCAGAGGGGGAACGTGCGCTCGTGAAACGGGGTGCCGACAGGCATGCGGAATTATGGCAGGAACGCGACCCCGGCGTCTTCCAGTCTCAGGCCTTTGCGACCAGTACGATGTGCGACATGGTCTCGAGCGCAAACCGCCCTCGGCCGCTTGAGACTATGCGAAGGTGTGGGGTCTTCTGGTCAAGCCGGCGGCGCAGCAGAAGCAGGCGGGTTTCCAGGTTGTCCTTGAAGTCCGGCAGGCCGAGCGACTTGTCCAGACGCAGTTCGCGATTGGTGAACTCTCGACGCCCTTCGACCTGGTGCAGGGACAACACCTTCCAGAGGATTCGGGCCGGCAGGCCGCGGATCAGGTATTCACCATTCACAAGGATCACCTCGTCGGTCTGGTGATACGCGAACTCATCACACGCGGTCGGCGTGACCGTGGTCGCGTCGGGCGGCGCCGTGGATACGTCAGCCGACGCCGACTCACTGGCCGACTCGGCCGACTCCTGAAGCTGCATGTTCTGAATCGCGATCGCCAGATATGACCCGAGCAGTTCGATGGTCGTCTTGTCTTCCTCGTGGAAGCGATAGGGAGAAGCACTCTCGATCACGAGCACGCCGACCAGCTCCCCTCGCACCACCAGTGGGATGCCGAGTTGGCTGGCGGGATTGGGCAACCCCGGCATCGCCACACGCGCGCGCTCGGGAGACAGGCCGTCGGCCTCGGCACGTTTCGCAACGGCATACGCATACAACATGCCGCGCAGGAGGCCGGAGATACGGATGGGCTTCTGGGCCTCGGCCACGACACCAGCGATACCTTCGCCAAATCGTGCTTCGGCGCCGACGCCCGCTCCGTCGTATCCACGCGTCGCCAACGTCACCAACACGCCGGGTTCTTCGGCGGCGAGTAGGATCATCGAGTGACTGAAGCCGAAGAAGTCTTCAATGCTCGCAAGTATCGAGTCAAGCAGACCTTCGAGCGTCTCTACCGCGTTGATGCGCTGCGCAAGATCCTGAAACGCAGACATCGTGAAGACCGACACTGGCACCGCCCGTCGCCCCGGCGCCGCATCGTCGACATCGTGTCCCGCTTCTCCGACGACGGGTGTCACCGACAGCACCTCATAGACGTCAGATGCCAGCAGCTTGAAGATGCCTTTGAGGCCCGTGTACGACGCAATCGCCTCGATGCGCAGCGCCATGCGGTCAAACAACGGCCCGGAGGTTTCGGAGCGGACATACCGCAGGCGCAGCTGCCAGCCCTGCATCGAGTCGGGATCCGGGATCTGAATCAGGGCGTTCGGATTTTCGGCCACGTTCCGGCGACTCTTGTTGAAGAACTGAAACGACAGCGCGACGTGTCGACTGTCGACGAACTCCACATGACTCAAAAACGCGGCGTTGGGCGTGCCATCCTTCGCACACGTATAAAACATGGCGGGAATGATTCCCTGAAAACACGAGGTGAGCGTCTCGAGGCGAATCATGGGATCAGTCCGCAGTCCGCGGTCCGCCGTCCGCAGTCCGCGCATCGGGCGATATTGGTGCGCCGGCATCGGGGCCTGGAGTCTGGTCGAAGGCCGCAGTCACGCGCAGCCGGATCGCGATGCAGGGCCACGTCGACCAGCGCTGTGTGGCGACGGCAGGAATACCCACTGCGGCCAGTTGGGACACATTGCCCTCCCACTGGGCTTGCACGAGCGCCAGTTCGCCAGGTTCGGCTCGGCGGATCGACACACGCTCGCCTTTGATCTGACACGCACGATCATCGGCGGGTCGCGCAAAAGCCAGCGCCGCCTGCCCGTTGGCCTCCAAATCTGCAATGACAGGCTCGGCGTCGACGGCAGGCACATAGGCCACCAGGTGACGTCCATCCTCGTCGACCTTCACGGCGACCACGCGCACGCCGTTGGGTTCAAGACGTGCGTTGCGTGTGCCCATGAAGATGGACACCCCTTGTTCAAGAAACGAGATAAGCGAAGCAGTGAGCGTCACGGTGACAGTGGGCGAGTATACCCGTGGCTGGAGGCGGGCTTAGCGATTTCTTAGGGAACTTGTAGGACGAGGTTAGGGTTCCTTCAGCCGTCGCCTTCCGTCTGTGTGTGACGGAGACGACATGATGACTATTTCCCGATTCCCTGCTGTAACCGCGACGCTCGCCAGTGCACTGCTCACCACTATCGCCCTCTCGGCCAACGTCCCGACACCCACTGCCCCCTCGACCCCAACCGAAGTCAGCGTCGCGCGTGGCGAATACATCGTCAAGACCAGCGGATGCCACGATTGCCACACGCCGTGGACGATGGGGCCGAACGGCCCCGAGCCGGACATGACACGTGCCTTGACCGGCCACCCGGCCGCCATGGTGATGCCGCCGGCGCCCAAATTGCCTCCCGGCCCGTGGCTGTGGATGGGCGCCGCGACCAACACGGCGTTTGCCGGTCCCTGGGGCACAAGCTTTGCCGCCAACCTGACTCCGGACAAAGACACGGGGACGGGCGACTGGACCGTCGAACAGTTCATCGCCACGATCCGCACCGGACGACGACTCGGCAAAGGCCGACCGGTCCTGCCGCCGATGCCGGCGGCGGTCTACGCGAAGATGACCGACGACGACCTGCGCAGTGTGTTCGCGTATCTGCAGTCGCTCGCTCCTGTGCAGAACAGGGTGCCCGCCCCGATCGACCCTGAAGAGGGCGGGGCCGAGGAGAGCGAGCGGCGATGACCATCGTCGGTCGCCACCTCGTCATTGGTGCCGCGGTGGCCGTGCTGGCCATCGCGGTGCACCAACGCACGATGTCGGCAGGCCAGACGATTCCGACACAGCTGTCGGAGACAGGACTTTTCGGTCCGCAGTCCGCGGTCCGCAGGCCGCAGTCCGCGGTGCCCGGTCCGCGGTCCTTCACCCCGCAGTATCCGCTGTGGACCGACGGGGCATCCAAGCGACGGTGGGTCGCGCTGCCGGAGGGCACCACGATTAACGTGTCTGACCCGGACCGCTGGGTCTTCCCAGACGGCACACGCTTCTGGAAGGAGTTCTCATTCGGGGGTCGCAAGGTCGAAACGCGTCTGTTGTGGAAACGCGATGGAGAGTGGACGTTCGCGTCCTACGCATGGAGCGAGGACCAGACGACCGCCACACTCGTCCCGGAGGCGGGTCTCACCACTGATGTCGAGGTAGCCCCGGGGCGCCGCCATCGCATTCCGTCCACCACGGAGTGCCGCGCCTGCCATGTCTCTGGTCGCACCGAGATTCTTGGCTTCACCGCGCTGCAGCTGTCGGACGATCGCGATCCACACGCGTTGCATGCGGAAACACTGACGGATGACATGGTGACGCTCCGCACGTTGCTGGCGGAGCGGAGGCTGTCACCCGTTCGCACAGAGTGGCTGACGACGCCCCCGCGGATTCCTGCTGCGGATGCCCAGACCAGAAGCGTGCTTGGGTATCTCTCGACCAACTGCGGCAGTTGCCACAATGCCACCAGCGAAATCGCGACCCTCGACCTGGTGCTCAAGGCCGGCCTCACGGGGCCAGAACCCTGCCCAGCCAGCCTTTCCACCACCCTCGACAGACCAGGCCGCTGGGAGGTTCCGCGCGTGCCGGTTGGCACCTCACGCCGTTTGACCCCAGGTCACGCGGACCTGAGCACGGTCGTGGCGAGGATGCGATCACGCAAACCCTCGTCACAGATGCCCCCCCTGGGCACGGCGGTCGTGGATGAGGCGGCGGTTGCGCTGCTGACGGCCTGGATTGCGGCCGACGCCGTGACATGGGCCGCTCGACGGGCAGGCTGCTGATCTCACCGGCTCCACGTATGGGGGCTAGAATGTCCGTGCATGCCGCAGCAGTACGACGCCATTGTCATTGGCGCCGGCCACAATGGACTCACCGCAGCCGCGTATCTCGCCCGCGCCGGCCGTAAGGTTGTCGTGCTCGAGCGCCGCCATCTGGTAGGCGGCGCAGCAGTCACCGAAGAGGTCTATCCCGGGTTCAAGTATTCGGTGTGTTCGTACGTGGTGTCGTTGCTGCGCCCGGAGATCATCCGCGAGCTGGAGCTGGCAAAACACGGCCTTGAGATCCTGCCGCTTGACGGCACCTTCACGCCGATGCCAAGCGGCGACTACCTCTGGCGCACCAACGACCACGCCCAGACGTTTCGCGACATCGCCAGGCACTCGCGCGTGGACGCCGAGGCGTATGACGAATACGGCCGCGCGATGGTGGAGATGGGGCGGTTCGCCAAGCCGATCCTCGGCATGACGCCACCCGATCCGTTTTCGCTGAAGCTGAGGGAACTCAAGCCGCTGCTCGACATCCTCAATCGCTTCCGCGCCTTGCCAGACGCCGACCGCTACAACCAGTTGCAGCTGCTCACGATGAGCGCCACGGACTTTCTGGATCAGTGGTTCGAGACCGATGTGCTCAAGGCAACGATGGCCGCATCGGGAATTATTGGAACGTTTCTCGGCGTGCAGTCGCCCGGCACCGCGTACGTGCTGCTGCATCACTACATGGGCGAGATCGATGGCGCGTTCCGGTCGTGGGGCATCGCGCGAGGCGGCACCGGCATGGTGTCTGAGTCGATCGCGTCGGCGGCGCGTGCGGCGGGTGCGGAGATTCGCACCGAGTCACCCGTCTCCAAAATCATGGTGGCCAACGGCCGCACCACGGGCGTCGTGCTCGAGAATGGTGACTACGTGCTGGCCAACACGGTGCTGTCGAGTGTTGACCCGCGTCTCACCTTTCAGAAGATGGTGGGCGACGAACACCTGCCAACCGAATTCGTCGAAGACATCCGCCGCTACAAATTCCGCGGCTCGTCGGGCAAGGTCAACATCGCGCTCGACGGTCTCCCCGACTTCACGGCAAAGCCAGGCGTTGGACCGCATCTGCGTGGTGCTGTCTCGATCTCGCCCTCGGTTGAGTACATGGAGCGGGCATACGATGACGCGAAGTACGGGAAGTATTCGAAGAACCCCTACATCGACATCGTAATCCCGAGCCTGACAGATCCGTCCGTCGCGCCTGCGGGAAAACACGTGATGTCGTGTTTCGTGCAGTACGCGCCCTATGACCTGCGGAATGACGATGGGACGCCGGCGAACTGGGATGACCACCGTGAGGCATTTGGCGACGCGGTGATCAATGCGATTGCCGAGCATGCGCCCAACATCCGCGAGCACATCCTCCATCGTCAGGTGCTGACACCGCTCGACATTGAGCGGACGTTTGGGCTCTCTGAGGGCAACATTTTCCAGGGTGAGCTCACGCTCGAGCAGTTGTTCTTCCTCCGCCCTGCGCCCGGATGGGCGGACTACCGCACACCGATCAAGGGATTGTTCATGTGTGGGTCGGCCACACATCCTGGTGGCGGCATCATGAGCGCGCCGGGACGCAACGCGGCCTTCAGGGCGATGAAGTCATGACGGATGTCATCATCATCGGCGGCGGACTCAACGGTCTGGTGGCCGCGAACGTGCTCGCGAAGAAGAAGTTCTCCGTCCTCGTACTTGAGCGGCACGACCAGGTCGGCGGCGCCGCTGTCACCCAGACGACTGCGGGCGGCCTCAAGTCTCCGACGTTGAGCCATGCGCTCGGCCCCATCAGCGCGGACGTGATGCGCGCGCTGCGGCTCGACCGCGCGGGCATTGAGTTCATCACGCCAGATCCCGTGCTGACCACATTCGGCACGAGCGGCGAGGCGGTCACGTTTCACCGTGACCATGTGCTGACGGCGGCGTCCATCGGGCGCGTGTCGTCGGCGGATGCGGCGGCATGGCAGTCGTTTGTGCACACAATGCAGCGCCTGGCGCTGGTGATCACCGAACTCAATCGGCATCAAGCGCCCTCCGTTGACACCCCGGCGTCGGCGGACCTCTGGCGTCTGCTGAAGGTGGGCCGCCGCGCACGCGCACTCGGCAGCCGCGAGCTCGCGAGGCTCGGGCGGTATGTGCCGATGGCCGTGGCCGACCTCGTGGCGGAGTGGTTCCAGAGTGACCTCGTGCAGGCGGCCGTGGCGTCTCGCGCCGTGTTTGGTCACCATCTGGGCCCGTGGTCGGCCGGCAGCGGCGCGTTGCTGCTGCAACGCATGGCTGAAGATCCGATGCCGGTGGGTGGTGGTGTCACCACTCGCGGCGGTCCTGGCGCATTCACCGCGGCTTTGGCCGGGATGGCCACTGCCGCGGGAGTGACCATCCGTACCGATGCGCGTGTGGCGCAAGTCCTGACGCGCGGTCAGTCGGCTGTCGGCGTCGCACTCGAATCCGGCGAAGAGATTTCGGCTCACGCGGTCATCAGCGCGATTGACCCGAAGCAATTGTTCCTGTCGCTTGTGGATCCCGGTGAACTGCCGCCGACATTTCGTCAACGCGTGCAGCAGATTCGCGCCCGCGGCGTGACGGCGAAGATCAATCTCTCGCTCAGTGGCGAGCCGGTGTTCCCTGTGCTGTTGGGCGACGCCGTGCCGTTACGGGGGCGTTTGTTGATCGCGCCCTCAGTCGACTATCTCGAACGAGCCCACGACGCCGCGAAGTATGGCGGGATGTCGGAGTCGCCCTGGCTGGAGTTGAGCCTGCCGTCGGCCAACGACCCCGACCTGGCGCATGCGGGGCAACACGTCCTCTCGATCTACGCGCATCACGTGCCGTGTGACCCCGCCATCGGGCGAGACGACGTGCTTGCGCGCGTGCTCAGGGTGCTGGCACCACACGCTCCGACGCTTGAATCGCAAATTGTCGAGCAGGAAGTACTGACTCCAGTGGACCTGGAAGAGCGGTGGGGCTACTCGGGCGGACACATCTTCCACGGCGAACAGACGCTCGACCAGTGGTGGGCCAGTCGGCCGCTCCTGGGCTGGGCCGACCGGTACGCGTCACCGATCGCCGGCCTGTTTCTCGCCAGTGCGGGATCACATCCAGGCGGTGGCCTGACCGGTCAGGCCGGCCTCAACGCCGCGCGGGTGATTTCAGCGGCGCTCCACCGGCGCCGCCGCAGCTGACGGCACGTCACCGATCTCACCGAACCGGTGGTGATTGGCACAACGAGGGTTGGCTACGTCGATCACCTCAACAGCCTGCCCTCGCCATGACAGGTAGATCCCCACGACACATCCGCAGGGTTCAATGCGGCTGTTCAGCATGGTGCGCAGCGTTGGCGACCATGTCCCAATACTGAATACACGGCGTTTGTGGGTCGGCATCTCGTCAGGCTTAGACCGGCGCGGGGCGTCAAAGGTGACATCGCTTCGCTCAGAAGACGTCCGACGACCAGTAAAGATGAGGAGATGGGGAGATGGGGAGATGGGGAGATGCAGGAATGCGGGCCATCATCATCACTTCTCTTGCAGGCGATGGGGTGCTGAACGGCAACTGTGGTGGATGGAGGCCTGGGGGTAGCCAGGCTTGCAGGGTGCGGTCGGGGTTGGACGGGTCTCGTTCCATCAAGGCCTCAAGCAATGCGCCGATGCGTGAGCCTCTGGGATCGCGGTCGCCGCACTCCTCAAGCACCGTGCCTTCAGGACCGCGGCTGACGATGATGTAGGCGGCGGCGCGGTAGCCTTCCTCTGCGACAAAGGCTTCGACCTGGCGCAGGCCGGCTGGACCGAGACCAGCACGCAAACGACGCCTGGTGATCATGAACTCGATCAGGGACGGCGTGCGGTTGAGTGCAAATCCTGCAGCAGACGCGTAGGTCGCCGAGATCGAGGCAACTTCCTTGAGATCCGCGGGCTCCAGAGCCCGCACCATTGTTCCTGGCGCGCCTCGCCGTGTGCGTGGGACGGTGATTGTCACGATCTCCCGTGGCACCACGGTGAAACCCAATCGTTCGTAGTACGCGGAGCCAATCTCCGAGAACAAGAGTGCTAGCCCACGGCCCGCGTCGCGAGCCTCGGCCATCATCTGTTCGATCAGACGCGCGGCCAGGCCACGTCCACGAAGGGCCTCCGGCGTGAAAACAGCTCCAATCCCGAGCACCCGCACCGGCTGGCCGTCGAGCACAGCGTCGAACAGGTAACGTTTGGCAGAAGCCACCACCGCGCCTCCCTCGACCAAGCCCACCCGCTGAAGATGTTCCCGCCCCCAAGGCGTCAGAGTTTGCGCAAGGTTCCACTGCCCATACGCCTTCCGACTCAGCCCCTCTCCCCAAATCGGCCACGTGTCGTCAAGCACCTGCTCAAGCGCGGCGCCGCCTATCCGTTCCATCCTCAATCCTCCATCCTCAATCCTCCATCCTCCATCCTCCATCCCCCATCCCCCATCCCCCATCTTTAACTATGCTTCTCCCCCCGAGGTCCAACTCAACATGAACGCCCTTCATATTTCCCCGTGGCGCCTGGCAGTCGTCTTGGCGGTCGGGCTTGGCCTTGCGGTCCCCTTGGCGAGCCAGCCTGTTCCGGTTCAGTCCGACACCGACACCGTGGTGCATGTGCTGAACCGTCTGGGCTTCGGCCCGCGGCCTGGCGATATCGACCGCGTGACGCAGATGGGTGTGGACGCCTACATCGACCAGCAACTCCACCCCGAGCGCATCGTCGACCCCGCACTTGCCGAGCGGCTCACACAGTTTCCCACCATCGGGCTCTCCACGACGGAGATTGCCCGCGATTACTACGGCCCTGCCGAGGCGCTTCGCCGTGCGGCACAGCAGGCTGCGGCTCGTGCGCCCCAACCGGCCGCGATGGCCGATGACCAGATGATGATGGGGCAGACGGGCCGTCCGGCCGCTGCGAATCAGCAGTCCCCGGAACTGAGGGCCGCACGCCAGAAGGAACAACAGATCCTGCAGGACCTGATGCAGGCCAGGCTCGTGCGCGCGATCCACTCGGAGCGACAACTTGAGGAGATGCTGACCGACTTTTGGTTCAACCACTTCAACGTGTTCTCCGGAAAGGGGCAGGTGCGCGTCTACCTGACGGAGTACGAACGCGACGTCATTCGTCCCCACGTGTTTGGCAACTTCCGCGACATGCTCGGTGCCGTGGCAGAAAGCCCGGCGATGCTGTTCTATCTCGACAACTTCCAGAACGTCGATCCAAAAGCCGCGCAGCGACAGGCGGACCAGCAACTGGCGCGTCAGCGGCAGACGGCGGGCCGCGGTCGTGGCGGCATGCAACGCACGCAGACCCAGCAGCAGAGGGAGCAGCAGGAGCAGCGGATGCTGCAGGCGCGCAATCGCGGGCTCAACGAAAACTACGCGCGCGAGCTCATGGAACTGCACACCATTGGTGTGGACGCCGGCTACACGCAAGACGATGTGATTGCGGTGGCGCGGGCGTTCACGGGCTGGACGATCGATCAACCGCGCGATGGTGGCACGTTCCAGTTCAACGCCGCGATGCACGACAACGATCCCAAAGTGGTGCTTGGCACCACGATCAAGGGCAGTGGCAAGAAGGACGGCGAGGCGGTGCTCGACCTGCTCGCGTCGCATCCCGCCACCGCCACATTCATCGCCACCAAGCTGGCGCGTCGTTTCGTGGCTGATGAGCCACCGGCCAGCATCGTCGACCGTGCCGCCAAGGTATTCCTGAATACCAAGGGTGACCTTCGCGAAGTGACGCGCGCCATTCTCACGTCGCCGGAGTTCTTCTCTGCCGAGGCACGTCGTGCCAAGGTGAAGAATCCGTTTGAATTTGTCGTGTCCTCAATCCGTGTGTCCGGCGCCAACGTCACCCTTGTGCCGCCGCTCGTCCAGGCCCTGCAGCAGGCGCTCGGCATGCCGCTCTATGGCGCACAGCCTCCGACCGGTTGGGGTGACACAGCTGAAGACTGGGTCAACACCGGTGCGCTGCTCGCGCGGCTCAACTTTGCGATGCAACTGGCCAGTGGCCAGCTTCGCGGAACGCGCATCAACGTGCGCGCCCTGGCCCCGAACACAAGTGCCGAGGCGCGCGAGCGCGTGACCTCGCAGTTGATTGCGGGCGGGGTGTCGCCCATCACGAACGACACGCTCGCCAAAGCCGAGTCACCCCAGCACCTGGTGGCGCTGGCACTTGGCTCACCAGAGTTTCAGCGGAAGTGAGTGGAGGCCGATTATGTTGACCAGACGAGTCTTTCTCAAGAACGGCAGCATGGCGATGCTGAGCCTCGGCTTCGCCCCGGCGTTTTTTGAACGCGCAGCCCAGGCGGCCCAGACCAAGCGCAAGGTGCTGGTCACGATCTTCCAGCGCGGCGCGGTGGACGGCTTGAACATGATCGTGCCGTTCGGTGAGAAGGCCTACTACCAGGCCCGGCCGTCGATTGCGATTCCACAACCAGGTCAAGCCAACGGTGCGCTCGACCTGGACGGTTACTTCGGCATGCATCCGCGCATGGCGTCGCTGCATCCGTACTTCACACGCGGTGAACTCGCAATCGTGAACGCCACCGGCTCGCACGATCCGACACGCTCCCACTTTGATGCGCAGGACTACATGGAGAGTGGCACGCCCGGCGTGAAGAGCACCCGTGACGGCTGGTTGAACCGCTACCTGCACGCGAAGGAACACGAGGAGGCCAGCGCTTTCCGTGCGGTGTCGCTCACGCAGCAACTGCCGCGCGCGATGCAGGGTCGGGCCCCGGCACTCGCGATCGATCAACTCGGGCGTTTCGGTCTTCGCGCGGGTGAAGCCGGCGAGATGATGCAGTCATCCTTCGAGGCGCAGTACGCCGCGGCCGCAGACGCCATGCTCCGCCCGACGGGCACCGAAGCGTTCGAGGCAATCAAGCAACTGCAGTCAGTGGACATCGCCAAGTACACCCCGGCCAACGGTGCCGTGTATCCCAACAGCGGCTACGGCCAAGCGCTCAAACAGATCGCACAACTCATCCGAGCCAACATGGGTCTTGAGGTGGCGTTTGCGGAATCCGGCAACTGGGATCACCACGCCAACGAAGGGCCGCAAATCGCCAACCGCCTGAACGACTTTGCCGGTGGCATTGCCGCCTTCGCGCAGGACCTCGGGGACGGTATGGCGGATGTGGTGGTGCTGACGATGTCGGAGTTTGGTCGGACGGTGGCCGAAAACGGCGCTCGCGGCACAGACCACGGGCACGGCAACGCGATGTTGCTGCTGGGTGGCAATGTAAAGGGCGGGAAGATCTACGGCACCTGGCCAGGGCTCGAACGTGAGCAGCGCTACGAAGGCCGCGACCTCGCGATCACCACCGACTTCCGCGACGTGTTCTCAGAGGCGCTCACGGGGCATCTCGGGGCGACAGATACCAGTCGGGTGTTCCCGGGCTACACGGTCAGCAAGAAAATTGGGGTGCTCTAGGCGTCTAAGACGTCGGGTGCCTTTTTCTGCTATCGCTTAAGGCTGAAAAAGGCACCCGACGTCTTTTATCGCGAAGCGCTCCAGCCCGCGCCCGTGATCGTCTTGCCGTCGGCAGACACGGTGCCCGTGTAGGTCGTGCCGCCGACCGTGAAGGTGATCGTCGTGCCGCTGAGCTTGCCGGCGGAGATCGCCGCCGTGCCCAACGTCCCCGTCACGTTCTGGAACTCCTGCTTGAACGTCAGCGCCTGCCCGTTCATCGTCCAGGTCCCGTTCACCTTGGCCGGGACGATCCAGAGATGCGCGGTGCACCACGACACACAGTCCTCATCCACGCGACGGGTCTCGTCGGGCACCCATTCGTCATCGCCAGAGCCCATCATGAAGGTGTTGGAGACGACGCGTGTGCCGGGAGCCATGTCGAGAATCATTGGACGAATCTTGAGGTTAATGTCGGGCAGCAGGAACAACGTGAGCACGTTGGCCATTGAGAAGTCGGTCTTGAAGAGGTCCGCCTGGCGGAACTCAACGCGATCGCTGACACCGGCGGTCTTTGCGTTCTCGACGGAGAGCACCACCATGTCCTGGTTGTACTCGATGCCCAGCGCACGTGAACCCCGCTTGGCTGCGGTAATGACCGTGCGGCCGTCACCAGACCCGAGGTCGATATGAAAATCCTGTGGCGTGAGTTTCGCCATGTCGAGCATCAGCTCAACCGTCTCCTGCGGCGTCGGCACCCAGACCACATCTTTACCCGCCTGACCTGAACGCGGCTCGAATTTCTGCGCCTCTGCCACCTGTGCCAGCGCGAGGGCCATCGCCGCCACCACTGCCCCACTCACCACGTGTCGTCCGAACAATCGCATTCCTAATACCCCCAGCCCGATATTTTAGTCCCAACGGCAGCAGGCAGGCGCGTCCCGGGTGGAACAGGCCGCGCGGACGTACATAATGTGCGTGGTCATGAAACTCCGCACCCCGTATCCCGTCATCTCAGCCGACCGTCTGCGCGCCAACATAATCCGCATGCAGGCCCTGGCCACACACGCCGGAGTTCGCCTTCGCCCTCATGCGAAAACCCACAAGAGCCCCGAGATCGCCCGGATGCAACTGGAAGCCGGCGCGGTGGGGATTTGCTGCGCGAAGCTGGGTGAGGCTGAAGTGTTTGCCGACCACGGCATCACCGACATCCGCGTGCCGTATCCGGTCAACCCGTCCAATGCGGACCGGGCGCTCGCCCTGCTCGACCGCGTCAGGCTATCGATCATCGTGGATGACGAGGACGTGGCGACCGACTGGTCGTCTGCGATGGCAGCTGCCGCCAAACAACTGGACGTACTGGTGAAGATCGACGTCGGCTTTCACCGCTGCGGTATGGACCCGGCGGCGGCCGACCTGGTGGAGCGCATCGGCCGGATCTCGCGCCTGCCCGGGCTCGCGTTCAAGGGCATCCTGAGCCACGCCGGCCACGCGTATCATGCGACGTCGCAGGAGGAATTGGCGGCCATCGCGGCGACAGAGACAGAGATCATGCTCGGATTGGCAAGCCGGCTGCGTGATGCTGGCGTACCGGTGGAGGAAATCAGCGTCGGCTCCACACCCACCGCGTCCTTCGCCCCCAGCCAGCGAGGTATCACCGAGATGCGACCTGGCAACTACGTGTTTTACGACCGGACACAGGTCGGCCTCGGGTCCGCTACCATCGGCGACTGCGCGATGTTCATCGTCGCCTCCGTGGTCAGTCGTCCGGCACCGGACCGGGTGATTCTTGATTGTGGGAGCAAGACGCTGACATCCGACGGCGCGCGTGGTTTTGCCGAGACACCCGGCCACGGCCTGGTGTTTCTGGCGTCCAGCGAAGACACTCCAGACGCTCGGATCGTCGTCGAACGCCTGTCCGAGGAACATGCGACCTGCCGGGTACCGGCGGACTCACCCCTGCGCCCGGGCGACCGCGTGCGGGTGCTGCCGAATCACTCCTGCCCAGTCACCAACCTGATGGATTCGGTGTGGCTGGCGGAGACGGACGGGTCGATGCGCCGACTGGCCATCGCTGCCCGCGGGCGAATCTGGTAGAGTGACAGCCGCGATGGCCCCAAAAACCGCCCCGTCCGGTGACGCACTCGGCATGGTCGAAACCCGCGGCCTCGTCGGCATGATCGAAGCCGCCGACGCGATGGTCAAAACCGCCAACGTCACGTTTGTCGGCTATCAGAAGGTGGATGCGGGTCTGGTCACCGCCATCGTGCGCGGCGATGTGGCCTCGGTGAAGGCCGCCACCGACGCCGGCGCCGCCGCCGCCCGCAAGGTCGGCGAACTCGTCGGCGTACACGTCATCCCCCGTCCTGCCGACGACGTGGGTCAGATCTTCCCCATCGAATAACCGCACACCCCACTTGGGGTATCCCCTTCCCCCGAAAAAGACGTCGGGTGTCTTTTCCAGCGGAAAAGACACCCGACGTCTTTATTTACTTGAACAACGAATTAAACAGGATCTTGAAGGTGCCGAAGGTCTGGCCGCGCCATTGTGGGCGGAAGCCGATGAGCACGACCTTGCCGGCGCCGTGTGTGACCTCAAGCGCAGCGGCTTTGCCGCGCAGGTGGGTGTCGCCGAGCAGGTAGCCTGACGCGAGCACATCGCCTTCGTCGGCGTATGTCGCCAGCACCGCACCCTGGAACCCGTCAAGGGTTTCGAACGCCGGGCTGTTGTTGAAGAACACATGCCCGTCCGGCGCGAATCCGGCCATGACGGGATGCGTGGTGTCCACCTTCACGTTGAGCAACGACCCTGCGGCGAAGAACTCCTGGCGACCGACACCTTGGAGCACATTGCGGACCGGCAGTTTGAGCTGCTCGATGGCAAACTGCGCACTGCGGTTGAGCGTCACCAATGTGCCACCCGCGCGCACAAAATCGTCCAGCGCCTTCACTCTGGCCACGTCCTCTGCCTGCCCCGTTGTGAGGGCCGGAGAGGTGCCTTCCGAAGGGGTGCCGGCTGCGGGACCCGCACCTCGCCCGCGTCCGCCTCCGGCCAGCACGCCGCGCGGTTCGTCGGTGATCACGATGGCATCGAATTTTTCGTGGAGTGGGGATGCCGTGAGTTCCGCCTGCGTGAGGCTGCTGTACTCGAACTCGAAGCGTTCGAGTACCCAGCGCGTCCAGCCTTCGTCCATGCTGGCGGAGGGTCGGAACAACGCGACACGCGGCTTGGCCACCGTGGTGGTCGGCACGTCCGAGCGACGCAGGTGGATGCCATTGACGTACAGGCGGCGGAGCAGATCGCCGATACGTGTGCCGTCGATGCCGCCGAGCACGTAATGCGCCGCACGCTCTTCTGTCTCGGGCAGGTACGACACGGTGCCGCCAAGCGCCCACACCTGATTGATCACCCGGAAGGCATTCACCTCCACAGGATTGATGGCCACGTACGACGTGGGCGGGTCGTTCTCGCGCATCGCCGGTGCGAGACCCACACTTGAGGCCGGCGGCACGATTGCAGCTGCCACCGGATGACTGTCAAACCCGAGGCCGGGCACACTGTCGAACGGTGCCACTTCGCTACCGACCAGCGAGGTGTAGGGCGTGGGCGGAGCCGTTGGCGACTCGGACGCGCCGAGCGGCTGCATGGCCGCACGCATCGCCTCAGGGATCGGCGTGGTCAGGGTCACCATGTTCACACCCATCGCAAGCGGTAGTGTCCACCCTGCGGCGTCGTACGGTTGCGCAGGCGCACCGCCTGGTGTTTCGCGGATGTCGGGGTACTTCTGCACGTCGAGCACCGAACGTGCGAGCGCGATGAATTCCTGATCAGTCGGAATCACCCACGAGCCTTCCGGGAACTCGCGCAGGTCGATCGTCACCGCACTGGTCAACTGCGACACGCGCACCCCGCCAAACGCCAACCGGCGCAACATCTCGGCCGCTGCCACGGGATCACGCTGATAGGCCGAGACGATGTAGGCGTAGGGCCCGGCTGTGCGGTGCTGTTCGATCTGCGCGATACCCGCGCGCCACCGATTCAGCAGCAGGTTCTCCTTGAATCGCGCAGCGTAGTCGAGCACGCCCATCGACGCGCCGTGCATATAGGCCATCGAATCAGCCAGTCCGAACCGGCCACCAGGCCACGGACTCGGATACAGGCTGCGGGGACGCAGGTCGCGATACGTCTGCGGAAACTCGCTGGCCGCATACTCGCGCGTGGCCGCCATGTTGGCCAGCGCGGTTTCGGTCCAATACGCCGCGACGTTCTTGAAGATAGGCGTGTAGTCGATGTACCCCGGATACCACGCGTCAAACGTGCCCATGTGTGTGGCACCAACGAGGCCGCGTTCCTCGAGGTACTGCGCCATCGCCATGCCGATCGTGTTGACGGTGCGCGAGAGGATCGGCGGTGCGTGGGTGGCGATCGGGTCCGCAAACGGCGGCAGCCAGATGCGCGTCGGAAACGGCGACGACTGATGGTGCACGTGTACGATCTGCGGTTCCCACTGGCGCCACGCGTGTTCCATCACCCGCGACTCCACCATGTTCAGCATGTAGGCGTCACGGTTATTGTCGTGTCCGACGTACTCCTGATACAGCCCTGGCAGCGGCGCGCCCTCCGTCGGAGTTCCCACGTTGGTCATGTACCAGTCAGCCACCATCTGATGGCCATCGGGATTGATGGTCGGCCACAACATCACGATCACGTTGTCGAGAATGCGGGCCGTGTCGGCGTCCGTGCGTGTCACCAGGTCGTACGCGAGTTGGATGGTGTGCTGCGGTCCGGCTACTTCCGTGGAATGCAGACCGCCATCAAGGTGAACGATGGCCTTGCCTTCGAGCGCGAGCGCTCGTGCCTGCGCTTCCGTCATGTCGCCAGGGGTGGCCAGGCGGCGTGCGATCTCGCGATAGCGGTCGATAGCCGTCAGGTTTGCCGGGCTCGAAATCAGCGCCACGTGGAAGGTGCGCCCCTGCGTGGACGTGCCCATCGGCAGCAGCGTGAGTTTGTCGCTCGCGGCGTCCAGGCGCTGGAAATACTGAATCGTCTGGTCGTAGTTCGCCAGCTTGAACTCAGTGCCCGGCGCAAACCCGAGGACTGACGCGGGTGTCGGCACGGTGGACTGGGCTGCGGGGGCCGCCTGGGCCGCAATGACGACAAGCAGTACGGAGGCGATCCGAAGTCGCGAGGCAACTGGAATAAACATCATGAATCTTTTTTGGATTTTGTCTTCCGGGCGGGACGACGTCTGGCTTTCCCGTTCACGGGTTTGAGCTTCAGGGCATCACTGCCGAGCAGTGCCTGCATGGGATCGACGAGCAGATCGAAGACGTGGCCCTGACGCGTCTTGAGGAACAACCCTTTGCCCTCGGTCAACAACCGCAGATCGCCGGCGTCATCGAGCGTCTCAGAGAGGCGCCTTCGGAAGTACTCGCGCAGCGAGTCCATCATCAGTTTCAGCTTGGCGTTGTCGAATCCGCGGCGGCGGAGGTCGGCCAGCGCCAGCAGTTCGAGTACGTCCACGGGCGAGTAGCGCCGTTCGGTGAATCCGCCCTGTGAGGTTTTGCGCGGCGCAATCGACGGCTGAAACACGCCGGCCTCGTCCCACCACTGAAGCTGCCGGCCGGTCAGGCCGGTGAGCGCGGCCACCTCGCGCGCGCTGTAGGACGTCTTGAGCTGCATCTGCACCGCTGATTCTATCGCCGGGCCGCGGCGTCAGACGCCCGCACCCCGGCCAGATCCTTCTCGGTCACGCCCCCCTCGCTGTGGGTGGACCAGGTGACCGTGACCTTCCGGTGACTGATCAGCAGGTCCGGATGGTGGTCGGCCGCCTCGGCGTCGAACGCCAACCGGGTCGCAAAGGCGATCGCATCCGGGAAGGACGCGAACGTGTACTGCCGGACGAGTGCCTGGCCATCGATCGTCCACCCGGGAAATTCCCCCAGGGCGGTGCGGATAACGTCTGGTTGGAGCAGTGGCATGCCTATCAGTCTACGGCCCCGCGACGACTCTGGCTGGCCTGCGTTGTGCATTCGCTGGCTGCGGGGAGGTGTCCCGTGTTGTTCTCCACCCTTCTGGCGCTTTCGTTGGTTATTGGTTCCACTCAGAGCCCGCCTCAGGCCATCGTGGACCCGGCGGCTCGGTCCGCCTTCTTTGAACGCCTGCTGACGCCCCGGGAGGGCCCGGCCGTCACTGCCCCAACGCCGGGGGACCGTAACCAGCAGCGTGCCTTCGAAGCCGCCGAGTTCCACCGCAAGGGGCTCGTCTTTGTGCAGCAGGGTGCCTGGAAGGAAGCCGAGTCGGCCTTTCGGGATGCCGAACGCCGGAACGACCGGGTGCCGGAATACAAGCTGTCGGCAGCCTACGCTTATCTCCGCACGCATAAACCCAACGACGCGTACAAACGCTTCGAGGAGTTCTACAAGAAGGACCCGGCGGACGTCCGCGCCCTGGTGGGCATGATTGCCGCGCGCGAGGAAGCCCAGCTCTATCGCGACGCGGTGGCGTTGTGGATGCGGTACACCCGGATGCCGCTGCCCAACGACTTCGCAGGCGAAGCCCAGGCGCTGCTGCTCGGCGCGCGCGAGCTCTTCGCCGAGCGCTACGAGATCGCCGAGAACCCCGCCGGCGGCGCGGCCAACCTCGCCACGCCGCAGCAGGAGCTGGAATGGGGGCTTGGCTACGCGAAGGAACTCTCAGAGTCAGGCATCCCGCTGCTGCAGGACCGTGTGATCACCCGTTATGTCGAGCAGCTCAGCCAGCGTCTGGTCAATCACGCGAAGCAGTTCCCCACCAACTACCAGCTGTTTGTGCTCGACACGGCTGGCGTGAATGCGACGACGGTGCCGGGGTTCATTTTTGTGTATCGCGGACTGTTGGACGCGGCGCCGACTGAAGCCGCGCTCGCCGGCGTGATCGCCCACGAGATCGGCCACTCCGTCGCACACCACACCGCCAAGAAGGTGACAAAAAACTATAAGGATGAACAGCAGTTGGCGAGCCTCAAAGCGTCCGACAGCAAGCTGTCGCAGTTTCTCGCCAAACTACTGGACGCAGGCAACCCGGTCGGCGCGATGAGTTTCAGCCGTGACGCGGAAGCCCAGGCGGACCGTCTCGGCGTCCATATCGCGTTCGACGCCGGGTACGATCCCATCGGCCTCACGGAGATGTTCCAGATCTTTGAACAACTCTCTCCCTCGTCGCGCAACTCCTGGGACCTGCTGACGCGGACGCATCCGTTCTCCATCGATCGCATCAACGCGGTGAAGGAATACTCGGCGCTACTGCCGCCCCGCCCGTTCGCCGAGACGTCTGCGGAGTTTGCCGCGATGAAGGCGCGCCTCATTGCCTTGCCGCCGCCACCCGACGCCACGGGCCGGCTGCTGAGTTCGTCGTCTGCACCGGCACCAGTGCCGGTGCCTCCAACTGCGCCCCAGGCAGCCACGGTCACCACGAAGGCGTACGCCATGGAGCCGACACCCTTCTCGGTGCGCATGCCGGAGACGTGGACGACCAGGAAACAGTCGGCACAGATCACGGTCTTCAGCGCACCCGCCGGGACCCCGGACGCGGAGGCGTCCGTGTGGATTCGGCTGGCGCCCACCGTCTCGCAGCCTGGGTGGACCATCGTGGACTACCTCCGCAGCATCCAGACGGCCAACGCCAAACTCCCCGACATCGTATGGAGCGAGGTTGACGAACAACGCACGCCGGACGGGCGCACCATTCTGATTCTTCCGGCGTCGTGGACGGGCAAGACCAGTGCGGGGGCGCAGACGCCGTCGAGGGGCGTCTTCATCTTCGCGGAGTTCCCGGACTACATGGCGATCGGCCAGTACTCGGCACCAGCGCCGTATTTTGAGCGGCTGAGCACCGGGTTCGACATCATCTGGAACAGCCTGACGTACGGGGCGGCCGCGCCGACGCCGCCACCCCCCACAACCGCAGGACCTGCCGCAGGACGTGTGGCGTTCACGATCGCGACTCCGGCATACGCCGGCGAGATGCCGGATGGCTGGGTGTCGGCACAGAACGAACAGGGCGTCACCATCATCGAAGGGCGCAAGGGCACCGAGCCCTACGAGATGACGATTCGCCTGGCGTTCTACAGCAAGGCCGACCACTCCCTGGATGGCATTCTGGCAGAGCTCAAACAAGGGTTGGCCAAACTGCCGGAGTCCACGCTGACCGCTACGGACCTGACGCAAACATCGGAAGGCCGACCGGCCCGCGCGGTCTTCGCCGACTACACCGGCCAGAACGTGTCGAACACGGCGGTGCCCTTCCGGCAGGTGATGGCGATTGTCGAGTATCAGGACCATCTCGTGGTGATCGGGTACTTGGGGCCGACCGCGCTGTTCGACAAGTACATGTCGGCCTTCGAGATGGTGGGCACCACACTGGCACCGCGCCGGTAGTCCGCGCCGCCCGGAAGGTCGGGTATGCTTGCGCATCCGAGGAGAGCCCCCGTATGAGCAAGCGCCCGATCGACCGGTTCCTGAACTTCATCGAGACTGCCGGGAACAAGCTGCCGGACCCGGCCATCCTGTTCGTGATTGCGCTGCTGGTCGTCTGGGTGCTGTCGGCAGTGATGTCGCCGATAACATTCACGGAGATCGACCCCCGCAGTAAGGCACCGATCCAGATTCAGAACCTGCTGTCTGGCACCGCGTTTGCCGCATTTTTGGCGAACATGGTCAGCGTCTTCGTGAACTTCGCCCCCTTGGGCATCGTGCTTGTCGCGCTGCTCGGCGTCGGCGTCGCCGAATCAGTCGGATTCCTGAATGCCGGCCTGAAGTGGATGTTGAATCTCACGCCCACGGCGTTGCTCACGCCAATGCTCGTACTGGTGGCGTGCCTGAGTCACACGGCGACGGACGCGGGGTACGTGCTTGTCATTCCGCTTGGGGGCGTCATCTTCTACACGGCGGGCCGTCATCCACTGGCCGGCATCGCCGCCGCGTTTGCCGGAGTGTCGGGCGGCTTCAGCGCGAACCTGATTCCCTCGGGCATCGACCCGCTCCTCCAGGGTTTCACGCAGTCGGCTGCACAGCTCATCGACCCGGCGCGCCTGGTGAACCCGCTCTCGAACTGGTACTTCACCGGCGCGTCCACGGTGCTAATCGTGCTGATCGGCTGGTATCTGACCGACCGCGTGGTGGAACCGCGCCTGCAGGCGTTGAAGGTGGACGGCGACACCAAGGACATGCCGACGCTCGAACCCATCACATCCGCTGAATCTCGCGGGCTCATGGCGGGCGGCATCGCGATGACTATCGGCCTTGTGTTGCTCACGTTCTGGGCGCTGCCCGGCGACTCGCCGCTGCGCGCACCGGACGGCGAGATCACGACGTTTCAGGCGCCCCTGATGCGTTCGATCGTCCCTCTGATCTTCCTGCTCTTCCTGTTTCCGGCCATCGTGTACGGCATTGTCGCCGGCACAGTGAAGTCGTCGAAGGATGTGATCGGGGGCATGTCCAAGTCGATGAGCACGATGGGCTACTACATCGTGATGGCATTTTTTGCGGCGATGTTCACGGATGCCTTCGGCAAGTCGAACCTCGGCGCGCTACTCGCGCTCAAGGGAGCTGCCTTCCTGCAGGCACTCGAGATGCCTGGACAGGTCACCATCGCCGGCATCATTCTGGTGACGGGGATGGTCAATCTGCTGGTCGGCTCCGCCTCAGCCAAGTGGGCGCTGCTGGCACCGATTTTTGTGCCGATGTTGATGCAGGTCGGCATCTCGCCGGAACTCACGCAGGCGGCCTACCGCGTCGGCGACTCGAGCACCAACATCATCACGCCGCTGATGCCCTACTTCCCGCTGGTGGTCGTCTTCTGCCAACGCTACGTACGCAACGCCGGCATCGGCACCCTTGTCTCGATGATGTTGCCCTACTCGTTCGCGTTCCTCATTCTCTGGACGCTCTTCCTGCTCGCCTTCTGGGGCATCGGGATTCCGCTCGGTCTGCAGGGCACGTACGTGTACCCGTAAATGAGCTCGGAGGCGATTACGAGAATGAAATGACGTCGGGTGTCTTTTTCCGATTTCTGCGATGCAGAAAAAGACACCCGACGTCATTTCATCACCAGTTCGGTCACCAGCGCCGCTGTCAGTGGTGCCAACAGGATGCCGTTTCGATAGTGGCCGGAGGCGACGATCACGGCGGGGTGTGAGGGGAGAGGGGCAATCACCGGCAGGTGATCGGCGGTGACCGGGCGCAGCCCCACGCGCACCGCCTCGAGGCTGGCGGCGGCGGCATCAGGCAACAACTCCACCACCGCGTCCATCAGTGCGCGCACGCCGTCGACCGTGGACCACTCATCAAATCCCACATCCTCCACGGTGGCTCCCACCAGCACCGAGCCATCCGCCCACGGCACGGTGTAACACCGTGTGCCCCAGATGGACTGCGCGGGTCGCGGACGATCGGGCCACCGCAGATGCAGCAGTTGTCCTCGAATCGGGCGGACCTGTACCGCCGGAGTCCCGGCCACACGCACCCGACGCGACCAACTGCCGGCCGCCACCACCACACGATCAAACACCTCCCGGGTGTCGCCCACACGCACCTCAGCGCGATCACCCGTCTGATCGATGTGCAGAATCTCCATCGGCGTCACACACACGGCCCCTGACAGTCGCGCCGCGTGCACCAGCGCGCGCACCAGTGCGCGCACGTTCACGAATCCGTGTGGCGCGATGAAGAGTCCTCCGCGTGCGGCCCGATTAACGGTGGGAGCAAAGCCCTTGAGGGCCGTCGCGTCGAGCCACTCGTGCGCCACCTGTTCGGTGCCCAACCACGACGCGGCGTCCCGCAGCCGACGCTCCTCCTCGTCGTCCAGCGCCACTTCGAGGGTACCGGTGCGGGCGTAATCGACGTTGACGCCCTTCGCCCGCTCACCGAGGCCGGCCATGAAGTCGTCCCACATCCCCAGGCTTCGTGCGCCCATGGCCAGCAGTGGGCTGCCGGGTTTCGCTTCGATATAGGGGGACAACACCCCTGCCGATGCCTGCGAAGCACCGGCACCCGGCGCGCGCATGTCGTAGAGCGTGACGTGAACGCCACGCGTGGCCAGTGCGTCGGCAATCGACGCACCGATCACGCCAGCGCCGACAACAGCGACACGTAACTCAGCCACGCGTCAAATTATGCCAGTCAGCCTCCACCACTCGTGGGTTTCTTGGGCGGATCCTTCTTCTCCGGCTCCTTCCATGCGTCCGGTCGGCGCTGACCACCAAATCCCCAGTACACCGGCTCGGGCTCCTTCACCGGCACCCGCGGGCGTGTGACGACCGGCACGTACACAGGCACCTGCACGTATTCACGTTCTCGTCGCTGGGGAGGGGCTTGGACGTGGACTTCCTGCACGACTGTCTGCTGGACAATCACCGGGCGCGGCTCGTCGGTGTGGCGCCTCAGCTCCTGGGGCGGCGCGGTTGCGACGGGCTGACTGTCTCGAGGCGGCATGGCCGGTGCCGGCACCGCAGACGGCCTCGCTGTCTCGATCATCCGAATCAACACACGATCACTCAGGCCCTGGCGCTTCAGCTCGAGCACATCAAGCGGCAACAACCTGAAGACCGTTTGGTCTGCCTCAATCATCGCCATCAGCACCTCGTCGCCCAACCCCGCCTGGGCGAGGGCCACGAGGTCTCTGGTGGTCAGCGTCTGAGCCACCGTAGTGGCCGGCAGCGCCATGAGGGTCACAACGGCGAACGTTCGAAGAAGAGGACGCATTCGTACGAGTGTTGCAACTTGTGCGCCAGCCGGGTCCGCCTGGCCTTGCTGGTCTCGTGCCCTCAGCCCCGGTCAATGCCCTCGTACGAGGGCACCGCCACTGGCGCGGATCTGCAGGCCAGCGGGAGATTTACCGACGGTACAAAGCTTGCTCAAGACTGGGTCGAGGTTTGCCCGTGTCCACGAAATTTTTTGGTATCGGCGCGGTAGTGATTGTCGGCCTGACGGCCGTGGCAGGTGGCTACGCAGTGCTGAGGGACGGCGCGCCGGTGGCGCAGGTCATCCCAGCCGCACCGAGCTCCGGAGCATTGGCGACTGCGCCGCTTCCGGCGCCGACGACCCCTTCCTTCCTCGACGCCGCCCCTCCCACAGTTCGCGCTAACGTACAGGCCCGCACTAGCCAGGCGGCCCCGGCCCCACAGGAACGCGTTGCGCTCACACCCCCAGCCGCGCCAGAGCAACCACCGGCTCAGCCGGCGTCGCCCGTCGTGCCACCCCCGCCCGGCGGCGTGGCCCCTGTATCTGCCCCTGCCGAGCGGTACGTGCCGACGCTCGACCCGGCTCTCCAGCCGGCAGCCCCACCGACTCCCGTGATTGAAGCGGCCCCTGATTACGAGGAACTGACGGTGGCCCGTCACTCGGTGATCGGCATTCGGCTCGACTCAGAGGTCTCAACCCGGACCGCACGGGTGGAGGATCGCATCTCCGCGTCTGTCAGCCGTGACGTCACGGTGGACGGTCGTGTGGTGATTCCCATCGACGCGAAGCTGGAAGGCACTGTCACGACCGTCGAGCGAGGCGGGAAGTTCCGGGACCGGCCGCGGCTTGGACTGCGATTCGACACGATGATTCTGGCCGACGGCACACGCTTGTCGATCAGCACCGACACCATCTTTCGTGAGGGCGACTCCCCTGCCGCCGACGCGGCCTCCAAGGTGGGCGGCGGTGCCGTGGCGGGCGCCATCCTCGGTGCCGTCCTGGGCGGCAAGAAGGGTGCGGCGATCGGCGGTGCCGCCGGTGCCGCCGGTGGCACAGCGGCCGTGATGCGCAGCGATGGCGAAGAAGCGGCGTTGCGGGCCGGAGCCCCCCTGACGGTCCGGCTCACAGGGGACATCACGGTGCAGGTCAAGCGATAACAGCTTGCCCGCCGTAGCCTTGGCGAAGGCGGGTCTTATAATCTCGGTATGACTTTCGTCACGACTCTCATCCTTCTAGCTGCGTTCGTCACCGCGCCGCAGGTCCAGAAAGAAACCATCGAGGGTATTCGGAACTACACGAAGGTGGACGCGGCCATCGGGTGTGCTGGTGCCACCGATCCGAAGGCCATGGCGGCGATTGCGGAGCGCGGGTACACAGCCATCCTGAACCTGCGCGAGGCCACGGAAGACGGCGCGCAGATCCCGGAGTCCAAGGCCGCAGCCGAAGCGGCGGGGCTGCGGTTCATTCATGTGCCCTTCAAGGGCTCGGCACCTGAGGATGCGGTCGCCGACGAGTTCCTCAAGGTGGTCACCAACACCGACAACCAGCCGCTGTTCATCAACTGCGGCTCGGCCAACCGGGTCGCGGCGTTGTGGCTGATCAAACGCATGCTTGTGGACTCGTGGCCGCAGGACAAGGCGTTGGAAGAAGCCAAAGCCATCGGCCTGACCGGCGCAGACCTCGAGAAGTTTGCGCTCGCCTACGTCGCCAAACGGCGCTGAACGTGGCCCAGCAGTCGACGCGCCCTCATCTCGGTGACATGCCGACGGAGGAATTCCGTCAACACGCCCACACTCTCGCCGATTGGGCGGCCGGATACTTCGAACAGATCGAGACGCACGCGGTGCTCTCGCAGGTCAAGCCCGGCGATATCCGTGCTTCACTTCCCACGCACGCGCCTGAACTGCCCGAGCCGTTCACGGACCTGATCGCCGATCTCGATCGCATCATCGTCCCCGGCGCCACGCACTGGAACCACCCCGGGTTTTTCGCCTACTTCGCGATCACCGGCAGTGCGCCGGCGGTGTTGATGGACCTGGTGTCGTCCACCCTCAATCAGCAGGCGATGTTGTGGCGCACGTCACCTGCGGCGACCGAACTCGAAGAAGTCACCCTGCGGTGGCTCGCGCAACTGATGCACCTGCCGACCGGCATTGAGGGCGTCATCTACGACACGGCCTCCATCTCCACTCTCCACGCTCTGGCCGCGGCGCGTGAAGTGGCGGTGCCGGATGTGCGCACTCTCGGCCTGGCCGGACGCCACCTGCCTCCACTGCGTGTGTACTGCTCCGAACACGCACACTCCTCGGTGGACAAAGCCGTGATCGCGCTCGGCCTGGGCCATCAGTCCCTGCGCCGCATCCCGGCAGACGCGGACTTCCGCATGCGCACCGACGCGCTCGCCGCGGCTGTCGCTGAGGACCGTGCAGCCGGCCGCCTGCCCATCGCCGTGGTCGCGTCCGTCGGCACCACATCGAGCACAAGTGTCGATGATGTGGCGGGGGCTGCAGACATTTGTGAGCGCGAGCACATGTGGCTGCATGTGGACGCGGCGTACGCCGGCGTGATGGCCATGATCCCCGAGTTCGAATGGATGCGTGCCGGCTTCGACCGTGCCGACTCCCTGGTCGTCAATCCGCACAAGTGGCTCTTCACGCCGTTTGATCTGAGCGTGTTGTTCACGCGACGGATGGATGTGATCCGACAGGCGTTTTCGCTGACGCCCGAATACCTGAAGACGACAGAGGCGAATACCGTTCGCAATCTCATGGACACCGGCATCCAACTCGGTCGCCGGTTCCGGTCGCTGAAGTTGTGGGCGGTGTTGCGGTACTTCGGCGCTGAAGGCATCCGCGACCGACTGCGTGAGCACGTGCGACTCGCCCAACTTTTTGCCTCGTGGGTGGACGCCGATCCCGATTGGGAACGTGTCGCCCCCGTCCCCTTCAGCGTCGTCTGTTTCCGTGCCGCTCCCCGTGGATTCACGGGCGACCTTGACGCGCTCAATCAGCGCATTCTTGAAGCCGTCAACAAGTCCGGGGACGTCTTCATCTCGCACACCGCGCTCGACGGGCACATCGTGTTGCGTGTGGCGGTGGGTAACATCCGAACGGAGGAGCGTCACCTTCGCCGGGCATGGGAGCTTGTAAAACAGTACGGAGCCGACGGGCTTCAGCCCGTCGGTCATCAGACGGACTAAAGTCCGTCTGCTCCGAGTTCTTGACGCCCTATTCACTGTGAAAGGAACGTCGCCATGCGCATCGTCCTCGCACTTGTGATTGCACTGCACGGCCTGATCCACCTGCTGGGTCCAGCCAAGGCTTTTGGTTGGGCGGATGCGAGCCAGCTACGAGCCCCGATTTCTCCCGAAGCAGGATTCGTCTGGTTGATCGCGGCAGTGGTGCTCGTCGCCGCGGCCGCCGGTCTTGCACTCGGTGCCTCGTGGTGGTGGTATCCAGGATTGGTCGGTGTGTTGCTCTCGCAGGGGCTTATCGCCAGCGCGTGGGGCGACGCAAAGTTCGGCACCATCGCCAATGTGATCGTTCTGATTGCAGTGCTCGTCTCGGCCCTTGACAGCCGGCCTTCCAGTTTCCGTTCACGTTTCGAGCACGACCGAGACGTACTGCTCTCCAGCACGACGATGGCGGCTCCGCTTGTCACCGAGTCCGACCTTGCGCCATTGCCGCAGCTGATGCAGACGTACCTTCGGCGAATGGGCGTGGTTGGACGCCCGCATGTTCGCAACATGCGCCTCACGTTCAACGCGCAGATGCGCAGCGGCCCGACCGATGCCTGGATGCAGGCCACAGCCACGCAGTACGAGTCTTTCGAGCGACCGGCGCGGTTGTTTTACATGAAAGCCAGTCGAGCGGGCGTCCCGTTCGATGTCCTTCACCGCTATGTGGATGGCGCTGCCACGTTCCAGGTGCGAATCGCTGGACTGATTCCCATGGTTGACAAGTCGGGACCTGCAATCACCCACGACGAAACGGTCACGCTCATGAATGATGTGCTGGTCATGGCACCGGCGGCGGTCCTTGACCTCCCTTTCACGTTTGACCCCATCGACGACCGCTCATTGCGCGCGACCTTCGACAATGCAGGCTTCACCGTGTCGGCCGTCGTGACCTTCGACGATGCGGGCGACCTGGTGGGGTTTGTCTCCGCGGACCGAGCGCACGACCGCGAGGGCGGCGCGGCGACGTGGTCCACGCCGA
The DNA here is from genome assembly GCA_038319675.1 of Vicinamibacterales bacterium. Lineage (GTDB taxonomy): Bacteria > Acidobacteriota > Vicinamibacteria > Vicinamibacterales > SCN-69-37 > SYFT01. The sequence goes on from JBBQDM010000014.1 coordinate 87,857, forward strand.
TTTCTGGTTACCGCGAGGTGGACGGCATCCGGATCGGCGCCTTGGGGGACGCCAACTGGATCGACGCCTCCGGCGAGTGGACCTATGGGCGTTTCGAAATCACGTCGCTGGCGTACAACGTCACCAGATGAGTACATGATTCAACAGACGAACGAACGTGCAAAGCACGCGATCAACACACTGGAAGAAGTCACGACTGCCGTCCGGGCCGCGTTCGGCAGTCTCTCTACCGAGGAGCTGAACCGGCGGCCGGATGATGGCGGTTGGAGCGTCGCACAGTGCCTTGACCACCTCATCACGATCAACACCCTGTACTTCCCCCTGCTCGACTCGATGCGCGTCGGCCCGCCCACGCCCTCGGCGTGGGAACGTCTGTCGCCGCTCAGCGGCATGTTCGGACGATTACTGGTCAAGACGCTCAGTCCCAACTCCAGGAAAAGGGTGAAGACGACCCGCAAGGCCTTGCCGTCGTCGAGCACCATTGACGCCGGTATCATCGACAGGTTTGTCGAGCACCAGAGTGCGCTGATTGAGCGCGTGCGCGGAATCGCGCCGGCCGTAGATCACGAGACAACGATCGTGACATCACCCCTGGCGGGGTTTATTACCTACAGCCTGGCCGATTGCCTCACGCTGTTAGCGGTGCACGAGCAGCGGCATCTCGCTCAAGCCAAGCGCGTGCTGACGACCGGTTAAGGGTTCATGGTTCATCGGTTCATAGTGCCGTTCGTGGTTCTTGGTGCTGGGTTCCTGGTGCAGGGTTCAGGGTCGGTACAGGGTTCAGGCACGGGTTCCCGCGTGCACGTGGCACACGGAACCATGCATCAGGGAACCCGGAACAGCACCGTTGAACCATGAACCGATGAACCGACGAACCTGACTGGGTCGCGCTATTGTCCGGACCGAGAAAGCCGTCCGTCGTCGCGCCAGATTTCCTGCCACGTCACTCCACCATCGGACGTGGTGAGCGCGACGGCGCCATGTTGCGGCATCGGCGCACTCGACGGAGAGAGCAGGCGCAACAACGCGGGCAGGTGCGGCCAATGACCAACCAGCGCCAGGTCCTGTGATTCGCGCTGAATAGCCAGTTGGGCTACGGCAGGGGGATCGTCGGGCGACAGGCCTTTCACCATCGTGAACTTCGCAAAAGGTGCGCACACCTGCAGGAACGCATGACCGGTCTGACGTCCGCGCAGTTTGCCACTGTGCCAAATCGTGGTTGGCACCACACCGCGCTGCTTCACGAGTTCGGCGAGCCGTAGCGCGTGCTGATGGCCGGCCTCGGTGAGCGGACGCTGCGGATCCACATGAGGGGAAAGCGCCTCGGCATGGTGAATGAGAAGGAGCGTCATTGTGGAGCGCGAGGGCTCAGCCCTTGAGCAGTCGTTCGATGTCCTTGCGAATGCTCGCCGGTGTGTCGATCGATCCATACCGTTTGACGACGTGCCCGGAGGTATCCACGAGGAACTTCGTGAAGTTCCACTTGATGGCCTCGATGCCAAGGATGCCCGCCTTCTCGGCGGCGAGCCACTTGAAGAGCGGGTGCCCCTCCGCCCCCTTGATCCGGACCTTCTCAAACATCGGAAACGTGATCCCGAACGTGGTTTCGCAGAACACCCGAATGTCGTCGTTGATGGCCGGCTCCTGCCCACCGAAGTCGTCACACGGAAATCCAAACACGACCAGTCCCTGGTCCTTGAACTCCTGATAGAGCGCTTCGAGTCCCTCGTATTGCGGTGTGTATCCGCATTCACTCGCGGTGTTCACGATGAGCAGTGCCTTGCCGCGATAGTCCGCCATCGTCTGTGGCGTGCCGTCGATGCGCGTGACGACAATGTCGTAGAGCGAGGACACCTATTTGATCCCGTTCCGCTGCAGCCGCGACAACAACACCGCGATGCGCTTGGTCTGCGAGGGCAGTGTGCGCATGTCTGCGGTTTCGTGGACTGTATGTCCACCGCCGCCCATCAGCCCGACACCGTCGAACATGAACGGCACGAGGCCTGAGAGGAACGAAATGTCGGCGGCTCCGGCTTTGTCAGGATCGACAGGGATCACCGTGCCCGCGCCCACGTCGATGCTCGCCTGGTTGTAGAGACCCAGCAACTGTTCGTTACCAGGCGTCGGCGCCAACGGCGGATACCCATCGTCGAACTCGATGCTCGCGCTTGTCTGCGGAAGGTTGGCGGCCACGATGGTCTCCATCACCTTCTTGGCATCAGCAAACTGCTGCGGCGTGAGTGCGCGCAGGTCGCCGGCGACCACCACGCCTTCAGCGATGACATTGGTCTTGCCAAACGCCGTGCCGCGGGAGGCGGCGCTGTCAAAGTCGATCGCCGTGCCGCCCAGCATGACGCCAGGATTAAACGTGAGGTGCGGTTGTCCCGCCAACTGCTCACGGAACGCGTTCAGAATGCGCGCGGCTTCGAATGCTGCGCCATACCCGTTCTCGGCGTTGAAGATCTGCGACGAGTGCGCTGGTCGCCCCTTCACCCGCAGCGTCCAATTCGAGGTGCCGCGACGCGAGATGACCGCCGTGGCCGGGTTGCCATCGCCGTCTTCGAATCCGATCGCTACCTGAGCGCCCTTCGCGGCGTTGACCAACGCCTCGCGTGAAGCAGACAGCGGCCGTCCGGCGGCCTCTTCGTCGCCAGTGAGGACCACGACGATGTGCATCGAACTGAGGAGGCCAACTGACTTCAGCGCCTTGAGCGCCTGAATGATGATGACGTTGCCACCCTTCATGTCGGTGACGCCAGGACCCTTCGCGGCGGAGTCACTGACACGTTCGTACTTCTGGAACGGACTGTCGGGCTCGAACACCGTGTCGAGGTGACCGATGAGCAGGATTCGCGGCCCCGTGCCCTTGTGTTCCGCGACCAGGTGACCCGCGCGATTAAAGGGAGCGCCATCCACCCATGTGGTGGTGAACCCGAGCGCGTCGAACTCGGCTCGGAATAACGCGCCGACCTCGCGGACCCCCGCGAAGTTCTGGGTGCCGCTGTTGATGTTCACCGACCGCTCCAGCAGAGAGATCGCCGCGTCGTTGTTGGCGTCGATGAACGCGAGCATCGCCCGCTCGTCAGCGGTCAGCGACCCTGACTGCGACAGAGTGGACATCAGGAGGAAAGGAAGCAGCAGCTTGGACACCATGGTTCGATCCTATCGCAGGACGCCCGATCACCAGGACCAGTCGAGCCCGAGAATCGGGAACAGACCCTGCTGCTCCTGAAAGCGGACGGTGTTGGTGCGGCGGTTCCAGGTGTAGCCGGAGAAGTTCTTCCGATTGGTGATGTTCTGCACGCCGAAAAACACGGTGAGTGGCTTCGAGAAATTGAAGGTGCGCTGGGCCCGGAGGTCGAGACGGATGTAGGCGGGGGCGCGGGCATCGTTCACCCGCGCGAGGTCAAAAATCCCCCGCCCCACTGAACGAGACAACGCCTCATCAAACGGCGTGTACGGTCGGCCGCCGAGATAGGCGAACCGTGTGGAGACCTGCCAGTTCGTCGTCAGATCCACACCACCCGAGATATTCACGACAAACGGATAGTCAAACGACCCGGGTCGCAATACACCATCGAGCCCGGCCTGGCGCGACCGCGCGACTGACAGGTTGGCCTGGCCGAACCAGCGCTGGCCTGGCGCGCGTTCGATGAACAGTTCCACCCCTTCGGCGCGACCGATGCCCTGACTCGTCAGTGGAAACAACACCTCGCGCACGTTGAACGTGTCACCGACGTTCGCGAGCGACAGCGTGGGAAATTGCGTGGACACGGGATAGTCCTCGTACCGTTTCACGTACCCCTCGAGCGTGACGCGTGTCAGCGCGTCAGGCTGGTACGAGAACCCTGTGACCAGGTGGTCAGCCCGTAGCGGCGTCAGGGAGGCGTTTCCGGGAAACGAGGCGAGGAACAGAAAAAACGGCTGCTGGAAGTAGCGCCCGGCACTGGCGTTCCAACGTACGCGGTCGGTTAACTGCACACCCAGACCCACACGCGGGCTGAGGCGTGTGTCGTCAGTATATTGATAGTGATCAAACCGCAGTCCCGTCGTCAGATTCACACGCGGCGTGAGGTCCGTGGTGGCCTGCACGTAGGCCCCGGACTGGTTGGCGGTGAACCGGCGGTCGAGCGTGAAGGCGTTGATGCCTGGCTCTACCGAAAACGGACTGTCGTCGCCCAGCGGTGATCCGGTGTCGTAGTTGAGACGGAAGATCTTGAAACTGCCGCCCACCTGAAACGTGGTGTTCCGCCCCATCATCGGCATATAGGTGGTCAGGTCGTACTTGAGCGTCGTCTCGCCCTCGCGGGAGCCTTCCGTAAACACCAACGGGCCCTGGTTAATCAGGTCGTCCACCGGCACTCCTGGGGGCGGCACACCGTCGCGCACCAGATCCTTGACCGTGGACGTGACCGCCGCCTCCGAGTGCGAGACGCCGAGCAGGCCGACGCCTCTGGAGCCGAATACACGCTGCCAGTTGATGCCTGTCGCGCTGCGCCAGCCACGGTACCGGATATCGAAGTCTGCAAGTCCTTCGTCCAGATCGGTCGACTCGGTCAGACCCAGTCGAATACGGTCAATGCCCGTCACGTTGACCATCCACACGCGGTCGGCGGGTGACAGGTCATACACCGCCTTCGCGTTCACCGTGTACAGCACCGGAACGCCACCGAACCCGACGTCCTGAGTGAAGATGTCGAGGAAACTCCGTCGCGCCGAGACAATCCACGACCCGCGGCCGCCGGCGAGCGGCCCCTCGGCAACCGCGCCCGCACCGGCAAAGCCTACGGTGCCCTTCATCCGCATTCGCTGCCGATCGCCTTCGCGCTGGGCAATCTGCAGCACACTCGACACGCGGTTGATGTACGGCGCCGGATATCCACCCGTGAGAAACGTCACGTCCTGAATCAGCTCCGTGTCGAGAATGCTGACGGTGCCCCCTGCCGACGCGAAGTTCGCGAAGGCATTGATGTTCGGAATCTCGATGTTGTCGACCACAAACAGATTTTCGAGCGGGCTCCCGCCGCGCACGATGATGTCGTTGCGGAAGTCGTTGGTGCCGATGACCACACCCGGCAGCGTCTGCAGGTAACGCGACACGTCCTGCAGCGCCCCGGCATTAGTCAGAATTTGGGTGGGCCGAATCAGGAAGGCCGACGTCTTCACTTCGTCTGATGTGACAAACGCCGATGCCGTCACGGTGACCGTCTGGTCAAACGCCCCGGCTACCGGCCTCGGCAACGTCACCACCACCACGGAGTCGAGCCCGGCGCGCACCTCAACCGCGTCGCTCAGAATGCGCGGTTCTCCGGGCGGCGTGATCTCCAGGCGATACCCTCCGGCCCGAACGTCTGCAATGCGAAACTTCCCCGTCTCGTCGGTCAGCACACACCGAATCGTGTCTGCCAGACACACGGTCACCGCCAGACCCGGCTGTCCGTCGTGTGTGGTTACCGTGCCGGCCACGGCACCCACACCCGTCGTGTCCTGCGCCGCAGCGTGCACAGACAGGAAAAGAAAGCCGAGAAACATGCTTGCAGTGAAAAATTGATGAGCGATACGCATAACTACACCTGTGCTACGGATGGCGACGATGATTCGTTGCCAGTTCTTTTGGAGCCGACGGGCTTTAGCCCGTCGGACACACACGGGCTAAAGCCCGTGTGCTCCGTACTGTTCCGGTGCGCACGATTCGTTGCGTCACCAGCGGTACGTCGTCGCTGCGGCCTGTGCGGCGAGTGTGGTGCGCAGGTTGGCGGCGCTGTCGGCCTGCACGTACGGAATGTCGACCTGGTGGCCGCCGGCGCCGGCGGTATCAACGGCGACCCGCGCCATCTGCCAGCGACGGTCAAACGGTGACTCCTGCAGAGCCACGGACTGCACCTTCGTGATGGGCACAACGGTCACGGATTTCCAGAGCCAGCCGTTCTTGAAACACACGGCATGGTCGGAGAGCGACCAGCCGAGATTACGCACGTATTGAATCGCCGCGATGGTGCCCCATGCCCCCAGGCCCGCACCCACGGCGAGCGCCCAGTACCACTCGAGCCACAACGCGGACGCGCCCCCGACGACCAGGGCCCGGTACCACGCAAGCCGAATGCGTCGCATGGTCGCCCGCGGGTCAGGCGGCACCCAGCCCATCGCATCAAGTTGCACCTCGGGAAGCAGCCCCGTCACAAACGCGGGCACATCTTCCATACGAATGATCGGCGCGATCCAGTCACGACCGGCACCGTTCAACCCACCGCCGGCTGTATCCACGCGGATAGCTGCTCGGTTGGTGAGCAAGTAGCCGGGGCCGCGAATGATCTTCACCGCCTGCACGCGCCGCAGCGGAATGGTGCCCGTCACCCGTGTCATCGCGCCGTAGACGGTGAACAATTCGGCACCCCGACGAGACAGGGTGAACCCGTGCAGCCGCACCGCGGCCCAGACCAGCGACAGGAGTGGAGACACCACGAACAGTCCAGCGAGGATCGCAGCCACGACCGTCCATGACGTCTGCGGCAGGGTCTCGAATCGATCCATCATGCCGGTTTCCCAGAGCAGGCCCATCGCCGCGCCGATCACCACCCACCCGCGATTGTCGAGCACGCCCGAGAGCGCCGCCTCCTTCAGCGACAGCTGCAGGATCACGTCCCCCTGCGGCATCCCACCCAGGGCCGCCGCCCCGTCGCGCGCCTCTGCGGTGGCACCGGCGGCAGCAACAGCGACGGGATCACCCGACACACCAGACACGCCGGCAGCCTGTTTGCCCTCAAACACTCGCGTCCGCATCTCCTCAAGCGCCTCAAGCGGCAAGACACTCAGCGTTGCTTCCACTTCTCCACCAGTGCCGGTCTGCACGTTGACCTCGACCACCTTGAAGAAACGATGAAACACGTTCTGCTTTGCATCCACACTCTGGATGCGCGCGTACGGAATGTGTCGTTCGTTCTTGAAAAACAGTCCTGTCCGCACCACCAGCTCGGTATCGTCGTAGCGATAGGTCGACACCCAATACCGCGCGACGGCAATCGCGAGGCTGGGAATCATGAAGATCAGCAGCCAGTTCTGAACGTCGCCGCCTCGCGAACGAGCCGTGAACGTAGCAAAGATGATCGGGGCGATGAAGGTGCGCAGTTCGCCGGCCAGCGCGAACAATACAGTCAGCGGGTGAAAGCGCTGATCAGACGGCATCACGTCCGTCGTGCGGCAGGAGCTGGTCGCGCAGACTCAACGCGACCTCGCGGCTGAGGCCAGGCAGCGCCACCTGTGCGTGTTCGGTGCCGGCCGTGTGCACCACAAGCGTGCTCAACCCGTGGCTCCGTTCAATGGGCCCCTGTGACACGTCCGTGTGCTGCACCCGCGACCGCGGCACGTTGATAATGCCCCGCCACACCACGCCGCGCCGAATCTCCAACCCATCGTCATCCAGCCGGTAAGAGGCATGACGATACGCAATGGCCGGCCACCGCCACAGCCAGGCCGCCAGCACCACCGTCACCACCAGCCAGACGGCCGCGGCTGCGAGAATCACCCGCCACCCCGGACGGGTGGACCAGCCCAGCATGCCAAGGACCACAAAGAGTCCGGCAGACACACACGCGGAAAACAGGAGACCGACGATACGACGCACGTCGATGATGCGGGGGTCAAGCGAAGTCACTGGTCTCCATTCTCCCACGGGCCGGAAAAGCCTTTCGGGTAGGTTTTTTGCAAGAACGGGATACGCAAAAAACCTACCCGAAAGGTATTTCCGCGCAGGAATAGCGGAATATTTCCCGCACGTTCGTCCGTCTCGACCTGCCGTACGCCTCGGGTGGCCCGCCCTCGGCTGGGCACGGTTTTCGCACGGGTACGCCTTATGTCTCGTACTTGGATCACCGTTGACGGCAACGAAGCCGTCGCCCTAGTTGCCCACCGCACCAACGAAGTCATCGCGATCTACCCCATCACGCCCTCGTCGGGGATGGGCGAGTTGGCGGACGAGTGGTCGTCAAAGGGGCACGCGAACATCTGGGGCCAGGTGCCGACGGTGGTCGAAATGCAGTCGGAGGGCGGCGCAGCAGGTGCCGTGCACGGCGCCCTTCAGGCCGGAGCGTTGTCGACCACGTTCACGGCGAGCCAGGGGTTGCTGTTGATGATCCCCAACCTCTACAAGATCGTCGGCGAGCTCACCCCATTCACCATCCACGTCACGGCCCGCACCATCGCCACACACGCCCTGTCGATTTTCGGCGACCACTCGGACGTCATGGCCTGCCGGCAGACGGGGATCGCGATGCTCTCGTCCCACACGGTGCAGGAGGCGCACGACTTCGCGTGTATCGCCCAGGCGGCCACACTCGCCTCCCGCATCCCGGTGATGCATTTTTTCGACGGCTTCCGCACCTCGCACGAAGTCTCGCGCATCGAGGCACTGACCGACGATGACCTGCGCGCCATGTTGCCTGAGGAGCACATCGCCGCGCATCGGCAGCGGGCGCTCTCACCTGATCATCCGGCATTGCGGGGCACCGCGCAGAACCCGGACGTGTTCTTCCAGGCGCGTGAGGCCTCCAACCTGATTCATGCCGCCTGCCCGGCACACGTACAAGACGCGATGGACCGGTTCGCCGCGCTGACCGGCCGCAGATACCAGTTGTTCGAGTACGTCGGCGCGCCCGACGCCGAGCGTGTGGTCGTGATCATGGGCTCGGGCGCAGAGACGACCGAGACCGTGGTGGAAGACCTCGTCGCACGCGGCGAGAAGGTTAGCGTCCTCAAGGTTCGCCTCTTCCGGCCGTTTGCGGTCGAAGCGTTCATCGCGGCACTCCCGTCCACGGCGACGGCGATCGCCGTGATGGATCGCACCAAGGAACCCGGCGCCATCGGCGACCCGCTCTTCATGGATGTCGTCGCGGCGCTCAACGAGGACGGCACACGACGCCCGCTGGTCATCGGCGGCCGCTACGGTCTGGCCTCAAAGGAATTCACACCCGCCATGGTCAAGGCGGTTTTTGACGAACTCGGCAAAGCCAACCCCAAGCACCACTTCACTGTCGGCATCAATGACGATGTGACGTGGATGTCACTGGCGGTGGATGAGACGTATTCGCTCGAGCAGGCGGATGCGGTGCGCGCGGTGTTTTTTGGTCTCGGCGCGGATGGCACGGTGGGTGCCAACAAGAACTCCATCAAGATTATCGGCGAAGACACGCCCAACTTTGCGCAGGGCTACTTTGTGTACGACTCGAAGAAGTCGGGCGCGGTCACCATTTCGCACCTGCGCTTCGGGCCGCGTCCCGTGCGTGCGCCGTACCTGATTCGTCATGCCGGCTTCGTCGCCTGCCATCAATTCGACTTCCTCGACAAGTACGACGTGCTGGGCTATCTCGAACCCGGCGGTGTGTTGCTGCTGAATGCTCCCGGCGATGCGTCGCTGGTGTGGGACCAGCTCTCGGCTGAGGTGCAGCAGGCCATCATCGAGAAGCAGGCACGTGTGTATGTGATTGACGGCTATGACGTCGCGCGCCAGACGGGCATGGGCAACCGCATCAACACGATCATGCAGGTCTGCTTTTTTGCCATCTCCGGTGTCCTGCCGCGCGAAGAGGCCATCACCCATATCAAGGAAGCGATTCGCAAGACCTACAGCAAACGTGGCGACGCGGTCGTGCAGGCTAACTTTGCCGCCGTGGATGCGACGCTGGCGCACCTGCGCCAACTGGACGTCCCCGCCACGGTCACCGCCACCCGCCACCCGGCACCGCTTGTGTCGCCGGACGCGCCGGACTTTGTCAGGCGCGTGAGCGCGATGATGCTCGGTAACCAGGGCGACCTGCTGCCGGTGAGCGCCTTCCCGGTGGACGGCACCTGGCCGATGGGGACGGCGAAGTGGGAGAAGCGGTCGATCGCCACCGAGATTCCCGTGTGGGATGCCGGACTCTGCATCCAGTGCAACAAGTGTGCGCTGGTGTGTCCACACGCCGCCATCCGTGCCAAGGTCGCGACGCCCGCGGCACTTGACGGTCGGCCTGACACCTTCAAGTCGGTGCCGTACAAGGGCGTTGAATACAAGGGCATGGACTACATCATCCAGGTGGCTCCGGAGGACTGCACCGGCTGTTCGCTCTGCGTCATGGTGTGTCCGGCGAAGGACAAGGCCAACCCAAAACACAAGGCGCTCGACATGGCGCCGCAGCGTCCGCTGCGCGAACCCGAGCGTGAGAACTATGCGTTCTTCCTGAACCTGCCTGAGGTGGACCGCACCACCGTCAAGAGCGATATCAAGAGCACACAGTTCCTGGAACCGCTGTTTGAGTACTCCGGCGCCTGCGCCGGGTGCGGCGAAACGCCGTACATCAAATTGCTGACACAGCTCTACGGCGACCACCTGCTGATGGCCAACGCCACCGGTTGTTCGTCGATCTACGGTGGCAACCTGCCGACCACTCCGTACACGACCAACAGGGACGGTCGCGGCCCCGGATGGGCGAACTCGCTGTTTGAAGACAACGCCGAGTTCGGGCTCGGCATGCGTCTGGCGGCGGACTCGCAGGCCGAAGAGTCGCGGCGTCTCCTCGGTGTGCTCCGGGATGCGGGATCGGTCGATGCCAGTCTTGCCAACGCACTTCTTGACGCGGACCAGACCACGGAGGCCGGCCTCGCGGCTCAACGGGGGCACGTGGTCACCCTCAAGGCGTTGCTCAGGGCGCCCACAACACCGGAAGCCGCACGCCTGCTGGTGCTGGCGGACGCGTTGACGAAGAAGACCGTGTGGATTGTCGGTGGTGACGGATGGGCGTACGACATCGGATACGGCGGTCTCGACCATGTGCTGGCGTCGGGCCGCAACGTGAACGTGCTTGTCCTCGATACCGAGGTGTATTCGAACACCGGTGGCCAGCAGTCGAAGGCAACGCCCATGGGCGCGTCCGCCAAGTTTGCCGCCTCCGGCAAAGCCACAAACAAGAAGGACCTCGCGCTGATGGCCATGGCGTACGGCTCGGTCTATGTGGCGCGCGTGGCGTTTGGGGCCAAGGACGCGCAGACCGTGAAGGCGTTCCAGGAGGCGGAGGCGCATCCCGGTCCGTCACTGATCATCGCGTTCAGCCATTGCATCGCCCACGGCTACGACCTGGCGCATGGGCTGGATCAGCAGAAACTCGCGGTCGAGACAGGGTATTGGCCGCTCTTCCGGTACGACCCCCGCAAGGCCGTGGACGGGCACTCTGCACTGTCGCTCGACTCCGGTGCGCCGAAGGGTGGCCTGGGCACGTACATGCGCAACGAATCCCGATTCAGGGCCGTGGAGCAGTTGTATCCAGAGCGGTACAAGAACCTGCTCGCGGCCGCGCAGACACACGCCGAAGGCCGCTTCAAACTGTATGAACAACTCGCGGCGTCACACGCCACCACACCAGATACGAAGTAGGAGTCTGCCATGATGGATCTCTCGACGACCTACCTCGGCTTCAGGCTAAACCACCCGCTCGTGCCTGGCGCCTCACCGCTGGCCTGGGACCTCGCCATGATTCGTCGGCTTGAGGACGCCGGCGCACCAATGATCATCCTGCCGTCCCTGTTCGAGGAACAGATCGCTGCCGACGCGCTCGGCGTGTTGCATCACATCGACGCGCACGAGGATGCCCATGCCGAGGCCATGTCGTACTTCCCGCTGGCCGACGAATTCACGATGGGACCCGACCGCTACCTCGAGCACGTCCGTCGTGTGCGCTCGGCGGTGTCGGTGCCCGTCGTGGGGTCACTCAACGGCACCACCGCTGCCGGGTGGCTCGACCATGCGCGGCTGATTCAGGACGCGGGCGCCGACGCCCTTGAACTCAACTTCTACCATGTTGCCACCGACCCGCACGAAAGCGCGGACACCCTCGAACAGCGCCTCCTCGACATCGTGGTCGCCGTCAAAGCCGCTGTGCGCATTCCTGTGGCGGTGAAACTCTCACCGTTCTTCTCGTCCCTCGCCCATCTCGCACGTCGACTTGACGAGGCCGGTGCCGATGGACTGGTGTTGTTCAACCGCTTCTACCAACCCGATATCGACCCGGATGCGCTGAGTGCGGTGCCTCGCCTGCACCTTTCACATCCGGACGAACTGTTGCTGCGTTTGCGGTGGATCGCCATCCTCTCCGGGCGCCTGCAGGCCTCTCTGTCGGCCACCGGTGGTGCCCACTCCGGGCTGGACGGCCTGAAAGCCGTGATGGCCGGCGCTCACTCGGTGCAGATGGTGGCCGCACTGCTCATCAACGGACCTGAACACCTCGCGCGGGCGCGACGTGACCTGTCGCACTTCCTCGAAGAGCGCGAATACGAGTCACTCGAGCAGGCGCAAGGCAGCATGAGCCTTGAGCGCTGCCCCGACCCCGAGGCGTTTGAGCGCGGCAACTACATGAAGATTTTGCAGACGTGGAAGGTGCGGTAAGAAACCTTTCGGGTAGGTTTTTCGCAAAAAT
>JBBQDM010000015.1:0-99619 GCA_038319675.1 Vicinamibacterales bacterium
TTCAATAAAAATTGTTCGTTGTTTGTTTTCCTCCAACCCACGTTTACCAAAAACCACCCCAATATTTTTTTTTTCGCCCCCCCCCCCCCCCCCCCCCACGGCCAGGCTTTCAGCCTGGCCCCCAAACCCTCGCAGGTCGGCGACAGGCATTTCCCCATGGAACCCCATGAACCCCATGGTGAATCATCCGGATCAAACCGGATCACAACATCGGCTTAAGCGCCGCCAGGGCTTCGTCGAGGGTGGTGACCTGTCCGTCGAGCTGCTGCTCGTAGACCGCCTTGAGCAGCTCACCCACTCTCGGGCCGGGAGCCACGCCGTGCTCGAGTACGTGTCGCCCGAGCAGCAGCGGGGCAGGCGGTTGGTGCTCAACGCCAAGCGCGCGTGCGCGGGCGATGAACCAGTCCATGGCGTCACAGTCGAAGTTGCCCGAGCGGCCATGACAATCGGCCTTCGCGAATCGGGCGAGGAGTTCGAGGTCTACTTTCTGCGCCAGCCGTCGGAACGCACCGTCGCCCACCGGCGTCGGTGCCTTGTAAAACATCGTCGGCTTCAGATGGTGGGCGACGATACCGAGGACGGTGCGACGGACGTCGTAGCCATCAAGGGAGTGGATGTTGAGTCGATCAAGGAAGGTCGTCGCAGGCGCGACACCGGCTTCCTCGTGACCCTTTGAGCGGATGCGCCCGTCCTCAAGTCGCGTGGTCGCGGGTTTCCCCATGTCGTGGCACAACGCACTGAGCATCATCACCACCGCGCGCGGATGGTCAAGGCCCTCGATGCGGGCCCGTGCCTCGTCGGTGACCATCAGCGTGTGCACCCAGACGTCACCTTCCGGATGCCATTCCGGTTCCTGTTCGCAACCGACAAGCGCCTTCAGCTCAGGCCAGAGGCGATCGATCACGCCGAGATCGAGTGCGAGCGCGAGTCCAAGCGACGGGCGCGCGGCTCGCAGCAGCAGCTTTTCGACCTCACCCCACACACGCTCAGACGGCAGGTCGTCGAGTGGCAATGTGCGACACAACTCCCTCGTGCCGTCGTCGAGCGTCAGTCCGAAGCGCGCTGCAAATTGCAGTGCGCGCAACACGCGGAGGCTGTCTTCGGCGAAGGTGCGAGGGTCCACGGCGCGCAACGTGCGGGTCGCCAGGTCGGCGGCGCCATGAAACGGATCAATGGTTTCCTCGGTGAGGGGATCCCACGACATCGCATTGATGGTGAAGTCGCGCCGACGTGCCGCTTCTTCGAATGACAAATGCGGATCGCCCTCGACGGTGAAACCTTTGTGGCCTCGACCTGTCTTCGACTCGCGGCGAGGCAGGGAGACGTCGAGACCCTCCACCTTGTACACAGTGAAACTTTCACCAACAGCATCGACGCGCCCGAAATGTTCAAGCAGCGCACGCAGGTCGGTGGCGGGAACGCCGAACACCTCGATGTCGAGGTCCTTCGGGTCGAGGCCCAGCGCGCGATCCCGCACCCAGCCGCCGACGATGAGCGCACGGCCGCCGCAATCGTGTACGGCGCGCGCGATATCGAGCGGCAGGGGAGCCAATGTCATTGGCGTCTCCGACGGCTGAAGCGCTGCACGAGCCGGTCGGCCATTCCGGGTGCCAGGATGTTGAGGATCGACAACAGGCGGGCCCGCCCGTATGGATAGACCTCTGGTCGCGGACGGTCGATGCACCGCACCACGGCATCAGCGACTGATGATGCCTCTTGTTTGGGGCCCATGCCGTGCACCTCGAATCCGTAGTCGCGCTGGATCGCATCGTGGAACTCCGTCGCCGTGGAGACCGGATAGACCGCCGATGCGCGCAGAGGGGTGCCGTGCCATTCGGCGCGCAGTGATTCCACCAGACCGGCTTGTGCGGCCTTGGTGGCGGAATACACGCTCGAGCCGGCGATGCCGCGCCGCGCGACGATGGACGACATGACGATGAGGTGACCGGAATTCTGTGCCTTGAACTGGAGCGCGGCGGCTCGTGCGGCATACAGAGTGCCCATCAGATTGACGTCAACCAGTCGTTGCATCACATCAGGAGGCGTCGCCTCGAACTGATCGTGGTATCCGATACCCGCGTTGGCGATCATCACATCAAGGCGCCCGTACTCCTCGACCGCCCGCGCCACCAGCGTGGTCATGTCGGCTTCGTTGGTGACGTCGCCAGTGACCGCAAGCGCCTCGCCGCCGGCCTCGCGGATTGCAGCCACCGCAGCGTCGAGCAGATCGGTGCGCCGAGCCGACAGCACCACGGCGTCGCCCCGAGCCGCCAGCGCCCGAGCACACGCCAGCCCAATGCCCGCAGATGCGCCTGTGATCACCACCACCCGCCTTCTCATCCCGTCATTTCCTCATCTCCTCATCTCCCAATCTCCACATCTTCAACGTTGCCTCATTCCCCGCATCCAAGTATCTTCCTTGGCATGGATGTCATCCGTCTACTCTCCGATTTGGTAGCCGTCGATTCCGTGAATCCGTCGTTGGTGCCTGGAGCCGCGGGTGAGGGGGCAGTGGCGGAGGTGGCGGCTGACGCGCTGCGGGCGGCTGGGTTGGATGTGGTAATCGAGCCGGTCGTTGAGGGTCGGCCCAACGTGGTGGGCGTGCTGGAGGGCCGAGAACCTGGGCCGACGGTCATGTTCTGCGGGCATCTCGACACGGTCGGCGTGGCGGAGATGGAGGACCCGTTTGATCCGCGCATTGAGGATGGTCGGCTCTACGGGCGTGGCTCCCAGGACATGAAAGGCGGGGTGGCGGCGATGATTGCCGCGGCTGCCGCGCTCAAGGACCAGTGGACACGCGGTCGTCTCATCGTGGCGTGTGTCTGCGATGAGGAGTTTGAAAGTATCGGTGCCGATGCGCTCGTGAAGACGTGGAAAGCGGACGCCGCGATCGTCACCGAGCCGACCGATCTGCGGATGGCCGTCGGGCACAAGGGCTTTGCGTGGCTCGAGGTCGTGACGGAAGGGCGGGCCGCGCATGGCAGTCGACCTGCGGAAGGCCGCGACGCCATCCTTCGGATGGGCCGGGTGCTCACGGCGCTTGAGGCGCTTGACCGCGAGTTGCAGAGTCGGGCGCCGGTGGACATGCAGGGCACGGCGTCGCTGCACGCGTCGATCATTGCCGGTGGCCGTGAACTGAGTGTGTATCCCGATCGGTGTGTGCTTCACATGGAGCGCCGGACGGTCGCCGACGAAGACGGCCGCGCCGCCCGAGCCGAGGTCGAAGCCATCCTCACGCGTCTGCGTGCGGCGGATGCCTCGTTTGCCGCATCGTCAAGCCTGTTGACCGCCAGGTCACCCTACCGCGTGAGTGATGACGCGTCGATCGTGTTGGCCATGACGTCGGTGCTGTCCGCGCGCGGACTGAATGCAACTCCCACAGGGATGTCGTTCTGGACCGATGCGGCGATCCTGGCGGGTGCCGGCATTCCGTCCGTGATCTTTGGCCCCGGCGGCGCAGGGTTGCACAGCATCGAGGAGTACGTGCGCATCGCCGAGGTGGAGACCTGCCGGGATGTGCTGGTGGATGTTGCCCTGAAGATGTAGAAAAGGTTTCGGGTAGGGTTTTCGGCGAGCCTTCTGTGGCCGAAAACCCTACCCGAAACCCTCACTCCGAGGTTATTTCTTCTCTGCGAACACGCTGCCGACGACGAAGCCGACGTTGGCGGGGCGTTCGCCCAGTCGGCGCATGAAGTAGGGGAACCACTCGGTGCCGTACGGGATGTACACGCGAAACGGGTGTCCCTCGGCCGAGAGTGACGCCTGCAGGTCGCGCCGAATGCCGTAGAGCATCTGGAACTCGTAGCGGTCTTTCGCAATCTGCCGACTGGCCGCAAAAGCCTGGGTCGCCTCGAGCATCGGTGGGTCATGCGTGGCGATGGCCGGGTAGGTGCCGTCGGTCAGCAGCACCTGCATCTGATCAACGAAAGCCTTGTCCACGTCCGCCTTCTGCTGGAAGGCGACGGCCGCTGGTTCGCGATACGCCCCCTTCACCAGCCGGATGCGCGCGCCCAGCGCGTTCACGCGGGCAATATCGGCCATCGACCGCTTCAGGTACGACTGGATGACTACGCCGACATTGCGATAGCCGATGTTCCACAACGTCTCGAACGTGTCGAGTGTGCGATCGGTGTAGGGCGAGTTCTCCATGTCGATGCGGACGAAGAAGTCGCCGGCCGCCGCCACATCAAGGATCCGTCGCAGGTTGTCGATGCAGGTGGCCTGATCAATGTCGAGCCCCAGCTGCGTGAGCTTCAACGAAATGTTGCGACCCACGCCTGACGCCTGAATGGCTTCAATCGTCTCAATGTAGGCCCTGGTGGCCGCCAGCGCTTCGTCCGACGACGAGACACTTTCGCCGAGCAGGTCGAGGGTGACGAGCAGGCCCTGACGTTCCACCTCGCGTGCCGCCTCGACCGCTTCGTGGATAGATTCGCCGGCAATGAACCGGCGCGCAAAACTGCCGGGATGGCGCATGCCGTAGCGGGAGGCGAGGGATTTGAGTGTGCCGCTGCCGGCAAGGACGGCAAACACGGCTTTGGGAAGCGCGGCAAACATCAGTGCGTCGATCTCCTGAGTGGCAACAGGTGTTGCAGGGTCCGGGCATAGTACCGCAGCGTGACCCGGTCACGCACGCGGATGCGGTGCCCCTCGGTGACCAGGACACCGCGATCCACCAGTCGACCCACGCCGTCGTCGACGGCCTCGTGCCCACTGGTGACGGCAAGATTGGCCTGTTGGGCCGAGAGCAGGGCGAGTCGGTCGTCGATACGCGCCGCCAGTTCGCTGCGCGTCATGGACGCGGTGAGCGCGGACGCGACCAGTGCCGTCGGCAGCACCTTGTGCAGCAGTCCGACCTCGTGTTGAATGCGATGGGCGAGCGCCACCAGGTCGCGTCGCGCCGCCGGGTCGTACTCGACAAGCGGGATGGGGTGGCCGAACGTGACAAACGCCCGCGATTCGTAGCCGACCGCGTGGCGAATCATCTCGGCGACTTCCTGCGCGAAGGGACGCTTCCGCTTCTGCGTGGCCTCCCGCGTGATCATCTTCTCTTCGAGCACGATGTCGTAGGCAATCGCCATCGGTACCACGTACAGATTCGTGCGATCGGCCTGTAGCGCGGCCTGGAGCAGCCCCGTCTTGGGAGGCTTGAGTTCGCCGGTATAACTGCGGCCGCCTTCTGCGTAATACAGCAGGTCGCGGCGTTTGAGGATCTCCGCGACGTAGGCCTTGAGTGTGGCGAGGTAGACCGGATCCTTGCTGCCGCGCCGGATCGGAATCGCTCCGGTCACGTGCCGGTGGATGAGCCCCAGGGCTCCGCCGAACAGATTGATGCCGGCCGCGATGAGCGGTGGGCGAACGCCCTGCTCGTCGAGCACCAGCAGCTCGATCAGGTAATCAAGATGGCTCTTGTGGTTGGACACGTACACGACGTGCCCATCGGCCAACACCCCCCGGGCGCGATCGATGTGTTCGGTGATCCGTTCGACTTTCCGGAGAATCGGGTAGAGCGGATGCTGCAGCGCGCGGTAAAACTTGTAGCGCTGCGTCGTGCGCAGTTCGGTGAGGTACCCGTCGAGCCGGATGCGGGTGTCGGCATCCTGGACGTACCGCGCGACATCCTCGTGTGCGAGGACCGCTTGCGTCAGTTCATCGGTCTCGACGTTGCCTGTCATCAGGGCCCAGTCATCAGCCGAGCGCGCGGCAGAGCGCGAGCGTGAAATCGGTGGTCGAGGCCGTGCCTCCCAGATCGCGCGTGCGCACCTTGCCGGCTTCGAGCACCTGGTCGAGTGCCGCTTTGACCCGGACGGCCGCGTCGAGTTCGCCGATGTGCCGGAGCATGAGGACGGCCGACAGCAGAAGGGCCGTGGGGTTGGCCACGTTCTGGTCCGCGATGTCCGGGGCGCTGCCGTGCACTGCTTCAAAGACGGCCGTGTCGAGGCCATGGTTGGCCCCGGGCACGACACCCAGACCGCCGACCAGTCCCGCACACAGGTCGGACACGATGTCGCCGTACAGATTCGGCAGCACCAGCACGTCAAACTGTTCCGGACGCATCACCAGGTGCATGCACGCGGCATCCACGATTTTTTCGTCGTAGGGAGTCTGCGGGTACTTGCGCGACACCGCACGGACCGAATCGAGGAACAGGCCATCACTGAGCTTCATGATGTTGGCCTTGTGAATCGCCGTCACGCTGCGACGTCCTTCACGCACGGCATGCTGAAACGCAAACTCGGCGATGCGTGTCGAGGCGGCTTCCGTGATGATTTTCAGACTCTCAACGACGCCGGGGATGATGACGTGTTCGAGGCCCGCGTACAGGTCTTCCGTGTTCTCGCGGACGATCACGAGGTCCACGTTCTGGAAGCGGCTCGGCACCCCCGGCAGGTTGCTGACCGGCCGCAGGTTGGCGAACAGGTCCAGCGCCTTCCGCAGCCCGACGTTCACACTCGTGAAGCCCTCGCCGATCGGCGTGGCGCACGGGCCTTTTAATGCGACTGTGGTGCGTCGGACCGAGTCGAGCAGTTCTGTGGGGAGGGTCTGGCCGACCTTCTTGAAGGCAATGACGCCGGCGTCCTGCCGATCCCAATCGATGGCGACACCGGCGGCGTCAAGGACGCGCACGACGGCGTTGGTCACTTCAGGGCCGATCCCGTCACCAGGAATCAGCGTAATGGCATGAGACATACCCGCTAATCATAGCCGGAACGTTCCGGCTTCCGCGCTACCGCAATCGCGGCACGAGCGCCGCCGCCACCTGCTCGAGCAACTCGCGATCGGCCTGTCCAAACGCCGCCGGTTGATCGGAGTCGATATCGAGTTCACCGAGTACGCGGTCGCCGTCCATGATGGGCACCACGATCTCCGACTTTGTCTCGATCGAACACGCCAGATACCGCGGGTCCGCATTCACGTCGTCGACAATGATGGTGGCGTGTTGGGTGGCGGCCGCGCCGCAGATGCCCTGGCCGAGCGGGATGCGGGTGTGCGGGGACGGTTTGCCGAGATACGGTCCCAATACGAGCGTGTCGCCCTCAAGCACGTAGATGCCCGCCCATGTGTAGTGGGGCAGGCGGGCCTTGAGCAGCGCGACGGCGTCGGTCATTGCGGCCGTGGCGTCCGGGGCGTTGGTGATTGCGGTACGAATGTCTGTGACCAGTGTGGGGTCGGCTGTCGTTGTCGTCATGTCAGTCTCGTGATTCGATCCAGAACACACCAAGGCCGGCAACCAGCGTCAGCAGCATCAAGCCGTTGGAGAGCGCGTGCAGTCGGCCGAATTCAATCTTGCGCGGGTCGTCGTCGGGGAGCGTCGCCATCGTGATGGCGGTTTCGCCGCGCAGCACATCGATGCGCGGACCCAGGATGAGGCCGCTGTAGGCGCTGGCGACGACCATGCTCAGCACCAGCCAGAGCTGTACGGCGAGTCTGCGCGGACGGGGGCCCAGTGCGGCGCGAATGCCCAGCAAGGCGACCAGTCCGCCGCCGAGAAACCACGCCATTTGCTGGAATCTGCCAAAAATGTCACCAAACACCAGTCCGGCGAGCGCGCGGCCTGCGATCGGGTCCCGTGTTTCAAGGACGGCGAAGATGGCGGGGGCCACGATCAGCCCCAGCACAGCGATGCCCCCAATCCAGAAAGCGATGAGCGACAGGGAGATCACGCGTAGCGCCGGCATTCGTACTGCGATTATGTCACGCGTACAGTAAACTTCTGCACGCACGCGATGACTCCACCATCCAATACCGTCCTCCACAATCTGGCTACGCAACTCCGCATCGATTCGGTGCGCTCCACGACGGAAGCCGGGTCGGGCCATCCCACGACCTGTCTGTCTGCCGCGGACATCATCTCGGTGCTGTTCTTCGACGAACTCCGGTTCGACCCGAATGACCCGCAGCATCCCGAGGCGGACCGTTTTGTGCTGTCGAAGGGGCACGCCGCACCGATTCTGTATGCGGCCTGGGCGGCGGCTGGTGCGTTTCCCCGAGAAGCGGTGATGAATCTCCGCAAGATCACCTCGGATTTGGAAGGGCATCCCACCCCGCGCCTTCCGTTTGTGGACGTGGCGACCGGGTCACTTGGGCAGGGACTGGCGGCGGGTGTCGGCATCGCGCTCAACGCGCGCCGGATCGGCTCCGACTATCGCACCTACGTGCTGCTGGGCGACGGCGAAAGCGCGGAAGGCGCCGTGTGGGAAGCCGCACAGGTGGCCTCCAATCACGAACTCGATAATCTGTGCGCGATCACCGATGTCAACGCATTCGGGCAGAGCCGCTCCACGCAGTTCGGACACGACGTGGACGCGTTTGCCTCCCGGTATCGCGCGTTCGGCTGGCACGCCATCATCATTGACGGGCACGACATCGCGGAGATCCGCACCGCGCTGGCCGAGGCGCGCGGCATGCACGGGCGGCCCACGATGATCGTGGCGAAGACGCTGAAGGGCAAGGGCTGTTCAATCTTCGAAGACAAGGACAACTGGCACGGCAAGGTGCTCAAGAAGGGCGGCGAGGTTGAGGCGGCCTTGGCGGAGCTTGAGGCGCAGATCGTGCCGACGTCCGATCCCGCGCCGGTCATCCCGAAGCCGGCCACCCGCCGGTCTGAAGGTGCCCTGCCTGATTTTGTGGCGGCGATGCCCGCCCCCGCGTACGCGACGGGCGATCTCGTGGCGACCCGTGAGGCCTATGGCACGGCATTGGCCGCGCTAGGCGGTATCGACAACCGCATCGTCGCTCTGGATGCCGACGTGAAGAACTCGACGTTTAGCGATCGATTTCAGAAGCTGCATCCCGAGCGGTTCTACCAGACGTTCATCGCCGAACAGGCGATGATCGGTGCCGCGATGGGCCTCGCGAGCCGTGGGGCGATCGCGTTCCCCTCAAGTTTTGCGTGTTTCCTTGAGCGTGGTGCCGATTTCATCCGCATGTCGGGCATCTCAATGCTCAACATCAAGTTGTGCGGGTCACACGCCGGCGTCTCGATTGGCGAAGACGGCCCCTCGCAGATGGCCCTCGAAGATCTCGCGATGGCGCGTGCGGTGCCCAACTGCACGGTGTTGTACCCGTCGGATGCCGTGTGTGCAGAGCGCCTCGTGGCCGTGGCCGCCGCGACACCAGGGCCGGTCTACATCCGCAGTTCACGTCCGAAGACGCCGGTCATTTATCCGGCGACTGAGCAGTTCCCCGTCGGTGGCTCCAAGGTGGTGCGCGAAAGCGCCAAGGATGTCGCCACGGTGGTGGCGGCCGGCGTGACGTTGTTTGAGGCGCTCAAGGCGCACGAGCTGCTCGCCAAGGAGGGGATTGCCATTCGTGTGGTGGATGCCTACTGCGTCCAGCCGATCGATCGCGACGGGCTGATCGCGGCTGGCAAGGCCACGGGCGGACGGATGCTCACGGTGGAAGACCACTACGCGCAGGGCGGCCTGGGCGATGCGGTGTCGGAAGCGGTGTGGGATCAGGGCTTCTCGGTGCAGCGACTGGCCGTGCGCGAAATTCCGCGCAGCGGCGAACCCGACGAACTGCTTGAACGCTACGGCATCTCCGCCGCCGCAATCGCGCGCGCCGTCAAGGGCTGAGCCGCGGCGCTACGCGCGTTCGAACGTCACGGTGCGCGACGAGAGATTCGCAAGCGCCGTGCGGCTCGCCGAGACCCAACAGTCGGCTTGCTCTGACTGCGGACCGCCCGCCGGGGCGGTCACCCACCAGTCCGACTGCAGCCGCGCCTCGGCCGGCAGCGGCGAGCCGATGATGTCCTCGATCTGCGCAAACGTCAGCACGAGGCGATCGGCGAATCGCTCCTTGAGGAAGGTATTGAGGCGTCGGTAGGTGCTCATCATATGTGTCCTCCTTCACCATACAGGTTTCTGCCGGGGCGTGCGGTAATGTAAGACTGCCATGATTTCCGACCTTGAAGCGCTGGTGCTCGATCTGCTGGTAGCGAAAGCGCCGACCTATGGTCTTGATCTGGTGGCCTTATCGCAGGGTCGCCTCAAACGTGGGTCTGTCTACGTCACCCTTGGCCGAATGGAGCAAAAGGGGTTTGTGACCTCGATGCTCGATGAACGTCCCGGCGAAGGTCCACCTCGTCGCCTCTACGAGCCCACACCCCTTGGCCTCAGAGCTCTGGTCGCCGCGCGCATCATCGACGGCGACCTCCCTCTGGGCGCGAAGATCTAGCCCGCCGGGTTACAGTGGGGGAACCATGAGGCATCCTGTTGACACGGTCGTCTCCAGTGCAGCTGGGCGGCTGAAGTATCCGACACTCCTCAAGCTGACAGTGGCGCTGTTCGTGATCTCTCTGATCGTCCCCGATCCGATCCCGTTCATCGACGAGATTCTGCTGGGGCTCGGCACGTTGGTGCTCAGCCGATGGCGTACGCGACGAGACGACCCGCCGAAGTAGTCCAGACACGCCTCGTCCCTGAAAACCGTCCGTTCGTGTACAGGGCTTGTGTTTTCCTGCAAGGGCAGCGACGATGCTGCGTATGCGACAGGTGTTGATCGGTAGCAGTGTGGTGATCGCGTGTGTGGCGGTGGTCTCGTTGGCAGCGCAGGCGCAGCCGCCGAGTGCGCACTGGCCGCAGTTCCGGGGTGCAGGCGCCTCGGGTGTGGCTGACGCCGCGAATTTGCCTGTTACGTTTTCTTCCACCGACAACGTCGCCTGGGTCACCGAGATTCCCGGTCGAGGGTGGTCCTCGCCGATCATCTGGGGCGACCGCGTGTTTGTGACCGCCGCGATGAATGCGGGTGAGTTCAAGGCGCCCTCCACAGGCATCTTCGGCAACGACTTCGTGGCGGAGTTGACCGCGCAGGGGTTGCCGCCTGACGAGGTGAACAAGCGCGTGATTGCGCGTGACATCGAGTTGGCCGATGAAGCGGAGGACGTCAGCTACGTGGTGTATGCGCTGGATGCCCGGACCGGGGCGATTGCCTGGAGGCAGGAAGCGCACAAGGGCAAGCCGGCCGGCGGACGGCATCGCAAAAACACCTACGCCTCCGAGACACCCGCCACCGACGGCGAGCGCGTGTATGCCTCGTTCGGCGGCAACGTGGGCGTGTTTGCCTACACGGTTGCTACGGGCGACCTCGTGTGGAAGAAGACCTGGGCGCCGCAGCCGATCTATCTGGACTTCGGCACGGCGTCATCACCGGTGGTGCACGCCGGTCGCGTCTATCAACTGCACGACAACGAGGCGGAATCGTTTCTGACTGCGCTTGATGCGAAGACCGGTGCCGAGGTGTGGTCGGTCAATCGGTCAGCCTTCGAGACACGTGCAAAATCGGGCTGGGCGACACCCTTCATCTGGACCAACAGTGGGCGCACCGAAATCGTGACGGTCGGCAAAGGGTTGGTCATCTCGTATGGCCTCGACGGCAAGGAGTTGTGGCGTCTGCGCGGCATGACGCAGGCCACGCCGAGCCCGGTGGCCGGCGCCGGAATGCTCTACGTGGGGTCGGGGTCGCAGGGAGAAAACAACCGGCCCCTCTTCGCGGTGAAACCCGGAGCCACCGGTGACATTTCCCTCGCGCCGGATCAGACAAGCAATACATTCGTCTCGTGGTTCCAGCCGCGTTTTGCGGCATACACCGGCTCGCCGCTTGTCTACCGCGGACGCGTGTATTCCATCAACGACAACGGCATCATGCAGGTGGCCGATGCTGAGACCGGCAAGGAACTGTACAAGGCCCGGGTCGGCGGGGGCGGTCTGACCTTCTCGGCATCACCGCTGGCCAGCCGGGGGCGCATTTACGCCACCAGCGAAGACGGCGATGTCGTCGTGTTCGAGGCCGCGGACGAATACAAGGAACTCGCGAAGAACAGCTTCGGCGAGATGAGTCTCGCGACGCCGGCGGCGGATGCGGGCAGCCTCTACGTGCGCACGGCCACGAAGGTGTACAAAGTCACCGATCGCTGACGGCAGACCCGGGCGGGATTACACTACCCCGGTGATTCGGGCCTGGCGGGATCCGCGTTGGTGGGTGGCGGCATTGGTCGCCAGTCGCGCCTTCAGCGGCTGGTGGTTGGGCCCTCGGCCCTTCGACGATACGTTCATCACCATACGTGTGGCGCGCAACCTGCTGGCAGGGGCGGGCTTGGTGTACTCCGAAGGGGAACGCGTCCTGGCGACCACCACACCGCTGTGGGCGTTGCTGACGGCCGCCCTCGGTGTCATCGGTATCCCGCTCGAAACGGCGGCGTTCACCCTGAGTCTGGTCGCTGACGCGGGCGTCGCACTCCTGCTGTGGTCGCTGATGCGACGGCTGGGGCTGGGTGACACTGCGGCGCTGCTGTCGGTCGTCTGGTTCGTGTTCTTCATCGACGCGGTGTCGCTGGCGCGTTCCGGGATGGAGGTCACCCTGTTTGCGTGCACCGTGCTGGGGGCCATCCGTCTCGCACTCGCCAACCGGATGATCCTTGCGTGGAGTGTGGCGGCCGCGACTCCGCTGATTCGCCCTGAAGGCGTTCTGGTGTTCCCGGTGCTCATCCTGCTGGCACAGACGTCCCGCGACCGGCTGCTGCGCACGCCGTGGCAGGCACCGGTCATCGCCTGCATCATCGGCGGGGCGTGGGTGGCATGGGCCTGGTGGTATTTCGGCTCCCCGATCCCGCAATCACTCGTGGCCAAGGCCAGCCATGTCACTGCGGACGCCGACCTGTGCGGCTTCTCAACCACCAACCTGCGGTTGTTGGTGACGACGGGGCAGTATGGGGACACGTTGTTCGCGCGCAGCTGGCTGCAGATGGTGTGGCTCCCCTGGGGATTGGCTGTCGGGGGCCTCGTCTCGTTGCGCCGCCACCCGTCGGCGATTGTCGCGCTGGGTGTCGTGCCCGTCGCCTACCTGCTGCTGTATGGCAGCCGCTGTGCGTTCACGTGGTTTCCCTGGTACTACTACCTCCTGTATCCCTTTGTCTGCGCACTGGCGGCAGTCGGGACCGTGGCGCTCGCGCGGCTGGTGGCGCGATGGGCGCCGAGTGGAGCGCGGTGGTTGCCTGGTGCCGTGGTGGTGGTGTGGGCCGTGGCCCAGACGCTCGCATTCGTCACCGTCAAATGGTCCCCGGCCCCGGACCGTGTCGTGCAGGGTTACCGGCAGGTGGCCGCTCCGATCCCCCGCACGTCCGACGTGCTGGTGGCCGCCTCGGAAATCGGCGTCATTGGATGGGATGTCTGGCCGGCACGGATGTTCGACCTGGTGGGGTTGGCCAGCCCTGACGCCGTCGGCGTGCCGCCCGCCGTGTCAATTGACCGCGTGCGCCCTGACTACATCGTGGCCCGTACCGACGAAGCGGCACGCTGGCTGGCGGATCTCGCCGCCTCGGAGTGGTTCGAACGCGACTACGTCCTGATTATGATGGTTGATGACCCTGTCAGTCCCAGACAGTTCAAGGTGTGGCAGCGTCGCGACCAGACTCAAACCGATACCCGACACCCCGCACGGTGAGCAGGTGCTGCGGATGGGTGGGGGACTCGCCGATGTATTTGCGCAGCCGCGACATGAAGTGATCGATCGCGCGCGTGTCGGTGTCTTCGTGCACGTTCCACACCTCTTCCAGCAACTGCTTGCGTGACACCGTCTGGCCGTCGTGGCGGACGAGGAACCGCAACAGATTGATCTCCATCAGCGTCAACGGATGCACGGTATCGCCCACGCGCAGTTCCTGCGCCGCAAAGTCAATCGTGCGATGCGCAAACGTGAAGACATCAGGTGGAGGGAGAGAGGCCTTCCACTGCTGTCGTCGCAGCAGCGCGTGTACGCGCGCCACAAGAATCGCGAGGTCAAACGGTTTGGGCAGATAGTCGTCTGCGCCGGCTTCAAATCCCCGTAGCACATCTTCGGCACGCCCACGGGCGGTGAGCATCAGAATCGGATGAAACCATCCGCGCGCGCGCAGGCTCTGCGCCACCAAAAAACCGTCAATGCCGGGCAACATCACATCCAGAATCAGCGCATCGATCGTTGTCGGGCTGTCGGCCACACGCGTGAGCGCATCTTCGCCGTTGTCCACGACCTGCACGACATGGCCTTCCGCTTCCAGATTGAACTGCACACCGGACGCGATGTGGGGCTCGTCTTCGCAGATCAGAATGTGGGGCATGGGTGCTTTCGTCGTCAGGCCACCGCCGCTGGAGATGCGGCCGGAATTTCGAGGGTGAAGGTGGCACCCAGGCCCGGGCCGGGGCTGGTGGCCGAGGCGCGACCGCCATGTTGTGCCGCGGTGTGGTGGACGATGTAGAGGCCGAGGCCGGTGCCTTTGATGCGTTGGGTGAGGGCGCCGGGGACGCGGTAAAAACGCTTGAACAGGCGCTTGGCTTCACCGTGGGCGAAGCCGGCCCCACGGTCCGTCACACGGATCAGGCCCCAGTCACCCACGATCCCGGCCTCGACCGATACATCGATCGTGTCGCCCGAATACTTCACCGCGTTGTCGAGCAGGTTGATGATCGCGGCCCGCAGGGCGCTGGGATCGCCGAGGACGTCGGCCGGACGGTCGTCGCCGGCGAAGGTCACACGGCGCAGTTGAGTGTCGTTCAGATGCCGGCGTTCCCTGGTAAGGGCGAGGCATTCGTCGGTGAGGGTCACCAGGTTCACGCGTTCCCGATGCAGGGTCGTTTTGCCCGCTTCCCCGGCCCGCAGCACCTGTTCGATGGTCTGCATTAGCCGGTCGGTGTCATCGAGCATCACGCGGTAAAACTCGCGACGCTTGTCGTCCGGGATGGTGCCATCGCGGGCCTTGAGGGTCTCGAGGTGGAGACGGATTGACGTGATCGGCGTCTTGAGTTCGTGGGTGACCGCGTTGATGAACGCGTCCTTCTGCTCGTTTCGGCGGATCTCGCGTACGAGGAAGATGGTGTAGAGAATCAGGCCGGTGATCAGGGCGGCGAACACCAGAACGCCCAGCACCAGCGGCACCATCTGCCGCCAGGTGGACATGATCCACTGCACATTGAGTGCAACGGCCAGCACCACCAGCAGGACACAGAACGTCACGAAAAACGCGACGGCGCCTTGCCGGCCTGGTGCGACACTCATGCGGCCGATTCTATCGAATCGCCGCCCTCAGCGCGTCAGGCCGCTTCTTCCTGCATTTCTTCATCGACACGCACACGCTTGACGTCGGTGGCGAGTCCGATGGCCTGCAGGGCCCGGATGTGCAGGTAGGTGAGGTCCACTTCGTACCAGGCCAGGCCGTGCGCGGCGGAGGTCGGGTGGGCGTGATGGTTGTTGTGCCAGCCTTCACCAAAGGTCAGCAGGGCGACCCACCAGTTATTGCGGGAATCATCGCGGGTCTGGAAGCGGCGACCGCCCCAGAGGTGCGTGGCGGAGTTGACCAGCCAGGTGGAGTGGAGGCCAAGCGTGGTGCGCAGGAACACGCCCCAGAGCACCCAGTTCCAGCCGCCGACGGCCCACAGGCCAAAGCCGAGCACCGTCAGGGGCACCCAGTGATACGCGCTCAGCCACACGTGGAACTTGTCCTTGGCCAGGTCAGGCGCATACTTCGCGGGCATGGCGACGTTGTTGTGTTGCGCATCCCCGAACATGATCCAGCCCATGTGGGCCCAGAACCCGCCGTGGCGCGGCGTGTGCGGGTCGTGGTCGGAGTCGGAGTGCTGGTGATGACGTCGGTGGGTGGCCACCCAGAAGAGCGGGCCGCCCTCAAGCGCGAGCGTCGCGCAGACCGTGAGGAAATATTCGACGGGTTTCGGTGTCTTGTACGACCGGTGCGTCAGCAACCGGTGATACGACATGCCGATGCCCCAGGCCAGCGAGATGTAGTAGGTGACGAGCAACACGGCGAGGCCTGACCACGTGAAGTTGAAGAGGGCCCACACCGCACCGATGTGGAACAACGTCATGAAGAACGCAGTCGTCCATGAGACCTTGCTGTAGCGGTTCGGCTTGGCCCCGGCCATCGTGCCCGTGCCGCCCGAACGCAACCCCACCCGCTGTGTCACTGAAACCGTCTTGACTGCCATGTAGTGACGATACCAGCGCCAGAGGCGGGCGATTGTAAGACTTGTGTAAGACCAGGCTAATCGCGGGATGTGGACGCGGGAATCGGCACTCTCGGGAACTGATCCGGGTTGTCGGTGAAGACGTGATCGACGCCAAGCACATACAGGAAATGGTGCATTTCCTCCTTCACGTCCGGGAATCGTCCTGTGGCGGCGGAGCGAAATGTGTACGGCGTCACCGTCATGCCGGCCGCGTGGGCCCAGCCGACAATGGCGGGCGTCTTCTCGAGCAGGCCCTTCGCCGGGCCAAGGTCGTTGGCGAACGTGGACATCTCCTTGAGAGTGTCGGGACTGGCCAACCACCGTTCCACGTTCGGACCGCTCCCGATCAGGAAGGTGCGTGTGACCTTCGGCAACATGCGGGCCACATCGCGCACGGCCTGTTCATCAAACGACTGCACCACCAGGCGTGGCCGTCCATCCGGCATGGTGCCCTCGAGCCCGCGGCGCCGCACCACCTCAGCAAACAGCGCAACGATATCGACGTTGCGACTGCGATAGAGGGCGGGCGACTTGAGCTCCGGATACATGCCGGCGCGTGTCCCGATCAGGTCGATGGATTCGTCAAAGGTCAGGATGCGCTCGCCGGTGAACGTCGCGTCGAACCACGCGCCGGCGTCCAGCGTCTTGATTTCGGCCAGCGTGAAGTCCGCCGCCAGCCAGCGTTTGCGCCCCTGGGCGTCTGTGGTGGCGCGGTCAGGAAATCGGGTGGCGACGTCGGTGGTGCGCTCGAGTGATTCGTCGTGCAGGCAGATCAACACACCGTCCTTCGTCACCGCGAGGTCCTGCTCCACGAAGTCGGCGCCTTGTTCCATCGCGAGTCGATACGCGGCGGCGGTATGTTCGGGCGCGTACGCGGACGCACCCCGGTGCGCGACCGATCGCTTCGGGCGGTCTTCCTGCGTCTGTATGTCGCGCGCACCCATTGTGATCGCCGTCATCGCCGCCACAACGCACCAGAGCCCCACCATCAATATCGTACCCGTCGTTCTCATGCGAACACCCTAGCGACCGCGCGTGACGGCCGCGTGACGATGAGATTTACACCACCGCCATACGGCGCTCACACGGTTGTTGAACCGGTCTTCTAGTGTGTTTGCCGGAGGAAGTGGTTTCATGTTTTTACGACAGTTGTGTGTGACGGCCCTGATGGCCATTGTGATCCTGTGCCCGGCGACCGCTGATGCGCAGTTCGAGACGGCTGCGGTCGTCGGAACGATTCTCGATAAACAAAACGCCGTCGTCGCGGGTGCCAAAGTGACTTTGACCAACACCGCGACCGGTGTGACGTCCACGAGCACGACGGACGCGACCGGCAGCTACGAATTCTTCACGGTGCGTATCGGCACCTACATTGTCACGGCTGAGAAGGACGGCTTCTCGATGGCACTGGCCGACAATATTCAGGTGAGCATCGGCGCGCGCCGACGCGTGGACCTGACGCTGGAAGTTGGCGGCCTCTCGGAAACCATCGAAGTGACGGCGAGCACGGCGATGCTCGACACCGATACCAGCCAGCGCGGGCAGGTCATCCGTGGCGATGACCTCAAGCGGCTGCCGGTCATCAATCGCGAGTATTCGGCTCTGGCGCTGCTGACCACCGGCGTCCGGCCGTCGGCGCTCGCCAACTCGCGCGAAGGGTCCTTCAACGTGAACGGGCTGCGCAGCACGTTCAACAATTTCCTGATCGACGGTGTCGACAACAACGCGTACGGCACGAGCAACCAGGGTTTTTCGAACCAGGTGATGCAGCCGACGCCCGATGCCGTGGGCGAGTTTCAGGTTGTGACCAACAACATGAGCGCCGAGTACGGTCGTGCGGCCGGGGCGACGATCAACGTTGCCTACCGCAGCGGCACAAACCGGTTTCAGCTGAGCGGCTGGGAGTTCTTCCGTGACAGCGCGCTGACGTCGGAAGGCTACTTCAAGCCTGCGCCCGGCCAGGAGCCGAAGTTTGATCGGCACCAGTTCGGCGGCACGTTTGGTGGTCCGATTCTCAAGAACCGCGCGTTCTTTTTCGGCGACTACGAGGGGCTCCGTCAGGACCGCACGACGCGTTCAGCGTCCACCGTGGCGACCATGGCGCAGCGGCAGGGCATCCTGACCGTGGCCGTCCGTCACCCCCAGACCGGTGTGGTGTATCCCGCGGGCACGCCGATTCCACTGACGGCCTTTGCGGCCAGGGTGTTGGGGCAGCTCCCTGAGACCACTGCGGCGGGGACGTCGAACAACTTCGTACAGCTCGTGACGTCGGAGACCGTGACCGACAAGGCGGGCGGCAAGATTGACCTCGTGATTAATCCCCGTTGGACCGCGTTCGGCCGGTTCGGCTGGCGTGAGGCGACGATTCTTGACCAGCCCGGGCTGCCGCTGCCCTCGGGCGGCGACGGCAACGCCAACACCTACGCCACCAACCTGCAGTTGGCGCTCGGCTCGACGTTCTCACCCGACTCCTCGTCGCTGGTGGAGTTCCGGTTCGGATGGTCGCGCACTGAAGGCGGAAAAAACCCGCATGCACTCGGCACGCCTGGTGCACTCGAGGCGTATGGCATCGCCGGTCTGCCGACCGACCCCCGTGTGGCCGGCGGTCTGCCCACACAGCTGATCAGCGGCTACACGACGCTGGGTCGCCAGGCGACCAATCCGCAGTGGCAGTGGCCGACGGTGTTCAACCCGAAGGTGAACTACACGCGGGCCTTCGGCCGCCACTCGTTCAAGGCCGGGTATGAGTTCCAGCACATTCAGACACAGGTGCAGGACGTCAACCCGCTCTACGGGCGCGATCAGTATGCGGGTCAGTTCTCGCGCCCAACAGGGGCGGCGTCCAGCAACCTGTACAACCTGGCCGACTTCATGTTCGGCCTGCGCAGCACCTATGCCCTGAGCAACATTCTGGTGGCCGACCTGCGTCAGAACATGCACTTCATGTACGCGCAGGACGACATCCGCGTGAATGACCGGCTGACGGTCAACCTGGGGCTGCGGTACGAATACGCCACTCCGCACTGGGAGAAGAACAACGTGTTGTCGAACTTCGATCCGCAGGGATTGCGGATGGTGCTGGCCAAGGACGGGTCGCTCAAGGACCGCTCGACGATTAACCCCGATCGCAACAATGTCGGGCCTCGTGTCGGGTTCGCCTATACCGCCACTCCCCAGACGGTGGTCCGCGGCGGCTACGGCATCAGCTACGTGCACTTCCACCGCGCGGGTGGTGCGAACATCCTGCCGATCAACGGCCCGCAGGTCATCAACGCCGTTGTGGTGCAGACCAATCCGCTGGATGCGGCGTTTCGTCCGACACAGGCCGGCTACCCCGAGGGGCTTGTGGATCCGAGCCGCTTCAACCCGCAGACGGCGAACATCACCTACATGCCGGAAGACTACCGGTCGAGCCGCGTGCAGAGCTGGTACATGTCCGTGCAGCGCGAAGTGTTCCGCAACGTGATGATTGACTTGGCCTACGTCGGCAACCGTGCGGACGGGCTGCTGCTGTTCGCCAACTACAATCAGGCGGCTCCGAATAGCACTGGGGGGAACACCCCGCTTCAGCAGCGTCGTCCGATTCCGCATTTTGCCGACATCACGTTCGCGTTTAACGGCGGACGCTCCACCTACAGGGCGTTCCAGATGAAGCTGGAATGGCGTGCGGGTCGCGCACTCACGTTCCTCAGCTCGCTCACGCTCTCGGAGAGCAAGGACAACGGCGCCGGCTCACTCGAAAACAGCAACGGCAACGCCCCGGCCCCGCAGGACTTCCGCAACATGGATGCCGATTTCGGCCTCTCGGGTTACCACCAGCCGTACAACAGCACCACGAGTGTGGTGCTCGACCTGCCGTTTGGACGTGATCGCCGCTTCCTGTCCGGCATGTCGCCGGTGCTGGATGTGTTGTTGGGCGGATGGCAGCTCGCGGCCGTCAACAGCGTCTACGCCGGTGACCCGGTGACGTTCCGCTATACACCGTCCGCGACCTTTCAGGTGTCCGGCATTCAGCAGGACTTCCGCGGCGCGAACGCCTACCGGCCGAATGTGGTGGGCAATCCACTGGTGCCCAAGGATCAGCGGTCGGTCACCAACTGGTTTAATCGTGATGCGGTGGTGATTCCCACCAACGCGAGCCAGCCGTTCGGCGACGCGCCACGTAACTCGGTGCGTGGCCCGCTGTTCTGGCAGGTGGACATGGTGCTGTCGAAGCGCGTGAACCTGCCGTGGCGAACGAGCAACATGGAACTGCGCCTTGAAGCATTCAACCTCTTCAATCGCGTCAACTTCCGCGCGCCGAACGGCAACCGAAGCGCCGGCGGCTTCGGCACGATCACCAGCACCTACGACCCGCGGCAGCTGCAGCTCGGGGCGAAGATCAGCTTCTAAGACAGGCACTCAGTCGCAAGGAATCGGGGAACCGGCCACGGGGCCGGTTCCCCGGTTGTTGTACGCTGCCTCATGTCCAGAATTCGCGTCGCCGCCCTGCAGTATTACATCCGTCCCGTTGAACGTTTCGAGCAATTCGCCGATCAGGTCGAGTCGCTGGTGTGGACGGCCAAGGACTACAAAGCTGATCTGATGGTGTTTCCCGAGTACTTCAGCACCCAGCTGTTGACGCTCGGCAACACGCGGCGGCCGATTCAGGAACAGATCATGGACCTCGCCGATCAGGCACCGGCCATCGACGCCCTGCTTGCGGACCTGGCTACTCGCAGCGGCATGTATATCGTTGGTGGCACAGTGCCGGTGGTGGATGACGACCGCGTGCGTGTCTATAACCAATGCACGGTGCACGGCCCCAGCGGCGCTGCGGGCCGGCAGCGCAAGATTCACATGACGCGGTTCGAGACCGAGGAGTGGCACATCACGGCCGGCAAGTCACTACGGGTGTTCGACACGGCCATTGGCCGCATCGCCGTCAACATCTGCTACGACGTGGAGTTTCCCGAGCTGGCCCGGGCTGCGGCCCGGGCCGGTGCGACCGTGCTGGTGGTGCCCACCTGTACCGACGATCGCATCAGCTACCTGCGTGTGAGATACTGTGCCCAAGCCCGCGCCATTGAAAACCAGATCTACGTTGTGCAAGCCTGCACAGTGGGATCGTTGCCGATGGTGCCGGCCGTTTCGTTGAACTGGGGTCAGGCGGCGATCATGACGCCGAGTGACTTCGCGTTTGCGCGGGACGGCTTCCTCGCTGAGGGGGTGCCGAATCAGGAAAGTATGGTCGTCGGTGATCTGGATATTGCGGCGCTCGTCGAGAGCCGTCTGAGTGGCACCGTGCTGCCACTGCGTGACAGCCAGTCGAGTGCCGAGGTCGCCGCCAATCTGGAGATGGTGAAGTTGTGAGCCCAACGAAAGGTCCCTACCACGTCGTCAATACCCGTCCGGAACACTTTGAGGGGATTCGTGCGCTGACCGAAATGGTGTATCCCGGCTCGGCCCCGTGGTCGCTGAAGCAGTTGCAGTCACATCTCGACATCTTCCCCGAAGGGCAGTTTGTCGTGATTGACGATGACACGAATGTGGTGATTGGGATGGCGGCGAGTTTGATCGTGTGGTGGGAGGAATACGAGTTCAGCGAGAACTGGCTCAGCTTTACGGATGCCGGGATGTTCACCAACCACGATCCCGAGAAGGGGCGCACGTTGTATGGCGCCGAGGTCATGACGCATCCCAAACGGCGCGGACTGGGTGTGGGCAAGGCGCTCTACACATCCCGTCGTGCCCTCGCCGAACGTCTGGGCCTGTTGCGCATTCGCGCCGGAGCTCGCCTGCGCGGGTACCACAAACACGCGAAGAACATGACCGCCGAGCAGTACACGATTGAGGTGGTCCAGGGCCGGCTGAACGATCCCACTGTGTCGTTTCAGATCTCGCAGGGCTTCCACATCCTGGCTGTGGTGGAAGGCTACCTGCGTCACGACCCCGAGAGTCTCGGCTGGGCCGCCGTAATCGAATGGATCAACGAGCAGGTGGCGACGCCGGAGGACTGGCGGCATCGTGACCCGAAGTTTGATCCGGTCGCCTGATCGTCGGTGGTGACGTCAGTCGCCACGTCAGCAGCACCATCAGGCCGAGTGCGATGCCCTGGGTGGACGTGGCCATCATCGAGCCCGGGCTGTTTGGCGCGAGTTCCCACCAGAAGTTGACGCCTCCGTGCAGGGCGATGGCCGGCCACAAACTGCGCCAACGCCAGGTGATCCAGGCAAAGAGACAGCCGCCGGCGATCGTCACAAGCGTCGGTGGACCCAGGGTCGCCAGAGGTGTAGCCAGGTCGTTGCGCAACAGTCCGAGGACCAGCGTTTCGTCGAGGTTGCGATGGTGGGCGAGGGCAAACACCAGCGCACTGCCGAGCGCGGCGGCCCACACGGGCCAGCGTGCGCGGTGCCACAGTTGCTGAAACAGGAACCCGCGGTACAACACTTCTTCCGCGAGAGGGCCCAGGAGCGCCGCGACCAGTAGCGCCTCCGGGTGTACGCGGACGCCGTGACTGGTCAGTGACATCGCGGCCATTGGAAGCGTGGCGATGAGCGCCAGCCGGGTGCCGCGCCACGCCGGTGTGGTGAGGCCGAGTTCAGCGACGGCGTGGCGCCAGGTGCCGCCGCGCAGGAGCCGTACGAGTAGCAGTGACGGTGGCACCCACAGCGCGATCTTGATCGCGCCGTCCATCCAGATGGGCGTGTCCCAGTACCACGGCTGCGTCGTCACCCACCAGAACGCGCGTGTGGCGGCGTAGACAAACAGAATCGGCAGGATCACTGCCCATCCACCTCGAGTCCGATGGACCGCATGAGGGCGAGGGCATTGCTGGTGCGCACCGGTCCCGGTCGCAGGTGATAGTCGAACTGCAGCGTGCCGGCGTCGAAGACGTCGGAGAAATGCACCTGCGCGGCCGGGCGTCCGAGCGACGTGACAATCTCACCCAATGCCAGGTCGTGCGTGGTGGCCAGGCCGATCGCATCAAGTGCCGTCAGGCCACGCAGCGCACCTTCAGCCCCGTGTCGTCGGTCGTGTGAGTTGGTACCGCTGAGCATTTCGTCGAGCAGAAACAGCATGCGTCCGCGTGACGCGCGTGCGAGATCGACGACGTGTTTGAGGCGGAGGATTTCAGCGTAGAAGCGCGAGTGGCCTTCCTGCAGCGAGTCGAGGACGCGAATCGAGGCGCCGATGGCGAGGGGGGAGAGTGTGCACGCTGACGCCCGCACGGGCGCACCGAGCTGGGCCAGCACGGTGGTGAGGCCGATGGTGCGCAGGAACGTACTCTTGCCCGACATATTCGACCCGGAGACCAGCAGCAACACCGGGCCGTCACCCCCGAGGGCCACGTCATTCGCCACGGCGGTGTCGGGCAGCAGGGGATGGGCCAGTGCCCGTGCACTGAAGTGTGCCGGAGGGCCGTCCGTCAGTGTGGGGAAGACGAAGTCGGGATGTTCGGCCGCGTATCCGGCCAGGGCCGCCAGCGCTTCGAACTGGCCAATGGCATCCACCCAGCCTGAGACGGCGTGGCCGTGCGTCCGTCGCCACGATTCGATGATGAAGGCCAGGTGTGAGGCCCACAACACCACGCCTGAGAGCGGCGCGAAGATCACGTTGCGGCGCGAGGCCAGGAGCGCCACCAGCTGCGAGAGGCGACGGATCGCCGTGGACGCCGGACTGGTGCTGTGGTCGCCGGGTCGCAACATGCCCTGCAACTCCTGCAGCTTCGGCGAGGTGAACGGCGTCTGTTCGATGATGCGGGCGGTCCGTTCCAGCAAATCGAGGTCACGCGACGGTGAGTCCACGCCGTGAATCACCTGCAATACGCGCGGCCGCAGCACGCCGGCGAGGATGAGCTGCAGGATGAGGGCGAGTTCCCACACGCCCGCCGGTCCGCCCTGGCTGCGCCAGATCACCGCGCTGATGAAAAGTACGGGTGCGAGGATCACGAGTGCTCTGAGCACGGCCGACGACAATACCGGTGCGGCGGTGGCCCACGTGCGGAGGTGATCGGGGTGCAGGCGGGCCCCGATGACGGCGCCTTCCACACTCAGGCGCTCGCGCAAATCAAGCTGGGGGATCAGTTCGCGAACGGCGTCCTGCCGCGCCCGCACCTCGTCGGGCGCTGCGGGGCTGAGCAGCCAAGCGGCCAGCGTGGACTGGCCGGCCTCGGTGCGACAGGTGCCGATGAGTTCGAAGGCGCTGCCGCGCCCAAAGATGTCGAGGTCGTCGGCATACAGATGCGTCGCACTGGTCGGTGGGGTGAACCGTGCGCCTGCGTCGCCGTGGCCCGGCCACTGGTGGGCGAGTCGCTGCAGCCCGCGGTCGTAGAAGTCGACGGCGCGTTGTGCGCGGTCGCGGGCATCAATGATGCGTGTATGCCCGGCCACGGTCGCGACAAACACGGCGACCACACCGGCCGCCCAGGGCCACGCCGCCCATCCGCCGAACCAGAAGGTCGCGATCACGCCAAGGGCGAGTGCCAGGCGGACGTATCCAAGGGCGGCATGCCACTGTTCCCACCGCGCGACGGTGGTGAGGCGCGCGGTGCGGCGGGCGTGATAGTCCATGGGGCTTCCGCGAGTGTACCGCAGAGGAGCGGTGCGCGGTGGTCGCGGTTACACTAAGCGCGCACGATGGCTCCCCGCCTGTTAATCGCTGTGCTCCTCCTGCTCGTGGTCTGCCGCCCCGCGGCGGCGCAATACCGCATGACCACCTGGACGACCGCGGAAGGATTGCCGCAGAGTTCGGTCGTCGCTGTGGCGCAGACGCCGGATGGGTTCATCTGGGCCACGACGCTGGGTGGCCTCGCGCGTTTTGACGGCCGCACCTTCCGCACGTTTGACACCACCACTAATCCCGAACTGCCGAATTCGCGCTTCGGCGGTCTGCTGGTTGATGACAGTGGCCAACTCTGGGTGACGCTACAGACGCGTGAGCTCATGCGATTCGTCGACGGGACGTTCGACATCATGGACGTCGCTGACGGCCTGCCCGCACCGCAGATGCTGCGGCTATTTCGGTCACCGCGCGGGGTGGTGGTTGAGACCGAGAAGGGCACTGTGGTGTGGCGGGACGGACGCTTCGTCGCGGATTCGGCGGTGCAGCCGCCCCCCGAGGCTGCCGCGCTCACGTTCGCGGGCATCAGCGCGGGGTTCGAGGCACGCTGGTATCGAGACGATGCCGGCCGTGCATATCGTTTTGTGGCAGGTCGCTTGACGAGAACCTTGGACCTGCCGGGCCGCGGGGCGTACGAAGATCGATCCGGCCGTGTGTGGACGCTGCACGCCGGTGGCGACCTCGCGTCCCTGGACCGTGATGGTACGCGTCGGACGTATGGCCCGCAGGCCGGTCAGGTGGGCCTGGGACTTTTGTCGTCGGTCGAGGACCCGGATGGCACGCTGTGGTTCTTCTCGTCGAACGGATTGGCACGTTTCCGTGAGGGCAGGTTTCGATCCTTCACGACCGCTGATGGTCTGCCCGACAACTACGTCCGCACGATCTTTCGTGACCGCGAAGGCTCCCATTGGGTCGGTACCAACACCGGACTGACGCGTTTGGTCGAACAGCCCGTCGACTCGTTCACGGCCGCAGACGGGCTTGAGGCCGACAACACGTATCCACTGCTGCAGGACCGGCACGGCGCGATCTGGATCGGCGCGTGGCCGGGCCTCACGCGGTACCACAACGGCGTCTTTGAGCGCGTGTCGGAGAAGTACAACCTGCTCAATCAACACCTGCGGCCGGCCAATGTGCTGTCGTTGATGGAGGCGCGCGATGGTGCGATTTGGGTTGGCCTCCTTGGCGGACTCCGCCGAATCCGTGGCGACCGCGTGGAGACGATCGACGGCCCGTGGAATGTCACGGCGCATGTGCTGTACGAAGGCGAGGGCACCGATATCTGGGTGGGCACCGACAGCGGATTGCTCCGGTATCGGGATGGCGTGTTCACTCGGATCAGTCGGACGGACCACACGTACGGCGGTGAAACGAGCGCGATGTACGTGGACCGGTCCGGCACCCACTGGGTCGGCAATATCGACGGTCTGGCCCGTGTGGTGGATGGTGTGCTGCACCAGGTCGGCGGGGAGGCAGGCTTCACGGGCAAACGCGTGCGGGCGATTCACGAGGACGCGTCCGGCACCCTGTGGTTCGGGACCTACGACACCGGGTTGTTCATGTATCGCGACGGTCGCTTCACCCGCTTCACCGTCCGCGAAGGCCTGCCGACCAACGGGGCGTTCCGCATCATCGAGGACGAGCAGGCGCGCTTCTGGATCAGTTCCAACGTCGGTATCTACCGCGTGGATCGCACATCGCTCGAGGCGGTGGCATCAGGCCGACAACGCACGGTGACGGCCGTGCTCTACGGGCGCGACGACGGCATGGCGAGCGCGGAATGTAACGGCCTTGGGCAGCCATCCGGTATCCGCGCGCAGGATGGCCGACTGTGGTTCCCAACACAACGTGGCGTGGCGATCATCGACCCTGCCGTCTTGGCGCATAACACCACGCCGCCACCGGTGACGCTCCTCGATCTCAGCATCGGCGGGTTTGCCCGCGCCGAGCGGGACCGCATTGAAGTGCGCTCCGGCAGCACGGAGTTTCAAGCGCGGTACGCGGCGCTCACGTTTATCCGGCCCGAGTTGGCGCGTTTCCGGTACCGCATGGAAGGGCTCGATCCCGACTGGGTGGACGCCGGCGGTGAGCGCACCGTCCGGTATGGGAGCTTGCCCTACGGCACATTCCGGTTCCGGGTGATTGCCGCCAATCGTGACGGCGTGTGGAACGAAGAAGGTGCCAGCGTCGAAATCGTGGTCATTCCGCCGTTTTATCGCACGACATGGTTCCTGTCATTGATGTTGTCGCTGGTGGCGACAGCGGCGTATGCCGGGCACCTGTGGCGGGTCGCGGAGGTGGAACGGCGGCAGGCGGTCCAGCAGGCGTTCGCGCGGCAGCTCATCGATTCGCAGGAGATGGATCGCAAACGGATTGCGTCGGACCTGCACGACGGCGTGTCGCAGACACTGGTCGTCATCCGGAACTGGGCGCGCATCGGGGCGGCGGCGCGGCTGGACGAGATCGCCGACGCGGCCTCCCAGGCCCTCGGCGAGGTGCGAGATGTCGTGCACGACCTGCTGCCCTTGCACCTGGAGCGGATGGGCCTGGTGGAGGCGGTACGGGACGCGGCGACGCGGGTCAGCGATGCATCCCGCATTGCGATCACGTGCCGGCTCGACGCCGTTGACGCTCAGTTGTCGACCGAGACGGCGCTCCGGCTGTTTCGCGTGCTGCAGGAGGGGCTGAACAACGTGGTCAAACATTCAGGCGCCACGAGCGCGTCGATCGACCTGACGCTCGAACCCGCGCACGTGCGGCTGACCATCCGGGATAACGGCAGGGGTTTTGATCCGGGTCGGGTTGCACCCATGTCCGCGGGCGACGGATTCGGCCTGGTCGGCATGGCCGAACGCACACGAATGATGGGCGGCGACCTGACGATTGAGTCCGCGCCAGGACGAGGGACCACGATTATCATCAAGGTGCCGCGGATAACTCGACGCATGGGGCAGGAAGGAGGGGGCCATGCCGGAGCCGACACGCTCGGCGAACCGCGCGCGTGAGGGGACGTGTCACGCGATCCGTCACGTGGCCGCAGCCGCGCTGATCCTCATCAGTGCGGCGGCCGGCACAGCCGCGGCTCAATACACGATCGACAGTTGGACGACTGAGAACGGCCTGCCGCAAGGCACGGTGACGTCGGTGACGCAGACGCCTGATGGGTTTCTGTGGCTCTCCACCTTCGGCGGCCTCGTCCGGTTCGACGGCATCAACTTCCGCGTGTTCAACACGGTGACGAACCCCGAGCTGCCTAACTCACGTCTCACGGGCGCTGTCGTGGACCGCGACGGGCAGCTGTGGATCATGACCGAGGATCTTGTGCTCATGCAGTTTCGGGACGGGCGGTTCTCCAAGGTGGAGATCCCGATGAAGAACCTTCGCGGTATCCAAATGCATGATGGCCGGATGGGCGTCGCCTCGTACACGGAAGACGAACTGATCTGGCAGGACGGCGCGTTCGTGCCCTCCACAAGGCGCGTCCCGCCCGGGGCCGCCGGAATGACACGTATCTCGGCGAAGCCGGCATACGGGGACGAGCAGATCACGTGGTATCGCGACGACCGCGGCATGGCGCACCGCTTCGTGGGCGACCGGCTGACCCGGAGTGTGGCGTTGCCGCCAGGGAATGTCGCCGAGGATCGAACCGGTCGGCTGTGGATGAAGGACCCGCAGCGGGGCGGTGACCTGCTGTGTTTCGACGGTGCGACCGTCACGTCCTATGGCAGGAAAGACGGTCTCATCGGCGTCGAAATCCTGCACACCATGGAGGACCGGGACGGCACGATGTGGTTCGTGCAGCCCCAGGGCCTCGCGCGCTTCCGCGACGGGCGGTTCACGTCGTTCACGAAAGCCGACGGCCTGCCCGACTCGCACATCCGGTCCGTCATGCGCGATCGCGAAGGCACGCTCTGGGTCGGGACCCAGGGCGGTCTGGCGCGATTTACGGAGCAGCCCATTGTCACGTACACGACCCGCGACGGGCTGACGGCCGACAA
Source organism: Vicinamibacterales bacterium (assembly GCA_038319675.1). Taxonomy (GTDB): domain Bacteria; phylum Acidobacteriota; class Vicinamibacteria; order Vicinamibacterales; family SCN-69-37; genus SYFT01. The sequence goes on from JBBQDM010000015.1 coordinate 28,598, forward strand.
CACCTACCCGATCCTGCAGGATGGGCGCGACGACATCTGGATCGGCGGCTGGCCCGGGCTCACGCGGTATCGCGCTGGCGCCTTTGAGAACGTGACCGCTGCACTTGGGTTAGCGCCGCAGCTGCGGCCGAGCATCACGGCCCTGATGGAGGATCGGGATGGTGCGATGTGGGTCGCTACCCTGGGGCGCGGCATCAAACGCCTCAAGGATGGTCGCGTCACGACAATTATCGATGAGACGGTGGATTGGAACTACTACGCGATGTTCCAGAGCCGCAACGGCGACGTGTGGATCGCCGGCGATCGCGGGGCGCATCGGTATCACGACGGCGTGCTCGATCCGGCGCTGCACCTCGGTGCTGCAGCCAGCGTGTTCCATGAGGATGCGCGCGGTGTCCTCTGGGTCGGCGGGGTCCCCGGGCTGTTCCGCTACGAACGCGGTGCCGTGACGCAGCTCGGCGAACGCGACGGCTTCACCGGCAAGCGCGTGCGCGCGATTCGCAGCGACCCCGACGGCACGATGTGGATTGGCACGTACGACAGCGGCCTCTTCCGCTACCGCGACGGCCGGTTCACACGGTACACGACGGCCGAGGGCCTTCCGGCCAACGGCGCATTCCAGATCCTCGAGGATGACCAGCAGCGCTTCTGGATCTGTTCGAATAGCGGCATCTATCGCGTGGCGCGCTCCGAACTCGACGCCGTGGCCGCGGGCGGCAGGCGAAGCGTCACCGCCGTTCGTTATGGACGCGATGACGGCATGGCCAACCAGGAGTGCAACGGTCTGGGCCGGCCCGCCGGTATTCGCGCGTCCGATGGACGTTTCTGGTTTCCCACACAGGGAGGAGTCGCCGTGGTGAATCCTGACGGGCTTGCCAAATCGCTGCCGCCACCTGTCGCGCTCCTCGACGTGAAAGTAGGCGGTGTCTCGGCATCGTCGCTCGATCGCATCGAGATTCGATCCGGAAGCACATCGATCGAAGCGAAGTATGCCGCGCTCACATTCGTCAGGCCTGAACTGGCGCAGTTCAAATTCATGATGGAAGGCCTCGAGACCGACTGGAATGACGGCGGCACCGACCGCACGGCGCGGTATGCACGGCTTCCGTACGGCGACTTCCGCTTTCGGGTGATTGCCGCCAATCGCGAAGGCGTCTGGAATGAAGAAGGCGCCGGCATCGACATCATCGTCGTCCCGCCATTCTGGCGGACGACGTGGTTCATGGCACTCATGATCGCGCTTGCTGCATCGGCGGCGTATGGCGGCCATCGGTGGCGGCTGGCAGGCATCAAGCAAAAGCAGGCGGTCCAGCAGGCGTTTGCGCGCCAGCTCATCGATTCGCAGGAACTGGATCGGAAAAGGATTGCCTCGGACCTGCATGACGGCGTGTCGCAGACACTGGTCGTGATCAGGAACTGGGCGCGCATCGGGGTGCCGACGCATCTTGGCGACATCGCGGAAGCGGCCTCCCAGGCCCTCGGCGAGGTGCGGAACGTGGTGCACGACCTGCTGCCGTTACACCTTGAACGCATGGGGCTGGTTGAGGCGATGCGGGACGCGGCGACGCGGGTCGGGGATGCATCGGGCATCGCGATCACCACCCGGCTCGACGCCGTCGACAGTGAGCTGTCGACCGAAACAGCCCTCAGGCTGTTTCGCGTGGCGCAGGAGGGGCTGAATAATGTGGTCAAACACTCAGGCGCCACGACCGCATCGCTCGATCTGACGCTCGTACCCGGCCACGTGCGGCTCACCATCGAGGACAACGGCAAGGGGTTTCAGCCCGGCGACATCTCACCGACGTCCGCGGGCGACGGATTCGGTCTGGTCGGCATGGCCGAACGCGCCCGAATGATGGGGGGCGGCTTGACGATCACGTCGGCGCCAGGACGCGGCACCACGATTATTATCATCGTGCCGCGGACCGCTGGAAGCACCGGGCAGCAAGGAGGGGGCCATGCCGGAGACGGCACCGACTCGAATTCTGATCGCTGACGACCACACCCTGATGCGGCAGGGGCTGGTTGAGATCTGTACTGGGGCCGGCTTCGCCGTGGTCGCCGAAGCGAAAAACGGTGCCGAAGCCGTGTCGTTGCGGCGCACGGCGCGCCCCGACGTCATCCTGATGGATCTGGCGATGCCCCAGGTGGATGGCACCGAAGCCATCCGCCAGATCATCGCCGAGGCGCCACAGTCCCGGATCATCGCGTTGACGATGTATCGCGAGGAGCCGTACATGCTGGCGGCGATCCGCGCGGGGGCGCGCGCCTACCTGCTCAAGACTGTCGAGGCCGCTGAACTCATCGCGGCGATTCAGGCCGTGCACCGGGGCGAGTTCCTTATCGACCCGATTATCGCGGCGCGCGTCCTCGGAGAACTGCACCTCGCGCCGCCGGCGACGCCATCCGTGGATGCGTTGCTCGAGAAAGAAATCGACGTGCTGCGCCTGGTCGCGCGGGGGCTCGACAACCGCGACATCGCGGCGGAACTGCAGTGGTCGGTGCACACGGTCTCCAACCGGCTGCGCGTGATCTTCGAGAAGCTGCACGTCAACAACCGCACGCAGGCGGCACTCTACGCCCTGCGCCAGGGTTGGGCGACGCTCGACGACGACAAATAATTGTTGACCATCGCCGCGCGAATGAGTGCATTCATGTCTGGCGTCGCTCCAGCGGTCGCGTACCTAATCCCGGGTATGGCTCCCACACCCTTCACGATTCTGGTCGTCGATGAATGTCCTGCGGTGCGTTTGTTTGTGGACCTCGCGGTCGGTTCCGATGCCGTGTCCGTGGTTGGGGCGGCCGACGGCCACGCCGCGCTCGCCTGTGTCGACCGCGCGCGCCCGGATCTCGTACTGGCCGCCACCGGCCTGACCGGTCTGAGTGGTTACGATCTCGCCGTCAGGCTCTCATGCCGCGGCGTGCCCGTGGTCCTGATAACAGGCAGTCTGAGTCACCTCGCCGCGGAAGAAGGGACCGCCGCCGAGGGCGTGCTCACAAAACCGCTTCAGGCGGACCAACTGCGTGCGTTGGTCGCGGATATGGTGGTCGGCCGGCTCGATGTGGAGGAGCCCGACGTCATCGACGCCTGGTTGAGCGACGCGGATTCTTCGCTCGGTCTGGTGCCCGAGCAAAAGCGGCGCAGCCTGGCCATCGAGGCAGGCGACCTGCATTCATTCACTCACGACGTGGCAGCGCTTCGCGACGGGCGGGTGACCGTGCACCCACTGCAGTTCACCCACCGCGGCGACGCCGCTCTCTGACCGCTCTGTGGAAGGACACGATGACAACGCCAGGCTCCCCAATCCGCATCATCGTCTGGGCTCGCGGGAGGACACGTGGCCTTGCGGCTACTCCGCCTTCAACGTCACTGCCGGATTGGTGCGGGCGGCGCGGCGCGCCGGCACGTCGCTCGCGATGAACAGCACGGCCGCCAGAAGTAATGAGAGTGCGCCAAAACTAATCGGATCGGTGGGACGCACGGCGATGAGCAGACTGAGGCTCTGGATGGCGAGTCCGAGTCCGGCTGCCGCGAACAGGCCAAGGACCGCGCCGGCCAGACCGAGACGTGCCGACTGCCGGAGCACCATGGTGCGCACCTGACCGGTCGTTGCACCAAGCGCCATGCGAATCGCAATCTCGCGCGTGCGCTGCACGACGAGGAAGGCGGTCAGGCCGTAGAGACCGAGCGCGGCGAGGAACAGCCCGAGCACGCCGACGCTGCCTGCGACCCAGGCCGCGAGCCGCTGCGGCAGGAGTCCGATCGCCGTCGCCTCGTCGAGCGATTGCGCCAACACCACCGGCAGACTCGGTTCGACGTCGAGAATGACCTTCCGAACATCCGCCAGGGACCGGCGTCCCTCCTCGTGGCGCACGAACAACGCGACGGCGGTCTGTGGCTGCTGGGCAAACGGGACATAAATGAACGGCTGCTGTCGCTCACTGAGCATTCGGTATTTGCCGTCACGCGCGACGCCGACCACGACGAGTGGGCGCCCCGGATCGTCGCCGCCATCTGTCTGCCAGACCTGTCGTCCCAGGGGTGACTCTCCGGGCCACGCGAGTCGCGCAAACGTTTCATTGACAATCGTCACAAGCGGCTGCCCCTCGCGATCGGACGGCTCGAACGGCCGGCCGTTGACGATGGGCATCTGCAGCACACGGAAGTAGTCCGGTGAGACCGTGTCCCAGTCCGCATCATTGAGCGTGCGGAGCGCCTCTTCGTCGAGGCCGGGAATGCGAATGCCACCGAGGCCCATCCCTCCGCCCTGCAGCGGCACCATGCGCGAGTGTCCGACGGCTTCGACGCCGCCGATGCCGCGCACGCGTTCCACGACGCGCTCGATGAGATCGACGGCCTGCGGCCCGGTGGCGCGGGCCAGTGTCGTGTCGAGCGACACCACGTCCACGCGCGTGCTCGAAAAGCCCGGATCGATCGACGCGGCCGCCAGCAGCGTGCGCACGAACAAGGCTGCGGTAATCACCATGGTCAGCGACAACGCGACCTGGGCCACGACCAGCACATGCCGGAACCGGAGACGCTCCTTCGACGCAGTCGAGGCCTGGCCGTGCAGCGCCGACACAAGATCCGTGCGAAGCGCATGCCGCGCGGGAACCAGTCCGAAGAGCAGGCCCGTCAGCATGGCCAGCGCGACGGAGAACCCGAGTGACCGCAGATCGAGCGCCAGGTCAAGATGCAGCGGCACCGGCAACGCTGGTACAGATGCGCGGAGCATCGACATGAGCCAGAAGGTGAGGGGGGCGGCGACCAGCACCGCCACGCCGAAGAGCACCACCGTCTCGGTCAACAGTTGCGCGGCGACCTGCCCGCGACTCGCGCCAATCGCGAGGCGCGTCGCGATCTCCCGGCGCCGCGTGGTTGCGCGCGCCATCAACATGCCGGCCACGTTGCTGCACGCGATCGCAAGCAGGCCCGCCGTGAGGACGAACAGGAGGCCGATGAACGCCGTGAAGGGCAGTCGCGCGGCAGACGGCACGCGGCCAAGCGGGGAGACAGAGATGCCGTGTGTGTCGGGCACCTGCGGCGTGATCTCGCGGAAGGCGACCAGCAGCGCATTCAATTCCGCCTGCGCGGCTTCGACGGAGGTGCCGGGTGTCAGTCGACCGACGGCCGTGTGCCAGACCGCTCGCGGCTGACTCAGCAGCTCCGCCGCGGTCCGGCCACGGAGCACGCCGACCATCGAAACCGGCACCCAGAGGTCGGTGCCGAACGCACTATCGCCTCCAAAGTCAGCGCTGGCGACTCCGACCACGTCGAACGACAAATTGTTGAGCCGAATCGGCTGATGGAGAATGCCGGGGTCACCCTGGAATCGGTCCTGCCAGAATTGATATGTCAGCACGGCAACGGGCCTGGCGTCGGGCGTCGCGTCTTCCTCGGGAAGAAAAAACCGCCCCAGTGCCGGGGTGATCCCCAGGGTGTCGAAGTAGTTGGCCGACACCGGCTTGCCGAAAATGCGTTCGCTTGAGCCGTCGGCGGCCAGGCTCACCGGTGACGGACTGAACGTCGTTGCCGCCATGCTTTCGAGCGTCGTGGCATGTTCGCGCAGGTGGCGGAAGACCGGATACGACATGTTGTCGCTCCCCGAACCGTTGGTGGAGCGCGCAATCTCCACTACCCGCCCGCTGTCACGCACGCCGGCGCTCGGCTTCAGTAACAACGCGTCGGCCAGGCCGAAAATCACCGTCGCCGCCGCGAGTCCCAGCGCCAGGGACAAGACGGACGTGATCGCGAACGTGGGACTGCGCATCAGGAGCCGGAGCGCATACCTGATATCGGCCAACAGGGACCATCGGAAACGGGGAGACGGATCAGGCGCAGGACCTTCGGGTGAACGACGCGCGGCACTGCCGAACCACACCGCCTGGACGACGGTGACGATCCAGAACGGAAGGACCGCCAGCCAGCCGCGACTCTTGACGCGCGTGAGATCGCGAAGAAACGTGTCCCGCATGTCATCGGCGAACTGTCGGCGGAAGGATGAGGGGTAGACGCGCAGCAGTGCGCCGTAACAGGCCTCGGCCCAGCGGCCTGGGTGTGATGACGGGATCATGCCTGCCTCCGAGATGACGGCTTTAAATGATGAAGTGCCGAGAGGAGCCCGGCGAGGTGCTCGCGCTCGAGTTCGAGCGCCTGGCGGCCACGGGGCGTCAATCGATAGTGCGTACCCCGGCGCGGATCGGCAGGCGCCCCCGACACCGGCGCCTCCGCCACCAGGCCCTGGCTGATCACATTGGAGAGGTGGCGGTAGAACGAACCGGTCTGCAACGGGACGCGGCCGCCCGATTGCTCGCGGACGGCCTGCATGATGGCGTATCCGTAACTGTCACCGTCGGCCAGCGCCAGAAGGATGTGAAACACAGCGGGTTTAAGGGTTTGGGTCATGGTTGTGTGGACATATCCACAATGGACATATACCCCGAGACGCACATTTGGTTAACAAGGTTCCCAACCAGTTGACGACGGCGGCCGTCCAAGCTGATACTGCGTTCATGATGAACGTATTCATGGAGCACATATGCCTTTCCGATCCCCCGACGCGCTGCTGCCGCTGACTCCCGTCGCCTTCGAGATCCTGCTGGCGCTTGCCGAGGACGATCTGCATGGCTACGCGATTTTGCAGGCGGTCGAAGCCCGGCTTGCGGGATTGCTACCGTTGCGCACGGGCACGTTGTATCGATCGCTGGCCCGATTGCTCGACGATGAGCTGATCGAGGAGGTGGCGGGAACAGACGGGGCCGACGAGCGGCGGCGGTACTACGCCATCACGCCGCACGGACGTGAGGTCGCCGCACTGGAGGCCGAACGCCTTGCGGGCCAGGTGGCTGCGGCCCGGGCCCGGCGGTTGCTGCCGGCGCGAAAGGCTCGTTCGTGAACAGGCAGGGGGTCGCGTCCGTCATCCACCGGCTCGCGCTGCGCGCGTACCCGCGTGGTTTTCGCAGAAAGCTTGGCGACGACCTCCATCAGACATTCCTCCTGCGTGTGCAGGCTGCCCGTGCACAGGGACGGGTCCGAGGGGTGCTGGCGACCGTCGTCGGCTGCGCGGACGCGCTCGCGTCCGGCGTGAGTGAACGTGCGGCGGACCGTCGCATCCGACGCCAACGCTCCGACACGTATTCCGTAACGAGGCCCCACGTCATGACGACTGAATCGATCCTGTCGGATGTCCGTCTTGCGTGTCGCCACTTCAGGCGTGCGCCGCTGTTTGCGGCCATGGTCGTCGCCACGTTGGCGATCGGCATTGGCGCCAACAGCGCTATCTTCTCGACGGTCTACGCGGTCCTGATCAAACCCCTGCCCTACAGCGATCCGGATCGCCTGGTGGCCATCTGGAGCGACGCGACCAAACTCGCGGACGAGAACTATCCCGTCTCCCCGGCAAACTTTGATGCGTTTGTGCGCGAGAGCACCGCCTTCACCCAGGTGGAAGGCATGTATTCGTTCCTGACAAGCCTTGAGGTGCCCACGGGTGACTCGGTCGAGACCATACAGTCGTCATGGGTGACCCCGGGGATGTTCCGCCTGCTGGGTCAGCCGGCGCTCGTCGGCCGCGGACTTGAGGACGGCGACGCGCAGCAGGTCGTACTCAGTCACGACTACTGGCAGCGGCGTTTCGGCGGCGACTCTGGCGTGATCGGGCGCCCGTTCCCGCGGCCGGAGGGTGAGCCTGCGGCGACGATCGTCGGCGTGATGCCACCGTCGTTCGTGTTCCCGTACCGGTCGATGCTCGGACCCAGCGGTTTCTCGCGCGCGCAGGCCGCCGATGTCTGGATCCCTCTGACGCAGACCGGCTTCCGCATGGTGGACGAGGCGGGGCAGCCCAGTCGCACCATTCACATGTTGTCGGTGATTGCGCGGCTCAAGCCGAACGTGACATTCACAGAGGCACAGGCGGACCTGCAACTCATTGCCGAACGCCGCGCGCGCGACATGCCTGATACGAATGATGGTTTTGGGATTACGATGCGCCCGTTGCTCGATCAAACCGTCGGCGCAATCCGGCCGGCGCTGCTCCTGCTGGTTGCCGGCGTGGGCGTGCTGCTGCTCCTTACGTGCGTCAACATTGCGAACGTGCTGCTGGCGAAGGCGACAGGTCGACAACACGACGCTGCGGTGCGCGCTGCGCTTGGGGCCTCACGCATACGCCTTCTACAGCAGTCGCTCATTGAAAGCACCACGCTTGGTGTGATGGGTGGTGTCGCAGCTCTGGTCTTTGTCGCCGTCGGCTCGAATCTGTTGATCGCACTCGCGCCCGCCGACCTGCCGAGAATTACCGAGACACGACTCTCGCCGATGGTGGTGGCGTTCACGTTCGGGATGGCCCTTGCGGCGGGCGTGCTCACCGGCCTGCTGCCGGCGTGGACCTCGTCGCGTGTGAGTGCGGATGAGGGACTGCGTGCATCCAAGCGGACCACCGCCAGCCGCGCGCAGCGATTCGCCCGAGGTGGACTGGTCGTTGCGGAGGTCACGCTCGCCACAGTGCTGACCGTAGGCGCGGGACTCCTGCTGCGAAGTTTTATGTCCGTGTTGAGTGTCAATCCCGGGTTCGCACCTGAACAACTCCTGACGTTTCAAGTGAGCGCACCAGCACGGTACGTCGGCGCGCCCGCGCTGGTCCAGTTTTACGACGAACTGCGCACGAGTCTCGCCGCGATTCCAGGTGTCACGCACGTCGGCGGATCAACACGGATTCCGCTGGGCAGCACACAAGTCTCCACGCAGTTGTCAGTCGAGGGGCGGGTCGTCCCTCCCTCGGACCTGCCCGAGGTCCAGATGCGGCGCGCGGTACACGATTATTTCGGCACAATGAAAATCCCGGTGCTCGACGGCCGCGTGTTCGGCGATGCTGATCGCTCCGCGGGCGAACGTCTCGCCATCGTCAATGCCGCCCTGGCGTCCCAGTTATTCCCCGGAGAATCCGTCGTCGGACGCCGCGTCCAGATGGGGGCCAACCCGACACCCACTGGGTGGATGCGCATCATCGGTGTGGTCGGCAATGTGCGTCACACCACTCTTGAAGAAACACCGGAGCCGGAGATCTACATCAGCCACCTGCAGGGGCCGCCGACGAGCCCATTCATGGCGGTGCGCACCAACGGCGATCCGGCTGCGGTGACGTCAGCCGTTGTGTCTGCGATCACATCGATGGGCGTGAACCCTCCGTCGAACGTGCGGACGATGGACGAACTGCGGAGTGAGTCGGTGGGCGAACGCCGATTCGTATTGTGGTTGACTGGCGCCTTTGGCGTGGTGGCTCTCTTGCTCGCGGGCGTTGGTGTGTATGGGGTCGTTGCGCTGATGGTGTCCGAGCGGACGGCAGAGGTCGGGATTCGTCTGGCGCTGGGTGCCTCACCGGGTCAGGTCTGGTCGATGCTGGTATCGCATGCCGCCATGCTCGGTGCCGGCGGCGTGGCGATCGGACTGATCGCGGGAGCGATGCTGGCGCCGTTGGCGGAGAACCTGCTGTTTGGCGTGTCACCCACGGACCCCTTCACGTTCGCGGGCGTCGGCGCGTTGCTGCTGAGCGTGGCTGTTGTGGCGGCGGCACTGCCGGCTCGTCGGGCCATGAAGGTGGCACCGTCCGACGCGCTGCGGGCGCACTGAACGCGTGACGGTTGACTGCGCCGGTGTGATCCTTGCACGGTCATGGCCGCCGGGAGTTGTGACCCGCCACGACCGCATGGCGTGACGGACATGCACATCCGTCAAAACCCATCTACAATCCGTGGCCATGCGGATACTCCCGGTATCGGTGGCTGTTGTGAGTGTGTGTGTCGTGGCGCTGGCGGCCACCAGTGATCAGCAGACGGCTGGGTCGGCGCCCGACGAGGGCTGGTCGGGCAGTGCCACGATCACGCGGCAGGGCACGGGTTCCTTTGGAGAGGCTCAGGTCGTGCACTCCGAGCGTCTGCAACTGACGTTGCGGCCGGATGGCACAGCCGCGTACGTGGCCCATTACGAATGGCGGATGGACCTGCCGATGTATCCGCCCCTTCGCTCCTCGGGGACGACATCCGGCGACACGTACTGGGGGCTGGGACACATCAACCTGCTTGGCGGTGCGTGGGAGGTCGGTGCGGCAGGTGGGGAGGTGCGCGCGCGGCTCGACACCACGTCGATGTCGCAGGCGTTCTACGACATGCTGGCGGCGCCCTTCTACGGTAATCAGACGATGCCGCCGGTCATCGAGGACGAATCGCGGTCGGTCGATGGGTTCCTCGATGTGGTTCGTCAGCCGTCCACGGCTCGCGCGTTGTCCGGCAGCACCTCCGGCACGATCCCTCTGGGCGCGATGCAGAACCTCGTGCCGCTGACCGAGACGGTCTCCTGGACGATCACCAAGGGGGCAACGGACCGGGATCCGCGTGTGGCCATCTACGGCCCGGCGTGTGGATGCATCGACGTGGAGGACCCGACACGAACGTCGTTGCGTTTCACTGCCGGGGCGACAAGACGTGGCGGCGAGTTTGCGGAGTTTGTGGTGGCGTCGGAGGGTGAGGCTCCCGAGGTGCTGCAGAATTCGGGTGGCACCCAGCCCGTGCTCGAATTGCAGGCGAAGGAGACGACGGGCCCGGTGACGCTGCGCATCCGGTACACACGTGAAGGCCGCACATTCGACGCCGCGCCGTTTCGTGTGGAGTTCTGCGCGATGAAACCGATTGAACTTGACGATCCGTCCGGCGACGCCGCGTTCTCGGGCGAGACGGGCCGCGCGGAGATTGTGGCGCGCCAGGAGGCCTGGCTCAACGGCCGTGCTGTGAATGATCAGGTCGCGTGGGCACTCGACGAAATTCCGGCGCCCACAGTGCAGACCGTCGACCCCGCCTCGTCGCAGGGTGAGCGCGTCACGTTTACCTATGCCGGACTGCCGAGGCGTCACGATGATTTCGGTCCGCGCACGCTGCGGAGCCGTGTGCAGAGCGGACCCTGTGACTGCACCCGTACGCAGCGGGTCCGTCTGTTTTTTAATGCCGATGCGGCCAACAACCCCGACGGCACCGATCCCAACTGGTACTACTACTGGAAACAGACCGACGCCGTTCCGGCTGACGCCCGCCGCGTCTCGATGGCGTTCCGTGGATTCCTGCCGCTCGATCCGGGCGCGCCTGGAGGGACGGTCGCGGCCCGATGGGATGGCGTGACCGAAACGTTGTTTATCGGCAGTGAGGCGTCGCAGTCGTGTGCGCTGCCACGACGGCCGGATCCACCGCACGAACCCAGTGGCCGCGCCATTGCCGAGGGGATCGACTGCTTTGCGGAACTGGTCGCGCACGAACTGCAGCATCGCGCCGATTTCATCGCGTGGTGGGGCACACCGAAAGGTCCACACGGCGTCACGAAACTTGAATGGCTCGCGCGCGACTTTGATCTCGATCTGGTGCCGAATGTGGTGGAAGCCACCTTGCCCGGGTGCCGGACCGGCGCGCCGACGCGCGAGAACAAGTATTCATGCGATGCGCGGCCGATGGCCGGCGTTCCTGACGCTGAGGTCAATGCGTACTACACGGGATGGGCGTGGCCCCTGGGACGGGTCAACCATCAGGACTGGTCGTGCGGCGGCGCCGCGCCCAAGCAGTGGACGGGGCGCACCTGCCGGTGACGACCGGTCGCGTTACGGTCGCTTGATCAACTCGACGCGCCGGTTCTGCGCGCGCCCGTCCTCGGTGGTGTTGTCGCCCACGGGTTGCGTGTCGCCGCGCCCGGTGGTTGTGAGCCGGCCGCCGCTGATGCTCTTGGTGGTCACCAGCCATGTCTTGACGGCGTCGGCGCGCTGACGCGAGAGCGTCAGATTGCCCTCCGGGGTGCCGGTGCTGTCGGTGTGTCCGACGATTTCCAGCTGCAGCGTGTCGTCAAAGGCCAGGAGTTCAGCGATCGCCTCCAACTGCGCCACAGACTCGGCCTTGATCGTGGCCAGGCCGGTGTCGAAGAGAATCCCCTTGACCGTGACGCGCCCATCGGCCACCAGCGCCGCCGCCATCGCGCCGGCGTTGAGCGTCACCTGCTGCTGCATCGCGGCCTCTTCAATGATGGTCAACTCATAGACCTCGCCGCCATTGGAGACGGACAGCCCGATCCAGACCACCCGCGTGTCGACCGCAAGTCGAAAGGTGGCGTTTCCGCCGGAGTTTGACAGGTCGAAATACAGCGTCTCGCCTTTTTTCTCGGCGACCGCGCGCTGATAGTTGCGGCCGATCTCGATACCCGAGTACGCTTTGCCGCCGTCTTTGATCCAATACTCGATGCGCGTGAATCGTCCCTCGACGGTTTGTGAGTCGTCGGCGACGTAGAAGTCACCCGATCCAAAATCGTGCGCCTCGTAGTCGGAGGTGTAGTACTGGCCCCCGGCCAGGCGTGGCACCACCGGATGGTCCGAGGCCCCCACAACGTCCGTTTGCGCCCAGGCCGCCACAGGCGCCAGGACACCACACAACAGCAGCCAGAGCAGGCGTCGAGTCATGTGCTACATCATGCGCCAAGGTCGGGTCAGGAGGGAACCCGGCACCCTCTTTGGTCGTCCGGTTCTCCATGTTGTCCGATGTCCGCCACGCCATCCGCCTGCTGATCAAGGACCGCAGCTTCACCATCACCGCACTCGTGACGTTGGCGGTCTGTATAGGCGCCAACACGGCCATTTTCAGCGTGGTGCAGTCGGTGCTGCTTCGCCCTCTACCGGTGCCGAACGCCGAACGGCTGGTGTTGATTCTCAACAGTTATCCCAATGCCGGCGCGGTCCGGGCCGCGTCGGGGGTGCCGGACTATTTTGATCGGCTCGACGGGGTGACCGCGCTGGAGGACATGGCGCTGTATCGCCGCGGCGGTGTCACCTACGGCGCTGAGGGGGGCGCAGAGCGGTTGGTGTCGGTCACGGCCACGCCGTCGTTTTATCGCCTGGCCGGCGCCACGCCCCATCTCGGCAGCCTGCTCACGGACGCCGATGCCGAGGAGGGCGCCCCTCGTCGGGTGTTGCTGAGCCAGGGTTTTTGGCAGCGGAAGTTTGGTGCGAGTCCGGCGGCGGTCGGCCAGGCACTCCGGCTCAACGGCACGGTGCATGTCATTGCCGGCGTCCTGCCATCCTCGTTCACGGTGCTCTGGAACGATATCGATGTCTGGTTGCCGACCCAGTTCACGTCGGCTGAAAAATCCGACAACTCCAGGCATTCCAACAACTGGACGATGGTGGGCCGGTTGGCGGATGGTGCATCGCTGACGCAGGTGCAAAACCAGTTGGATGCCATCAATGCCGCCAACGACGAACGCTTTCCGCAGTTCAGGCAGATTCTGAAGGACGCCGGGTTCCGAACCGATGCGTTCATGCTGCACGCCGATCTGGTGCGCGAACTGCGCCCCGTGTTGTATCTGCTCTGGGCGGGCGTGGCCGTGGTGCTGCTGATCGGTTGCGTGAACATTGCCAACCTGGTGTTGATTCGATCCAGTGGCAGAGCCCGAGAAATCGCCACGCGCCACGCGATCGGCGCTTCCCACGGACGCCTGGGTCGCCAAATTCTCTCAGAGACGGTGCTGATTTCGGTGGTGGGCGGCGGTCTGGGCCTCCTGTTGGGATGGTGGGCGTTGGCGGCCGTGCCGTCGCTCGGACTCGACGAGCTGCCTCGGGGACATGAAATTCGTCTGGATACCGTCAGCGTGCTCGTGGCGCTCCTGCTGACGCTTGGTGTGGGCCTGCTGATCGGCCTGATGCCGGTGCTGCGGCTGCGTTCGATGAATGTGACGGCGACGCTGCGCGACGAAGGGCGAGGCGGCACCGTGAGCACGCGCACCGCGCTGCTGCGTCGTGGTCTGGCCACCGCTCAAATCACACTGGCCTTTCTGCTGCTGATGGGCGCGGGGCTGATGTTCGCAAGTTTCCGCGAAGTGCTGAAGATCGATCCCGGGTTCACACCCGCAGGAGTCATCACCGCGCACGTCACGCTGCCGTCCACGGCGTATCCGGACGAGGCGGCGCTGACGAGTGTCTCGCAGCGTCTGGTGGAAGCCGCGCGCACCATTCCGGGTGTGGAACACGCCGGCGTGACGTCGGTGCTGCCGATGACCGGCAACTTCAGCAGCAGTGTGATCTTTGCGGAAGGGTACGTGATGCAGCCGGGGGAGTCGCTGGTGTCACCGGCCCAGACGTCGGTCAGCGACGGGTACTTCGAAGCCATGCAGACCCCGCTCGTGCGTGGTCGGTATTTCACGGCGTCCGACACTCGCGATTCGCCGCTGGTCATCATCGTGGATGAAACGCTTGCCGCGAAGTTCTGGCCTGATCAGGATCCCATCGGGCGGCGGATGTACCCGCCGGCTGGGATGGATGATCCCATGGCGATTACCGAGGCCACGCGTTTCTACACCGTCGTTGGTGTGGTGCGGGATGTGCAGTTTTCCGGGCTGGCGAGCGGGGTGCCGATGGTCGGGGCCTACTACTTCGCACAAGCACAAACCCCGAACCGGTCGCTGGTGATGGCGCTGCGAACCGCCACGACGCCGGAGTCGGTGGTGAATACGCTGCGCGCAACCGTCGCGGCGATCAATCCGGAGCTGCCGGTGTATTCGGTGCACACCATGATGGAACTGATGGACGAGTCGCTCATCAGCCGCCGCGTGCCGATGCTGCTCGCCTCGGCGTTTGCGATCGTCGCATTGTTCCTGTCTGCGGTGGGTGTGTATGGCGTGCTGGCCTACCAGGTGGCCCAGCGTCGTCGCGAAATCGGTATTCGCATGGCGCTCGGCAGCACGGCCCGCGAGGTATTTGGACTGGTGCTGGGCGACGGTCTGAAGATCGCGGCGGCCGGGCTGGTCATGGGGCTGCTGGGGACCTATGTTGTGGGGGAAGCGATGCGGAGCCAACTCTACGAGGTGGCCCCGCACGATCTGCGCGTGATTGGTGCGGTGGCATTGCTGCTGACGTTGGTGGCCATCGTGGCGACCGTCATTCCCGCACGCCGTGCCGCCAGAGTGGATCCCCTGAAGGCGCTCAGCGACTAACAGCCGCCGCGCCGCGCATGTTACACGCCCCCGACCGTCTTCAACAGCGCTGATACGGCCGCTTCCAGTTGCTCGTCCCTGCCCGTGCTGACGGCTCCGACCGTTGGCGGCACGCGGATGTCGGGATCGGTCTGCCAGTTCTCGAGGAACTTCGCCTGCGGATCCTTGACGCCGAGTGGCGGAACGCCCCAGCGAATACCGGTGTCGGGCAACACGGCCCCCCCGCCCCACGTGCAGGTGCCCGGGACTGGCATGCCGACGAGTTGGCCGATCTTCTGCGCCTGATAGGCCCAGGCGAAGCAGTGCCCGTCGCTGTAGTTGGCCTCGTTCACCAGTGCGATGCTGGGTTTGGTCCAGCGGAAGTTCGGCTCGAACCCCACGCTGCGTGCGTCGGTGGTGTAGTCGAAGAAGTACTTGCCGGTGAGGAACATGTCGAGGTCGGCCACCAGGTCGCCGCCGCCGTTGTTGCGCGTGTCCACGACCAGGCCCTTGCGCGCCGCAAACTTTCCGAACACTTCTTCGACGGTGGTGCGGTACGCGCCATCGTTCATGCCAGGAATATGCACGTATCCGAGTGTGCCGTTGCTCAACCGGTTGACTTCGGCTTCGTTGCGCCGGACCCACCGGGTGTAGAGCAGACGGCCTTCTTCGGCCTGCGTGACTGGCATCACCACCAGATCGCGGGTGGCGCCGGCCGGATCAGCGATCGTCAGCAAGGTCCGCTTCGCCGCTTTACGATTGAGGAATTGCGCGAGGTCACGGTCCGCCGCAACCGTCTCGCCATCAATCGCCTGAACGATCGAGCCCACCGCCACGTTCATGCCGGCCTTGTCGAGCGGGCCACCCTTGAGGACCTCGGCCACCTTGTAACCCACACCGCGGTGCGTCTGGTCGTAAAACACGCCAAGCGACGCCGTCGCATCTAGATCGGTGCCCGTGCGCGTATACGTCGACCCGCTGTGCGAGACATTCAGCTCGCCGAGCATTTCCGAGAGCATCTCCGCCAACTCGTAGCTGGTGCCGACGTGGGCCAGGTACTTCAGATAGTCCGGCTTCACCTCGTCCCAATCCACACCATGCAACGACTGCGTGTAGAACGTCTGTTTGGTGCGTCGCCACACCGACTCAAAGTGGGCGCGCCGCTCGGCCGCCTGGTCCTGCACCTTTTCGCCGCTGATGCTCACGGGATCCCGTTTGCCGCTTGCCGGGTCGATACGCGAAATCGCGCCGTCGGCCAGCAGATAGAGGAACTTCCGCTCCTTGTCCCACTGAAGGCTGCCGCTGTTGGCGTTGAGCGACACCAGTTGTTTCGTCTCCCGCGTTCGCACCGTCGTTGTCCACAGGTTCAACCCGCGTTCAAAGCGTGCGAGGTAATACAGCGACTCGCCATCCTTGCTGACGACCGCGTCACCGAGCAATGAGGAGTGGATGGTGAGGCGGGTCTTTCGATCAGTGACGCCATCCAATTCGATGACCAGCGGCGACGGCGGAGGTGCGGGAGTGGCCGGGTCCTTCTTGGCGGTCGCGTCGGCCTTCGTTTTCGCTTCCTCGGCGTCCTTGATGAGCGCGTAGTCCTCTTTGCTCAGTCGGAACGTGTCCCAGGCCTCCTGCGAGAAGAACATGCCGTAGGCGTCGGCCTGCGCGCCGCCCGCCTGCGCGACGCTCTTGAGGCCGTCGCGGTTGGTGAACCACAACATCGCCTTGCCGTCAAGAATCCACCGCGGGCGCGAGTCGTTGAACCCACTCTGCGTCAGATTCACGACCTCGCTGGTCCCGTCTGCACTTACGAGGCCGACTTCTCCCGGCGCCAGTCCTGGAACGGCGTAGTTGAACAGCAGCCAACGGCTGTCAGGGCTCCACTCGAAATACTGATCGTGGTCACTCATCGAGAACAGGTGCTCGGCGGTCAGCAACTGGCGTGTCTGTTTCGACGCCAGGTCGTACACCTTCAGCGTCATCCGGTTCTCGATGTAGGCGAGCAGCTTTCCATCCGGCGAGAGCTGCGGCTGGTAGTTCTCGGCCGCGTTCGAGACCAGCGGCGTCTCCTGGATGAGGGTGGACGCGTAGAAGTGCAGCTCTTCGTCGCGCGTGCGCCGCGCTTCGATGATCTGCCAGCGACCGCCGCGCTCTGACGCGTACAGCAGGGCCTTGCCGTCGGGCGAAAACGTCGGCGAGCGTTCGGCCTCAGGCGTTCTGGTGATCTGCTTCGTGACACCGCCCTCCACGCTGGTGACAAACACGTCGCCGCGCGCGATGAATGCCACTTCCTTGCCAGACGGCGCGACGGCCAGATCGGTCGCGCCCCCTGTCACCGTGACGATGCGCTCGTTGGTGGCGCGTGCGTCCGCTGCGATCGTGACCGGCACCTTGCGGGGCTGTTGGCCCGGCATCATCGTGTACAACGCACCGTCGTAACTGAAGGACAACATCCCCGTGCGGGCGGTCGTGAGAAACCGGACCGGGCGTGCCTTGAACGAGGTCAGCTGCTCCGACTGGCCCCCTGCGAGCGGCATCTTGTGTACGTTGAACGACCCGCTAACCTCCGACAGGTAATAGAACGCGCTGTCATTGTCGGTCAACACCGGGGTGCGGTCTTCACCGGCGAATGTGGTGATCTGGCGATGGGTGCCGCTCCGCGTGTCGTGCACCCAGATGTCGCGCGCAACGGCCGAGACCTGGTGCTTGCGCCACATGTTTTCCTGACCCTTTTTGTCGTGGTAGAGCAGCAGGCGGCCATCCCGGCTGAACTGCACGTCTTCCGCAGGCGTGGTGAGCACCTGTGTGACCCGGCCACCGGCTGCCGGCACCGAATACAGCTCCGGCATGTAGCCCGCAGGGAAGCCGCGATGCGCCGCCGTGTCCTGCCGCGCCGCGCCAAACAGCACGGACTGCCCGTCGGGCGTGAACGTGAATGGCGACTCTGGTGCCGAGTGGTACGTGAGTCGGCGAGGTTCGCCACCTGTCGCCGACATGACGAAGAGGTCGAAGTTGCCGTACCGGTCGCTGGCAAACGCAATCTGGGTTCCGTCGGGACTCCACACCGGCATGTAGTCATGCGCTTCATGACTCGTCAACGGTCGGGCCGTACCACCGGACGAGGGCACGAGGTAAAGGTCGCCCTTGTAGGTGAAGACGATTTGTGAACCGTCAGGCGAGATCGCCGGATAGCGGTTCCAAAGCGGCTCGTCCGGATCCTGAGCGGACGGGACGGAGACGAGGGTCAGAAGCAGGAGGGCGGCTGAGGCGACCAGGCGGTTGCGCATAGGCAGCTATGGTAACTGGACCGGGGCCGTATACTGCATATCTAATGGTGGCGACGTCGCGTTGAGTGTGCGCATGACATTTCTCAAGTACGGATGGGCCACACTTGGTGTGACCTTGCTCGTGATCGTGTGGGGTGGAGTGGTGCGCGCCACTGGTTCAGGGGCCGGGTGCGGCAGTCACTGGCCGCTGTGCAACGGTGCGGTCGTGCCGCTCGAACCGACAATTGCGACCACCATCGAATTTGTGCACCGGATCACCAGCGGTGCCGTGATGCTGATGGCGGTGTGGCTGGTCGTGCTGGCGCGCCGGATGTTCCCGCCAGGCAGCCAGGTGCGCCGATGGGCCTGGATTTCTCTGGTCTTCATGCTCATCGAGGCGGCCATCGGCGCCGGCATCGTGCTGCTGGAACTGGTGGCCGATAACGCGTCAGCCATGCGCGCGGTGTACGTGGGCGGACACCTGGTGAACACGCTGCTGCTGGTCGGCGCGATGACCACCACCCTGTGGTGGGCCGCCTCCGCCAAGGCTTCGGCGAGCTCCGCTTCGAATGTGGCCCGGTTCGGCACCGCAGGCACGTTGCCGCTCACGCTCTGTCTGCTCGGCATGTTGGTGGTCGCCTCGACCGGCGCCGTGGTCGCCCTGGGCGACACGTTGTTTCCCCATGCGTCGTTGGCCGAAGGGATTGCAGCGGACTTTGATCCCACGTCGCATTTTTTGATCCGTCTGCGCATCTGGCACCCCATTGCCGCCGTGCTGCTGGCGAGCGGCCTGCTCTGGCTGGCGTGGGTCAGCCCGATCTTTCACGGCGCCGCGCAGGCCGTCCCACGCCGACTGGTGGTGTGGGCCGTGTTGCTGCAGTCGTCCATCGGCGTGATCAATCTGCTGTTGTTGGCGCCGCTGCCGCTGCAGATGGCACATCTGCTGGTGTCGAACCTGCTCTGGATCCCGATGGTGTGGGCGTGGTGGAACGCACGGATGGCGCATGAGTCTTGATCCGCAGTTCGCGCCGCTGCACCAACCGGTGCACAACTTTGTGTTCGATAGGGTCGAGGCGTCGACGTCGCGACCGCTGGTAATCGGATTGCAGGCCCCGCAGGGCGCCGGCAAAACCACGCTGGTGACGCACCTGCTGCGGCGGTTGGCAGAGCGGGGACTGCGGGGTGCCGGTGTGTCGATTGATGACTTTTACCTGTCACGCGCCGAGCAGGTGGCGCTCGCCGCGGCGCATCCAGGCAACCCGTACCTCGAACATCGCGGCTATCCGGGCACACACGACATCGCCCTTGGCACGCAGACGCTGCAGGCGCTCAAGGGCATCGTGGCAGGCTCGTCACAGCGAGTTCCTGTGTATGACAAATCCGCACACGGCGGCCGTGGCGATCGCGCACCGGAGTCCGACTGGCGCGTGGTGAACGGCCCGCTTGACGTCGTCATCGTTGAAGGGTGGATGCTGGGGTTTGCGCCCGTAGCTGAAGACGCACTGCCCGATCCGCTGATGGCGTTTTCGAACCGTGCATTGACGGTGTACTCGGCGTGGTATGCCCTGATCGATCAGTGGATCGTGCTGCGGGCCGCCGAACCAGAGTTCGTCCTCGAATGGCGCGTCGAGGCGGAAGAACGCATGAAAGCCTCCGGCAAGCCGGGACTCAGCCGTGAAGCGATCACGGACTACGTGCGCCGCTTCCTGCCGGCCTATCGCACCTACGCAACAGGTCTGGCAGACGGCCGCACGCCGGCGCTGACAGTGACGATGGGGCTGGATCGCACGCCGGTCGCGTAGGATCCTGGCCGATTAGCGCCCGGTCGCCTTCTTGATCGCGTTGGCCGTCACCTGCGCACGGAACGCCACGATCTGCCGGCCGATGTCCAGAGCCTTGTCCAGGTCAGCGATCGACACCCCGTTGATGGTGGCCTTGCCGGCCTTGACACGTGCCTCCCAGCGGACAGACTGGGGGTCGGTGACCATCATGTTCATGGTGATCGTCGCGTCATCGTGCAGGCCGTCGTCGCTGCGGTCGGTCGGGATCGCGCCGATCGACTCCATGTGTTTCGTGACGGTGTTGTAGTCGTAGTGCTCGGTCACGTGCACCACGGTGGGCGTGCCTTTCCACTCTGCTGTGAACTTGTCGGCCACCGCCTGCATCGGCCGCACGTTGCCGCCGGAGTCGCCGATGAGCACGATGTGCTCGAAGCCATGCACCTTCATGCTGAGCACAATGTCAGACAGCAGGGCAATGAACGTCTCGTTGGTGACACTGATGGTGCCCGGGGAGGTCATGTGGCCCGACGGGGGATCAATGCGTCCTTCAGGGACAAACGGCACAATCGGCGCGCACAGCGCATCACCGAGCAGTCGCGCCGTCGCCTCGCAGTTGGCGCGCAAGACGTAGTTGTGTTTGCCGAGCGCGAGCCACGGTCCGTTCGGCTCGACGCCGCCGGTGCTGATGATGATCGTCTTCTTGCCGATCTTCATGGCGTCGCGCACGTCCATCCAGGTCATCTCTTCGAGCCAGACGGTGTCTGCCAACGGCAGCGGATTCGGCGTGTCAGGACAGTTGTAGGGATTGGCGGCACATTGTCCACCACCCATCGACGGCGGCCCCCCCTGTCGTCCCCCACCGCCGGCTCGCCCCTGCGCAGGTGGGGCCTGTTGGGCCATTAGCGGCGCCACGCCGAGCACGACAATCAAGGCACACGCACACAGAATCAGTCGTCGGGACATTGAACTCTCCTCCACGCGGTGCACCGCACTGCGCACTCCGCACGCCGCACTTACGGAACGTAAGCAATACAGTCGATCTCAACCTTCAACCCCGGCCCCGGCAATCCGGCCGCCTGAATGGTGGTGCGCGCGGGACGATGGTCGCCGAACATGCGGGCGTAGACGCCGTTCATGGCGTGAAACTCGCTCATGTCGAGCAGAAACACCCCGCATCGCAGCACATGCTGCAGATCGGAGCCGGCCGCCTGCAGGATCGTCTGCAAATTCTTCAGGCACTGTTCTGTCTGGGTTGCCACATCGGCACCGGCCAGTTTGCCGGTGGCTGGGTCCGTGGCCCCCTGGCCTGAGACAAAAACGAGGCGTTCAAACCCCATCCCGGGGACGTAGGGCCCCACGGGCGCGGGCAGGTTGGCGGCAAGGACGGGTCGATGGGCCTCACTCATGGTGGGCGCCATTCTATATCCAGTCCGGTGCGGACCGCGGACTGCGGACTGCGGACTGCGGACTGATGTAGGATTCTGCGCACGTATGAACATCCTGTTGCCCGTGACCGCTGCTGCAGTCCTGTTGGTGCTGGCCTACCGTTGGTATCCGCGTTATATCGGCCGGGTGTTCCAGGAGGACGATACGCGGCCCACGCCGTGCGATCGATTGGCTGACGGCAAGGACTACGTCAAGAGCCGCACCCACGTGGTGTTCGGCCATCACTTCGCGACGATCGCCGGGGCGGGGCCGATCGTCGGGCCAACCCTGGCGCTGGCGTACGGGTGGCAGCCCGTCTGGTTGTGGCTGGTGATTGGCGGCATTTTTTTCGGCGCGATGCACGACATGACGGCGATGTTCGTGAGCGCGCGTGAAGGCGGCAAGTCCATCGGGGCGATCGCCCGCACGACACTCGGGCCACTGGGCTACCTGCTCAATCTCACGGTGCTCATTTTTGTGCTGGCGATCATCAACGCCATCTTCCTGAACCTCTCGGTGACCGCGCTGACCTCGTTGTATCCCCTTGACGCGCTGCGGCTCGACCCGGGGCAGACGATGTTGGGCACGGTGGACGTGGACGGTGTGCAGAACGCGCGCATTGGGGGCATCGCGACCACATCCGTGTTCCTGATTACGCTGTTTGCGCCGGTGTTGGGCTGGTTGATTCGTCAGGACCGCATCTCGACGCGCAACGCCTATCTTGTCGCGACCGCCACCTGTGTGCTGAGCGTGGTGGCTGGATTCATGTTTCCCATCACGTTGAGTGGCGACTACTGGCGCGTGCTGATGACGGTCTACATCCTGATTGCGTGTGCGCTGCCCGTATGGCTCGTGTTGCAGCCCCGCGATTTCACGAACGTCCAGCTGCTCTACGGCGGCATGTTGTTGCTCTTTGTCACGGCCGTCATCGGTGGCCTCAGCGGCGTGTCCATCCAGGCGCCCGGAATCGACCTGGCGGCGGGGCAGGCCGCGTTGCGCGCCCCGCTCTGGCCGATCTTGTTCATTACCGTGGCGTGTGGCGCCATCAGCGGGTTTCACAGCCTGGTCGCGAGCGGCACGACTGTCAAGCAGGTGCCGAAGGAATCCGATATCCGGCGCATCGGCTATGGCGCGATGGTCACCGAGACCTTTTTCGCGGTGCTGGTCCTGGTCGCGGTCGGCTCCATGTTGTCGCAGGCGGAGTACATGTCAGTGGTGTATCCCCCCGGGGTGTCGACCAACCCGGTGCTTGGATTCGCGCTCGGTGCCGGCCGACTCATCAATGCGGCGCTGCCGTTCATCCCTGTGGCGATCGCTGTTGTCTTCGGCATCCTGATGCTGGAAGGATTTGTGGTCACGACACTCGACAGCTCGGTGCGCCTCTGTCGGTATCTGATTCAGGAGGCGTGGGACGTGGTGTTCGCGGGTGAGGCGCCGGCGTGGTCGCGCAGCATCTACCTGAACTCGGCGATTGCCGTGGCGCTGATGTTTGTATTTTCCATCAGCGGCACGGTGCGGCAGATGTGGCCGATCTTCGGTGCGGGTAATCAGTTGATCGGGGCGCTCGCGCTCACAACCGTGTCGGTGTGGCTGGCCCAGCGCGCGCGGCAGACCACGTTTGCCGTGATCCCCGCGGCGTTCATGATCATCACCACCTGCGCGGCTTTGTTCATCCTTGCGCGCAACAACCTGACAGGCGGCAACGTCTGGCTTGGCTCGGCCGCCACCGGTCTGCTGTTTCTGGCCGTCGGTGCGGTCGTGGTCGGCGTGACCCGCTTTACGCAGGCGATCAGTCCGAACGCCGTGAAGGTCGAGCTGTGAGGCCCGTCGAGCAGTTTCAACAAGCGTGTAGTACGGAGCAGACGGACTTTAGTCCGTCTGACGTCCGAGGGGCTAAGAGCCCGTCGGCTCCAAAAGCACTGCTGAGTGCGGACAATTCCTCATGTGCACCGGTGGCCCAGTGAAATTCCATAGGGTTGTGCTGCGACTCCGACTGGCATAGCCTGTGCAATAGAGTGACTGTGGTGACGCGGTTCTGGAGATTTCGGGTGATTCGAACGTTGGTGGCAGGCGTGGTCCTGACCGCCCTCGTTGCACCGATGTCCGCCTGGGCCGGTTCCGCAGCGGCTGAAGAGTGCCACGGGTGCTGTCCGGAGGTGATCCGGGCCGCGGACCTTCCTGATTGCTGCGTCGTCGCACCCGAGAGTTCGACCGCCCCCCTCTCCATGCGTGTCAGCGGTGTCACCACATCACTGACACTTCCCGCGACCTGCGTGGTCGCGTGGGCCCAGGTGTCGGCACCTGCCGACCGGCTCGGCACTGGCGATCCGCCACGGCGGTCCATGCCGGTGCTGCTTCGCACCTCCGTCCTGCTGATCTGAACCCCCGACACTTCGTGGTGCGCGGGGGCGTTCGCCCTTGCGCATGGCGTTCACGGGCACGCGCCCGTGGACTCCCGTCGTGCGCGCAGAGGGATTCATGATCAATTGGTTAATCGACAAATCGTTGCAATACCGTGGTGTCGTCATCGGCATCTATGTGTGCCTGGGCGTGTGGGGGTACTGGGCCATGCGCACCGGTCCCGTGGATGCCATTCCCGATCTCTCAGACCACCAGGTGATCGTGTTCACCGACTGGCCCGGGCACAGTGCGCAGGAGGTCGAAGATCAGGTCACGTACCCCGTCGTCACCAACCTGCAGGGACTGTCAGGCATCCGGGTCGTCCGGTCGCAGTCGGCGTTTGGCTTCTCGATGGTCTACGCGATCTTCGAAGACGACGTGGACCTGTACTTCGCGCGGACGCGGGTGCTGGAACGATTAAGTCTCGTCGGCACGCAGTTGCCGGAGGGGGTGGTGCCGACCCTGGGGCCGGACGCCACCGGTGTCGGACACGTCTTCTGGTACACGCTCGAAAGCGAGCACCACTCCCTGACCGAGCTGCGCAGTCTGCAGGACTGGTTCGTCCGCTACCAGTTGACCGCGGTGCCTGGTGTGGCGGAGGTGGCGTCCGTGGGCGGCCTGGTGCGGCAGTATCAGGTGAACATCGATCCCGACCGTCTGCGCGGGTACGCGGTGTCGGTCGGTGACGTGATCGCCGCCGTGCAGGCCAGCAATGCGAACGTCGGCGGCAACGTGCTTGAGTCGAATGGCGCGTGGACGATCGTGCGCGGCGTGGGCCTGATCGAGTCGATCGAGGACCTGGCGCAGGTCGTCGTGAAGGCGTCCGGCGGTGTGCCGGTCTACGTGCGCCAGGTGGCTGACGTCGAGATTGGATCCGCCTTCCGGACCGGCGCGCTGATCAGCGGCACGTCAGAAGCCGTCGGAGGTGTCGTCGTCGCGCGTTCCGGAGCAAACGCCCAACAGGTGATCGACGGCGTGAAGACCCGACTTGACGAGATCGCCTCCGGATTGCCGTCTGGTGTGCGTGTGGTGCCGTTTTACGATCGCTCTGATCTCATCGCACGAGCCATCGGGACGTTGCGCGTGGCGCTGATTGAAGAGATCGCGCTGGTGACGCTGGCGCACGTCCTGTTCCTCATGCACTTCCGATCAATTCTGATCGTGACCATCCCGTTGCCGCTCGCGGTGTTGATGTCGTTTCTGGCGATGCGGTATCTCGGCGTGACGTCCAACATCATGAGCCTGGCGGGAATCGCGATCGCCATTGGTGTCCTCGTGGATGCCGGGATCGTGGTCACCGAAAACGCCTTCAGGACGATTGAGCAGCAGAAGATCGACACGAAGGACCGGCCTGCCGTCTGGCGCGCGGTGCGTGAGGCGACGCGGTTGGTGGGGCGGCCGGTCTTTTTCTCGATGTCCATCATCGTGCTGGCGTTCGTCCCGGTGTTCGCGCTGACGGGACAGGAAGGCAAGTTGTTCCACCCTCTGGCGTTCACCAAAACCTTTGCGATGGTCGCGGCCACGGTGATGGCCGTGACACTCGTGCCGGTGTTGTGTTCGATCCTGCTGGGCGGCAAGGTGCATGCAGAAGACGACAATCCGGTGATGCGCTTCCTGCGACGGCTGTATGAGCCGGCGTTGCGTGGGGCGCTCAATCATGGCGCGGCGACGCTGGCCGTTGCGGTGCTGTTGTTCGCCGGCGCCGTCGGCCTCTCGACCCGCATCGGCAGCGAGTTCATGCCGGCGTTGGATGAAGGCGATCTGATGTTCATGCCTATCGCCGACCCGAGTGTGTCACTCGCTGAGGCGAGTCGGCAGGCCGCCATCCAGAACGCCGCGCTTGCCGCCTTCCCGGAAGTGAAGGGCGTCGTCGCGAAAGTGGGCCGGGCGGAGACGTCGACCGACCCGTCCCCCGTCAACATGACCGAAACCATCGTGCAACTCCATCCGCGATCGGAATGGCGCGAGGGGATGACGATGGATACGCTGCGCGCCGAGATGACAGAGGCCGTGCAGCTGCCGGGGGTGACCAGCATCTGGACCATGCCGATCATCAACCGGATCGACATGCTGTCCACCGGCATCCGGTCGGAAGTGGGTGTCAAGGTGTTCGGGAGTGATCTCGCCGAGCTCGAACGATTGGCGCGCGAGGTGGCGGATGTGTTGCGCACGGTGCCCGGCGCCGCGAACGTCTATCCCGAGCCGGTGTCGAGTGGGCAGTATCTGAATGTTCGCGTGGACCGCGAGGCAGCGGCACGGTATGGACTCACCGTCGCTGATGTGCAACAGACGGTGGAGTATGCCATCGGCGAGACGACGGTGGGTCGCACGATTGAGGGCCGCGAGCGGTATCCCATTCGCGTGCGTCTGGCCGAGCGCTTCCGTGCCGATCCGGATCAACTCGCCCAGACGCCGGTGCTGACGCCGTCCGGCGGACAGGTTCCGCTGGGATCGGTGGCGGCGTTTGAGTCGGTGCGCGGACCGTCGATGATTGCGGCTGAAAACGGGTTGATGCTCGCCACCGTGCTGCTCAACGTGCAGGGGCGGGACGTTGTGGGGTTTGTCGACGAAGCGAAGACGGCTGTGGCGGCCGGGGTCACAATGCCACTGGGGTATTTCGTCGGATGGAGCGGCCGGTACGAGAACCAGCAAAACGCACGCGCACGGCTGCAGGTGGTGTTGCCCCTCGTGTTGATCGTGATCTTCGTGCTGTTGTACTTCACCTACCACTCGGCGCTGGAAGCGGCCCATGTGTTGCTGGCGGTTCCGTTTGCCCTGACCGGCGGCGTGTATCTCGTGTGGGCGCTCGACTACAACTTCTCAGTGGCCGTCTGGGTCGGGTTCATCGCGTTGTTTGGCACCGCGGTGCAAACCGGCATGATCATGGTGATTTATCTGGAGGATGCGGTCGCGCACGCGGCGGCTGGTGGCGCGCTGACACGCGCCACGTTGCGCCGCGCCGTGATGGACGGCGCGCTGCTCCGTCTGCGTCCGAAGGTCATGACCGTGTCGACGGTGGTGGCCGGTCTGATGCCCATCATGTGGAGTACGAGTGCCGGCGCAGAAGTCATGCGTCCGCTCGCGGCTCCGGTGCTTGGCGGCATGGTGTCGTCACTGCTGCACGTGCTGGTGGTGACACCGGTGATCTTCTACTGGCTCCGCGCCAGGCACCTGCCCCCCGACGAAGGTGGCGGTGCGAGCCAGGCCCGAAACCCCACCCGAAGCTTTCTCCTGGCTGGGGGTGTGGTGTTCCTGGCGGCAGTGGCTTGGTGGGGGCTTCGCCCTGACACGGCATCGCCTGACGCATTCACCGTGATCCATGAAGAAGTGGCTGGCGACGTGACCGTGCGGTTGCTGTCTGAAGACGGGACCGACGGGTTGTCGCAGGGACGCACCCGTTTCGTCATTGAGTTCCGCGACCAAGACGATGCGCTCGTGGATGTGCAGAACGTGCGCGTGTCGTCGTCGATGGCGATGCCCGGCATGGTGATGACGGCGCCGGTGTCTGTGGCGCCGGCCAGGCGCGGCCAGGTGCAGGCGACAGCGGAGTTCGGCATGTCGGGCACGTGGCGATTCACGGTGGAGTGGACCGGTGCATCGGGGACCCGGTCCGTGGCGTTTGATGGAGGCGTGCGATGACAACACTCGCGAGATACATGCTGATGCTGGCGGTCGTCTGGCCATGCGGCACACGGATGGTGGAGGCGCAGACGCCTGTGCCGGGATCGACGCCGGTCGTGGCGCCCGGTGGTCTGTCGATTGAAGCGCTGGTGCGGCTCGCGCTTGAACGTGCGCCGGCACTGGACGCGGCAGACCAGCGGATTCAGGTGGCAGATGGCGACCGGACGCAGGCGTCGCTGCGGCCGAACCCGGTTGTGGCGGCTGATCGGCGTGAACAGGCGCGCGGACCCGGATCGCAGACCGCTGTGACCGTGACTGTTCCGCTGGACCTGTTCAGAAAGGACGCACGTGTGGCGGTGGCCGACCACGACGTTCGACGCGCCGAGTGGCTCGCGGCTCAAGCGCGAGTCGACCGCGCCGCGATGGTCAGGATGCGCGCGGCCGATCTGCTCGCGGCGACACGTCAACTTGGCGTGATTCGTGACGTCGCACAAGCGGCACGTACGCGCTTCGAACTGCTGTCGGCGCGGGTCGATGCCGGGGCGGCCATGCCGCTCGAACGGGATGTCGCCAACGTCGAATGGCAACGTGCAGAGACCGAGGCCCTCCGCGCGCAGGGCGAGGTTGACGCGGCCATGGCCGCACTTAAAGCTGCCGCCGGGTGGCCGCAGCAGGAATCCCTCCAACTGGCGGCGACGCTCGAGGAGGCGATTCCGGCGCTGCCGGCCGTGCCGACCTCGTCCACCGCAGTGGCGGTCGCCGCACGACCCGATGTGTTGGCGGCCGAGGCCATGACGGGGCGGGCGGACGCACGGCAACAGCTCGCGCGTCGGGAAGGGCGCTTCGATTTGGGGATTGCCGGGGGCTATATGACGCGCGTTGAAGGTAACACGCGGATGCACGACGTCATGGTGGGGGTGATGGTGGACCTGCCGTGGCGCAACCGCCAGCAGGGCATGTTTGCCGCCGCCACCGCTGAGGGGCGCGTCGCGCGGGCCGAGGTGGCGGAGGCCCGCCTGCAGGCGGAAAGCGAGATGGCGGCCGCGCTGGCCAGGGATATTGCCGCCACGGCGGCCGTCGCACGGTACCGGGCCGGGCTCGTCGACCTCGCCGCCCGCAATCTCGACGTCGTGCGCGAAATGTGGACGCTCGGGCGCGGCACAGTCTTTGACGTCATCGAAGAGGAACGTCGGTATCTCGATCTGCAGTCCGCGTACACCGCGGCGCTGCGGGAGTTGGTGGAGGCGCGCGCGACGGTCCTGCGCGCGTGGGGAGTGTTGTCATGATCAAACGCGTATTTGCTGCTGTGATGTTGATGGCCGTTGGCGCCACGGGGATGTACCTCGTGCAACAGTGGCGGACGCCGCCGCACTCGGACGCCGGGGCCTCGATGCCGGCGCCCGCGCAGGTGGACGCGGCCGCCAGTCGGCGGTTGACGATGGATGAGGAGGCCCGCAGACGTGTGGGACTGCAGACCGTTGTGGTGGAGGCAGGGAGTGCGGGCGCGACCCTTCGGATTCCTGCCGTGGTTGAGCCCCATGGGTACCGCGTCGTGGATGTGACTCCACTGGTCGCGGGTACGGTCACCGAGGTGCGTGCGGAGTTGGGGCAGCACGTCCCACGGGGGGCAGTGATCGCGCGTCTGCGCAGTCCGGAGCTCACTGATGAAGTCCGTCGCTGGCTCACGCTCCGTGCCGAGCGCGATGTGGCGACGCAGCGACTGGCGCGCACCGACGCACTCGCGAAGATCGGGGCGGCCAGCCGTCAGGATCTTGAGGAGGATCAGGCGAGCGTGGTGCGTGCCCGTACCGAACTTGAGAGTGCGCGTACGCGGCTGGAACGGCTGGGAGTGTCCGAGGCGCGCCTTGCACAGATGGGCCAGGGCGATGCGCTGCCCGAGATGTTTGACGTGGTGGCCCACGCCAGTGGTGTGGTGATCACGCGAACGGCCAATCCGGGGCAGAACGTGGAGGCGGCCCACCCCATCGTCACGTTGGCCGACCGCGGCACCGTGTGGGTGATCGGGGATGTGTTTGAGGCGGACCTGGCCCATGTGCGGCAGGGGCAGCGGGCGCAGGTCACCAGCGAAGCCTTCCCCGGGCGTGTGTGGACCGGCACGGTGGCGTATCTGGACCCGGTGATTGCGGGCGATACGCGCACGGCCAAGGTGCGGGTGGAGGTCGCGAACCCCGCAGGGTCACTGCGCTTCGGCATGTTCGTGACCATGGAAATTGAACGGCCCGGGGTGACCACGGGCGCGTCAGCGCCGGCCTCCGCCGTGCAGTCGCTGGGGGCGGTCGACGTGGTGTATGTCGAGGTGGGACCAGGGCAGTTTGAGGAGCGGTCTGTGAACGACCTGCGCGCCGGTGACCGTGTGGTGACGGACGGCAGTTTCGCGCTGCGCGCCGAGCGCGAACGTCTCGGCTGGCCGCCGCCTGTCCCGGCCGCGCACGACGGCGCGGCGGTGTCGCCCATGTCGCCGGCCGCATCCGCCGCATCCGCCGCGCCCGTGGCCACCCGGGTGATCGAGATCACGGCGGCGGGTCTGGTGCCGGCGAGCGTGACGGTGCCCGCCAACCAGCCTGTCGATCTCGTGTTCATCCGGCGCGTGACCGAGACCTGTGGCACCGAGGTCGACATACCCGACCTCCAGATCCGGCGCGAATTGCCGCTCGACGAGCGCATCACCATCCGGCTGCCTCCCCAGGCACCGCGGGAGCTGTCCTTCAGTTGCGGCATGGACATGTTGAAAGGCGTGATCATCGTCCGCTGAAAAACTTCGTTTACAATCCACGGCATGTCTATTCGCCGAATCCTTCTGGTGGTGTGTCTGCTCGTGGTGGCCGGGTCCGTGTTGGAGGCCAGGCAGCAACGCCTGGCGCCTGGCGCGTTACCCGACCGGGTCGAGCGGCCGTTCGGCACGCTGCGCGACCAGGCGACGCTGCAGCAGGAATGGCTGCAGACACGCCTGGATACGTTCCTGCCGCCCTTGATGCGAAAACACGGCATCGACATGTGGGTGGTGCCGATGCGCGAATACGCGGAAGATCCCATCTTCAAAGCCATCGTCGCGCCCGAGACGTTCGCGGCACGGCGGCGGACCATCTACGTGTTTTTTGATAAATGTGCTGCGGCGGGCACGCCGGTAACCACGGCGTGTGTCGAACGACTCGCCCTTGGCGGCACGACGCAGGGCGGCGTGTTTGAGACCCGGTCGTCCACCCGGCCCATCGTCGCCTCAACACCCGGAGGTCGAGCCGCGGAACTCTGGGGTGCCGAGCAGTGGGCGTTGCTCAAACAGGTGGTGGAGGATCGGAAGCCGAACGTCATCGGCATCAACCGCTCAACGGTATTTGCATTCAGTGACGGTCTGACCAGCGGCGAACTCGAAGGCATGACCGACGCGCTGGGGCAGCCGTGGGTCGGCAAGTTCAAGAATGCGGAAGGGTTGCCGCTGGAACTGATCGCGATGCGCCTGCCGGAAGAAGAGGCGTTCTTCGAGAAGATGAACGCCCACGTCTGGTCGCTGACGCAGACGATGTTCTCCGAGAAGGTGATTGTCCCAGGGGTGACGCGCACGAGCGACCTGGTGTGGTGGTTCCGCCAACGGGTGAACGATCAGGGACTCGGCACCTGGTTTCAGCCGTCGGTGTCCGTTCAGCGCAAGGGCGTCACGGGTGGGGCATTGGGTGCCGATCCGGTGATCGAACGGGGCGATGTGCTGCACTGTGACGTCGGGATTACCGTGGCGCGGCTCAACACCGACACCCAGCACAACGCGTACGTGCTTCGTGAGGGGGAGACGGAGCCACCCGCCGGGATTCAGGCGGCGTTGCGGAACGCGAACATCATGCAGGACTTCTTCATGGAGGAAGTCCGGCCCGGGCGCACGGGCAACGACGTTCTTCGATCCATCCTGGAGCGGATGAAGGGCGCGGGCCTCAATGGCACGATGTATTCACACCCTGTCGGCCTGCATGGGCACGGCGCGGGGCCGCTTATCGGGTTGTGGGACATGCAGGGGGGCGTGGCTGGCCGCGGTGATGCGCCGGTCGTGCCGTCC
Organism: Vicinamibacterales bacterium; assembly: GCA_038319675.1. Classification (GTDB taxonomy): domain Bacteria; phylum Acidobacteriota; class Vicinamibacteria; order Vicinamibacterales; family SCN-69-37; genus SYFT01. Next base: position 60,134 of record JBBQDM010000015.1, read on the forward strand.
ATGTGGTACTCGGTTGAGCACCAGGTGACCACGCGCGTGGACGAATGGGATGGGCAGCCCGTGCGCATGGCGCAGGAGGAAGACATGATCATCAGCACCGACGGGAAAGTGCGTTGGGCGCACCAGCGGCAGGACCGATTGTTCCTGGTCCGGTAGACGGCGCTGCCGTGTGCTGTTTGGCACAGTCGTGTGCGTGTGCTGCGGATAAATTCGATAAGTGCCTTCGACCACACCCGCAAGCACCAAGTCCGCGCGTAAGCCCGCGCTCAAGGTTCTCAAAAAGTCGCCCACCGGGATCGATGGGCTGGATGAGATCACGGACGGAGGGCTGCCGACCGGGCGTCCCACGCTGGTGAGCGGCGGGCCCGGCACGGGCAAGACCCTGTTCGGGATCGAGTTTTTGGTGCGGGGGGCGACGGAGTACGACGAGCCGGGTGTCTTCATCTCGTTTGAAGAGACGATTCCGGACCTGATCCTCAACGCCGCTTCACTCGGGTTCAACGTCGAGAAGTTGGTCAAGGAAAAGCGCCTGTTCTTCGATCACATCCAGATCACTCGAAGTGAAGTGGCCGCCACCGGTGAATATGACCTCGACGGTCTTTTCATTCGCATCGCAGACGCGGTGCAGCGCGTCGGCGCCAAGCGCATCGTGCTGGACACGATTGAAGCACTGTTCGGCGAACTGCCGAACCCAGCCATTCTTCGCGCCGAGATTCGCCGGCTGTTTTTGTGGCTGAAGGCGAAGAAGCTGACGACGGTGATTACGGCGGAACGCGACAGTCCCGATAGGCTGACGCGGCACGGTATCGAGGAATTTGTTTCCGACTGCGTCATCGTGCTCGACCATCGCATTTGTGACGAGGTCTCCACCCGGCGCCTCCGTGTGGTCAAGTACCGGGGTTCGAGTCACGGGCCGAACGAGTATCCGTTCCTCATCGACGAGTGTGGCATGTCGGTGCTGTTGCCGATTCTGGCCCTGGATCTGGACCACAACGCGCCGACGACCAGGATCTCGACCGGCGTGCGTGGTCTGGACGACATGATGGGCGGCGAGGGCCTGTTTTGCGGCAGCAGTATTTTGTTGTCCGGCACGTCGGGCACCGGCAAGACCAGCGTCGCCGCGCATTTTGTGGACGCGGCCTGCCGACGCGGAGAGCGGTGCCTGTTTTTTGCGTTCGAGGAGTCACCTCATCAGGTGATTCGCAACATGCGGTCGATTGGTATTGATTTCGAGCCCTGGATTGCGAAGGGGTTGTTGGAGTTCCGGGCGGCGCGTCCCACGTACGGCGGCATCGAAGAAGTGCTGCTCGTCACGCATCGCTACGTCTCGACGTTCAAGCCCTCGGTCGTGGTGGTGGACCCGATCACGAACCTGCTCATGGTGAGCAGCGTACGGGAAGTGCGGTCGATGTTGACGCGGCTGATCGACATGCTCAAGTCGCAGGAAATCAGTGCCGTGTTCACCAGCCTGACGGCGTCGGGTGGCCCGCTGGAGGCCAGCGTGGCCGATGTCTCGTCGCTGATGGACACCTGGATTGTGCTCAGGTCGATCGAGAAACACCAGGAGCGAAACCGGGATCTGTACATCCTCAAGTCACGTGGGATGGATCACTCCAACCAGGTCCGCGAGTTCCTGATCACGAACGATGGTGTCGACCTTGTGGAGCGAGGTCGCCCCTCGTTTGAAAGCCAGATAAGCGACACCCAGTCGCGCGCGCGGCGAAAGCGCTGAATGCCTACCGCCAAAAAAAAGAAGACCGCGCCTGCTCCTGCTGCCCGCCGGCGGAGGCCCGTACCCCGCCCGAAGGTCTTTACGCTCCGGCTGTACGTGGCCGGTCGTACCCCGAAGTCGGTGCGTGCGCTGACCAACCTGAAGGCGATCTGTGAGCAGCACCTCGAGGGGCGCTACCGCATCGACGTGATCGACCTGCTGGAACAGCCCCATCTCGCCCGCGGGGCGCAGATTGTGGCCGTGCCCGCTCTGGTCGTCGATTTACCTGAACCCGTGCGGCAGATCATCGGCGATTTGTCCGACACCGAGCGCGTGCTCGTGGGGCTGAACCTCCAGCAGGTCGACTGACGTGGCGCCGCTGGTGACTGACGGGTGGGCTGCACTGCTCGGCGGAATTGCCGGGGACCAGTTGATCGTGGAGCGCCGGAACAGGCAGGTCGTGTACATGCAGGGGGCGCCGGCGGATGCCGTGTATTTCCTGCTGCACGGCAAAGTGAAACTCGCCGTGACCTCGGAGGAAGGGAAGGAGGCGATTGTCGCCACCCTCGGCCCTGGTGATTTTTTCGGCGAGGGGTGTTTGGCTGCGCAGCCGGTGCGGACAGGGTCGGCGACCTCCGTCGGCAAGAGCACATTGGCCAAGGTGTTGAAGCCGGCCATGACCCGGTTGTTGTACGCGGAACCCGGGGTTGCCCAGGTGTTTGTCCCATTCCTGCTCGCGCGTCTTGTGCGCAGCGAGGCAGACTTCGTCGATCAGATTTTCAACTCCAGCGAGAAGCGGCTGGCCCGGATGTTGCTGCTGCTGTCGCGCTTCGGCGATCAGAGCACGACTGAGACCGTCGTCGAGGGCGTCAATCAGGAACACCTGGCGCAGATGGTCGGCACCACCCGATCGCGGATTAACTTCTTCATGAACAAGTTCCGGACCCACGGCTTCATCGACTACGGCGCCGGCAAGGGGCTCACCGTCCACCGGGGGCTGCGTCGTGTGCTCAAGGGTGCGTAACCCTCGCGGTATACTGCCTACGTGCGTCTGAGTCGGCCGATCGTCCTCGTCCTCACGCTGCTGGTGAGCCCTCTTGGGGTCGCCGTGTGCGAGGTCGTGTGCGGCACCCCTGGGCATGCCGCCGGGCACACTGCGAAGCCAGCGACGTCCGTGGACATCGATCCACACGCGCATCATGCGCCTGCGGCCGCCCCGCGTGTGGCACCGGCCTCCGACGCCGATGGCCGCGTCAGGGGGCCTGGCCCGGCATGTGATCCGGTGCTTCAGATCCCGGCCCGCGTCCGGTCCACGTTCAGTGGACCTGACGTCCACGGAGCCGCCGTCGCCCTCGTGGTTTCCGCGGTCGACTCTCAGGCGCTGACGCAGCCACGCGTCGTCCTTGCGGATACCGGCCCGCCCGACCCTCCTCGACACGCACCTATTCCCCTCCGTATCTGATTCGCATCTGAGACGTGCACATGGAGCACAAGGGCTTCAGCCCGTGTGTTGGCTCCGTACGTAAGGGTTCGTCGACGTTGCCGTTATTCACGTAAGAGGTGTCCATCATCATGAATCGAAACAGAAGAAGTTTTCTCGCCGGCCTGGCCGGACTCGCTGGCGCAGCGACCGTGAGTCGCGCAGCAGCACAGCAACACGTTCATCCACTTGGCCCGGCCACGAAGCCGCTGGTGCTGCCCGATCCTCCGCCCACAGGCATTGCCGGCGTCATCCCGGTGGTGACGCCCGATGTGCCGCATCTGCCGTTCGAGATGGACGGTCAGGTGAAGGTGTTTCGTCTGAAGGCGGAAGTCCTGACCACCGAGTTCCTGCCGGGCCGGAAAGTTGACGTGTGGGGCTTCAACGGCAGCATGCCCGGACCGACGATTGAAGCCAACGAAGGCGATCGTGTCCGCATCATTGTCGAGAACCATCTGCCGGAGTTGTTTGCGCCGCACTGGCACGGGCTTGAGATCCCCATCGGCATGGACGGTGTGCCCGGCATTTCGCAGCCGCCGATCCCGCCACACGGGTCGTTCACGTACGAGTTCACACTCAATCAGAACGGCACGTTCTTCTACCACTCACACATGCCGATGCAGGAAATGATGGGCAGCATCGGGTTCTTCATCGTGCATCCGAAGAAGGCCCACGAGCCGCGCGTCGATCGCGACTTCGGACTGATCTTCCAGGGCTGGGACATCAAGCCGAACAACACGGTGCCGAACACGCTGGCGATGGAGTTCAACTGGCTGACCATCAACGGCAAGGCCGGTCCGGCCACCACGCCTCTGTGTGTGAAGCTGGGCGAACGCGTGCGGATCCGGATCGTGAACCTGAGCATGGATCACCATCCGGTGCACTTGCATGGTCATCACTTCTTCCTCACCGGTACCGAGGCTGGGCGGGTGCGCGGTCCGGTGGTGGTGCCCGAGAACACGATCATCGCCGGCGTCGCACAGGCGCGCGACATCGAGTTTGTCGCGAACAATCCAGGCGACTGGATGCTGCACTGCCACTTGCCACATCACATGATGAATCAGATGGTGTCGATGGTCGGACCCGCCGGTGCGGCCGATGCCGCGATGGGCCACCAACATGGGGGCGCAGCCGACGGCTACAAGGTGAAGGGGTATCCGCAGGACATGTGGATGGTGATGGACGATCTCGTGGCCGGCAAACCTGAAGTGTATGGGCTGCCGCCGACCTGGACGGCCGCGATGATGGGGATGATGACGCTGGTGCGTGTGCTCGAGCCGGAGACGTTCGATCACATCCAGAAGCTGCGGGCGGAGGTGTCGCGATGAGGCGCGGACACTCTAGTGCTCGAGTGCTCGGGTGCGCTGGTGCTCTCGTGCTGTGGTGCTCGGGTGCGCTTGTGCTCGGTGCAGGCAGCGCTCACGCGCAAATGCCACTGACAATGGACGCCGTTGTGCGGGTGGCGGTTGAACGCCATCCGGCGATTCGGGAGGCGGCGGCGCGTGTGGACGAAGCACGAGGACTCGCACGGCAGGCCGGCACCGGGAGCAATCCGGAGGTCGGCTACTTCGTGGACGATCTCGGCACGGGGAACGGTTCGCCGGCCGGCAAACATGGCGCGTTTCTCGAAGTGCCGATCGCGCTCGGTGGCCGGCTCGGCGCGGCACGGACGGCGGGTGATGCGCTGGTGGCGTCACGCGAGGCGGCGCTCGGCGTGGTGCGCCGCGCGGTGATTGTCGACGCCGGTACGCGTTGGCTGGCGGTGGCTGTGGCCGCACGACGTGCCGATGCGGAAAGCTCGCTGGTGACGCTCGCCGAGGAGGGCGTCGACATCGCCGGCAAACTCTACAACGTCGGTCTGATTGATCGTGCGGATGTCCTTGACGCCGAAGCAGCCGCGGCTGAAGCGCGCGCACATCGTGACGATGCACGTGCGGCACTCGACGCTGCGTGGGAACACCTGGCGAACATCATGGGGCAGCCCGGTCTGGATCGGTCCAGAGCACCGCAACTGCCGGAGCTGCCTGCGCTGACACGGGACGAAGCACGGGCGCGTGTGATGGCGTCAAGCCCCGAGCTGGAGGCCGCCCGACGCGGGGTCGCACGCCAGCAGGCGTTGATGTCGGCCGCGCAGAAGGGCATCTGGCCCGACCTGACACTCAAGGGTGAAGCCTGGTTCGATCGCGAACGTGGCCCCGATGAGGGGCGCGCGAAGGGCTGGGGTTTTGGCGCCGAGGCCGGGATCCGGCTGCCAATTGTGAATCGCAATACCGGCAACATCCTGGCCGCCGGCGCCGCGGTGCGTGCGGCAGAGGCCGCGCTGGCGCGCGTGGACACCGAGATGACCGATGCGTTCGCGCAAGCCTGGGCCGCGTATGCCGGAGCCGCCGCGCGGGCGACTGCGCTCGAAACGGACGTGCTGCCGCGCGCGGAAGAGGCGTATCGTCTGTATCTGGAGAACTTTCAGCAGATGTCGTCACCGTATCCGCAGGTGCTGATGGCCCGCGAGCGGCTGATTCGTACCCGTCAGGCGCTGGCTGAGGCCCTTGAAACGGCGTGGACAAGCTGGATTCGGCTGGCGTTACACTTGGAGCATCTATGAAACGACTGCCACTCGTCTTTGCCGCTGTGATCTCGACTCTCGTTGTCGCGGTCGTCACCCCGCAGGCCCAGTCGACGCGTGTGGAGCCGGTGACGTCACCGGCGGGCGCTCGAAGCGAGGCTCCGCAACTGACCGTCTCTGACAAGGGCGTGTTGATGAGCTGGATCGAACGGGGCGAGAACAATCTGGCCTCGTTGAAGTTTGCCGAGCGCACGGCGGCGGGCTGGTCGGAGGTTCGCACGGTGGCGTCGGGCACCGACTGGTTCGTCAACTGGGCGGATGTGCCATCGGTGCTCCGTCTGGCTGACGGGTCGCTGGTCGGGCACTGGCTGCAGAAGAGTGGCCCGTCCACCTACGCCTATGACGTGCGCCTGTCGCGCTCGACGGACAACGGCAAGACGTGGTCCCGTTCGGTGACCCCGCATCACGACGGCACACAGACCGAACACGGGTTTGCGTCGCTGTTCCAGATGCCGGGCGCCGGACTCGGAGTCATCTGGCTCGACGGGCGTCAGACGACGCCTGCGGCCGCGGGTGGCGAGGGGCACGACGGCCACGGCACCGGTGCGATGACCATTCGGTACGGTGCCTTCGACGGGGCGTGGAAGCAGACCGCCGACATGCCGGTGGATCTGCGTGTGTGTGAGTGTTGTCCAACGACCGCGGCGGTGACCAGTGACGGTCTGATCACCGCGTTCCGAAACCGCACTGAGGATGAGATTCGCGACATTTACGTGTCGCGTTTCGAAAATGGCAAGTGGACCGAACCCAAGGCCGTGCACAACGACAACTGGCAGATCGCCGCGTGCCCGGTCAACGGTCCCATGCTCAGCGCCAACGGCCGTGATGTCGTGATCAGCTGGTTCACCGGCGTGGACGATCCAGGTCGTGCCTATGTCGCGTTCTCCAAAGATGCCGGCCGCACCTTCAGCGCGCCCATTCGGGTGGACGATGAGGCGACGTTGGGTCGAGTGGATGTCGAACTGATGCCGGACGGATCGGCAATGGCATCGTGGGTCGAACTGGCGGACCGTCGCGCGGAGTTCAAAGTCCGCCGCATTCAACCTGACGGCACCCGCGGTGCCCCCATCAAGGTGGCCGACCTGGCGACCTCGCGCTCAAGCGGCTACCCGCGCATCGTCCGGCACGGCAACGAACTGCTGTTCGCGTGGACGGACGTTGTTACCGCCACCCCCGGCTCCAGGCCCACCACGCAGGTACGCACGGCCGTCGTGCGGTAGGCATGGAAACACGCGCGCATTGGAATGCCGTGTACGAATCGAAGGGCGACGACCAGGTCAGTTGGACTGAAGCTGTGCCTGATGTGTCGTTGCGGATGCTGGAGGCGGCAGGCCTGTGCGCCGATTCGTGCGTGGTTGACATCGGCGGCGGCAGTTCGCGGCTTGTGGATGAGCTGTTGGGGCGAGGGCTCGACTGCCTCGCGGTGTTGGACGTCGCACCTGCGGCCGTCGAACGTGTGAGGCATCGTCTTGGCGCTCAGGCAGACGTGCCGACGTGGATTGTGGGCGACGTGACGGGTCACTGGACTTTGAAGCCCATGGACATCTGGCACGACCGGGCCGTGTTTCATTTTTTGACGACGCCGGAGGAGCGCGCTCGTTATCGGGCGCATCTGGCCGAGACGTTGAAGCCCGGTGGTGCGGCGATTGTCGCGACCTTCGCGTCGGATGGCCCCGACCGCTGTAGCGGCCTGCCGGTTGAGCGGTATTCGCCGGAGTCACTGGCATACGAGTTTTCGGAGGTGCTGACCCTGGTCGAGTCCGTGCCGTATCACCACGCCACACCGTGGGGCGCCACGCAGTCGTTCCAGTACTCGCGGTTTGTGAGGGCGTGAACGCGCGAGTGGAACCCTAATCTGCTGGGCGGCCAACCGTGCGCCTGACACTCGCATCGGAGTCTCCCCACCTCCGTGTCTCCCTGTGACACCACCTTGAGGCCGCAGTTTTGGAGATCCGGCAGCGAATTTCCGAAAGGCATTGGACGTCACTCGGTCTTGATGGCGATGAAATGAAGCGCAAGGCGGGAACGGATGCGATCAAGTTCGACCGCGGCATCGCAAGGTGTCCGGCACGCTTCGGCGGTAGAGTGTGAGAGTGGACGTTGCCCCCTTCGACACGCTGATCGCCCACCGGGCACGGTTTCTAAGTTTTGTCCGCGCTCGTGTGCAGAACCGTGAGGCGGCAGAGGATCTGCTGCAGCACGCCTTCACCACGGTCATTGAACGTCCGGACGTCGTCCCTGCGGGCCGTGAGGTGCCGTGGTTTTACCGCGTGCTGCGTAACGCCATGATCGACCGGCACCGTCGGCTCGATGTCGAACTGCGCCAGCGGGACGGGTGGGAAAAGGACCCGACGCGCACACCCGACACCGCGCCGAAGGGGCGTCCCTGCCGATGCACGCTGCGGGCGCTCGCCTCGTTGAAGCCGCAATACAGTCAGATCATCGAAGCGGTCGACCTCCATGACCGGCCCGTCGTGGACGTTGCCGCGGCCGAGGGCCTGACCGCGACCAACGCCTACGTCCGGCTGCACCGGGCCCGTCGGCTGCTGAGCGAACGACTCAGAGCCCTGTGCCGCAGCTGCGCCGACAACGCCTGCGTCGATTGCCACTGTAAGGGTTCCGACGCCACTGCGTGATTGGAGGCAGGAGATAAATATGACTCAGGCGCACATCGACCCCGTTTGCGGCATGACCGTGGACCCGACAAAAAACAAGGGCGGCTCGTTCGACCACGCCGGCACCACGTATTACTTCTGCAGCCCTGGCTGTAACACGAAGTTCCAGAGTGACCCTGACGGGTGGCTGGAGAAACGACGTCAGAAGGATCTGCTGAAGGCCCAGGCCCCAGCGCCGGCCCCGAAGGGCGCCTGCTGCAGCACCAAGAACCCGTCCGACCCAGCACCAGGAACCCCGAACCCGGAACGGCACCAGGAACCAGTAACCAGTAACCATGAACCCCTCGGTTCAGGTTCAAGGTCCGAGGTGTGGATCTGCCCCATGGACCCCGAAGTCCGTGAGAGCAAACCCGGCGACTGCCCGATTTGCGGCATGGCGCTCGAGCTGGAAGTGTCCGCAGAGTCGATGAGCGCCGAAGAGCCCGTGAATCATGAACTCATCGACATGACACGCCGGTTCTGGGTGTCGCTGGCCCTCAGTGTGCCGGTGATGGCCGTCGCGATGGGTGAGATGTTCGGCTGGCTGCCGATCTCCATGCGGACGGCAGGCTGGATCCAGTTCGCATTGGCCACGCCGGTGGCGACGTGGGCGGCGTGGCCGTTTTATGTGCGCGCGGTTAACTCCGTACGCACAGGCAATCTCAACATGTTCACGTTGATCGGTCTCGGCGTCAGCGTGGCCTACGGCTACAGCGTGGTCGCGATACTTGCCCCGGGAATCTTTCCGCACCAGTTCAGTCACGGGGGCGCAGTCGCGGTGTACTTCGAAGCCGCCGCGGTGATCGTGACGCTCATTCTCCTGGGGCAAGTGCTCGAGCTGCGTGCGCGCAGTCAGACGGGTTCCGCGATTCGGAAGCTGCTCGGCCTGGCGCCGTCCACGGCACGGCTTGTCCGTCCGGACGGCACGGAGGAAGACGTCCCGCTGGCCATGGTGATGGTCGGCAGTGTGTTGCGCGTCCGCCCGGGCGAGAAGGTGCCCGTGGATGGTGTCGTGGTGGAGGGCACCAGCCAGGTCGACGAGTCGATGATCAGCGGCGAGCCGATTCCGGTGACCAAGCGGCAGAATGACAGTGTGGTCGGCGCCACCGTCAACGGTACCGGCTCGTTCCTGATGAAGGCCGAACGAGTCGGCCGCGACACCCTCCTCGCACGCATCGTGACGATGGTGGCGGAGGCGCAGCGGAGTCGCGCGCCGATTCAGCGCGTGGTTGATCGCGTCTCCGGAATTTTTGTACCCGTCGTCGTACTCGTGGCGATTCTCACGTTCATCGCCTGGAGCATCTGGGGCCCGGAGCCGCGCATGGCATACGGACTTGTCAATGCGGTGGCGGTGCTGATTATTGCCTGTCCGTGTGCGCTTGGCCTCGCGACACCGATGTCGATCATGGTGGCCACCGGGCGCGGCGCGTCGATGGGTGTGTTGTTCCGCAACGCGGAAGCCATCGAGGTGCTGCGGGATGTCGACACGCTGGTGTTCGACAAGACCGGCACACTCACGGAAGGGAAACCCGCTCTGGTTAATGTGGAGTCCGCAGCCGGCGCTGACGAACGCACCTGGCTCCCGTTGGTGGCCGGGCTTGAGCAGGGCAGTGAACACCCGCTCGCCGCAGCCATCGTGAAGGGCGCACAGACGCGAGGGTTCGATGTACCCAAGGCCGAGGCGTTCGAGTCCCTCACGGGGCTTGGCGTGCGGGGCCGCGTGTCAGGCCAGCTGGTCGTCATCGGTAATCGCGCGTTGATGACGCAGGAACACGTCGACGTATCAACACTCGCAGACAGATCGGAGGCGCTGCGCGCGCAGGCGCAGACGGTGATGTTTGTCGCGGTGGATGGGGCGCTTGTTGGTCTCATTGGTGTGGCGGACCCGATCAAAGCGAGTACTCCGGAAGCTATCGCGACGCTCAAGAAGGATGGACTCCGACTTGTCATGCTCACGGGTGACAACGCCACGACCGCGAAGGCGGTTGCGGCAGAGCTGGGGCTCGACGAAGTGATTGCCGACGTGAAGCCAGACGCCAAGGCGGCGGCCATCAAAGCCCTCCAGGCCTCCGGACGCATCGTCGCCATGGCCGGTGACGGCATCAACGACGCGCCCGCACTTGCGCAGGCCCACGTCGGCATCGCGATGGGGACGGGTACCGACGTCGCGATGGAAAGCGCCGGTGTCACGCTCGTGCAGGGCGACCTGCGCGCGGTCGCGCGCGCCACGCAGCTCTCGCGGCAGACGATGACGAACATCAACCAGAACCTGTTCTTTGCGTTTGTCTACAACACCGTGGGTGTGCCCATCGCCGCCGGTGTGCTGTTTCCGTTCTTCGGACTGCTCCTCAGTCCGATGCTGGCGGCGGCTGCGATGAGTCTGAGCTCGGTCTCGGTGATCGGAAATGCACTTCGGCTGCGTCGTAGCTGAGCGCAAGTATAGTGAATTTACCTAAGTTGATCGATTGAGGAGGGGGCCACAGGGAGACGCGGAGACGAGGAAGTCGGATACGGGTGCCTGCCGATCTCGCTGCCGCCAAGAGCGGCGGCCAACCCATCACATTGGCAGCATTGGCGTCGACAATCCGAATTTCCGGGCGATTTGTACGGAGCTTATGCGGGTCCCCCCCTTGGCTGCGTGGCGAGTTGTGTCACTAACGTGGCGAGCGCCCGCAGAGAGACGGGCTTGGTAAGGTACTCGTTGGCGCCCGCGGCCAGGCACCGCTCGCGGTCGCCAGTCATGGCGAGGGCGGTGAGGGCCACGATGGGGACGTGGCGCACGGTGTCGTCCTTCCGGATTTCCTGCATCGCAGACAGGCCGTCCATGATCGGCATCTGGATGTCCATCAGGATCACCTCAGGGCGCTGGAGGCGCGCGCGTGTCACGGCTTCCACGCCATTGGCGGCGTAGTGGACGACGAATCCGCGGTCTTCGAGGTAGCCGCCGATGGTTAACCGGTTGGCGGCGTTGTCTTCGGCCAGGAGCACCACCGGATTGCGTGGATCGGAGGGTGGCGGTGTGTCTCGGGTGGCACCTCCGGGCGGCGCGATCGCACGTTGGAAAAATGTGGCAAGTTGCGTCCGCGTCACCGGTTTTGTGAAATGCGCGGCAGCGCCCAGAGCCAGAGACCGGGTCCGTTCGTCCATCACCGAGACCACGACCACCGGGATGTGCTGTGTGTCAGGGTGTGCCTTCAGCCGGGCCAGCACTGTCCAGCCGGATTCACCGGGCAACTGCAGGTCGAGCAGGACGATGTCTGGTCGCTCTCGTTGTGCCGCTTCCAGCGCGAGATCGCCGCTGGTGTGAAGACGGCTGTCGATGTCGAGTTCGCCGAGATACCGCACAAGTTGCTGGCCGGCCAGTGGGTCGTCCTCAATGATCAGTGCTGTTCTGAAATGGCGCCGGTCGGGCGGCGCGGTGACGGTGGCTGCCGTCCGAAGCAGCGGCAGCGTTACCGTGAACTCGCTGCCCTCGCCAGGCGCACTGATGACCGAGACATTGCCGCCGTGTAGTTCCGTCAACCGGGCGACCAGCGCCAGGCCAAGACCGGTGCCGTCCTGTGCGCGGCTCAGCCCGGAGTCGATCTGGCTGAAGGACTGAAACAGCTTGGACTGGTCAGCCGGGGCGATGCCGATGCCGGTATCGCGGATCGAAAAGCACACGCCATTGATGTCGGGGCTCGAACGTACCGTCAAGCTGACGTGGCCTCCCTGTTCAGTGAACTTGACGGCGTTGGTGAGCAGATTCACCACGATCTGTTTGAGCCGTTTGGGATCGGCGTGGACTTCGGTCGGGGCGTCTGCGTCCTCAAAGGTGACGTTGATCGCCTTCTCCATCGCTTGCGACCGAATGAACGCCAGACACGACTGGCAGAAGGTGTGGACGACGATCGGCTCAACAAAGAGATCGAGTTTGCCCGCTTCGACTTTCGACAGGTCAAGGATGTCGTTGATCAGGGAGAGCAGGTGGGTGCCGCTGGACGCAATCGTGGTCACCGATTTTTCCTGGCGGGGCGTCAAGGGGCCCGCCAGCTGTTCGAGCAGCGCTTCGCTCAGGCCGAGGATGGCATTGAGGGGTGTCCTCAGCTCATGGCTCATGTTCGCCAGGAACTCGTCCTTGTGACGTGAGGCGATCTCGAGCTGCTCGTTGGCACGGCGAAATCGTTCCTGGCTTGTGTGGAGGAGGGCGTCGGCCGCCTCACGCTCACTGATGTCCCTGGCCACGCAGAACATCAGCTGCGCCTCAGGTGACCAGGTGGCGGTCCAGAGGATCGGTACGACCGACCCGTCCTTGCGTCGATAGCGATTGCTGAAGTCACGCACCGGCTCGCCCCCCACAATCGCCCCGGCAGCGGCCTCGGTCTTGGCGTGGTCGTCCGGGTGCACGAGGTCCATGTAGAGGCGCCCCACGAGCTCGTCGGGCGAGTACCCCCACACGACCGTAGAGGCGTCACTCACAAAGACGAAGCGCCCCGCTCCGTCGATCGTGCAGATGACATCAAGCGAGTGCCGCATGATCAACGCGTTGGCGTCCACGGCCGATTGCAGATGCCGTTCACTCTCGCGCAGAGCCCGAGTGGCGTCTTCGAGGCGTGCGTTGGCCGACTGAAGCTCGTCCTGGCTGCGCCGGAGTTCCGTGTTGCGTTGGCTGGCGGCGTCGTACGTCGACAACAGCAGATTCAGAATCTGCAGGCGGTCGGCCGTAATGAAATGCCGCTGGCCATTGAAGTAGATTTCCACACCCATGCCGCCTTCGTGGGTGCGGTGCAGTTCACGGTTGAGCAGCGCGTATTGAATTCGTCCCAGCAGGTATTGTTCGTCGTATGGCTTCAGCACGAAGTTGTCGGCCCCGCATTCGAGGCCGCGGATCACATCTTCGGGGTCGGCCATCGTTGTGACCAGGATGACCGGCATGTTTTCGAACCGGGAGTCCGATTTGATCCGGCGCGACAACTCGTAGCCGTCCATCTCGGGCATGTTCACGTCGCTGATGATCAGCGTGGGGCCGAACTCTGACGCCGCCTCGAGCGCCAACCGGCCATTGGTGGCCACTGCGACCTCGTACCCCTGCGTTTCGAGAAGATGGCGCAGTTGCGCCGCCTGGGTGGGACTGTCTTCCGCCACCAGAATTCGTGCGGAGATACGCGATGCGTTTGAGCTTGTTTCCATCGGTTCAGCCTCGGGACTCGATTTGTCGGTGGTTCACCAGGGCGACCAGCGCCTCGGCGATCTTGTGGGCTGACACCACGTGGGTGGCCGCGCCCATGGCAATGGCTTCGCCGGGCATTCCATGCACGACGGAGCTCTCGCGGTCTTGCGCAATCGTGATCGCCCCCGCGTCTTTCATGCGCTTCAACCCCGCCGCGCCGTCCTTGCCCATGCCGGTCAGCAACACGCCCAGTGCGTTCGGCCCGTACACGTTGGCCAGTGAGTGGAACAGATGGGACACCGCGGGGCGCAGGCCTTGATCCGGTGCGTCCCATGTCAGCACGATGCTCCCGGTGTTGCCGACGCCCATATGCAAATCGTCCGGCGCCAGATACACATGGCCTGGTCTCGGCACCATGCCGTGAGAGGCGATGAGGACCGGGACGCCGGTGGCGTGCGTCAGCCATTCCACCAACCCTGGCAGAAATCCGCGCGCGATATGCTGCACGACGAGAATCGGCACGGGAAAATCCTTGGGCAGCCCGCTCAGGATGGTCTGAAGCACCGGCGGTCCTCCGGTCGATGTGCCGAACCCGACCACTTTGATTTCCGCCGGCGCGCGCAGCCAGGTTCCGACGCGTTCCATGGGTGCGGGGACCGGCCGGGCGCGCGCGAATCGGCGCACGACCTTGACCTCGGACATCAGCTTTACGGTTTCCAACAGGTGGGCGGACATCGCTTCGAATTCGCCGTGTGCGGGGCCGGGCGGCTTTTCGATGCAGGCGACGGCACCGGCTTCCATCATCTTGAAGGTCGTCGCCATCTCGCTGGGATTGGTTGTTGCACTGCAGATGACGATCGGCACCGCCTGTGCCTCCATGATCCGGCGCGTGGCTTCAAACCCGTCCATCCCAGGCAGGTGAATGTCCATGAGCACGACGTCGGGTTTGCTGCGCATCACAAAATCCAGCGCCGCCTGTCCGTCGCCGACCGCGCCGGCCACGCGAATCTGCGGGTCTGACTCGAGCAGGTGCACGAGAAACAAGCGCATCACCTGCGAATCGTCGACCACGAGCACGTCGATCGTGCGTTCGGTCATGAAAGTGTCGTATTCCATACTGTCGTGCACACGAAGTGAGGCCTGTCGCACGTCGAGTTTTCCGCACATCCTAGATCAACCTCCCGACCGCCTCCAGCAAGTGGCTTTGGTCGAAGCTGCTTTTGGAGATATACGCATTGGCCCCCGCGTCGATACCACGCTCGCGGTCCTCGCGCGTTTCCCGCGCGGTCACGAGGACCACCGGCAGGTTCGCGAGCTTCGCGTCGGCGCGAATGCGCGCCGCAAGATCGAACCCATTGAGGCGCGGCATCTCCACGTCGGACACCACCAGATCGACATGTTCGGTGCGCAGCAGGCCGAAGGCCTCCAGCCCGTCGACTGAGGTTTTTACTGTGTAGCCCGCCGACTCAAGGATCGCTTTCAGCAGCATGCGTGACGTGATCGAATCTTCGACGACGAGAACGGTCCTCGCAACCATCGTCGCAGGCACGGCATCGGCGGGCGATTCCGCCCGCGCGCCGGCGACCGCTCGCGCAGACTTGAGCAAATCGGATACGTGCAGGACGGGCGCGACACCGCCCGAGACCAGCACCGTCACCGCGGCGACATTACGCACGCGCGATAGCGGTGTGCGCAACGGCTTGACCAGTACTTCCTGCTCGTTCACGACGGCGTCAACGGCAAACGCCACGCGCTGATCCCCCGTGCCGAGCACGATCGCGGGCCTGCCACCGGTGGGTTCCACGTCCCGATTCGCCGGAGGCAGCTCGAGTACATCGACCAACCGCACCAGCGCCACCGCACGCCCGTCGAACGCGATCGTCTCCCGCCCTTCGACGGTTCGAACGTCGTCGGGTCTGGCCCGCAAGACACGCTCGACACTGGCGGTGGGCACAACGAACAGCCGTCCGGCCGCCCGCACAAAAATTCCACGGAATGTTGCGCGGGTGCTCGGCAGCACGACTCGGAATGTCGTTCCCGCTCCCGGTCTGCTCTCGACCGAGGTCTCTCCACCCACGTGTTCGGCCTTCTCGCGCACGATCGCCAGCCCCAATCCACGCCCCGACAGCTGCGTGATGATCCGGCTGGTGGAGACATCTGATCGGTAGATCAATGCTTGTGATTCTGTGTCGCTCAGCCCTTCCGCCTCCGCCGCCGTAATGGCGCCGCGTCGTACGGCGGACTCCCTCACCCGCTGGGCATCGATACCGGCGCCATCGTCGCTCAGCACGATCTGCACCTTGTTGCCGTCGACCTGCGACACGGTCAACCGGACGGTGGCGCGCCGCGCCTTGCCGTGCCGCTCGCGCTCGTCCGGCGTTTCGACGCCATGGTCGATGCTGTTGCGGAGCAGATGTACGAGAGGATCTTTCATGTGCTCGAGGAGGCGCCTGTCAACCTCGACGTCTTCTCCGAGCACCTCGAAGTCGGCTTCCTTCCCTTGATCCCGGCAGAGATCGCGCACCAGTTTCGGAAACGATGCTGAAATCGTCCCAAAGGGCAGCAGCAGCATTTGCTTGGAGTCTTCGAGAAGATCGTCGACGAGTTTGCCCACCGCGTGGCGGTATTGTTCCGCTCCCCGTGCCAGCTCCGCGATCCTGTTCTCGATCAATTTGAGCTGGTCGAGACTCCGGTCCAGACCGTCGAGCCGTACCTCGGTGTCGGTCGTCGTCCAGGCTTTGCGCCAGACCTCGAACTGATCAGCCAGTGCGTCGAGGTCGGCGACCCGCTGGGCGGCGGCCAGCTTCGCCGCCAGCAGTTCTTCAGCCTTGAGCAGGCGTGCCTCCAGTTTCGTGACGGCGATGCGCACGGTATCGTTGGCAAACGTTTTCTCCACGGTCGGCGCCGAGTGAGGCACGTTCGGCGGAGACGCCGGCGCGCCGGCAAGTGCTGCGATCACGCGATCGAGAGTGCGGTGCGCCCCATCGAGCGCGTCGGCCGATGGGGGAGACGACTGTCGTTTCCAGACGGCAAATTCGTCCTCCAGCGACTGGCAGGACGATTCAACGTCGCGGAAATCCACCGCGCGTGCCGCGCCTTTCAGGCTATGGGCTGCGCGGAACGTCGTTTCCACGATCGTGTGTTGCGCGTCACGGGCGGGCGCCTTCTCGAGCTGCAGCAGACCCGCGGCGATCGCTTGTACATGCTCCTCGGCTTCGACTGTGAAGGTCGCCTGCAGCTTCCTGAGGAACTCGTCGTCCTTGGAGGTCATGTCCGCTCGCTCGCGTTGACTCTGTAGCGTGCGACCATGTGTTTCAGGCGCTGGCCCAGATCGTTCAGGTTGCGCGCGGCCGTTTCCATTTGCTGGGCGCTGGCCACGTTCTGTACGGCCGCCTGCTTGATGCTTTCCATCGCGCCGGCCACCTGGTCCACGCCCACCAACTGCTGCTGAGTGGAGGCTGCAATCTGCGTGGCCGCCTGTGCCGCCTCGTTGACGCCGGCACTTAGTGCCTGGATCGAACTGCCAGCCAACTCGCTTTGCCGCACCCCGGCTTCGGTCGCTTTGCCCCCTTCCTCAGTGGCCATCACCGCGGCAGCGGTGGCCTTCTGAATGTCGCCCAGGATGGTGCGTACCTGCTTGGTCGCCTGCCGCGACTGCTCGGCCAGGCTTTTGACTTCCTGCGCCACCACCGCGAAGCCCTTGCCGTGCTCGCCCGCCTTGGCCGCCTCAATGGCGGCGTTGACCGCCAGCAGGTTCGACTGGGTGGCCAGGTCTTCCACCGTGGCGATGATCTGGCCGACGGCCTGGCCCTGTTCGGACAAGCGCACCATGGCGGTCGCAATCGCATCCATCTGCTGGCGGATGCGGTGCATGCCCGCCACCATGTCTTCAGCGGATTTGCGCCCGCTCTGCGACACCTGCGCCGCCTTTTGCGCGCTGTCAGACACCTGTTTGGCTTTCTGGCTTGCCACCTGCGCTGTCTGACGCACCTCTTCCACCGTGGTGGTGGTCTCACTGACGGCCGCCGCTGATTCGCTGGCGCTGGCGGCCAGTTGACTCGTCGAGGCGACAATCTCGCTCGCCGCTTCACCGAGCACGTTCGCCCCTTCCACCAGACCGCGAATCTGCTCGCGCAGATTCTCAGACATGCGGGCAAAGTTCTGACTCAAGAAACCGACCTCGTCCGTGCGCTGCCATGGAGCGACATTCGCGGTCAGATCCCCATCGGCCACGCGTTGCGCGAGGCCGGCAATCTCCACGAGCGGCTTCGAAATGATACGGGTCAACACCAACGTCAGGCTCACACCCAACAGAAGAGCCAGTACGCCGAAAATCGTCGAAAGGCGTTCGGACCGTGCGGCGATTCTTGCCGATTTGGCCAGATGCGCTTGAGCTTCTTGGAGTAACGCAGCCTCAAGCTCGACAGCGACGCCACGTGCCCTCTCGAATTGCGCGGTCTCGAGACCCAGGAGTGATTGCCTGGCCTGATCGGCCCGGCCCTCGAGCACGAGCGTGATATCGGCATCTTGCGTTTGGCGGAATGCGGCAAGGGCGGTCTTTAATTCCTCGACCTTGGTCACAACACTGTCGTTTTTCAGGGCAGCAAGGAGTATTTGTAGCGACTTGTCTATTTCCTTGGCCCGGTCGCGGAGATCTTGAATCAGGCTCTCCTGCCTGCTGCGTTCGTCTGTCAACGTCAATTCCAGCATCCTGGCATGTTGCCGGTTTAAGCCGGCTCGCACCTCAATCAGTTCCACTATCCCCACGAAGTCCCGTTCAAACGAACGTTGCTGGGAGTCCCGGATCGCGGACATGGCCCTGTCCGCAGCAACGAGGGCAACACACGTCAGCACGATCATTGCCCCGAAGCCTATGGTGAGCTTGACTGCTGTTTTCAGATTCCTGAACCAGTTCACGGTGTCCCCCCTCGCGGCTACACTTTGTATCGTTCGACCATCTGTTTCAGGCGCTGGCCCAGGTCGTTCAGGTTGCGCGCGGCCGTTTCCAGTTGCTGGGCGCTGGCCACGTTCTGTGCGGAGGCCTGCTTGATGCTTTCCATCGCCCCGGCCACCTGGTCCACGCCCACCAACTGCTGCTGGGTGGAGGCGGCAATCTGCGTGGCCGCCTGCGCCGCCTCGTTGACGCCCGTGCTCAGCGCCTGAATCGAGCTGCCCGCCAACTCGCTTTGCCGCACTCCGGCTTCGGTCGCTTTGCCGCCTTCTTCAGTGGCCATGACCGCGGCAGCGGTGGCTTTTTGGATGTCGCCCAGAATGCTGCGTACCTGGGTGGTCGCCTGCCTCGATTGCTCGGCCAGACTCTTGACTTCCTGCGCCACCACCGCGAAGCCCTTGCCGTGCTCGCCCGCCTTGGCCGCCTCGATGGCGGCGTTGACCGCCAGCAGGTTCGACTGGGTGGCGAGGTCTTCCACCGTGGCGATGATCTGGCCGACGGTCTGGCCCTGCTCGGACAAACGCACCATGGTTGTCGCAATCGCGTCCATCTGCTGGCGGATGCGGTGCATGCCTGCCACTACGTCTTCCGCGGATTTGCGCCCGCTCTGCGACACCTGCGCCGCTTTCTGCGCGCTGTCAGACACCTGCTTGGCCTTCTGGCTCGCCACCTGCGCCGTCTGACGTACCTCCTCCACCGTGGTCGTGGTCTCGCTGACGGCCACCGCCGATTCACTGGCGCTGGCCGCCAGCTGACTGGTCGACGCGACAATCTCGCTCGCCGCCGCACCGAGTACGTTCGCCCCTTCCACCAGACCGCGAATCTGCTCGCGCAAATCGTCTACCATGCGGGAGAACGCGTGGCCGAGGACATCTTCGGGCGATTGAGGGGTCACGGTTACGCGCAGGTCGGCCTCCGCAATCTTGCCGGCAGTGTCGGCCATCGCCCGGAGCGACCGGGTCATGCGGGCGAACGCGCGGGTCAGCGCACCGACCTCGTCAGCGCGCGCGTCGTCCGGAAAAGACACGCCGAGATCGCCCACGGTGATCCGCTCCGCCAGAGCCGTCAGGTTCTGCAACGGACCCGCAACATTCCGGGTAATGAGGACTCCAGCGAGCATTGCTACAGCAAGAGCGGCCAGCGTGCCGAACAGGATGGTGCGTTTCGCCCATTCGCCATCGGCCTGCGCCTCAGCACTTCGTTGCCTAAGCAGTTCGGTGTCCTCGGCTCTCATCTCGCCGATCAGCGTTCTGATGTCTTGCGTGAGCGTCCTGCCGGCGTCACTGCTCACCAGTGGTGCGGCCGCCTCGATGCCCCGGTCGCGCCGGGTCTCGATGATGTCTCTGGCAAGCGCGAGCCGTTGTTCCACGAGTGGTTCCAGCACGTCCAGCCGCCGCTGCTGGTGCGGGTTGTCTGCCATAAGCTGACGAAGCGTCTGGATGCCCGGCCGGATCCTGTCCAGCGCGTCCCGATAAGAATCCAGGAAACTCTCGTTGCCGGTGATCGCGTAACCGCGTGACGCACTCTGCACTTCTATCAGCAGCAACAGGGTTTCCTGCAGAGCACTTAGTTCCTTGTAGGTGTGCTGCCGCAGGTTCGACGCGTCGATCAGTGCGCTCGTGCCGCGATGGGACACCGTTCCCACGATGATGACAATGGCGAGCGCCACTCCGAATCCTGCGGCGATTTTGGTTCCGACAGTCCATGTCATGGCGTGATGTTCTCCGTAGAATGACGACGTCAGTTGTCTGCGTCCTGGTGGACAATGATTCTCGGGTCCGCAAGGATGCGGCCCATGTCAAGCACCACGAGGCGTTCAGCCGTGACACCCTTCAGGTACTCGGCGGCGATCCCGCTGAGGGTCGACATCGGTGGTCGCACGCTGTCTGTCGGGATACTGCGCATGTCCACGTCGATGTCCGCCAGCACGCCGAGTTCAAAGGCGTCGTCCCCGACGACGATGACGCGGTGCAGGTCGGTGAGGCCTTCATCCGGCAGACCGAGAAGCCTCTTCAGGTCCAGCACGGCCAGGATGCGGCCGCGCAGGTTGACGACGCCGAGCACGAATGGTGGCGTGCAGGGTAGTGGCGTCAAATTTCTCAGGGGATAGACCTCGCGCACATACCGGGCCTCCAGCGCGTAATTTTCCACGCCCAGGCGAAACGCCAGCACCTCCAGGGACGAGTAGGCGGGCTTCGCACCGGCCCCGACATGCGCGAGGGCCCGCGCGCGAGCGCGAAGCACTGCTTGGACCTCTCTGTTCGGCTTGGCACCGATGACAGCCATCACGAGCGGTTCCCTGACATCGCCGTGATGCTTTCAATGAGCTGGCCCGCTGTGAGCCCCTCAGACTCTGGCAGCGGATCGTCGGGCCGGTGGCGGCGGAGCCGCTGCAGCGCGTGGGCGAAGTGTCTCTCCGCGTCCCGAGTCCGGCCGCTGCTTCTCGCGAGAGAGCCGAGCGCACAATGCGCAAGTACGAAAGAGGGATTCAGGTAAATCGATCGCCGCAATGACGCGTGCGCTTCCACCGGGTTACCTCGTTCAAGCAGCACCACGGCACGCAGGTAGTGGGCCGCAGGATCCAATTTGTCGACGGCTATCCAGCTGTCACATCTCTCGAGGGCCTCGGCGAGTCTGCCTTCATTGGCCAGCGTCCGCGCGAGGGCCGCGTGCGCCGCTGATTCCTCGGCTCCGGTGGCGGTGGTGGCCAGCACAGCGTCAGAGGAGGGCTCGGGCGGTGCCACCGTCGCCTCCACCGCGACGGGATCCGGGAGTGGTTCCGACCACGCCGGCGTCGGCTCGTCATGACCAGGCCCAGCGACTTTCCGAAACAGGATCGATCCAGACACGTGCACCACCGCGAACTCGGGAAACAGGGTCCTTGAGGCCTCGCTGGGGCTCACCACCAGCCAGCCGTCCTCGAGCAGGGAATGGTGGAGCTTGACGATCACCCTGCGAATCTGCGCAGGAGTGAAGTACATCAGGACGTTTCTGCACAGGATCAGATCCATGGCGGTGGTGTCGGTCACCACAGAGGGGTAGGCGTCTTCGACGAGATTCAGGTGGGCGAACGTCACACACTCCCTGATCTCCGGGATGATGGCGTATCGCCCGTCCTTCGTTCGGGTGAAATACCGCTCCTTGAGCCAAACCGGCGCATTCCGGAAAGACCAGTCACGATAGACGCCCTCTGCGGCGGTCTGGAGAAATCTCGGGTTGAGATCGGTGGCGGTAATCGTAACGCGCCAGTCAGAAAAATCACCCAATGCCTGGTGCAGCAGGATGGCTAACGTGTAGGGCTCTTCGCCCGTGCAGCAGGCCGCACTCCAGAGGCGCAACCGCTGGTCCCCGCCCTGTCTGGCGCGAATCAATTCAGGCAGAATGCGTTCGGCAAGTGCGCGGATGGTGTGTGGATCTCGGAAGAAGTAGGTTTCGCCGATGGTGAGATGGGTGGCCAGCACGTGAAGTTGCGATTGTGTCGGCGGTGCCGATAACAACCAGTCGAGACATTCCCCGGTTTCCTCGAACCCGAACTCCTGCGCCGCGCCGGCAAAGCCCCGCTCCAGATCGGTCCAACGCTCCCTGGGAAAATGCAGCCCAATGCGCTCCGCAATGTACTCACTGAGCTTCGACCACTGCCCATCATGAATGACGTTCGGCATGTCCCGCTCCATTCATGGCCGCGTCAAGTGTGTGTACTTCGTCGAGGGACAGGCATTTCGCCAGATCATGAATCAGCAGAAGCCCGTCATCGAGTGTGGCGACGCCGTCGATGTGATCGACGGCAGGGAGGATCTCGGCGACGCGAACGACCTGATCCATCTCGACGCTCAGCAACCCCACCACCGAATCAACAACGAGGCCCACCGTGCGGCGGTCGGCCGTGGCGATCACGATTTGGTCAGACAGCGCGATGTCGCGCGCGGGCAGCCGGAAGCGATGCCGCAAATCGATGATCGGGACCAGTGTGCCCGCGACGTTGATCACGCCCAGAACGATGGCGGGCGCGTTCGGCAGTGGTGTCAGTTCGACCACCTGCAGCGTTCTCTCGACGCAGGACAGCGGCAAGCCGTACCTCTGTTGGTCCAGGGTGAACACGGCAAACGGCCCCTCAAGGTCGTGCCCGCGGAGATCGGTCACGGGGACCACGCCACGCAGGCCATCCGCCGATCCGACCGCCGCGATCCCGAGCTGCGTCTTTAGCAAGTCCGCCTCCGGAGGTTTCTAGTGACTTGGGCACTGTACCGCTCTGTGACAGGCGTGTCTGTCGGTGTTTGTCTGACACGCAAATAACTGTCCGGCGCGTATCTCTTTACAAAGTCTCGTGGGTATAATCCCCAGCACCGTGGTTTCGGAACCTTTCACTGCGTCCGCCCAGCTTGACGCCATGTTCGAAGGCAGTGCGAATTGTGTTGCACTGTTGGACCGGTCCTTTAATGTTCTGCGGGTGAATCGGGCGTTTGCTTCGGCGTGTGGCCACGCGATGGAGGAATTCACAGGCCGCTGGAATTTAGACCTGTATCCGTCGGGCGACCGCGCCATGCTCGAGCGTGTCGTTGCCACCAGAGAACCCTTTAGGGCGGAGGCAATGCCGTTTGTCCATCCAGACGCGCCAGAGCGAGGCGTGACGTACTGGGATGTCCTAATCACGCCCATCCTTGATGTGTACGGAGACGTCGGATGCCTGTTCCTTTCACTCACGGAAGTGACAGACTATGTGTGTACGTTGCACAAGCTCCAGGAGTCGCAGGTCCAGTGTCGTGCGCTGGCTAGCGGCATCCAGACGAGAATCGAATTCGAACGCGGTAATCTGGCTCGGGAACTCCACGACGAACTGGGCCAGGCACTAACGGTGCTCCGCCTGGGACTCATGAGGGTCGCGTCCGACTTCGGGACGCCGCACGGCCTCGGTCTTGGGGAGTCTCTCCGTCTAATGGTGACGAAGGTCGATGAGGTCGGACACGCGGTGGAGCGGATCACCAACTGGCTGACGCCTACAACACTGGAGGAATTGGGACTGACGGCGGCCGTGGAGGCGGAGGCCGCTGCCTGGCAGTCACGCGGACGCATCCAGTGCCGCGTGCGGGGCACACTGCCTTCTGGCTCTGTGGGTCGCGCGCGCGAGACCGCGCTGTTTCGGATCGTGCAGGAAGCCCTGACCAACGTTGTCCGGCACGCCGAGGCGAGTCTGGTGGTCATCTCCTTTCGCTTTCGCGGTCTGGCTGCGGTTGTCGAGATCCGCGACAATGGACGCGGAATCGACCACACGAGAATCGCGCACCACACCGCGCCGGGACTTGCCGGCATGCGGCAGCGCGCGGTCATCGTCGGAGGCACCTTCGACATCCACCCGCGGCGACCCGGGACGACTGTGACGGCTACTGTGCCGTTGCTCACACAGGTGGACCCCTCGTGAGCGGCATGCCGCTGCGAGTGCTGGTGGTCGACGATCACCCGCTGGTACGCTTCGCCCTCCGGGAATTGCTGGTACGCGAAATCCGACTGGTCCACGTTGGGGAGGCGGGTGACCGTGCCGAAGCCCTGCAACATCTTCGAGCGCACCCGTGGGACATCATGGTGCTGGACGTGGGGCTTGGAGACCACGACGGCCTCGAGGTGTTGCGCGTCGCCAGGCAGGAATGGCCAAGCGTGCCCGTGCTGATGCTCAGTGTGCATCCGCCTGCGCGCTACGGACGGCAGGCCATGAAGGTAGGTGCTGCGGGCTACCTGCAGAAGGCCGAGGGCCTGGACGACCTTGTGGCGACCGTGCGGCGAATTTGTGCGAAACAGTCGGTCGCTGCCGTTGCGCTGGACCAGGCGTCCCCCAAAGCACCGCACGAGCACCTCTCCGTGCGCGAACTGCAGGTGCTTCGGGAACTGGCCGCCGGTCACCGTCCGTCCGAGATTGCGGTCACGCTTGGGCTGAGCGTGAAGACCGTCAGTACCTACCGGGAGCGCATGTTGGAAAAACTCAGGATGCGTACCAACGCCGCCGCCATTCGCTACGCCATAGAGCAGCGATTGCTCGACGACTGATCCGGGACGACAGGCCGTGTGACGGTTTCATCGTCTGGCCGGCGCTGCGGTGTCGTCGAGGGTGCCGGCCCAGCTACGCACACAGGATACGGTCCATTTCGCGTAACAGTGCGTCCGCCGACAGCGGTTTTGTCAGGATGGCCTGTACGTCCATGCCCGAGCGGACCACAGCCTGCTGCGCGTCGGGAGACCCGGACATCGCGATGATGGGCAACTGCGGAGACAGCGCCCGGACCGCGCGGATGGCCGAGAGGCCGTCGAGGTGCGGCATCTGAAGGTCCGTGACCATGAGTCCCAGCGCCGCCCCATGCTCCGCGGCGCGCGCCACCGCTTCGGCACCGTTGGTGGCCAGCACGACCCGATACCCGAAACTCTCCAGCGTCGCCTTCGCGATCTCACGTAAAGCCGCTTCATCATCGGCCACGAGCACCAGTTCGTTGCGGCCGTGTGGCAACGCCGTCGGCACTGACGACACGAGGCTGTCGGCAGCCTCAGCACTGGCGGGCAGATACACCGTGAACTGTGTTCCCTCGCCGGGATGGCTACGGAGATTAATGAAGCCGCCGTGCGCACGCACCAACTGCCGCACAGTGGCGAGACCGAGTCCGGTGCCTGAGCCCTCCGGTTTGGTGGTAAAAAACGGCTCAAAGATCCGTTCGACAATCGCTGGCGGGATACCCTCGCCGTCGTCGGTAACGCTGATCATGATGTGTGGCCCGGCCGACGCATCAGGGTTGATGTATGTGTGCTCGTCGCCAATCGTCGTGTTTCGAGCTTCGATACGCAAACGTCCTCCGCCAGGCATCGCGTCCCGTGCGTTGACGGCGAGGTTAAGCAGCACCTGATAAATCTGCGTGTGGTCGGCGGACACCGCCCACACGTCGGCGTCGCTGTCGACCTCACACGCGATGTTCGGGGGGAAGGTCTGTGCGATCATCCGCTTCAGATCCGCGAGGAGCGGCCTGACCTGCACGGCGCGACGCGCCGTGTCCGATCCCCTGACGAACGTCAGAATCTGCCGAACCAAGGCCGCACACCGCTGCGTGTCGCCATGAATCATCTCGACCCACCGAGCGGCGTCTGGATCGGATAGATCTGATCGCAGCAGTTCGGATGCCATCATAATCGGGCTCAGCGAATTATTGAGGTCGTGCACGATCCCACTGGCCAGTGCACCCAGGCAGTCGAGCCGCTGGGCGCGCAGCCATCGGGCGTCCTGCTCCTTTTTTTCCGTGACGTCACGGTCGATGATCAACGTCCGCGGCGACGTGTCGTCGACGTACGTCCACCGGCTATCCACGATCAGCCGCGCACCATCGCGGGATCGCATCGTGAGGTCGCCACGCCACTGGCCGCTCTGCCTCGCCTCTTGCGCGGCGACTGTGAGCGCATCATCAGGAGACGTCGACAGCAGGTCGGCCAGCGACCGGCCCACAGCCTCCGAGGCCGGCCAGCCGTATAACTGCTCGGCCCCCCGGTTCCACTCGTGGACCTGGTGCTGCGAGTCCAGCACGATGATGGCGTCGGGATCGAGGTCGATGAGTGCTGCCTGCTCGCGGATGCGCCGGTCGGCCAACTTCACCTTCTCCCGCTCCCGGTGCAATCGTGCGTACCGGTTGAGCCGCGTGATGGTGCGCACGCGCGCACGCAGCTCAGCCCGGTTGAAGGGTTTCGAGACGAAGTCGTCGGCGCCGGCCTCGATGCCGGTCAGGCGCGACGCCTGGTCGTCGAGGGCGGTGACAAGGACCACCGGCACCTCGGCGGTCGCCGCCTGTGCGCGGAGGCGGCGGCACACTTCGAAGCCGTCCATGCCGGGCATCATGACGTCGAGCAGGAGGAGGTCCGGCAGCACCTCTGTCGCGAGACGCAGCGCCTCAGCGCCAGTGTCGGCCTCCAACAGCTCGAACGTCTCCCCCTCCAACAGCGCGATCAGTGTGTCGCGGTTGGCGGCATGGTCGTCCACAATCAGAATCTTCGGTGCGACAGGCGCGGTGCTCATGTGGAATCCTCCGTTGAAAAGGTGGAAAGCTCGATGACCAGAAGGGCACCGCTCTCTTTCGCATGTCTCAGATCCGGACAGTGAATGTGAGTCCCACTCACCCTACCGTGACCTGACTAGACGTGTCTGTCCGTATTTGACTGACACGAAGTATGTGGCTACGGCACCGCGTTTACAGAACCGCGTTTACAGGCGTGTATAATTCCGTCCACTCGTTGCGATGCAATCCTTCAGATTATCGGAGCACATTGACGCGTTGTTTGATAGCGGTCCGAGCTGTCTAGCTCTGTTGGACCGACGCTTCAATTGCGTTCGAGTAAATCAGGTCTACGCCAGCACGTTCGGCGGCGCGATCGAGGACTTTGTGGGCCAAAATTATTTTGACCTGTATCCGTCCGAGGCTCGGGCCATCTTCGAGGACGTCGTCGCAACCAGACAGCCATTCAGGGCCGAGGCGAGGGCCGTTGTGCTTCCAGACGTGCCAGAGCGAGGCGTCACCTACTGGGATGTCACCCTGACGCCCATCCTTGCCGACTCTGGAGGCGTCGAGTACCTCCTTCTGTCGTTGAGTGACGTCACTGGGCACATGTGTGAACTGCATCGCCTTGAGGAAACTGAGGTCCGGTTCAATGAATTGGTCAGCCACCTTGAGGCGATATTCGAATCCGAACGTGCTCACCTCGCGCGGGAACTCCATGATGAATTGGGACAGGCGCTGACGGTCATCCGCCTCGGACTGATGGCGACGTCCGACGCGTCAGAACCGTCCACCGGGATTTCCGAGTCACTCCGTGCCGTGATCGCGCACGTCGATGAGGCGGCGCACAGGGTGCACCGCCTTGCCAACCGGCTCCGGCCGGCCGTACTGGATGCCTCAGGCTTGGTAGCAGCTGTGGAGGCGGAGGCCGCCGCCTGGGAGTCGTACGGGCGCATCCAGTGCATGGTGCGGGGCTCGCTGCCAGCTGGGGGACTGGATAAGGCGCACGAGAGCGCCCTGTTTCGTATCGTGCAGGAGGCCGTGACTAACGCGGTGCGGCACGCCGAGGCCAGTCTGATCGTCGTCTCGTTTCGGGTCCGCGGTCGCCACGTGGTGGTGACGATCCAAGACAACGGACGTGGAGTTGACACGCAGACGATCTCGTCCCACAGTGCGCTGGGACTGGCCGGCATCCGGGAGCGGGCAGCACTTGTCGGCGGTACCGCCGACATTCACGCCCGGCGGCGAGGAACCACCGTGGCCGTCAGCGTGCCGCTGACCACCCGGGTGGAGTCGTCGTGACAGGTCTGGCCGCGTCCACACTCGCGTGATGACGCCGTCCGTCGGGTTCACTCCGGAAGCTCCGCAAGCCACGCCTCGATGCGCGCTTCCCAACTCCGCTGTCGACTCAGGAGGGTGCCATGTTCAGTCTCGCGGTCGTACTGGCGCTGGACCTTCGCATCGTCCTGCTTGTACCTCGCATAAATCGCGAGACGGGTCGAGTCCGCGCCGTCACACGGAGATTCGAGCGCTCGGAGCTCTGCGCGCAGGCGGCGCGCCATCACTTCGCTGAGGTCAAAGTGCGCCTGCTCGTGCCGCAGGGTCGTCTCGGCCAGGCGATTGACGATGTAGGCGGACCTGACCCACGAGGCATGCGGCAGAAACGTGGACGTGACGCGTGAGACGAGGACATCGTCCTCACAGGCCGTGTTGAGCACGATGGCATAGGCCGTCGTCGCGACGGCCCGGCTTGTGGTGTCTGGAGTGCCTTGAAAATCCGCCCATGTCAGCCGCCGGTCAGCCGACCACACAAACGGGTCGATAGCGAGTGGCGGAGCAGTGGTTTCTTCGTGTAGCGGTGCGCGCACGCCAGGCATCTGCGGGGAGACCTGCGGGAGACACGCAGCGGTCAGGAGTGCACAGGCGCCGATCAGAGTCGCGGCCCTCATGAGGCATTCCCCATCGACTGCGTCGCGAGATGGGTGACGACCGCCGCAAGCGCTCGCATAGAGACGGGTGTGGTCATGTAGTCACTGGCGCCGGCGGCCAGGCACCGCTCGCGGTCCATGACCGGCATCTGAATATCCATCAGGATCACGTCAGGCTGCTCAAGGCGCGCGCGGGTCACGGCTTCCACCTCCCGCTCAGACGCCGCTGCGATGTCGGCGTGACGCAGATTGATGACCGTCATTGTGCCGATCGCCGCGACGGCCAACACGAAGGTCACAATCCACAACTGCATCCTCGCCATGTGCACCTCTGGCTCCAGAACCCATGAAAATGACTTCCGCTACCTTAGCGACACCTCTCCGTGGTGTCTGTCCGTATTCGTCTGACACCAACTCACGTGATCATGCAGCCGCCGCTGTGTCGTCGAGGGTGCCGTACAGCTACGTGCACAGGATCCGGTCCATTTCGAGTAACAGTGCGGCGGCCGACAGCGGTTTCGTTAGCACGGCGTGGACCTCCACGCCTGAGCGTTCCACGGCCTCCTGCTCCATGGGAGAGCCGGACATCGCGATCACGGGCAGTTGGGGGCACAGCCTACGAACCGCGCGGATGGCGGAGATCCCGTCGAGGTGTGGCATCTGGAGATCCGTCACCATGAGCGCCAGTACCTCGCTATGCTCGGCGCTCCGCGCGACGGCTTCGGCACCGTCGGCCGCCACCACGACCCGGTACCCGAAACTTTCCAGCGTGGCTTTCGTGATCTCGCGCAGTGCCGCTTCATCGTCGACCACCAGCACGAGTTCGTTGCGACCGTGGGGGAGCGCCGCCGGGGTCGCCGACACGAGGCTGACGTCCAGATCTGCTGCACTGGCGGGCAGGTACACCGTGAACTGCGTGCCTTCGCCGGGATGACTGCGGAGGTCGATGAAGCCGCCGTGGGCCTGCACCACCTGGCGCACGGTGGCGAGCCCGAGGCCGGTGCCTGATCCGGCCGGTTTTGTCGTGAAGAACGGGTCAAAAATCCGCTCTGCAATCTCGGGCGGAATGCCTTCGCCGTCGTCGGTGACCCTGAGCACGATGTGTGGCCCGACCCCGGCTTCGGGGTTGCGCTGCCGGTGCGCGTCGTCAACGGTCGTGTTGCGGGCTTCGATGCGCAGACGTCCTCCACCAGGCATCGCATCGCGCGCATTGACGGCGAGGTTAAGGATCACCTGATAAATCTGCGTGAGGTCGGCGGCCACGGGCCAGAGTTCGGCGTCGCTGTCGACCTGGCAGTCGATGTTGGCAGGAAATGTCTGGGCGATCATGCGATCGAGGTCAGCGAGCAGGTGACGGACCTGCACGGGTCCGCGCGCCGTGTCCGATCCCCGGACGAAGGTCAAAATCTGCCGAACCAGGCCTGCACACCGCTGCGCATCTCCATGAATCATGTCGACCCATCGCGGAGCGTCCGGGGCAGACAAGTTGGTTTGCAGCAATTCCGCCGCCATGAGAATTGGGCTGAGCACGTTGTTGAGGTCGTGCACGATCCCACTAGCGAGTCCGCCCAGGCAATCGAGCCGCTGAGCACGCAGCCAGCGGGCCTCGTCCTTTTTTTTCTCGGTGATGTCTCGGTCGATGATCAACGTCCGCGGCGACGTGTCGGGCACGTACGTCCACCGGCTCTCCACGATTAACCGCGCTCCATCGCGGGATCGCATCGAGAGGTCGCCACGCCACTGGCCGGTCTGCCGCACCTCCTGCGCGGCGACCGCGAGCGCATCGTCCGGAGACGTCGTCAGCAGGTCGGCCAGCGACCGGCCCACGGCCTCGGCGGCTGGCCAGCCGTATAACTGCTCGGCTCCCCGGTTCCACTCGTGTACCTGATGGTGCGCATCCAGCACGATGATGGCGTCGGGATCGAGGTCGATGAGCGCCGCCTGCTCCCGAATCCGACGGTCGGCCAATTCGAGCTTCGCCCGCTCGCGGTGCAATCGTGCATACCGGTTGAGTCGCGTGATCGTGCGCACCCTCGCGCGCAGCTCGGCCCGGTTGAACGGCTTCGAGACAAAATCATCGGCGCCGGCTTCGATACCGGTCAGGCGTGACGCCTGGTCGTCCAGCGCCGTGACGAGGATCACGGGCACGTCGGCGGTGGCCTCCTGTGCGCGGAGGCGGCGGCACACCTCGAAGCCGTCCATGCCGGGCATCATGACGTCGAGCAGGAGGAGGTCAGGGAGCACCTCCGCGGCGAGGCGCAGGGCCTCAGCGCCGGAGTCCGCCTCCAACAGCTCGAACGCCTCCCCCTCCAGCAGCGCGACGAGCGTGTCGCGGTTGGCGGCATTGTCGTCCACAATCAGAATCTTCGGTGCGACAGGCGCGGTGTTCATGCGGGAACCTCCGTCGTTCGGGTGGCGAGCGTGGTGACCACTGCGGCGAGTGCACGCATAGAAACCGGTTTGGTCATGTATTCGTTGGCGCCGGCGGCCAGGCACCGCTCGCGGTCGCCCCCCATGGCCAGCGCGGTGAGCGCCACGATGGGGATGTGTCGAACGGACTCGTCCTTCCTGATCTCGCGGATCGCGGTGAGGCCGTCCATGACCGGCATCTGGATGTCCATCAGGATCACGTCAGGCCGGTCGAGGAGCGTGCGGGCAATCGCCTGCACACCGTTGGCGGCGTGATGCACCACGAATCCGTGGTCTTCCAAATAGCCGCCGATGGTCACCACGTTCGCGGCGTTGTCTTCGGCCAGGAGCACCACCGGATTGCGTGGACCAGAGCGCTGCGGCGTGTCTCGGGTGGCACCGCCGGTCGGCGCGATCGCACGCTGGAAGAATGTGGCGAGTTGCGGTCGAGTGACCGGTTTTGTGAAATGTTCGATGGCGCCCAGAGCCAGCGACCGGGTTCGTTCGTCCATCACGGAGACCACGACCACCGGGATGTGTGCCGTGTCGGCGTGCGCGCGCAGTCGGGCCAGCACCATCCAGCCAGACTCACCGGGCAGTTGCAGGTCGAGGAGAATCACGTCCGGCTGTTCCCGCTGGGCCACCTCCACCACACGTTCCCCGCTGGGGTGCACCCGGCTGTCGATGGCCAGTTCGCTGAGGTACCGCACCAGTTGTGCACCGGCCAGCGCGTCGTCCTCAACGATCAGCGCTGTCTTGACGTGGCCTCGATCGGGTGGCGCGTCGATCTCCGCGGTGGCTTGGGGTAGCGGCAGCGTCACCGTGAACTCGCTGCCCTCGCCCGGCGCACTGATGACCGAGACACTGCCGCCGTGTAGTTCCGTCAACCGGGCGACCAACGCGAGGCCCAGACCGGTGCCGTCCTGTGCCCGGCTCAGCCCGGAGTCAACCTGGCTGAAGGACTTGAACAGCTTGGACTGGTCGGCCGGCGCGATGCCGATGCCGGTATCGCGAACCGCAAAGCACACGCCATTGATCTCGGGGCTCGACCGTACCTCCAGGCTGACGCGGCCTCCCTGTTCAGTGAACTTGACGGCATTGGTGAGCAAATTCACCACGATCTGTTTGAGCCGTTTGGGATCCGCGTGGATTTCGGTCGGGGCGTCTGCGTCGTCGAAGGTGACGTTGATCGCCTTCTCCATCGCCTGCGACCGGATGAATGCCAGGCACGACTGGCAGAAGGTGTGAACGGCGATCGGCTCGACAAAAAGGTCGAGTTTGCCCGCTTCCACCTTCGACAGGTCAAGGATGTCGTTGATCAGGGAGAGCAGGTGGGTGCCGCTGGACGCAATCGTGGTCACCGATTTTTCCTGACGAGGCGTCAAGGGGCCCGCCAGCTGTTCGAGCAGCGCTTCACTCAGGCCGAGGATGGCGTTGAGGGGGGTTCGCAGCTCGTGGCTCATGTTGGCCAGGAACTCGTCCTTGTGGCGTGAGGCGATCTCGAGCTGCTCGTTGGCGCGGCGAAATCGATCCTCACTCGTCTGGAGGAGGGCGTCGGCCGCCGTGCGGTCACTGATGTCCCTGGCGACGCAGAAATTCAGTTTTGCCTCCGGCGACCACGTTGCGGTCCAGAGAATCGGCACCACTGACCCGTCTTTTCGCAGATACCGATTGCTGAAGTCACGGGCTGCCTGGCCTCCGGTGATCGCCGCCGAGGCGGCTGCGGTCTTGGCATGGTCATCTGGGTGCACGAAGTCCATAAAGAGACGGCCAACCATTTCGTCGGGGGTATACCCCCACACGGCGGCAGAGGCGTCGCTCACGAACACGAATTGACCCGCGCCATCAATGGTGCAGATGACATCCAGCGAGTTGCGCATGATCAGCGTGTTGGCGGCGACTGCGGCGCGCAGCTGCCGCTCACTCTGACCCAGGGCGACGGCGGCTTCTCGCTCCGCCGTGACGTCACGAAACACGAGGACGGCACCCACGACTTGCTGCGTGCGATCGCGGATTGGTGCGCAGCTGTCGGCGATGGGGCATTCGGATCCGTCGCGTGCGATCAGCACGGTGTGGTTGGCCAACCCGTGTATCGTCCCCTTGGCCAGAGTGTCACTGACCGGCAGGAACGCAGCCTCGCGTGTGGATTCATTGATTATGCGGAACACGTCGGCGACCGGCCGGCCGCAGGCCTCAGTCTGCGTCCATCCCGTCAGGCGTTCGGCGACTGCATTGAGTCGCGTCACCTGGCCCTGCACATCGGTGGCGAGCACGCCGTCACCGATCGATTGCAGCGTGACGGCGAGACTGGATTCGCTCCTGGCTAGGTCCTCAAGGGTCCTGGCGCGCAGTCGCGAATCGCGGAGCACCAGCGCGAAGAGTCCGACCAGCAAGAGGCAGCTGATGGCTGCGCCGGTCACCGTTGTCTGCTGCATCCTCGTGGCAGCTGTGCGCGCCCCGGCCTGCGCATCAAGAAGGCGACGTTTCCCGTCGTCCATCCGTGCCAGATGCGCTCGCACCTGTGTCATCGCGGCCTTGCCATGCCCCGACGCCACCAGACGTTGCGCGGACTCGAACCCGTCCGTCTGGCGCGTCCGCACCAGCTCGTGCGCGGCATCAGCTCGGCGGACGATGAGGGACTCAAGGGTCGCGAAGTCTTCCTTATGGTCCGGCTCGACCAGCAGCGCACGGAGGGTCTCTGCATGGTTGCCGACTGCGGCAGAGCCGGCGATGTACGGCTCGAGATAGTCCGTCGTCCCCGTCAGGACAAATCCGCGCGCCCCCGTCTCCACGTCCTGCAGTGCCGACACGAGATCGCGCAGGACGGTGCGAATCTCGTTCATACGGGTGACCTCCTGATCGGCCGCCGCTGCAATCTTGCCGTAATGCAGGTTGATGACCGTCATTGCGCCGAGCACTCCGACGGCCAGTACGAATGCCACAAGCCGCAGCTGCATCGTCCCCATGTCCACCTCCCAGGAGCCTGTAGTGACTCCAGTGACGGTATTAGGGTGGGCGGGGCGTGGATGTTAGAAGTTGAATTGACAATAGAGTCAAGCTGTGGTAGAGGTCCGGTGCGCATTGCGAGCTCGCCAGGGCGGGCAGCCAAGGGAGTATGCTTGCCGCAGTGCCTTCATCCGTGAGTTCCCTTGCGCTGACCTACCTCGATGCCCTGCGTCAGGGAGACCGCCAGCGGGCCGGTCGTCTGGTGATGGATGCGGTCGCGGCTGGCACCTCAGTCAAGGACATCTACCTGGGCGTCTTTCAGCCGGCGCAGTACGAGGTGGGGCGTTTGTGGGAGAGCAACGAGATCTCCGTGGCGCAGGAACATTACTGCACGGCAGCGACACAGCTGATCATGTCGCAACTCTATCCACACATTTTTGCTTTGGATCGCAAGGGCCACGCGATGGTGGCGACCTGCGTGGCGGGCGACCTGCACGAACTCGGGGTGCGCATGGTCGCCGATTTTTTCGAGATGGACGGGTGGGACACGTTTTATCTCGGCGCCAATACGCCGCACGACGGCGTCATCAGCACGATTCTCGAGCGCCGGGCGGAGGTGCTCGCCGTGTCGGCGACGTTGGCGACCCATGTCGACGCGGTCGGTGTGTTGATCGCCGCTGTCCGGGCGTCGCCTGCGGCCAGCGGTGTCACAATTCTGGTGGGCGGGCATCCGTTTAATGAGACACCTGATCTCTTTCAGCGGGTGGGCGCAGATGCCACGGCACCAGATGCGCAACAGGCCGTTGACCTCGCCAATCGCTCCATCGACGGGCGTGTGTCATGACCTCGCCCTCCAACGACTGTGGCTGCGTGATGCTTTGCGATCGCGAGGGTCTCATCGTGCGCATGCTGCGCGATGACATGGGGCCTGACTCCCGCGCCCGCGTCGGCGCGACGATGGCCTCGCTGCTCGATCCTGCGGCCGGGGAAAAAGCCGGGCGGTTTCTTCAAGAGCTGCAGACCCTCGGCGCGGCCTTCGACTGGGAGATGACGATGCCGCTCGACGGGGTGCTGACCCCCGTCCATTTTGCGGGAGCGGCGGTCGACGATGGATTCCTCATCGTCGTCGCGAGTTCGCGGTCGGGACTGTCGCGCGTCAACGAGGAGTTGATGCTCATCAACAACGAGCAGACCAACGCGCTGCGGTCCGCGCTCAAGGAGATCAGTCTGCGCGCCAGGCCGGCGACCGAGCGCGGCAGTCGCGACTACGACGAACTGACGCGACTCAACAACGAGCTGGCCAATCTGCAGCGGGAGATGGCCCGCAAGAATGCCGAGCTCGAGCGCCTGAATGAACAGAAGAACCGATTCGTCGGGATGGCGGCGCACGATCTGCGCAGTCCGCTGGGCGTGATTCTCAACTATGCGGAGTTTCTTGAGTCCGAGGCGGTCCTCACCGAAGAACAACGCGAGTTCGTGACCGCCATCAAGCGCACGAGCCGGTTCATGCTGGGACTGGTGGAGGACTTGCTGGATGTCAGCACGATCGAAGCCGGCCGTCTGGAACTGGCCCGCGAATCCACCGATCTGGTCGCGCTGGTGGAGCACACCGTCACGCTCAACCGTACCCTGGCGTCGCCGAAGCAGATTGCCATCGACTTTCTGGCCCCCACGGCGCCGTTGGCCCCCTTGCTCGTCGATCCCGGAAAACTCCAGCAGGTGTTGAACAACCTGCTCAGCAATGCGGTCAAGTTTTCGCCGAAGGGCAGCCGGGTCGAGGTGTCGATGACCGTGTCCGACACGCACGTGACCATTGGCGTCCAGGATCAGGGGCCCGGGATCGCGCAGGATCAAGTGGCGAAGTTGTTCAAGCCGTTCTCAAAAACCGGCGCGCGCCCCACCGGCGGTGAGCGCAGCACCGGACTCGGTCTGGTGATCGTCCAACGCATCGTCCAGGGGCATGGCGGCGAGGTGCAGGTCCAGAGCGAGGTGGGCGTGGGCTCCCGGTTTCTCGTCGTGTTGCCGATCGTCCAGGACGGCCGCTGAGGCTACCCGAGTGCCACGTCGAGCGTCATCATCACGGCGAAGCCGATCATGGCGCCGAGTGTGGCCAGGTCGGTGTTGCCTCCCGACTGTGATTCCGGGATGACTTCTTCGACGACGACGAAGATCATGGCTCCGGCGGCGAAGGCCAGGGCGTAGGGCAGGATGGGTCGCATCATGACGACGGCCAGCGCACCGATGACGGCCGCAACGGGCTCGACCGCTGCCGACAACTGGCCATACCACCACGACTTGAAGCGCGAGAGCCCCTCTCGACGCAAGGGGACGGCAATGGCCGTGCCTTCCGGGCAATTCTGAATTCCGATACCGACCGCGAGGGCAATCGCAGCGCCGAGTGTCGCTGAGTCAAACCCCGCGGCGACGGCGCCAAACGCCACGCCGATGGCCAGGCCTTCAGGAATGTTGTGCAGGGTGATCGCCAGCACGAGCAGCGTGGAGCGACGCCAGGACGTCTTGACGCCCTCGACTTCCGTCATCTTCCCGAACAGGTGCACGTGCGGCAGGATGTAGTCCACCAGCCGCATCGAAAAGGCTCCGGCCAGAAATCCCACCAGCGCAGGGAGCCACTTGATCATCCCCATCTCTTCAGACAGCGCGATCGCGGGGTTGAGCAGGGACCAGAAGCTGGCGGCGATCATCACGCCCGCGGTGAATCCGAGCGCGGCGTCAAGCGCCTTGCGGCTGACGTCCTTGAAGAAGAAGACAACGCCCGCACCTACTGCCGTCAGTCCCCAGGTGAATAACGTCGCGGCGAGGGCCTGATAGACGGCTGGCCAGGATGCAAAGGTTTCGAGCACTCAAAATCTATATCACGCTTCGTCAAAAAATCCCACAGCGGCCGATGTGCAATGGAAGACAGCCGCACCCGCAGCGGAGGCGCATGCTGCGGTGTATGACCATGACAAATACCACGGCTGTGAAGGATCTCGTGTGCGGGATGGACGTCGAGCCGGCCACCGCGCCGGCACAAAGCGAATACCAGGGCCAGACCTACTATTTCTGCGGCGCCTCGTGCAAAGAAAAGTTTGATCGCGACCCCCAGCGATACATCGGAAAGTCCGGCTGCTGCAGCTAGGTTCGGCACGGCTGGCCTCGGCGTCCTGGCCCGATGTCGCGCGGAGTAGTTCGCACACATGGGGAAGATCGCCCACGTTCTGTTGGCCGGTCATCCGTGCGGTGGTGCGCGGCCACGTCTGAGTCGTGGCATCGCATATGCATCCTTGTGAAAGACGGTCGGCGTTTTCTTGTGTCCTACGCCACTACGAAAGGTCGTGCATTCTTGTCGCGCCTTGCAACAGTCCTCGTCTTTCTCTTCACCTTGCTCTCTGCCGGGCCGGCGTCTGGCCAGGTCGCTCCATCTCCCGTGCCGGTCGCATCGCCGGTGTCAATGTCGGTCAGCGGCGGTCTGTCCGCTGCGTCGCGCGGGAACGGCGTGGCGGCAGGCATGCAACTCACATTTGACCTGACCGACCGGCTGGTGTTCGAGGCGGAAGGCGCACACGTCGGTCGTGGCGCGGGCGCCGGCGGGATGTCCGGAACGGTTGCCCTCCTGGTAAACCTGCTGCCTGGCGGCGGAAAGACCGTGCCGTATGTGGCTTTGGGAGGGGGACTCTACCGAGCGTCGTTCAACCTGGATAACGAACGATTCTTCGGCCGCCTGTCGGGTCAGTATCCCGGCGGCACCCAAATGATTCCCATTGGGGGCATGGGCGGTTTCGGCATGATGCAGGGACCGTACAACGGACCGTCGATGTGGGCGGGCCCCTGGACGGGCACTACGTTCTCTGCGAACCACATGCCTGCGTTTTATGTCGATCGGATGGGGCAGATGACGGTTCCCCGCAACGGTCACTGGGGCATGCGCTCGTTTGTCGATCCCGCTGTCAGCATTGGCGCAGGGGTCAGGCTGCAGCTATCGCCACGATTCTCCGTACGCCCTGATGCGCGCGCGCTGGTGGTGATCGCCAACGGCACCAGTCACACGGTGGGTGTCATGACGATCGGCTTCGGATACCGGTTCTAGACCAGGGGAGGCCAGGTTCTGCCAGTACGATAGGCGTGCCGTATGTACCCCGTCCTGTTCCGATTAGGGCAGTTTGAAATCACCAGCTTTGGCGTAGCGGTCGCCGTGGCGGCGATGGTGGGGTGGCAGATCGTCACCCGTGAGCTTCGCGCCGCTGGTCTCCCCGACACCGCCTCAGACGTGGTGCCGTTCGCTATTCTGGGCGGCTTTGCGGGAGCGAAGCTCGTGTGGGCGGTCGAGCACCTGGCGTTGAACGAGCAGCCGTTTCTTGACTTGGTGTTCTCGCGCGGTGGCTTCAGCTGGTTTGGGGGCTTGATTGGTGGCGTAGGCACGGGCATCGCACTCGTGCTGCGGAACCAGTTGCCGCTCCTGCCTGTCCTGTCGGCCGCCACACCAGCCTTGGCCATCGGACATCTCATCGGCCGCATTGGCTGCTTTCTTGTCGGCGATGACTATGGCCGGCCCTCAGACCTGCCGTGGGCCGTCGCATTTCCCGAAGGACTGCCCCCGGTGTTTGAGCGGGTGCATCCCACCCAACTCTACGAAGCCGCATGGCTGGCTGGACTGGCGTGGCTGCTGATCCGCTGGCGGCGCCGCGGGGTCACTAACGCGACGGTCGTGGGCCGTTATCTCGTGCTGGCCGCGGGATTTCGGTTTGTGCTGGAGTTCATCCGCGTGAATCCCGAGGTCGCGCTTGGGCTGACCGTCGCCCAGTGGATTTCCGCCGGAGTGGTGCTGACTGGCGTGGCCGTCCTGGCCCGCCGTCGCGCGAAGTAATTCACACAAAAGGTGAGGATCGCATTTCTTCTGATGGCGTCGACCATGGTTTGATGGCACGATGTGTCGGTGGAGGAGACGATGAAAACACGAACGGTAATTATGCAAACCATTCCACGCAGGTGCGCCGTGGTCGCAGTCCTGGTCGCGGCAGGGACACTCGTGGTCGGCGCACATGACTTCTGGCTTGTTCCGGACGCGACGGTCGTCGGCCGCAACGCCGACATTGTGATTCGGGGCCAGACCAGTAGCGCATTTCCCACCAGTGAGTCGGCCGTCACCACCGATCGCATCGCCGAGGCGAAGGTTCTCGGCAGCACCGGCGAGGAGACGATCGAAGCGCGATCGACCGAGGGCACGTCGCTGGTGCTGCGCCACCGCCCGAAGAGTCAGGGGCAACAGGTGATTGGGGTGTCGCTGGGCTGGCGACATGTGAACGAGACTGCCGACAGCTTCAGAAATTACCTGGTCGCCGAAGGTGCAGAAGATGCTCTGAAGCGATACGAGGCCGCCGGCACCCTGCCGACTGCTGCGATCGTGCGTCGGTACGCGAAATACGGCAAGACGCTGGTGGAGTTCGGTGAAGGACCACGCGCGTTCACGCGTGTCGTGGGCCAACCGCTCGAGTTCGTGCCGCTGACCGACCCCGCGTCATTGCAGTCCGGAGGAACCCTCCGGGTGCGAATCCTCTTTCAAGGCGCGCCGCTTGCCAGGGCCCGGGTCCACGGTGAGGTGGCCCCCACGCCAGGGCGAACCGCC
>JBBQDM010000016.1:0-84538 GCA_038319675.1 Vicinamibacterales bacterium
GTGGTTTTTCCCGCGCCCCCGGGTCTTAAAACCCCCCCCACGTAATTTCCTGAAGCCGCTCTACCGCAAAATGTGACTCGGCAACGCCGTCCGGTTCATCAACTTGAAGATCGGAATCAGCGGCGGCTGCGGCGCGGCACCACCGCGACCGCCGCGGGACTCAGGAAATGACGTCGGGAGGCTTTTCCGAGGACTCTCGTCGGAAAAGCCTCCCGACGTCATTTCCTGAGTCGCTCTACCGCAAAATGTGACTCGGCAACGCCGTCCGGTTCATCAACTTGAAGATCGGAATCAGCGGCGGCTGCGGGGCGGCGCCAGCGCGACCGCCACGACCACCGGCGCGTCCGGCCGCCTGCTCGGCTGCACCAGCGCCAGCACGGCCACCAGCTTGCACCGCTCCGGCACCTGCGCCCCGTCCGGCCTGCGCGCCCGCAGCACCAGCCGCGCCGGCACCACGACCACCGCCTGCGGCGCCCGGCCCATCACCACGGCCAGGCCACGCGGCCGCGACCGAACCATCAGGCGGCGGGCGCAGACGGGATGTCGGCAGCCAGGCGTCCATGCGGTTCCAGAGAATGACGTTGTCGTCGCTCTCCGGCTCCAGCAGATGCGCCACGAGACGGCCGAGCATCTGCGCGGTCGGGATGACGTGTGTCCCCGCAGGGAACGTGCGTTCGATGGTGTGCAACCCGGCCACCGACACCATGGTGGCGCCCTGGTGATCGTATTCGGTGCGGTAGTACACGTCGCCGAGTTCGTACGCCTGCACAGTCAACGTCGCGGGCTCGCGCAGCACTTCCACCGTGATGTTGTGCTGCCGCAGCAACTGCACGGCCGCCACCGCCTCACGCGGCAGGATGTATGCGTAGGGACGTGGACGCGACTTGAGCACACTCGGCTTGGTGCGCAGCTTGCCGGCTGGCACGGTGATGAACTGGCCCTGGTTGTTCGGGTCGGCGATCTCGTAGCTGACGGTGAAGTCGTGATCCACCTGCTCCATGTCCACCATCACCTCGAGATCGGAGGTCAATCCCATCTCAATGGTCTTGCGGCGCGCATTCGCCACCGTGTCGAGCATCTTCTGCTTGTTGGCCACCGACCACTCAAGCACGGCCTTGTAGCTGACCAGGCCCGACTTCACGCCGGTTTCCATCGTCTGCCCCGGCGATTCGAACGTGATGCCAAGGCTGTTGATCATCGACGCGTAGGTCATGCCGATGCGCGGATAATGCGGCACGCCCTGCCAGAACTCGGCGTTCCCGCCAGGATAAAAGAATGCCTTGAGGCCCGCGTCTTCGTTGCGCGTCCGCACGTGCGGAAAAATTTCGTTATTGCTCAGATCCATGAGCGCCTGATCCACCGACGCGTTGGACGTCGTGACGTAGTTGATGTTGTAAGGCCGCGCACCGCCGTTATGGCCGTCGATAATCAGATGTGGGTACCACTGGTGGTACACGTGCTGCACAACGTTGGCGATTTCCGGCTGCTCAAGCTTGATGTAATCACGGTTGAGGTCGATGCCCCACGCGTTGCCGCGCTGCCCGTTCTGGCTCGCCTCGAATCCATCGGGATTGATCTGCGGCGCAATCAGCAGAATCACGTGATCGAGCGCATTGTTCGGCTCGGTGCCCGGCGTCACCAGTTCGCGCATCAGCTGCAGGATCGACTCACGCTGCGTGCGCTCGCCGCCGTGCACGTTGGTCTGGAACATCAGAATCGGCTTGCCGCTGATCAGGGCCTCGGCCGGGTTGGTCACCATCGGTCTCGCAAAGATCGCCAGCGGCAGATCACGTCCCTGACGCGACGTGCCGTACGACGTCGTCCGCATGTCACGCGTCGTCGCCTGCAACGCGCGCATGTAGGTCATCATGTTGTCGTGGCGGGTGTAGGCGGTCCAGTTGGACTCCTCCGCCTGTGTGCGCAGGTTCTGCTGTGAATGAACCGTGCCCGTGAGCGCGACGGCGAGGAGCAATGCCCCCACGAATACACGTCGGCCCAGTGAAATCGCTGTCTGACTCATCGTGAATACCCTCCGGATGGAGGGCATTTTATGTCAGGACTTTACTTTTTTGGCCGCTTTTGGCGCTTTGGCGGCCTTCGCCGCCTTGGGTTTCGCGGCACCGGCCGACTTCACGGCACGTTTACGCGCGGGTCGCTTCTTTGCCGGCGCCGAGGCGTCATGGGTGCCGAGCATCGGGGCATCCACAGGGGCTTCAGCACCTGTGTCTTCGGGGGCATCAGTCCGCAGCACGGGGGCCTCAGCCTCCGAGTGCTCAGAGCCCCGGGGATCCGAAGCGCCCCCACCAGCCGCGGCCAGCCCAGCCGACCCTGACTGGAACACACGAATCACGCCCTGACGATCGCGCTCCACGCGGAAAGCGCCTTCCTTATGTGATGCACGCAGCAGATCCACCAACGAGGCAAAGCCGTAGGCACGTTCGTCGAAGGGCGGCGTCTGCGCACGCACGATCTGTTTGACCTGCCGCAGGTACAGCGGCCACTTGCGAATCTCACTCGCCGACACGATGCGGAACAGTTCGCTGACACCATCTGCCGCGCCGCCGAGGATCTCGACCGGTGCACTTGGAGTGGCAGAGGCAGAGGCTGCCGGAGCGGCCTGGCTCTGCGACTGCGCCTGCGACTGCGACGTCCCCTGCGACTGCCGCGGTGATGACTGACGATGCGAAGGCGCCGGTGTCTCGGAGCGCGCAGGCGTCACCTCGGCTGGCGTGGCTGATTCGCCATCACCCGGGGCGACATCCAGCGACACACCCTCTGCGGGCGCCACCAGCCATCCGCCCTTGCCCTGATGCACACGCAGCACCCCGGCCTTCTCGAGCTTCTGCGCAAAGTCGCGGAACGTGCCGGCGCCAAACGTGCGCTCGTTGAATGTGGAATCCAACTGCAGCAACGTACTCTTGAACAGGCCGAGCTGCGGATCGACGTCGCGCTCAAGCATCACCTTGAGCGCACGCTTCACCAGCGGCACCACCTGGGTGATGTCTGCACGATCGGCGCGGGGACCACGGGCGCTGCCGCCACGACGACCGGCGCCAATCAGATTTTCATAGGCGATGAACTCATGACAGTTGCGCTGCATGATCACGCTGGTGAACTGCTGTCCACCCACCACAAACACCTTTTTGTCGTACTGCTTCAACTTCTCAACAAGGCTGATGAAGTCGGAGTCGCCACCCACGATCACGAACGCATTGATATGGGGATGCGTGAACGCCATCTCAAGCGCGTCGAGTGCGAGATTGATGTCAGCGCCGTTTTTGTCGCCGCCCGGCGTCAGGTTGCGCTGCACCATCCGAATGGCATGCTGCGTCAACGCGCGCGAATACCCACCGGCCCGTTGCCAGTCGCTATAGGCCATCTTCGACACGACCTCACCGCGCTCCTTGAGCGCTTCGAGGACCAGCCCGGCGTCAAACGACGCGTTCAGGGTGTTCTTGACGCCAATCTCGATGTTGTCGAAATCAATGAATACTGCAATACGAAGGCGATCGGTCATTGGGACTCTGGTGCTCTGGTGCTCTGGTGCTTGGGTGCACGCGTGCCTGGGAAAGCCGATGCACAAGTGCACGTGAGCACCAGTGCACTCGCGCACGTTGTCTTTGGACTGTATCATGGTGAGTTCCTGCTGCCGAGGACTGCTGATTGACCATTGCCGAGATTTTGACCGCGCTTGACGCGCGCCTTCGGGCCGACCAGGCCATCACCGATACGCCCTCCGGGCATCGTGTGGAATACCTGTATGCGATCGACGCGCAGGCTTCCCTGCGCGCCGGGGTGCTGACGATCCGCCTGCTCGCTCGCGAGCGCCGTGCCGATGGCACCTGGGACCGGCCCATTCCGGCCGTCATTTCGGACGAGGCCGCACTGCTCACCTCGGCGACCGACCGCCGACTGTTGGGTCCCCTGCTCGGGGCCCGACGCGTG
Organism: Vicinamibacterales bacterium; assembly: GCA_038319675.1. Lineage (GTDB taxonomy): Bacteria > Acidobacteriota > Vicinamibacteria > Vicinamibacterales > SCN-69-37 > SYFT01. The sequence goes on from JBBQDM010000016.1 coordinate 3,946, forward strand.
GGGGCGCCCGCGCCCTCGGATGCCTCCCAGAACGCCGCGCTCGTCGTGACGCTGCCAGACGCGCTGGCCCTCGACTGGATTCCACTCGCCGCCCGCGCCGGCCGACTGCTGCTGCGCGAGACACCCGACTCCACCTCCACCCGACTGCTGCAGTGGGACGATGGCCCGGTGTGGGAGTTCCGCATAGACGCGGAGGAGGACGACACGGACCACCTCCTGCGTGGCGTCTTTGCCAGAGCCCATGACACCCTGCCGGTGACCGGTCCGGTCCTGGTCCGCGACGTCGGGCTCTTCATCACGCACGAACGTGTGGCCTACTTTGATCCCGGCTCGTCGCCAGGCGTGGTCTCGGTGATGCGGAAGGCCGGCACACTTGTGGTGCCCGAATCCGACACGTCCCGACTCGCCCAGTGGCTCAGCCGATACGGCGTGTCCGCCGACGCGCTGCCCCCACGCCTGCGCATCGAGCCGGTGCGCGCCTCTCCGGTACCGCACCTGCGTCTGGCCCCGGTGCTCACCGGCGAGTGGCTCGACGCCACGCTCTCGTTTGTGTACGACGGCACCGCCGTCGGGGAACTCGAACCGTCGCCATATTTCGACGAGGCGCGCCAGCGTTTCATTCACCGCAGCCCCGAGGATGAAGAGGCGGCCGAAGCGCAACTGATCACCAGCGGGGCGTCAGTCGACTCGGGCAGTTGGCGTGTCGCCACCAAAGCCCTGCCGGCAGTCGTCAGTGACCTCACCACACTGGGATGGACGGTCGAAGCCGACGGGGTGCCGTATCGCTCCGCGGGTCCGATGCGACTGTCAGTCACCTCCGGCATCGACTGGTTCGACTTGAACGCGGTGGTGGCCTACGGCGATGTGTCGGCCACGCTGCCCGAATTGCTCGCCGCGCTTGACCGCGGTGATCGCACCATTCGCCTCGGCGACGGCTCGCTCGGCGTGCTGCCCGAGGAATGGTTGCGGCGCTATACCCCGCTCACGGCCATCGGCACCCTGCAGCCGGATGGCACCATCCGGTACCGCACGCACCAGGCCGCGTTGCTTGATGCCCTGCTCGACTCCCAGAACGACGCGACCATCGAGGTCGACGATACGTTTGCGCAGCTGCGGGATCGGCTGACCTCCGCGTCACACCCCGAGGCGCTCGACCCGCCCGCCTCCTTCCACGGCGAGCTCCGCAGCTACCAGCGTGAAGCGCTCGGCTGGATTCAGTTTCTGCGGCACTTCTCGTTTGGCGGCTGTCTGGCCGACGACATGGGCCTGGGCAAGACGGTCACCGTGCTTGCCGAACTCGCTCGCGTGGCCGAGACGGCGCCTCGTCCCTCGCTCGTGGTCGTCCCCCGCTCGGTCGTGCACAACTGGAAGGCCGAAGCGGCCAAGTTCACACCCACGCTGCGTGTGCTCGATTACTCCGACCTCAACCGCCGCCAGGCCGACGACCAACTCACCGAAGTCGACCTCGTCATCGTCACCTACGGCACCGTGCGTCGCGACATCGAGCAGTTGCGCAATGTTGAGTTCGAGTACGTGATTCTCGACGAGGCGCAGGCGATCAAAAATGCATCCACAGAGGCCGCCAAGGCCGTGCGCCTGCTGAACAGCCGCTTCCGGCTCGCGCTGTCAGGCACGCCCATCGAAAACCATCTGGGCGAGTTGTGGAGCCTGTTCGAGTTTCTCAATCCGGGCCTGCTCGGCCGCGCCTCACAGTTCCGCAAGGCGGCCAAGAGTCGGGCCGAAGATACGGTGTCGCTGGTCGCCCGTGGCCTGCGCCCGTTCCTGCTGCGGCGCACCAAGGCCCAGGTGGCCACCGAACTGCCCGCGCGCACCGAGCAGACACTCACCTGTGAACTCTCGCCACGCGAGCGCAGTTTCTACGACGCACTCCGACGGCACTACCGACAGTCCCTGCTCGCCCACGTCTCAAAGGTCGGCGTGCAACGCTCCGGCCTGCAGGTGCTCGAGGCGCTGCTGCGCCTGCGACAGGCCGCGTGTCACCCGGGCCTGATCGCCCCCGCGCGCCAACACGAGTCATCGTCGAAGATCGAGTTGCTGATGGAGCGGCTGCAGGAAGTGGTAGCGGAAGGCCACAAGGCACTCGTCTTCTCCCAGTTCACGAGCCTGCTCGCACTGGTGAAACCGGTGATGGACGCGGCGAAGATTCCGTACGAATACATGGACGGCCGCACGCGCGACCGGGCCCCGCGCATCGAACGGTTCCAGACCGACCCGAACTGCCCGGTGTTTCTCGTGAGCCTGAAAGCCGGCGGCGTCGGCCTCAACCTCACGGCGGCCGACTATGTGTTCCTGCTTGACCCCTGGTGGAATCCGGCCGTTGAAGCCCAGGCCATCGACCGCACCCACCGCATCGGACAAACGAAGGAAGTCTTCGCCTACCGCATCATCGCGGAGGATACCGTCGAAGAGAAGGTGCTCGCGCTGCAGGACTCCAAACGCGCCCTGGCTGATGCCGTCTTGTCAGCCAACCCGGTCGGCCTGGCCGGCCTCAGCGCGTCGGAGCTCGAGTTCCTGCTGGGGTAGTTACCTTTTTTCGGGCATCAACACGACCTTCACGTAGTTGGTCGTGTCGAGGTACCGCTTCGCCGCCGCATGAATACCTGCCGCTGAGATCTTCTGGTAGTACGACGGAATGTCGAGCATCCCTTCGGGCGCTTCGCCGAGTTTGTACTGAAAGATCAGCTGGTTGAGCACAAAGGCGTTCTGCTTGATGTTGGTCTCGAAGTCGCGCGTCAGCGCCGCCTTCACATCGTCCACCTGTTTGGCCGTGGGCCCTTCGGCTTTGTAGGTGGCGATCTCCTCAAACACGCGCTTCGCAAGCGCATCGGCGTTGGCTGGATCGCTGCCGAAGCCAATCGTCACCGTGAACTCGGTCTTCGGCTCGTGCTGCGAGAGCGCTGACACGCCCACGCTGTAGGTACCACCCAGTTCTTCACGGAGCGCTTCGCGCAGACGCGTCTGCAACACGTCACCCATGGCACGCAGCACGATGCGCTGCTCCCGGTCGTAGGTCATGGGGCCGTGGAAGGTCAGGGTCGTCTGACTCTTGGGCTCGATGCCCTTCTCCACCACCCGCTCGACCACGCCCTTCGGGCGCGTGATGTTCATGTCGCGGAACGTTTCCGTGCGGCCGGTTGACGGCAGGCTGGCCAGATATTGTTCGACCAGCGGCTTGAGGGTGGCGGGCTCCACAGTGCCCACGATCACGAACGTGAAGTCGGAGGCGTCGGCGAACCGGTCCTTGTAGAACGCCAGGGCCTTGTCGAGCGACACCTCCTCCATCTGCTCGAGAGTCGGCACCATCCGCCGCACGTGATTCTGAAACATCGTCTCCTGCAGCACCTTGTTGTAGACAAACTCGGGCTGCGCATCCTGATTGGCCATCATCGCCTTGGTCTGACTCATGACCACGCCGAAGAGCTGCGCGTCGGCACGGGGCGCCGTGAAGCGCATGTGCAGCAACTGGAACAGGGCTTCCATGTCCTTCGTGGACCCACCACCCGACACACCTTCTTCGGTTTCGGTGATGTAGGCGGACGCCGACGCGACCTTGCCGGTCATGACCTTGCCGAGTTCAAGGTTGCTGTAGGCACCAATACCGCCGAGGGTAATCAGCTGTGCGGCCACCTCCTGCGAACGGAAGTCATCATCGGGGGCCAGCGACGAACCACCCGGGCTGAAGCCTCGAATCGCAATCTCATCCTGCTTGAAGTCGGTCGGTTTGATCACGACCCGCGCGCCATTGGAGAGTGTCCACTCGGTCACGCCCCATCCGCGCGTGACTTCCCGCGTCACCGTGCCCGGCGTCGGCTTCGTCTCCATCAGTGTTGTGCCCGAGACTGAATCCACATACGCCGTGAGCGAAAGTGCCGACGCCGCCTCGATCGCGGCGCCGAGCGCCTCGTTGGTGGGCAGCGTGAGGCCCTCCTTCTTCGGCGCACTCACCATCACCACGCGGTTGCCCTCGGGCACCCACTCGGCGGCCAGGCTGTTCACTTCCGCCAGCGTGATCGCCGGCACGAGTTGCCGCGTGAGCTGCACTTCGAAGTCAAGACCGGGAATCGCCTCTGCCTCGGTGACCGCGCGCACGTATTCGTCGGCGAACGCGGCCGACTGCCGCTTGTCTTTTTCCGCCAGCGCCTGCTCGAGACCACGCAGCAGATTGGTCTTCTGACGATTGAACTCCGTCGTGGTGAATCCGAACTTGGCCACCCGTTCGGCTTCGGCATACAGCGCCGTCAACCCGCGCTCAATCCCATCGTCTTTCACCAGGGCATTCAGCATCGACGCTTCGGCGGTCTTGACGAACAGGCCACGCCCGGCGCCTGCGGCCATGAACGGCGCGTCCGGTTTCTGCGCGATCTCGCTGAAACGTGCATTGAGCATGCCCGCAAACATCCGCTCGACGATCGACCGACGATACGCGCCAACGGTACCCTGTTCGCGCACCGACATCTTGCCGTAGACGCTGACCTGCGTGTTTGTGGCTTCCTCGTCGGACACCACCGCATACAACGTGCCCGGCTGGGGCGGCACGGCGACGTCCGGTCGCGGACGCGGATTGGCGACCGGGGCAATCGGCTGGAAGTGTTTCGTCACCAGTTGCTGAACGGCCTTCGGATCAAAGTCTCCGACAGCAATCACGGTCATCAGGTCGGGGCGGTACCAATCCTTGTAGAACCGCGTGAGGCTCTCGTGTTTGAACGTCTGCAGGTTCTCGATCGTGCCAATCGGCATGCGGTCAGCGTAGAGCGAGCCCTTCAGCAACGTGGGGAGCTGCTGGTCCATCATGCGCTGACCGGCGCCGCGTCGCAGACGCCACTCCTCGATGATGACGCCACGCTCCTTGTCGATCTCCGCCGGGTCGAAACTCACGTTGTGCGCCCAGTCCTCAAGCACCAGCATCGCCTTGGCCAGCACCTCGGGCTTCTCGGTCGGCACCTGCAGCATGTACACCGTCTCGTCGAAACTCGTGAACGCGTTGATGCTCGGCCCAAACCGCATGCCGAGCGATTCCAGAAACTGCACGGTCTCAAGCTTCGGGAAGTTTTTTGTCCCGTTGAAGGCCATGTGTTCCACAAAGTGCGCCAACCCGAGCTGGTCCGGGTCTTCGACGATCGAGCCGACATCCACGACCAGCCGCAGCTCCGCGCGCCCGGCGGGCAAGGTATTGCGGCGGATGAAGTACTTCAGGCCGTTATCGAACTGCCCGGTGACCACATCCGGGTCCACCGGCAGCGGTTGCGACAGTGCGGGCGCGGGAACCTGCTGCGCCGCAAGCGCCGCACCAGCCACACACACCAGCAGAAGGACAGACAGGCGGACGCGCAAGCGATTCATCATTGAGGGAAACTCCGTCTCCCAGTGTATATCCGTCCGCGCACCAGAGCGTTTCACCATGGAGGACATGGAGGGCCATGGAGAAAACCACGTACGGACTGTCAGGGTGCGTGGGCGTCCATGACACGGGTTGGGTGCCTCCGAAGGAGGCAGATGCGGGAGGAGGGCGATCGGGAACAAAAGACGTCGGGTGTGTTTTTGTCGACGTCTTTCGTTCCCGACCGCCCTCCTCCGGCACGGCCAGGCTACGCCTGGCCCCCAGCCCTCGCGGGTCGCGGAATGTGCCTTCTCCATGGAACTCCATGCGCTCCATGGTGAACAGCTCTACTATCTGAAAAGCAGTCAGCCTCTCGCAGCTTGAGCCAGCCGGACCCCGCTCTGAATGACCCCCACGTGGCTGAAGGCCTGCGGGAAGTTGCCCAGGAACGCACCCGTTGCGGGATCGATCTGCTCGGGCAGCAACCCCAACGGGTTGGCGCGTGCACACAGGGAGTCGTACAGTTCGTGCGCTTCGTCGAGGCGGCCCTGCAACGTGAAGTTGTCCACCAGCCAGAAACTGCAGAGCAGGAACGCGCCTTCATGTCCCGGCAGCCCGTCTGGCGACTGGCGCGGTATGTAACGGTAGAGCAGGCCGTTGCCGGCACCAAGTCGCCGCACGACCGAAGAGGTGGTCGAGACCATCCGCGGGTGCAGCGCCGACACGACGCGCCGCAGCGGCAGGGTCAGAATGCTGGCGTCCGCGTTGCCGCCACCCAGATGTTCGGTCAGCAACCGCTCGTCTTCGTCCCACGCCTCGTGCAGGATCACGTCGCGAATTTCGTCAGCCGCGCGACGCCACCCCGCGACATCACCCTCAAGATCGAACCGTTCCGCCATCGACGCGCCCCGATCGAGTGCCACCGAACACACCGCCGCCGAGTACGTGAACACGCGGCCCGGCGTGCGCACTTCCCAGATGCCCTGGTCCGGCGAGCGCCACGCCAGACTCGCGGCATCAATCAGCGGCCGCAGTTGCTCCCACAGTGCCGGCGTGATGTCTCCGTGGTGACGTGCCCACTGCGACGCACAGTCCACGATCTCGCCATAGATGTCGTGCTGAATCTGGTCAGCGGCCGCATTACCCCAGCGCACCGGCCCCGATTTGCGGTAACCCTCCAGGTGCGGGTCGGTCCACTCCGGTTGCGGCGGCCCTCCGTCCACTGTGTACAACACCCGCGGCATCCCGCTTTTGGCAAACGCGCGCAACGCCCAGTGCAGAAATCCCTTCGCCTCATCCACCAGGCCAATCGCACGCAGGGCCTCGACCGAAAACGCGGCATCACGTATCCACGAATACCGGTAGTCCCAGTTGCGCGGGCCTCCAATCGCCTCCGGCAGCGACGAGGTCGGCGCGGCGACGATGGCGCCGTTGCCGAAGTAGTCGAGCAGTTTGAGGGTGAGTGCGGAGCGGCGGACGAGCGCACGTTGCGGACCGTCGTACTCGATGTGGGTGGACCAACGCTGCCACGCCACCCGTGTGCGATCCATCACCTGCTCGAAGGTGACCGGCTCACTCTGGCTGCGCCACCGCAGCGCCACCCAGCCGACGGTCCCTTCCGGCAGGTCCAGCGTCGTGGACCAGCCCGTCAGCGGCAGACTTGAATCCAGGTGCACCGGCGGGTCCTCGGTCCCCTCACGGGGTGAGAGGACGATCGACACCGAGGCCGGCCCGCGCAACACCTCGATCTTGCGCAACAGCTCTCCGCGCGCCATCTCCCGTTCATCAAGCAGGCTCGCGCCATCCACAAACGTCATCGCATCGGTGATGCGAATCGTGGCCGACGCGCTCCGCACTTCGGTGACGAGCACTCCAGTGTCGGGTTCGTAGGCTTGGCGCCCCTCGGTCACACCATCGAGCGCAATACGGAAGTTCCCACCCCGTGCCGTGTCGAGCAGGCTGCAGAGCAGCGGCGGTGAGTCGAACCGCGGCACACACAACCAGACCACCGCGCCGTCGCGCGCCACCAGGGCGGCGGTGGAGCCATCACCCACCAACCCGTGGTCTTCGAGCGGCAGATAGCCATCAACGCGCCGAAACGGCGCAAATGGTGCTGTCAAATCCCCCTCAACAACGCGCCGAACCCGGTCCGCGCGGCAGGCATGTCCAACTTGAAGAGCGCCGCAGCGTTCTCAAACAACATCAAGGCGCGATCCTTCGGCGGCAGCTTGAGTTCCTCCACAAACTGCAGATACGACTCCATTGTGGCCAGCGGCCAGTCGGTGCCATACAACACCTTGCGGGGATTCATGCCCCACAGCAACATCTCCTTGAGCTGTTGCCGCATGTAGGCCTCGAACCGGTCGGAAAAATCGCCCAGGGTGAGCCCGGAAAAGTCGGTGTAGACGTTTTCGTTTTTGTAGACCACTTCCATGCAGTCGCGGAACCAGGGATTGCCCAGGTGACAGATCAGAAACTTCACCTTGGGAAAATCCACGGCCACTTCGTCGACGTTGAGTGGATGGGCGAATTTCACCTTGCCGGTCGGCGAGTACGTGTCGCCGCAGTGGATCATGACCGGGACATCGAACTTCTCAGCCAGACGATAGACGGGCTCGAGCTTCTGGTCACCCGGATAAAACGGCTGATAGCCCGGATACAGCTTCAGCCCCTTGATCTCGCCGGCCTCCAGCATGCCGTGCCACTCCTCGATGTCGCCTTCCGACAACGTCGTGTACGACACCCCGGCCACCACATGAATATTGGGCAGATGCCGAGTCGCCTCGATCACCGCACGTGTGGACGGACGCGCCGGCGTCACTTTGTAGGAGGTCAGCACCATTGCCACATCCACGCGATTGCGCCGCATGGCGGTCTGCATCCGTGCGAGCGTGCCCGTCAGGTCATCCACCGACTCATCGGCGTAGTGGTTCAGGTGCGTGTGGCAATCAATGATCATGAACGTCGATATCTGCTTCCTGCTGTCTACTTGCGGGTATTGCGCTCGATGATTTTAGCGGCCCACTCGCGGCCGCCAAGTCCAAAGGCCAGCGCAGCGGCCAGGCAGACCGCCGCAAAGGCGATCTGGAAGGCAGAGATCAGCACTTCGCTGCCGATGGCCACCTGTTCGGCCGCCATGAACACGACAAATACCAGCATCGCATAGCGCGCGAGCGCGCCGACGGGCTCGGCCGTGGCGCTGCCGACGTTGCTGAGATAACTCGTCACCACGCCGCCAATGACGCGCGACAACAACGATCCGAACACCAGAATACCGACGGCCAGGAGCACGTTCGGCACAAACTGTGCGACCCGTGTGAACAGGTCACCGGCGGCACGCAGACCCAGCGCGTCTAGCAGCGCGATAAACACGCCCAACAGAATCAACCAGTAGATCGTGCCCGCGATCAGCGTGACGGTCGTGTAGCGGACGCCGCCCTGAATCAGATAGTCCTCCAGGCCGGCTCGCTCGGCCACTGTATCCACATGCAGCAGCCGCATCAGGCGAATCGCGACCTTGCGCGCGAGCCGGGCGATCAGCCACCCGGCGGCAAGCAGCACAAGCGCCAGCGCGATATCCGGCAGGATGTGCCAGACTCGCTCGCCCTGGCTACGCAGCGATTCAATCAGCGTCGCAGTCTCATCCATCTCTACAGAAACCCCTGCCGGTCATCGTAACAAACATGGCGCACGGATGGGGCATGCGCCTCACCACCGTACGATAGAATCCCGGCCATGACTCGAACCCTGCGACTCGGATTGTCTCTTGCTCTCGGCCTCGCGCTCCTCGGCCTGAACGCGTTCGACCCGTCGTCGACGACGGCGGCGGCGCAGGCCCAGCGCCTCCAGACGCCGGCCGAAGTCGTGAACTACAGCCAGGGCGGTACGCTCTATGACCCCCTGATGAAGTTTGTCTACGAACTCGATGCCGCATCACCGCTGATGAACGTCCGCACGCTCACCACGACGCTGGGTGGACGCGACGTGGTGCTCGCCGTGCTCTCCAACCCGCCGATCTATCGGCCGGAGGACGTGCTCAAGACCGACAAACCCATCGTGCTCATCGTCAACAACGTGCACGGCAACGAAGTAGCGGGCAAGGACGCGAGCATGGAAATCATGCGCGACATGGTGCAGGGTGACCTGCGCCCGCTGCTCGACGATGTGGTGGTGCTGGTGGTGCCGACCATCAATCCGGATGGCGCGGAAGTTCGGCGCCGCACCAACGAGCAGGGCTTCGACATGAACCGCGACTATCTGAAACTCGAGTCGCAGGAAGTCGGCGCGGTCGTCACGCAGTTGATCAACGTGTGGCAGCCGGACATCTGGGTCGACACCCATCACGGCGGATCGGCCCCCTACGCCCTCACCTATCAGAGCAACATGAACCCCGCCGGCGACAAGGGGCTGATGGACTTCGCCAACAACGAAATCGCGCAGGCCATTCGCCGTGCGCTGCGGGCGGAGGACTACGACGGCTTCTGGTACTCGGGTCCGCAGACGGTCAACGGTGAAGCGGGCTGGGGCGCCACATCGGTCGAGCCCCGCAAGCAGCATGTGTATGGCGCGATGGCCAACACGCTCGGCTTCCTGTTCGAGACGCCGTCGAACACCCACCGAGTGGTGGACAACGGCACGCGCGTGGTTGAGATTCCACAGAATGAAACCTACCGGCATCAGGTGCGCGGTGAATACATCGGCTTGCGTGAGGTGATTCGGTTTGCGTCCACCCGTGCAGCGGACGTCAAGCAGGTGATTGCCAACGCAAAAGCCTCGGCCGCGGCGCGCGGACACAACGACAGCGACAACGACCAGGTGCCGCTCGAATACCGCGTCAAGAACAAGGGCAACGACGACTTCTGGGTGCGCACCGGCGGTGCAGGGCGCGGCGGTGGTCGCGGCGGTGCCGCGGGTGCCGCAGGCCAGGCCCCGACGCCGACGCCGGAACCCGCCGGGTGGGAACTGGTCAATCGCCCGGTCTTCCTCGAGTACGAAGTCACGCGCAGCACGACCCGTCCCTGGGGCTACTTCGTGGCAGCCGGTGCCGCCGGCAAAGTGCTGCCCGTGCTGCACGACCATCAGATCAGTGTGCAGAAACTCACCGCGCCAGTGGATGTTGAACTCGAGGTCTACTACGCGACCGCCATCACCGCGGACGAGTACTTCCAGGGCAAGTACCTTCGCCAGGTGACCGCCGAGAAGCGCACGGAAACCGTGACCCTGCCGGCAGGCACTCTCTTCATCCCGAGTGGCCAGGCGCGCTCCAACCTGATCAGCTACCTGCTGGAACCGGAAACCGACGACAACCTCATCACGTGGGGGTACCTCGACGACTTCCTGCAGGTGCGCGCGGCGCAGCCGGCCCCACCAGCCGGTGCGGCGGCACCGCCTGCCGGAGGAGGTCGCATGGGCGGCGGCGGCCGCGGCGGCGGGGCCCCCGGCCAGCGCATCCCGATGTTCCGGCTGATGAAGCAGTCCTCCTTCCCTGCCGTGGTCGTCGAACCGCCCCCGACGGGCATCAAGAACCAGATCTACCGGTAGGCCTTTGGGCGGTTCATGGTTCCTGGTTCATGGTTCAGCGGTGCTGTTCCGGGTTCTTGGGTGCTGGGTTCCTGGTGCTGAGGTTCAGGGACGGTGCTGGGTTCAGTGGCACCCCGGCACCCTGAACCATGCACCCGCGAACCCCGAACAGCACCCTGAACCATGAACCGAGGAACCAGGAACCGTTCAGGGCGTACAATCAGTAGGTGTCTGAGACTGATAAAAAAACACTGACGTTCGCGTCCCTGGGGCTCAATGAGGCCCTGGTGGAAGCGGTGACTGCGCTGGGCTACGAAGAAGCCACCCCCATTCAGGCGGAAGCCATCCCCCTGCTCATGACCGGCAAAGACCTCATCGGTCAGGCCGGCACGGGCACAGGCAAGACGGCCGCCTTTGCACTCCCCCTGCTCCATCGGCTGCTGGAAGGCGAGGCCCCGAAGCGGGGACCGGCCCGTGCGCTGATCCTGGTGCCCACGCGCGAACTCGCGATGCAGGTCGCGGAAGCGATCCACCAGTACGCCAAGAAGACCTCGCTCACGGTCGTGCCGGTCTACGGCGGCGCGCCGATGGGCCAGCAGATTCGTTCATTGAGCCGCGGGGCCGACGTGGTGGTCGCCACACCCGGACGTGCACTGGATCACCTCAAGCGCCAGACGCTCGTGCTTGATGCGCTGGAAGTGCTCGTGCTCGACGAAGCCGACGAAATGCTCGACATGGGTTTCGCCGAAGATCTGGACCTGCTGCTGTCGGCCACGCCGAGCACACGGCAGACGGCGCTGTTTGCCGCCACGATGGCCGCGCGCATCGGCGCGATTGCGGAGAAACATCTCAAGTCGCCGAAACGCGTGAACATCAAGGCCGAGAAGAGCACGCCGGGCAAGATGCCGCGAGTGCGTCAGTACGCCTACATGGTGTCGCGCCAGCAGAAGACGTTTGCGCTCAACCGCATTCTGGAATTCGAGGATCCGGCCTCGGCGATCATCTTCTGTCGCACACGTGTCGAAGTTGATCAGTTGACCGACACGTTGAAGTCGCACGGCTACGCTGCACAGGCGCTGCATGGCGGCATGGAACAGCGTCAGCGCGATCGCGTGATGCAGATGGTGCGTGAGGACAAGGCTGATGTCCTGGTCGCCACCGACGTCGCCGCGCGCGGCCTCGACATCGACCACATCTCACACGTCATCAACTACGACATCCCCACCGCGCCGGAAGTGTACGTGCACCGTATCGGCCGCACGGGCCGCATCGGACGCGAAGGCGTGGCGATCACGCTGGTCGATCCGCGTGAACAGCGCACACTCCGCTTCATCGAATCAGTCACCAAACAGACACTCGAGCGCAAGGAACTGCCGACGCTGGCCGCGCTTAAGGCCAAACGCCTTGAGACGACTCGTGCAGCCCTGCAGGAGCGCATCGTCACTGGCGGCCTGGATGAAGCCAGGGCGTTTGTGTTGTCGATGAGTGAAGACTTCGAGATGGTCGACATCGCCGCCGCGGCGGTGTTGATGGCCCAGGACGAGGACAAGGCCCCCGAGGTCGCGAAAGCCAAGGCGCCCGCCGAGACGTACGACGACCGTCCCGCACGTACGTCGCGATTCACGAGCCGCGACAACGACCGCGACCGCGATCGCGACAATGACCGCGACGAGGAACGGCCCAAGCGCGCGATGCGCCCACGCGATGACGGTCCCAAGGCCGTGCTTGCGTTCAGCGTGGGTGACGAAGATGGCGTGGGTCCCGGCGATCTGGTCGGTGCGATTGCCGGCGAGTCGGGCATCGACTCCGGAAGCATCGGCGCGATTCGCGTCAACCCGACGTTCTCCACCGTCGAAGTGTCGGAAGCACTGGCCGACACGGTGATGGACGCGCTCAAGGGCAAGAAGATTCGTGGCACACCGGTGGACATCAAGTTGATGCCGGCAGGTGAAGGCGGGTCCGACCGTCCGCGTCCCCGCACCGGCAGCAAGCCGCCCTACAAGTCGGGTTTCAAGACCGGCTACAAGCCTGCGGGCGACAGACCGGCGTTCAAGTCTGGTGGCTTCAAGCCGGCCGGCAGAACCGGCGGCTTCAAGTCCGAAGGCAGGTCCGAGGGCAGGTCCGAGGGCTTCAAGCCAGGCGGCAAACCCGGTGGCTTCAAGTCGGCCTTCAAGCCGAAGTCGAAGCCGGGCTTTGCGTCCGACTTCAAACCGCGCAAGAAAGAACGCTAAAAGCGACCGTTTGAACGGCAGAGCGTTTCACCATGGAGAGCATGGAGGGCCATGGAGGAATACGTGTGCTTCGACCCGTGAGGGTTGGGGGCCAAGCGAAGCTTGGCCGTGCGGCCTCCGGCGGCACCCAACCCGCTCCCCGAGCGTGATCCTCAGTTCCCTGCGCGACTCTGTGCCTTTCTCCATGGCCCTCCATGCTCTCCATGGTAAAAAAGTCCACACCGGCGAAGGGCTGGTAGCGCACTAAGATTGTGGACATGCGCCGACTCGGCCTGACCCTGCTGCTCTGCTCCACGTTCACACTCGCAAGCTCCGCACAAAACACCCCCCTGACCATCCTCGAGGCAAGTCCTCGAGGAGAGGTCGGGTCGCGTGCGGAGGCGAACGAAATCCGTCTCATCTTTTCCGAGCCGATGATCGCGCTCGGACGAGCGCCGGCTAATCCATCCATCCCATGGGTGTCGATCACGCCACGGATCGCCGGACAGTTCCGGTGGTCCGGCACTACGGTGTTGCTCTTCACGCCGGACCCGGCCGCGCCCCTCCCTGACGCAACCACCTACACCGTGATCGTGGACGCCAGCGCCACCAGTGCCGCCGGCCGACGTCTCGGCACCCCATTCAGATTTCAGTTCACCACGCCGACCGTGCGACTGCGCGCCGCCGAGTGGTATCGACGCTCCGGACGAGCCGACAGCCCGGTGGTGATCGCCCTGCAGTTCAACCAGCGCGTACGCCCCGCGGATGTGCTGGCGCATCTGCGGGTGCGCCATGAGGCGCACGACTGGGAAGCGCCCGAGTTCAGTGAACGGGAGTTGGCCCGCTTGAAGGCCGCCGACCCCGCCGGATTGGCGGCGTTCAACGCCAAGGTGGCCGCCACCCGTCGTACGGCGGCGCTCACGACAGCCGTGCCTGTCCGCATGGCCGCCGACTGGGATCTCGAACGTTTCCCCGCCAGCGACTCACTCGTCGTCATCGAAACCACCACCGTGCCCGCACCAGAAGCGTGGCTGCGGGTGACGCTTGCCAACACCATGCCGAGTCCGAGTGGCCCGGCGCGACCACCCGACGAACAGTCGACCGGCCTGACGCTTGAGCCGGCATTTTTCGCACGGCCGATGCCGTGTCGTGAGGCCTGCGATCCCGCACGCTGGAATGCCATCGGCTTCACCTCGGAGGTGATCGCCACCGAGTTCTCACGGGCGCTCACGGTGCGCAACATCACCACCACGCCTGAGGTGGAGGTGCGTCGTCCGGACGGTGCCAAACCGCCGGCAGACACCGACCGCGGACACGCCTACAACATCGAGTCGGCAGGTTTCGACCGTCAGCCACCCGCGTCCACATGGCGCATGCGCCTGGACGCCTCGATGACCGCGGCCGACGGACAGCGACTCGGCTACACATGGATTGGTGTCGTCGAGAACGAACACGAACGCGCGTTTGTGAGTTTTGGTGATGGCCACGGCGTCTGGGAACAGAGCGGCGGAGCGGTGCTGCCCTTCTCGTCGCGCAACTTCTCCACCGTCACCCAGTGGCTGCAGCGTCTGACGCCTGACACGTTGATGCCGACGATTCAGGCCCTGCGGGAGTCGAACTTCAGGCAGGCGCCGGACGGGCCCGGCACCCCACGCAGACTGAACGTCAACCCCGATGCGATTCAGTCGCACGGACTGAGCCTCTCCTCCGCGCTGCCCTCGTCGGGCACCGGCCTGGTGTGGGCGGCCGTGTTGCCGGGGACGCCTATTGCGGGCGCCTCCACCGATCAGACCGAACCCCGTGCGACCGTGATCCAGGCCACCAACATGGGACTGACCGTGAAGGACAGTCCGCAGAACACGCTGGTGTTTGTCACCGCGCTCGATACGGGACTGCCGGTGGCCAACGCCGCCGTGTCGATCATCAACACCGACAACAAACGCGTCTGGCGCGGCTCCACCAACGCGGACGGCATCGCCATGGCGCCGGCGCTGCCGCTGCGCACGCCCGACGACTACTGGGAGTTCTCATTCCTCGTCACCGCCGAAAAAGGCGGCGATGTGGCCTACGTCGGCTCCGACTGGAACGAAGGCATTCAGTCGTGGGACTTCGATCTGCCGTACGACATCGGCGAAGCACAACCATTGCTGCGAGGCTCGGTCTTCTCCGACCGCGGCGTCTACAAACCGGGTGAGGAAATGCACATCAAGGCGATCGTGCGCACCGATACCCCGGCAGGCATCCGGCTGCTGCCCAACGGCACGACACTGCAGGTGCGCACGCGCAACAGTCGCGATCAGATCGTGGACGAACGCGAGGTCAAGGTGAATCAGTGGAGCTCCACCGAATGGACGTGGACCCCACCGACAACCTCGGCGCTGGGCAACTACACCGTGGACGTGGTGTGGCCAGGCTCCACGCCGGATGATTCGAATGAGTGGCGGCGCACGATCACAGGCAGCTTCCTTGTGGCCGCCTATCGCAAGCCCGACTTCCGTGTGGACAGTGTCGTCACCATGGCTGCGCCGGTTGCAGGAGAAACGCTCAACGTGGCCGCGACTGCGCAGTACCTGTTTGGCTCGGCCGTGGCCGGTCGCCCGGTGCGCTGGTCGGTACGGCGCGACCGCGATCGTGGAGTGCCTGACGCGATTCGCGAACGTTTCCCAGAGACGCGGTACACCTTCGGCGATACCGACTACGGCCCGCCGCCCGCCACCGCCTTCGCCGGCGACACCGCCACCACAAACGCGCAGGGGCAGTTCAATACCAGCGTCGTGACCACCGCAGCGGATCAGCCGTTCCGCTACACCTTCGAAGCCGAAGTCGAAGACGTCTCGCGCCAGCGCATCGCGAACCGCGCGTCAGTCGTCGTACACCCGGCATCGTTCTACCTGGGCCTCGACCACGCCGACTACTTCGTTGATCCCGCCACAGGCACCTCCGTCGGCATCGTCGCCGCTGACCTCTCCGGCCAGACGGTGGTCGGCACGGTCGTCACCCTGACACTCGCGCGTGTGCAGTGGAACTCGGTGCGTATTGCCGAAGGCGACGGCTTTTATCGTTGGGAGTCCAACAGGGTCGACACACCCGCCGGCACGTGGACCGTGACGACGGCGGCGGACCCAGTGCGGGTCACCGTGCCAGTGCCTGAAGGCGGCAACTATGTGCTGCGCGCCACAGCGACGGATGCGGCAGGACGACAGACCGTCACCGAGAAGTCGTTCTACGGCCTCGGAGAGGGCTATACCGCGTGGCAGCGTTTTGATCACAATCGCATCACCCTCACACCCGAACAACAGACGTGGAAGCCGGGCGACCGCGCGCGCATCATGATCGAGTCGCCGTGGGAATCGGCGACTGCCCTGCTCACCGTGGAACGTGAAGGCATCCGCAGCCACAGACGATTCGCACTGACCTCCACACAACAGACGATTGAAGTGCCAATCACCGAGGCGGACATCCCCAACGTGTACGTCTCGGTGCTGCTCGTGCGCGGGCGTACGTCCACCGACTTCGGCGCCGACGGCAGCGACCCCGGCAAACCCGCCTTCCGTCTCGGCTACACCCAACTGAAAGTCGAAGACGCCACCAAACGTCTCGGCGTCGTCGTCTCTGCCGACCGCGCGGAGTATCGACCGGCGAACACCGCCACCGTATCGCTCGCGGTCACCGATGCCGCAACGGCGCCGGTGCGCAGTGAGGTGACGTTGTGGGCCGTCGACTACGGTGTGCTCTCGCTGACCGACTACCAGGCCCCCGACGTCCTCAAGTCCGTCTACCTCGAAAAAGCGCTGCAGGTGGTCACCGGCGACAGTCGCCAACGCATCGTGTCTCGCCGTGTGCTGACGCCAAAGGGTGCAGACGCCGGTGGTGGCGGCGGTGGTGCCGCCAACGTGCGGCAAGACCTTCGTCCGCTGGCGTTCTGGCTCGGCTCGGTGGTGACAGGTGCCGACGGCACCGCCACCACCACCATCACGCTGCCCGAGTCGCTCACGACCTACCGCATCATGGCCGTGGCCGGCGATGCCGCGTCCCGCTTCGGATCGGGGTCTGCGGACATCAAGATCAGCAAACCCGTCACGCTGCTCGGCACCTATCCACGCTTCCTGCGGCCCGACGACGCGGTGTCGTTTGGTGCGGTGGTCACCAATACACTCGCGACACGTGGCGAAGCGGTGGTCACCATTCGCAGCCTGGATCCCACACTCGTGGAACTCACCGGTCCCACGACTCAGCGCGTCACCGTGGGCCCTGGCGGCAGCGCTGATGTGCGATTCGCTGCCGTCGCGCGACGCCTGGGCAACGCCCGTGTGCAGGTCAGTGTGACGATGGGTGAACAGACGGATGCATTTGAGGCGTCAGTGCCGGTGATCGCCGCGGCCCCGACAGAAACCGTGGCTGCATTCGCACAAACGAGCAGCACGTGGACGCAGCCGGTCGAGATGCCGGCCAGTCTGGTGCCGACCGCCGGCGGACTCACGGTGGACTGGGCGTCCACGGCGTTGGTGGGCCTGGGTGGTGGCGTCAACTACCTGGCGAATTACCCCTACCAGTGTGCGGAGCAGAAGGCCTCTGCGGCGTTTGCGTTCCTGTTGTCGGCAGACCTGGGCAATGCATTCTCCGTGGGCACCGTGCCGCCGGCAGACTACCGTGCCCGCGCGCTGCAACTGTTGCAGGAATTGCCGTCGTTCCAGTGTGGCGATGGTGGATTCGGACTCTGGCCCGGCACGTCGTGTTTCTCAAGCCCGTACCTCACCGCCTACATCCTGCATGTGATGCGCACAGGACGCGACCTCAACGTCGCGCCTGATCTGCCCGTGGTGGAACGCGCGCTCGACTACCTGGAACAGCAGCTCGCTGAGACGACGCCGCCGCGCCAGGTGGAGTTGGTGCCTGTCTGGGCCGCGTCACACGCCTTCGCCGTGAAGGTGATGGCCGAGTGGGGGCGCAACACCGACGCGCACATCACGCGACTGGTGGACACGGCAGACCGCATGCCAATCTTCGCGTTGTCGTATCTGCTGGATGCGATGGCGGCGGGCAAAGATCGCGGCCCGCGGTATCAAGCCGTGTTGACGCGCGTCACCAATGCACTGCGCGTCGAAGGCGACGAGGCGCATGTGCAGGAACTCAACGCGGATGCGCTCGGCTGGATTTGGCATTCGAACACCCGCGCCACAGCGTTGGTCCTTGATGGACTCGTGCGCCGCGGCGACGGTCAGTCGGGGACCGAGCCAGGACCGAGTGTGCCTGGCCTGGTGCGGTGGTTGCTTGCCGCTCAGCGCAATGGCCACTGGGGTGACACGCAGAGCAACGCCACCACGCTTGAGGCGCTGGTGAGTTATTACCGCGCCTTCGAACGCGAGACGCCCGACATGACGGCCACCGCCACACTCGGCGCCACACGACTCGGCACGGCCACCTTCCAGGGCCGGTCGGTGGTGTCACAGCAGTTGCAGGTGTCGATGCCCGACCTGTTGCGGGCGGTCGCGGCAGGCGACTCGGCGGCGTTGACGCTGAGCCGCACCGGCACCGGTCGGTTGTATGCGTCCAGTCGCTTGACCTTCACGCCACTCACCGCACCGGCGGCGCGTGACCAGGGGCTGCGGGTGGAACGCCGCTACGAACGATTTGTGGAGGACGGTGACGGCCCGGTCAGCACCGAGTTCGCGCAGGGCGATCTCGTGCGCGTCGTGTTGCGGGTCACCACACCACAGGCTCGACGGTACGTGGCGGTGGTGGATGCCCTGCCGGCCGGCTTTGAAGCCGTGGACGGATTCTTCCGCACGACGGCAAGCGACCTCGCCCGCGACGCATCCGTGGGCGGCGACGCCAGCGAGTCGTGGTGGACACGGTATCAGCGCGGCGGGTTTGATCACGTCGAGAAACACGACGACCGCGTCCAGTTGTTTGCCACGCGCCTCTCCGACGGCACGCACGAGTTCTCGTATCTCGTCCGCGCCACGACGATCGGCACTTTCACGGCAGCGGGCCCAGCGGCAGAACTCATGTATGCGCCCGAAGTGAACGGCCGCGCGGCGGCCACCACGGTGATTGTGAAGTAACTGATGGAGTCACGGTTCCGGCGGATCTGGCGCACCAGGCGTGCGCGGTGGCTCGGCGCCGCCGCGCTGCTGCTTGTCGTCGCGCTCTACGTCCGCCTCGGCCCGCTACCCGCCACGTTGCTCGACATCAGCGATGCACGGCCGTCGATGCAGGTGTTCGACCGGCACGGTGAACGCCTGTACGAAGCGCGCTCCGAGCGTGGCACGCGCGGCGAATGGGTGCCGCCCGAGCGGTTGCCTGCCGTGGTGGTGGCGGCAACACTGGCGGCCGAGGACCATCGCTTCTGGTCGCACCCGGGCGTGGATCCCATCGCGATCACGCGCGCGTTCTGGCGCAACGTGCGCGAGTGGCGTGTGGCCGAAGGCGGCTCGACGTTGTCACAACAAGTGGTCTCGCTCGCCGAGGCACGCGCGGGACGAGCGCCCGCCCGCGGGTGGTTCGGCAAACTCCGCGAAGCCACGCTGGCCCTGCGCCTCGAACATCACCTGGAGAAACCCGACATCCTGGCGCGGTATCTCGCATTTGCCCCGTACGGCAATCAGGTGGAAGGCATCGCTCGGGCCAGCACGTATTACTTCGGCGTGCCGGCGCACGACCTGACGCCCGCGCAGGCGGCGTATCTCGCGGCACTTCCACAGCGCCCGGGGCGTTTTAATCCGCGCAGGGATACCGCGCTCGCGCAACCGCGCCAGCATCGAATCCTCCATCGCATGTATGAGGAGGGCTGGCTCTCCGCCGATGCGCTGCAGGTGGCACTCGATGAACGCATTCAGATCGCGGCGTCGGAACCCGAGTCCATCGCACCGCACTGGGTGCAGCGCGCGCTCGCCGCACATACAGGGCCCGCGGATGTGGGTGCCATTCGATCCACGCTCGACGCCCCGCTGCAGCGCCTCGTGCTTGGGATTCTGCGCGCCCAGCGACCGGCGCTGGATAAACATCACGCCAAACAGGTGTCAGTGGTCGTGCTCGACAATCACACGCAGGAGTGGCGCGTGTGGGTCACCGACGGCTCCGACATCGACGCCGCCATGACGCCCCGCCAGCCCGGCTCCGCGCTGAAACCCTTTACCTACGCCGCCGCATTCGAGCGCGGCTGGCATCCCGGCCGCGTGCTGGCCGACGTCCCCAGCACCTTCCCCACCGCCGAGCCGGGTATTCTTTACTCACCCCGCAACTACGACGGCCAGTTCCGCGGCCCCCTGCGTGCCCGCCTCGCCCTCGCCGGCTCCGAAAACGTCCCTGCCGTCGCCCTCGCCGCCGACATCGGCGTCCCCGCCGTCGTCGACCTCCTCCGCCGCGCCGGCATCTCCACCCTCAGCCAGACCGCCGCCCATTACGGCCTGGGCATCACCCTCGGCAACGCCGAGGTGCGCCTCGACGAACTCGTCCGCGCCTACTCCCTCTTCGCCAAAAACACGTCGGGAGGCTTTTTAGAGGACAGTCCAGTAGAAAAGGTCGACAAACACTGGCCCGTTGCGGGCAGCCGTGGCGAAAAAGCCTCCCGACAGGTTTTTTCAGGTCGGACGGTGTATTGGATTGCGGACATTCTGGCGGACCCGGAGGCGCGGCGGTACATCTTTGGCGAGGGCAGCAGCCTCGACTTTCCGTTTGTGGTCGCGGCCAAAACCGGCACGTCGCAGGCGTATCACGACAACTGGACGATTGGGTTTACTCCGGACGTCACGGTGGGGGTGTGGGTCGGGAATCTGGACCGGACGCCGCTGCGATACTCGTCGGGCGTCACCGGGGCGGGCCCTGTGTTCCATGCCGTGATGCTGGCCGCGGTCGAACACGCTCGAGGCAGCCTGCCCCTGTTTGACTCAACCCCCATCCACGCCGTGCCCGCCGACCTGCGCGAGGCGACCCTGTGCGCTGACTCGGGGATGACCGCCGGGGCCGCGTGCCCGGCTCGCATCCGGGAACACCTGCCGCACGACACGCTCGACCCGTTGTGCACCTGGCACCACGCGTCCGACGATGGGGTGATCACGGTGCTGCCGCCGGCATACCGCCAGTGGGCCGCCACAGCGTCAGCCAGTGCCATCCCTGGTCTGCACCCCTTCGACGGTGCTCAGGGCAGATCCGCCCCCCTTCGACGGCCCTCAGGGCAAGTGCGCCCCAAGCTGTCCATCGCGTCGCCCCCCTCGGGCGCGACCTATCTGATCGACCCCACACTGCGGCCGGACTTCCAGACGCTGCCGCTGCGCGCCGAGGGCGCCGTGGGACGAGTCGAGTGGTCGATCAACGGCCGGACCATCGGCACCACCATCGGCGATACCCCCCTGACCTGGGGCCTGACGCGCGGGCAGCACACGGTGAGCGCCGTTGATGCCAACGGGCGCACGGCGCGCACGCAGATTCTCGTCAAATAGCGACCGGCGCCTGTTCAAAATCCAACGCCGCATGCCGTCGTCGCGTGGTACGCTTGGCACGTTTTGACGACTCCCAAACAGGCGTACGCCCCAGCCGCACTCAAACTGGCGCTCGACGAGCGCGTCAACGAATTTATTGGCGGCCGACGAACCGTCGACAGCCTGGAGATGTATGCCAAGGCCATCGGGCTTCTGATCATCTCCATCGCGTCCTACGTGTATCTGGTGTTCCAGGCCGACACGACCGCGACCGTTGTGGCATCGGCCGTGGTGCTTGCCCTGGCGCTGGTCGGCATCGGCTTCAACGTGCAGCACGACGGCAACCACGGCACGTTCTCGCGCTACGCCTGGGTCAACCGCGCCGCCGGCTTCACCCTCGACCTGATGGGGGCGAGCTCCTACTTCTGGAAAGACAAACATAATCACAACCATCACGTGCACACGAACATTCCGCACGAGGATGCCGACATCGACCTCGGTCCGATGGCGCGACTGAGCGAAGACCACACGTGGCACTGGTGGCACCGCTATCAGCACATCTATCTGTGGGTGCTCTACACGATGGTGCACCTGCGCTACCTGTGGAGCGACCTGCAGCGGCTCGCCCTCGGCAAAAATGATGGCCTCTCGGCCGGCTATCCAAAGGGTGGTGACCTGGTCGCGCTGCTGCTGGGCAAAGCCTTCTTCCTGACGGTGGCCTTTGTGATCCCGATGCGCCTGCACAGCGTCGGCAACGTCCTGCTGATCTACGTGCTCGTGTCGATGACCATGGGCGTGATCTTCAGCATCGTGTTTCAGCTGGCCCATACGGTGGATACGGTCGAACATCCCCGCGTGGACGACACCAACCGAGCCGAGTGGGTGGTGCACCAAATCGAGACCACGGCCAATTTTGCCCCCACCAGCCGCGTGCTCACCTTTCTGCTGGGGGGCCTCAATTACCAGCGCGAACATCATCTTTACCCCCGCATGGCCCACTCCCACTACCCCGAAATCGCAGGGATCGTGAAGCAGGTGTGCGCGGAACATGGCGTTCCCGTGCGGGAAAGCCGCACCCTGATGGACGCCCTGAAGTCCCACTACCGGTTTGTGCACCGGATGGGCCTGAAGCCCGCCACCCTGTAAAATGGGGCATGGCTTCGCAACCCTCGTTTGACATCACCTCCAAAGTCGATCTCCAGGAGGTCGACAACGCCATCAACCAGGCCAAGAAAGAACTCGCCCAGCGCTTTGACTTCAAGGGGTCGAAGTCCACGATCGAGCTGAAGCCCAAAGACAACGTCATCGAACTGGTGGCCGACGACAACTTCAAGATGGATGCGGTCTGGGAAATCGTGCAGACCCGCCTTCACCGCCGCGGCGTTCCCACCAAAAACCTCAAACTCGGCGACATTGAGACCATCGGCGGCGGCATGGTCAAACGCGCGGTGGAACTCAAACAGGGCGTCAACTCGGACGCCGCACGCGACATCACCAAGTTCGTCAAGGAGCGCAAACTCAAGAAGGTGCAGGTCACCATTCAGGGCGATCAGCTGCGCGTCACCTCAGGCTCAAAAGACGAACTGCAGAACGCCATTCAGCTGCTGCGTGCCGAAGACTTCGGCATCGAACTGCAGTTCGGCAATTTCCGGGAGTAAGCCATGTCCATCCTCACCACGCTCCATTCGCTCCGAGCAGCGAGCGGCCCCGCCCGCACGACGGGCCTCCCCGACGCCACGCTCACCGCGTTTGCGAACAACGCCACGCTGCAGCAGGTGGTTGCTGAGGCGGCCACGGCGCACGCCGCCCTGCGCGCGGCGTATCCGGACGTGATGGCGCTGCCCGAACCAGATCAGATCATCGCGCTGCAAGCCGGGATTCTGAATTTTTACGCGACCGATGGTGTGAACCCGTACGTCGCCATCGCCGCACGCGGCCCGTGGCTCGTCACCAGTTGTGGCGCCGTGCTGCACGACAACGGCGGCTACGGCATGCTCGGGCTCGGACACGCTCCGCCGGTGATCCTGGAGGCGATGGCGCGGCCGCAGGTGATGGCCAACATCATGAGCGCGACGTTCTCGCAGAAACGTTTCACCGATGCGCTGCGCGCCGAAATTGGTCATGGTCGCGGAGGGTGTCCCTACTCCCACTTCCTCTTCATGAACAGCGGCTCGGAAGCGCTCAGTGTCGGAGCCCGCCTCTGTGACGTCCATACGCGCATGGCCACCGACCCCGGCGCGCGCCATGCCGGCAAACCGGTGCGCCTGCTGAGCCTGAAGGGCGGCTTTCACGGTCGCACCCAACGCCCCGCGCAGTTCTCCGACTCCTCGCGCACAAACTACCTGAAGCACCTGGCGAGTTTCCGCGAAGACCTGTTGTGGACCGTCGTGCCGAACGATGTGGCCGGTCTGCACACGGCCTTCGAGCGCGCCGACGCCGAAGGCGTCTTCCTCGAAGCGATGTTCATGGAGCCGGTCATGGGTGAAGGCAACCCCGGACTCGCGATCGAACCGGCGTTTTACGACGCGGCACGTCACCTCACCGAGGACCACGGCACGCTGCTCCTGGTGGACTCCATCCAGGCCGGCCTGCGCGCCACCGGTGAACTCTCCATCGTGGACTACCCCGGCTTCGAGCACAGCCAGGCGCCGGACCTGGAGACCTACTCCAAGGCGCTCAACGGCGGGCAATATCCCCTCTCCGTGCTCGCGATGACCGAACGCGCCGCGGGCCTCTATCGCACGGGCATCTACGGCAACACGATGACCGCCAATCCCAAAGCGATGGACGTGGGCGACGTTGTCCTCGGCTCACTCACGCCCGAGCTGCGCACGAACATCCGCGCACGCGGCGTCGAATTTCTCGAACGCTTCCGCGCGCTCGCCAAGCAACTCAATGGCCCGATCACCAACGTGCAGGGCACAGGCCTGTTGTTGTCGGTCGAGCTCTCAAACGACTTCAAGTGTTACGGCGCCGGCAGCATCGAAGAGTGGCTGCGCCTGCACGGCATCGGCGTGATCCATGGCGGTCGCAACTCGCTGCGCTTCACGCCCCACTTCGGGATCACGTCCGCAGAGATCGCGCTCGTCGTCGACGCCGTGGGTCATGCGCTGCAACACGGGCCTCGCGTCAGCACCTCGGTGCCCGCGAACACCACCGCGTAGCCGACCAATAGAGCTGACACCATGGAGTTCATGGAGGGCCATGGAGAAGCCACGGGCACCTGACCATCGAGGGTTGGGGGCCAGGCTTGCAGCCTGGCCGTGCGGGTGGAGGACGGACGCGAATAAATGACGTCGGGTGTCTTTTTCCGATTTCTGCGACTGAAGAAAAAGACACCCGACGTCATTTATTCGCGTCCGTCCTCCACCCGCATCTGCCGCCTTTGGCGGCACCCAACCCGTTCAGGCATTTCCTCATGGATCCTCATGGAACCTCATGGTGAAAAGCACTGCTCCACGCACAGGGGCTGGCACCACTTTTGCTCCTATAAACAGCGTGAGACTCCTTGACTACCAGGACACGCGGCAAGAAACCGGAAAACTGGGCGAAGACCTCGCCACGGTGGAACTCTGGCACCAGGGCTACGTCATTCTTGCGCGCAGGTATCGCACCCGTTATGGCGAAATTGACATCGTCGCCCAGGACGGCGAGACGATTGTGTTCATCGAAGTGAAGGCGCGAAGGTCTGACCGCTACGGCACAGCCGCCGAAAGTGTGACCCCGTGGAAACAACGCCGAATTGCAGCCATGGCCCTCGACTACCTCGCCTGGGCCGGACGCATCGACGCCCCCTGCCGCTTCGATGTCGTCGCCATCGATGGCGTCGGCACCGACACGCTCACGATCCAGCACATCAAATCCGCGTTCTGCGCCGAGTAGCGTGCCAAGCCGGGCAATCCCGACCCACAACCAGCTACAGGCTGATGACGATGACCCAGGCGGCGAGGGCCATGGCGCCGATGATGATGAAGGTCTGTGCGGCCAGGGTGGGGGTGCCCACGTACTGGTGATAATCGTTCAGCGCCCGCCAACTGGTGTCGACCGCGTGGCCTGAGACCGTGGTGATGCGTCCGCCCACATCCTTGAACTGCGTACCGGCCTCGTCAACCACCCAGCGGAGCGGTGCACGGTAGAGCACATCCACATCACGGGTGGTGGTCGCTTCACCGCCGAGCATGCCGCGCAGCAGCCAGAAGCCGAGCGCGGTAGCCACGAGCAGTTGCATCGCTTCCACAAAGTGATGCGCCGTGAAGGGATTGTAGGTGGCGTCAAACGGCAGCAACCGGTACAACGTCTCGCCCGGCAGGATCCCGGTGACGATACACACCGTCGCGGCGAGGCCCATCGCCACGTACATCGAGGTGGGCACCGCCCGGGTCACCCGCGCGCCCTGGTCCTTGCCGAAGAACGTGAACCACGGCAGCTTGAGTCCGGTGTGCAGGAAGGTGCCCATGGAGGCCACCAGCAGCAGCAATTCGATCGGCGCGCGATCGGCGTAGCCAGCGGCCGACACGATCATCGACTTGCTGACGTAGCCGTTGAAGAACGGGACACCTGAGATCGAGAACGCCCCGATCATCATGAACACCAGCACCCAGCGCAGCGGCCCGGCGAGCCCACCCAACTCAGTGAGCTTGCGTTTGCCCGTGGCGTAGATCACGGCGCCGGCCGCCATCATCAGCAAGCCTTTGTAAAAGATGTGGCTGAAGGCGTGTGCGGTGGTGCCGTTGAGCGCGAGCGCCGTGCCCAGGCCCACCCCCGCCACCATGTACCCGACCTGGCTGATGATGTGGTACGTCAGCAGTCGGCGGATGTCGTTCTCGAGCACCGCGTACACCACCCCAAACAGCGCCATCGTGGTGCCGCCCCACACGAGCACTTCGGCTCCGGGGAACGCACGCGCCAACGCATACACGGCCGCCTTGGTGGTGAAGGCGGCAAGAAACACCGTGCCGAACACACTGGCCCTGGGATACGCATCCGACAGCCAGGCATGCAGCGGCGGTACGGCCGCGTTGGTCACCATGCCCAGCAGGATCAGCCACGACGACACGTCGTCGACCGCCATCGCTTCAAACGCGGTCTGCCCGTCGGAGAGGCGCATGAGGATGCCGATCAGCATCACCGTGGCGCCCAGCAGGTGGAACATCAGGTACCGCATGCCGGCCGCCCAGCCGCCTGCGGTGTTGCCCAACCAAATCAGGAACAGGGACGCGACCGTCAGCCACTCCCAGAACACAAACATCGAGAGCAGGTCACCGACGAGCACGACGCCGACCCCGGCACCCGCCAATCCGAGCGAGGCAACCTTGGACCCGACACCGGTGTCTTCCCACGCATACACGCCGGCAATCGCGGCATACAGGATGAATGCGAGCGCAAAGATCCGACCGAGTCCGTCGGCGCGCAGCAAAATCCACTCATGCCCGAGCGTCATCACCGACACGGTCGCACCGTCCGGGATCACCGACAGAAACCACAGCGCCACCAGCGGCGCCACGATCGACAGCAGCCGGCGTCCCATCACACCAGCCACCGGCGCGAGCGCCGCAGCCACCAGAAACGGCAGCACGGGATGCATGAGCAGCTCAGTCATCATCGCGCTCCGGTCGCTGCAGGAAGGCCTTGCCGAGCGCCTTGCTGAGGATCACCACGATGAGGCACGAGCCCAGGCCAATGATCGTCGCGTAGCCCGGCACGTAGTGCCACGGGAACTTCGGCGAATAGTGCGGCACGACCGTGGCCTCAAGCGCCACAAGCACCGCGAGGATGGCGGCCATGATCCAGGTCGCGCGTTCACGAAGCACGGCCATCATGGCATCACTCCAAACACACGGTCCGCCACGTCAGCGGCCAGCCCGAACTGCACATCGATCACCCCGGGCACGACCCCGAACACCACCACCAGCACGGCCGTGATCACCAGCGGCACCACCATGGCCATCGGGGCCTCCTGCCGCACCACCGGTGCGGCGTCACCGCCGGGGAAAAACGCGATGCGCACGATCGGCAGCAGGTACGCCGCCGTCAGCAGGGACGCACCCAGAATCACTGCCGCGGCCACAAGGTCGCCCGAGTCCACGGCACCGCGCGCCAGAAAAAGTTTGCCGACAAAGCCGCTCAGACCAGGAATACCGACCAGCGCCAGCGAGCCCACCGTGAACGCCCCGAACGTCCACGGCATGCGGCGGCCCAGCCCGGCAAAGTCACTGATGTTCTCCTTGCCCGTGGCTGCATAAATGGCCCCAGCACAGAAGAAGAGCGTGATCTTCGCCAGACCGTGATTCACCATGTGCAGCACCGACCCGAGCATGCCCAGCGGTGCCACCAGCGCCGCGCCCAGCACGATGTAGGAGAGATGCACGATCGTGGAGTACGCGAGTCGCCGTTTGAGATTGTCCTGCCGCAGCGCAATCAACGAGCCGACCACAATGGTGATCATCGCCAGCGCCGCCAGCAGTGGCGCACCAAGGAACCCCTGCAGACTCTCGGGACCAAACACGAACCCAAGCACGCGCATCACACCAAACACACCGGCCTTGACCACCGCGACGGCGTGCAGCAACGCACTCACCGGTGTGGGAGCCACCATCGCCGCCGGCAGCCACCGGTGCAGGGGCATCACCGCGGCCTTGACCGCCACGCCGGTGACAAACAACACAAACAACACGGCGAGCGTCGTGGGGGACGCGGCGCCCTGCAGGAAGCCGCCCGGCACAAACGTCAGTGTGCCTGTGAGGTTCCACGTCCACACCACCGCCGTCAGCAACGCGAGTCCGCCGCCGAGCGAAAACACCAGGTAGCGCCGACCGGCGGCAAACGCCTCGGGCGACTGCTTGTGCACCACCAGCGGATAGGTCGCCAGCGTCAGCAACTCGTAGAACACAAAAAACGTCAGCAGGTTGCCGGCAAACGCCACACCCAGCGCGGCACCGATCGAAGCGGCAAACGCCGCAAAAAATCGCGGCCGATGTTTCAGGTTGCTCGCGCGCGCATACCCACTGCTGTACACGGCGGCGACGACCCACAATCCTGCCGCCAGCAAACCAAAGGTGATCCCGAGGGCGTCCACCGAGAGCTGCAGGTCGAGCCCCGGCACCAGTCGCATGACGAGCAGGTCCGCCGTCTCACCCGCACGCACCGTCGGCAGCAGCATCGTCGTCGCCACCACCGAGAGGGCCGCCGCCGCGTAGCCCCAGACTTCGGTCAGACGTTTCGGGCCAAGGAGAATCAGCAGCGCCGCCACAAACGGCGCCGCCACGGCCACTCCCACCCACACGTCAGGCGTCATCATCGTGGCAACCCCACGGGCAGCCCGGGAATGATCAAGGCCTCAACCAGGTGGGCGTTGAACACGCCGACACCAACAATCAGCACCATGAGGATCGCACTGGCGACGAGCACCGAGGTGTCGCCCTCGCGGCTGGTGAGTGCCTCAACGGGCTCGCCAAACAGCAGCGGCTCAAGAATCCTGATGGCGTACCCAACACTCGCCAGACTCCCCACGATCAGCGACGCAGTCAGCCACCACTGGCCGGAGTCCACCGCGGCACTGAGCACATACCACTTGCCGAAGAAACCGGCCAGCGGAGGAATGCCGGCGAGTGACAACACCGCCACCGCCACCGCCGCGGTGGTCCAGGGCGCGCGGCCTCGCAGGCGGCGCAGGTCAGCGACCTCGCGCACACCAAAGCGCAACAGCGCCGTGCCCGCCGCCAGAAAGAGCACCGCCTTCATCAGGGAGTCGTTCGCTATGTGCAGCGCCGCACCGGTCAGCCCGTCACGACTCGCCAGGCCGATGCCCATCGCCACGACGCCCATCTGCGCGACGCTTGAGTACGCGAGCAACCGACGCAGGTCGGTTTGCACCACCGCCATACCGCCGCCGGCCACCATCGCAGCCGCACCGGCCATCGCAATCACGTCGAGCAGCACACGCTCCTCGACCGCGCCGTCGCGCCACATCACCCAATACATCACGCGAAACAGCGCGTAGGCCGACACCTTCGTCACCAGCGGCGCCATCAACGTGGCACTCACTGACGGCCCGCGGGAATACGCGGGGGGCATCCACAGATGCAGCGGAAACAGCGCCATCTTCACGCCCAGCCCGGCCACCATCAACAGCGCCCCCACCAGCACCAACTGCGGTTCGGCGCCGCCAAGCCTGGCCACCACGTCGGCCATGTTGAGTGTGCCGGTGGCCGCGTAAATGAATCCCGTGCCCACCAGATACATCGACGCGCCAAAACTGCCGATCAGCAGATAGTTCAACCCGGCCATCGGCGCGCCCCGGCCGCCGGCCGCCACGAGCGCGTACGCACACAGGCTGGTGAGCTCGATCTGCACAAACAGGTTGAACAGGTCAGCGGTGATGACAATGCCCATCAGCCCGCTGATGAGCAGCAGGACCGTGGCGTAGTAGACCGTCTCCTGCCCCGGCAACTCCTGCCGCACCTGACCATGGCTACCGGCCACCACCACCAGAGCCACGACCGAGACCAACACCGCCATGAACGCACTGAGCGGATCGAGCAGCACTTCGATGCCGATCGGTGGTGGCCAGCCACCCAGCATCGTCCGCAACCCGCCTTCAGCGAGTACTCGGGGTACCGCGGCTATGGACAACCCCGCGGTCACGGCCAGTGCCGCCGACGCCACCCAGCGTGCCGCGCCGGCGATTCGCCATCCGAGCCCCGCCGCCAGCAAGGCCGACATGAAGGGCACCAGAAACAGCAGGGCTGGCAGGTTGGAGGACCTCACGCGTCCCTCCCGGGTTTCTGCGGAGCACCCTCTTCGATCGAGCCCGTCTCAGCCTGGATCCGGCGCAACATCGCCATGGCCAGCCCCATCGTCGCCACGCCGACGACAATGGCCGTCAGCATCATCGCGTGTGGCAGGGCGTTGTGCTGCGGCAGACCGTAGTCGGTGATCGGCACCGTGCCGCCCTCGCGATAACTGAGGCTGATGTAGAACAACACGGCGGCGGTCTGAAAGAGGTACAGGCCGACCACGGCCTTGAGCAAGGTGCGGCGCGACATCATCAGGTACACCCCGACCATCGACACCAGCACAAACAGCAGGTAGGGCCCACGCGCCAACAGGTACTCAATCATCGTCGGCGCCTCCGCCTCCGACGTCTTCACGCAGGGCAAAAAAGATGGCGACCATCGCCCCCGACACCGCCATGGTGACTCCCACCTCGATCAGCAGGATGCCCATGGAGCGACGTGCGGCATCGGTGAGGCCGATGGGCAGCGCAGCGTAGTCGAGCGGCGCGCGCCCCACCAACATGGAGGCCGCTGCGATGCTCGCAAACAGAAAGATGCCGGCCACGGCCAGCCCGGCCGCCCGGCGCGGAGTGACCGCGAAGCCGTCCGGCTCGCGCCCGGCCAGGCGCGGCAGAATCATGCCGGCCGCGATGAGAATGCCTGCGACAAAACCGCCACCGGGCCCGTAATGGCCATGCAGCAGCACGTAGACCGCAAACAGCTGCAGGCCCGCCACCAGTGGCGCCAGCACCACACGGAGCATCAGGCTGTCAAACGATCCGGGCATCGCGATACTTGAGGACGAGAAGACAGCCCAGCACAGCCGACACCACCACCGCGGATTCGATCATCGTGTCGAAGCCGCGGTAGTCCGCCAACACCGCGGCCACCACGTTGGGGGTCGCCATGTCGGCCATGTTGTTGGCCGCATAATACGGAGAGACGTGTACGTGCGCGGGGGCGGACGGGTCGCCATACGCCGGCAGGGCGTTCACGCCGTACAGCAGGATGGCGCCGAACCCGGTGGCCGGCAGCAGCGCCAGCAACCGGCGACGGCCGGTATGCAGACTCAGTTCGTTGTGATCGACCCACCGCATCAGCCCGATGAAAAACACCGTGGACATGCTGGTGCCAACCACCACCTCCATGAACGCCACGTCGACCGACCCCATCACGGCGAAGGTCATGCCCATCAACGCACTGTAGGCAGACAGCAGCATCACGACCGCAAACAGGTTGCGGACCCAGATCATGGCGAGCGCCGTACTCGCGATCAGCACCATCAGCAGGTGCGCAAATGGAAACGTCACAGCCCTGCGCCTCCCTTCCCCGCCAGCGTTTTCGCGATCTCGTCGGGGTCCTCATCCAGGCGTGTTGGCGCGTGCCCCGCCTCCAGTGCGGCGCGGGCGAGCAGGTGGCCAATCAGCGGCGAGGTCACCACCAGCAACACTATCGCCATCACCAGTTTGAGCGAGACCAATTGCGCGCCCAGATGGACCGCGGCCCCAAGCAGGATCATCGGGGCGCCCAGCGTGTCGACAACGCCGGTGACATGCAGGCGGGTGTACACATCGGGCAACCGGATGAAACCGATCGCCCCAATCGCGACAAAAAAGACCCCGACGCTCAGCAGCACCGCCGACACCACATCAACAGGGGTCACTTGTCTGCCGCCTTCTGCCTGACGTGCCTGGCAATCAACAGCGTGGTGAACAGATTGAGCAGCAACAGCGCCAGCGCGAGGTCCACGAACATGTCTTCGCGGCTGTAGACCATGCCCATCAGCACGAACACCACCGACACCAGCGTGCCCATGCCATTCAGCGCCACCACCCGGTCAAACACGGTCGGCCCGGCCAGGGCGCGGCCCAGAAACGGTGTCAACAGCAGGAGCACGGCCAGCGCCGCACCATTAAGAAACAGGCTCATCGCGCCTCCTGCCCAAAGACGCGCGCCACACGTGCGGCCATCACACCGTCTTTGACGTCGGTCGCCGACTCCCGATCGAGGGCATGCACCAGCGTCTCTTCGTCACTGAGTTCCACGGTGAGCGTCCCTGGGGTCAGCGTCGTGCTGAGCCCCATGAGGGTCAAGGCGCGGCCCCCGCGCACACCGGGGGTCTTGCGAATCAGTCGTGGGCTGATCCGCATCGTGGGCGAGAGCACCAGCAGCGCGACATGCAGATTGGAGCGCAGGATCTGCCAGCCGAGCCACGGCACATACAGCAGGAGTTGTCCGAACCGGACGGGCGTCGGATCCACCGGTGCCCGCGCGATCAGCGCAATGATGATGGCGGCCACCACGCCGGTGCCAAAGTGCAGCACGTCGAACTTGCCCGACAGCACGTACCACGCCGCGATCAACACCACCGCAAGCAGGACGGTACCGGACACGGACTTGCGAGTACCCAGGGGAGGCATTAGCCGCGCTTCCACCTCGTGCCGGCCGCCGAGTCTTCGAGCACGATGCCGCGCGACTCGAGATCGGCGCGGATCGCGTCGGCCCGTGCAAACTGTCGGTTGATGCGCGCCTGACGCCGCTCCTCGATCAGCGCCACGATCTCGGCCTCGGGAATCGGCGGCGCGGCCTCTTCAGCGCGACGCAGACTGATAACGCCGAGCACCTGGTCAAACTCTGCAAACGTCGTGGCAATCAGATCCGCATCGGCACGCCCCACGTGGCGAGCGTCGAGGGCCGCATTGAGCTCACGCAGCAACTCGAACATTACACCGAGCGCACCGGGCACGTTGAGGTCGTTCGCAATGTGCGCACGGAACGCCTCGCGCGCCGCCCCGATACGCGCCTGCAGCTCGGAGTGCGTCTCTCCGCCGGTGACGCCGTCGACACGCACAAGGAAGTCGGTCAGCCGTGTGAGCGCCGCATCGGCCTGCGTGAGAATGTCGAAGCTGAACGTCAACTGCTTGCGGTAGTGCACCGACATCAGCAGATACCGCAGCGCCGACGGGCGGAAGCCGCGGTCGACGATGTCCTGGAGGTTGTAGACGTTGCCCAGGGACTTCGACATCTTCTCCTGGTCGAGGTTGAGAAACTCGACGTGCACCCAGAAGCGCGAAAACGGCGTACCCGTGGCGCACTCGGCCTGGGCGATCTCGTTTTCGTGATGCGGAAAAATCAGATCGATGCCGCCGCCATGAATGTCGATCGGGCCGTCGCCCAGCAGGCGCAGCGCCATCGCCGAGCACTCGATGTGCCAGCCGGGACGACCGGGGCCGCAGCCGTAGTCCCACGTTGGTTCGCCCTCTTTGGTGGCCTTCCACAACACGAAGTCGCGCGCGTCGTGTTTGGTGTACGTGTCGGCGTCCACCCGCGCCCCCGCCTGAATCCCCGCGTGATCCAACCGGGCGAGTTTGCCGTAGTCGGGCATCGTCGCAATGCGGAAGTAGGTGGAGCCTTCAGATTCGTAGGTATGGCCGCGCGTGGAGAGTGACTGAATCATCTCCACCATCGACTTGAGGTTCTCTTCGTCGGTCGCGCGTGGATTGTCTTCGACCGGCTCGAGGCCTAGCGCCGCGCAATCCTCGCGGAAGGCCGTGATGTACTGATCGGTGTAGTCACGCAGTGACATGCCGGCCTGCACCGAGGCGTTAATCGTCTTGTCGTCCACGTCAGTAAAGTTCATGACGTGATGCATGCCGTAGCCTTCCTGGTGGCGCAGGGCACGACGCAACACGTCGAGTGCCACAAACGTCCGGAAGTTGCCGATGTGGCCCCGCGCGTACACCGTCAACCCGCACGTGTACATCCGCACCGTCTTGCCGTCGGCGGGGACAAACGTTTCTTCCGTTCGGGTCAGGGTGTTGTACAGACGCATGGCAAACAGGTCTCGGTGTTGGGTGACGAGTGCCGCGGATTACCGTGGCGGAGAGGTGACGACAGTGGACCGTTCGCCGCAACGTACTGTCACTGCAACGTGACCATCCGGGTGCGGACCATCCATGGTCAACTCCGCCGGCTCGCCGTTGGCGCCGGCCAGCGACGCCACCGCCTGCGTCACGGCGTCTGAGAGCACTGCGGCTTCCGCATCCGTGCCGCCATTGGCGAGACAGAACTTGCCCGCCAAATCTGGGCCGATTGCGCGAAAGCGCTCATCTGTTGGGACGAGCAGAGTCACCGGGTCCGACATCGCCACCGATTGTACCCCACACAGGTGAAGGGCTGAGACCTTCCAGCACCAGGCGTGCCGCCTCACAATCGTCGGCAATCTGCCGTGTGAGGGCCTCCAGCGAGTCGTACGCCCGCTCCTCCCGCAGCCGCTGCACAAACACCACCCGCATCGTCTGCCCATACAGGTCGAGGTGCACGTCAAGCAGGTACGTTTCGACCATCAGGCGGTTGTCACCGATGGTGGGTCGTATTCCGACGCTGGTGACCGCCCGATACGACACGCCGTTGATCACCGCGATGGTGGCGTAGATACCGTAGGCCGGCAGCTGGTCGTTGGTCGTCGCGAGGTTGGCGGTGGGATACCCGAGCGTGCGCCCGCGCGCATCCCCATGCACCACCACCCCATCGATCGCGTACGGCCGACCGAGCAGATCGCCCGCCTCTTCCACGCGCCCTTCGGTGATCAGGTGACGGATGCGCGTGCTCGACACCACAAAGTCTCTGAAGCGCACCGGGGCGATCGCCTCAGCCCGAAAGCCGCGGTCTTCACCCAGCGCCTTGAGCAGGGTGACGGTGCCGAGCCGATCGCGTCCAAACAGAAAATTCGAGCCGACCCACACCTCGGCGACGCCGAGCCACTCGACAAGCACGCGGTCCACGAAGGTCTCGGGTTCCCAGCGCGCCATCTCTTTGGTGAACTGCACCACGGCAACGCCGGCGATACCAGCCGCGGCGAACGCTTCGATCTTCTGGTCGAGCGTCATCAGCAGCGGCGGCGCCTTGTCGGGACGCACGACGCGTGGCGGATGGGGGTCGAACGTCACCACCACCGGTGTGCCCTTCCGTGCCGTCGCCTGCTGCTGCACCCGGGCGAGGATCTCCTGATGGCCACGATGCACGCCGTCAAAATTGCCGAGCGCGGCAATCGGGCGTGGCCAGTCAGGCGACGGATCGGCGGGATAACGGGCTACGAACATGAGATGCGCAACCCATCGTATGCGAGGGTGACGCCGTCGGGAAGTAATGCACACGTGGCCGCGTGCCCCAGGTCGTGGCACATGTGTGTGAAGTACGTCTGTCTCGCTCCGATACGCGTCGCCACGTCCACGGCCTCGGTCAGCGAAAAATGTGTCGGGTGAGGACGATGGCGAAGGGCGTCGAGCACGAGCACGTCAAGATCGCCGAGCTGTGCGAGCGTCTCGTCCGGCACCCGATTGCAGTCGGTGAGATACGCGAATCGACCGATGCGGAAACCCAACACAGGTCGCTCCCCGTGGAACACCGTCAATGGCTGCCACGACATCCGCCCCAGCGTGAGCGGCCCATCGATCACGCGCAGGTCGGCATCCGGCACACCACCGCCGACCGGGGCGCCCGGGTCAAAGGCATAGCTGAACGTCTTGCGCAGCGCGGCAAGTGTCGCCTGATCCGCATACACAGGCATCGCGCGCTTCGAGAGAATGTTGAAGCGGCGCACCTCATCAAAGCCCAGGATGTGATCCGCGTGGGCATGGGTGTAGACCACCGCGTCCACGCGCGTGATGCCGTGCCGCAGGCACTGCTGTCGCAGGTCAGGCGTCGTGTCGACAAGCACCCGTGTGCCGTCGGTGTCCTCCACATAAATCGACGGGCGCAGCCGGTTGTCGCGCGGGTCCTCCGACCGGCACACGGCACACTCGCACCCGATCATCGGCACCCCATGCGATGTGCCGGTGCCTAAGAACAAGACGTTCATCACCTACGCATTATTCCTCACAGTTGGGCACGCCCCCTGTTGGCCAGTAGAGCCTTCACCATGAAGGGCCATGGGGTTCCATGGAGAAATGCCTGTCAGCGACCCGTGAGGGTTGGGGGCCAGGCGAACGCCTGGCCGTGCGGGAGGAGGGCGGGCGGGAACGAATGCACCGGTCGCATTCGTACGGTGTATTCGTTCCCGCCCGCCCTCCTCCCGCAGCTGCCGCCCCTGGCGGCACCCAACCCGTGCACCGACGTCTGCACCCTTATAACCCCCACGTGTTCCCAGCAGACAGGCGCTTTCTCAATGGCCCTCCATGACCCCCATGGTGAATGTCTTGTCCGCCGTCACGTTGGGTAGATCATCTGCAGCTGCAGGTGCTTCTCGAAGGCGTCGAAGTCGCGATCGTTGTGCAGCAACTGGTGGCCGCCGCGAATGCAGAACGTCGCGATCAGGCAATCCATCGTCTTGCGCACCGTGGCGCCACGGGCGCGAAGCGCGCGATAGTTCGCCGCGGAGGCGACCGCAAGGTCGAGCCCGCCGGTGTCGAAGATCTCGAAGCGCTTGAGCGCGCTGAGAACGGTCGCAGCCTGCTTCTCCGTATCGACGCCTTGCAGCACCTCACACACCATCAGGTCGAGCAGACCCAATCGCTGCAGAGACAGCTCGCGCTCGAGCCACTCCACCTGCGGTGTCGAGGTGCCTTTCAGGTAGTCGATCCAGACGGTGGTATCAACGATGACCACGGCCAAGCCGGCTTGCAGCCAGGTCACCCTTCCAGGCAACCGCGCCCTTCAGCGCCCGAATCTCGGCCTGCCCGTATGTCTGAATCAACAGACGCAGCGCCCGCTCAACGACCGCGCGTTTGGTGGGCTCGCCGCTCACCTGCAAGGCCTCGTCCATCAACGCGTCACTGATGTCGATATTGGTCCGCATGATTCCTCGATGTGTAAGAATCATGGATTTGTGTGTATTTGTCAAGTTCGGGTGTGGCAGGTTCGTGTGCATGTGCATGCAGACGACGATGCCATCGTCGGACCTGAGATGGACGGGGGTTGGTACAAGAATCGGAGCCCGAGGTGGTACGCACTCCGCACTCCGCACTTCGCATTGCGTGTGCGCTAGAATCCCCCGACCATGACCCCCACGCTCTCGATCGCGTTTGCAACGTGGCTGATGCTGCTCGGCCTGGCGCAGGCGCCTGCGGCCACGCAGGAACCTGTGACCATCCGCGCCGCTCGTGTCTTTGACGGGGAGCGTCTGCTGCGCGACCAGGTCATTGAGGTCGAGGCCGGGCGCATCGTGTCGGTGGGCCCGCGCACCGGACCCGTGACCCACGACCTCGGCGACGTCACGGTGTTGCCAGGTCTCATTGACGTGCACACCCATGTCGATTGGCACTTTGGTCCCGACGGCCGCTACGGCAATCGACCCGGTGTGCCGCGCGCGACGCCCGAACAGCGGGACGCGGCCATCGCCGCCAACCTGAAGGCGACACTGCTGGCGGGCTTCACCACCGTCCAGAACCTCGGCAACCGATCGGACGCGTCGATTCGCGAGGCGGTGGCCGCGGGCACCCTGCTCGGCCCACGCATCATCACCTCACTGGGCCAGTTGCAGCCGGGAGAACGCACGCCCGACCAGTTGCGCGAGGCGGTGCGCGCCCTCAAGGCAGACGGCGCCGACGTGGTGAAGACGTTTGCCTCGGGCAGCATCCGCACGGGCGGCCAGCTCAGCACGACGCTTGAGCAACTGACCGCGATCTGTTCGGAGGCCCGCGCGCAGGGCCTCCGCGCCCTTGTCCACGCCCACGATCCGGCGTCGATCATCACCGCGGTCAAGGCCGGCTGCCACCAGATCGAACACGGTGCGTTTGCCGACGATGAGGCGATTGCGGTGATGAAGGCGGCCGACGTGTTTTTTGATCCCAACATCGGGCTGGTGCTGCAGAACTACATCGAAAACCGCGAGAAGTTTCTCGGCGCGGGCGGCTACACCGAGGAAGGATTCGCCTTCATGGAGCGCGCGATTCCGACGAAGGGGCCCATCTTCAAGAAGGCGCTCGACGCCGGCGTACGGATGCCGCTGGGCACCGACGCTGTGGCCGGCGCACACGGGCAGAACGCGCGCGAGGCGCTCGCGCGTGTGGCCGCGGGGCAACGGCCGATCGACACGGTCATCAGCGCGACGTCACTGGCGGCCCTCTCGCTGCGCATGGAAGACAGGCTCGGCCGGATCGCGCCCGGTTATCTCGCCGACATCATCGCGGTCTCCGGCAACCCCACCGAAGACATCACCGCATTGCAGCGGGTCACGTTTGTGATGGCACAGGGCCGTGTGGTGCCCAAGTCATGACGCGCCGCCTGTGGTTGCGGCTTGTCGGAGCGGTCGCTGCGGCCCTGCCGCTGTCGTCGTTGCGAGCGTTTGCGTGGGCGCAGGCCGCACCGACCCTGAACACTGCGACGCTCGGCGCCATCGCCGAAGTCGTCTTGCCGTCGACGCTGACCGTT
Organism: Vicinamibacterales bacterium; assembly: GCA_038319675.1. GTDB lineage: Bacteria > Acidobacteriota > Vicinamibacteria > Vicinamibacterales > SCN-69-37 > SYFT01. The sequence goes on from JBBQDM010000016.1 coordinate 42,578, forward strand.
GAGGAACGCGCCGACGCCGTCACCGCGTTCGTCGACTGGGTCGCGGGCTACCGGGCGGGAGCCGATGCCGGCCACGGGTACGGCAACACGCGGCCGCGGACGACCGGACCGTCGCCCGCCTCGGCGTATCCGGAGCAGTTGGCGGCGCTCGAAGCCGCGGCGAAAGCCGAAGGCGCAGCTTCGCTCTCAGCTCTGACGATCGACGCACGTCGTCGGGTGATCGAAGCAGCGCTGACCACCCCGACACGCGTCACGCAGTTGCCGTCACGGCCCAATGGCGCCCACGTCGTCGCCGATTTCATGGGACAGTTTTTTCACGGCCAGGCAGGGTACAACCTCGCGTATCAGGCGGCGATCAACCGCGAGGACTGCCGCGGGCTCGACGGGTCCGACGCGCCACCACCTCCGCTGCCCCCACGAGGAGGAGGACGCTGATGGCCATCCACGAGTCGGACATCTGCATCATCGGTGGCGGCATCACGGCGGCCATGGTCGCCGAAAAGGTTGCGGCCCTGAATCCCAACCGCTCCATCATCGTCGTCGAGGCCGGCAAGTCGCTGTTCGACGTCGAGAATCGCCCCGAGTATCGACGGCGCAGTCTCGACTACGGCGAGAACCAGTGGCCCGGCGACTTCGTGGAAGACCAGGCCGCCGAGGGCATCATTTCGAGGACGATGGCGGTGGGCGGATCGGCGCTGCATTGGGGCGGCGTGTGCAACCGGTTCTCGGAGGAAGACACGCGGCTGAAGTCGCTGTATGGCCTGGCAGTGGACTGGCCTATCGAGTGGAAGGAACTCGAACAGCTCTACTGCGAGGCCGAGCGGCGCATTGGTGTGTCGGGCGAGCCCGGACCGTTCGCTGAGGACGCGCGGTCGGAGCCGTATCCCATGCCGCCGATGCGGATGTCGCACAACCTCGTGCAGCTCAAGGCGTGGGCCGAACAGAGCGGGCATCCGTTCTGGACGACCCCACAGGCCAAGAACACGCGTCAGGGGTATGGCGGGCGCAGCATCTGCCTGCGCTGCAACACCTGCGAGATCTGTCCGACTGGCGCGCGGTATTCACCCGACTACACATTCCGGCAGTTGCTGGACGAGAAGAAGATCCAGTTGCACGACCAGACGTTGGTGCGGCGATTGGAGCTGCAGGACGGCAGCAATCGTGTGGCGGTGGCCAGGGCGGTCAGGGAGGACGGCACGGGGCAACTCGAGGAATACCGCGCGCGGACGTTTGTGCTGGCCGCTGGATATACCTGGAGTCCGCACCTGCTGCTGCTCTCGGCCAACAGCCGTTTCCCCTCGGGGCTGGCCAATCGTTCCGATCATGTCGGCCGGTACATGAACGGGCACCTGGCGTATTCGACGACCATCGACACCAACCTCCGCATCTATCCGGGGATGAACGAGCAGCACAGCCTCATCTCGCGCAAGTTCTTCCGCTGCGCGACCGACCAGCCGTTCGTGCGCCACGACCTGCGGGTATGGGAAAGCGGGGGCGGTCGCGCACCGCGGCTGCGCGATGCCGAGGGTCGGTTGCTGCTGGGCGACGCGGTGCTCGACGACTGGCGACCGCGCACCGCGCGCGGCACTGCTCGCGTGCGCGGGTACTTCGACACACATCCCGATCGCGACAGTCGGCTCACGCTCAACCCGGGCGCGACCAATCGCTGGGGTGATCCGCTGCCGGTGGTGCGGCACAAGATCGACGCCGCGTCCGAGGCACGCACGGCGGCGGTGCGCGCGCACTTCGAGGCGCTCTTCGACCAGATGGCACGCGCGGGCGACGGTCGGCGCGGCAACATCGGCGGCCTGTCGTATCAGGATCATCCCGCCGGCGGGTGCCGCATGGGCACCGACCCGGCCGCAAGCGTCGTTGACCCAAGCGGTCGCACGCACGACCACGACAACCTCTTCGTCGTGGGGTCACCCACGCTGCCCACCGGCGGCTGTACGAATGGCACCCTGACGTTCGTGGCGCTCGCGCTCAAGTCGGCCGCAGCGATCGCCACGTCGTAGGACCGCGGACCGCACCTCACCGCTTCAGCGCGACCGTCGTCGTGGCCCCCGCGCTGAGCGTGACGGGTATCGCGCGTTCGGCCAGGCGCCCGAGCGCAGAGACCGACATGTCGGTTTCGGATTGGGGGGCGACCACCACGAAGTAGCTGCCCGGCGGAATCCGTTCGATCACAAACGACCCGTCGCGATTGAGCAGGCTTGACGGAAATCGCGTCGGGGTCAGGTGCGAGTCCAGCCAGGTCGTGCCATCAATGGGAAACACCATCACCCGCACGGCACTTGCGGGCTCGTACGGACCAAGGGCCACTGTGCCCGCGAGCGCGGCCTGCGGAGCATCACTGACGGTGACCAACACCTCCGCCTCGCCGTCGGCGCCGACTGTCAGCAGGCCCTGGTAGTTCGTGCCGGCTGCTCCAGTTACTGACTCGACGAGGTGCCAGGGCGACTGCGGGATCGACACCATCACGCGATACTCCCCTGGTCGAACGTCAGACAACACGAACGCGCCCTGTTCGTCTGGCGTCGTCGAGGAGCCCGCCTCTCCGATGGTCCCGAGTCTGGCGAAGTCCGCTGGCGTCAACCGCACCGGCCCGAGGCTGATACGACTCTTCGTCAGCGCCTCCGGACTGGGATATGCCGCCGTGCCACGGAACGTCAGGCGTCCCGACACGGAAGGGTTCCCTCCAATCGTGATCACCACGTCATCCAGATCGCGGTCCTCGACCACGACGGTGCTGACGCCGATCGGGCCTTCTACTCCGGCAGCAGGAATACCTGATACCGCCACAGCGGTGTAGGTACCCGCGGGCACACCCGTGAATCGGAACTGTCCGTCTGGTTGCAGCACAACCGGCTGCATCTGATTGATGGCCGCCGCGCCCGCGATATCCCCCTCCTGCGCCAATAACATCGTCATCGGCCTCGTTGGCGCGCGTCCATCGTCCAGGATGCGTCCTGCGATCGCTCGTGGCGTCGTCCCGGACACGGCGATGTCGAGGCCCACGCGATCGTCGCTGTACGCCACCGTGACCATCGGACTGTCCATCCCACGAGTCACACCTGGGAACCAGGTTGGTGGATACACAAACACGCTCTCGTTGAGCAGACGACTGAGGGCCACAGCGTCTGGCGCGGTAGGCCCGAGGGCCTGGCGCAGCAGTGGATCGACGTTGAGCCCGGTGCCGGCGCAGGCGCAGACAAAGTAGTCACCGTGTGCCAGAGCGCCCACGGTGTATGCACCGAGATCGTCGGTGCGGGTGTCACTCCCCGTCAGCATCGGCTGCGCACCCACCACGCGCCGCTGAAACACCGTCACTGGCATGTCCACAACCGGGTCGCCCACCGCGTCGCGCACCACACCGGTCACACTGCCCCGTCGCCCCGCGCGCAGCACCACATCGGTGATCATCTGGCCGTCGGTGATGTTGACCTCCGCCATGTTGATGCTGGTGTAGCCAGGCTCCTGCACGCGCAGACTGTACGTGCCTGTGCCCAGTTGCTCAAAACGGAACGTGCCTGAGGTACCACTCACAGCCTCGCCCGAACGCCGGAGCGGCGCCACACGCACGCCGGACACGCCCGCACCCGTCACCTCGTCAATCACGCGGCCGATGATCGTGGCGGTGCCCGTGCCGACGTCAGGGGATCTGGCGGCTTGCGACGTCACATATGTCAGTGCCGGTGCCCCGTGCATCCCCGCTTCTGTCACGTCGACGCTGACCGCATCACCACCTCGCGCCGGCGCCACCTGATACGTGCCGGCCGGCAGTGAGTGCAGGCGATATTCACCGCGGAGGTTCGCGCTGACGGTTCGCGGTTCGGGCAGCGAGGGTCCCGAGGCGCGGACGTCAACCGATGCCGGGCGGCCGTCGGGGGTGAAGACCACGCCGGTGATGACCGCACCTCGCGGCAATGTGATCACCGGCTCGCCGCCCACCACGTCCACCGCTGCCGGCACATACGGCGCCTTCGACGCACCGACGCGATACCGGTCCTGAGGCAATGCCTGGAACGTGAACCGCCCTTCGGTGTCGCTCATCATCGCCCGGGTGGTCTTGGTATCAGGTCCGTGAATGACGACGAGCGCCAGACGCAGTGGCTGGCCCGAATCGCCGGCGACGACGCGACCGGTGACGTCGATAGAAGACGGAGCCTGGGCGAACAGACCCACTGCCGCCATGGCCCCAATCACACATGCGACAGACACCCTTGTCTTCACCGCAACCTCCGTTCCCAGTTGAGATGCGCGAACGATACCACGCCGCGCCGGAGCCTTGGCGAAGGCGAGGACTGCGGACTGCGTGACTACGCCTGCGGAAGGCGGATCACGAACGACGTGCCCGCACCAAGGGCACTGCGCACCTCGATGGTGCCGCGGGCTTTTTCGACAATTGAGCGCACGGTGGCGAGGCCGAGGCCGGTGCCTTTCCCGGGTGCCTTCGTCGTAAAAAACGGCTCAAACATCCGCGCACACGTCGCATCGTCCATCCCGCAGCCCGTGTCGCTCACGATCAGTTCTGGGCCGGCATCGGTGCACCGCGTCTCGATCGTCAGACGGCCCCCGTCAGGCATCGCGTCCCGAGCATTGACCACGAGATTAAGGAGCACCTGATCAAACGTACCGGGATCACCCAGCACGGGCAGTGCGTCTGCACAGGGCTGGATGCGCACATCGATGTTGCTCGAGAGCAGCCGACCCGCGAGCAGCGATACGTTCGACACGGTGTCGTTGAGGTCAAACGTGACATGCGTCGCGGGTTTATTCCTCGTGAACGCGAGCAGTTGCCGTGTCAGCGACGCAGCCTGTTGTCCCACAGCCGCAATGGCCGCGAGGTCACGACTGGACGGATCCTCGTCCGGCAATCGAGACGCCGCCAGTTCGGCGGTGCCGTTGATGACCGTCAGCAGATTGTTGAAGTCGTGCGCGATACCGCCCGCGAGCAGGCCGATGGTCTCGACCTTCTGTGACTGCCGCAGGCGCGACTCGGTGTCGTCCACGACTTCGCCCAACACACGGTTGGCCTCGCGCAACTGCTCGGCAGTAGCGGCCAGTGTGGCATTCACCACACGTTCGCGGCGCACGGCGACGCGCAGTTCCAGCTGTCGCACCACCTGACGACTCAAGGCCTCCAGGGCATCGCGTTGATGTTCGGTCAGCGCCTTGGGCTCCGAGTCCAGCACACACAGGGACCCGACAGCGACACCATCAGGGGTCATCAGGGGTGCACCGGCGTAGAAGCGCACCGACGGGTCCTGCACCACGAGCGGATTGTCGACAAACCGTTCGTCCTCCAGCATGTTCGGCACTTCGAGCACCTCGGTGCCCAGGATCGTGTGGGCACAGAAGCCGATCGCACGCGGCATCTCCGGCACATCCACGCCGAAGTTGCTCTTGAACCACTGACGGTCACTATCCACAAACGTGATCTGCGCCACAGGCGTGCCGCAGATGCGCGCCGCCAACCGCGTGAAGTCGTCAAACTCGGCCTCGGCACCCGTATCAAGGATGTCGTAGCGCGCGAGTGCGGCAAGACGAGCAGCCTCGTTAGCTGGAATTGGAGCCGGGAGCATGACTACCCCAGTCTACGCTCGCAGACGTCTTTACGGATTGCCACGCCCTCTATGCCTTCAGCGGCAAGCCTTGGATGGGTGGTGCCCAGTCGGCCTTGGTGACGCCAGGCGCGGGTCGGGCCCAGATGCCTTTGGTTGGTGTGCCGCGCAGGTGACTGACCACCAGTCGGTGCGCGAGGTTAAGACCTGGCAGCAACGAGTGGAAGCCGGTCAGTTGCAGCAGCACTTTGTCTTTCAGTTCCCAGTAGCCGAAGTCGTCAGGCCGCAGGCACACGAGGTGTTTGCGCTCGAGGAAGGTCGGCTCCGCACCCAGGAACGGCACCGTGCCATCACCTGTCGCCTCCCGCTCCTTCTCAACCTGAGAGTGCCACTCGTTCTTGCGATCGTTACCCGTGAGATTAAAAAACGGCGTGCCGCCCTTCTTCTGAATCTCGAGTGTCACGCGCGTGATGGCGTCCACCCCCACCAGGCACAACCAGCCGTCGGGCGAACCCACTGAGGTATTCGCAAGGTCGAGCTTGTTGATGCGTGTGCGGTGTTTCCACGCGCGATCGAGCATCGACGTCAAAAGCTCCCGCGCCCACTCGGCCTTCTCGGCCGTCGAGCCCTTTCGCAGTCCGTGCAGGCGCAGGAACTCGGCGATCGTGTCGACCACGCCTTGCTGCCACGTGTCGACGAGGTACAGGTCGTCTGGGACACCCGAGCCTGGCGCGGCCGTCACCGCTCCACGGAAACTGGGCAACAGGTGATACAGCGCGGGTGTCAGTCGTGAGGCTTCGCGTTCGCGGGAGTCTGACGAAGAGTCGGGGCCGAGGCTGGCGGTGCCCGTAATCACTTTGATGGGCGCCTCGAGGGAGCCCTTGAACGGCGAGCCCAGTGTAGCGACCTTATCCACGCACGCCGCTGTGCCCTTGCGCTGCAGGTAGCCGGCGATGATCAGTCCACCCATCGAGTGCCCGACAAGGCTCACCTGTGGATGGTCGGCGTATCCGGTCGAGTGATAGTGCCGCATCAGCTTTGTGCGCGCGATCACTTCCTGGATGAACGTTTCGAGTTGTTGTTCGAGCAGGTCGAGTGGTTGGCGCCAGTCGTAGGGGAACGGATACACGGGCACCGGTTTGTCGCGTTGCTCCGTCAGGTTGTGGCGCAGCTCCTTGATGAACGCGCCATAGGGCTCACCGAACACGGCGGTCGCCTCGACGCGCGCGGGTTCCTCGAGTTCGTAGCGCAGGTCGTCCGGGTGCAGCAGGATGCGGTCGTAGTCCTTGTTGAGCAGGGTCGACCAGACGGTTTCCGGTGACACGGCATACGCATCACGCAGGTCACTTGCCGTGATGCCGGGAACCACGACGACGGGGTTCGGCAGGGCCATGGGAGCACTCCTTGGCTGGGGGACAGGAGGGTAACACGGGCAACGGTGCTCGGGTGCTCTTGTGCTCCGGTGCTCTTGTGCTCGGGTGCTCTCGTGCTCTGGTGCTACCAGAGGCGGTCGATCAGCGACGGCACGGCGGCGATTGCTGAGAAGCGCACCAGGCGTCCAACAAACGCCGTGATCAGGAACATGCCCAGGGGGGCGCGGACGATGCCGGCGGCGATGGCGGTGAGGTGAAACGGGGGTGTCGAGATGGTGGCGCTTGCGAGCATCACGCTGACACTGGCGGTGGGATGCGTGGTCACCACTTGGCGGGCCTGGTCGAGGCGGCGTCGCAGGCCGGGGTGGGTGACGCGCGCTTCCTGGGTGCCCAGCCAGTACCACGCCGTCTTGCCTGCCACGTGGCCCACCGTAAAAACAACGAGGACGATCGCGCGCAGGGTGAGGTCCGGCACTGCGGCTGCAGCGAGCGCGCTGGCTTCGGCGAAGGCGATGGGCAACAGACCCGAGGTCACGCCCGCGACAAGTGCGGCTGCGGCTTCAAGCACGGCTGACGGCTTTCACGAAAGGACTGGCATCTCAGGCCGGTGGCCACACCCCGGGCGTTCCGACAAGGCTCTCGAGTTCGCATACGCGTTGATCGAGGTCGTCCACGGGGCGTTTATGAGGCTCGGCACCAGGGGCCGCGCGATAGGCGGTCACGAGTCCGCGGTAGTAGCCGACGGTGCCGGCTTTCCCCGCAGCCGGGTTAAATCGCGCCCACAGGTCCTCACCGTGCGTGCGGTAGTCGGCGATGATGGCGCCGACGTTGTGGATCTTGTCGGAGACCGAGACCAGGATCACTGATGCCGGCTCGTGCGGCACACGGTCGACATACTCTTGCTTCCGCTCGAGCCATGGCTTCTTCGGCGTCTCGAAGCTGTCGGAGCAGCCGGCGACGATGGCCGCGACGTTCGAACCGAATTTTGTTTCGATGTCAGCAAGTTGCGCGTGGCCGCCGCCGTCCTCGGCTGCATCGTGCAGCAGCGCACCGATCGCCTCATCCTCCGTGCCCTTGTATTGCAGCACGAGCGATGTGACGCCCATCAGATGGGCCATGTAGGGGATCTTCTCGGGGCCTTTGCGCTCCTGCTGTCCGTGCACAGCGAATGCGTACTCAAAGGCATTAGTGAAGCGGGATGTCAGCATCGTCACATTATGACGATACCTCCTCAACTTAGCCGAGAGCCTGAAAGTGCCTTCACTTCGTTGAGAATCTCTGAGAGGAGCAGGTCGTTTCGTGTGAAGCGGCGGTCCATTTCGTGTGTGAGCGATTGCGTGAGCGATTGCGTGAGCGATTGCGTGAGCGTCTGGGTAAGCGATTGCGTGAGCCTGGATTCGGACTGTCCGATCGCTTCACGCAACTCCTGCCTGAACTCCCGCTGCAGCTTCTCGAAGCAGAAGGTGGTGAAATCGCGCTGGTCAAGGAACGCCTGCGTGACCTCGTCGAATCGTTCGTCGATCGTTTTCGCCTGCTGCTCTGCCATCGCCATCCCCCCCTGGACCGACGAGTCTAGCATCGTCAATCCGCGTCCACGCGGCGGTGGTACATCAATCGTGTGTCCCACCCTGTCACACCCCCGGGGGATCCTGTTCGTGGAGGCTCCCATTGAACATTCAGACCGACCGTGCATACGTGCCCGCAGACGCGACCGTTGTTCGACATCTGCTCATCCAGATCACCGCTCCTGGTCGTCGGCAACACACCGAGCGACCGCCGGCCGAGGTGGCGCTGGTGCTCGACCGCTCGGGTTCGATGGGTGGTCGCAAGATCGAGATGGCCAAAAAGGCCGTCAACCACGCGATTCAACTGCTCGGCGCCCGCGATCGCCTCGCCATCGTCACCTACGACAACGATGTGGACACGCTGCTTGAGACCACAGAGGCCGTGCCCGAGGCGAAGGCGCTGGCGATGTCTCGGTTGCAGGCGATCGATGCCCGTGGTGGCACCGACCTGCATGCCGGCTGGGCGCGCGGTGCCGCGTTGCTGGCCGGGTCACCCGCCGCCGCTGATGTCACCCGCCGGGTGCTCCTGCTCTCGGATGGACAGGCCAATCAGGGCGAGACCAATCCCGAGGTGCTGGCGCAGTACGCGGCTGACCTCCGGGCCACCGGCATCACGACCACCACGTTCGGACTCGGCGCTGACTTCGACGAACAGTTGATGTCGAGTCTCTCGGGTCAGGGCGGCGGCAACTTCTACTTCATCGAACACCCCGCGCAGATTACTGACTTCTTCACCAGCGAGCTCGGCGAAACGCTCGAGGTCGTGGCCCGTGATGTGCGGCTGGTGTTGTCGGGTGGACCGCAGGTGCAGTTCGCGTGCCTCAACCACTTCCCTGTCCAGCGCGCGCCGCATGCGTCCGACGTGCACATCCAGCTTGGGGACCTTGTCGCCGACCAGCACCTCACCATCGTCGTCGCCGTGCGCTGCACCACCGTGGATGCCGGTGGCGAGATCGCGATCACGGCACGCCTCGAGGATCGCAATCACGCGATGTTTGCAGGTGCCCTGCCCATCGAGTGGCCCGTCGTCGACGCCGCGAAGGACGCTGCGCAGCCGGTGAGTCTCGAGGTGTTGCTGCAGGTGGCAACGATGATGGCGGATAGTGCGAGGGCGAAGGCTGTTGAAGCCAATCGTGCCGGCGACTATGCGCGGTCACGGGTGATCCTGCGCGAGGCTGCGGTGGCCATTCGTGCGCTGGCCGGTACGCTCGTGCGTGTGGCGGCGGTGGCCGACGAGCTTGAGGCCGAGATCCATCGGTACGAAGGCCGGATGGATGAGCTCACGCGCAAGTCCACGCACTTCAGCATGCACAACGCCATGCGCAGCCGCACCGTGCAGGGGCGGTCGCGACGCAAGGGCACAGAGGCGTAAGTACGGAGCCGACGGGCTTTAGCCCTCGGACATTGTTTGCATCAAGAGTGCCCCGCGACGTGCGGGGCCGGCAACCGAGCGGGATGACCCCGTCGCGGTGCCATCGCACACCCTGTGCGGATGTGGCCTGAAAGGACGTGGCAAATGATCGTGACCGACTCCACCTATGACTGGTTGACCTGGGGACTGATGGATGTTCCCAAGGGACGGCTCTCGCCCGACCTCCATGCGCGCATGGAAGCCGACCGCACGCGGGCGGCGTCGCTCCCGGTGGCGGCGGCGCGTCTGCCGGTCCGCTGGTCGAACGACAGCACACTGCGCAAACGATCCGCCCGAGCTGGAGTGCGACTCCATTCCACATGGCGCCGGATCACCAGCTTCACCGTCAACGACCAACGCATCGACGTGGAAGCGTTTGGCGGCATCGGAGGCGGTCCTGGGTTTGGCTTCAAGGACGTGCGCATCTATGTCGACGATGTGCTCGTGGGTCGCGGGTGGCGTGGTGGCTGTTCGTTGGGGTTCGGCGGCAGCAATGGTCCTGCGGTGGCCCTGTTGCGCAACGGCTGCGCGGTGCGGGTGACGATCACTGGCTCGTTGTCTGGCGACTCGGACACCGTCGACCTGCTCGGGCACATCGACCTCAGCGCAGTTCAGCTCCGCGGAGGTGCGCGATGACGAAGCAACTTCTGTTCATGAGTCGGCCACCCGATGACAAAGAGGAGTGGTTGGAGTGGATTGCTGGGCTAAGCCGCAAGATCACCGGCAGGGAGCCAACACCTGAAGAGGTGGAGAAAGCGCGGCTCACGTTGGGGCTTCCCCCGACTCCGAAGCCGCCGGCGGAGTGAGACCGTGAGCAATCCGGACTTGAGATCACAAAATGTGATCTCAAGTTCACCTGCTCAGCCAGCGGACGTCCGAGTCAGGCACCACCCGCAGAGGGTGTCGTCACACCAATCCGAGGAACACAAGCAGGGCGCGGTCAGTTGCGGACATCGCTTCGTGGTCAATCTCGCCGATTTGCCGACCCAACCGTGCCCTGGGAACCGCAGTGAGTTTGTCCACCATGAGGCGACACGGGCGGCGCAGACCATTCTCATCGGTGGGCTCAAGACGGGGTCGGAAGATTGGCGCATCGGATGGGTCGGTCGTCAGCGGGCACACAACAACCGAAGCTGTGGCGCTGAACAGATCACTCTGCACGATTACGGCTGGACGAGGCTTACCGGAGTACGCCGAGCCGCCGGCCACTGTCCAGACTTCGCCTCGGCTCATTCGGAGTCCCACGCCGAGATGGCGTCAACGAACGCCTGGTCGTCCTCCGCGTGCGGGCTATTGCGCACGGCGACGGAATCCCGGTGGGCCTGTCGGGCGAACGCCTTGGAGCGGGTATCCGGCACGACCAGAGACACCCTCCTGAGGCTGACACCGTGTGTGCCCACGCGCGAGGTCTTGGACTTCGCGGCCTTTGTCGATCCAGTGGTTGATGCCATGTGGGATGCCCTTTCCACACCATAGCTGAGCCGTAAGGTCTGCCGCAAGGCGGTTGGTACATCAATCGTGCCGCGCGGTCACGCGTGAGGATCTGGACGCGTTGCTCGGCTGATCGCTTTCACTTCGTTCAGGATTTCGCTGAGCAGCAGTCCGTGGTGCGTGAATCGACGGTCGACCGTCAGCGCCAGACCATCGACTTTCGCGTCGAGCTGATCGACCCGAGACTCCAGGTTGGTGAAGCAGAACTCGGTAAAATTACGCGATTCCGCGAACGCGATGGACACGTCGTGGAACTGCTCGTCGATCGTCTTCGGCACCTGCTCTGACATCGCGATCACCCCTCCGACCGGCGAGTCTAGCATCGTCGTCGGACGACTGCGGCAGATGTGGTACATCAATCGGCACGACGATTCGCCGCCCAGAGATATCGCCTGCTGCGTCGAGGAGCGCCGGAAACAGGTCCAGGCCTTCGGAGATTGCATCGTGCGTGTTATCGAACAGCTGCTGCGCGAACGCGACCATCGACTGCGACGCCGGGAGTCGCAGGTAGGACGGGTCGAGGTCACCGAGGCGGACGCGGTCAAGGCCGTCGGCGTCCTTCAGCAGCGCCACAAGCGGCCAGTCGGGATCGTCGATGGACGGCTCATACCGATTGGGTTTGCAGTGCAGGGTCACGGCCCGGCATACCGATGGCTCCTGATCGGCATAGACGCCGGCCGAACCCAGGTGCGTCGTCAGGCGTTCAGACGTTCGCCACTTCTCCACCGCGTCGGTACCGTGACGCAGACAGACGCCGTCGTGCGTCCGAGCCAGGTCGTGCAGATAAACCGACGCCCACAGGCGAGTCGACCACTCGTGCCGACCCGTGGCCTCGAGCAATCGGAACGCATGAATCATCACTCGCGCGACGTGTCGCTGCCCGTGAACGCGGCTCGGGTGTGTGAACAGGTCGGGTGTGGGAATCAGTTCGGCCGTTGTCATGCGGGTAACAGAAGGCGCTCTGAAATCGAAGCTTACCCTACCGACACACCTGCTCCCGCAGCCAGGCCACGACCACCGGTTCCCGCCAGGCATTGGATCGGAACTGATTACACGCAAGAACCGTGCTCGGTCCGGACCGAGCACGATTCTTGCGTGCGATGCCTGGCCAGTCCGCCGACTTCAATCAGCCGTCCAGCGATGTCAGCCTCCCACCAGCTCCTCAAGCTCCGTCACCAGCCGATCGAGGTCATCCAACGCGCGCGTGTGCGATGCGGACGCAGCGGTGGCGCGGTAGGCCGTGACTAGGCTGCGGTAGTACCACACGGTGCCGGTTTTTCCGGCGTCAGGGTTAAAGCGCGCCCACAAGGCGTCGCCCACCTGGCGATAATCCGCGATGATCGCGCCGACGTTATGGATCTTGTCTGCGACCGACACCAGGATCGCCGACGCCGACACGGTCGCGACGTGGTCGATGTATTCACGTTTGCGATCGAGCCAAGCCCTCTTCGGCGTCTCGAAGCTGTCCGAGCAGCCGTGGACGATGGCCGAGACGACCGGACCGAAGCGCGCTTCGATGTCTGCGAGCCGCTCGTAGCCCCCCGCATCCTCCGCCGCATCATGGAGCAACGCGCCGATGGCTTCGTCCTCGGTGCCGCCGTATTGCAGCACCAGGGACGTGACACCCATCAGGTGGGCGATGTAAGGAATCTTGGTGCCGCCCTTGCGCGTCATCCCTGCGTGGACGTCGTGTGCGTAGGCGAAGGCGTCAGCAAAACGAGGGGTCAGCATTGGGATGCAGTGTATCGTCAGGCTGCGACGACGATGGCCCGTGCGACGGTTCAGGCTACCTCACAGTGCGCGGAGAGACCACGCGCCCGTCAACTGACACGTGGGTTACTTTGGCGCATGAGGCACGGTGTTAACGGGGAAACGACGGCACGCGATGCGCATCTGAGGTCAGCAGCGTCATCAGTCGTGGGTTGATGAACACCTTGTCCCGGCCGACCTTCCGCTCTTCGAGCACGTCGATCTCCACCAGGTCCTTGAGGTAGGACGACGCGGCCTGTCGTTGCGCGATGCCCGCCTCAACCAGGTTGCCGATCCGGCAGTAGGGCTGTGTGAAAATCGTCTCGATCAACTCGTAGGAGTAGCGTTTTGGCGCGTGGGCCTTCACGTAATCCGCCGTCGCATCAAACAGGGCCCGCATTGCGCGGATCTTCGCGGTGGTCCACAGGGCGGTCTCCTCTGTCACCTCGAGCATGAAGACCACCCACGGTTCCCACGCCTGCGTGGTCGTCACGTCCAGCAGGCGGCGATAGTACTCGGACTTCCGACCGATGATGGCGCGGCTCATGTAGAGAATGGGCAGCGTGAGCAGGTCCTGCTCGACGAGGTACAGGAGATTCAGCACCCGACCGGTGCGGCCGTTGCCGTCGGTAAACGGATGAATCGCCTCGAATTGATAATGCCCCACCGCCATGCGCACAACCGGGTCGATCTCCTCCGCGCTGTGGAGGAAGCGTTCCCAGTTGCCGAGCAGGTCACGCAAACGTGCGACCCCTTCCGGCGGCGTGAACACCACGTCGCCGGTCTTCTGGTTCGTCAAGGCTGTGCCGGGAACCTTGCGGATGTCCACGTCCATGTTCCGGATCGTGCGGCAGATGTCGATCGCCGTCGATGTGGTGAGCGGCTTCTTCTTCAGCGATGCGAAGCCGCGATGCAACGCCGTGCGGTACCGAAGGGCTTCTTTTGTGGCCGGATCCGCCTGGGTGGCATCATCGTCTTGCGCAAAGCGGAACAGCCGATCCGCCGTGGTCACGATGTTCTCAATTTCTGAGCTCGCTTGGGCTTCGAGCAGGGGAATGGTGTTGATCAGCACCGCTGGATTGGGGACCAGGGCGGAGGCCGCCTTCAGTTCGGCCAACGCCGCGCGTGCGCCGATACAGGCCTTGAGGATGGCGCGAGACTCAAGGTCCACAGCAGGTGGCAGTGGTGGCAGCTCGTTGAAGGGCTGCTTCGGGTGAAAGAAGGGCTTGGTGGTCATATGTCGCCGCCAACGACATGTCGGCCTAACATGTCGACGTTTTGCTGTTTTGTCGACACATGGTAGCACGACACCATCTGGAGCCGCTCGGCCGCAGGCACACCACCACGGCACGGGCAACGGCTCAGACTTCGCCTCGGCTCATTCGGAGTCCCACGCCGAGATGGCGTCAACGGCCATGTGGGATGCCCTTGCCACACCATAGCTGAGCCGCAAGGTCTCCTGCAAGACGGTTGGTACATCAATCGTGCCGCGCGGTCACGCGTGAGGATCTGGACGCGTTGCTCGGCTGATCGCTTTCACTTCGTTCAGGATTCCGCTGAGCAGCAGTCCGTGGTGCGTGAATCGACGGTCGATCGTCTTCGGCACCTGCTCTGACATCGCGACCACCCCTCCGTCCGGCGAGTCTAGCATCGTCGTCGAACGACTACGGCAGATGTGGTACATCAATCGGCACGACGATTCTGCGGTCGACGACGCAAGCGAGTAGAGACTGGATCTCTACCCCACCCGCGCCACAAACGACTGCGGCTCGAGCCGGCAGACCTGGTCGAGCGCACCGGTCAGCGGATGCATGCACGGGGCAGAGGCGAAGTTGAAGACGCGGGTACAGGTGGTAGTCGCGCGGGCGCTGCCGTCGCGGTTGAAGGACTCGATGTCGTAGCCCATCGACGCTCTGCTGTTGCGTCGCGCTCAGTCGGCGCGGGCGTAGCGGCAACACTGGACCGACGGCAGCGCGAAACCGACCAGGCCAGATGTTCACGCCACGTCGAGCAGGGCGCGAGGGTTCTTGGCCGCGATCAGCAGCAGCGTCCGCGCCGCGCCTGACGGTGCCCGGCGTCCCTGTTCCCACTCCTGGAGCGTGCGCACCGACACGCCCAGCAGCTCAGCGAACCGGGACTGCGACAAGCCCGTCGTCTCCCGAACGACCGCGACCGAGGGCACACTCGTGACCCGCGCGTGCTCGCCGCGCTTGATCTGACGAATCCCTTCGAGGATTTCCAGACCGACGTTTCGCGACCCCTTGGCCTTAGCAGCCCGCGGGGGAAGTCGGCCTGCATTCGCGAGGCGCTGCATCCCGCCTGACGGCGTTTCTCCTCCCTCAAATACACTCGGTATTCTCGGTCGTCGCGCCTTGTCAGCCGGGCGCATCGCCCCGCTCGGTGCTACGGCCGACTTCCCCCGCGGGCTGCTAGTGCTTCGTTTCGCCATCGATCTCTTCCTTGATCTTTTTCAACACGTCGGCTGGGATTGTCTCAGCCACATTCTTCGCATACACGGTCAACATCCAGATCTGTCCCTGCTGGGATCGCAGGTAATAGATCACGCGGATCCCACCGCGTTTGCCACGACCGGCAGTCTTCCACCGCACCTTCCGCACGCCCCCAGACCCGCGAATAAGATCACCCGCATCCGGGTTGGCCATCAGTGCATTCTGGAGCGCCACGTATTCCTCATCGGACAGGTAGTCGCCAATGAGCCTGGTGAAGAGCTTCGTCTCAATGAATGTCCACATCACTATACGTCATTGACGGACTACGCCGCAAGCCATCTGGATCCAGCCCCTGTTGTTGGGTATGTCACGACACAGTCCGATATCCGGTGGGCCATTTGTTACCCATGGCCGAAGTGATTGCGGCGGGCACGTGTTCAGAACGCAATGCGGAATCCGGCATGCCCTCCGCGCGTGCAAACGGCGTGCCGACGCCGTTCAGTGCACCGCGCCCGCAAAAACGATATCTTCCAACTCGTGGAAGAAATACTCGCGCGCATCCGGCGACGTAGCCAAAAAGTGCCGGCTATTCGGACCGTGACGGAATCCCGCTGGACCGAGTCTGACGAGTCATGCGTAGACGCGGCCCCCTACCCCACCCGCGCCACAAACGACTGCGGCTCGAGCCGGCAGACCTGGTCGAGCGCGCCGGTCAGCGGATACATGCGCGGGGCTGAGGCGAACACGCGCAGTTCGTTGGCGCTGACGTAAAACGGAAAGTGTTTCCCGAGGCCCGTCGTCTTGACCTCGATGACGCGGGCGCTGCCGTCGCGGTTGAAGGACTCGATGTCGTAGCCGAGCCCGTCACCACGTGTCGTGGCCACCCACTCGACACGCCCCCCACTCCTCGCCGTTGCGGCCCAACTCGCGATTGCGTGCGTCGCGCCGCACAAAGTCCACACCGAGTCTCGGCCGCGCCGGCCCCTGTTCACGTGCGGCCCTCTGAGGGCCAGGCTCAGGCGGCGCCTCCATCAAGGCGCGAACATCGTCAAACGCCGGCACCGGTTGCGGCGTGGGATTCAGAATCGGGCTTTGCGTCGCCGCCTCGACGAGCGTGCGGTCGCTCTCCAGATACTCCAGCACCACCTGCTCCAGCAGCGCCTGGTAGTTTTGCCGCGGCTTGTAGCCGTTGACGTAGGGCTGGTCGAAGTTGATGAGCACCGCGCTGATGTTCTGGTGCTTGAACTCGATGGACCCGTGACTCCGGCCGTTCAGTCGAGGCTGGAGCGCCTTCCGATGCGCGGTCTTGTCGATGGGCAGCCCCGCGAGTTCCTTCCAGAGCATCGCGAAGTAGTCGGCGACGACGAGCTCGACTTCGGGGAGGGACCAGGATTCGGACATTTGGGGACGGTCGAATTGTGTGCCAGTTTTCGATTCGAAAGACCAACAACAGCCATCGACGCCGCTCGCTGCATGAATGGGTGCGCGACGCTCCAAAGGTCCGATTCAACCCCTCGACCTGCCTTCAAAGCGACCTGGCCAACACCCCCTGGCCTGCGACAAGATGCCGATAGCCAGGGCGTCGCTTCCCTCGAAGTCAGCCGGCTCGGCGAGTAGGTTCTCTAGCGCTTCGTAGGCCACCGCGTGCGGCGTGTTGAAAATTCGTCGGGATCTAGTGGGCTCAGTAACTCGTCTGATTCGTCCCGATCCGACAGTGGCTCTCGCGCCCAAAGCAACGTGAGCACAGCGTCGTATGCTGGGAGCAGACGCGACTCTTCGAGAAGAGTTGCGTCTGCTCCGGCGTGCTCAAGCCACGCGTCGGCTGGCACACGATGGAATCCCAAATGGCTCCCTTTTCCTCGGAACAGGTCGGCCGCAAGCGTCCGCGAATCGAGGGCCTCACGAAGTCTGAGCCATTCCTTGAACTCATCCGCCTTCTTCGCCCACCGAACCCTGCCCGCTTGGCTCCATACGAGAGCCACGGAGTGTGATGTCATTGAAGCAAGCCGGTATCCACTGGCGGTGAGTGACGTGCTGAACGTATCGGCTAAGCGTTCGACTAGAGCGAACGACGGGTCGGCGGCACCTACGAGACGCGTCGCGAGAGCCAAGGGCATCAACAGCTCAGAGGCAAATGCGTTCGCCTGTTGCTCCTTGTCGCTCACATCCTTCGCCCACGTCTCGATAACATCGTCGCTACAGATCCCGCAGTCCTCATGGCCAGGCAGAAGCAGGTGCCCGAGCTCGTGAGCAATCGTAAAGCGCTTTCTGGTCTCCTCACGGATCGAACTCTTAACCGCGATTGCTCCAATCGCGGTGCCCTTCACTCGCACCAGCATGCCCTCGCATCGGTCGAGAGCCTTTTCAAGTACTGGCACTCTCAGGGCGGAAGCGACGGCCAGGACGTCTGGAACGCCGACGATGCCGAGGCGATCGAGCAGGGCGCGTGCGTAGAATTCTGGTTGCATCGGCTACTCTGGTTTATCGCGATCCTGTTGCGACTTCAGTTCCTGCTCAAGCTCGCGCATGACTTCTTGATCCGCAGCACTCAGAGACCCGTCCAGATTGCGGGCAGCCACAGCGAACTCAACAGTGCCCCCAGGCACGTGGCGATCAACGAGGTCCCTTATCCAACTACCGGCGGCCTTCGCGGCGACCTTGGGGTCCGACGATGGCAGGTCGTGCGGCCTCAATTGCGACAGAAGACTCGTGATATCCGATGAGACATCGGCGTTCTTTGCCCACAGCGTCGACCGAAGATCACTGACCTTCTCGTACAGCGTGCGCCTTGCTGCCGCCAGATCAATCCCGGCATCTGCGATCGTCGACAACAATTCGTCCTGCGACAAATCCTCGACGGGTCCAAGCAACTTGTCTACCATCTGGATTGCGGGATCAGAGGGGTCCTTTGACTTCTTCTTCACTCAGTCCTCCCTTCGAGATACCCGGCGAGCCTTGCTTTGAGCCTTCGACGACGGACGTAAATGTCCTTCACGTCCACTTTGCAGAGCTCCGCGATTTCAGCGGGCTTTTCGCACCCAATCTCCACCGCCTCCATGTACTCGAGCAACTCGGCGTCATCTTGGACCAGATGTTTCACGTCCTGGAGCAAGGCTGCCGCATCCAGTCGTTCGTCGACGGCTCGGTCTCGAAGGCGCAAGTCCTTCTCCGCTTCGGTCGAGGCGAAGTCGACAACGACCGCCCGGCGGTGGGTGGCCGACTTACGGAGATCGAGAAAGTCTCGCACCATGGCAGTCTTCAGCAGAGCAAGGAGTCGCCCCCTGGTTGCCTCGTAACGGATTTCGTCGCGGCCCAGGGCCTTCAGAATCGTGTCGTTAACCAAGTCTTCGGCTGAAAAGCCCGTTCCCATCAGCACCTTGTCCGATCTGGAAATCAACATCGAGAGGCGTACCGCCTCCGCCAGGAGCCTCTTGTGGAGACCCTCCCAGTCAACGCCCTCAAATGGGTCGACCGACGGCTCTGGCATCTACATCTCTATGCGAATCTGAAGGCAGGAATTGGTGGACTGACACCAAGTCTTCCGGCCGCCCGCCACACAGCCAGTCCCCAACCCCGCCACATCTTAGCCTGCGGGACTAAAGAACCGCGCTTCAGTTCGTGGTTCGTCGGCGTGGCCAGTGACCTGCCCTGTCGCAGTTGCTCACGATAATGGCTAAGGGAACCAGAATTCCGACCAGTAGGCACCAATTCCTCCAGCCTGGTTCGCATTACTTCAAGAGGGCAGTTTCGCCCGAGCCTGAAGCTCAGGCACTTGTTCCCAGTTGCGGCAGGAGTTTCGATGGCATCTACAAGTCGGCGGTTACCAGCAACTCACAAGGGCAGGCCCCCTCGCCGTTCTTCTGGTGGACCGAAAGAGGTGACCCGCCACGTGCGGGCGGGAGTCAAGTGTTTGCTGTGGGGACGTGCGGCAGCCCGGTGCGAGTTCGCCGGCTGCAACAAGTCCCTGTGGAAGTCTTCCGTCACCCAAGAGGGGGTGAACATCGCGCAAAAAGCGCACATCTACTCATTCAGTGGCGAAGGCCCACGAGGTAACAGGGATATCTCCAGAGCTGAGATTAACGGAATCGCCAATCTACTCCTCGTGTGCCACGAATGCCACCAGAAAATTGACGCCAAAGTCGACGGAGGGCGGTACAAGGCACCCCTCCTCCAGCGAATGAAGACGGACCACGAGCAGCGGATTGAGCTCGTCACCGGCATAGCGGCCGACAAAAAGAGCCACGTGTTGCTTTATGGAGCCAACGTGGGGCCGCACAGTTCGCCGTTGAACTTCAAGGAAGCCGCTGCCGCGCTATTCCCTGCTCGATACCCAGCCTCCGATTTGCCTCTTGAATTGACAACGGTGAACAGCTCGTTCTCTGACCGGGACGAGGTGTTCTGGGTCCTTGAGGCGGAAAATCTTCGGCGGAAGTTCGAGCACGGAGTGAAAGACCGATTGGCGCTCGGTAGCCTGAATCACCTTTCTGTATTCGCCATCGCGCCTCAGCCGCTCCTCATTCTGCTCGGCACCCTGCTCGGCGACATCGTCCCGGCGGACGTCTACCAGCGCCACCGCGAACCACCATCCTGGGAATGGCCAACTGACGCAGTTGCGCCGTCGTTCGAAGTTGTGTATCCGGCAAAGTCCTCCGGCCCACCCGCGCTGGCACTTGCGCTCAGCGCCACCGTTAGGTCGGCTCGCATTTGGTCTGTCCTCGGCGAGCATGCGAGCATTTGGACTGTCACAGTTCCGCAGCCGCACAACGAGAGCACAAAATCGCGCAAGCAGCTCGCTGAGTTTCGGACCTTGGTCCGATCTCTACTTGATCAGATTAAAGCCGTTCATGGGCAGATCACGACCCTCCACGTCTTCCCGGCCGGCTCCGTAGCGACGGCGATTGAGCTCGGCAGGATCCGCATGCCGAAGGCGGATATGCCCTGGCAGATCTACGACCAAATCAATTCCCGCGGTGGGTTTATCCCCGCATTGTCCATTCCACACGGAGCCTAAATGACCCAGACACTGAACCTCATAGTGACCAAGCTGCTCGACGACATCATCGACCATCTGGACATTCCTAAGTCCTATTACGAGAGAGCTGTGGCTCGACATAAATCGCTCGGCGACTGGCTCTGTCGCGGCGAATCGATGGTCGCCGCGTTCAAGCCGCACGTGTCGCCGCAGGGCTCCTTTCGGTATGGCACGGTGATCCGGCCGTTGGTCGCCACCGAGAATTACGACCTGGACAACGTGACCATGCTCGCCATGGCAAAAACGGCAATGACCCAGAAGCAGATCAAGGAGCTGTATGGCGCGGAGATCAGGGCATACGCACGAGCGCACGGCATGCTGTCGCCAGTCGAAGAAAAGGACCGCTGTTGGCGCGTCGTTTACGCCGACGAGGTCAACTTCCACCTCGACACCCTGCCATGCGTTCCCGAAGACAGGGCTGTGGTCCTCGCCATTGAATCCCGGGGGGTGCCGGCAGACTTGGCCTCGCGTGCCATCGCAATTACCGATCGGCGACATCCACAGTATGACCAAATCACGTCGGCCCTGCTCAGCAGCAATCCCCGCGGTTTCGCCAAATGGTTCGAGGGCCGCACCCGCGCTGTGGCCGAGGTACGCCTGCGCCATCTCGTAGAAAATCAGTTCTACGCCTCGGTGGATGACGTACCGCCGTACGAGTGGAAGACCCCGCTGCAGCGTAGCATCCAGCTGCTGAAGCGGCATCGCGATGTGATGTTTCGAGGAGCCCCGGCCACCGCCCCCATCTCGATGATCATCACCAACCTTGCCGCGCACGCCTACGGCGGAGAAACTGATATTTTGTCGGCACTCTTCAACATCGTGGAGCGAATGCCTCAGTATGTGCGGCCCACGACGCCGCGTGTCCCGAATCCCGCCGATCCCATCGAGGATTACGCCGACAAGTGGACCAGGAATCCCCGACTCGAAGCGAACTTCTGGGCTTGGCACACGCAGGTGAAGGTTGACATTTCAAGGCTGTCGAGCGTTCTGGTATGCAATCGTCTGAGCGCGGACATCAACACCATTTTCGGAGTGGATCTGACCAGTGAGGAGCTGAGGGAACTTCAGCCGCAGTTGCCTTACCCCGCACCCGCGCTGATAGTCCCGGCCACGGTCGTGTCCATTCCGAGCGCACCGCGGCCGTGGGGTAGCGGTGACTAACTCGATCACCAACCTGTTCGCCCGATGGCGTCTTGAGGAACTGCTGATCAGTTACCCGGGCCTTCGACTCACGCCCGGGCACGGGGAAGTGCGGCTGGCCGGCCTCCTGACCTTCGCTGCAGCACCTCCAAACAAGGAACGCATCGACGACGAGTATCAGATTGAAGTCTTGATTCCGGGAGACTTCCCCGCGGGCATTCCTTCGGTGCGCGAAACGGGTGGTCGGATTGCGCCGGCCTTCCACAAACTTAACGACGGGTCGCTCTGTTTAGGGTCGCCCACGCGCCTGCGCCTGATTCTGATCGAATCGCCCTCGCTCCTCCGGTTCGTCGAGCGCTGCGTTATTCCCTATCTATACGGCCACTCCTACTTCGAGAGACATGGAGTCATGCCGTTCGATGAACTCAAGCATGGCGAGCGGGGTATTCGCCAAGACATGGCTGCGCTCCTCGGTACTGATCGACAGGATCGTGTTGCAGAGTTCGTGTCGCTTGCTGCGATGGGAAAGCGCGATGCGAACAAGCGGTCCTGTCCATGCGCCAGCGGTCGCCGTCTTGGGCGGTGCCATCACCGACGCGTGAACGCATTGCGCGCCCGCCTCGGGCGCCGATGGTTTCGTATATTGCATGGCACCTTGGCTTAAGACGGTGACACCAGAGTAGCCCACGTTCCTTCGCGCTAGTTGCCGACCAGCGAGAAGAACGACCTTTTCACGTCGGCGCCGTCCTGCGGGACGTTCGAAGGTTCGCTCCTTCAAGTAGCCACGGACAAGCCGGCAGCGAGGTCACCCGCCCGACATATCACGAGCTCACCAGACCCAGAACCAGCGGTTCCAGTGTGCCTCGTCTAATACACCCCGGCGTCAATGCAAAACCGCATGTCCGTTAACTGGGCACTCGGTGCGCTTTTGCGAACGCGCGCCGGAAGTCCCGAATCAATGAATCCGCTACACTAACCGACCACCCAGCAAGGCCCGGAGTGAGCAGCCTGTTGGGGCCAACTCGCGGCGATTGGTCGAGGGAGGATACCAGACGGCAGACGCTGAATCATTCGGTGCGGCGTCGACAAGGGAGGCAGTATCTGCTCGTACTCGTCAGCCTTGAAGTGAATCAACTCATTTCGAATCTCAACCAAGCGCTGAAAGTCCCCCCACAGTTTCTCTTCCGGTGGCCAGTAATCCCCGCACAACGCGGCCCCCACTCGCACTCTCTATCGCACGGTCACTGCCGTCCCGTGCTCCTTCAACCCGGCTACCGTGGCATTTCTTGTACTTCGTTCCGCTGCCGCACGGACATAGTTCGTTTCGGCCCGTTTTTCTGGCCATGATTATCCTCAGGGCACAACTGTGAGGCCGGAATGCCCCGTCGACTTGCCGTTTCCTTTAGTGCCTTCAATTCCGATGATTCGGCCCCCGGGCTCCGATTCGCAGAGTTCCAACACGCTCCCCCGCAACCTCGGCCAGCAATCACGCCTGCAGAGTTATTGGATTTCACGAACGAAGTCTAGCGTCGGTTTCCAATTCTATCTACGCCTCGCCGAACCGACGCACCTTGAGCAAGTCCCGTAGAGGAATGACCCGCGGATAAGGCGATGTCCGACCAAGGTTGCCGACGAGCTTGTTGCGAGCGTCCGATTCGAATGCTTCGATGAGATCCATGAGCGCGCCCCCGTCCCAAGCCGAGTCGAAATATGCGATGTCCGGCTTGGTATGGAACAAGGCGTAGATGTGCTCGTCGTCGTCCGCCCGCACGCTTGCCTCCCAGGCAGCGACCCCACGCGACCCGGCGCGCTGCTTTAGTTCAAGCCGCAACTGTGAACGCGTGTAAACGCGAAAGCCAGGTTCGCGCAGCAGCAACAGCCCTGGTGCCACGACCGCCTTGTCAGTCCTCAAAACGGCATGGCGCGCGCGCGCCAAGTTTGGATGCACGTGAAGAGCGCCGCTACGCCGGCCAAGCCGCACAAACGCGAAGCCGTCCTCTGAGGCTGCCAGCTGCTGTTGCGCCTCATTGCGGTACCAAGCTACTAGAACCATGTGCTCGGCCGGCGGCAGCGCCCTGTACTCCGTGCCGTAAACGTCTACCTCGGGCAGCTGAAGCGTGCCATACGGGACAGCCGCTTCCCTAACCATGTAGGCTTCGGACACGTGATAGCTGACCCGCTCCTGAGCGGTTGTACGATTGCTGAGGTGGGACAGCACCTCGTCTAGGAAGCTCTCGAGTTTATCCATTCCCACTGCCAGCCCGTTCTCGTCCGGCACGATCCCAAAGGCGCCCAAACCGGGCAAAATTTCGTGATAGCCCCTGAACTTCACTGAAGTTGCAAACCTGCCTGGGTACAGTACGTAGGCACCTTGCGACCGCCTGATGGCGTCTCGGTAGGCGTGCATTTTCAGCAAGTCCTGTCGCTTATAGTTGCCTTCCGTCTCATCGTCGGTGTAGTCCTCGTTGTCGACCCCCTCAGGGCCGAACAGCGCTTCGAGGTTCTCAACCCGGTACTTGGCGTCGAAGTGCACGTGCACTAGCAATTCGCCCCGCTCCGCCTCCGCCTCGCTGAGTCCCTCCGGCCAGAAGGTCAACGTGTAGTCTGGGTGCAGTCGCCGCGTCCAGCTTCCACCTTCGTGGTGCTCCGTCGTCACCTTGAAACATCGGTTGTAGGAAAAGCGCGCATTCAGTCGCCTACTCCCTTCGGAGAACGAGCCTTGAAACGGCCCAAGCTCGATTTGCTTTCGTAAGCGAAGGCTTGGAGAGCCTTCCTCCAATCCTTCAACCAGCTCTTCCACCGAAGGCCGGGTCCCGCCTCTGCATTTCCGGCAGAACCAGCCAAGCAATTCAAAGAAGAGCCAGTACTCGTACAGACTCGCCACGTCTCGTTGGCCTGCGCGGAAAAGGTCTTCTCCGCCTTTCCAGGACAGCTGTGCGGCCGTGCGAAAGCGCAGCCACCAGTGCAGGACTTCTCGATAGCCGGCCTTACGTTGTAGGACCGGGCTACCGAGCGGGGCGAACCGCATTTCTCCCACCCCACGAAACATTCCGCGGTCCAGCCAGTCGCCAACCGTTGCCGCAAGGCGCCGTGCCAGTGCTGCAGAAGCGCCCCAGCCCGCGCAGGCTTCGAAGATACCCTCGGCGTGGGTTAGAAACGCCCGGAACTCCGCCAGGGCAAACTTCACGAACCGGTTCTCTGGCGTGTCCATGTCGCGCGATTTGCGAGGGACAATCACGCGTTCCGCAACGGTTTCCACACCAAGGCTCTTCCGCAGCGGATGTCCCACCGGGACCCCACGGCGCGGGCTCTGCGCGACCAGTTGACGAATGGAGGACGAGGTCCAGCGTATGGGCCGGTCGGTTGCCACCGAATCGCTGGCCGTGGAGAGCCGCTCATGCGGAAAGCTTAGAATGCGCTGGAGCGCCGCAGAGAACTCGGCGCTGTCCAGCGTGTCGCGCAATAGCTCAAGTTGGACCTGCAGCCAGCCCTCGTCGGTCCGTTCTTCGAAGGAAGAGCGGAAACCAACCTTAGCAGACGACCTTGCGTCAGCCACCAGGCCCGCGAGCTCATCCGCAAGGCGATGCAGCATGCCGCGATATTCAGTGCGGTAGTCCAGCTTGAACGAACGAACGTCGAGCAGGGCAGAAGCGACGGCGGACTTGCCACCGTCCACCTCCCCTTCCACGAGTTCCATCAATAGAGTGCCGCAAAATGAGCGCGTTTCAACCAGACCGGCATCGTGATCACCAGGCTTGAGACTTTTGCGGCGGTTTGCAAGGCTGCAGCGAAGGCGCAGGTCCACACCGTCCGTCGGGTCGACCTCGTATTCGTAACGCTCTGCCTCGCGCAACTGAATCGTCGTCTCGCCGTACTCGAGAGCTTCAGTTTCGTCCAGCTCGGTAAGGGGCGCCCTCAAGTCGCCCTCGCCGTCTCTGACTGGCGTAAGGGTGACATACGCCAGCACGGTCCCAGATCGGGAGCGAAAAGGAATCAGGCAATCGCGAAGCCGACGCTCCGACTCACGCCTCGGCAAAGGACACAAATCCGTTCTCGTTCAAGAGCCGCCACATCCTGGCAATCTTCGCCGCGCTCAACGGGTAATGCGCG
This sequence comes from Vicinamibacterales bacterium, assembly GCA_038319675.1. Classification (GTDB taxonomy): domain Bacteria; phylum Acidobacteriota; class Vicinamibacteria; order Vicinamibacterales; family SCN-69-37; genus SYFT01. Next base: position 68,463 of record JBBQDM010000016.1, read on the forward strand.
CCGGCAAGAACTTCGGCAGCAGTGGACGGCTCCGCCTTCTTGTCCGTAGAGCGAGCAGCCTCCGCCGCCGCCTTAAGAGCATCTCCGCCCCGGGCAGATGCGTCATTCAGGCACAAGAACCAGAGCTTCTTTAGAAGCGGCCCAAGCTTGGCCCGTGAGCCGTGCAGCTTCGGCAACAACTTCTGGACGACAACAGAATCGATAGCCGCCGAAAACCAGGAAGTGTCTCCGTCCGAATAGTTCCCCAGCGTCTTGTAAAAATGCATGAACCTCGCTGTCTCATGAGCGACACGGTAACCGAACTCCGCACCGTGCTCCTGGAGCGCATTGAAGAAGAGCAACATCTCAAGCTCGAAAGCCACCTTCACATCCGTCGGCACGTCTACCGGGCTGCGGGCCGCGAGCACGAAGGCGCTCCCAAGAGCCGCCCCCCTCCCATCGAGTTGTGTCAGATCCGGTTGGACAGGGTTCCCAAGGAAGGCGGTCAATTCTTCGGCCTCCATGCGGAACTCAACCACATTGGCACGATCCAGGACCTTCGGTGAAAACATGTAAGTTGTCTCGTCGACATTCACAGTGCCAACGATGAAGAGGTTCTTCGGCAGGTCCAGTTTCCGCGGGATCCGGATATCACCTGCCTTCCGTTCCTTGTCCCCATGCAGCGGAATGGGCTCCTCCGACTCGATCGCGGAGAGAACGTCCGCGAAATACCGCTCAACGTGAGACAGATTCATCTCGTCCAAGATGAGAAAGTGCGGGATGTCAGGGTGCGCCGCCGCTTGGATTGCCAAGTCCAAAGCAGGCTTCGTCAGGAAGACCTCTGTGTCGAGACCACTCGGGTAACCGAGGACACTCTCGTTGCCAGTCCAGTCCGCGCCGACGGGAACGACCTCGTAACACTTCTGGGACAAGACAACCGTTCGCCCCCGTTCAATAGCGAATGCGGCCGCTTTTAGATGCGTCTCGAAGCTGTGCAGCTGGTCGCTGAACTTGCTTGTGCTCTTCACCGCCTCGCGAATAACTCGGGCAGGCGTTTCCTCTGGTATGGAGTTCCCATGAATGTACGTAGCCCACTCATTTATCAACTCTCTTGGCAGCGAGACCTTTATCGCCTCTTGTTCATTCTCGGAGTTCCAAAACTCTACGGACAGTGAGTCTGACGCTTTAACGTAGTAGGGGATGCGCGCCGATTCAACAATTGAGCCCGGCCTAAACGGGTCCAGAAAGGCGGAGCCAGGCGTCATCCAACGCGCAATCGCCTGCGAGAGTTTAGTCTTACCTGAGCCCGCTAACCCAGTAGCAATCAAGAATCTCTTCGATAGAAGACACGACAACATGCGGTGTGCACTTGACATCTCAACACTCAGCTTGGCGCCCCGGGCGTCTGCGCAGAACTTCTCGACCATTTCACCAAGTGCCGCTGGATCAGTTTTCCAAGTCGGGTGCGATTCCGGCCACCCAGAAACAACGTCTCCTAGCCCGCCTTGGGATATCTCAAGGGGAAGATCCAGTGGCCGGAGCTGCAAGAATTCGTTCCAATCTTGCCCCGGCAGAAACTGCAAAGGATTGTCGAGTACGAAGCGAACCCTGCGTTGAAGAACGGGGTCGAGCGATGCCGATAGGGATATCCCAACAATCGCACCGGCATCGCGACGATACTCAAACAATCCGGTCTGTAGGAGGGCCTTGTTGAAAACGGTGTTGATGTTATCTCGACCGACGTCGTATTGATCCTCGAGGTCACCCAAGAGGCGTCTCTTGGACAGAGATATGTCCTTGTCCGAGCGTCGCTTCGCGAGCACTACCTGCAACAACTCGACGCCGGGTTTGGACCAGTTTGAATCGTCGTCTAGAAGTTGACACAGTTCATCGTACGAAAGGACTCTATCCTCCCCTGAGAGTGACCATAACCCAGCCAAGATCCCAACGATCGTGCGAAAAAAACAAAAGGACACGTTTTGATCGAGGGCGGGCTTGTTTACAGCTACTTCAGTGCCATTGGGAACCACATAAAGCCATGCGGTTCGAGTGACCAGCCAGCGCCAAGCATCCTCGGCACTTTGCGCATAAAGCGACTCATATCGCCGACCAACCTCTGTCACTACACAGGCATTACCCTGGCGATTGATAATGCCCGCAAAGGAAATGAGGTCTCGCACCACATTGTATCGACCATTGTCAGTCGCCTTGAGAGCCTGCATGTCATTTAGTCGACCAGCATCGACGTCTTGAATGACCCCATGTGCGGCCTCAGCAGACTCAAGGACAGTCCGCTTCAGAACATTACGACCGAGCGTAAACGACTTGATGAACTGACCCATTGTTAACTCTCTCCAGCAGCTTCTATAGCGTTTCGAAGAGCTTCTGCAATTGCGAACGCCATACCGGGCGGAACGGCGTTTCCAATTTGACGCCGTGTATCTGCTCTATTCCCTTCGAAAGCAAACCAATCAGGAAAACCCTGAATACGCGCGCCCTCTCGATGGGTGATTGAGCGGTTCCGAAACGGATGGGCGAACTCTCCACGGGTAAAACTGTCGAATCCTCCCGTGATCGTGCGCGCAACAGAGAACCAGTCCATGCGACCGAAGACGTCACGATGGCCACGGTAGTCGCCTGCGTGACAGGGCAACTGAAGGTAGGCCGGTATAGCACGGCGTCCCTCTCCCATATCGACAAAGGCTATGCGATTTCGATTCTGGCTCGTCTCGTTTGCGGCTATGTGATTCGGGAAAGAGAGCTGATCGCTGTCATCCGGCTCGGGCAACCCTCGGAGCGCCTCTCCGACAGTAAGCCATCGGTTCCCTGTAATCGGTGCAGGGTCAGAATAGAGAGAGGCGACCTTAGGTGACAGGAACACCATAATCACGCGTCGGCGCAACTGCGGAACACCATAATCGGCTGAGTTTAGAATGTGTCGCCTTGGACCCAGCCCCAACGCCGCCATTCTCCCTACAAATGCATTGAGAATGTGCTTGCCGCGGGGCAGCTCAAGATCGGTCACATTCTCAAGAACAACCGCAAGGGGACGCGAGCGGAGGCCTTCAATGAAGTCGGCAAAACGAAGAACGAGATGATTGCGTGGATCGTCTGCAAGCCCTTTACGTTGGTGGGAAAATCCTTGGCAAGGAGGGCCTCCGACAATGATTGTCGAAGCGTTCCCAACTATTTGGCTTACGCGCCGAGCAAACCGAGGCTCTGCAATATCGGCAACATCCGCAACACCACTTACGCTACTGCGGTATGTAGCGACCGCCTTCGCATCCGAGTCGAACGCATAGGCGATCTTGAATCCAGCGTGAATGAAGCCAAGAGACAAACCTCCAGCGCCGCAGAAAGCATCGATCACCACTGGGGCGGCAAAGGCAGTCTTAGGACGCTCACTACAATGACGTGGCCAAGTCAGCGACAACGACTCGCGAGGCGTCATCGGCGAAACATGATCCAGGATACTCGTTGCAACGAAACGAGCAAATAGTGGCGGAACCGCTTCTCCGACCTGGCGATACTGCTGCGTTGGTGGACCGCAGAACATGTAATTCGCTGGAAACCCCTGCAACAGCGCAGCTTCTCTGATTGTTATGTTGCGATGCTGCTCCGGGTGCAAGAAGCGGCCCGAGCTTGGACTGCGGCTCTTCGCCGTTATCGTAACGCTGGGAGTATCCCACCGAAGTCGACCGTACACGTCAGTGAAACCGGGTGTTTCGCCGCGGTCCAGACGCCGATGCGCAGCAATGCGAAGAGCTTTCGGAATCGAGCGACGATCGCCCCCATTGGGCGGAATCTGTTTGAAGATTTTAATCAACCGTGACGTGTGAGCCGGCGCTCTATGGACGGGATCGGCTGGATCTACTTCTCCCGAGCGCAAAGGTAGCAAATGCCCCACCGCTTCTCGCACCGTGCGAGCGGTCGATGTCGTGAAAGGCGCTGGCGGTAACTGAACCAAACCATTGAGCGATCCAATTACCACGGCCCGCCGCCGACGCTGAGGTACTCCGTAAAGGCTCAAATCAACAATTGATTCTGACAGCTCGTAGCCGCACTGACGTAGCGTTGAGGCCGCTGAACTGTAATAATTGGAGAACTTTCCTTTGAGAACCTCCGGCACGTTCTCCATAACTACGTAATCTGGAAGATAGTGTTTGACGATAGACGCAAACGAACCCATTAACGAGTTGCGATCATCGTCTCGGTCATCCCCCTTTCGGAGCGCACTGAACCCTTGGCACGGCGCACAGCCAATAAACACGAGCGGCCGCATTGCTCGGGGCCGAAAGAAAGGAATAAGCTCTATTAACCTCTCGGGTCTTTCACCAATCTCTCGAATGTCAGCGCGAATGCCTGGAGCATCAATATTCGATTGAAACGTATCGAGAGCAGACTGGTCAGTATCGATACCAGCAACGATTTGAAAGGCGACATGACTCTGCCTCGTGCGCAGAAAACCGGCACTCATTCCCCCGCATCCGCAGAAGAAGTCCAAGACGTATCCGATTCTAGGAATCGGCAGTTGCTTTTCGTATGCGCTTGGTGGCTCATCGCGCCCGCGTGCTACAACGTCAGCAACGCGTCCTCGCCTTTCTGTTCGCTCTGCAGAAAGGTCTTGTGCGCTTGATCGGCGGGATCGGGTGTCGGCCATGTCTTCCTAGATGCTTCTGATTAAAACTTCGCGTTACTCATGCTGCCCGAATTGATGACCGGTGCAACATCGGATCGAACGCTTCTGGGACGAATCCTTGGCCCGCCTGCCATGAGGCGAAGGGAACTGCTGCGCTTGGCCACACTTCTTAGCTTCAACCTCAACAACCTGACCGAGCTTACAGTTGGTGCCCATTGATTCGCCTCGCTGCCGTATGGAGATTCTACAGGTCTGACAGGACAGTTCCGACGCGCATTCTTCGCTAGACCGCCCCATTGAACCGTGGCGCGCCTCGGACAACAGCGCTCGCGGACTCCATGAAGCGAACTTCTCGTGCCAGCTCCCCGGCCCGGCGCGTTTGCCAACCTGCATCCAGGCCGGGCCCTGGGTAGTCGGGCTCAACCAGGCACAGGTCGGCGCCGAGGGTGCACCAACGAGCGCGCGAGGTGGCCAAGACCCTATTTCCGTGTGCCACCTGTGCTCTTTCGGCGAGTCGCCACCAGTCTGGAATCCGTCTTGGAGCCACTGACGGCGCGCAAGGCGCGTTCGGATGACCGCATTTGCCCCGCACACTTCGCCACGAGTTCGTGGGACTTGGCCTCGACATTTGTTTTGTAGTCCATAATCTGTCACGCGGCGTCGGTGCGATACACGAGGTCGATGACGCAGGTGAGCACTTGAGGCAGGCCGGCTACGTCGGAGCGAACGGCGGCGGCTAAGGGAGTGGTGGAATCCAATTGTCTCAAGAGCTGACCACCTTCGCCAAGGCGGCGGCTGTCAAGAAACGGTTGTCGTCCGAAGGAACGATGGTCTACAGACTCCTCGACGGATTCGGGCCCGGGCACAACCCACGTCGACCGGGTGGGGTGCTCTCGACATGACGACTTCAGGTGCTCAACGAACGCGTCCATTCTAGGTTGGGCACACTTTACCAGCACGGGTGTGACAGGGTAGTTCCTACGCGCTTTGTTCGCCGGCTATCGCCCCGCGCCCTTCACACACTGCTCATGCGGCCTGAACCCGGTCGCCTTCGCCTGGGCGACGGTGGCAAACGGCACGGTGCAGTTCCTGCAGTTGTAGTGCTGACAGCCGGGCGCGTGGAACACCCGTGACTCGCGGTTGCCGTGATACACGCCTGCGCCGACCAGCGGGACCGGCGTCGTCGGTGGCCGCACCTCGGCACGGAGCGTCCACGGCGGCTGCGGTGACGCGGACTGCCACAGTCCCCGCCGGGTCTGCCGCGCCTCGCGCTCGGCGGCGGCCAGACGGACGTCGTTCGAATACCGCGTGTAATGCCACGCGGCGCCGGCACGCACCATCGCCTCGCCCACGTCCGTGCCACCCATCGACACCTCCGCCACGAGGCGGCCGTACTGGTCGATATCTTTCATGTCCACGTCGATGACCTTGCCCATCACAAGGCGCGACAACTCCGCCGCCGCCTCGCGTCCATACGGCTGGAGGCCCTCAGGCGCGTCGATGCCGAACAGCCGCACGGTGACCTGCCCGCGCCCCCGGGCGACGATGACCGTGTCGCCATCGGTGACGTCCAACACACGGCCGGCAAACCGCTGGGCGGAGAGCGGGGCGATCAGCACGCAGGCCAGCGTGATCACGAGAGCGAGTTGTCGGGACGGACGCACGGTCAGAGGGCTCTGTGGGGCACCTTGAGCCCACGGGCGACCCGCACGAGCACCCAGGCTTCGATCACTTCCGTGAGACTCGCGCGGCACTCCTCCACCGTCGCAGCCGTCGCAATAACCCCGCGCAACCCTGGGACCGTGGCGCAGATCACGTCGCCATCAACAACCTCGTAGCGCGCCCGACGGAGAGCGGTAGCGCTATAGGCAGTCAGCATGTGGGTATTCTACATTCGGCCCCCTACCGGCGCTTGGCACGATCTTCTCGGCTGACTTCCGCCGGACGACGATGGTAGCGTCGTCGAAGAAGTGGCGAGGCGAGTTGTGAGCGAACAGGATCCACGGGAACAGCCGGCGTATCCGCTGAGCGAGGCCGCGCGCTACCTGCGCGTCCCCGCCGCCACCCTGCGCGCCTGGACCCTCGGTCGCGCCTATCCCACCAGCCGGGGTGGCAGCCAGTTCAAGCCCCTGATTCGTCCGGCACAGGGGGAGCCGCCCGCGCTGTCGTTCTCGAACCTCATCGAGGCCCATGTGCTGCGCGCGCTGCGCACCGAACACGGTGTGCCCCTCAAGGAACTGCGCCAGGCATTGGAATTTTCCGAGCGTGAACTGAACATCAAACGACTGCTGCTGCGTCAAGACCTGCGCTCCAAGGCAGGACAGGTGTTCCTCAGCCGTTACGGACAACTCATCAATCTCTCGGCGTCCGGCCAGCTAGCCATGCGACAAGTCCTCGAGCAACATCTGGACCGCGTCACCTGGGACCGCGCCAAGTTCCCCATCCGCCTGCACCCGTTCGTGATGCACGAAGCCCCGACAGAGAATCGGCCCATCACGATCGACCCGACGATCGCGTTTGGACGCCCCGTGCTGAGCGACCTTGGTATCTCGACCGCCGCCATCGTCGCCCGCATCGATGCCGGCGAAAGCCTCGCCGACGTCGCCGCCGACTACCAGGTCAACGCATCCGCCATCACGGACGCGATCGTCTACGAGCGAGCGGCTTGACACCCAACGTGGTACATCAAAATGTTGGTCCCGCGCCGGCCTCGCGGCTGACGATGCTATCGTCGTCCTTTGCGGAGGCCGCCCATGCAGGAGCAACTGGACCGAATCGAACAGACCATTGCCGCCGGGTTCAAGAAGGTCGGCGAACGCTTCACCCAGGTCGACGGACGACTGGACAGGGTCGACGCACGGTTGGGCACAGTTGACGAGCGACTCGGCAGGGTCGACGAACGACTCGGCAAGGTTGATGAGCGGCTAGACGGGGTCGACGTACGCCTAGGCAAGGTTGACGAACGGCTCGGCCAGGTCGACATACACCTGGGCAAGGTCGACGAACGGCTCGGCCAAGTCGACGTACGCCTGGGCAGCGTTGATGGGCGACTGGACAAGATCGACGGACGGCTCGACAAAGGGGATTTGCGGTTCACCGGCATCGAGGGGCAACTCCAAAAGCATGGTGTGTTGCTTGAGGCGATGAACGGTGACATCAAGCAGACCATGGAGGTCTTGCTCGCGAATCGGGACGCGACGAACCGGGGATTCGCCGAGATACTGCAAAAGCTCGACGAGCGCGTGCAACCCATCGAGTTGGCGACACGCTATCTCGCTACGAAGAAGACGAAGCCTCGCTGAGCTCACGATACCGGCACAACGCGTTCACGAGCTGCATCTGGGCCGGGGTCTGGCAGTCGGGCTCAAACAGACGCGGGTTCGCCACGAGGATGCACAGGCACCGTGCGCGCGACGTCGCCACGTTAAAGCGGTTGAGACTGTAGAGAAAGCCGAGACCACGCGGGGCATCCTCGGGACGCGAGGTCGCCATCGAGTAGATCACGACGGGGGCCTCCTGGCCCTGGAATTTGTCGACGGTGCCCACGGGGACGTCTGGGCCGCCTCCGCTTGCGCTACGGCGCGCCAAGCCTTCCTGGATACGGCTGACCTGGGCGTTGTAGGGGGCGACGATGCGGATGTCGGTGGGGGTGATTTGACGTGCCTTGCCGTGTTCGTCGACCCACTCGGAGCCAGGTGCGAGCAACTCGTCCACGATGCGCACGACCTCAGCAACTTCTTCGTCAGACGCATTTCTGTTGCCATCGTGGTCAACGGGCACCACGCGCAGGCCGGCGCCCTGGAAACGCTGAGTGCCGCGAAGCACCTGATGCTCAAGACCAAGCTTCGACGTGAGCTGCCCTTCGTAGAAACACTCGGACGTGAACTCGCAGATGGCAGGCGCCAGCCGCCAGGTGGTCTTCAGAAAGTCACCGCGGTCGGCCGGCATCACCTTGGCCTCGCCCAGCCAGTGATGGAGCGCCGAGACACCGGTGCCCTCAGGGTGCACACCCTTGGTGGGCTGCTCAAGCTGCTGCGGATCGCCGAGGAGCACCATCGACTGGGCTATGCGTGTACACGCCAGCACATTGGCCAGTGACATCTGGCCGGCCTCGTCAACGAACAACACATCCACAGGCTGCGCGTTCTTGCCGCACCAGTGCCACGCAGTGCCTCCGGTGACGCCAGGCGCGTCGGCGCCAAACTCGTCCTCATTTTTTATTTGCAGGATTGGGACATCCACCCCGAGCTCTGCCGCCCGTTTCTGCACCGCCCGCAACAGGTTGGTGATGACGGCATGACTGTGCGCGGTAACCCCGACGGTCTTCCCCGCCGCGACGAGATCACAGATCATCACGCTGCCACGATAGGTCTTGCCCGTGCCGGGGGGGCCTTGAATCGCATGCACCGGACCCGGCACTCGCTGCAATAGCGACATCGCCAGCGGCAACGGCCGACCCTCGTGCACCTCCACGCCTGTCTGATATAGCGACTCCGCAATCGCGCCAGGATCGATCACCTGATGCGCAAACGCCGAGACGGGCCGAATGCCCTGGCGACTGGGCCCGACCTTGACGTCAATCGTCCGAGCCAGACGATCGATCGCCACGACGTCCCCCCACGACTTTCCATCAAGCGCGTTGAGCGTATCGTCGTCCTTGATGTCACAATCCTGCGCCGGCCAGCTGTAACGCTCGACCACCGACTTCGTGGCCTTCCCCGTCTTCTCGCTGATGAACGGCTCCGACGCGATGAACTGCAGCCCCGACACGGCCTTGCGCTCGTCACGCAACGAGTCGTCATCAAGCTCACGCAGACGGTAGTACTCCCACCACTCGGACTTGTTCTCCCGACGATGCCAGTCGAGGAGGTGGGCGACGAGAAAGTGTGGAGATGTGGGCGGCGGTTCGGTCGCAAGCAGCAGCGCCTGGAGGGCCCGCACCCGCAGGTCGCGCTCCTTGATCTCCTCCGACGGCTCACCAGGCCGAGGCTCGGGCCTCGGCACGGCGTCGCCACGACCGATCGCCTCATCACGCAACCGCTCGCACCAGCGCTGCAGCTCATACGTGGACCGCACGTCGTCGCGGTTGTAGCCCTCGACGGCGGCACGCACCTCGTCTGGGATCGCCCGCACGTCGCCTGACTCGAGCGCGATCTCGATCGTCTGTCGTTCGTGGCCGGCCTTGCGCAGATCGATGTCGCGCGTGAACTCGTAGAACGGTTCCATCGACTTGATCGAATACGTCTCGACTCCCGCCCGCACGGACTCGCGCACGACGGCGTACAGGTCCACCAGCGTGCCCGCGCGCAGCATCACGTCGAGTTCGGTTTCGCGACTGGCGTATCGGCCCGACAACCGCTTGAACGCCGATGGCTCATACGGCGCGTAGTGATACACGTGCGTGCCGGGATGCTCCGCGACCACACGCGCGATCCAGTCCATGACCTCCTCAAAGGCCCGCCGCTCCTCGGCGTCATCAAACGCCCACCATCCCTTGAACTGGAACTCGCCGCCCGCGTCCACCCAGCCGAGGCCAAACAGATACTCACGCGACCCTTCGCCCGACTCGGTCGCGACGACCTTTCGACCAAAGGGATCGCCTTCAAGGTCGAGATACAAGTCCCCCGCCGACGGCGTGGGCAACCGCTTGAGGCCACGCAGCGGCAACGCCGTGCCATCGTCAGCCACATGCGGCTCGATGGGCAGCAGCGTGTACTGCGGCTGCTTTGTGTCGCGCTGCTTCTTCTGCAGCGCGGCTTGCTCCTGCAGCTTTTCGAACGTCTCGCGAGATCCGTGCTTCGGACGGAAGTCCTTTGGCACTTCCCACTCGGCGAGTTGCTCCAGCTTTGTGATGCTGTGCGTCTCGAGCTCGCGCTTGTGGACGCGGCCCAGATTCGCCACGAACTGGACGTGGTCGTCGGCGCGCCGCTGCGTGTCGCACACCTGCCACCAGCGGCAGACGGCGCAGTGGGCGCTGGGGTCGGGATAGGAAGGTTCAGCGGGTTCCTGGTTCGTGGTTCGTAGCAGGCGGCTTCGAACGAGGCGGTAGTACGCACCGACGTCGCTCACTCGATAGGTATGGGATGCGGCGGGGGTGACGATGTGGAAGTGATCGGGGGTGCGGCCCTGGAGTGCGGCGAGCAGTTCCGTGTACACGCAGAGCTGCAGGATGGCGCCGGCGCGGGTTTCCCGCGCGAGTTTGGTGTCGTGCGCCTCGTAGTGCCAGTCGCCGAGATTGCTGGCGCCTGGAACCTTGACGAGCACGTCCGCGAAGCCGAACCAGTCCGCGTCCCCCTGGCCGAACTGCCCAAGTGGGGCCTGGACGATGACGTCGACGCCGGTGTGCATGGCCGCGACGGTACGAGCCACACGGTCCGAGTGCGGGACGTCCTTGTCGCCGTCCTTGAAGCCACCAAGGTCTGTGACGGTGAGCCCGTGCGCGCGGAGCGAGTCCACATACCGCGCCTCGTGCTCCATGCCTCGATGGCGCAGCACATCAGCGAGCGGATCCGAGTATTGGGGTCTGACGCGCTCCCCCCGCGCAGCGGCGAGCTCCAGCGTCGTCTTATGGCGACACGCCAGAGAATCGGCCAGGTCGGTTGGAGACAGAAGAAAGCGGTCGTTAATCAGGCGCACGCGGCTACTTTACCGTCAGGGATGTCCCTACTTACGCGCCTTCGCGATCTTGGCGTCGCGCTCGGAGGTGAGACGCTCGCGGTCGCGCCGGTATTCCTCCATCCGCGCCTCCTGCTCGGCCGGGTCGAACATCTCGCGCAGCTTCCCCTCATGCAACACCTGAACCTCGGCGAGTTTTGATTCATAGAAGTTGCGAATCTCGGCAATCGCCGCCTTCTGCGCGTCGGTCAGCGGCGTGTGTTCAATGCCTGCGTCCACGTCCTTCTGCTGCAGGCGCTCCATCGCGAGTTCGTAGGCGGATTTCATGCTTCTATTCTCTTTTGGAAAGGGGGTGCGTGGTACATCAAAGCGGCGCCAGGACGGCGGGAGCGCAACCGACGATGGTATCGTCGTCGTCTCAAGTCGTAGGAGCCATTGATGCAAGAGGTGCTGCAGCGGATTGAACAGAAGATCGACGCGATGAGCGGCCGACTCGAGAAGGTCGAGGGTGGCGTGGCAGAGGTCCGGGACCAATTGGGTGCCGTCGACCGTCGGCTCGGGACCGTTGAGGGCCACATGGGTGCCATCGACCGCCGACTCGGGACCGTTGAGGGCCACATGGGTGCCGTCGACCGCCGACTCGGGACCGTTGAAGGCCACATGGGTGCCGTCAACCGCCGGCTCGGGACCGTTGAAGGCCACATGGGTGCCGTCGACCGCCGACTCAGTACTGTCGCGGGCCAACTCGGGACCGTCGACGGAAATCTGACGGCGCTGATGGAAACGGTGCACCAACAGGGCCTGCGCCAGGAATACCTGATCGACAAGGTGACGATCACCATGGAAGGCCACGAGGGAATTCACCAGCACCTCGACAGACGATTCAAGGAAGTCATGTCGAAGCTGGACGAACGAGTGCAGCCCATCGAACTGGCGACGCGATATCTCGCCACGAAGAAGGCGAAGCCTCGCTGAAGCACGCCCGACTCTGTTACCGTCATCCCCATGTCGTCGAACGTCGCCGCGCGCGCTGCTCGGGCGGGACGGGCCATGGCCCGCCTCGTTCGCATCATGGCCACCCTGCGCTCCACCCATGGCTGCCCCTGGGACCGCAAACAGACCCACCAGTCGCTGCGGCCCTTCCTGCTTGAAGAAACCTACGAGGCCCTCGACGCCCTTGACGCAGGCGACCACGAGGCGCTGCCCGAAGAACTGGGCGACGTGCTCTTTCAGGTGGTGTTCCATGCACAGATTGCGGCGGAGGAGAAACGCTGGGACATGGCGGATAGCCTCACCGCCATCGCCGACAAACTGATCCGCCGACATCCCCACGTGTTCACCAAGGGTGGACGGCCGCTGCCCAAGCCGAAGGCGACAAAGGGCGGCAAGAAGGGCGCGAAGACGAAGGCGACGCCGAAGACACCAGCCGCGGTGCTGACGCAGTGGGAAGAACTCAAAGCCGCCGAACAATCCGCCCGCGGTGAACATCGTCGCGTGCTGGCCGGTGTCCCGAAAGCGATGCCGTCGCTCTTGCGCGCACACGAAATCGGCTCGCGCGTGGCCGCGGTCGGATTCGACTGGCCGGATACCACCGGCGTGGTCGACAAGATCGACGAAGAAGTGCGCGAACTGCGCGAAGCGCTGACCGAGTCCCCTGCACGCGCGGCCGAAGAACTGGGCGACCTGCTGTTCTCCATCGCCAACCTCGCACGCAAACTGCACATCGAACCCGAAGCCGCCCTGCGCGCCGCGAACAACAAATTCTCGGACCGCTTCGCCGCTGTCGAAGCCGACCTGGAATCACGCGGGTCGTCCGTGCACGCTGCCACCACGGCCGAGATGGAAGCTGCCTGGCAGCGAGTCAAGAAAGATTTCCACCATGAGGTTCCATGAGGATCCATGAGGAAATGCCTGTCATTGCACTGTGGAGGCCGAGAGAGGTTACGGACGCCAGGAGAGCGGGTTGGGTGCCGCCAAGGGCGGCAGCTGCGGGAGGAGGACTGTCGAGAACGAATGCACCGGTCGCATTCATGCGGTGTATTCGTTCACGACAGTCCTCCTCCCGCACGGCCAGGCTTCGCCTGGCCCCCAACCCTCACGGCTCAGTGACACGTATTTCTTCATGGAACTTCATGGAGCTTCATGGTGAAACAGCTCTTGATCTAATACACGTCGAGCCGGCCACCGGCTACGCCGCGCACGCGCACCTGGCGGCCGTCGGTCTCGACGATGACGGCGCCGTGGTGATCGGTGCGGAAGAGATGGACGTCTCGCGAGCGGAGGCGAGAGAGCACGGCGGGCGCAGGATGGCCGAACAGGTTGGAGGCGCCGGCACTGACGACGGCCACGCGCGGGTCGAAGCGGTCGAGAAATGCGGCACTCGACGACGACTGACTGCCATGGTGCGCCACCTTCAATACCCGAATCCTCGGACGTGCGCCGGCCCTCGGACGCTCCAAGGGCAACGACTCATACTCCGCCCCCGCATCACCGGTCAGCAACACCGAGACGTCGCCATACCGCACCTCCATCACAAGTGAATCGTCATTACGCACCCGCGGGCGCTCCCAGTCATGGCGCGCAGGGTGGCGGACGACGACCTGCACGGCACCGATGTCGAGTTCGTGCCCGGCAAACATTCGGCGCCACGTGACGTGCCGCTGCTGCGCCACTATGCGGAGGTCTCGCAGCTCCACAGACTTCTCAACCGGAATCCCCTCCCAGACCTCACGCGGACGCAGATCGTCCATCACCCGCCGCGCGCCCCCGACATGGTCGAGGTCCCCATGCGTGAGCGCGAGCCAGTCGAGTCGCCGCTCGCCCAACGCCCATACCGCGGGCGTCACGATGCGGCCGCCAATATCAAACGTGCCTGTTGGCGTGCCCCCGGTATCCACAAGCAACGCGTGCCCGTTCGGCGTCTGAATCAACGTCGCATCCCCCTGCCCCACATCCAGCATCGTCACCCTCAACCACCCGCGTGAGGGCCGCGAGGCAGACACGAACGGCGACGTCACGATGATGGTGGCGAGGATGACAGCGAGCATCACGGACCAGTGTCGCCACCGCGGACGCGTCCACAACAACGCCATCCCCACAGCTGCGTAATACATCGCCATCCACCACAACGAAGTAGGCGGCACACGCCATGACAACCACGGCGCGAGGTCGAGTGCGCCGGACGAGCCCAACAACACGACAGTGGCCCCGTGCGCGACCGATGCGGCCGCAGCCGCCAACGTGGACGACAACGGCGCGACAACACACAACACGAGCCCAGAAAACTGCACAACAGCCATGGCTGGGATGGCGACGAGATTGAGCAAGAGTCCGGCAATGCCAACGCGGGAGAACACCCCGGCCGTCACAGGCAGGATGATGATTTCAGCCGCCACGGTCGCCAGCACACCCGCGCGCACGACATCCCATACACGCAGCCACCCCTGCGCAGTGAAGTTGGGCCCGCGCACGGCCTCAAGCAGGCGCGGCAACACGACAATCAATCCGAACGTGGCGCCAAACGAGAGCCACGCACCCACGTCCAACACCGTCAGCGGCTCCCACATCACACACAGGACGGCGACGACCGCGAGCAGGTTGATGGGACGCGGGGGTAATCCGATGAGCCGCAGCAGCAGATATACGACGGCAGCCAGCACCGCGCGCACGACGGATGCTTCACTGGACACGATCTGGCCGTAGGCGACCACCACGAGCAGGGTGACCACCACGGGTACCACATGGCCACGCGCCACAAGGCGCAGGCACAGGAAACACGCCACGGTCAACATGGCGATGTTGCCGCCGGAGATGGCGATCACATGAAAGGTGCCCGCCGCCTGCAACCGGCGCGTGATCGCCTCGTCAAGGCCGGCACGGTCACCAATCAGAATCGCCGTGATCACGGCCTGGCTGGACGGTGCTCGCGGCCAGAGCCATGTCGTGGTGACCGTACGTACATGACGTCGTGCGCGAGCGGCGGCCTCGTCCCACGGGGCACCCGTTTGCACCGATACGAGCAGCGCACTCTTGATCGTGCCGATGGCGTCGAACCGCCGATTAAGCGCCTGCCATGTTTCGCTCGGTGAGCCAGGATTGCGCACCGGGTCTGGCCGCCGCAGTCGCATCGGCGCGGTGAACGTCCGACCCTTTGTCCACAGCGTGTACACGGTCGAGGCTTCGGCACCGGTCACGGTCGCGCGCACACGCCACCTGTCCACGAGCAGTTCCACACGTATGCCGGTCGGCGAAAGGGATGCGTCTGACTGAAGGATGCCCGACAGGGTGATCGTCTCGCCCGACACCCACGCGCGTGGCGGCGGCGTCAGTGCCTCGGTGCGTGCGTGGGCACCGCCGGCCATCGCCAGACACATGAGTGCGGCCATGGCCCACTCGCGGCGTGGCCACACCACCGCGATCGACCCCACGGCAATCGCCAGCGACACCGCAGCGACCAAGAGATCGTCACCGACCACCCCGACGGTCGTGCCGACCAACACGGCGATGCTGAGCTGCAATCCGATCTGCATGCGCTGTGCACCTGCAAGATCGGCACACAGTCAGAGCCGCGGGGCGACGCGGGCCAGGTGGCAGAAAGTGCGCACTCACACAAGATTTTTCACCATGAGGTTCCATGAGGATCCATGAGGAAATGCCTGTCTAGAGGGATCACGGTAGCGGATGTTTGGGGAGCGGGTTGGGTGCCGCCAAAGGCGGCAGCTGCGGAAGGAGGGCGGTCGGAAATGAAATGACGGCGGGTGTCTTTTTCCGACCTCAGCGGTGCAGCAAAAGACAACCGACGTCATTTCATGTCCGCCCGCCCACCTGCCGCACGGCCAGGCCA
>JBBQDM010000017.1:0-84384 GCA_038319675.1 Vicinamibacterales bacterium
CACGGCCAGGCTTCGCCTGGCCCCCAACCCTCACGGATCACTGACAGGCATTTTTTCACGCCCATCACGGCCTTCATCTTCCTTCACGTCAAAAGCTCTTTTCTTACTCCCAGCGAAGCGCCTTCATTGGTGCGATACGGGACGCACGGAGCGCAGGCAGGAAGCCGGCGGTGAGCGCGACCACGCCGAGGAGTACGAACGAGAGCGCGAAGATGGCCGGGTCGTGGCCCTGCACCTCGAACAACTGCGACTGCGCCTCGCGGCCGATCCACCAGGCGAGACCCAGCCCAATGACACCGCCGACCGCGGCCATCACCGCCACTTGCTTAAGCACCAACGCGCGGACCCCCGCGCCGTCGGCGCCCAGTGCCATCCGAAGGCCAAACTCACGCGTCCGCTGCGACACGGTATACGCCAGCACTCCGTATAGTCCGATGGCGGCGAGCAGCGTCGCCAGGATCGCAAACGACGCAGACATGGTGCTGATCAGCCGGTCAAGAAACACGTTCTCGCGCACCTGCTGCGGCATCGTTCTCAGCTCCTCCACCGGCAGATCGGGATCGAGGGCGCTGACGAGTGCAGGGATCGTGCGGAGAAACTGTTCGGGCGCGATCTCGGTCCGGATGTAAAAGGAGATCGAGCCGATGCTTTCGTCCTGCCGATACGGCGAGAAGAACAGCGGCGGAATTGCGCCCTTCACTTCGCTGTATTTCGCGTTCTGGACTAGTCCGACGATCTCCATGTCGAGTTCTCCAGATGAACCACTTTCGCCCATCAACTTGCCAACCGCGTCGCGTCCGAGCTTGAATTTGTCGGCAAAGGCTTCGTTGACGATGGCGACCTTGCGGGCGCCGAGACGATCAGCGGTGGTGAATTCACGACCGGCGATCAGGGGAATGCCGAGTGTGCTGAAGTAATCAGGCGCCACCGTGTTGAGCCGGGAGTTGGAATCGATGTCCGGGCCGGACTCAAATCCCTGCACACGCACATCCGTGCCCCAGTTGCTGCCCGCCAGCAGCGGCACCATGGAGGCCGTGACCGCGCGTACACCGGGTTGCGCCCGCAGCGATTCCTCAAGGCGTTCAAAGAGCTGCTTGGATTTCTCCGGCGTGTACCCGCTCATGCGTGGAGAGACACGGAATGTCACCACCTGCTCGATGTCGACACCAAGGTCCACGCGGCTGACGTTGTAGAGGCTCTTGGTGAACAGGCCCGCGGATGTGAGCAGGGCCATCGACAGCGCCATCTGTCCCACCACCATGACCGTACGGAAGCGCGCGGCACTGCGGGAGCCGGAGGGCTGGCCTGCCGTGCCCTTCAAGGTGGTGGCCAGGTCGGGCCGCGTGCTGTGAATCGCAGGGAAGAGCCCGAAGACCAGTCCCGTACCCAGCGAGAGTGCGGCGGCAAACGACAGCACCGTCCAGTCCACGCTGAACGTCAGAACGGCGGCGGCGTCGGCCGGCAGGATCTGGGAGATGACACCCATGGTCCACTGCGCGACAAGCAGGCCTCCGGCTCCTCCGAGCAGCGCCAGCAGGCACGACTCCAGCAGGAGTTGACCCACCAGTTGAATGCGGCTGGCACCGATCGAGAGGCGGACCGCCATTTCGCCGGCGCGACCTGCGGCACGGGCCAGCAGGAGGTTGGCGATGTTCGCACAGGCGATGAGCAGGACGATGCCGGTGACGCCGAACAGGATCTGCAGCGGCGTTCCCGCTTCGGTATGGACCGAACTCTGCCCGCGCTGGCCCGGGTCGATCACAAGTGGCTTGGCGCGGAAGCGTTCCATGTTCGCCTCGCTCATGCCCGTCTGCAGCGGCGCTTCCACCTCGGTGATGATGGTGCGATAGCGCGACTCCATGGCCGTGCGCGCGGATTCAACGGTCATGCCAGGCGCCAATCGACCGAAGACGTAGGCCCAGTAGTTCCGGCGATTATCGAAGCCGTTGAAGTTATTCTCGAGCAATCCTCTGAGGGTGAGCGGAACGAACACGCGCGGGCGGGATCCCAGCGTCGTCCCGCCAAATCCCGCGGGCGCCACACCCACGACCGTGAGGGAGTGCCCGTTAATTGTCATCGTCGCGTTGAGCACGCCAGGGTCGGCACCGAACCGGGTGACCCAGTAGTCGTGCGAGAGCACGGCCACCAGCGATTCTCCAACCACGGCGTCGTCTGCGGGGCCGAGGAGGCGACCGAGTGCGGGGGTGAGACCGAGGGTGGGAAAGTAGCTGCCTGACACCAGCATGCCTTCGCCGCTCTGCGTCTGGCCCTGGTACGACAGGTTGGCTCCGAAGGCGCGGTGGGCGGCCAGCCCTGAGAAGACGCGGGTCTCCTGTTCGAGGTCGCGGAACATCAAGTAGCTGAACACCGCGTCGCAATCGCCGGCCTGGTTGCACGACTGGGACCCCGGCTTGGGCCCTGGCGCTGACAGATTGACCAGGGCGTCAGGGGCTGTGACCGGCAACGGCTTCAACAACATCTGGTTGAAGAGTGAGAAGATCGCGGTGTTGGCGCCGATGCCAAAGGCCAGCGACACCACGGCGATCGTGGTCACGAACGGGGATTTGAACAGGGTGCGGAGCGCGAATCGAATGTTGAGCACGACGTGGTGAGACGGAAAACACGGGCCGAAGGTTGTCGATGACTGTTCGATTCCGGTCGGCTATTCCACTCGTCGTGTTCGGTGGGATTCTCCTGTTCGCCGGCTATTCGTGGTGGACCGGGGGGATGGTCCGGCTCCTGCTGGACAGCGCGGGCTCCATGAGCGACAACGAGGCGGCGCTCGAATCGCTGCGGCAAGTACTGGCGCAGTGGGGGCCATTGGCGCCCGCCGTGTATGTGGCGGCCGTGGTGGTCGAGGTGCTGGTGGCGCCGATTCCTGGCACGTTGCTCTACGCGCCGGCCGGCGCCCTGTTCGGGGGATTTCTTGGCGGCGTCCTGTCCCTGACAGGCAACACCATAGGCGCCGCGATCGCCTGCGCCGTGGGGCGGTCACTTGGTGAGCAGGCGGTGGCGCGGCGTCTTGAAGGATCGCGTCTGGCCACGCACCTTGAATCCATCCGCGCCCGCGGCCTGTGGGTGATCCTGCTGCTGCGCCTCAACCCGTTCACCTCGTCGGACATGGTGTCCTACACGGCCGGTGCGTTGGGCGTGCCTGTGTCCCGCGTGGCGCTCGGCACATTCATCGGCATGGCGCCGCTGTGTTTTGCGCAGGCGTATCTGGCCGAGCAGATTTTCCGCGTGCTCCCTGGCGCGATCTGGGTGCTCATCGGCGCAGGACTGCTCTACGTCGCGTTCCTGGTCGTCTGGCTCACGCGGAAGAAATGACGTCGGGTGTCTTTTTATGCAACGCTGAGATCGGAAAAAGACACCCGACGTCTCATTTGATGAACGTGCCGGAGCGCAGGTCGTACAGCGCTTCCTGGATCTCATCCTTTGTGTTCATGACAATCGGGCCGTGCCAGGCAATCGGTTCGCCCAGGGGTTTGCCCGAGACCAGCAGGAAGCGAATGCCTTCAGGGCCGGCCTGTACGGTGACCTCGTCGCCGCGGTCAAACAGAACCAGTGACCGGTTGCCTGTGAGATCGAGCACGGGTTTGTCATCGATGTCGGTGCCGGTGGTGTCGGTCAACACGCCCTGCGGTGCTGACGCGTCGCGGAACGAGCCCGACCCGGCGAAGACGTAGGCAAAGGCGTGACGCGACGTCTCAACCGGCAGCGTCTTGCGCCGGTTGGGTGGCACGGAGACATCGAGATACACGGGGTCGGCCGCAATGCCGTCCACGGGTCCCTTTTTGCCCCAGAAGCTTCCCACCACCACCTTCACCCTCGTGCCATCGTCATCCACGATGTCGGGAATGTCTTTGGCGGTGACTTCCTGGTACCGCGGTGTGGTCATTTTGAGCGACTTGGGCAGGTTGGCCCAGAGCTGGAACCCGTGCATGCGGCCTTCGGGGTCGCCTTCGGGCATCTCCTGGTGGATGATGCCGCTGCCGGCGGTCATCCACTGAACGTCACCGGCCGTGAGCGCGCCGACGTTGCCAAGGCTGTCGCCGTGGTGCACGGTCCCGGCGAGCACGTAGGTGATCGTCTCGATGCCGCGATGCGGATGCCACGGGAAACCCGCCATGTAGTCGGGCGGCTTCTCTCCCCGGAAGTCATCGAACAGCAGGAACGGATCAAAATCGGAGGTGTTGCCGAACCCAAAGGCGCGATGCAGCTTAACGCCGGCCCCTTCAAGTGTGGGCTGGGCGGGAATGACGCGGGAGACGGGACGAATGGACATTCATAGACCTCGCAAATAGGATGCCGGGCATCTTCTGAAAGATACGACATTCGACATCGACGCGAAGGAGTTACGGCACGCGCTGAAACGAGATGCGGACGGTGCCCGCCGGGCAGACCGTTGACTCGCCAGCGCGGCGGAATTCGACCGCGCCCTGAATCTCAGCCTGACTGAATCGACCGCCGAGGTTGACGACGCCCTCGATGGCCGCCGCCGGGTCGCCCGCTGGTGTGACCTGGGCCACACGGAACGTCACCGGCGGCATTGTGGGACTGGGTCTGTGGGCATCGATCGCCGATCCGCCGAATGTGCCCTCGAAATAGGTGAACGACGACGTGGCCACGGCGGCAGTCGGGCGCAGAACAAACTCGAAGTTGCCCTGAGCGCTGTCGGTCGGACGAGCCACCCACTCAGTACCTTTCTGGCTCAGCTCGGCCAGAAAAATCACTGATGTGCCTACTTGGGATGTCGGCCATCCACTGCACTGCTGCGAGACGCTCACCATTTCGACGACGTACACGCCCGGGGTGTACGGGAGTTCCGCAAATGGTCCCGTTGGTGACGCGCAGGACGCCATCACTGCCAGCGCGGCGGCCAGCAGACCGGTGCGCATCAGGCCCCTGCGAGTTCCGCGAGTGACACGGCCAGCAGCACGATCTGCTGCGTGCCCGTCTTGGCGGAATCGGTGCGCGCCCACTCCTGCAACGTATGGCCTCCGCCGCCGATAGCGGCGCCGATCGACACCGAGGGGATCCCCAGCACGACGCCGACGTTCGCGTCTGTGGCACCCGACGGGATGGCCTCACGGCTCGCCGGCAATGAAACGTCGAGGAAGCGGAGCACATCAATGGCGCTTTGCACCACCGGATGGGCCCGACGATCGGCGAGATCTTCCGGCCGCCCGCCGGCTTCAGACTTCTGGATCCATTCACGTGTAAACGTGACCTTGTGCTGCGCCGCTGCCCCCTCACACTTGGCGACGATGGCGGTGTCGAGTTCCTGGAGGAGCACCGGGTCCACAGTGCGGAGGTCCACCGAGAAGGTCACATCCTGCGGAATGGCGTTCACCACGTTGCCGCCGGTGAGCAGGCCGCCCACGTTGTAGATGGCCGGCACGGGGTCGTCGGCCGGCGGCAGTGGCACGGTGTAGATGTCTGTGATGCACGAGGCTGCTGCCCGCACGGTGTTGGGCCGATCGCGGGAGCTCAGAGTGTGGCCGCCCTCTCCGGAAAACTTCATGCGCGACCAGTAGATGCCCAGCGCGCCGTAGGAGACCGGTCCGAGGCCGCCATCCACGGCCACCAGCATGTCGGTGATGTCGCGATGGTTCTCGATCCAGTGGTACATGCCTTTAAGGCCGACTTCCTCCTGCACGGTGAACAGAAAGACGAGGTCACCTTTTGTCTGAATGTTCGCGTCGCGCATCGCGCGCAACGCCTGCAACTGGGCAGGCAGCGCGGCCGTATCGTCGGTGATGCCGGGCGCGTGCATCGTGCCGTTGTCCTCGATGCGCACCTTCAGCGGGGTGTCGAGGGGTTGGACGGTGTCCATGTGCGCCGCGAACACGACAGACGGTCCGCCGCCGACGCCCTTGCGCACGGCCCAGACGTTGCCCATGGTGTCGGTCTGCGGGGTCAAGCCGAGCTTGGTGAGTTCGTCGGTGATGTACGCGGCGCGTTTTTGCTCGTGCCCCGAGAGGCCGGGAATCTCGGTGAGCAGGATCCACTCCTGCACCTGCGCCTCAAATTGCTGGTCGACGTAGGCGAGCGCCTGTTTCACCTCGGCGCGTGCAGCAATCTCTGGCGAAAACTTGGTCTGGACGGGCAGTTGCGCGGCCGCAGTCACCGCGTGTCCGGGGGCAGCCGCCAGCGCGGCAAACATCAGAAGGGGCAGCAATCGTCGCATGAAGCGCATTATGTAACGCTTCGGGACTAAAATCAGCGTCGGAAGGTACCTGTGGCCACGAAAAAGATCTGCAACAACATTCTGGAGGCGATCGGCGATACCCCGATGGTCCGTCTTAACGCCATCACCAAAGGCGTTATCCCTGCCACGGTGCTCGCCAAGGTGGAGACCTTCAACCCCGGCAACTCGATCAAGGACCGCATGGCGCTCAAGATGGTGGAGGATGCCGAGCGCGATGGTCGACTGAAGCCGGGCGGCACCATTATCGAAGGCACCTCAGGCAACACCGGCATGGGCCTGGCGATTGCGGCTGTGGTGAAGGGTTACAAGTGCATCTTCACCACCACTGATAAACAGTCGAAGGAAAAGGTGGACGCCCTGCAGGCGCTGGGGGCCGAGGTCATCGTGTGCCCGACCAACGTTGAGCCCGAAGACCCGCGGTCGTATTACTCGGTGTCGTCGCGCTTGGAACGCGACACACCGAATTCCTGGAAGGCGAACCAGTACGACAACCCGTCCAACGCCACGGCTCACTACGAACAAACCGGCCCTGAAATCTGGGACCAGACCGACGGGCGCATCACGCACCTGGTGGTGGGCGTCGGCACCGGCGGCACGATCTGTGGAGCCGGCAAATACCTCAAGCAGAAAAATCCGAACATCCAGATCCTCGGCATCGACACCTACGGGTCGGTCTTCAAGAAGTACAAGGAGACCGGCATCTTCGACAAGAACGAGATCTATCCGTACGTGACCGAAGGCATCGGCGAGGACTTTCTTCCGGCAAACGTGGACTTCTCGGTCATCGATCATTTTGAGAAGGTGACCGACAAGGATGCCGCCGTAATGACCCGGCGCATTGCCCGTGAGGAGGGCATCTTCGCCGGCAACTCGGCCGGTTCCGCGATGGCGGGTCTGCTGCAGATGAAGGATCGCTTCACGGCCGATGACGTGGTCGTGGTGGTGTTTCATGATCACGGCACCCGGTACCTCGCCAAGATGTTCAACAACGACTGGATGCTCAAAATGGGCTATCTCGACAAGTCGGGGTTGACCGCGCGCGACCTGGTCAGCGCCAAGAAGACCGTGCCGATGTTGTCGATCGAACATGACGACACCATTGGCCGGGCCGTGCAGGTCATGGCGGAGCACGAGTTTTCGCAGATTCCAGTCACCCAGGGCGGGCGTCTCGTCGGCTCGGTCAACGAATCGCGCCTCTACGCCGCTCTCGTTGCCGACCCCGCCGTGCGCACGGCGTCGGTCGACACGATCATGCAGCCCGCGTTCCCCTTCGCCGACATCTCCACCGGCATCGACGCGCTGGCGACGATGATCACGGCGGACAATCCGGCCGTGCTCGTCCGTGACTTCAAGACGGACGAGACCTACGTAATCACACGCTCGGACATCGTGCGGGCGCTGGCGTAAGACGTCGGGAGGCTTTTTAGAGGACACTCGAGTGTCCTCTAAAAAGCCTCCCGACGTCTTTTTCTGAACGCATTTCGAAAGGGTGTCGATGATCGTACGCACGGCAGAGGAACTGGCCGGGCTCAAACGTGTGGGCCAGCTGGTGGCGCGCACGCTTGATGTGATGGAGCGTCTCGTTGCACCGGGTGTGACGACGGCGGAACTGGATCAGGCGGCTGAGGCGTATGCCGTCGCTGAGGGCGCGCAGTCGTCGCCACGGATGACCTACAACTTTCCTGGATTCACCTGCATCAGCGTCAACGAGCAGGTGGTGCACGGCGTGCCGGGGCCACGTGTGATCGAGCCCGGCGACATCGTCAAAATCGACGTCACGCTGTATCTGGATGGATTTCTCGGCGACAGCGCCCGAAGCGTGCTCGTGACGCCAGTGAGCGATGTCGTGGCGCGCCTGCATGCGGCCGCGGTTGAGGCGTTTGACGCCGGGTGCGCGGCTGCCCAGGTTGGGAATCGAGTTCGTGATGTCGGTGCAGCCGTCGGCGCCGTGGCCGCCGCGCACGGATTGCAGGTGCTTCGCCAACTCTCTGGCCATGGGATCGGCCGGAAGCTGCACGAGCCGCCGGACGTGCCCAACTGGGACGACCCGGACGCCACCATGGTGCTGCGCGACGGGATGGTCTTTGCGCTCGAGCCGATGTTTTCGGTCTCCGATCCGACTGTGGTGGACGAAAAGGACGGCTGGACCGTGCGCACCCGCCGCCGTTCCCTCGCCATCCATCACGAACACACCCTCATGGTGCGCGCCGGCGCTTCGCCACTGATCCTGACCGCAGCCGCGCTACAGTAGGAGGTTATGACGACGGGAACGGACGCGGCCGAGCGGTTGCGTGAATTGATATCGCTGCTCGAAGAGGTGAGTGGGGACCGCAAACTGCTGGCCCACTTGACCGCCGAGGACCGTGTGCGCCTGATTCAGGCGGCCGGCAAGGTCTACAACCCCGACCCCGCTGCCCGGCGCCAGCTGGTGAAGGCTGTGGTCCGCAAGCGCATTGCCGAACGCGTCAAGCGCGACGAGTCGGTGCTGCACGAGACGGGGATTCGCGAGCTGCGGCGCAAGCCGGTGTTCACCACGCCGAACTACTTTCTGCCGGACGCGGAAGCGACGGCCCCGGATCCCGAGATTCCGGATTCGCTCGACGAGCGGCATTGCTACATCTGCAAGATCCGGTTCAAGAAGGTCCACTTCTTCTACGACCAGTTGTGCATGAGTTGCGCCGACTTCAACTTCAAGAAGCGCACCGAGACCGCCGACCTGACAGGGCGAGTGGCGCTGCTTACCGGTGGGCGCGTCAAGATTGGGTATCAGGCCGGGCTGAAACTACTGCGAGCGGGCGCACACGTGATTGTCACCACGCGGTTTCCGCGGGACTCCGCGCAACGCTACGCAGCCGAGCCGGACTTCGAGCAGTGGGCACACCGAGTGGAAGTCTTCGGTCTGGATCTGCGTCACACACCCAGCGTCGAAGCCTTTTGCAAGGAGATGCTCAGCACCCGCGAACGCCTCGACTTCATCGTCAATAACGCGTGCCAGACCGTGCGGCGTCCGCCCGATTTCTACGCGCACATGATGGAGGGTGAGACGGCGTCTATTCACTCGATGCCAGAACATGTCCGCAAACTGGTGGGCTCATACGAGGGCCTGCGCGGATATCACCTGTTGCCAGAGTCTGAGGCCGCCATGGTGGCAGGTGCGACACCCGACGCCCTCGCGTCGCGACTGTCGGAAGTGGCCGGGCTCACACACGCGGCGGAACTGTCGCAGGTCGCCCTGCTGCCGGAGGAGCTGCGCGCGCAGCAGGCCTTGTTCCCTCAGGGGCAACTCGACCAGGACCTCCAGCAGATCGATCTGCGCGACCGCAACTCGTGGCGCCTGCTCCTGGCGGAGGTGTCCACCGTCGAACTGCTGGAAGTGCAGTTGGTGAACGCTGTCGCCCCGTTTGTGCTCAACGCGCGTCTGAAACCCCTGATGGTCAAGGTGCCGACGATGGATAAACACATCGTCAATGTGTCGGCCGTGGAAGGGCAGTTCTACCGAAATTTCAAGACGACGCGACATCCGCATACGAACATGGCCAAGGCCGCGCTCAACATGATGACGCGGACCGCCGCCGCCGACTATCACGTGGACGGCATCCACATGAACAGCGTGGACACCGGGTGGGTGACCGACGAGGACCCGGCCGAGATCGCGGCCAGGAAGGTGGAGGCCCATCGCTTTCATCCCCCACTGGACATCATCGACGGGGCCGCCCGCATCGTGGACCCCATCATTGACGGCATCAACACCGGCACCCACACGTGGGGGCAGTTCCTCAAGGACTACAAACCGACGCCGTGGTAGTGCGCGGTGCTGATATCCTGTCTGGGTGTTAAGAGCCGGTATCGTCGGATTGCCCAACGTGGGCAAGTCCACATTGTTCAATGCAGTCACACGCACGCGTAAAGCGGAGGCTGCCAACTATCCCTTCTGCACCATCGACCCCAACGTCGGCATCGTGACGGTGCCTGATGCGCGCCTGCAGGTGTTGCAGGGCATTGCCAAGACCGGGGTGGTCATTCCGGCGGCGATCGAGTTTGTGGATATCGCCGGCTTGGTCAAAGGCGCGAGTACGGGCGAGGGACTCGGCAACAAGTTTCTGACGCACATTCGCGAAGT
Organism: Vicinamibacterales bacterium; assembly: GCA_038319675.1. Classification (GTDB taxonomy): domain Bacteria; phylum Acidobacteriota; class Vicinamibacteria; order Vicinamibacterales; family SCN-69-37; genus SYFT01. The sequence continues at coordinate 10,332 of JBBQDM010000017.1, forward strand.
GGACGCCATCGTGCAGGTCGTGCGCTGCTTCGAGGACGAGGATGTGCACCATGTGTCGTCCACCGTCGATCCGGTGCGTGACATCGAGGTGATTAACACCGAACTGATTCTGGCGGACCTGGATTCCGTGAAGAAACGTCGCGATCGGTTGGCCAAGGACATCAAGCGCGGCGACAAGGACGCGGCTGCGGAAGACGTCGTGCTTGCGAAACTCGAGCCTGTGCTCGACCAGGGGACACCGGCCCTGCTCGCCGACCTGACCGACGAAGAACGTGTACTGGCGCGGTCGCTGTTCCTGCTGAGCAACAAACCGACGATCTTTGCGTGCAATGTGAAGGAAGGCGACCTGGCGACGGCGGACTCGAATCCACACGTCATGAAGGTGCGCGAATACGTGAAGGCGCATCTCGCGTGTGAGGCGGTCGTGATCTCGGCGCAGATCGAGAGCGACCTCGTCGATCTGGAGCCCGACGAAGCTGAGGCGTTCCTCAAGGAACTCGGGGTGTCGGAGAGTGGTCTGGGTGCGCTGATTCGAGCGACGTACCACCTGCTGGGGCTGCGCACGTACTTCACGGCGGGTGAAAAGGAAGTGCGCGCCTGGACCATCCACAACGGTGACACCGCCCCGAAGGCCGCCGGGGTGATTCACTCCGACTTCGAGCGCGGCTTCATCAAGGCCGAGACCGTTGCCTACGACGCGCTGGTGGCCTGCGGCTCAGTCGCTGCAGCGCGCGAGAAAGGCCTCTACCGGATGGAAGGCAAGGAATACGTCGTCAAGGATGGCGACGTGCTGTTGTTCAAGTTCAACGTGTGATTTCGGGGGGCGGGTGTATGCTGTCCTCCTGTGTCCCCTGAAGTTCCGTCTTCCACTTCCGCGACCCGCGCGGACGTCCTCGTGCGCCAGCTGAGCCTCCGCCCGCACCCTGAAGGCGGCTGGTACTCTGAGGTGTTCCGGTCCAAGGCGCAGGTCACGCCCTCCGGTGGCCGTGGCCCCCGTTCCGCGCTCACCTCGATCTATTTCCTGCTCGCTGGCGGGCAGCACTCCCGGTGGCATCGTGTCTTGTCCGACGAAGCCTGGCACTTTTATGAGGGCGCGCCGCTTGATCTGTTCACGGTGAATGAGACCTTTGATCGGGTGGAGCGCACCAGGCTCGGGCCACATTCGTCCGACCCCAGTCACGATCAGGACGCCACACGTCCCACACACGTGGTGCCCGCAGGTGCCTGGCAGGCCGTGCGCCTCACCGGTGACTATGCGCTGGTCGGGTGCACCGTCGGGCCCGGGTTTGATTTCGCCGATTTTTCAATGCTCAGCGACGATGCTGCGCACGCCGCCAAATTAGTTGCCAGGTTTCCCAACCTGGCCGACCTGGTGTGAGGAGGAGGTCCATGATGTTCACGACATTGCTGTTGGTGGTCGCCCTTGGCTCAGGTGGTCAGGCGCAGTCGACACAGGCGCAGTCGTCGCAGCAGTTGACGACGCTGGTGGAGCGCGTGGTGCGTCTCGCCGACTTGCAGCGCCAGAAGCTGGAACTCGATCAGCAGCTGGCGATCGAACGACTGCGCGCGGGTGAAAACCACCCCGCGGTGCAGGCGCTGCTGGTGCAGCTGGCTGAGGTGGAGTCAGCGATTCGTCGCGAGAACCTCGATTCGTATCAGTCGGATGCCAAACGACTGTCCGAGCGTCGGGCGGCTCTTGAGCTGCGTATCGCCACCGACCGCAAGTCACTCGGTGAGAGCCATCCCACCATTCGCGCCACCGAGACGCAGTTGGCCGCCGTCAAGGAACAGCAGCGCGTGGCGGCGGTGTCGGCGTTGGCCGACGGCGGGGAGGCAGAACTTCGTGCGGCGATCACGCGACAGCCCGAGACGTTGGCATCGTACCTCGAGCTCGCGGGGTTGTATGTGCTGGCGGCTCGTGGTGAGGAGGCGGCACAGGTCCTGACCGCCGCTTTGGCGATTCTCAAGAGATAACGAGGCGTTGACATGTCACGAGCACAGCTGACGCGGTTGATGGTGGTGGGGTTGCTGGTGGTGGTTGGTGCCGCCGTGGCAACGGCCCAGCGACCAGGCGACCTGCCGGACGATCCGGTGGCCACATTCTCGATTCTTGGGTACGACCCGGAGTCTGGAGAAATGGGCGGGGCCGTTCAGTCACGCGTGTTTTCGGTCGGCAACGGCGTGTTGTGGGCGGAAGCCAATGTGGGCGTCGTGGCCACACAGGCCATTGTGGACGTCAGCTACGGCCCGCAGGCACTCGAGTTGCTGCGCAAGGGCGTGGCACCGGCGGATGTCATCACGCAGGTCTGGGAGCGCGATCCCGATCCGGGACTCCGCAACCAGCGCTGGCCCAAAGCCGGGCGACAGTTTGCCGTCCTCTCGCCCACGGGTGAAACGGCTGTCTTCACGGGGCCCGAAGCCAGCACCTGGGCCGGGCACAAACAGGGGAAGTACGCGACAGCCCAAGGCAACATTCTCGCTGGGCCGGCGGTGGTCGCCGACATGATCACTGCATTTGAGACCACTAAGGGACGCCTGGCGTTTCGTCTTCAGGCGGCACTTGAGGCGGGCCAGGCGGCCGGCGGCGATACCCGCGGCATGCAGTCAGCCGCGATTCTGATCGTGAAGGAGGACGGCGGCGTCTGGCTCAACAACGACGTCGTGCTTCGGCTCCAGGTGGACGACCACCCGGAGCCGATCAAGGAACTGCGACGCCTGATCGAGAAGCGTTTCCCGCGCGGGTAACACGCCTCGTCTAGAACCCCACCCCAATGGTGACGCCCATCGTGCGCGGGCGCCCCGTTTCACCGACAAACCCGGACGGCGCGAAGAAGCCGTAGGCAAACGCGGTCGGGATGTAGCGTGTATCAAATGCGTTTTTGACCCATGCTTCGATGGTGGCTCCGCGCAGCTGCACGCCGGCTCTGAGGTTCGCCAGGCCATATCCTTCCTGCCGCGCCGAATTCGCATCGTCATACTCGAAGGCACCGTAGTGGACGAACTCGGCCCGACCGAACGTTGAGACCGTGGCGTTCATCGCGCGCGAGAACTGGACGCCCATTGAGGCCGTGTAGTTCGGCGTGAAGGGCAGGCGGTTATCGCTGACGTCAGCCCCATTCGAGGTGCTGCCATCGGCGAAGCGTGCACGGGTGAGGCCCAGTGCCCCGAACACATCCACCCCCGGGGCGGCGCGTGCCATGAGCTCAAACTCAAGACCACGGCTGGTGGCGCCACCCACGTTCGAGATGAAGAACTGTCCCGGGGCCATGGGGATCGGCAGGTTCAGCTGCAGGTCTGTCCAGTCGATGTAGAACGCCGCGGCGTTCAGCATCACACGTCCACTGGCGAATGTGGACTTGGCGCCGGCTTCCGCCGTCCATGTCTGTTCTTCGCCGTACGCTTCTCGCCCCGCAGGTGCGGTCGGATTAAAGCCGCCCGCCTTGTACCCGCGGCCGGCTGTGGCGTAGACGATGGCGTCCGGATTCAGATGCACAGTGAGCGAGGCATTGGGGGAGATGTTCGAGTAGGTCACCTTCTCGTTCACAGTGGAGGGGGGCGCGATCATCGGGTCAAAGAAGGTGTTGAGTGTGGCGTCCTTGGTTTCGCGGTCGGCCCGGGCGCCGACCGCCAGGTCCATCCTATTGTTGAAGGAGACAGTGGCCTGTGCGAAGGCTCCGAGTCCCATGTCGTCGATGGTGCCCTTGGGCGAGTGCTGGTTCACCGGGAAGTTGATGAAGGGCGACAGAATAAACGGCGAGAACTGATTGATCGCGTTCTGGTCGTAGTTCTGAGTGAAGACCACGCCGCCCAATTGCCAGGCGAGTGTGGTGGTGGCGCCCAGTCTGAGGGGCGCGTTGGCCGAGGACGCCAGGCGCACCTCCTGGCTGAACTGCCGGGCCTCTTCGATGTTGTCGCGCGTGATGAGGCTGAGAGGCGTGTAGTCGAGGTCGGTCACATCGCGTGTATCCCACCGCAGGTAGCCACTGGTCGACGTCACACTGACCCGACTGCCTTCGTAGCGGGCGAGCACTGTGGCCGACGTCATGTCGCGATTCTGGTAGCCTTCGAAGTCGCGTGCAACCGTGAAGGGGTTCTGGCGCAGCCCCGCGAGATCGCTCAGGGCATAGTCCCCGTCACGCGACCGTTCCCGGCTCACGATGAGGCGGGTTTCCCACTGGGCCGTCGGCGTCCACATGATCTGGGCTTTGCCGAACGTCCCCGACCGGTCGTCGATCGTGTTTCCGGTGATGCTGTTGGTGGTGAACCCGTCACGTTCCCCGTGGCCGATGGCCAGGCTCACACCCACCGTGCTGGAGAGCCCACCGGAGATGGAGCCACGAATCTCGCGCGATCCGTTGTCTCCCAGTGGTGCAATGAGGCGGCCCGTCCAGGCGCCGAGCGACGGGCGTGCGGATGAGATGTTCACCAGTCCGGCCAGCGTGTTGCGGCCGAACAAGGCGCTCTGTGGTCCACGCACAAACTCGATCTGCTCCACGTCAATCAGCTCCATGCTCGACGCATTGGCGTTGAGCACCGGTACTCCGTCGATGAACGTCGTGATGGCCGGATTGGCGGGGCTCGAGCCCAGTCCGCGGAATCGCGCGTTGCTCAACTTGCGTGCCGTGAACTCCGTGAAGATCGTGTTGGGGGCCATCAGGGCCGCGTCACTCACGATCGAGACACCGGCACGTTCGAGCATGCCGGCGGTGATCGCCGTCAGGCTGACCGGCAGGTCCTGCGCTTTTGCGGGTTCCTTTTGTGCAGTCACCGTGACTTCGGGGAGCGTGACGGTCGGGGGATTCTGCGCAAGGACCGGTGCGGCGACCGCGAGGCTCAGACCGGCGGCGGACAAAACTATGACAAAGACGTTCTGCGACATCCGGCAATTATACGAGAGCGCCAGTGTAGAATTCGCCCCTATGAAACATGTAGTGGTGATGGTGTGTGCGGTCGTGGTCATACTCGGGACGGCGGCGCAGGCGCAACGTCCGGCAGTGGGCAATAACATCCGTCAATTCGTGACTGTGGATGCGCCCGTCGTGGCTCTGACGCACACGAAGGTACTGGATGGCACCGGAGCGCCAGTCCGCACGGATCAGACGCTGATTATTCGTGATGGCCGCATTGTCGCCATGGGCCCATCAGCATCGACGGCCGTGCCTGAGGGTGCCACGGTGATTGACCTGACCGGCAAGACGGTGATGCCCGGCATGGCCATGGTGCACGAACACCTCTATTACCCGACAGGCCCCGGCGTCTACGGGCAACTCGGCGAAAGTTTCGTCCAGTTGTATCTGGCCGGCGGCGTCACATCAATGCGCACCGGCGGCAACGTGCACGGCACGATGGACATCAACATGAAACGGCTGGTCGAGGCCGGGAGCAAGGCCGGACCGTGGATCGATGCCACGGCGCCGTATCTCAACGGCGCGAACAACTTTCAGCAGATGCGTGTGCTCGCAGGACCCGAAGATGCGCGACGGCAGGTGAACTATTGGGCGGACGAAGGGGCCACGTCGTTCAAGGCCTATATGAACATCTCGCGCGACGAACTGGCGGCGGCGATCGACGAAGCTCACAAACGCGGCATGAAGGTGACCGGCCATCTGTGTTCGGTCACGTATGCCGAGGCGGCGGAACTGGGCATCGACAACCTCGAGCACTCGTTTCTGGCGGCAACCGACTTTGTCACCGACAAGCGGGCCAATGTGTGTCCCGGGCAGTCGAGCGGCCAGAAAACCATTGCCGCACTTGAGCCTGACAGTCCAGCGTTTCTGGCGCTGGTCAAGACGCTCGTGGACATGGGCGTGACGCTGACGACGACTCCGGCGGTGTTTGAAACGTTCACACCTGGTCGGCCGTTGCCTCCCGGCCTTGAGGTGCTTGTGGCGCCGCTGCGGGAGCAGTTCGAACAGAACCACGCGCGGACGGCCCGCAACAAGGACTCCATTTACGCCACGTTGTTTCCGAAGGGCCTCGCGCTTGACCTCGCATTTTTCCGTGCCGGCGGCAAACTCGTGGCCGGCACCGATCCCACCGGTGGCGGTGGCGTGATTCCCGGCTTCTCCAATCAGCGCACGATCGAACTGCTTGTCGAGGCAGGCTTCACGCTCCCCGAAGCCATTCAGGTGGTGACGCTCAATGGCGCCCGCTACCTCGGGCGCGACTCCGACGTCGGCTCACTCGTCGTCGGCAAACAAGCCGACATTGTCGTGATCGCCGGCGACCCAACCACGACCATTGCCGACATCCGCAAGGTCGAGACCGTCTTCAAGGGCGGTATCGGATTTGATTCAGCGCGCCTCATCGCGAACGTGTCTGGGCGCGTAGGCATTTTCTGAACACCAGTGCCCGGATTTTTTCACCATGAGGTTCCATGAGGATCCATGAGGAAAGGCACGTACTCGATCGACGAGGCACCGAGAGCAAGGTTACGCGCTCTGAGAGCGGGTTGGGTGCCGCCAGAGGCGGCAGCTGCGGGAGGAGGGCGGTCAGGAACGAAAAAGGTTTCGGGTAGGTTTTTCGAAGCAACAGGAGCCGAAAAACCTACCCGAAACCTTTTTCGTTCGCGACCGCCCTCCTCCCGCACGGCCAGGCTTTTTGCCTGGCCCCCAACCCTCACGGGGCAGTGACAGGCATTCCCTCATGGCCCCTCATGGAACCTCATGGTGGATCGCTCTGCTGCCGGCCAGCAGGAAGCGTGCGCCGTTGGTGAACTAGAACCCGCCCCTGCCTCCGCGTCCAGCTCCCGATGCGGCCATCGGTTTGCGCGGCAGCATCTCATCTCGATTGGCCGTGAGGAACGCGAAGATCGCGGCGATGGTGGCGTTCCTGCGCATGTCATCCGGCTGCAGACGTTCGTAGCTGTCGAGGTTGGAGTGGTGTGTGAACGTGCTGTACTCCAGCGGATCCTGAATGAACTGGAAGCCGGGCAGGCCCACGCCGTCGAACGACTGGTGATCGGTGCCGCCGGTATTGCGGATCGTCACGTGTGTCATCCCCATATCGCGCAGCGGTTCGACCCACGCGCGGAAGATCGGCCCGACCGCCTGATTGCCCTGCAGGTAGATCCCGCGAATGGCGCCGCCGCCGTTGTCGATGTTGAAGTAGCCGGCCAACTTCGCGTGCGCCGGTGTGAACAACATCGGTCCGGCGTTGCCGCCGGGGCCGCCACCCACACCGCGTGCGGCGCCACCAACGGGGGCACCCGCGCCCGGGGCACTCGTGCTCACAAAGTGTTTGGCCACGTAGTCGCGTGAGCCGATGAGTCCCTGCTCTTCACCATTCCACAACGCCAGGCGGACGGTGCGCCGCAGCGGCACCCCCGACGCCTTGAGAATGCGCATCGCCTCCATCATGGCCGCCGCACCGGCGGCGTTGTCGGTGGCGCCGGTCGAGGCATGCCACGAGTCAAAATGCCCACCCAACATCACCACTTCATCGGCCTTGTCCGTGCCGCGAATTTCTCCCACCACATCAAACATCGTCGGATTCGGGTGATACGTGTTGCGAATGTCCGCTTCAATCTGCACGGGCAGGTTCTTCTGCAACATGCGAACGACGCGGCCGTAGTGTTCGGCGACGACGACGATTGAGGGGAGGAGCGTGGCAGGGTCAGCGCCGCGGTTGGCACCGCCGATGCGGAAGTTGCCGTGGCCGCGAGGGTGGGTGGTCAACACGCCGGCGACCCCTTCGGCGATGAAGAAGGTATTGCGGTTGAATGGTGCGGCACCAGGCGCCCCGCCGCCACGGCCGGCGCCCGCTCCGCCCGCGCGTCCAGCGGCTGGGGGTGTTGTGCCGAACTCCGGTGGGCGCGCCGAGCCAAGTTCCATCTCGTCGAGCTGTTCCTTGGTGTAACGCGTCGCCGTCGGCGTCCAGAACGCGGCCACGTCTGGCGCCTGATCGGTCAGCACCCATTTGCCGCGCAACGTGCCCGAGAGCTTCTTGAGCTCGGCCTCGTCATTCGAGGTAATCAGTACGGCGTCGCCGCGCACGAGTCCGTTGGTGCCGGGCGTCCACGCGGTGGACATGCCCGTCATCGGGAAGGCCTGCGGCGAGACTGCGGCCATGTAGAACTTGTCATTCGTCCAGCCGCGCGGAAACATCGTCTGGTTCGCCCACGGTTCGAGGGCGACGTTCTCGAGCCCCCAGCCCTTCATTGTTTCGACGGCCCAGTCGCCCGCCTTCTGGATGTTGGGTGATCCGCTCAGGCGCGGGCCGTAGACGTCGGTCATCCAGCTGGCCAGCTCCATGACCTGGGAATTCTGGAGCCCCTCCGCCCGAATTCGGGTCAGCGAGGCGTAGTCGATAGGCTCGTTGGGCGCCCCACTGGGCATGGCTCCCAGAGTGGCGACGACGAGAGTGGCGAGACCAACGGTAAAGATTTTGACGCGGTTCATGAATATCCTCCGGTTCCGGTGCCCGAAATCGAGTCAATATTACGCCTCAAAATCGCGTTTCCCCCACAGAGGCGGGGCAAATGTGCCGATAAGGGAAACGACTCGGCCAAATAGGGTGAAACGCCCGGCGGGATGGTAAGGTATTGAGGTTTTGGGGGTTTTGACCATGGAGCGTGTCAGGCATGTCTAGGGCGCGGTTGATTGCGGTGCTGGCGGCGTCGGCGATTGTCGGCGGGGTCGGCATGGCCGCGTGGTTGAGTTCGTTCGATTCAGATTTTTCGTTTTCCCAGGATTCGGTTCAGCAGGACGTGCTGCTGCCTCGCGATGTCGAAATCGTTGAGGCGGTCGTGCCGCGGAATGCGACGCTCGAAAGCCTGCTCAAGAGCCACCCCGGCTCGTCCCCGTTTGCAGATTCGATTGTTGGTGCCGTGCGCACCGTGTTTAATCCCCGTCACCTGCAGGCCAATCGGCCGTATCAGGTGACCACGACCCTCGACGGGTTGTTTCAGGAATTCCGGTATCGACTTGATGCCGACCGCTTTCTGCGTGTGGCGCTGAAAGACGACAGCTCCACCGAGACGCCGGAGTTTGATGTCGAGGTCGTGCCGTATCCCAAGGAGATCGTGTCCGACGCGGTCGAGGTGTCGATTACCAAGGCGCGTCCGTCGTTGTGGGCCGCATTGCAGGACAAGGGCGAAAACATCCAGCTCGCGTTGCTGCTGGCCGATGCCTTCTCCGGTGACGTGGACTTCAACTCTGATTTGCAGGACGGCGATCGCTTCGAAGTGCTCTTCAGCCGTGTGCTGCGCGACGGCGAGTTCTCGGGATACGACTCGGTGCAGGCCGCCGTGCTGCACAACGATGGCCGCACGTTGACCGCGATTCGTCACGAAGGTCCTGATGGACGCGTGGCGTGGTACGACGCGGATGGCCGGTCACGCAAGCGCCAGTTTCTCAAGTCGCCGCTCGGGTTTGAACCCACGGTGACGTCCAGCTTCTCCAATCGACGACTGCACCCGGTGTTGGGTGTCTACCGCGCGCACCGCGGTGTCGATTACCGCGCCGCCTACGGCACCCCGGTGATCGCGGTCTCGGCCGGCACGGTAGTGTCAGCGGGATGGGCCGGCGGCGCTGGGCGGCGTGTCGTGATCCGTCACGCCAGCGGCTACGAGAGCGCCTACTTCCACCTGTCGGCGTTTGCGCCGGGCATTCGTGCCGGGGTGAAAGTCGACCAGGGGCAGACCGTCGGGCGTGTCGGCAACAGCGGCACGGTGACGGCCACACACCTGCACTACGAACTCAAGAAGAACAACGCCTGGGTGAATCCGGTGACCGAACACCGCAACATGCCACCCGGAGAGCCGATTGCGGCCGATCAGATGCCGACGTTCCTTGAGGCCCGCGAGCGGTTGTTCTCACAGTTGCGGATGACGCTGTCTGCAGTGCCGGCGTCATCAGCCGTTGCCGCGCCCGCCACGTCCGGTCAGTAACCGCTGTCATGGCCCAGCTCATTCCGTTCCGGGCCTTGCGTCCGGCACCGTCCGTGGCGTCACGCGTGGCGTCAGTTCCATATGACGTCGTGTCCACCGAAGAGGCCCGGGCGCTGGCTTCAGACAATCCCCTGAGCTTTTTGCGCGTGACGCGGTCGGAGATCGATCTGCCCGACGGCACCCACCCGTATGACGCGTCGGTGTACGGGCGGGCGGTTGAGAATCTCCATGCGCTTGAAGCCGGAGCCCCTCTGGTGGAGGACCCCGCCCCGACGCTGTATTTTTATCGACAGCAGATGGGCGACCATGTGCAGACCGGTTTGGCCGGGTGTTTCAGCGTGGACGAGTACGAACGGGACCTCATCAAGAAACATGAGAAGACCCGGCCCGACAAGGAAGACGATCGCACGCGGCACATCACCACCGTGCGGGCGCAGACCGGCGTCGTGTTTTTGACCTATCGCGGGGTGGATGCGGTTGACGCGATCGCCTCGCGCGTGTGCACCACCGATCCGCTGTACGACTTCGCCGCGCCCGATGGCATTCGTCACACGGTGTGGACGGTGCCTGCCGCCGATGTAGCGACACTCGTGGCACAGTTTGCCGATATCCCGGCCCTGTACATCGCCGATGGACATCATCGTGCGGCCAGCGCGGCGCGCGCGCGCGCCGCTGTGCGTGAGGCAGGGGAGCCCACGACCGAGGCGGACCACTTTATCGCCGTCGCCTTTCCTGACCGACAGTTGTCCATCCTTCCGTATCACCGCATCGTGAAAGACCTGCAAGGGCAGTCCCCCGAGTCTTTTCTTGAGGCGGTGCGCACACGGTTGCCTGTGCGTGATGGGGGGGCCGTGCCCGAGCGCGCCGAGGACGTGTCGATGTATCTCGCCGGGGCCTGGCACACGGTGACGTTGCCGACCGCCCCTGCGGGAACGCCGCATGCCGACACACTGGCGGTGGCCGTCCTGCAGCGTGAGGTGCTCAGCCCGCTGCTGGGGATCGGCGATGTCCGCACCGACAAACGTATCGACTTCGTCGGTGGAGCCAGAGGCACGGCGGCGCTCGAGGCGGCTGTGAACGACGGTCGTGCGGCGGTCGCGTTCTCCATGTATCCGGTGTCGGTCGAGGATTTGCTGACGGTGTCTGATGCCGGCGACATCATGCCGCCCAAGTCCACCTGGTTCGAGCCCAAGCTCCGCGACGGTTTGCTTGTGCATCGCATCTGAGACGCGTAGAAGGGTTTTCGATAATGTCCGTGCATCGCATCTACAACTTCTCTGCTGGTCCCGCCGTGCTCCCGCTGCCTGTGCTCGAAGAAGCCCAGCGCGATCTCCTCGCGCTGCCCGGTGTCGGCATGTCGGTGATGGAGATCAGCCATCGCTCCAAACCGTTTGATGCGATTCTGGCCAACGCGGAAAGTGACCTGCGTGAACTTGCCGGCATTCCCGACAACTACAAGGTGTTGTTTCTGCAGGGCGGCGCCAGTCTCCAGTTCTCGATGGTGCCGATGAACCTGTTGACGCCAGGCGCCACGGCCGACTACATCCTGACCGGCGACTGGGGCAAGAAGGCCTACAAGGAAGCGAAGAAGGTGGGCACGGCGCATGTCGCCGCGTCGACCGAAGACACAAACTTCAAGCGCATTCCCGCCCAGTCGGAGCTGGCTCTCACGTCGGGCGCCGCGTACGTGCACATGACGTCGAACAACACGATTCATGGCACCGAGTGGCACAGTCTGCCTGACGTCGGTGACACACCGCTGGTGTGCGACACATCGTCCAACATGTGTTCGCGGCCACTCGACGTGTCGCGGTATGGCCTGATCTACGCAGGCGCCCAGAAGAACCTTGGTCCGTCCGGCGTCACGGTCGTCATCGTCCGCGAGGACCTGCTCGCACGTTCGACCGACGCCCTGCCGACGATGCTGAATTATCGGGTGCAGGCGGAGAACGGCTCGCGCTACAACACGCCGCCGGCGTTTGGCATCTACATCCTCGGGCTCGTGTTGAAGTGGCTCAAGCAGGCCGGCGGGTTGACGGCGATCGAAGCCCTGAACGTCCGCAAAGCCAACATCCTCTACACCGAGCTTGAGCGCTCGGCGTTCTGGACGCCACACGCTGATGTCGAGGCACGGTCGCGCATGAACATCACCTTCCGGCTGCCCAGCGAAGAGCTCGAGAAACAGTTCGCGAAGGATGCGACCGCGGCCGGGTTTGACGGGCTCAAGGGCCACCGCAGTGTGGGTGGCATGCGTGCCTCCATCTACAACGCCTTCCCCGAAGAGGGCGTCACCGCGCTGGTGGCGTTCATGCGGGAGTTCGAGAAGACACACGGCTGATGCTTGTTGCGGCTCTCGTATTGCTGCTGACGGGCACCGTGGTGGCGCCCGATGGGTCCCGCATCGCCGGGGCCACGATTGTCATGGCCGCCGAGCCTTCACGTGTGGTCACGGCAGGTCCCACTGGTGAGTTCACGCTGGAGCCGGTCGACCTTCCCGTTGATCTGATCGTCTCAGCCTCAGGATTTGCCACCACTCGAATCCGTGTCACGACGTCTCCCGTTTCGATCACGTTGTTGCCCCGCGCCGTGGATGCGTCGGTGGTGGTGTCGGCTCAAGGCGCTGAACCGGGTGCGTTATCGCTCTCGCGAGATGACCTGGCCACCATCCCAGCCGTCACCACCGATGAACGCCTTCGCACAGTCGCTGGCTTCTCGCTGTTCCGCCGCTCCTCGTCACGTAATGCGAACCCGACCACTCATGGGGTGACGATGCGTGGGTTGTCTGCGTCGGGGGCCAGCCGCGGGCTGGTGATGCTCGACGGGATTCCCCTCAACGACGGCTTTGGCGCGTGGGTCACGTGGACGAGGGTGCCGGCCCTGGCGCTCGACCGCGTGGATGTGACCACTGGTGCGTCGGGGGACCTGTTCGGCTCGGACGCACTGGGCGGAGTGATCCAACTGCACTCGTCGATGTCGTCGTGGCCCACGGGCACCGTCAGCATCGAAGGCGGGTCGAACGGGACCGGAAGTGTGGACGCCGCCGGGGGCAGTCGTCACGGTCGATTGTCGTGGTTCGCGGCCGGCAGCGGTTTTTGGTCAGACGGCGTGGTGCCATTGGAAGCGGCGTCGAGAGGCGCAGTCGACAGGCCGGCTGATGCCGAATGGGGCAGTGGCTTTGGTCGGGTGGACGTCACCATTCCCCGAGGCCGCTGGTCGCTGTACGGGTTTGGCGGGCGCGACGGTCGTGGCAACGGCACCGTGCTGCAGCGCAACCGCATGACGGGTGGTACGGTCGCCTCCTCGCTGACCGCGGCCTCGGCGTTCACGACATTTGCGGCGCGGGTGTCGGTCAGTCCGAACTCGTTCGAGCAGACGTTCACAGCCGTTGGTGCGGGTCGTGCCCGCGAAACGCTGACCAACACACAGTTCATCGATTCGACCACGACACGCGCGGCTCTGGAGCTGGGGCGCGCCGGGACACGCGGCTACGTGATGGTGCGAGGCACGGCCTCACGTGCGACAGCCGACTTCACCGAAGTGCGCGCCACAAGCCGATCCGAACGATCGGTGCGCGACGACGCGGAGTCGCTGTCCGCGCAGGTGGCGTGGACGGGCTGGGCCAACGTGACCGTCAGTGCCGGTGGCCGGCAGGAGTGGCGGGCGGCTCCGGACACAGAGGCCAAACGGGACGGCGCCCGTATCGGACGAGTCGCCGTCGAGTGGCGTGCGTCCGACATGACCACACTCAGGGGATCGGTGGCGACCAGTCACCGCTGGCCCACGCTGAATGAACTTGTGCGCGGGTTCCGTGTCGGGGCGCTCGTCACGAATCCGAATCCCGATCTGCTGCCCGAACGTGCCCGCACGATCGACGCCGGTGTGCGTGTGGCGCGTGGACCCTGGCGGATGGGCGGTACGTTGTTCAGCACCGTCGTGCAGGACGCGATCGTGAATGTGAGCCTCTCCACGTCTCCCGGGCTTGTGCGTCAACGTCAAAACGCCGGGGACGTGTCGGCGACCGGGTTTGAGCTTGATGGGGCCTGGCAGGTCGGGCGGCCGTTGCGTGTGCGCGCGTCCCTGCAGTTTGTGGATGCGGCGTTTGAGGACGCGACCGAGGCAGTGCTCAACGGCAAGCGACCGCCCCAGGTGCCTGCCGTCAGCGGCGCGGCGTCTGTGGACGTGCAGGCCGGTCGTTCGCTGGTCTCGGTCTTGTGGCGCAGCACGGGCCACCAGTTTGATGATGACCGCAATACACTGCGGCTCGCGTCAGCGACCCAGATCGACGCACGCGCCCAGTGGCGCGCGGGGAGAGTGTCGCTGTTCGTCGTCGCGGAGAATGTGTTTGATGCGCGAATCGAAACCGGGCGCACACCACTGGTGACGTTGGCCCCCGGGCGTGCCGCGCGGGTCGGCGTCAGTCTGTTACTCGGCGACCTTGTCCGCTGACGCGGAGCGTCCGCGCCCTCGCCGGCGCCCTCGACGCCGTCGTTTCTTTCGCGCACCGCCCACGCCTTCGCCCTCAGGCTCTGCGCCTGCGGGTCGGGGGGTGGCCTCACGCACGGCCGTCCAGTGACTGATCAGATCGGGTGCGTCGCCAAACACCTGCAACCACGACAACGCATCTGAAAACGCCGGACGATTCGGCAGGCTCTTGACCATCCGGGGCGGCAGATCCATCTCGGTCAGGCGCGGCACCATCGCCAATACCTGGGCCAGGCGGTCGAGATCGCGCCGTGCAATCGGGAGCAGGCCGAGCTGCACGCGCGGCTCGGCGCTCACGGGGTGGCGACGATCGACGATTCCGAGTGGCGCGAGCAGCGTGCCGATGAGCAGCGTGTTGTTCAACTCCGGCGGCGGCTCGTCGAATCGACGCCGATACGCATCCAGGCGCGCAAGGGCTTCCCACACCGTGTCCGACGGGTCGGCAAGTTCCGGCGTCATCAGTCCGAGCAGCCCCAGTTCGTGCATCGTCCTGAAGCTGGCTTCGGCGTATCCCGAGCGCAGGATCTTGAAGTACTCCTCGAGCAATCGTGCCGGCGACGCTTTGGCGATGAGCGGCCGCAGTTGCTCAATCGCATCGAGCACCAGGGGATCGATGGTGAACCCGAGTCGCGCCGCAAAGACCGCCGCACGGAGCATCCGCACCGGATCTTCGACAAACCGCACCAGGGGATCACCGATGGAGCGAATCACGCGTGCCTCAAGGTCGCCGAGGCCTCCGACGTAGTCGATGATCGAATATGTCGCGATGTCGTAGAACAGTGCGTTGACGGTGAAGTCGCGCCTGAAGGCGTCCTCCTCCGGTGTGCCGAACGTGTTGTCGCGCTTGATGATGCCGTCGCGGCTGAGGGGTTCCGGTGTACTGGCCACCACAACGGCGTCGTCCTGGACATCGCCGGGCTGGGGCGGCGGCACGTTCTTGCGGAACGTCGCGACCTCAATCGTCTTGAGACCGAACTTCACATGCGCGAGGCGGAAGCGTCGGCCGATGATCCAGCAGTTGCGAAAGAGTTTCTTGACTTCGTATGGATGGGCGCTCGTGCCAATGTCGAAGTCCTTGGGCCGTCGGCCAAGCAGCAGATCACGAACACCACCTCCGACGAGGTATGCGGTGTGCTGACTTTGCTGGAGCCGATACAAGACCTTAAGCGCGTCCGCATCAATGTCACGGCGCGAGATCGTGTGCTCGGCGCGCGGAACGGTGACGGGCTCAACCACGAGTTGGAATTATAGGCGGCGAAACGACATCGAGCGGGCCGCTGTAGGCCAAAATATAGCCGTAAAGCATTGATTCAATTGGGTTTATATAAGTTTGTTACGATTTGGCAATCTTCCAATTCGGGCCACTTTCGACGTCCACAGTGAGTGGAACGCTCAACGGGAAGGCTTTCTCCATCACCTCCTGCACCAACGCGGTGACGACGGGCACATCGGCCTCCGGCGCCTCAAAGAGCAGTTCGTCATGCACGGTCAGGATCATCCGACTGGTGCCGGAGGCGGTGCTGTTGTGGACGCGCAGTGCCTCGGCGATATCGATCATGGCCTGCTTGAGAATGTCGGCGGCCGTGCCCTGAATCGGCATGTTGACGGTTTCGCGTTCCGCGGCGGCGCGCACCTGTCCGTTGGAGCTGGTCAATTCGGGCATCATGCGGCGTCGGCCCGTGATGGTCCTGACGATGCCGCTGGTTCGCGCATCGGCGAGTGTGCGATCGATGTAGGTTCTGACACCAGGGAATCCGGCAAAGTAGGCGTCGATGAACGCTTGTGCGGCCTGCTGCGGCACGCCGATGTCCTTGGCCAGTGTGAACGCGGTCTTGCCGTAGAGCAGTGCGTAGTTGATGATCTTCGCGCGGCGACGCAGTTCGTGTGGGTCGAGGCCGCTGTCGGTGCCGAACACACGTTCGGCGGTGCGATCGTGAATGTCTTCGCCGCGCTGGAACGCCTCGATCAGTGCCTGGTCCCCCGAGAGGTGTGCGAGCACGCGGAGTTCGATCTGCGAGTAGTCCGCCGAGATGAGGGCGAAGCCAGGTTCGGCGATGAAGGCGGCGCGAATTTCCCGCCCCGTGGCCGTACGGATCGGAATGTTCTGCAGGTTGGGATCGCTGCTGCTGAGTCGCCCGGTGGCTGCGACCGCCTGGTTAAACGTGGTGTGGACGCGCCCGGTGTCCGGATGCACCATCGTGGGCAGTGCGTCGACATACGTGCCCTTGAGTTTCTGGAGACTGCGCCACTGCAGCACCAATCCGGGCAGTTCGTGAATGAGTGCGAGTTCCTCCAACACGTCCACGGCCGTCGAGGTGGTGCGAGTCTTGCCGGTTTTGCGCGAGGCCGGCAATGCCAGCCGCTCGAACAACACCTCGCTGAGTTGTTTCGGCGAATTGATGTTGAACGCGCCGCCCGCGTGTTCGAAGATGCGTGTCGACAACGCGTCGAGTTCTCTCTGCATCGTCGCACCCAACTGCGCGAGGGCCGACACGTCGATGCGGACACCAGCGCGTTCGATGTCAGCGAGGATGCCAATCAGCGGCAGTTCGAGGTCCTGATAAATGCCGTCAAGACCGTGGGTGACAAGGTCGGCGCGCAAGCCCGCCGCGAGCGTCAACGGCACGTCCGCGCGCTCGGCGGCGAAGGCGAGCAGTGCGGTGGCGGGCACCGCATCGAGGGCGACAGCTTTGGCGCCTCGCCCGGCCACATCCTCGACGGTCAACGCCTTGTACCCGGAGCGTTCGAGCGCCAGTTCGTCCAGGGCATGACTCGACTTGGTGGCATCCACCAGGTAACTCGCAACCATGGTGTCGAGGTCAAGGCCCTGCACCGGCAGGCCGTGGCGTGCCAACACGATCGCCATCGTCTTGAGATCGTGTCCGACCTTGCGCACGGACGGGTCCGCCAGCATCGGCCCCAACACGTCGACGACCATCACACGCGACACATTGGGGGTTTCGCTCAGGCCCGAGTGCGCCATTGGAATGTAGCGCGCGCGTCCGGTGGTGGTGGCCAGTGCCAGTCCGACCAGTCCGCTTCGCATCGCGGATTCACCGGTCGTTAACGCTGCGACACTCACGACACCTGCCGCCCGGGCCTCGGTGGCGAGCGCCTCGAGAGACTCGGCCGAGGTGGCCAGCTCGTAGTCGCGCACGGAGGTGGCTGCGGTCGGCGCGAATTCAGCCGTCAGCGTGCGGAACCCCAGTCGTGAAAACAGTTCGTAGCAGCGGGCCGTGTCGGCCCCGCGAAACCGGAGCGATTCCGGGTCGAACTCGACCGGCACATCCGTTCGGATGGTCGCCAGCACGCGGCTCGCACGGGCGTCGTCGGCGTGTTGTTGCAGCGCCTCCCGGTAGCGTTTCTGTGAGAGGGACGGCGCGGCGTCAAGGAGCGCATCCAGCGACCCATGAGTGCTGATGAGGTCCCGCGCGCCCTTTTCACCGATGCCGGGTACTCCCTTGATGTTGTCGACCGAGTCGCCCATCAGTGCGAGCACGTCGACGACCTGGTCCGGGCGTACGCCAAACCGCTCCACGACACCCGCGTCGTCGTACCACGTGCCGTCGTCTTTCGGGTTGTAGATGCGCAGCCGGTCGGTGACCAGCTGAAAGAAGTCCTTGTCGCCGGTGACGATGGCGACGTCGAACCCGGCGGCGTGGGCTTTGACGGCGAGAGTGCCCAGGACGTCGTCGGCTTCAAACCCCTCGGAGGTCAGATTGGGCACGCCCATGGCTTCGCAGGCGTCGTGCACCAGCGGCACCTGTTCGGCGAGGTCGCTGGGCATCGGGGCGCGGTTGGCCTTGTAGTCGGCGGCGAGGTCGTCGCGAAAGGTGCGCCCCGGCAGATCGAATGACGCCACCAGGTAGTCGGGGTGGTGGTCGGCAATGAGTTTGCGCAGCATCGAGACAAATCCGTAGACCGCGTTGGTGGACTGTCCGTCGGGTCCTGTCAGGCCACGGATGGCGTGATAGGCCCGGTACATCTGCGAGTTACCGTCAATCAGGAAGAGGCGAGGCACGCCAGAATGTATATCATTCGGTCGTGAGTCTTCGTTGTGCATTCGTGGCCGTGGTGCTGTGTGTCGGGGTCGGGGGGTGCGTCAACCCGCTGGCCAAGCAGTACGAATATGACGAGCAGACGTACCTGAGCGTCGATGGATCGGCCACCGTGGTGATTGCCGCGTCGGTGCCGGCCCTCGTGGCCTTGCGTGGTCTGCCGCTGGATGCGTCAGCGGGTGCCCGTGTGGAGGCCGATGGTGTCCGGCAGGTGTTTCTCGACGCCGGGTGTGCCGTGGATCGCGTGAGTCGTCCGTGGCGCCGCAACGGCCGCCGGTTCGTCCAGGTCACGATCGACGTGCCGGCGGTCGGCGAGGCCGCGGCCTGCGGCCCCCTGGCCTGGTCCTCCTATGTCTTTGAGCGGGTCGAAGAGCGGCTGCGTTACCGTCAGACCGTCGGTGTGCCCACGGGAACGGTTCCGGCGGATGTGAACTGGACCGGTGCCGAGTTGGTCGGATTCAAGTTGCACCTGCCCAGCCGCGTGCTGCACCACAACGTGCGCCGCCTGGCGGACAATGCGCCGGGTGAACTCGAGCGAGGCAACATTCTGACGTGGGAGCAGCGGCTCTCTGATCGCCTGGCCGGCGTGCCGGTCGCGATGGAGGTGGAAACCGACGCCGAGTCGATTCTCTACCGCACCATCTACTTGTTTGCGGGCACGTTCACGGCGGCCGTGTTGCTCCTGAGCACCGTGATTTGGCTCGTCATCCGGCGCGGGCGAATCCGGCTGCGCGAACTGCAGAAGAAGTAGATCAGAGACCGCCGGACAATCGAACGTTCTGGGTCTTCTGCTCACCCTCGGCCAGCGACAAACGCATCGAGGCCCCGAGCAGCTGCTGCAGGAATACCGGATCAAACCATTCGCCGGGTTCCACGTCCGTCACGGCCGCAAGCCCATAGTCGCCTGACGGCAGATTTCTAATCGTGTAGCGCCCGTCGGTGCCGGGCCGAACCGCCTGGATGCGGCGCGCCTGTGGCACCCAGAAGCGCGGGTCGGTCGGAAACACGATGATCGTGAAGTCCGCCGTCGCGGCCCCCTGGGCGTCCTGCAGTTGGCCGCTGATCTGGCTGCTCTGATCGCCGAACGTCAGGACCGCGTCCGCGATGTTCATGTTGGGGCCAAGTTCGAGCGGGAAGTCGAGCGTCTCACGACCTCCGGCGATCGACGACTTGAGAAGCCAGTTGCCCGAGCCACCCGCGGCGAGTGCGCCCCCCAGACCCACACCGGGCCCACCCGTGCCGGCCGGGGCGGTGCCACGCAGCGCATATCGTCCTGGAGGCACCCCGTTGAACGTGAAGCGGCCGGACCCGTCCACCTGCACGGGGGGGATGCCGCCGAAGTCGGCCTCCTGCGTGCCCACGGTCGCCAGCGTGACGCGGACGCGAGAAAGATCCTGCGGGGGCATCAAACGTGTGCCATCAAACGCCACGCGCCCGGTGATGCTCATGCCCTTCTGCAACTGCAGCGGGACATCAGCGATGTCGTGTCCCGCGACGGAGATTTCGGCATGGGCCCACAAAATTTCCGACGGCACATTCTGTCCACGCCCGCCGCCTCGTCCTCCTCGACCACCGGCCTGCACTTCCACTTCCTCCTGACCGGGCACGGGGACACGTACCTGCGCGCGCGCCGTCAGCCGGTAGTCACCGGGCGTTACGTTGCGGAACGAGAACCCGCCTGTCTGGTTGGCCCGCACCGTCTGCGACGTCCCCGGCAACCCCGGCAGGGTGTCTGCGAGCGCCAGCGTGATTTGTGTGCCTTGGGGAATTGTGCCGTCCACACCCGACAACGTACCTGTCACCTGTGCGGTGGAGACCAACTGCAACTGGAAGTCCACGCCGTAGCGCTCTTGTCCGACTTCGACATCCACGGTCATCGCGCCTGACGGTGTCGTCGTCCCTGGGTAAAACACGGGGGCGTACCCCACGGATTGTTCGTCCTGACCCAGCTGCTGCAATTGCTCAAGCACCTGCTGGCCGCGGCCGCCGGCCATGTCCTGGAGCAGGTCACCCAGCTGTCCGCCGCGTCCGGCACGACCACCCTGGCCAGCCTGGATACCTGCACCGGCCCCACGCCCGAGCTGCTCCTGCATCTGCTGCAACGCCATCTCGATTTCGGCCGCGACAGATGTCTGCAGACTGCCCAGGCCGGTGTTTCGCGGCTGCGCCGTGACGACGTACTGCCCCGGCTGCAATCCGTAGATGCGGTACATCCCACGGTCGTCCGTGGTGTTGGTGCCCGCCGATTCAAGACGTTTTTCTCCGGTTCGAATCACGGTTCGAAGCGCACGCACCGGTGTGCCAGGCGAGGGTTCGCCGTATTCATCAAGCACCACGCCGGTGACAACTCCGCCCTTGGGCAGCGAGATCGCGCGGCTGTCGAGTTTCTGGCCTTCTTCGAGCTGGATCGGCGTACCGGCCCGCCCGGGGGCCTTCGCACCGTAGGCGATGTTCACGTAGCCGGCCTTCGACGCAGTCATTGAATACCGTCCAGGCGGCAACTGCGTGAACACGAACCGGCCCTCGTCGTCAGTCATGGTTGACCGCTGGCCACGCAACTCGGCGCTACTGAGCGACACGCGCGCCCGTCGCACGGGTGTGCCGGTGTCGCCGGTCACGACCTGACCGAGAATCAAGCCCGTGCCCACCGTTTGCGCCAGCGCCAGGGCCCCATCCCGCGCCTGACCCGCGCCGGCACCACGGCCCCCGCCTTGTTGATCGCCCGCCTGGGCGTAGGACGCTGCAGAAATCGCCACACCAATCGCGGCCACGACGGCCAGCGAAGTCCAGGTGCGAATGAGTGTGGATGTCATAAAAGCCCTCTGCCCGACTTTACGCCCTCGGGCGACCGTGTGTTTAGACGAGTGGAAACCTCAACGCACCACGAGACGACGCAATTCGATCACTTTCGCTTCCCCTTCTCGGATGCTCAGTGGAATCGCCCGGGTCCGCCAGTGCTGGAGGCGCGCCGGTTCCTGCCACCCCTCCACGTCGGCATCGTCAACGGCCACAGCCAGGTACGCGCCGGGCGGGAGGTCACGAATGGTGAATGTGCCTTCGCGTGTGGTGCGTACGCTGCGAAATCGGCGGGTGCCTCCGCCGCGTTGCCCGAAGCCGGCGTCAGGGGGAAACAGCAGCACTGTAGCCGTGGGATCGCCGAACGGCCCCTCGCCCCGCACCGTGCCGAGCACGCTGGTGCGTTGATCAGTCAGCGTCACATCCAGGTCAGTGGCGGCGAATCCTGAGGAGAGGTCCAATGGATGGTCCGCCACGTCCAGGCCACCGGACATCACCGCGCGCAGCATGAATCCGCGCGGCACCGCCACGCGCACGAGATACGGTCCTGGCGTGAGCGAGGGACCTGTGCGGAAGGTGCCGGTCTCGTCGATCGTGGCGCTCACCTCACCAACACCGGGCGCGTCGAACAGCGGTTGGAAGGTGATCGCCACACGGCCCAGCGGTGGCGTCACCCGGCGGTCGCGCGAGACCACCCGAAGGCGTCCCTGCACGTCCAGTCCAGATCGCATCGTCACGATCACATTCGTGACGGCGGTATTGGTGACGGTGACGGCTTCTTTCGCCCAGTACGTGCCGTCGGTCGTCCCGGTGGCGGCGGCTTCGATTTCGAACCGACCGCTCGGGACCTGGGAGAACGTGAAGCGGCCCTCGGCATCAGTGGTGGTGACGGCAAGTACGCGGTGTGTCCGGTGCTCAGTAATCGTGGGGTCGGAGGGTCGGGTGAGCAGGAGCGGCACCTGTATCGAACCGACGTCGGCTGGGGTCGACGTCTCAAGCCGACCCGACACCGTGAATGCCGGTGTGGACGGTAGCAAGAAACTCACGCCAAAGTACTCGCGCCCCGCCTGAACAGGCACTCGTGCCGCGCCAGCCACCTGCTCGGTGGAGGGGTAGTACTGCGGGGGAAAGACGTGCGCGGGCGGATCCGTCGGCTCGTCGAGTCGGACATCGTCAGGGGCCGGGTCCACGGCAGGAGGAGGCTGGCTCACGTCGCTCGTGAGCGACGAGATGCCCACCAGGTGATCGCCAGGCACCAGTGACGCCAGCCGGTAATGTCCCCTGTCATCCGTCAGCGATACCGCCGCTTCGCGCAGCGTCACGTGACCGGCGTCGCGTTCATGTCGATAGGCCCGTACGGTGACGCCGACAGCCGGATCGCCATGCGCATCCCGGACGTCGCCCGTGATGACGCCTGGTTTCCAGAGCCGGACATCCAGTGCGCCGATCCACTGGCCGGTGTTCACGGTGACGATGGTGGCAGCGCCGGACGGGCGGCGTTGTCCGTGCGCGCCGGTGAGATACCCGTTGCGGCTCGCGGTGATGTGATACGCGCCGGCAGGCAGGCCCGTGAACAGGAAACGCCCACGGTCGTCGCTGACCACGCGGCGCTGCGGGCCGGCCCCGCCGATCTCCACGATCGCCCGGCGCAGACCCACGCCCGTCTCGGCGTCCACCACCTGGCCGATGAGCGCGGCACCCGGAGGCAGGAGGCGCCGCTGGGAGGCCGACAGTGCGGCACCTGCCACGACGAGGATGCCAAGAACGAGCGCAACAAACGCCTGTGAGCGCCTCACCGTGAATTCGACGCTGGAGCGGGAAGGAAAGACGGTCAGTGGCCGAAGTATTCGTGCAACAGGATGATGGTGGCCAGGCCGGCGGCGATGAGCAGCACTTGTCGAAGACTGCTGGGGTCGGATTCGCCCCGATGCAGGTGCGGAATCAAGTCGGACATCGCAACGTACAGAAAGTTGCCCGCCGCAAAGGCGAGGACGTACGGCTGTGCCATGGGCACACTGGCTCCAAACGCCAGCATCATGCCCGCGCCGAGCAGGCCGCCGAGCGCTGACGTCGCGTTGAGCATCAGGGCCTTGCGCCGTGAATGGCCTGCGGCGAGCAGAATGCCGAAGTCGCCGGCCTCCTGCGGAATTTCATGGGCGATGGCCGCGAGCGCCGTCATGATGCCGGTGGGAATGGAGACCAGCGTGGAGGCCGCAATCGCCACACCATCCACAAACGTGTGCACGGCGTCACCGACGATGACGAGCGTGGCGGTGCTCTGATGGACTTCACACACGGAGTCGTCGTGACAGTGACGGAGCAGGACGAGTTTTTCGAGAATAAAAAACGTGAGAATGCCGCCGAGCATCACCAGGAACGCGCGCTCCGGGGCCAGATGTTCGAGTGCCTCGGGCATCAGGCTGAGGGTGGCGGCTCCCAGCAGCGTGCCGACAGCGAACGACACGAGCCAGGGCACCACGCGCGCACGGACCGCGGCGTTGAAGAACAGAAGGAGTCCGGCGACCAACAGGCCACCAATGCTGCCCAGGACCGACAGCCCTAACGCGATACTCCAGACATACGACGTCTCAGACACGGCTCACTACACTAGCACTAGCATCTGGAGTCTGCGCGACAGGAACCCGGCGTGCCATTGCGGGGGCGCAGACTGGGCCCCTCACGTGGGACGCCGCAGTCATCGCAGCTTACGGCACGTGAAGCCACACGCGATGGATGACGTTGTCATAGTGTCTCCTCTCGTTTCCTGCGTTGACGGACCAACGCCATCCGGGCTCGCGGGTAGGCCCCATGCGCAACGGGTACACCGCCACGTCCACAGTGGTCCCCTGGGCCAGGTGGAGAGGCTCCGCCAATGGAAACACCATATGCTGCCAGTGAGTCTCCGGGTCATGCGGACCTGTGCGCAAATCGATGCCTGGTGCGAGTTGGGCATTAAACCAGCCACACAGCGCGTAGACAGTCATGTCGCGTCCGGCGACCATGCGTGCGTGAATCGCCGAGACGTCGTGCGTGCGCTGCATCTCCAGCGTTTCGCCGACCATGGGGGTGGCCTCTACCTGGTCCCGACGCACGCGGCACACCTGTGGCTGGAAAAACGGCCAGTCTCCGACGAGGGAATAGTCGATGTCATATGGGCGCGTGCGGAAGTACGCAAGATCGTCGTGAAACGACTGGTCGGTGACCAGCGCCAAACAGGGGGTGACTGATCGGGGCACGCACAGGCCGCCCGGTCGGAGGTAGGTGTCCACGAGCCGGACAAGAGGAGGAAGCATGTCTTCCCTGAAGATGAAGGTGCCCATCCATTCCGACACCACCACGTCTACTGGCTCGGGAAGTGCGACTGTCTCCCCCTCACTGGACAGGAAATGGATACCCTCCAGATTGTTGTCACGCGCGATTTGTTTTGCCACCTTGATGATGGGCGACCGGTCAACCGCGTACACCGTTCGTGCACCAGCCTTCTTCGCAAAAAACGACAGGATGCCTGTGCCGCAGCCAAAGTCGAGCACCACGTCACCTTCTCGCACCGTAGCCTCAATCGCCAAACGGAATCCATCGGTGCGAAGGCGATCCTGGAGCATGAGCTTGTGGACACAGATATCGTCATAGGCCATCTGAAGCGTTCGCATGATATCGCATGGGCATCGTGCTCGCGCGGGCCGCAGTGCACTACGATGCGATGAATCCGCGCCGCGCACGGATGCGATAGGTGCCACCGCCTTTTTTGATGCGCACCTCGATCGTGTGCCAGCGGCCGTCCTTTGGTGCGGAGGACGAGTACGCCAGGAAGTACTGCTGACTGAGTTCGCTGGCGATGCCGGCCGTGGCCGGGTCGAGATCCTGGTGGGCATGGATGATTTCGGTGCGTCCACCGCTGTCGTCAGTCATGCTGCGCAGCGCGTCTGCATCCACGCGATCGGACGAGCCCGAAGAGGGCGCTGGTGTTCGGGCCGGGGCCGGCGACGGTGCCGGGGCGGGGCGCCCGGGGAAGGGGGACGGTGCGGGAGGACGTGATGCCCGCGCCGTCGACCGCGCCGCCGCACCACTGGACTCTCCCGAGACATCGAGACCAATGGCATAGACCAGCACTTCACTCTCGCGGATGATGCGCTGCAGCGCCTGGATACGTGTGGAACTGCTGGTGTCCTGCCCATCCGAGATGACGACCAGCGCTTTCTTGCGTTTGCTGCCGGCCTGCGCCAGCGGGATCGCTTCCGCGACGGTGTCGTACATCGCCGTGCCACCGCGCGGCTGGACCGACTGCAGGGCGCGACTCGCCTGTCGGCGGTCGTGCGTCCACGGGTGCAGCAGTTCCGGTTGACTGTCGAAGCGATAGAGGAACACCTCGTCATCGGATCCGAGCAGGTCGTCCACAAATCGACGCAGGGCCGCCTGCGCCGCCACCCACTTCGCACCGACCATCGAGCCGCTGGTGTCCACCGCAATGCCGAGGCTGACCGGCACGCGCGTGGCCTCGAAGTGTGAGCTGGGATGCAGCACGCCGTCTTCGTAGATCTCAAAGTCACCCTGCTTGAGGCCTTTGACCACGTGTCCGTTGGCGTCCGTCACCGTGACGGTGACGTTGGTCAGGTTGACGTTGGAGCGGAATGAAAATCCCTGCCCGGTGGGACGATCCTGTAGGGCCTGTGGCGCGAGCACCCAGGCCACGGCGAGCAGTGTCGCGAGGGCTTTCATCGGGACGCCTCCACGATGGCGTCGGTGGTGCCCGCCGGTGCGACCCCCCGGCGATCCACATGGGCGAACACGCGGCCTTCACTACCTCTGAAGCCCAGGCGGAATCGGCCGATCGCATCGGCACCCGACACCCGGATCGTGAACGGGGATTGATCCCCGGCAGCCAGGGACGCGACGTCGAGTGTGGCGGTGCCGGCCGTGACGTACTCGCCGTCACGGTCGAAGACATACGCGACGGCCACAAGCGCGGGTGTCGTGCGCCCGTGCATCGGATTCTGCACCAGTCCGGTGACGACGAAGTCGCCGCCGGGATCGCGGCGATGGCTGAGCGCCAGCAACTCCAACGGCTCGCTTCGTGTCGCGCCGAGTTGCACGGGCCAGGTCAGCGGCAGCGCGCGACCGTAGAGTGCGTAGACTGAGCCGGCACCCACGGTCATGAATACCGTCACCACCAGAATCACCGAACTCCATCGCGCGCGCGAGGGCGTCGGACTCTCGGCGTGCAGCAGCGGCGATGAGTGATATCGAACGTCTGCGATCGGCGCCTCGTCCTCGTCCGCATCGGCGTCCGACCAGTCGAGATCGGCGGTGGCGAGATCCCGCAGATGAGAGACCCGGGCCTCGGTGCGTGTCCGGTCCCGCCGGAGTACGCGCCACGCAAACACCAACATCGCCACGCCGAGCACCAGCGTGAGCACCATGACAACCATCAACAGGGATTCCATGATCACTTACCTCAACGAAAAACCGACGGCGACATCCACCACGACATCGACCG
The DNA here is from genome assembly GCA_038319675.1 of Vicinamibacterales bacterium. Classification (GTDB taxonomy): domain Bacteria; phylum Acidobacteriota; class Vicinamibacteria; order Vicinamibacterales; family SCN-69-37; genus SYFT01. The sequence continues at coordinate 37,051 of JBBQDM010000017.1, forward strand.
GTGCGCCTTGACGACGGGCGGGCGTGAAACGCCACTGCCGCACGGCGGAGACGGCGCGTTGATCGAGACCGCTGCCAAGGGAACGTACGACACGTACGTCCCCCACCGTGCCGTCGCGACGGACGACAATCTCAAGGACCACGTCCCCTTCGATGGCCCGTCGGCGGGCCTCATCGGTGTAGGTCGGTCGCACTTCACGCAGCAGTTGGGGTGGCTCGATTCCGGTACCCGGTCGGAACGGTCCGCCCCCTGTGCCGCCGCCCGAGCCCGGGCCGATCCCATTGCCGCTGCCTTCACCGATCCCGGTGCCTTGCCCCTGGCCTACGCCGCCTCCAGTGCCAGGGCCGGGACTGGGTGGTGTGGGTAACGGTGGGGCATCAATAATGCCGGCCACCTCGTGTGTGTCTCCGGGAACTGGCACAACAGGTGCCTGCACCGGCGGCGGAGTTGGCACCGGCGGGGGTGTCACGACCGGGTGTGACACCGGCCGCGGTGGCGGTCGATACGGCCGTGGACGCGGAACCGGACTTGAGGTGCGCGTGGGCACCGGGGCTTTGCGTTCAGCGCGAGGGGGCGGTGCCGGCACGGCCAGTCCTCCACCGCCACCGCCGCCGCCAGGACCCGGGGTGATGAGATACACCAGCTGGGGCGATGTCTTCGGCGAGGGCACCGGGGTCTCGGTGTCGTTGGCGTTCAGAAGACCGAGCGACGAGGCGAGCAGAAGACCTACGAGCACCGTCGCATGCAGCGTGCCCGATGCGGCCAGCGGCAATCCTTGCCGACGTGCTGGCGCCGTGAGGGGCGCGAGCAACTCGCGGCCCCCGGGTGCGGCGCGCAGTCGGCGCACAAGTGCCACGGCGTCGACTTGGCGTACCCACCCATCAATCACCAGTACGTGCTCGGAATCGACCAGATGCGAGACCAGTTCGACCGGCACGTCGGCGGCGGCCGCGACCTCCCGGAGCGAATAGCGGTCGTTCACCTTTGTCGTTTCGGCCTGTCATGCACCCGACAACAGGGGTCGCGATAGACTTCGCGCATGACGAATCCGGCCAAAACACAGACGAATACACAGTGGGCGACAGGGCGCGTGGCGATCGTCACCGGCGCGTCGTCGGGGATCGGGCGCGCCACGGCGCAACGGATGGTGGCGGAGGGCATGACGGTTGTCGCGGTGGGACGCGACGAAGCTGCGCTGGCGGCGGTGGGTGATGCGCTGGTGCAGGACGTGACGCACGAGGATGCGCCTGGAGCGATCGTGCGAACCACACTCGAACGACACGGGCGGATTGACGCGCTGGTGAACGCGGCCGGTGTCATCGCCTCAGCGGCGCTCAGTGACACGACGGATGCGGCGTTTGACGCGATGCTGGATGTGAATCTGCGCGCCACGTTCCGCCTCATGCGTGAGGCGGCACCCGCGTTGATCGAAACAAAGGGTGCTGTGGTGAACCTGTCCAGTGTGGCGGGCACCCGGGCGTTTCCAGGGCTGTTGTCCTACTGCGTGAGCAAGGCCGCTGTGGACCAGTTGACGCGGTGTGCCGCATTGGATCTGGCGCCGAGCGGCGTGCGGGTGAATGCGGTGAACCCGGGCGTGGTCGTCACCAACCTGCATCGCCGGGGCGGCATGGATGAGGCCCGGTATGCGGCGTTTCTCGAGCACTCCAAGGTGACCCATCCGCTTGGTCGTCCCGGGACGCCCGAAGAAATTGCCGACCTGATCTGGTTCCTGGTGTCCCCGGCGTCAGCCTGGATCACCGGCGAAACCATCTCGATCGACGGTGGTCGCCACCTCACCTGCCTCCGTTGAAAAAGACGTCGGGAGGCTTTTTCGGATGGGCAGACGCCGAAACGCGCCAGAACGTGGGTGTTCCGTCTCGAAAAAGCCTCCCGACGTCTTTTTCAGCGCGGGCGGGCGGCTTCGAAATAGGCCGTGCCGTCCAGGTCGCCGAGATGGCGGGCGGCGCGCAGGCCTGCGGCGGTCAGCCGTGAGATCACGATGGTCGTGTCGATGACGGGCCCTGTGTGCGCGAGGCGGAACAACCCCTGGCGGGGCAGGGGTTCACAGATGGAGATGCGGCCTCCCGGACGCACCACCCGGATGGCTTCGGCCAGAACCGAGGGACCCTCCGCACCGAGGCCGGCGAGGCCGATCGGCAGAATCGCCATGTCCGCAGCCTGATTGTCCAACGGCAGCATGGTGGGTGGGGCGATCACGACCTCCACCAGGGCTCCGGCTTTCGCCGCCGCAGCGTCAACGGCGGATTCGGCGTGTTTGTCGGCCGCGACCACTGTCGTCTGGCCGTTCAGGCCGGTGACGGCACCGATGGCGCCGGCCAGATCGGGTCGTCCCGCCCCCAGAAGGAGCACCGTGTCGCCTGGTCGAATGCCGAGCATGGCGACGGCCGCCTGTTCGGGGTGTTCGGGCCGCCGCCACAGCATCTTCAGAATCGTGAACATGGTCGAATGATATAGTTCCCGCTTGTGACTACTGGTCTTTCTCTTGCCCCCGCCGACGGAAAACTCGGCATTCTTCTGGTTGGACTCGGTGCGGTCAGCACCACGACGATTGCGGGCGTCATGGCCATCCGCAAAGGCCTGGCCAAGCCCATCGGCTCGCTGGTGGAAATGGGTACTGTGCGACTCGGGAAACGCACCGAGAACCGCACGCCCACGATTCGTGAATTTGTCCCACTGACCGAGCTGAACGACATCGTGTTCGGCGGCTGGGACATTTTCGAGGACAACTGCTACGAGGCCGCGAAACACGCCGGCGTGCTCGACGAGAAGTTGCTCGATCAGGTGAAGGACGAGCTGTCGGCGATTAAACCGATGGCCGCCGTCTTTGATCGCCACTACGTGAAGCGTCTGGACGGCCCCAACGTCAAGAAGGGCAAGAACAAGAAGGACCTCGCCGATCAGCTGATCGCGGACATCCGCAAGTTCAAAGCCGACAACAACTGCTCGCGTTTGGTGTTGATCTGGGCGGGCTCCACCGAAATTTTCCTGACCGAGCAGCCGTGCCACGCGAACATTGCCGCGTTTGAGAAGGGCCTCGTGGATAACGATCCGGCCATCTCGCCGAGCCAGATTTACGCCTACGCGGCGATCAGCGAAGGGTTGCCGTATGGGAACGCGGCGCCGAACCTCAGTGCTGAGCTGCCGGCGTTGCGTGAACTCGCCGCGAAGACCGGTTCGCCCATTACCGGCAACGACATGAAGACCGGGCAGACGCTGATCAAGACGATCATCGCGCCCGGCCTCAAGGCGCGTCTGATTGGTGTGGCCGGGTGGTACTCGACCAACATCCTCGGCAATCGCGATGGCGAAGTGCTCGACGATCCCGAGTCGTTCAAGTCCAAGGAAGAGAGCAAGAAGGGCGCGCTCGACTACATCTTCCAGCCGCACCTGTATCCGGATCTCTACAAGGACATCTCCCACGTCGTGCGCATCAACTACTACCCGCCGCGCGGCGACAACAAAGAGGGCTGGGACAACATCGACATCTTCGGCTGGCTCGGCTATCCGATGCAGCTCAAGATCAACTTCCTGTGCCGCGACAGCATTCTGGCGGCGCCGATTGTGCTCGACGTTGCGCTGTTTCTCGACTTGTCGAAACGCGCCGGGTTCTCGGGCATCCAGGAATGGCTCTCGTTCTACTTCAAGAGCCCGATGCACGCGCCTGAACTCTACCCGGAGCACGACCTGTTCATTCAGCTCATGAAGTTGAAAAACACACTGCGGTATATCAAGGGCGAAGAGCTCATCACGCACCTCGGCCGCGAATATTACGACTAACCGGTTCAGTCACGGAGGCCCATTTGGCTCGCTACCAACCTGCACTGCTCGGCGGATTGTTCATCGGCGTCCTTTCGTCGTTGCCGGTCATCGGGGCCTTTAACGCGTGTTGTTGTCTCTGGGTGGTGGCGGGTGGCGTGTTAACCACCTATCTGATGCAGCAGAACAATCCCGCGCCGATCGAGACCTCGGTCGCGGCGCTGGCCGGCTTGATTGCCGGTGCGGTTGGCGGCGTCGTCACGACGATTGCCTCCGCGTTTCTGATGACGGTCACCGGCGGCGCGGATGCCCAGCGCGAAGCCATGGATCAGGTGTTCTCGCAGATGGGTGATGTGCCGCCCGAAATGCTCGAGATGATCGAACGCCTCTCGACCGGTCCGGCGGCCGCGCTGATCGGTGCTGCAGTCACGATTCCGCTGTTCGGGGTGTTTGGCCTGCTCGGCGGCCTGCTCGGCCTCGCGTTCTTCCGCAAGAAGGCGGGCCCCGAGGTCGCGTGAGCGAGTCCTCAAAGTCTCACGAAATCAACGCGCTTCTGACGGAAGCACGTGTCTTTGAACCCACCGACGAGTGGCGTACGCACGCCCGTGCGGCCGATCCCTCGATCTACGAACGCGCGGCTGAAGACCCGGAGGGCTTCTGGGAGGGGTTCGCGCGCGAACTCGAGTGGATGCGCCCCTGGACGACGGTGCTCGACTGGAAGCCACCTCACGCGCAGTGGTTCGTCGGGGGCCAACTCAACGCGAGTGTCAATTGCCTCGATCGACACGTGCGCACCGCGCGTCGCAATACGGCCGCACTCATCTGGGAAGGTGAGCCCGGCGATCGACGGACGCTCACGTACTTCGACCTCTATCGGCAGGTCTGTCAGTTCGCCAACGTCCTCAAGGGCCTGGGTGTCACCAAGGGTGATCGTGTTGCCATCTATCTGCCATTGATTCCCGAGTTGGCGATCGCGATGCTCGCCTGCGCACGCATCGGCGCTGTGCACTCCGTGGTGTTTGGTGGCTTCAGTGCGGAGGCCCTGCGCGACCGCATCAACGACTCGCAGTGTTCGCTGCTCATCACGGCAGACGGCGGTTTTCGGCGCGGTCAGCTTGTGCCCCTGAAGCAGACGTCGGATGAAGCGCTGCAGGACACCCCTTCAATTCGACACGTCGTGGTCGTCAAACGCCAGTCGGGTGAGCCGTTTCCGGTGCACATCAAGGAAGGCCGCGATCACTGGTATCACCGGTTGATGCAGGACGCGCCGCTGGCGTGTGCGCCGGAACCGATGGAGAGCGAAGACATGCTCTACATCCTCTACACGTCCGGCACCACCGGGAAACCGAAGGGCATCGTCCACACCACAGGCGGGTACCTGGTTGGTACCTACGCGACGACAAAATTAGTGTTCGACCTGCAGGACACCGATGTGTACTGGTGTACGGCTGACATTGGCTGGGTCACCGGACATTCCTACGTCGTCTACGGGCCGCTGCAGAACGGCGCCACCGTGTTGATGTACGAAGGTGCGCCGGACTGGCCGAACAAGGATCGCTTCTGGGACATTGTCGAGCGGTACGGCGTCACGGTGTTCTACACCGCGCCGACCGCGATTCGCGCGTTCATGAAGTGGGGCACCGAGTGGCCGGCGGGGCGGGATCTCTCGAGCCTGCGTCTGCTTGGCTCGGTCGGTGAACCCATCAACCCCGAAGCGTGGATGTGGTACCACACACATATCGGCGGGGGACGCTGCCCGGTGGTGGATACGTGGTGGCAAACCGAGACGGGGCACATCATGATTGCGCCCTTGCCTGGCATTACGCCGCTGAAACCCGGCTCAGCGACAAAACCCTTTCCCGGTATCACGGCCGAGATTCGAACGGGTGCCGGCGTGCCGGTTGAGCACGGCGGAGGATTGCTCGCGCTCACCAAGCCTTGGCCGGGCATGCTCCGCGGCATCTACGGCGATCCCGAACGTTTCGTGCAGCAGTATTTCAGTCGGTGGGATGACGGCGTGTACTTCACCGGCGACGGCGCACGGCGCGATGCGCAAGGCGACTACTGGCTGCTCGGGCGCGTGGACGACGTGCTGAACGTGGCGGGACATCGCATCGGCACCATGGAGGTTGAAAGCGCGCTGGTGGATCATCCGTCAGTGGCCGAGGCCGCCGTGGTCGGCCGACCGCACGACATCAAGGGGCAGTCGATTGCGGCTTTTGTGACCGTCAAGGAAGGGATCAAGTCGGGCGCCGCGCTCATTGATGAGCTCAAGGAACACGTCGTGCGCAAGATTGGCGCGATCGCGCGACCTGATCAGATTCTGTTTGCGGCGGATCTGCCCAAGACCCGCTCCGGCAAGATCATGCGACGCCTGCTGCGGGATATCGCCGAAGGCAAGGCACTCGGTGATACCACCACGCTGGCCGATCCGACCGTCGTTCGTCGCTTGCGGGACGAGTACGAGGCGGACGAGTCGTAGACCTGGCGACTTGGCCGTCCGATTCGACTCCCGGACCGTCCAGCGCGTGAACACCCTCCTGTCCGGAACCGTATAAGGTGAAGTCATGGCGCTGATTCAGACCAAAGATTTGTGGAAGACCTACGAGATGGGCACCGAGCTGATCCATGCCCTTCAGGGGGTGTCGATCGAGATCGAGCGCGGTGAGTACGTCGCCATCATGGGCCCAAGTGGCTCCGGCAAGTCCACGCTAATGAATCTGATCGGATGTCTGGATACCCCCTCCAAGGGGAGCTATCTGCTCAACGGCAAGCAGGTCAGCGAAATGAATGACGATGAGCTGGCACGGATCAGGAACGAAGAAATCGGCTTCGTATTCCAGACCTTCAACTTGTTGCCCCGTGCGACCGCGCTCCACAACGTGGAGTTGCCACTGATTTATGCCGGGATTTCGGCCAAGGTGCGCGGTGAGCGCGCCGCCCAGGCGCTCGAGAAGGTGGAACTGACCGACCGCATGACCCATCGCCCCAATCAGTTGTCTGGTGGTCAGCGACAGCGCGTGGCGATTGCCCGGGCGCTGGTCAATAATCCGTCAATATTGCTGGCCGACGAGCCCACCGGGAACCTCGATACGAAGACGGGCGTGGAGATCATGAGTCTGTTTGCCCGCCTGCACGAAAGCGGCAACACGATTGTGCTCGTCACCCACGAGCCTGAAGTGGCGGCTCATGCCCACCGCGCCATCCATATCCGCGACGGTCAGGTCGAAAAAGACGTGCGCCGAGCGGCTTGATTTCGCTGTAAACCACTCGAAACAAGTCGTTTAGGCTCCTGCTGCCACCAGTGGGTCACAGTGTTATACCTACGGTACAAGACTTTTCTTTATAATCAATTTGCTTGAGCCGAGTGAATTACAAAACTGAATTACGAGTGTGTTTTGATATGACACGAACGACACTTGTGGTGTATGATTCACTCGATTTTCCAAGTACGACCGATTCGATCCGATCAAGTTTGTGAACGGTTGCGAGATTTTTCTTATGTTAAAGACCACCGCCCTTCGCCAAGTCATTGTTGCCATGGTCATCGCGGTCGCCGCGGCGACAGTGCACGGTGCGTGGTTTGCGCCGACGGCCGCCAACACTTCGGCGCCTGCTGTTGCGAGTATCCGACTGTCGACGTGGGATGAGTTCGAGCGGAAGTGGACGAGCTACTACATCGATCAACACCTGGTATTGAATCCGAGCGTGCGGCATGCCGAGGGAGCGCTTGTTGAGTTGCGTCCACAGGCAGAGGGCAGCGCGGTCGACTCGATCCCTGGTTTTATTCAGGAGCTGACCTCCGAGCAGGTGGAGGCGTTGGGAATTTCCCTCCCCTTGGCGGTGCCGTCGACGGTGGATGCTGAGTATCAGGTGCCTGCGGCCGGGACCCCGACGTACGGTCGGTTGAAGGTCAGCGTGCCGAGCACGATCAGCGAATCACGTCCCGTGGGTCACGTGGGGACCTGGGCGGGTCCGGTCAACCCGATCGAGGGCGACATCAATGCGCTCGACATCAACGGCAGCGTCGGTGTGCACCCGGTGAATCTCACCACCGGCACCGATGCCGTTTCGTTCGACTGGGACATCGGTCGCTGGGCGAAGGGCGACGTCATGATGGCGCTCAACAATGCTACCTATCGGGTGGTTGATCGCCATGGCGAGTTCAAGCGTTTTGTCGTCTCCGCCGACTACGACCGCATGTCCTTGGGTCTTTACCCCACGTCCGCTGCGACGACGGGCTGTGCAGCGAACTGGAGAACCGGCGAGTTTGCCGTTACAAATTTTTCGCGGTTTGAGCCGGCGGTCAACGTCATCAGCCGGCACCCGGGCACTCTGTCACCTGCGCCGAACGCGCGGCCGTACGCGCCGATCGGTCGACGCCTGTCCACGCTGATTCAGCGGGGTAACGAGTCCATCAATGATTGGTATCACGGTATCGACAACAATCCGGAATCGGTAGCCTTCGACGCCGCCGGGAACCTTTATGTCGGCCACTCGGCGCCCAATTGGGATTGGGAAACTCCGGCACCGGCGGCCTGGACCAACTTCGTGCGGCCTGATCCTGGTCCTAACTTCGATCAATACCTGTATTGGGTGTGGTCGATTGACGACAGGCCCTTCGAGTGGAACGAGGGGGGCACCGGCTACATGGTGGACGAGACCGGCACCGTGCTGATGCTGCGGACGATCAACAGCGCAGACGGTTTTGTGGCCGCCGCCTATGGGTACGCAAGTCGCCGTCTCTTCCACGACAGCAATGGCCAACTGGTGTTTCCCGCGACACCGACCAACTACGAGGCGGTTCCCGAGGGGCCGCTCTCGCTGCCGCTGGCCTACTACGCGCATCGGGCGACCGGGGAGTGGATGGAGAAGCAGTCTGCCCCTGGGGTGCAGGTGCCTGTCCGCTGGCCTTTGGGCAAGCGGCTGCATCGCTACAACGTGCAGGCGGATGGCAGCTACAGAGACTCGGCACACGCGACTCCGGACCGGGACCTGTACTGGACCTTCACCGGCCGGCAGGGCACCGACTGGGTCGACCTCGCGTACTCACCGTACGTGGAAAACCAGACGTCGGAAATCATCGCCTTCTATACGTCGGAAGACGCGTACATCCATCGCTACAGCATCACCAACGATTGGCAGTTGCCGGACTTCGGCGGCGGACGGTTGTTTCCGCGTGGCGAGTTTCAGGATCGACGGTTTCACGCCCTGCGTGTGCTGCCGCCAGGCGACGGCACCGGTGGCGTGATCGTTGCGGCAGGTGATGCCATCTTCCGCTTCAATCAGTACGGCCAGTATGTTCAGCAGTACCAGATCCAGGATGACCCCGATATCCTGAACGCGTCGAACGGCCAGAACGGACTCATCCAATCCTTTTACACATTGGAAGTGGATCCGACGGGCCGTCAGCTCTGGGCGTCGGCACTGCAGACCGGCTGGGTCTACGTCTTTGATATCTCGTCGGGTCGTGTGCTGAACCGTATTCAGGGCGTGAACTTTCAGGCTCAGGATCAGCTGAGCCTCAACCTGCCTGAGGGGCGGCGGGTGCAGGGCATCTGCATCATGTGGGAGTACACCGCGCAGCAGGAAATCTGCGGCGATGGCGTCGACAACGATGGCGACGGGTTCATCGACGAGAACTGCAAGCCACTCGAGGTGTGCTCTGCGCAGAGCCCCGGGGACGACGACGGCGACGGGTTTGCGAACAACAACGATCCCGACTGCGGGGAGGACCTGGCGCCGATCGCGCGCGACGACCGATTCGTGACGACGCAGAACGAACAGATCGTGGTGTTTGCGGGTGCCCCCGACGGTGTACTCGTGAACGACTATGACCCGGACAACGAGACAACGAATGCGCTCCTGCATAACCAAGTGACGGTGCTCCAGGTCGGCACGTCAGGTACGCCGAATCTGACCGCCGGGGCCTTGGTGACGACCAGCAGCGGCGGCACGGTGACGCTGCAGGCTCAGGGCGGCATGATCTACGACCCTCCTGCCGATTTCCATGGCATCGACACGTTCGTGTATCACGTGACCGACTATACGTACATGGACGGGGTCACACCGCCGGCCGACATCAACGTGAGCAACGTGGCCACGGTCACCATCGAGGTGCGTCCGTTGGTGGCCGATGACGCCTACGCCATGCCGGAGCGGACCACGCTTGATGTGGACGCCGCCTCGGTCAATCCTGTGGGCCTGCTCCTGAACGATCCGTCGGCGTCGTTGTTGATCGGTGCGGCCGGGCCGAGTGGGGTGACGTCGCTCGGAGGCAACGAGTCCGTGACGTTTGTGACCGCGGAGGGTGGGACGGTGACGGTGTATGCCACCGGGCGCTTCACCTATACGCCGCTTTCAACGTTTGTTGGCACGGACAGTTTCAACTACCGTGGGGTCGGACTCCATGGGTTGACATCGGTGAATACCGCCACGGTGCGGATCGTGGTCGAGGACGTCAACGAGGTGATCGCGACCAACGACACGTACTCGACGACGTTCGAAACCCCAATCACCGGGACATTGACCACGAACGACAGCGACCCGGAGGGCCATTCCTTCCGCATCACCCACATCAACGGGCAGCCTGTCACTGTGGGAGATACGGTGAACGTGACCAACGGCACGGTGACACTTGATGACCTGGCCGGTAATGTCACGATCACTCCGGCGGCGAACTTCTGGGGCACGCTGACGTTCCCGTACACGATTGAGGATGCGCCAGGCCCCACCTCGGGGATGACGCCGGTGACGGCGACAGCCACGGTGACGGTGGTTGTCATCGCGCCGAAAGTGAGGACCACCAATGACTACTACGTCACGGTGCAGAACACGACGCTGGTCACGGCCTCTTTGCCGCAGGCCCAGTCGATTCTGTCCAATGACACCGGGGTCACCACCGTGTACTCACTCGGATCGTTTTCCGGCACGGCGGGTTCGGACCTGGTCCTGAACGGGTCGCCTGGCGTCTGGACGACCCTCAAGGGCGGCACGGTCACGGTCAGTCCGGATGGCACGTTCGTATACGTGCCGCCGACCAATTTTGTAGGTGTGGACAGCTTCATCTATAACGTGTGGGATCCCGCGACCAATCGGGTGCGGGCTGACGTCTTCATCACGGTGACGCCGATCTCGTCGACGTTGGCCGTCACGACGCCCGACCCGTCGGTCTACGGAACGGCTGCGACGGCGACGGCGACGGTAACCTGTGGTGCCGACCAGGCACCCTCCGTCGGCACCGTCACGTTCCGTCTCGACGGCGCCGTGATTGCCACCGGCGTACCGGTCATCAACGGCGTAGCGACGACCACCCTGCCGGCGACGCTGGTTGTCGGCAATCACACGATCGTGGCGGAGTACGCCGGATCGGCGGTGGAACCGACGGTGTGTCCGTCAAGTTCCGCGTCGGATGGCCACCAGGTGGTACGCAAGCTCCTGGTGGTGACGGCCGACGACAAGACCACGACCTATGACGGCACCGTGTTCGAGGGGCCGTACACGGTGTCCTACGCTGGGTTTGCGCCCGGCGAGGACGAGACGGATCTGGGCGGCGCGCTGACGTTCAGCGGTGCGGCGACGACGGCGGTGAATGTCGGGACGTACACCGGTGGCATTGTGCCGACGGGCTACACGTCGACCAACTACACGATCGAGTACGTGGCGGGCACGTTGACGATCGATCCGTTGCTCCTGGTGGTGACAGCCGACGACAAATCGAAGAATTACGACGGCGCCGTATTCGGTGAACCGTACACGGTGTCCTATGCCGGCTTTGCGCCCGGCGACGACCAGACGGATCTGGGCGGCGCGCTGACGTTCAGCGGCCCCGCCACGACGGCCGTGAATGTCGGCACGTATGCCGCCGGTATCCTGCCGGCCGGGTACACGTCGACCAACTACACGATCGCGTACGTGGCGGGCACGTTGACGATCGATCCGGCGCGGCTCACGGTAACGGCCGACGACAAGGACAAGCCGTACGACGGATTGGTCTTCTCCGGCCCGTACACGGTGACCTACAGCGGCTTCGTGGGTGGTGACGATGTCAGCGCCCTCGACGGCGCGCTGACGTTCAGTGGTGCGGCGACGACGGCGGTGAATGTCGGCACCTACAGCGCCGGCATCGTGCCGGCGGGCTACACGTCGTCCAACTACACCATCGAGTACGTGGCGGGCACGTTGGGGATCGACCCGATGCTCCTGGTGGTGACGGCCGACGACAAGTCGAAGTCGTACGACGGCGCCGTGTACTCACCGTTCACCGTGACCTACAGCGGCTTCGTGGGCGGTGACGATGCCAGCGACCTTGGCGGCGCGCTGACGTTCAGCGGTACAGCGACGACGGCCGTGAATGTCGGCACCTATACCAATGGCATCGTGCCGGCGGGCTACACGTCGTCCAACTACACCATCCAGTACGTGGCGGGCACGTTGGCGATCGACCCGGTGCTCCTGGTGGTGACGGCCGACGACAAGTCGAAGTCGTACGACGGCGCCGTGTACTCACCGTTCACCGTGACCTACAGCGGCTTCGTGGGTGGTGACGACGCCAGCGACCTCGGAGGCGCGTTGACGTTCAGTGGCCCCGCGACGACGACAGTGAATGTCGGCACGTATGCCGACGGCATCGTGCCGACCGGTTACACGTCGTCGAATTACACCATCAGGTACGAGCCGGGGACGTTGACGATTACGCCCATGCCCCTAGTGGTGAAGGCTGCCGACAGATCGATGCCGTACAACGGCTCGGTGTACTCATCGTTCACAGCGGCCTACAGCGGCTTCGTGGGGGGGGACGATGTCAATGCTCTCGGCGGCGCGCTGACGTTCAGCGGCGACGCGACAACGGCGGTGAATGTCGGTACCTATACGGACGGCATCGTGCCGGCGGGCTACACGTCGACCAACTACACGATCACCTACGAGCCGGGGACGCTGACGATTGCCCCGATTCCAGCCACGCTGAAGGCCAATGACAAGTCCATGGTCGAAGGCGAGCCGGTGCCGACGCTCGATGGCGCGTGGACGGGTCTTCTGGTTGGTGACGTTGCGGGCGCGACGTACACCACCACTGGGACCAGTGCAAGTCCGGCCGGCACGTATCCGATTGTCCCGACGCCGGTGGACGCACAGAGCGTGTTGGCGAACTACACCGTGACGGTCATTTCCGGCACGCTCACGATTCGTCCGGCGTCGGAGACCGTGTGTTATGTCAGCACAAGAACCGCCAATGTCGGTGCGTCGCAGACGTGGTGGACCAATGTGGACGGGACGATGACGATCCGTACGGCGGTCAGTCGCAGCTTCAACGACAACACCTACGGCAGCAACCAGGTGGGGTGGCCGGGGCGCAATCACTCCTTCAATCACCTTGTGACGTCCGACATGGTGCAGGTGGCGCTGTACGATGCGACAGGAGCGCGGAAGCTTGAGATGAAGCTGGACTACATCAGCGCGTCCAGCCAGTTCATCAGCGGGTATGGCTCGCTCGGCGTGTCGGGCGGTGACGGCGGCATGGTATTCGGGTCTGCGAACCATGTGATGGGCGCCGATTCCTCACTGGCGAAGAACTTCAACCAGTTCGGGTACGTGCTCACGTCGAACTCGCCGGCCACGGACGCCAACTACACGACGAACCCGACCTATCCCAACTGGATCTGGGACATGTATTACGACGTCACGATCAACCCCGAGGCATTCGGCGCCGCCGGGTTCGGGTACCCGCGCATCACAACGATGCACGCCAGCCCAAGCAAGAGCGGCATCGAGACCGAACCGTTGGTTGTGACCGAGTGTGCTGATGTGGAGGTCGTGTCACCCCCGACGTCGTCAGAACCGCCGCCTCCGGTAGTGACCCCGCCCGGCAGCGGAGCCGCGCCGACAGGGGCGGCCGACAGCTACACCGTGCGCCGCGGCCAGACCTTGACCGTCAACGCCGCCAATGGTGTACTCGCCAATGACGCGTCGGCTGTTTCTCGGACGGCGGTAGTGGTGGGCAATGTTTCGCGCGGCACGCTGACCCTGAACGCTGATGGGTCGTTCACCTACCGTGCCCAGAGTGGGTGGGCAGGGACCGTGAGGTTCACGTATGCCGTGAAGGTGGGGTCTGCGACGAGTGCGCCGATCCCTGTGGCCATCGCCATTACGCGATAGTCGGCACCGGGCTCATCAGGGCACCTGGCTGCAGTCTTCAGACTGCGGCCAGGTGCCCTTGGTGTATCTGTCGCAGGGGACGCGGCTCGAACGTTGCGGCATCAAACTCGACCCTCGGCACGCGGTCACCGGCCGCAATCCGCGGCACCGCGGTCAGCAGCGCCTGTGTGTACCCGTGAATGGGTGACGAGAACACCGCGTCGGCCGGGCCGATTTCCACGATTTGTCCCCGGTACATCACCGCCACGCGCGTGCAGATCTGCCGCACAAGCCGCAGGTCGTGCGCGATGAACAGGTAGGTGAGTCCCAGGCGTGACTGCAGGTCGAGCAGCAGGTTGACGACCTGGGCCTGTACAGAGACATCGAGGGCTGAGACCGGCTCATCGGCGATGACCAGTGAGGGATTCAGCGCAAGCGCGCGCGCAAGGCCGATTCGCTGGCGTTGACCACCGCTGAATTCATGCGGATATCTGGTCGCGTGCGCCGGGTCGAGCCCGACCAGCTCGAACAGTTCGGCCACCCGCTGTGTGCGCTCCCGCGCCGTGCCTTCGCGGAAGATCACCAGGGGTTCACCCACAATGGCTCCCACCCGCATGCGCGGGTTGAGCGACGAATACGGATCCTGAAACACGATCTGCAGATCGCGTCGCGCCAGGCGCATCTCGCTGGCCGACAACGGTGCCAGGTCGCGGCCCTTGAACAACACCTGCCCGGACGTCGGCTCAATCAACCGCAGGATGCATCGGCCGGTGGTGGTCTTGCCGCACCCCGATTCACCCACCAGGCCGAACGTCTCGCCCTGCATGATCTCGAAGCTGATGTCGTTGACCGCACGAGTCACCGTGGACGGGCGAAACAGCCCGCCCTGACGAAACTCCTTGACGAGATGTCGCACCTGGAGCAGCGCACTCATCGGGTCGCCTCCGGCTGCCGCAGGTAACACGCGGCGTGGTGGTCCGGCCCGCACGGATAGTCAGGCGGAGGTGCGGTGTCACACGGTGCGAACCGGTCGCCGCAGCGCGTGGCGAATCCGCAGCCGGGCGGAAACGCGCCGAGTGACGGCACCGTGCCTGGAATGGCGTGCAGGCGTTCATTGGTGTTCAACGAGGGCAGGCACGCGAGCAGGCCCTGCGTGTAAGGATGGGCGGCGGCCTCAAACACCTGCGACACCGGGCCGTGTTCGACGATGCGTCCGCCATACATGACGGCGACGCGGTCGGCCATTTCGGCGACCACGCCAAGGTCGTGGGTGATCAACAGGAGCGCCAGGCCAAATTCCCGTCGGAGGTCACGCAGCAGATCGAGAATCTCGGCCTGCACCGTGACATCGAGCGCGGTCGTTGGTTCGTCGGCAATCACCAACGACGGTTCGGCGCAGAGGGCAAGCGCGATCATTGCGCGTTGCCGAAGGCCTCCACTGAGTTGGTGGGGATACGCATCGGCGCGGACCTTCGGGTCCGGCACGCGGGCGGCAGCCAGCCACTCCACCGCGCGGGCACGTGCAGCGGCACCACGTGCCAGGCCGTGCACGGTGAGTGTTTCAGCGATCTGCTGTCCGATCGTGTAGACGGGGTTGAGCGCCACCATCGGTTCCTGGAAGACAAATCCGATGCGTCGACCACGAATGGCGCGCATGGCGGGTTCGTCGAACGTCATCAGGTCGCGCCCTTCAAACCGGATGCGGCCGGACGTGATCCGGCCGGGTGGCTGAACGAGCCGGATGAGTGAGAGGGCCGTGACGGACTTGCCGGACCCCGATTCTCCGACGAGGCCGAGCGTCTGGCCGCGGTCCAAGGTGAAGGACACGTCGGCGACGGCGGCCGCGTCGCCGCCGGTGCGCAACGGGAACACCGTCCGGAGGTGTTCCACCGACAACAGAGGAGTGTCAGGCGAGTCGGTCACGATGTTCGCCAAACACGGCCCGCAGCCGATCGGAGATTTCGCCCAAGGTCGCGCGTGCCTCAACCGCCTGCAACACGAGCGGGACCAGATTGTCCGCGCCGCGTGCCGCCTGTTCGAGGCCTTCGAGGGCTGACTGGCAGGCGGAGGCGTCGCGGGTACGTTTGAGGTCGGCGACGGCAGCGGCCTGGCGGGATTCACTCTCCGGGTCGAGGCTCAGCATTTCGATGGAGGTCGGCTCGTCGGTGGTGAACCGATTCAGGCCGATGACGACGGACTCGCCGCTGTCGATGCGTTGTTGCGCCGCGTAGGCGGCATCCTGAATCTGCCGCTGAATGAAGCCGGATTCGATGGCGGCAAGCGTGCCGCCAGCCGTGTCGATCGTGGCAATGAGGGCGCGTGCGTCGGCCTCGATCTCGTCGGTGCGCTGCTCAATCGCCCAAGCGCCTCCCATCGGGTCCACGGTGTTGGCGACACCCGTTTCAGTGGCGATGATTTGCTGCGTGCGCAGTGCGAGCCGCGCGGCGTCTTCGGTCGGCAGGGCCAGGGCTTCGTCGCGCCCGTTGCAGTGCAGCGACTGCGTGCCGCCCATCACGGCGGCCAGTGCCTGGATGGCGACACGGATGATGTTCGTGTCGGGTTGCTGCGCGGTCAACGTGGAGCCGCCGGTCTGTGTGTGAAACCGCAGTTGCTGCGCGCGCGGATTCGTGACGCCGAATCGGTCGCGCATCACGTGCGCCCAGAGGCGTCGGGCCGCGCGGAACTTCGCGATCTCCTCGATGAAGTCGTTGTGTGCAGCAAAAAAGAATGACAGCCGCTGGCCGAGGTGATTGGGATCGAGACCCTGCCGTTGCGCCGCGTCCACGTACGCAATCGCGTTGGCGATAGTGAAGGCCACTTCCTGTACGGCGGTCGAACCGGCTTCGCGGATGTGGTAGCCGCTGATCGAAATCGTGTTCCAGTTGGGCAGTTCACGTTCACACCACGCGAAGATGTCGGTGATAATCCGCATCGAGTGCCGCGGCGGGTAGATGTAGGTGCCGCGCGCGACGTATTCCTTGAGGATGTCGTTCTGGATGGTGCCGCTTAATTGGGCCAGCGGGACACCCTGCCGGCGTGCGACCGCCACATACAGCGCGAGCAGAATGATGGCGGTGGCGTTGATCGTCATCGACGTCGACACCTGGCCCAACGGGATGCCATCAAACAGCGCCGCCATGTCGTCGATGGAGTCAATCGCCACACCAACACGGCCCACTTCTCCTGCGGCCATCGGATGGTCGGAGTCGTAGCCCATCTGCGTGGGAAGATCGAAGGCGACGCTCAGGCCGCTGACGCCCTGCGCGAGCAGGTAGCGGTAGCGTGTATTGGACTCTGCCGCCGTCCCGAAGCCGGCGTACTGGCGCATCGTCCACAGGCGGCCCCGATACATCGTGGGCTGAATGCCGCGTGTATAGGGGAACACGCCTGGATCGCCGACCACTGTCATTCGTGTGATTCTACGTCACCTGCTGCAGCGCGGCTCTGGTAGAATCCCCTCGAATCCGTCCCAACCCGCGCGTGGCGTCGTGGTGCGGATTCTGGAGGTGCCATGGACCCGGTGATGAATCAGCTGGCGCGGGAACTGGTCGATGTGATTTCGACTATCGCTGCCGCAGACCCACGCGTGGAGTCGTTGCGCGAAAAAGCGCGTGCGGCTGGGTTTGATCTGCGCGTGTCACTGGATGCGGCGGTGACATTCGTCCCGCTGGCGCAGACCCCCGGTGCCGACGGGCAGACACTGGTGCCGGTCAGCGGTGTGAAGGCGCTGCCTGCACCGAAACCTTCCTTTGAAATGACCGCGAACGATCGGCGGTTCCTCAAGTCGCTTCGCATCTCCGCCGACGAGGCGACCGAAAAAAAAGCGGACTGATCGCTTACGGCTGTTTCGCCTGAGCAGCCACGGCTGCGGCGGCGCGTTCGGCCGCGTCTGCGTCGCCGAGGTAGTACCGCCGAATCGGCGCGAGCTTCTCGTCAAGTTCATACACCAGCGGAATCCCGGTCGGGATGTTCAGCGCGGCTACCTCGTCGACGGAGAGGCCATCCAGATACTGCACAAGCGCCCGCAGGCTGTTGCCGTGCGCGGTGACCAGGACCCGCTGCCCCGCACGAATGGCCGGGGCGATCGCCTCGGTCCAGTAGGGCAGGAACCGTGCGACGGTGTCCTTGAGCGACTCGGTCGCGGGGCACTCGTCGGGTGTCAGGTCCGCGTAGCGGCGATCGTGTGACGGGTGGCGCGGGTCGTCGCGTGTGAGCGGCGGCGGTGGGACGTCGTAGCTCCGACGCCAGAGATGGGTCTGCGCGTCGCCGTGGGCTGCGGCCGTCTCTGCCTTGTTGAGACCCTGCAGTGCGCCGTAGTGACGTTCGTTCAGGCGCCAGCTGCGTTCCACGGGAATCCACAACAGGTCGAGATCGTCCTGCACAATCCAATTGGTCCGGATGGCCCGGGTGAGCAGGGAGGTGAACGCGATGTCGAATGTGTCACCGGCCTCGCGGAGCAGACGAGCGGCTTCGTGTGCCTCCGCATGTCCCTGCGGTGTGAGATCCACATCGGTCCAGCCGGTGAATCGGTTCTCGAGGTTCCAGGTGCTTTGACCGTGGCGGAGCAGGATAAGGCGATACATCAGAGTGTGTGGGCCAGGGCCTGTCGGCCCGCGTAACGTGCGGAGGCACCGAGCGATTCCTCGATGCGGAGCAGCTGGTTGTACTTGGCGGTGCGGTCGGCGCGACTCGCCGAGCCGGTCTTGATCTGGCCAGCCGCCGTCGCCACCGCGAGATCGGCGATCGTGACATCTTCGGTTTCACCGGAGCGGTGGGAGATGACGCTTCGATAGCCTGCGGCACGGGCGATGGCCACGGCATCGAGGGTTTCAGAAACTGTGCCGATCTGATTAAGTTTGACGAGCAGGGCGTTACCCACCTGTGCTTCGATGCCGCGGCGGAGAATCGCCGGATTGGTCACAAACACATCGTCGCCAACCAGCTGCACGCGCGACCCGAGCGCGGATGTCAGTTGCGTCCACCCTGGCCAGTCGGATTCAGCGAGGCCGTCTTCAATTGAGGCAATCGGGTACTGGCGGCACCAGTCGTCATAGAGCGCGATAAGGTCGTCTGACGACTTGGCCCCCTCGCCGGACTTGCGCAGGTCGTAGCCCTTGATCGTGTCGTCCCAGAACTCCGAGGCGGCCACGTCGAGTGCGAGCACAAGGTCCCGTCCGGGGGTGTAGCCGGCGCGGTGGATGGCTTCAAGCACGAGTTCCACCGCCTCCTGATTGGAGGCCAGACTCGGGGCGAATCCGCCTTCGTCGCCGACGCCCGTCGACAGGCCGCGTGACTTCAGCAGTGCGCGCAGTGCATGAAAGGTTTCGGTGCCGGCGCGCAGGCCCTCACTGAAGGACGGCAGCCCTATGGGCATCACCATGAACTCCTGAAAGTCCACGTTCGTGTCGGCGTGCGCTCCGCCGTTGAGGATGTTCATCATCGGGACCGGCAGCAGCGTGCCCGCCCCGTCCACTGGTGCCTCGAGCAGGGAGACGAGGTGCTCGTGGAGCGGGAGGCCGGCACCGGCCGCGGCGGCGTGCGCGACAGCCATCGAGACGCCCAGCATCGCATTGGCGCCCAACCTGGACTTATTGGGGGTGCCGTCGAGCGCGAGCAGCTGACCGTCGATGGCCCGCTGGTCGGGGGCCTCGCCCATCAGCGCGTCGGCGATCTGGGAGTTGACGTTGGCCACCGCCGTCAGCACGCCCTTGCCGAGATACCGTCCCTTGTCGCCGTCTCGCAGCTCCAGCGCCTCGCGGGTGCCGGTTGAGGCCCCGGACGGGACGGCCGCACGGCCCCGGACGCCGGTATTGAGGGTCACCTCGACTTCAACGGTGGGATTGCCTCGGGAATCGAGAATCTGGCGGGCGTGAATTGCGGAGATGTGCACTCGAGAAAATTATCCCAAAACGTGCCCGTTGCACCCGTAAACAACGGGTCAACCGCCGATTGACTTGGCGACGGGGCTGGCCTACCATGCCAGTTGATACTTCCGTCATTTTGCTTGCCCTTCATCCCAAGGAATTGGGAGGCCGCATGCCAGGTTCCGCCGCGAGAGTCTTCGCCCTGTCCAGCCTGTCCACCGCGTTGTCGGTGACCCTTGGCGTGACGTGTGTCTCCGCACAGGCGCTGGTCTCGCGGACACCCACGACCGTGGCCGTGGAAGCGTCCATGCGCGCGGGTGTGGTCACCGGGTTGGTGACCGATGAACGTGGGGCCGTGGTCTCCGGGGTCGCTGTGGCCGCGATCGGGACGACGCAGGTGCAGGTCAAGACAGACATCAAGGGACAGTTCCGACTGCAGCTGGTGCCGGGTGACTACATCCTGCGAGCCTCCCGTGATGGCTACGTGTCGCCCTACCGGGAGTCGGTCCGTATTCGGGCGTCCCACCAGATTGAACGCAACATCACCGTGACGCGACAGCCCGGGCTGCCCACCCGCACGCGCCTTCTGGCGTCGACTGGACTGATCGCCGCCGTCGGGGATCCGTTGCCCGTCGAGTCGGTCGTCAAGTCGGTGGCCACCTCCGACACGCTGCAGGCGTGGTACCTGCGACACCTGCCCCGCACCGTCCTGCGTGATGGGACCGATCCACGCGGGCTGGAGCTGGCGCGCCCCGAGTTCCGTCATCAGCCGTCGTTTTTCGACTGGGTGGTGGGTGAGTCCGCACGCGCGGCGACATCCTTCTTTGTTGATACCGACTTCTCCGGTCAGTTCAACATGTTGACGACATCGGCCCTGAATCCGGCGGTGACCTGGGATGCGCAGTTGCCGCGGGGCGTGGCGTACCTGTCGGTGGGTGCGCCGGTTGGCACCCATGGTGACTGGCGGCTGCGCGGCGCTTTGTCGACCGGTGGACTGGCGTCCTGGGTGGCGCTGGGTGAATACGAGGCGCGCGACGCGCGGGATCATGCGTTCCGCGTCGGCATGTCCTACGGCACGCAGCGGGTGGCCGACTCCGGCAGCGCCGCAATCCTCACCGCCAACGAGGGGACGCGGGCGGCGGCCAGTGTCTACGCGTTCGATCGGTGGCGCGTCGGCTCAGGCCTGGAGTTTGATTACGGCCTGCGTGCCGATCGTTACGACTATGTCAACGGTCGCAACTTTGTGAGTCCCCGACTTGGTGTGCGCGTGGGCGTGTTGCCGCGGACGTCCGTGACCGCTTCCGCCTCAAGCGCCGTCGTGGCACCGGGCACTGATGCGTTTCTGCCTCCGCCGTCCTCTGGGCCCTGGTTGCCTCCGGATCGTACGTTCGCTCCGCTTGTGGCCGGCACCGCCCTCACGCCGGAACGTGTGCATCGCGTCGCTGTCGGGCTGGAGCGGATGTTCGGCCCCATCGGTCTGTCACGCACCGTGCGCGTGGGCTGGTTCCACGAACACACCGCCGACCAGTTGGCGACGATGTTTGGATTGGATGCGCGCCGTGGCCTGGGGCACTACTACGTGGCCACCGCTGGTGACGTGTCATTGCAGGGATGGAGCGTGAGTGCGTCCGGCTGGATGACGTCGCGCGTGGAGGCGAGCGTTGAGTATTCGCTGAGCCGCGCCACGTGGGTCTACGGTCCGCAGGCGGCCGCCATCGCAGTCGTCCTGCCGTCAGCGCTCCGGCCATCGCAGGAACTGCTGCACGATGTGACGAGCACTCTCAAGGCGCGGATCCCCGAATCCCAGACCGACATTTTCATCGCCTATCGGATCAACAGCGCGTTCACGCGACCGGATGCCCTCGGGCTTGCACCGATGTTTGATGGGCGCTTTGATATTCAGGTGCGGCAGGCTCTGCCCTATCAGCCCATTCGGGGCGGCAAAATCGAAGTGCTTGTCTCCATGAACAACCTCTTCCGCGACCCGGCCAACGGCGGATCCTTCGGGGGTTCGTTTTTCGACGAACTCCTCACCGTGCGGACCCCCCGGCGAGTGCTTGGTGGGGTTCAGGTCCGCTTCTGATACGATCCATTTGTTTGGATTCGTGAAGCCGTCACCTGGTACCAAGCCAGCATTTTCAACTACTTAGCGGTGTGTGACCCCGGTCGTGCCGCGGCACATACATTGCTCTATTCCCTCGCACCATGCCCACCGCACCCCGCCAACTGAATCCCCTGATTCGAGTGGTCGTCCCCGTGGTCGTGGCCACCGCACTTATCGCGCTGGCCTTGATCAACCTGGTGGTGGTCATGAACTGGCAGCGCGTGGCCCCGGTTGATGACGGGGTGTTGTGGGGCAGCGACCTGCGCGCCCTGGAAGTCAGTGCGGGATCCAGCGCTGCAAAGGCCGGACTGCGCCGCGGCGATCTGCTGATGGCCATCGACGGGGAGTTCGTGGACTCGCCCGAGGACGTCAGTGCGAAACTCGCTGATGTGCAGCCGGCGCAGGTGGTCAGTTACACCGTCTCGCGCGATTCAGAAGACGAGCTGGTTCAACTCCAACTCGCCAGGGCACCAGGCCCGCAATACGGGTTGTACTACGTGTTGGCAGCGGTGGGCATCTTCGGATTACTTGTCGGCACTTCCGTCAGGTTGCGTCGTCCGGCCGATCCGGCCACGATGCATTTCTTCTGGCTGACCGCGGCGTTTTTTGGCGTCTTCGCCTTCACGTATACCGGCGAATTCACCAACACCGACTATTTCTTCTACTGGGCGGACCTCATCGCCAGAGTGTTGTTGCCACCGCTGTTTCTGCACTTCTCGCTGGTGTTTCCCGATCGGCCCAACCCGTGGATCGCGAGTCCCACAGGACGGGCGCTCGTTCCGTTGATGTACGCGCCAGCGCTCGCGCTGGGACTGGGTAGTCTGGCAGCGATGGAGTGGCTTGCGGTCGAAGCCATGGTCGCGCGCCTGCAGCAGATCGAGACGCTGGAGTTTGTCTACCTCTCCGCGTGTCTGCTCGGGGGACTCGCCCTCATGATTCGGGCACTGGGTCGCCTGCGATCGGTGACCGCGCGACGCCAGCTGCGATGGATTGTCTGGGGCTCCGGCCTTGGGGCCGTGCCCTTCGTGCTGGCGTACACGATCCCGTTTCTGCTCGGCGTTGAGGTGCCCTACGGTCAGTACACAGCGGTGCTGCTTGGGTGTATTCCTCTCGCGTTTGCCTCGGCGATTGTCCGGTATCGATTGATGGACATCGAGGTGATCATCAAACGGGCGATGGTGGTGTCAGCCGTTGGATTGGTGTTGGTCGTCATCTATCAGGGCACGCTTGAACTGGCCGTGCTGCTGACGGGTCGTCAGGAGCAGAACGAGTTCTGGGCGCTGTTTGCCACGTTGGTGGTCGTGCTGGTGGCACCCGGATTGTGGAACGCCATTCAGGGTGGACTGGATCGTCTGTATTATCGCGACCGCTATGACTATCGGCGCGCGCTGGTCACCTTCGCCCGTGAGTTGAACAGCGACCTTGATCTCGAACGTTTGAGCACCCGTCTGGTGGAGCGGGTGCGCGACACCCTGGCCGTGGACCGGATCGCGCTGTTGCTGACTGATCCGACCGACCCCTCCAGTCATTTCACGGCCGTGGCCAGTGGGGGCGTGGACGATGTGGCTTCGCTGCGCATCGCGCCGACGTCCGGACTCGGCGCCCGCCTTGTGTCCGGTCACACGGTCGGGATCGATGACCCGGTGCCCCTGCGTCGCCTGCTCGGCGAGGAAGGGGCGGTCTGGCGTGAGGCGGGGTGGCATGCGTTTGTGCCCTGCGTCAGCAAGGAAGTGACGATTGGTGTGCTCGCGGTCGGCCGTCGCGCCCACGCCGAGCCGCTCAGCAGCGAAGACATGGCGCTGTTGGGCGCGGTGGCCGGGCAGGCAGCGACGGCACTTGAGAACGCGCGGCTGTACGGTCAGTTGCGGCAGAAGGCCGAAGAGATCGAGCGCCTCCGGCAGTTCGGTGACAGCGTCGTCGAATCGCTGAGCGACGGATTGTTTGTCATCGATCTCGATGACCGGGTGCTGCGGTGGAATCGTCGCCTCGAGCAGCTCTTTCAGTTCGACCGTGAGCGCGCGATCGGACGCCGGTTGTCGGCGTTGTTTCCCGAAGGTTTTGTGGACACGTTGCTGGCCGCCAGACAGGAGCAGCCCTCAGGGGCCTCGCTGCTGCGCGTGCCGCTGGCCTCCGGGCCTGGCGAGTTGGCGCGTCCGTTGCTGGTCAACGCCGGCATCGCCCCCTTTCAGACGGCGGATGGTGTGAAGGCCGGGTGGATCGTGGTCATCGAGGACGTGACTGATCGCGCGAACCTCGAGGAGCAGTTGCAGCTGTCGGAGAAGATGGCCGCTGTCGGATTGCTCGCTGCCGGTGTGGCGCATGAAGTCAATACGCCGCTGACCGGGATCTCCAGCTTCACGCAGATGTTGCTCGAGCAGGCCGATCCGGCGGATCCCAGAACGCAGTTGCTCGAAAAGATCGAGCGCCAGACCTTTCGTGCCGCCAAGATCGTCAACAGCCTGCTGAATCTGGCGCGCCCCTCCGATGGCGATGCGGCACCGGTTGATGTGAACCTGGTCATTTCCGATGTGCTCTCCCTGCTGGAGCACCAGTTTCGCGGTAGCCGCATTCAGGTGCGCCGCGACTTGTCGGCGGGCCGTTCCATCCTCGGCTACGAGTACAAGCTGCAGCAGGTCTTTCTGAATTTGTTTCTGAATGCCCGCGACGCCATGCCGAGAGGCGGGTGGTTGTCTGTGTCGACCCGTGCGTCGGGTGATACCGTGACCATAGAGGTGGGCGACACCGGGTCGGGCATTCCGACCGAGCATATTGCGCGTATCTACGATCCGTTTTTCACGACAAAAACCGACGGCGCGGGCACCGGTCTAGGGCTGTCGGTGACCTATGGGATCGTACAGGAACATGGCGGCACACTCGCCTGCGAGAGTGCCGTGGGACAGGGAACCCGGTTCATCCTGGTGCTGCCGGTGGCGGCCGTGGATGGTGAGGAAGCGAAGGCCAACTGATGTCGGGAACACCCGCACGGATTCTGATCATTGACGACGAGGAAATTATTCGTGAGGCGCTGGACGCGCTGTTGACCCGTGACGGGTGCGTGGTACGGACGGCGGCGACCGCCGCGGACGGTCTGACCCTGCTGGCCGAAGAAGACTTCGATACCGTGCTGCTCGACCTGATGCTGCCCGATCGCAGTGGGCTGGAGGTGCTGGAGGAGATTCGGCGGGGGGATGAACATCTTCCCATTGTCATGATCACCGCGTTCGGCACGATCGACACGGCGGTCAAGGCGACCAAGCAGGGTGCCTTCCACTACTTCACGAAGCCGTTCAAGAATGACGAGGTGCTCGTGGTCTTGCGCAACGCCATCGAGCGTCGTCGGCTTCAGCGCGAGAATCAGGAACTGCGCAATCGCCTCAAGTCCGGCAGCCACCGGTTTGATCAAATCATCGGGGGCAGTCCCCGGATGCGTGCCGTGTATGACCTGATCGGTCGTGCGGCCCCCAGTCGCACAACGGTGCTTATTCAGGGGGAGAGCGGCACGGGCAAGGAGCTCGTGGCGCAGGCGTGCCATCGCCGGTCGGCGCGCGCTGACAAGGCGTTCATCACCGTGAACTCCGGAAATTTGCCGCCCGACCTGCTGGAATCAAATCTGTTCGGCCACGTCAAGGGCGCGTTCACCGGCGCCGTCGCGATGAAAAAAGGTCTGTTCGAACTGGCGGACCGCGGCACGATTTTTTTCGACGAGATCGGGAATGTGCCGCTGGAAACGCAGGCGAAACTCCTGCGCGTGATTCAGGAGCGGGAGTTCATGCGGTTGGGAGGCGTCGACACTCTCAAGGTCGACGTGCGCATCATCGCGGCCACCAACGTGGACTTGCGGAAGAGTGTCGCGGACGGCAAGTTCCGGGAGGATTTGTTTTACCGACTGAACGTGATCCCTGTGCACCTGCCTGCGTTGCGGGATCGCAAGGACGACATTCCCATTCTGGTGCAGCACTTCCTTGAGAAGTACGGGGAAGAGAGCCGCAAGTCTGGCTGGTTCGTCACACCCGAGGCGATCGATCTGTTGATGGCGTACGACTGGCCGGGCAATGTGCGCGAACTGGAGAATGTCATCGAACGGGCTGTGGTGCTGGCGCCGAGTCGGGAAATTGGCGTCGATCTGATTCCGGAACAGGTGCGGTTCAACCGCGAGTTCCGGGATGCCGAGTTTGTGGTGCCGCCCGAGGGTATTCCCCTGCGCGAAGTGCTCTCCAATGCGGAGCGTAAGTGGATCGAGTCGGCACTGGATGCGGCCGGTGGCGTTCAAAAGAAGGCGGCCGAGCTGCTCTTCATCAAACCGACCACGCTCAACGAGATGATCAAGCGCTACGACATTCGTCCGCGCCGCCGCAAAGGTGACCCCGAGGACGAGACAGGGGTATAGCAGTCCGCAGTTCGCAGTCCGGTGGTCAGCGTCTCGGGCGGCGATCGCCGCCTCGGCCCTGGGGGCGGCGGTCGCGAGGCGCCGACGACCGTGGCGGGGGGGCCGACGACCGGCGTGACCGTTCGGGTTCCGCAGCGCGGACCGGAGTCGGGGTTTTCAGCCGGGTCATCATGCGCTCATATTTGTGCATGATGATGTCCCAGCGATAATTCGCGTTCACATACGCCTGTCCATTGCGTCCCATCGCTGCGCGCAGGCCCGCATCACGCGTCAGCAGTTTGAGAGCGTCAACAAACTCCCAGCGATCTTCGTAGTAGAGCCCGGCGTTGCTGCGCCGGCAGTGATCCACCAGGACTTCTGAGCGGCCGTTGGCCAACACCGGGGTGCCGACCGCGAAGGCCTCGAGCGCCAGCAGCGACAAACTCTCGTGCGGGGAGGGGACCACCACCACGGTGGCGGCATCCAGCGCGTGCAGGCGTTCTTCGTCCGGCAGGATGCCGGCGAATCGTACGTGTGGGTCGTCCGGCAGGGGCATCAACTTGACGCCCATCAGCATCAGGGACGCGTCGCCGCCCTCGTGGAGGAAGGCCTGAAAGTACTCCAGCAGTTCCTCGCAGCCTTTGCCCGGATCGATGCGCCCGCCGTACAACGCAAAGGCGCCGTGCATGCGATGGCGACGCTTGAAGGCATTCGCCGGGCCGTCGAGATGATTCGGCAGGGGTTCGTGGGCGGTCGGCAGCACCGGGGCCAGCGTCGGCATGTCGTCGCCGCCGGAGAACCGGGACTCGGGCACGTCCACACCACACCCCACCACGTCCTCCACCAGCGCACGCAGGTGGAAGCGGTCACTGACAAATCGGCGTTCGGCGTCGGTGTTCCAGACAAGACCGGCGGCGCTCGAGAAGACATCCTCGTAGATGCCGAGGCGGATGGCCGGTTCGTCGTGGGCGGTGGGCACCAGCAGGCTCTTGGAGGGCGCCACCTTCAGCCCCAGGACGGTGGGGGCATACAGGTAGGTGAAAAAAATCAGGATGTCGTAGTCCTGATGGTGCCGCTCCAGGTACTCAATCAGCGCCGGGGACCAGGGCCCCTGTTGCTTGAGCCATTCCATCTCGTCCTGGCGCGTATGTCGATTGTGAAAGATCCAGTCGGAGAAGGCGTTGAACTCGGCGAGATTGCGGGTGCAACTCGTGGCAAACCGTCGCACGGTGACCCCGCGCACGCGGTCCGCCCCCTCCGGGTACACGTTCTCCCACGTGGTGTAGTCCCTGGCACACGTGGTCAGCACGTCCACCTGATGACGATCGGCCAGTCGCTCGGCGACCAGGCGGCAGTGGTACTCGGAGCCCCCGAGAATTTCGGTGCCGTAGCGTTGAACGACAAATGCAATCTTCACATCAACTCCGTCAGAAACGACTGGAGTCGCGGGGCCAGGCGATCACGCCCAAACGCCGCGACTCGTGGCCGCTGCCCCGCGAGGATTTGCTCACGCAGCGGCTCGTCATACACCAGGGCGCCGAGCCATTCGGCCGCCAGTTCAAGATCCTTCGGCGTGAAACACACGCCGGCCCCACCCAGTGTTTCCGGCACCGCAGCGGCGCCATAGGCGAGGACGGGCACGTCCATGGCCATGGCCTCAATCAGTGGAACACAGAAACCCTCATGCTCGCTCAGCGAGACGTACGCGTGGGCGTGCCGGTAATAGGCGGCCAGTTCCTCGACCGGGACCGGGCCGGTGAACCAGAAACGATCCGGCAACATCCGGTACTCGGCAATCAGCGCGCGCACGGTGGCCGTGTAGGCCGGCACGGCCTCGTCGTTGCCGACAAAGATGAATCGGTACTGGGTATCCACATACCGCTTGTAGTGCTCGGCGAGCCGGATGTGGTCGTCGATGCACTTGTTGGGGGCGATGCGGCCGACAAACAGGATGTTGGCGAGTCCATCCTTGAGGAGCACCTCGAGGGCGGGCACCGGTCGGGCGGTGCGCAGTCGCTCCGTGTCGACCACGATCGGCAGCACATCCGTCCGTGCGAATCCGAAGTCCTCGAGTTCCTGCCGGTTGTACTCGGACACGCCCAGGGCCAGATCAGTACGGTCGGCGAGCGATGCGACCTGCGCGCGCCCCAGCGAGGCGAGGCGACAGATGTCCGGCGAGTACGAGGCAAAAAAATGGGCGGGGGTGACGTTGTGGTAGTGCAGCACCCGAGCCCCGGGCAGGGTGCCAAAGGCCTGCGTCATGGGTGACGGAATCGCGTAGTGATAGATGGTGACGTCCGCCCGGCGGGCCTCCGCATCGCGCCACGGCCGCACATCGCCCTGCAAGGTGCTGTCGATGGACAGCGCATAGATCTCGGATTCGTGGCCCCAGTCGCGCAGCAGACCGCGCATCACCAGGGCGTTGTCACCGACCGCATCCCCGCGGTGCGCTGCCGGGACCCACTGGTGGATGATCACGCGCGGTGCCCCAACTCCGCCACCGGCACCGTTGCCTCCTCCGGTGGGAGGGCCTGGAACGCCGCCGGCCGGCTCTGTCGAATGTCTTCCAGTGTGTCGGCGAGCGCAAACTGTTTCCAGAAATCGAAGGCCACCTCGGGCATCGGTCGACGTGGTCCCGCGAGGACATGGTGCACGTGGCGCAGCAGTGTGCCGTCGAAGTCGCGTGCGAGCAACCGGTCGAGCGCGGCGTCCTGCGCCTCCAGGACGGAGTCCATCAGCCGATGATCCGCGATGAGTGCATGCATGAGTGCGGCGACGCGATACGGATCCTTCCCGGTGTACAACACCCCGCCGCCGTCCATCGTGGCGGGTACGGCGGTGGCCGCGTACGCCAGCACAGGCACCCGCTTGTGGAAGGCCTCGATGAGTGGCACGCAGAACCCCTCATGTTCACTGGCACAGAGGAAGAGATCCGCCACGTCGTAGAGCGCCGACAGGGCCTCGTTGGTGACCTGCCCGAGGATGTGTACGTCCTGCACCCCGAGTGTGGCCACGAGGTGACGCAGTTGCGTCATGTACCGGTCGAACCCGCCATAAGAACCCGCCAGGATCAGCCGGGCACCCGGATCGTACAGGGTTTTGTACGCATGAAAGAACCGGATGATGTCATCCGGACGTTTGTTCGGGATCATGCGACCGACAAACAGGATGTTGGTGTGTGCATCATCAAATGCGTCAAGGATGCGCGTGTCCGGCGTGCCGTCCAGGTGGGTGAAGTCCGGCACGACATGCAGGACGTCGGTTGGTGCAAAGCCGAGCGCGTCGAGTTCCTGGCGATTGAACTCCGAGTCGCCGAGGGCGAGATCGCAGCGCGTCCGGTACGCGGTCAGTTCCCGGCGTCCGTGGTAACACTGGCGCACCAGTTGCGGATGGACGCCGAGGAAGTACTCGGGAGGCGTGATGTTGTGATAAATCAGCGCCATGCGGCAGGGCAGCGCAAACGCCGTGCGCGAGGCCCGCGACCCCAGTGAAAAATGATGGATCAGCAGATCCTCGTCGGACACGTGGCCGACGACATCGCGATAGTCGGTGGTCAGATGTTCAAGTCGAGGGTCGGCGGTCTCGACAATGATCTCGGAGTCGTACCCGGCGGCGCGCAGCGCACGGTGAATGCCGAGCACCTCGTTGCCGATGGCGTCGCCATACCCGAGGGTCGCGAGAATCTGGTGTACGCGCGGGGCCATGATTTATCGCAACACCGGACCTGCCGGTACGGCGTCCACCACCTGCTGTGCCGGAGGCAGGGTGCGCTGCCGACGCGCCCACCAGCCTGGCCATGGTTCGGTCGCCACCGAGGCGGAGTCGCGCGCGAGTCGCTCGAACATGTCGAGATACTTTCGCTCGATCACCGGCCACGTGTAGTGGCGACGGAAAAACTCGCGCCCCTGCCGCCCCAGCACCGCGCCAATGGGGCCGCTGCCTTCCAGGGCAAACATCGCTTCGGCGAAGTCCTCGTACGAGTCGTAGTAGAGACCGCCGTTGCTGCGCACCACCTGGCCGCGGAGCACATCGCACCGGCCGTTGGCCAGCACCGGTTTGCCCAGCGCCCACGCCTCGAGGGCGACCATCGAGAGGCTTTCGTACGGGGACGGCATCACCAGCATGTCCGCGGCCGCAAGCACGTCAAATTTGTCGTCATCCGAGAGAAAGCCCAGCGCGCGAATCCGCGGATGCGCCGGCACCGGAAGGACGGCGTTGCCGACCAGCACGAGGTCCAGGCCGCGCGGGAACTCCCGTGTGTAGCGATCGAAATACTCAAAGAGTGTCTTGCAGCCCTTGTTTTCGTCGATCCGGCCGACGTAGACCGCAAAAGGGCGCTTGAGGTTGAACTTCTTCCTGGCGCGCCAGGGTTGCGTCCGCTCCGGAATGTCGGACCCCACACCCACCACAATGCCCGGCACAGACTGGTTGCCGCTGACGCCGTGAATCAGCGCCCGCTCTTCGAGCGAGTTGTACATGATCGCGCGGACGCCGCGGAACAACGGACCAAACAGACCCAGGCCCATGGCCGCATCACGTTCCGCGGTTGGCACGAGGATGGCCTTGCCGGGGACGGTTCTGGCGCCATGCCAGGCGTGGTAATAGCGCGCGCTGAAAAACACAAAGAAGTCGAACGTGTCGGTCACCGAGCGCAGGTGGGCCAGCAGCGCCGGACTGCGTGGCCCCTCGCTGTCGAGCCAGGCCAGTTCATCGCTGAGTGAGTGGGTGTGGTTGAACACAAATGCCGAGCGGCGCCCGAATTCGTCGGTGTTGCGTGGGCGCGCCACGGGGAATCGCCGCACCGTGACCTTGTTAATCGTCTCGGTGCCTGCGGGCCACTCGTTCTTCCACGTGATGTAGTCCTTGGCGCAGGTGGTCAGGACCTCCACGGAGGCGTGCCGCGACAACCGCTCGGCAATATACCGGGCATGCAGTTCGGCGCCGCCGTTGATGTCGGCGCCGTACCGCTGAACAACAATCGCGATTTTCACTTGTCGTCTGACCCGGCATCCGACGAGTCGCTGCCGCCCTCAGCCACCCAATCGCTGGTGTCGGTGTCTGCCGGCCCGCTGTCAGACCCACCGTCCTGCCCCCCGCCCTGCGGCTGGTCACCCATCGTCTGGCCTGGCCGGCGCCGCCGCCGCCGACGACGACGGCGACGTTCGGCGTCCCCTGCGGTGGCGCCGTCGGCGCCGGGCAGCGGTGCTGCGGTGCCGTCCGTCTGCTGACCAGGCGCCGCGGACGCCGATACGGGTGCGGGCGTGGGTGTGGCGACGTGGGGTTGCGGACGTGACGGCGGCGCCTGGCGCTGCGGCCGGTACTGCACGACGCTTTCGAGCGCACGCCCGCGCCGTTCGTCGAAGTCCATGCGGCTCGTCAGCGACTCGGCGCGCATCTTGAGGTTATGGACTTCGATGCCCAGG
Source organism: Vicinamibacterales bacterium (assembly GCA_038319675.1). Lineage (GTDB taxonomy): Bacteria > Acidobacteriota > Vicinamibacteria > Vicinamibacterales > SCN-69-37 > SYFT01. The sequence goes on from JBBQDM010000017.1 coordinate 68,719, forward strand.
CGGGTCACTTCCAGCGTGAGGTTGTGCACCAGTTCGTAGTGGAGCGTGGCCATTTCCTGACTCTCACGAAATCGCTCGTGATAGTCCGCGTTGACCTTCGCCTGGATGTGCAGGGCCTCGGCGATCGGATTCGGGTTAAACAGGAGTTTCAGCAGCGGGTTGAGCAGACGCCGAATCGTCCGCAGCAGGCCCCGGTGGGTGGTGTAGATCGTGTCGTGCTCGAAGGCGAAGTTTGGGGGGGCTGCACTGACGGGGCGGCGTCGGCGGAACTGTGCGACCAGGTCCGACCGCACCCCCTTGGGGTCGAGAAACTGCTCGAGTTTCACCTTCGCCAGTTCCTGCACCTCCGCGTCGGTGTAATCGACACCGCGCTTCTCGCGCACCCGTGCGCGGATTTGCCGCATGATGGCCTCGACGTCGACGGCGTCGGCCCTGACTTGAAGATCACTCATAACGTCACACCTTGATCCTTTGGCCGCAGTCAGTGCCACGGCCCGTAAATCAGAATCGCCACGGTGAAAGCCCACAGGCCCACACACACGAGTATCGGTCGATCCTGCAACAACGTTTCCGACGGATTGGCGCCGCCGTCACGCTGGTGAATGAGAAAGAGGTAGCGGAAGATGCCGTACAGCGGGAACGGCAGGGTGTACAGGAGCCGGTCGGTGCCAAACCGGGCGACCGTCTCCGGGCTGATCGTGTAGAACGCGTAGGCCAGCAGCGTGGACGCCGCCATGATGGTGATGAGCTGATCGAGCAACTGCGGACTGTAGTCGGCGAGGCTGCGCCGATGGCCGGTGCCCCCGTCCGCAAGCGTCACCATTTCCGCGCGGCGCTTGCTCAGAGCCAGAAAAAGCGCAAGCAGCAGGGTGAGCACGAGGAGCCAGTGGCTGATGGCAACGGCAATCACGACGGTGCCGGCTGCGGCGCGCAGCACAAAGCCGGCCGCGATCGTCAGCACGTCGAGAATGACGTGATGTTTCAGGACGGTCGAGTAGACCGTGAGCAGCAACACGTAGGCGGCGGCGACGAAGAAGAAGGTGCGGTCGAGCCACCAGGCGCCGACCAGCGCCGTCCCGGCCAGGACGACGACAGCGGTCCAGGCGGTGGAGGTGGAGAGATCGCCGGCCGCGATGGGGCGTCGCGATTTGACCGGGTGGCGTCGATCAGCCTCGACGTCGCGCACGTCGTTGATCAGATACACCACTCCCGACAACGCGCAGAAAATCACAAACGCGAGGCTTGCGGCCAGCGCTGAGGCCGGGTCGAGCAGCTTGCCGCCGAAGATGAGGCCCGCGAACAGAATCAGATTCTTAGTCCACTGCGCGGGGCGCAGTGAGACCAAGAGGGCCACACCCAGCGACCGGGTGGGGGCGGACATGGCGATGCGAGGAACAACGCGCGTGGCAGGCACGCGCGCGTTCATCGACTCGATAATCCTTGTTAGGTGAAACTCTTGAGCGCGTCCTGCTCGACGTCGAACGTTTCGAACACCGTGAGCAGTTTCGTGATCATCAAGAGGTCCGTAATGCGCTTGGTCAGGTTGACCAGTTTGAGCTGGCCTCCCTGGCGGCTGACCGTTGTGTAGGTCCGCACGATTTCACCAAGGCCTGCGCTGTCGATGTACGGCACATCGGCCAGGTTCAATAGAATGCGCTTCTTGTTCTGGAGGATCAGCGAGTTGATCTTGTCCTTGAGGACTTCGTCACCCTCACCGAGGGTCACTTTGCCCTTCAAGTCGAGAATCATGACCTCGCCTACCTGTCGTTCCTCGATCTGCATGCCAACTCCTCAGCCCGGCCGTTCCGGTTCAGCGGACGCCGACCGGCATTGTGACTCGGGAAAATTCAAGCAGTAGTGTAGTGGGTAAGGGGTCCCCGGTCCACCAAAAAGCCGAGGACCCCCACCAACTATTCGACGTCCCGACGCTGCTTCTTGCGGGATCGCTTGCGGGCGAGCGCCTGCTTGACGCGACGTTTGTCACCCGGCTTCAGGTAAAAGGAGTGCTTCTTGATGTCTTTGATGATGTCTTCCTGCTGGACCTTCCGCTTGAAGCGGCGCAAGGCACTCTCAATGGACTCACCGTCCTGGATTCTGACTTCTGCCATGGTTCAACACCCCCTCCCCGACTGAATTTGCGGCCGGAACGCGACTTGGGACTCCCAAGGTCGGTCGGGCAACACGCAAGCGTATCACGTAGAATCGGCAGTTCATGCGGGTGTTGATTATCGGCAGTGGGGGGCGGGAACACGCCATGGCCTGGCGATTGGCCCAGGATCCGGCGGTCACCGAGGTGATGTGTGTGCCTGGAAACCCTGGAATGGCGGCGATTGGCCGGTGTTTTGAGGGAAAAACGACCGATCCGGAGGGTTTATTGGCTCTGGCCGAACGGGAGGGGGTCACACTGACCGTGGTGGGGCCCGAGGCCGCGCTCGATGCCGGCGTGGCTGACCTGTTCCGGGCCCGAGGGCACGCCATCGTCGGGCCCTGCCGGGCCGCCGCGGCGCTGGAGACGTCCAAGGTGTTCGCCAAACGCTTCATGGCCGAGGCGGGGATTCCCACTGCGCGTTTTGTGGCGTGCGACACCGTGGAGTCGGCGCTGATGGCGGTGCAGGGCGAGGCCTTTGGTTTTCCTGTGGTGATCAAGGCCGATGGACTGGCTGGGGGCAAGGGCGTGGTGATTGCCGAGACCCGGGAGGTCGCCGAGGCTGCCGTTCGGGATGCCATGGTGGCGCGCCAGTTCGGCGATGCGGGGGCCACGCTCGTCATTGAGGAGTGCCTCACCGGGCCGGAAGTCTCGTTTTTTGTCCTCGCCGACGGCCGCCGTGCCGTGCCGATGGGCAGCGCACAGGATCACAAGCGGGTGTGGGACGACGACCGGGGGCCCAATACCGGAGGGATGGGGGCGTTTGCCCCGAGTCCGCTGATGACGCCCGCGCTTGAGGCCGAGGTGATGCGCACCATCGTGCAGCCGGTGATCGACGGCTTGTCAGACGACGGCGGGTACCGTGGGTTTTTGTACGTCAGCCTCATGCTGACTCCGGATGGGCCGAAGGTCATCGAGTTTAATGTGCGGTTCGGGGACCCTGAGACGCAGGTGGTCTGGCCGTTGTTGTCGGGGGCCGTCGCGGAGGCCCTCCGCGCTGCCGCGCTCGGGGATCTCGGCACGATGACACTGCCGCTGGCGTCAGGGGCGTGTGTCGGCGTGGTGCTGGCCTCACCGGGGTATCCGGCCGATCCGGTGACGGGCCACGTCATCACCGGTGCGGACGAGACGGGCGACCCACACGTCACCGTGTTCCATGCCGGCACCGCGATGCGTGATGGTCATCTCGTGACGGCCGGCGGACGCGTGCTCACTGTGGTGGGACGAGGGGGCGATTATGCAACGGCGATGCGCGCCGCGTATGCCGCGGTGGCGCACATGGCCTTTGATGGCATGCACTACCGACGCGACATTGGGGCCAAGGCTCTCGCGAAACAGTGAGTGGTAATCTTTTGGCCATGACGCTCGACGTGCTGATTCTTATGGGCTCCGATTCCGACGCAGACGTGATGGCGGCGGCAGGGACGGCCCTCGCCGAGTTCGGCCTCACCTGGGAGATGACCGTGGCGTCCGCCCACCGATCGCCCGCGCGCGTACTCCGTTTGATTGACGATGCCCACGCGCGGGGGGTGCAGGTGTTCATCGTGGGTGCCGGAGCCGCCGCACATCTTGCGGGGGTCGTGGCGGCCCACACGGCGCGGCCGGTGATTGGCGTGCCGATCGATTCCTCGGCGCTCAAGGGCATGGACGCGTTGCTCTCGACCGTGCAGATGCCCCCGGGCGTGCCCGTGGCGACTGTGGCGATCGGCAAGCCGGGTGCGACCAACGCCGGAGTGCTCGCGGCGCAGATGATCGCACTGGGCAATCCGACGGTGGCGACAAAGGTCACCGAGTACAAGGCGTCGCTCGAAGCCAAGGTCGAAGCGGCCGCCGCCCGACTGGCGGCGAAGCAACAGGGCTGAGCTGATCAACGACGGGCCACTACATCCAGCGTGCGCGTCGACGCAGGCGGCGCCAGCGTTCGGCGGCCTGCCCGCGCAGGAACGCGATGTCTGTATGCGAGCCGTTCAGCGTGGCGGTGTTCGTGACGTCCACGAATCCGTTGCGGACATCGAGGATGGCCTCGAACGGGTAGGCGCGGAGCTCCTCAAAGAGCCGAGCGTCGTTCACTTCCACCAGCAGGCTTTCCAGCTGTCCGGACTGCAGCACCTGGCGCGCGCCGCGCAGCGCCTGCGCTTCATGTCCCTCGAGATCGAGTTTCGCCAGCGCGCAGGGGCGATCGAGGCTCTGGATGATCAGGTCGATGGTGGTGGCCTCGACCTGCCGTGTCGTCCATTCAGGATGCGGTTCCAGGGACGCGATGCCGAGCCCCCATCCGTCGGGAATGTCGTCGGGCGGGACGTGAAACGTTGCGTGACCAGCGACGTCGGTGAGTGCCGCTCGGCGGACGGTCAACTGCGGGGCGTTCAGGCGCGCCTGCGCCATGAGCTGGTCGTGCAGCCGCGTGTCGGGTTCGACGGCGATGACACGACCGGCGGGGCCGACACAACCGGCGGCGAGACACGCGTAGAAGCCACAATTCGCCCCGCCATCCAGGAAGGTGTCGCCCGGACGCAGCAGACCGGCCACCAGCCAGGCGGCGCGCCGCTCAAAAGCTTCCGCCATCATCAGACGCTGCCAGTACAACGACGGACGCACGTGCATGCGCCCGCCTGTGCTGAGTGTGATCGTCTGATCGCCAGCCGGCAGCCAGCGCGAGAGACGCTGCCACATCGCGACTTTGCCCCGGTAGGGATACCGGCGCAGTACTGACGCGGCCTGGACGGCGACAGTGGCTCGCATCAGCGCGGACCGGCACCTTCCACGAGCAACTGGCCGCACGCCGCGCGAATGTCACGGCCACGGCTCTTGCGCACGGAGACGGTGACGCCGGCGTCCGCCAGAATTTTTGCAAAGGTGTTGACGCGTGCGTCCGAGGGCCGCGAAAACGGAATGCCGTCCGCCTCGTTCAGCGGGAGCAGATTGACCTTGCCGGGGATGCCCTCCAGCAGCCGCGCCAGACGACGCGCATCCTCCGGCGTGTCGTTGACCTCGTTGAGCAGCACGTATTCAAACGTGATGCGGCCTCGTCGGCGCAGTGGGAACGTGCGACACACGTCCATTAGTCGGCCAATCGGGTACTTCCGATTCAACGGGACCAGCGTGTCGCGCTGTTCGTCCGTTGTGGCGTGCAGTGAGATCGCGAGGTTGGGCATCACCGGTTCGAGCGCGAGGCGTTCAAGCGCCGGGATGAGACCGACCGTCGACAATGTGACCCGCCGCGGGGCCACCGCCAGGCCTTGTTCGTCCGCGAGGATGCGGAGGGCCTTCATCGTGGCGTCGTAGTTGTGCAGCGGCTCACCCATGCCCATCAGCACAATGTTGAATGCCGCGCCGCGCATCCCGGTCTCACGCGCCAGCACCCGCACCTGGCCCGCGATTTCTCCTGCCGTCAAATGCCGGATCAGCCCCATCTTGCCGGTCAGGCAGAATCCACACGCCATCGCGCATCCGACCTGTGTCGAGACGCAGAACGTCTGGTTCGGGGTGTCAGGGATGTACACCGCCTCGATGCGGCGTCCGTCGCCGAGTCGGAGGAGGAATTTTGTGGTGCCGTCGGTGGACACCTGCCGGCTCTCGAGCGCCGGTTCAGTCACCGCACTGAGCGAGGCCAGGCGGGCGCGCAGTTCCGCAGGCAGGTCGGACATGCGGTCAAAGTCGCTGATGTCCCGTTGGTGAATCCACTGGAAGAGCTGCCGCCCCCGAAATGCCGGAAGTCCAAGGGCGGCGACGGCCCCCTCGAGCTCGGCGCGTTCGCACTCGGCAAGATCCTTTGGAAAATCGACGACGGAGCCTTGTTCCACGACAAGGGGCATGGTATCATTTCGAGCTTGAATCGTTCCTCTAACTTCAAGTCTGTGAACAACTTAAACGAATTCCAAGGTTTTCGTCGATGGTAACCACCGAGACGCTGCCGTCGGGGCTTCGATTGGTCACTGAGAGCATCCCTCACGTGCGATCGGCGGCGATCGGCGTGTGGTTGACGCGCGGCTCCAGGCACGAGTCCGACGTCGACAGCGGCATGGCCCATTTTGTGGAGCACATGCTCTTCAAAGGGACGCAGTCACGCACGGCGCGCGATCTGGCGCAGGCGATCGATTCGATCGGCGGCCAGATGGATGCCTTCACCTCGAAGGAATACGCCGGGTACTACATCAAGGTGCTCGACGAACACCTGCCGATTGCCCTGGACCTGCTGAGCGACATGTTGTTGCGTCCGGCCCTGGCACCAGAGGAGGTGCTGCGGGAGCAGGGCGTCGTACTCGAGGAAATCAAGATGGTCGAGGATGCCCCCGACGATCTGGTGCACGAGATGTTCGCGCAGCAGTTCTGGGCGCGACATCCCCTGGGCCGGCCGATTCTGGGCACCGCTGACTCGGTGGCGGGGTTCTCCGCCGCACGGTTGCGCGAGTTCTTTGGCCGGACGTACGTGGCACCGAACCTCGTGGTGGCTGCCGCGGGTCGTTTGGATCATGCGCGGTTGCGCGACGATGTGGCGCGCGCGTTTGAGTCGTTGGTGCCGGCCACGGATGTGGTCCTGGCTGAGCCCCCGAAGGTGTCTCCCGGCGTGGTGTGTCGGCAGAAGGACATCGAGCAAAGCCATGTCTGTCTGGGCCTGCCGGCGATGGGGCAGACCCACCCGGATCGGCACGCGGCGCTGGTGCTCAACACCATTCTGGGCGGGTCGATCAGTTCCCGCCTCTTTCAACACATCCGCGAAGATCGCGGGCTGGCGTATTCGGTGTTCTCCAACCTCGCGACCTACAGCGACGCGGGCATGTTGTCGGTGTATGCCGGGTGCGCAGCTGACAGCATTGAAGAGGTGGTGGCGCTCACGCTGGCGGAATTCCGTACCTTGCGAGAGACACCGGTGGCTGCCGATGAGCTGCGGCGCGCCAAGGATCATCTCAAGGGCAGTGTGATGCTCGGTCTTGAGAACACGTCGAGCCGCATGTCGCATCTGGCGCGCCAGGAGATGTGTTTTGGTCGTCAAACCACGTTCGATGAGATTCTGGCGAACATCGAGTCGGTCACGACCGATGATCTGTTGCGGGTCGCCGGGACCGTGTTTCAGGACGGCGCCGTAACGGCCAGCATCGTCGGACCGGAAGATGCGCCGACGTTGTCGGCATCACAGTTGGTGCTGGGGGCCCCTGCGGCGTCCGGCGCAGGAGCAGAGGCGTACGCATGATTGCGCGGTATACCCATCCGGAGATGGGCGGCATTTGGAGTGAGCAGCGACGATACGACGCGTGGCTTGAGGTTGAACTGGCGGCCACCGACGCTCTGGCCGACACCGGCGTGGTGCCGCGTGAGGACGCCCGTACACTGCGCGAGCGCGCGACGTTCGACATTGCCCGCATCGAGGAGATCGAGCAGATCACGCAACACGACGTGATCGCGTTCACGACGGCGGTGGCCGAGAAGGTCGGACCGGCCGCCAGGTGGCTGCACTTCGGCCTGACGTCCTCGGATGTGCTGGATACGGCGCTGGCGCTGCAGATGCGGGCGGCCTGTGACTTGCTGCTGACGCGTGTGGACGCCTTGTCGGCGGCGATCCGCACACGCGCCCTTGAGCACAAAGACACCCCGATGATCGGGCGTACGCATGGGGTGCATGCGGAGCTCATGACCTTCGGCGTGAAACTGGCGTTGTGGTACGCGGAAGTCGCGCGCAGCCGTGAGCGCCTTGTGCGCGCGCGGGAGGTGGTGTCGGTCGGCAAGTTGTCGGGCGCGGTCGGCGTGTTTGCCCATCTCGATCCGGAAATTGAAGCCGCCGTCTGCGCCAGGCTCGGCCTGACGCCCGCGCCGGTGGCCTCGCAGGTGGTGCAGCGCGATCGGCATGCGGAACTGCTGACGACCCTGGCCATTCTGGGGGCATCGCTCGAGAAGTTCGCTCTGGAGATTCGTGGGCTGCAGAAGACCGAGATTGGCGAAGTGGAGGAGCCGTTCGCCAAAGGGCAGAAGGGGTCGTCGGCGATGCCGCACAAACGGAACCCGATCGGCTGCGAGCAGATTGTCGGTCTCGCCCGTTTGATTCGTGCGAATGCCATGGCGGCGCTCGAAAACGTGGCGCTCTGGCACGAACGGGATATCTCGCACTCCTCGGTGGAACGCGTGATTCTGCCGGACAGTTTTATTGCGCTGGATCACATGATCCGGCGTCTGACGCGTATCGTGGCGGGCATGGTGGTGTATCCCGCGCGGATGATGGAAAACTTGCAGCGATCCCGCGGGGTCGTGTTTTCCGGCAGTGTGTTGCTGGAGTTGGCGCGGCGCGGCATCTCCCGCGAGGACGCCTATGCCTGGGTGCAGCGGAATGCGATGCGGTCATTCAACGAGCAGGTGGACTTCAAACCCCTGTTGCTCGCTGATGCCGACATTGCGCGGGTGCTGCCGGCCGATGTCATTGACGAGGCGTTTGATCTGGGGGCGCAGCTCCGGAACGTGGATGCCATCTTTGCGCGTGTGTTCCGTGAGGAGACGCACGGATGAAAGCCGATTGATGAACGACAAGTTCCGTGAAGAATGCGGCGTCTTTGGCATCTTCGGGCATCCCGAAGCCGCCAATCTCACCTACCTGGGGTTGTACGCGCTGCAGCACCGCGGGCAGGAGAGTGTCGGCATCAGCAGTTCCGACGGCACGCGACTGAAGTTGCACAAGTCGATGGGCTACGTGGCCGACGCCTTCAACGAGACGATACTTGACACGCTGACCGGCACCAGCGCGATTGGCCATGTGCGGTACTCCACCGCCGGCGAGAGCGGTCTGAAAAACGCGCAGCCGATTCAAATCGAGTGCACGCATGGTGAAGTCGCCATCGGCCACAACGGCAATCTGGTGAACGCCGACGAGTTGCGACGAGCGCTGGTCCAGTCGGGATCCATCTTTCAGACCACGAGCGATACAGAGGTGCTGCTGCACCTCTACGCGCGCTCGAAAGCGACGACCTCGGATGCCGCGATCGTGGAAGCGGTGACGCAGGCCCAGGGCGCGTTTTCGCTGGTGTGGCTCACGAAGGACAAACTCATCGCCGCCCGTGACCCCCATGGGTTCCGACCGCTGACGCTTGGTCGTCTGGGTGATGCCTACATCGTGTGTTCCGAAACGTGCGCGCTTGACCTGATCGATGCCACCTGGGTGCGCGACATCGAGCCGGGTGAGGTGTTGATCATCAGCGCCGACGGGGTGCAGTCGCTCAGGCCCTTTGCGCCTGCGGCCAAGGCCCACTGCGTGTTCGAGCATGTCTACTTCGCCCGGCCTGACTCCTACGTCTTCGGTCAGAGCGTCAACGAAGTGCGGACGGCGTTTGGTCGTCGACTGGCGGCGGAGCAACCGGCCGACGCCGATGTGGTGGTGCCGATCCCGGACTCCGGCGTGTGTGCGGCGACCGGTTACGCCGCGGCCGCCGGCGTGCCGCTGCAGATGGGCCTCATCCGCAACCACTATGTGGGACGCACCTTCATCGAACCGCAGCAGGCCATTCGGCACTTCGGCGTGCGCGTGAAGCTCAACCCGGTGAAGAGCATCCTCGCCGGACGTCGCGTGGTGCTGGTGGACGATTCGCTGGTCCGGGGCACGACGAGCCGCAAGATCGTCAAGATGGTGCGTGCCGCGGGCGCCACCGAGGTGCACATGCGCATCAGTTGCCCGCCCACCATTTCGCCCTGTTTTTATGGTGTGGATACCCCGCAGCGCTCAGAATTAATCGCGGCCACGCACAGTCTGGAAGAAGTCCGGAAGTACATCGGCGCGGACAGTCTCGGGTACCTCTCACTGGAAGGCATGCTGCACGAAGTCGGTACGGACCGAAAGTCGTACTGCACGTCCTGCTACACGGGTCAATATCCGGTGGCGTTTCCGAGTAATGAAGCCGCGTATCTGCAACTCGCGTTGAAACTGGTGCCCTGATGCGTACATGCCTGATCGCCGTGTGTCTAGTTGGTGCGACCGCTCTGTCCGCGCAGGAGCCGCGCGGTGGGCCGTCGCTCTCGGTGGCCATTGATCAACTGGTGTCGTTTGACTACGCCACTCGCACCACCGCGGCCAAGGTGGTGCGCCGAACGCCGCCGGCACAGGCAATCCCGGCCCTGGCCACGGCCGCCCGGTCACACCAGGACGGGTATGTCAGATACCGGGCCCTGGTGCTGCTGGCGGGATTTGGCGAAGCAAGCGCCGAGGTGACGATGCGCGCGCTGATCGGTGATCCCAACGATCGTGTCCGCGCCGTGGTCTATGCCTGGTATGAACGGCAGCCGTCCAAAGACGTGATTCCCGTCCTCATCGCCGCACTCGAGACCGAACAGTCGGAGTTTGTGCGACCCGCCCTGACGCGGGCGCTGGCGGCGTCCCATGAGGATCCGGCGGTGCAGGTGGCGGTGCGACCACTTATTACGCAGGGGGAGGACTTCTTTCGCGGCACGGTGATCGAGGCCCTCGGTGACTATGGAGCCACGTGGGCTGCCCCGCTGATTGCCGAGGTGGCACGCCTCGACGGCCCCCTGCAGGATGACGCCATTACCGCACTTGGCAAGTTCGGCGATCGTGCGATGTTGCCGGTGCTGGCTGCGCTGCAGACGTCCGCGCCCAGGGACACACAGCCGTCGCTGGCGGCGGCGACGTGCCTGATCACACGGGCGTGTGGGCCGCATGAGGACTATCTGCGGAAGACGCTGGCGTTTGCCGCCGGCGACAGTCAGTACCAGAGCCTGTTGCGCTCGACGGGGTTTTCCCTCGCGGTCCTGGCCGCTCGTGGGTCTGCCTCCGCGTTGACGGCCCTGCTGGACGTCGCCGAACCCTCAACCGACCCTGCACGGGCGGCCCTCGCCCTGGCGGCAGGCCACGTCGCCTTGCGCAACCCCATGGTCGTGCTCGATGTGCTCGAGGGGCGGACGACGCGGACCGCCGCCCTCGCGGTGCTGCGCGACGCCTTCGACATGCTGAATGAGGATTTTGAGGAAGAGCGATTTTTCGTGGACGTGCGCCGGGCCTACTGGGCGGCACCCGAAGGATCGGCGCGCCGTGCGGCTGCACAGGCGCTCATTGACGCACTGGAGTTCTGATTTTGGCGGATTATCGGCAATCGGGCGTGGATATCGACGCAGGCAATGAGGTCGTGCGCCGCATCAAGCAGATGGCATCGTCGACCTATACCCCGGGCGTCTTATCCGGGGTGGGCGCGTTTGGCGGACTGTTTGCCCTCGACGGGCAGGTGGCTGATCCGGTGCTGGTGGCGTCAGCCGACGGCGTCGGGACCAAGCTCAAAGTCGCGTTCCTGACAGGGACCCACGATTCCATTGGTGTTGACCTGGTGAATCACTGCGTCAACGACATTCTCGTCCAGGGCGCACGACCGCTGTTTTTTCTCGACTACCTCGCGACCGGACGATTGTCGCCGGATGTCGCCGAGCAAATCGTGAAGGGTGTGGCGGAGGGGTGCCGCGCAAACGGCTGTGCGCTCCTTGGCGGCGAGACCGCCGAGATGCCGGGGTTCTACCTGGATGGCGAATACGATGTCGCCGGGTTCATCGTCGGCGTGGTGTCGCGCGCCAAGGTCATTGACGGGCGGTCCATTGTGGCCGGCGACGCGCTCATCGCGTTGCCCTCATCCGGGCTGCACACAAACGGGTATTCGCTCGCCCGGCACATTGTGTTCGAGCATCTGGGCCTGACCGTGAACACCGTCGTGCCCGAGTTGGGCGAGTCCGTCGGAACGGCACTGCTTCGACCGCATCGGTCGTATCTGCAGCTGGTCGCGCCTCTCCTCGACAAGGGGTGGATCAAGGGCATGGCGCACATCACCGGCGGGGGACTCACCGAGAATCTTCCGCGCACGATGCCGGAAGGCCGCACACCCAACGTCGATCGCAGCACTTGGGAAGTACCGCCGCTCTTCGCGTGGCTTCAGCGTGAGGGCGAGATCGCCGATGACGAAATGTTTCGGGCGTTCAACATGGGTGTGGGCATGGTGCTGGTCACGTCGGCGTCAGAGGCCCCCGAGGTGGTGGCGACGCTCCAGGCTGCCGGCGAACCCGCGTGGGTGCTCGGGGACGTCGGCTGAGTCTCGCCGAGGCAGGCACGGCATGTTGACGAAGTCTGCCCAGGCCCGCGACTCCAGAAAGTGCGCCGATACAAGCGGGAGCGGGTTGGTTGTGTCGAGGCGCCCAGCCAGGCTGCCCCAGGGCCAGTCCTGGGCTCGGTGCACGAGTCCCAGGGAGAGCGCCTGACGCTCGACTTCTCGGGCGGTGTGCACGAGGGTGGTGATGTCCTCGAGCGTGACCACCGATGTGACGCAGGGAGCAGTAACCGGATGGGTGCGTATGACCCGAGCCAAATAATGTCGGACCGACTGTGGGTCGGTTGGACCCACCAGCAGATGCCACTCGTTGGGCAGCAAGCAGTAGGCCATCAGGCGCAGGGGTTGCGCGGTGAGTGCGCCGCCGATGCGGTGCTGCCAGCCACGATAGTCGGCAGGTGTGCAGCACCTGAACCCGTCTGGATGGTGTCGGCCAGCGACGTGGAAATACGACAACACGCGGGGGGACCTGGGGTGTCTGGGCATGGTGCCCGGATCACGAGCAAAGGTGGTGCCTGAATGGGTGCGAGTGGTACATCTTTAGGCATTCTCATCTCCGGGCGTGGCAGTAACATGCAGGCCCTGGTGTCGGCGGTGCGAGCGGGCACCGTGACCGCGTCGGTCGGTGTCGTGGTCTCCAACCGCGAGGATGCGCCGGGACTGGTCTGGGCACGCGAGGTCGGAATCGCGACAGCCGTGGTGCCGCATGGCGCGTATCCCACACGTGCGGCGTACGACGAGGCGCTCGTGACCGTGTTGCAGGCGCATGGCGTGACGCTGGTCTGCCTGGCCGGGTTCATGCGTGTGCTTGGCCCCGACTTCTGTCGCGCATTTCCCTCCGCTATTTTGAACATCCACCCGTCGTTGTTGCCGGCGTTCCCTGGTGTTGACGCCCAGCGGCAGGCCCTGGAGTACGGCGTCCGCATGACAGGCGTGACGGTCCATTTTGTGACCCCCGAACTCGACGCCGGACCCATCGTCGCCCAGGTCAGCATGCCCGTGAACGACGATGACACTGTGGAGTCGCTGAGCGCGCGCATGTTGATAGAGGAGTATCGGTTGTTTCCGCTTGCGCTGCAGTCGGTCATCCAGGGTGGCTGGCGTATTGAGGGCCGTCGCGTAGTTTTTGAATGACGCGTGAGTGACGCGTGAAGGTGTGAGCCGTAATAATGAAGCGAATGTCCCTGACTATCGAAGAACAGTTGGCGTATCTCACCAAGGGGTGTGTCGACGTCGTGCGAGCCGCCGAGTTGAAGGCCAAACTTGAACGTGCGATCACCACCGGCGTGCCGCTGACGGTGAAGGTCGGGTTTGACCCCACCGCGCCGGACCTGCATCTGGGCCACACCGTGCTGCTGCGCAAGATGAAGCACTTTCAGGATTTGGGTCATCGCGTGGTGTTTCTCATCGGCGATTTCACGGGGCTGATTGGAGATCCCACCGGTCGATCGAAGACGCGCCCCCCGCTGACGCGCGACGAGATCGCGGCCAATGCCGAGACGTACAAGACGCAGGTGTTCAAGATTCTCGATCCTGAAACAACGGTCGTCGACTTCAACGAACGATGGTTGGGTGCACTCGGCGCTGAAGGCTTGATTCGGTTGGCCGCTCGGTACAACGTCGCACAGATGCTTGAGCGGCGGGATTTCCGTCAGCGCTTTGATGCTGGCAAACCGATCGCGATTCATGAATTTTTGTACCCGCTCGCACAGGCGTACGACTCGGTGTTTCTGAAGGCTGATGTCGAACTCGGCGGCACCGATCAACTCTTTAATCTCAATGTCGGTCGGGATCTCATGCCGGGGTACGGCCTTGAGGCACAGGTGGTGATGACGACGCCGCTGCTCGAGGGCCTGGATGGCGTGGAGAAGATGTCGAAGAGTCTGGGCAATTACGTGGGCGTCGCTGAGGCGCCCGCAGAAATGTTCGGCAAGGTGATGTCCATCAGTGATGACCTGATGTGGCGCTACTACCTGTTGCTGACCGACGACACCACGGCACAGGTGGATGCACGCCGCGCGCGTGTGGCTGCGGGCAATGAGCATCCGAAAGCCGCCAAGGCCGAACTCGCGCGCCGCGTTGTCGCTGACTTTCATGGTGGGGAGGCCGCGCAGACGGCCGCGGAGGCGTTTGATGCGCGATTCAGTCGCAACGAGATTCACGCCGACGAGCTCGTGTCGTTTGAGATTCCGCTGGGAACCCGGTGGACGCACGTGCTGGTGCAGACGGGGAATGCCGCGTCAAACTCCGAGGCGACGCGGAAGATTCAGGACGGTGCCGTGCGTGTGGGCGACCTGCGTGTGACGGATCCGCGCGGCGTGATTGATCACGCGGGAACACACGTGCTCCGTGTCGGCCGTCGTGCGTGTGCGGTGGTGGCGGTGGCGCCGGAAACTCCCTCGTAATCGCGGGAAAGGCCAGGCGGCAGGTGCCACGGTCAAAAAAGTCAAGGAAACAGAAATAAACGTCCTTTTTTGCAACATCCTGTTGACATCCAGGCTGTACGTACCTAGACTTGAAAGTCTTGAAGCGTCACCGAAGGCGCCCCGGGGATGAACGTAAGACCTTGGGGTAGCGCGGGTGGTGCCTGAAACGAGCCTTCCCTCAACTCGGTCCTTTGGGATCGAATCTGTCGAGAAGACCCTGGGTCAGGCGGAGCGTCGCTGGAAGTTGCCGCAAGGCAACACGAGCGGCCCTCCGGCAAAGAAAAAGTCACCGATGGTGATTTTTTAGTTGACACCGTTGGATGCCGATAGTAATCTTGGAAGGTTCCCCTAACGACAAACGATGTCGCAGGGGGGCGGAAGACGCAAGACTCGGTTCTTTGAAAACTAGATAGAACGTGCAAGCACACAACCCGTCGAGTATCAGCGGGTGGCGCTAAGCGGGATTCGCAAGAATCAGCGCAGCGAACCACCTTTACTTCGACGCAATACAATCCGGAGCCAATTTAGACAGGCGATCGGGTTAGACCGGATTAGCTCCGAGCGAGCCCTGCAAGGGGTGAGTGGAGGGCGAAACCATTTAACTTGAGAGTTTGATCCTGGCTCAGAATCAACGCTGGCGGCGTGCCTAACACATGCAAGTCGAACGCGAAAGTGGAGCAATCCATGAGTAGAGTGGCAAACGGGTGAGTAACACGTGGGCGACCTACCTCAGAGTGGGGGATAACCTTCCGAAAGGAGGGCTAATACCGCATGACATCCCGTGTTTGGATACACGGAGATCAAAGCCGGGGATCGCAAGACCTGGCGCTTGGAGAGGGGCCCGCGTCCGATTAGCTAGTTGGTGAGGTAACGGCTCACCAAGGCTCCGATCGGTATCCGGCCTGAGAGGGCGGACGGACACACTGGAACTGAGACACGGTCCAGACTCCTACGGGAGGCAGCAGTGGGGAATTGTTCGCAATGGGCGAAAGCCTGACGACGCAACGCCGCGTGGAGG
>JBBQDM010000018.1:0-82941 GCA_038319675.1 Vicinamibacterales bacterium
CAACGCGAAGGACATTCAGATCAACGGCCCGCTGTTCACCCGTGTGGACATGCGCGTCAAGAAGTCCTTCCCGTTCCTCAGCCGCGGCAGCATGGAACTGATGCTTGAAGTGTTCAACGTGTTCGACAGCGAAAACTTCAACCACGGTCCGGCCAACGGCAACCTCGCTCCGGGCGCGGGCACCGGCATCTTCCAGATCACCTCGGCCTACACCGACGTCAACACCACGTTTGACCCGGGCGGCCGCATCGGCCAGATCCACTGGCGTATCAACTGGTAACGTCCCTCAGGGACTGACCAGTTCGACCACATACCCCCGGGGGGGAGCTTCGGCTCCCCCCCGGGGTTTTTTTTTGTGTGTAGGGGTATCCTTGACGGATGTTTGTGACCCCTCGCCTCCGAATGGCGACCGCTGCCGCCACCGGGTTTTGCCTGCTGACTGTCGCCATGGCGGCTCAGCAATTTGTGCTCTCGTCACAGGACCGCGCGCGGCTCATCGCCGTTGACTTCACCGCGCTCGGCCCTGACGGTTTGCCCGTCACGGATCTCACGACCGCCGACGTGACCCTCCGCATCGATGGGCGCACCCGCCCCATCACCTCGCTCGAGTACGTCTCCACCACCACCGCGGCCTCGCGTGTGCCCCCGCCCTTCGGGACGAACGCCGTCACCAACAACGCCCGCACCGTGCTGCTGGTCATCGACGACGAAACGTTGCGACCGGGACGGGAAGCCGAACTGCGTGAAGACATTCAGACGTTTCTGGCCAAGCTCAACCCCGCCGATCGGGTGGCTCTGGTCACGGTGCCGTTCGGCGGCATGAAGGCCGACTTCACGACCGACCACAGCCGCATCATGAAGGCCATGGGCACCATTGTCGGTCGCGCGCCACAGACGGGCACGGCAGACAACGCCGGCTGCAACACACGCAGCACCCTGGTGGCATTGGCCGGCACCCTCGACAGTCTGTCGAGCGGTGAAGCCCCCGTCACGGTCGTGCTGTTCGCCGGGGGTCTGATCGGGCCAAAGGGCGTCACCGGACTGAGCCGTGACGGTGACTTCATGAACACGATGGGCACTTGTGAAGTACTGCCGCTGCACTACACGCAGGTCAACACGGCGGTCGCCAAATCGCGCACCCAGTTGTACGTGGTGCTGCCCGAACTGAGTTCCGACAACTCGGGACGAGCGGGCCTGGAACATCTCACCGGGCAGACCGGTGCACCCCTCTGGAACCTCCGGTCAGGCAACGAGACAGCGCTGGACCGCATTGCGGCACAGTCGGCAGGCTTTTATCTCGCGCGCATCGAGCCGGACCCGTCCGAATCGCCCGACACCGTGCGTGGTTACAGCGTCTCGTCCAACCGTCCGGGCGTGACGATCCGCCATCGCCCGCAGTTGCAGGCACGGTCGGCGGGCGCGTCGAGCGCCGCGACCCGTGTGGCCGCGCCACTCGACATGATGCGCGAAGCCCGTCTGTTCACCGATCTGCCGCTGCGGGTCAGTGGTGCCACCTCGCGCAATCCCGACGGTAGTCTGAAGGTGCTGGCGCTGTTTGATGCGCCCGGCACTGCGGCGTTGTCGACGGCGATGGTCGGCCTGTTTGACGCCACCGGACGCATGGTCGCCAGTTCCACGGTCACCAGTGCCGCGTTGGCCGAATCGCCGATTGTGACAGCGCTGTCTGCGCCACCCGGGGAGTACCGGCTTCGCGTCGCCGCCATCGACACGCAGGGACGCGCCGGGGCCGCCGATGTCTCCGTCACGGTTGGTCTGACGGATGCCGGCCCGCTGAAAATGAGCAGCCTGGCACTCGGCCAGAACCGGCCCGAAGGCTTCCTCCCCAAGCTCGAGTTCCAGTCGGAAGTCACGGCACTGGCCGTCCTGGAGATCTATGGCGGCGCGGCCGGCGCGCCGGTCGGCGTGGCGTTTGAAGTGGCCTCCACGCTGAATGGCCCGGCCATTGCCACGTTCCCGGGTGCGTTTGCCGCCACCTCCGCCCCAGACACGTTCCTGGTGACGGCGGCGATCCCGGTGGGCGCACTGGCCCCGGGAGATTACACCGTGCGCGCCATCGTGGCGGCCCAAGGGCAGCCCGGAGGGCGCGTAGTCCGCACCCTCCGAAAACTGCCGCCCGCCCCGCCGCAGCGGTAAGCATCGTCTCGGTGGCCGGGGTATAGAAAAGGATGCGAGTTCGTAGCCTTTCCGTGTGGTCCCTCTGCCTCTCCCTGGGTCTCGGCGTCGCTCTGGTGCGCGTCGAGGCCCAGCAATTTGTCCTGTCGTCACAGGATCGCGCCAAACTCATCGCGGTGGATTTCGCGGCCGTCGGCCCTGACGGCCGCCCGATCACCGACCTTCGCCGTGAGGAAGTCACGCTGCGCGTGGACGGCCGCACCCGGCAGGTGCAGTCGCTCGAGTACGTGCCCGTCCGTGGCGTCGGCGGGACGTCGTCCACGCTGCCGTACGGCAGCAACGTGACGCCCGAGTCAGGTCGCGCGATCGTGCTGGTCGTTGACTTCGAGACCGTCCTGCCCGGCCGCGAGGCCGCCCTGCGCGAACACATCAGCCAATTTGTGCGCACCCTGTCGCCCACCGATCGCGTGGCGCTGGTCACGGTGCCGTACGGCGGTATCAAAGTGGACCTCACGACCGATCACGCGCGTGTCGCGCAATCGATCGCGGTGCTCAGCGGTCAGGCCACCAGTGGACGGGAGTCGGCCTGCCTGACACGCGACACCCTTGTGGCCCTGCGCGGCACCCTCAATGACCTGCGCGGCGGCGAAGGCCCGGTAGCTGTGGTCTTTTTCTCCGGCCAGATGTCCGCACCACAGGGCGTACAGTCGATGCAGACCGGGGTGTCCATCGCCAGGTGCCAGTTGTTGCGCGAGCACTTCCAACACGTCGGCGCTGCGGCCGCCAATGCGCGTGCGCAGCTGTACATCATCCAGCCGGAGCTGTCAGTGTCAGGCGGCGGCTTGGCCGGCCTTGAACATCTGACCGGCGTGACCGGAGCGCCGCTGTGGCATCTGGCCGGCGTCACCGACGGTGCGCTCGCCCGTGTGCTCCGCGAAACGGGCGGGTACTATCTCGCGCGCTTCTTCCCGGAACCCGAAGAAGTGCAGGGCTCAGTCCGCGGCCTGGGCCTCAGCGTGTCGCGCGACGACGTCGTGCTGCGCGTCCGTCCGCAGATGACCGTGGAACGCCAGTCTCGATTTGCCGCGACGGCACCGCCCAGCACCATCGCCATGATGAAGGAGGCCCGCGTCTATCGTGACCTGCCGCTGCGCGTGACGGGCCTCACCTCGCGTGAGCCGGGTCAGGACGCGGTGCGGGTTGTGGTGTTGTTTGACTCGCCTGACCCCTCTGCCGTCCTCAACGATGCCATCGTCGGCCTGTTTGATGAGAACGGCCGCATGGTGGCCAGCCGCGTACTGCCGTCAGCGGAACTGCAGGCCGACACGGTCATCACGGCCCTCACCGCGCCGGCCGGCACCTACCGTGTACGGGTGGCTGCGACGGAAGCCAGCGGACGCGGCGGCACGGCTGACTATTCACTTGATGCCGGTCTGGTGACTGCCGGAGCCCTGCAGATGAGCGATCTTGTGCTGGGACTCTCGCGCGATGGAGAGTTCACGCCGAAATTGGAGTTTGGTGACGAGGCCTCGGCCATGGCGCACCTCGAGGTGTACGGCGGGCGTGAAGGCACACAGGTCGGGGTGATGTTTGAGCTCGCGCGCACGGCCAACGGCCCGGCGCTGGCGACGATGCCCGGGGCGTTTGCGGCGACGAACGAAGCAGACCGGTTCCTGGTAACAGCGGCCATTCCGATTGGCGCATTGCCGCCCGGCGACTACGTGGTGCGCGCCACTGTCGCAGCGCTTAATCAAGCGGGGGGACGCGTCGTGCGCCCTCTCCGCAAGATTAGCCGATAAAATACGAGTCTCGGCTCCCGAACGGCTGTGAATGGACTTGGATGATGATGAGCATGATGACACGACGCCCTCTCCGCACTCTGTTGCTGTTGACCACCACGCTGGCCCTGCTGGCCCCATCCACGCTTGACGCGCAGCGCGGCGGCGGTGCCGGGGCCAAGCCCACGGCCGGCCCCGCCACGGTGGAGTTCGTGGCAACCACCGCAGACGGTCAGTTGGTGACCGACCTGACCGCAGACCAGATCACCCTGCGGGTCGGCAACCGTGACCGTGTCGTGTCGGCACTCCAGCTCGTGCGTTTCGACAACACGGCCACACCGGCGTCGGCCCTGCCCGCGCCGTTCGGCACCAACAACATCACCGACGGGGGCCGTACGTTCATGATCATCGTGGATGAGGAGTCTCTGCGACCCGGCCTGGAAGACGTCGTGCGCAACGCGGTGACCGACGTCGAGAAGACGCTCTCCCCGGCCGATCGCTTGTCGCTCTTCACCATTCCGCGCGGCACCACCTCGCTGCCTCCGACGACGGACCGTGCGGCGTTTGCCGCGGCGCTGGCCCGCATTCAGGGACGCCAGAAGGCGACAATGACAGCGTCCGACCGTCGGTGCCACACGCGTGACACCCTCAACTCGGTCCAGTCGCTGTTGCAGGGCGCCGCAACGACCAGTGGTGTCACGCCGGTGCTGTTTTTTACGACCGGCATGGTGGGTGCTGCCGCCGGATCCGGCAGCGGGGGGGCCACCGATTGCACGGTACAGACCAGCGACTTCCAGAAAATGGGACCCGCCGCCGATCAGGCCCGCGCACAACTCTACGTCCTGCGAGCGGAACAGACCGGCGACCGCACGACGTCCGAGGGTCTCGAAAACCTGACCGGTGTGACCGGAGGCCGACTGCTGTACGTGGCGGGGACGGAAGGGGGCGCGATGAACCGCGTGATCACCGAGACCAGCGGGTACTACATTGCCACCTTCCAGGCCGAAGCCAACGAGCGCACGGGAGCCAGCGCACGGTTGGATCTGAGCACCAGCCGGGCGGATGTGACCCTGAACACCCGCGCGACAGTGGCGATCCCGCGCGGGGCGGCCGCGGTGACACCGGAGTCGATGCTCCGTGAGCTGACGGTGCACCGGCAGTTTGGTCTGCGCGTGGTGGGGATTCCATCGCGGCATGAAGGTGACCCGGTCAACGACATGAAGGTATTTGCGCTGGCACAGACGGTGGATCCGTCGGTGAAGCTGGCAGCTGCGTCCGCAGCGCTGTACGACCCGCTCGGCAAGCTCGTGTCGCAGTGGACGGCGCTGCCCGCGGAACTGCAGCGGCCGCTGCTGGCCGCCGCGATCCCGGTGCCCTCCGGCACGTATCGCCTGCGGATGGCCGCGGTCGACACCACGGGCCGCGCGGCCACGGCCGACTACGAACTTAACGTGACGACGGCCGCCGCCGGACCGGCGACACTCGGCGGCCTGATGATGGGCACGGTGGCCTCCGGCAGCTTTGCACCGATCATCACGGTGACCGACCAGAAGGAAATCGTGGCCGTGTTTGAGCTGTACGGCCGACCGGCCGGCCCGTTCGGCGCTGTTGTCGAGATTCTGTCGGACCTCAACAGCCCCGCGATCACGAACGCGCCGCCGCAGCCCTCGGCGACGCAGATCGAGGACAAGTTCATGTTCATGGCGACGCTGCCTGTGGGCGACCTCAAGCCAGGCGACTACATCCTGCGTGCGCAGTTGGCGTTTGAAGGACAGCCAACTGGGACGCTGACGCGAACGATTCGCAAGCAGTAATATGCGTGTCCATGGAGAGTCGATTCACCTGGATGAACGGAACACTGGTCGAGACCGAGCAGGCGACGGTCCCCTTCCTCACCGCCGGGCTGCACTACGGCATCGCCGTCTTTGAGGGCATCCGCGCCTATCAGACCGACCGCGGGCTGGCCGTGTTCCGGCTACGCGATCATCTGGAACGCTTCGAGGACTCGTGCCGCATCCTCGGTTTCCTCAGCCTGCCCTATTCACTCGACGCCTTGACCGACGCCGTGTGCGAGACGGTACGCGCCAACGGTTACGGCGACTGCTACATCCGTCCGCTGGTATGGCTGGCCGACGGCGGCTGGAACCTGACGCTTGACACCGGTGCGCCACACGTCGCGATTGGTGTGTGGCAGGAGTCGGTGTACCTCGGCCAGCGCTCCCCGAACGAAGGACTGCGTGCGTGTGTGTCGAGTTTTCCGCGTCACCATCCAGGCGCGATGATGACCAAGGCCAAGATCAGCGGCAACTACGTGAACTCCTACCTCGCCAAAACCGACGCCCATCGTCAAGGCGTCGACGAGGCCATCCTGCTCGATGCGGATGGGTATGTGACCGAGTGCACCGGCGCCAATCTGTTTCTGGTGCGCAACCAGACCCTCGTCACACCACCCGCCGACGCGATTCTTGAAGGCATCACCCGAGCCACGGTGATGGACCTGGCCGCCGACCTTGGCCTTGCGGTGCAGGAGGCGCGGCTGACGCGTGACCATCTGTACGTGGCCGACGAAGCGTTTGTCTGCGGCACAGCCGCAGAGATCGTGGGCATCCGCGAGATCGATCGCCGGCCAATCGGCGCTGGCGCGACGGGTCCGGTGACACTCGCGCTGCGTGAGGCGTACCGGACGGCCGTGCGTGGACGCCACGCCCGCTCGGACGGATGGCTCCACTACGTAGAACCATGACCCGTGCGCGGCATGCGCTACCGGTCGCCGGTTGTCATCGGCTCCAGCTTGCCGACCCACAGACCGCTGTTGAAGTCGGTGAACAGGACGTGCCCCTTCCACGGCATCGCATTCATCACGAACGGTGCGTTCGGCGTGTACCCCTCGGGGTCGTACGGCTTGAACACCGCCATCTCGCGTCCCTGATCGTAGATGTTGCCAAGCAGGCGACCGGACACATCAACCACACGCACGCCACCGTCGTAATAGGCCTGATAGAGGATGTCGTTCTCAACGATGATGTCGTGCGAGCCATAGTCCTCGATGTGGTAGCGGCCGACCTTGCGCGGATTCTTCGGATCGGTGAAGTCCACGATGTGGGTGTAGCCGCCTGACGTCTGGGGAATCCCGCCACGCGGCGGCGGGCCACCACCGGGCGTCGACAGCTGATAGTTCGTGCCTTCCCACACGCGGCCCCGACGGCTCATCTGTTCGTCACCGAGAAACAGATACAACTTGCCGGTGGACGCCTGGGCGTACGGATAAATCTCGTGACCGCTGCTGATAGGGAACGTGCCAATCAGCTTCGGTTCCTTGAGCGAGCCGCCCCACGCCCCGTTCCCCACGTCAACAACCACGGCCCCGACACCGCCCTGCGCCGAATAGGCCACGCCGTCACGCACCCACAGATCGTGCAGTCGCGCGTTCGGATGCCGATATTCGCTCACGTAGGTCGGCTTGCCGAGGTCCTCGGTATTGATGATCACGTATTTTGATCCACCCGACACTGCAAACAAGTGGTCGTTGGTCGCATACATGTTGTGCACGCCGCCCGTGAGTTCGGTGTCAAACGACGAGGCGATCGTCGGCTTCGCCGGCGTTGACAAATCCAGCAGCACAACGCCATTCACCCGATTGGAGGCACCTTCACGCGACAACACCGCGTACCGGGCGTCGGGCGACACGGTCACGTCATTGATCGTGCGTGCATCGATCTGAATGGAGGACGTGCGCACGATATTTGACAGGTCCGTGATGTCGAACACATGCGCATACCCGTCGCCGCCCCAGGTACCGACGATGCAGTAGTCGCGACCGTCGTTGCCGGTATACGGCCAGAGGTCGGAGGTGTGAGTGTCACGAATAATTCCACGACCGACCACCGTAAACCGGTGACGCACGTCGCGCGGCGTGACCTCGATGGTCGTGCGCGCGTGGGCGGCGCCGGACGTCGCCAGAATTGTGTAGAGCCCGGGATAGTTGCCGGCGAACAGGCCATTGTCGATGATGCCGGCCCCACCCGGGGCCTGCACGGTGTTGCCCTCGGGAGCGCGGTAGGTGAAGCTCCACGTAATCGGCGCGTCAGCCACGGCTGAACCATCCGCGCGCTGCGGCGTGCCGACGAGATCGATCACATCGCCCGTGCGGATCGTCGTCTCCCTGATGCCCAGCGCGATCGTCGTTGCGGGATTGGTCACCACCTCGTAGACCTTCGTCGCGGACGCTCCATCGGCGGTCGCGCCAATCGTCACCGTGCCCGCCGTGAGCGCCGTCACGTCTCCAAAGCGGTCCACCGTCGCCACCGCAGGGTCGGAGGAGCGCCAGGTCACCTCAAGGCCGGGGCGTGCGGACCCATCGGCGTGTGTGCCCGTCGCAGTGTGGGCGAGTGTCACACCGGTATACAGGCGGCCCGACTCGGCGGTGATGGTGAGTGCGGCGAGCGCGGGCCACGCCACCGTGATTGGAACGTCCAGGGTGACCGGCGTGGTGCCCGCCGCGCCGGTGGCCACCACTGTGGCCACAAAGTCGCCTGCGGCAAACGCGGTGACGCGGCCATCGGCATAGGTGCCGGCGTTGCGTGGCAGATTCACGCGAATCTGGGCGCCTGGCACCACGCGCCCTGCGGCATCGTACGCGGTGACCGTCAGCGCGGCGGATTCACCCGCCCGCAGCGACAGCGTGACCGGCTCGGCCACGATCTTCGCGACGGGCACCGTCACCTGTGCCGCCTGTCCGGCCTGCGCGTGCACCGACACCAACTGCCCGATCGACAGCGCAGCCGCTGCGCCAATGACGCCAAGGGTCGTCCGTGTTAATTTCATGGGGGTCATGATGCCAGACACCCTCGCTACCCGCAACTGGTTCACGGCAGCCCTTGGTGTGGCCGGCGTGGTGCTCGCCTCAGGCCTCGTACTGGCACATCCTGAGCAGATCGAGCCGTCACAGAAGCCCACCAACACGTATTGGATCTATGTCGGCGCCGAGTCCGCCGATCGCATCCACCGAATTCGTTTCGGTCCCGAGGGCGCAACCGTTGAGCGCACCACCACGATCGGTGAGCTGCCGAACGAGATGGAGGGGCCACACGGTCTGCAGACCTCTGCGGACGGCAAATTCCTCTACATGACCACCGGGCATGGCAACCCCGATGGAAAATTGTGGAAGTACGCGCTGGGCGAGGACGGCGACACCCTGGTGGGCGCCGGGATTGACCTCGGCTACTTTCCCGCGTCACTCGACGTGACCCCGGACGGGCTCTACTCCCTCTCGGTCAATTTCAACCTGCACGGTGACATGGTGCCGTCCACCGTCTCGGTCGTGTTCACGCCCACCATGACGGAAGTCTCGCGCATCGTCACCTGCACGATGCCGCATGGGAGCCGGATTGATCCGACGGGCACACGCCACTACTCCACGTGCATGATGGACGACCAGCTGGTTGAGATCAACGTGGTGGGCTCCACGCTGGCGCGCCGGTTCTCACTCGCGAAGGGCAAGGAGGGCCCGTTGCCCGCCACCGACGATCCTCATGCGGGCCACGTGATGCCGGGCGCGGCTCCGACCACGCCGAAGCCTGTCGTGGATCCGGCCGAGGTCGGGTATGCGGGTATGGACCACGACATGACGCCGGCGACCTGTTCGCCCACCTGGGCACAGCCGTCGTTTGACGGTCGGTCGATCTTCGTGGCGTGCAACAAGGCCGACGAAATCATCGAGATTGATCGCGACTCGTGGGCCCTCACGCGCCGCCTGCCGACGGGGCGCGGCGTCTACAACCTCGCCGCGACACCCGACGGTCGCCTGCTGGTGGCCACGCTCAAACAGGGGCACATGGTGGAGATCTTCGACGTGGCGAGCGGCGCCAGTGTGGCGCGTCTCAAGACGTCGAACTCCATCGCCCACGGCGTGACCGTCAGCCCGGATTCGCGATACGCCTTCGTGAGCAGCGAAGGCATCGGCTCTGCACCGGGCAAGGTCGATGTGGTGGACCTCACCGCGCGCGCGATTGTGGCCACCGTCGACGTCGGCCAGCAGGCCAGCGGCATCACGTTCTGGAAAATGGAGACGCCGACCAGGTGAACGGTTTACGAGCGCGGCAGCAGTGGCGCGAACAGTTCATACTGATCGGTCGCCACGAAGTCGACACCGGCATTGATCGCGGCCTGCCAGCGCAGACGAGCGGCATCGGCAGACCCGAAGTTGTAGCCGGCTGACCAGCCGTTGGTCACCCGTGTTTCCTCGTCACTGCCGTTAAGTGTCCACATCCTGACCCACAGGCCCGCGGCATGCGCGCGGTCCACAAGCGTCTGCAGGCGAGCGACGTCCGCAGGTGTCCAGTCGTCGGCCTCGCGCTGCCCCTCGACTTCGACGACTGACCACGGGGCGTTCCACCAGCGCCGGTAATTGGTGGCCGACGGCACCTGCGGCAGACCATCACTGCCTGCCTCACGCGGCACGCTGACGGCGCCAAAGAGTCGGAGACGCGCACCGACCGACACCTGATCGTGAAACGACTGCGCCTGGGCGTCAGAGTTGCCTGTCAGCACGAGCACGGGTTTGACATCGAGCGCGGCCGGAGTCGTGTCGGCGGCGGTGCGTTCCGCCGTGGTCACCCACGCCTCGTATTCTCCGAGGAGCGCCCAGAGGGCCTGGTGGTGCTCGGGTTCGTTGGTCTTCAGATCAAGGTTGAGGGTGATGAGCGGCCACTCGGCGGTGTTCTCATCGGCGAGCGCGCGCTCAACAATCGGGCGAATGCGCTCGAAGAAGTAGTCCTTCAGCGACGGCTCGGTGCCGTCAAACGGTGCGCCGTGCGACACCACGGAGCGGGCGGGCAGCACGTCGGTCGCAGGCAGCCACACCAGGTCCTGTTCGATGGCGACAGGAAGACCGCTGGCCAGGGCGCGATCGATGCGGTCGACGAACCGTCCGTTGTAGGGATAGGCGTTGTGCGCGTCCAGCATCACGCGTGTGCCGGGCGCGATGGCGGTCGGAGAAGCGAGTGGCTCTGTCGCGCCACATCCGGCCACGACCCACAGCAGCGCCAGCGCCACGGCACGATTGGTCCACGTCTTCAGCAGGGTCATTCGATATCACTCCAGTCATACCGGCCCCGACCGTGCATCCCAGGGGACGCACGGTCGGGACCCAATCATCATCGACTCATCAGAACGCGATGCGGGCGGCGACCTGCATCACCCGTTTCTCGAACGCGTTGCTGATGACACCAAAGTTCGAGGAGCCCCACGAGCTATTCGGGTCCATGTAGTTGGTGCGGTTGAACAGGTTGAACGCCTCAAGCCGCAGGTCAACGTACCGCGCCTGACCGAGCGACATGCGCTTGACGAGGCTGAGGTCCACCGTGAAGTAGCCGGGACCCCATGCGGAGTTCCGGGGCGCATTGCCCGGTGTGTTGACCGGCTGCAGTGCGTACGCTGAGGCGTTCAGGAAGTTGAAGCGGTCCTTGTTCGCGTCAGAGTTTGCATTCGGGTCGCCCACCAGGTTCGGCCGAAGCGTTCCGCCGTTGCGATTCAGGAAGGTGTAGCGGCTGCCGGTGTTGGGGTCCGTGCCATTCCCTGCGAGCGAGACGTTGACCGGCATGCCCGATCGCATGGTCCAAATCGTGGACAGCTGCCATCCGCCAATCAGCGCATCCAGCGCGACAGGCATGGCGGAGCCAAACCTGCGCCCACGACCGAGCGGCACTTCCCACACTTCCGTGAAGGTGAAGCGGTGTCGCGGAATCTGTCCGTTGGGGCCACGTTCCGAGCTGAGGGCCTCACGGATGTTACTCAGGTCCGTCCTGATCGACGCCTGCACACCGTTGCCACCGGCGCCCCATGCGCCAATTTCGTCCTCCGCGCGTGCGTAGGTGTACGACGCCAGCGCGTAGAACCCCTTCGCCAGCCGATGCTCAACCTTGGCCTGCAGCCCGTGATAGGTGGAGGCACCCGCCGTGACGTTGTAGCTGATCTGCTGCCAGCCCGGGTACGGCCGATTGGCGGGCACCGATCCGTCGCGGCCGAACTCCACCATGTTGACTGAGAGATTAGCCAGCAGGTTACGACCGGCGTTGCCGACATAGGCCACTTCCGCCGTGGTGTTGTCGGTGAGCAGGAACTCGCTCGCGAGGTTCCACTGGTACACGGTGGCTGCCTGCTGATTGCGTTCACGCGCCTTCACCGCCACGGTGGCGGGGTTGTAGCTGGCCAGCAGTTCGGACGGGAACGGGTTTGAGATGATCCCGGCGGCGCCGGTGCTGCCGGTGCCCGTCAGGGTGGCCTGAATCAGCGCCGGTGGGTTCAGGGCGATGATGCCCTCGCTGCCGCGCATGTCCTCCATCGAGTAGAACACCCCGGCGCCTCCGCGCACGACCAGGCGCGGCGACGACTGCCACGCAAAACCCACGCGCGGCCCGAAATTGTTGCGATCCGGATCCATCAGGTACTTGTCACTGTCACTGGCCGTGACCAATTGTCCTGTGGCGAAGTCGAAGTTCACGTTTTTGTTGTCGCCGGCGCCATAGTACGGCGTCGTGTACTCGTACCGCAGGCCCAGGTTCAGCGTCAGGTTGGGACGAACTTTCCAGTCGTCCTGTATGAACGCCGCATACGCCTGCTGCGCCCATTCCACCACCGGCGCGGTGGTCGCCGAGATGGCCCGCGCCTGTCCGAGCAGCAGGTCAGCCAGGTCGTTGCCCGAAATCTGCCCGGTGAATCGATACGAAGGGGTGCGGCGGGTGATGTCGAGCAATTCGTTGTGCTTGAGACGCACTTCGACGCCTCCGCGCAGCGCATGAGTGCCTGCCAGATGCGTGAGTGTGTTCACAAACTGCCACTGCTTCGGGTCCTGATACTGCGGACGGAAGTTGCGGGTGCCCAGATCGTTGTAATTGCTCAGGTCGATGAGCGGCAGGCCGCCTGTGGTATTCACAAAGTCGGGCATGCCTACAAAGCCGAACTCCGTCGAGGTTTGCGCGTTCGCGGTGGCGTGCGCGAATCGCGAGTGGGTGTCGTTGTAGCCCAGGCGCGCCTCGTTCACCATCTGGTTGCCGATGATGCGTGTCCAGGTCAGCCCGACGCTGTGGTTGCGATTGTATTGTTCACCCTGATTGCCCACGCCGTCGCCGAGTCCTTCGAAGATGGCATCACGATTGATGTCCTGCTGCAACAGGCTGTAGCGGGCCATCACGCGATCCGAGGCCGACATCCGGAGGTCCGTGCGCACGTCGAACTTGTGTGTGGTCTCCTGCCCGTCGCGCTGGACGCCGTAGTTTTCGATGATCCGGCCACCGGACGCCGCACGTCCAGGCAGGTTCGGTTCGGGGTACAACGCCACCAGTTTCGCGCCCAGGGGATCCCACCGGTTGGACGGGATCGTGTTGGCGGGGAAGGGCATCCCGGTGGACGGGTCGGTGATGGCACTCGCGAAGACCCCGCGGCGCTGATCGGCCGTGGGCACGTTGGTCAAGAAGGTGTTTGAGAAATTCCGCCGGAACCCTTCGTACGACCCGAAGTAAAACGCGCGGTCACGCAGAATCGGACCGCCGAACGTACCGCCCGCCTGATGCCACTTCAGATCTTCCTTGGGCTGATTCAGCAGGTCGGCCAGCCACGACTTGGATGCCAGTGCCTTGTCGCGGTTGTAATAAAACGCCGAGCCGCGGCGCAGGTTGCCGCCGGACTTCAGCGACACGTTCACGACCGCACCCGCCGACCGGCCGAACTCCGCCGAGAAACTGTTGGTCTGCACCTTGAACTCGCCGATCGCGTCGGGCGACGGCTGCACGACCTGGGCCGACAACGACTGGGCATTCTGCGTGCCCTGATTGTTGTCGAATCCGTCGAGCACGAAGTTGTTCTGTGTGTGGTAGTTGCCGTTGGCGACGAACCATCCCGGCCCGCGCGTTTCCACCGTCATCGTGCTGGGCGCCGTACCCGGCACGAGCAGCGCCAGTTCCGTATAGCGTCGGCCGGCCAGCGGCAGCTCGACCGCGACCTCGCCCTTGATCACCTGGCCGATCGACCCGTCCTCGGTCTGGAGCACGGCCGCGCGCGCCACCACTTCGACCGTCTCTGACGCCGAAGCCACCTGCAGCGTCACCGGCAGAAAGCGTCGCTCGTTGACGTCCACCCGCACGTTGGACACGTCCACCGTCGAAAACCCCGACAGGGTCACCGTCACGCCGTACGTGCCACGCGCGATCGGCGTGAACTGCACGTACCCGTTCGCATCACTCACCGCCGTGCGGCGGTCATTGGTCGCCACACTGACCAGATCCACCGTGGCGCCAGGCACCACGCCGCCAGACGCGTCGGTCACCAGCACGCGCAGCGCACCGGCATCGGTCTGCGCTGCCGCCGGCCCTGCGGCCGACATCAACGCCATCATCACACTCAGACATACAAACGCCGGTCGACCGGCCCATCGCAACAATCCAGCACTTCTCATAATTTTCAACCATCCTCGCGTGTGGCACCCGCACTCACGCGACGGTGCACGACGCCTCAGCATTGTGCGGAGGTCGTGCAACAACCATTCGAACAACCACGCAAACTCCGTGCGACGTCGCGCGGTCGTTACGATCGACCCGTATCGTGCTCGACATGATCTGGGCAGTCCTCGCGCTTCTTCTCCAGGCACCGGCGGTCACACAGGATGTGTCTCGCGATGTCGTGTTGTCGGGTGTCGTCGGCATCACCGACAAAGGCACCTATCAGGAACACGAGTTCGACGTGCCCACAGGTATCACACGTCTCGACTTCACGTTCACGCACGCACACAAGGAGGTCGGCGCGCAATTGGAAGTTGGCGTCTTTGACCCGACACGTTTTCGCGGCACCAGCCGATTCAGCAAGACGGATTTTTATATTGCAGACGGGCACGCGACCCCGTCCTACCATGCAGGCCCGCTACCAGCCGGACGCTGGCGCA
This sequence comes from Vicinamibacterales bacterium, assembly GCA_038319675.1. Taxonomy (GTDB): domain Bacteria; phylum Acidobacteriota; class Vicinamibacteria; order Vicinamibacterales; family SCN-69-37; genus SYFT01. The sequence goes on from JBBQDM010000018.1 coordinate 14,845, forward strand.
TCTCGCTCGGTATCCCCGCCCTCGGTCCCGCCCCCCAGGTCGAATGGCAAGTCACCGTAACGATGTCGACGCGCAGTCCGCACCTCGCACCAGCGCAGGCGCAGGCGGCCGCCGGCACATCAGCACCACGCTGGTTCGTCGGTGACTTCCATGCCCATACACTGCACAGCGACGGCTTCGGATGCCACGACCCGGAGACCCCCACCATCACGCGCGGGTGCCACACATGGGAAATCGTTGAGGCGGCCCGCGCCCGTTCACTCGACTTTGTGGCGATCACCGATCACAACACGACCAGTCATCACATCGAGATGGCCGCACTCCAACACACCGTGCCGGATCTGGTACTGGTGCGTGGTCAGGAGCTGACCACGTTTCACGGACATGCGAACGTGTACGGCACCAGCGCATTCATCGACTTCCGCCTGGGCTTTGGCGGTCGTCACATCACCCAGGTGGTGGCCGACATCGCGCGAGCCGGCGGACTGCTGTCGATCAACCATCCTGGTCGTCTGACCGGCGACCGCTGCACCGGGTGTGGCTGGGATGCCCCCGGTACACCGTGGTCCGACATCGGGGTCATGGAAGTCGTCAACGGCACCACCACAGACGGCCCCACGTCGGGGCTGTGGTTCTGGCACGCTCGCCTCAATGAAGGCCATCGACTCACCGGCATCGGCGGTAGCGACGACCATGCCGTGCGCTCGACCCGCACTCGTCTGGCGACTCCGACCACCGTTGTGTTCGCCACGGGTTTGTCTGAAACCGAAATCCTGGCAGGTGTCCGCACCGGACGCGTGTACATCCGCACGCGCGGACCCGAAGGACCGTCAGTGGACCTCTCGATGGACGACGCCGGGACGACCGTGCACATGGGCGGCACACTCCTGGTCACCGTGCCGGGTACGCGGACCTTGCGCATCAACACGGCCGCTGCCGCAGGGCACGAGATCGATATCGTCCAGAACGGCGAGGTCATCGCCACCCATACGGTGCCTGGTGATGCCGCCGTGGTCATCGCCGACGTGCCGGTGGCGCCCGACACCTGGATCAACGTGCGCCTGCGCGACGGCAAGGGCATCACTGCCATTTCGAATCCGATCTACCTGCGCCGACGCTGAGCCCCTCGGGTCCCCGCAGGGGGGCTGCAATCCGGACTTGACAGGCCGGGCACGAAGGTGTTATTTCTCTCGCATACACGGTGCGAGGAAAATAACACATGAGCCGACACCTGCATGCCGTCCTGTCCCGCCGCGAACGGCAGATCATGGACATCCTCTTCCGCCGCGGACGTGCCACGGCGGCGGACGTGATGGCCGACCTGTCCGACGACCCGAGTTATTCCACCGTCCGCACGCAACTGCGCGTGCTTGAGCAGAAGGGGCATGTGCGCCACGAAGAGGACGGACTCCGCTTTGTGTACACCCCGGTGGTCGCACGACACGCCGCGCGCAAGTCTGCACTGCGCCACGTCATCGAGACCTTTTTCGATGGTTCGCCTGAAAAAGCCGTCGCGGCACTGCTCGGCGGCGAAGCCACCAAACTCTCCGACGAACAGTTGGACCGCATCACCGACCTGCTCGCAAAAGCCAGAAAGGACGGCCCCCGATGACGCTGCTGCTTGCCAGCCTCGTGAAAGCCTCCCTGATCCTCGCGCTCGGCCTCGTCGCTACGCTGGCTCTGCGTCGCCGGTCGGCGTCGGTACGACATGCGATTCTCGCGAGCGCCATCACCTGCGCCGCGCTGATGCCAGCGCTCGAACTGCTCCTTCCCCAAGTGACGGTCATGTCGTGGCCCACGCCTGCAGTGATGTCGTCCGGACTCACGCTGACGTCCGATGACACTCGTGTTGCGCTCGCCTCGTCCGGCACCACATCAACTGGCACAGCCATCCCGTGGACACAGGTGGTCGTCGGCGTCTGGCTCGCGGCATCACTTGTGACTCTCGGTGGACTCGTCACAGGTCTCGTACGACTGCGCCGACTGCGTCGTCGATGCGCGCCTGTGTCGGGCCGATGGCGTGCACTGACCGACGAACTGTCGCGTGCGTGCGGCGTCACTCGGTCCGTCGCTTTGCTCGAGAGCGACGATGCCTCGTTGTTGGTGACGTATGGTGTGCTGCGCCCCGGAATCATCCTGCCGGCGGGCGCCGCTCACTGGACCGACGACCGCATGCGCGTCGTCCTTCGCCACGAACTCGCACACATCGCCAGACGCGACGCGGGGGTGCAACTCATCGGCGAAGCACTCCGGATCATGCAGCCCCTCAATCCGTTTGTCTGGATCGCGTGCCACCGCCTGCGGCAGGAAAGTGAATACGCGTGCGACGACGCGGTACTGCGCGGAGGGGTGAATGCCACCGACTACGCCACCCACCTGTTCGACGTCGCGAAACATCTGTCCGGTCGTCACATCGCCTGGGCCTCGGCACCCGCCATCGCCCACCCGTCCACCCTCGAGAGGAGAATCGTCGCCATGCTGCACACACACAACACGCGTTCGCCATTGACCCGTCGCGGTTGGTCCATCGCCGCCCTCGTCGCTCTTGGAGTGAGCTTACCGCTCGCGGCCGCCAGTGTGGCACCGCCGGCTCCGAGCGTGATCAGCAGCACAGAGAGCGAGATCAGCGCAGAATTCGTGGCCACGATCACGCCGCCTGCCGAAGCACCCGCGTCAACGCCGGTCAGTGCTGTGATCCCGGCTGTGGTTCCGACTGTGGTCCCCGCACCCGTCGCGACCGCGCAGACCGGCGCCATCTCCGGGACAGTCACGGATCAGACAGCGGGCGTTATTCCTGGAGCGACAGTCACACTCACCGGGCCGAACGGCGCCACCGCCACGGCGGTCTCGAATGTGCGCGGGCAGTTCGTGTTCCGGGATCTGCCGACAGCCGCACACGAACTCTCGGTGAGTCTGTCTGGTTTCGGCACCGTGCGAGCGACAGTGACGCCAGCGGCTGGAGCGACGACGGACCACGCCGTCACGCTGCCGATCGGTTCGTTGACTGAGACGATGTCCATGAACTGCGCGCCGACGTCCGCGATGCGACAGCTCGGCCAGGCGATTTTCCCGGTCCTCGCTGCGCAGCAGCCACCTGCCACGCCGATTCGTGTGGGAGGCAACATTCGAGCACCGCAGAAGGTGAGAAACGTCAGGCCGGTCTGCCCGGCAGGTTTGCCACTCGGCGACACGATGGTGCAGCTCAGCGGCGTCGTCGGCATCGACGGCCTCATTCATGACATGGAGGCGGTGCCTGACGATGCGGGAACGCAGCCGCATGCAGCAGCAGCCGCAGCCGCCCTCGACGCCGTGCGCCAGTGGACGTTCACACCGACACAGCTCAACGGGCAGCCCGTGGACGTCAACATCACCGTGACGGTCACGTTCTCGAAGTAGACGAAAAACCTTTCGGGTAGGTTTTTCGCGAAAATGGGACACGCGCAGTGACTGTCAACGCGTGTCCCATTTTTGCGAAAAACCTACCCGAAAGGTTTTTCGTGGCGCGCCCGGCAGGACTCGAACCTGCGACCACCGGCTTAGAAGGCCGGTGCTCTATCCAACTGAGCTACGGGCGCGTGGGGTTCATTGTACAGTCGGCGTATGGTCCTCGCGATTCGAACCCTGGTGCTTCTCGGCGTCGCGGCGTGTGCTACGGCCCCGCCTCCGCCACCGCCGACCCTGACTGTCACGACGCACGCGCGTGGTCTGCACCAGGGCGAAGTGGTGGTGCTCGCCATTACCGCCGATGCGCCGCTGACAAGCGTCCGGGTGCAGGCGTTTGATCGCGCGGTGCCGACTGTGCAGATCGGTGAGACATGGCGTGCGCTCGTCGGGATCGACTTGAACGTGGCACTGGGCACGTACACCGTGCAGATTGACGCCGACTCCCCAACAGGTCCAGCGACAGCCACACACACACTGGTGCTCGCGCCAAAGGCATTTGAAACCCGCCGCCTCAACGTGGACCCGAACTTCGTCAACCCGCCCGCAACCGCCAGCGCGAGGATCACCGCTGAGGCGCGCGAGTTAAATGCCTTGTGGAGTGCACAGCCCACCGAGCCGCGCATCCCCGCCCTCACATTCGCGCCGCCGGTGCCCCACGCCGCGAACTCGGCATTCGGCAAACGCAGCGTCTTTAACGGCGAAGCGCGCGGTGCACACGGCGGTGCCGATTTTCTCAGCCCAACCGGCACGCCGGTACGAGCGCCCGCACCGGGCATCGTCGTGCTGTCCAAAGACCTCTACTACACGGGTGGCACCGTGATCCTCGATCACGGGCTTGGTCTCTACTCACTGTTTGCGCACCTGTCCGCGATGACCGCCACGGTCGGCGACGTCGTCGACACTGGTGTGGTTGTGGGTCGCGTCGGGGCCACCGGTCGTGTGACAGGCGCTCATCTGCACTGGACGGTGCGGCTCAATGGCGCGCGTGTGGATCCACTGGCGTTGATGGAACTGCTCCCCGCCATCCCGTAGTAGAGCAGTTTCGACCAGCATGTAGTACGGAGCAGACGGACTTTAGTCCGTCTGATGTCCGACGGGCTGAAGCCCGTCGGCTCCGAAAGCACTACGTCTAATCCGAGAACGCTGTAGACAGTTACAATGGCCCCGCATGCGACCTGCGTTCCTCGTCGCCCTGTGTGTGGCCGTGCTGGGCTCGCTGCCTGGCGCCGCGCCACTGCTGCGGGCGCAAGCCCCGACCACCCTCACGGTGGACCTCGTCGTGACCGACACCGACGGTCGCCCTGTCACGTCGCTGCGTCCTGACGAGCTCATCATCAGGCTCGACGGCCGGCCGCAGACAATCACCCATATCCGGGCGATGGGCGCCGGAGCTCCAGCGGTGCGGGCGGACCTTCCCGTTCCCTATGGCACCAATGACGGCCGCATCGGCCGCCCGACCGCCGTGCTGGTGGATGTGGCGAGATTGCATCCGACGCGGGTGTCCGCAATTTCCTCTGGACTCAGCTCGTTTGTGGCGGCCCTGCCCCCCATCGATAGACTGGCACTCGTGCCGCTGAGCACCGACCTTCGGCCTGTCGACTTCACGACGACCCATCAGCGCGTGCTCGACGCGGCCGCCGCTCTGACGTTACCGGATCGTGCGCCTCGCACGGCACGGCAGGATGAAACCGCGGTCACCGCAACGCTCGACGCCGTCGCGCGTGCGAGTGCGCTGCTGGCGCCTGAACCCGGCGTGAAGATGCTGGTGCTTGTGACCGAGCCGTTTGCTGTCACGTCGGACATCCGACGCACGATCCAGACGCTCGCCGACACGCTGGCGCGTCACCGGGTGACGTTGTCGATCGTGACGCCCGGCTCCGCGCCGCTGCCTCCTGACGACGGCGTGTATGCCCTGGCGAGCGGGACTGGTGGTTTTGTCGCTGCGGCCGATTGGGCGACGATGGCGATACAGGAGCAGGGCCGAGTGGAAGTCACGGTCGCAGCCGACCCTCAGCTTCCCAGGGATGAGATTGTGCGGGCACTGCAGACGAGCACACGGCCCGGCGTGGTGGTGCGCGGCGGCCCGAGCGTGTATATCCCCGAAGCCACCACCGCAGGACTCGAGGCACTCTCTGACATGCTTCGGCAGTCGCGTCCCTTTACCGATCTGCCGTTACGGGTTGCGGCGTATCCCATTCAGCATGCGGATGGTGTCAGCATCCGCCTGTTAGTGGTGGCCGAGACGATCGAGCCGGACCGCGCGTTGGAGTGGTCCGAGTTCGCGCTGGTCACCGCCGATGGCCGCTTCGTCGCTCAATGGACCGACGACCGCGACGCGCTGGCACAACGGCCCCTGATCAGCGGCGTGCTCGCGTCGGAAGGCACCTACCGGCTGCGATGGGCGGCGTCGGAGTTGTCCGGACGTCGCGGCACCGTGGACGTCGAGGTGGACGCACGGTTCACACCGGCCGGGCTGTTCAGGCTGAGCGCACTCATGCTCGGCCGACTCGTGACGGACACGTTCGTGCCCGTGCTGCAGCCACCAGCCGGAACGACAGCGATCGAGTGGTATGCCGAGGTCTATGGCGAGAGCGTGGCAGGCCAGCAGCTGAGCGCACGCATGGACGTGCTGGCCGCACCCGAGGGTCCACCTGTTGCGACCGAGGCCGGTCGTGTCCTCACGTCGCCTGACCCGTCGCGTCGCGCGATGACCGGCCGCGTCAACGTGGGCACTTTGGCGGCCGGCGACTACCTGCTACGCGCGACGCTGGTAGTGAACGGGCAGGATGCGGGGAGCGTGACACGAACGTTACGCCACCAGACGGCAGGCGCGGCGGGTCGGGAATAACGGCCGGGTCCGCCGAGTCTTATATGTCGGATGCGGATCAGGACCTTGTGGCGCAGGCCAAGACTGGCGATCTGGACGCCTTTGGCGCGCTGGTCGCCAAACATCAGGCGGGGCTTGTGCGGTATCTGACGCACGTGGTGTCACATCCGGCCGATGCCGAAGATGTGGCGCAGGAGGCCCTGCTGCGGGCGTATCGGGCGCTGAAGGACTTTCGAGGACAGAGCACCTTCCGGACGTGGCTTTACCAGATCGGCACCAATGCGGCACGAACGCACCTGGACAAACGGCGCACACGCCGTGAGGATCAGGAACACGAGACCGGCGGCATGGACATCGCCAGCGGCGAACACGTGGAGCGTCGTATCGTGGCGCACGACCTGCTGCGCCGGGCGCTGGCCGAGTTGCCCGACGACTGGCGCGAGGCCGTGGTGCTGCGTGACATTGAGGGGCTCGAGTATCGGGAAATTGCCGAGGCACTCAGCATTCCCATCGGCACGGTGGAGTCGCGGATTTTCCGCGGACGCCGACGGTTAAAAGAGATTGTGACCGGCAAGGAGAGCGCGACATGACCCACCCCTGCGAGGACCTGACCCGCACGTTGCTGCACGCCGCCGACGGCACGCTGTCTGCCGGGGAGCGCGCCGCGCTCGACGCCCATCTGGCGACCTGTCCCGGATGCGCCGAGGCGCTGGCGGAGCAACAGTCGATGCGCCAGATGCTCACAGCGCTCGCGGCGGAGCCTGTGACGACCCATGTGGGCACGCGGGTGCTCGCCCAGCTGCGCGCGGCGCGTCCCGACGGCGCGGCGCCAGGTTGGCTCGACACGCTGGACTGGCGGCGATGGACCTGGCGCCTGGTGCCGGTCGCCGCCGCACTGGCGCTTGGGGTCGCCGGCGTCGCGCGAACCACGACGCCAGCGGAAGATACCTCGGAGGTCATGGCGGTTGAGCGCCCGGTGTCGTCTGCGCTGGTCACGGGTGACGTGGCCGGTGGCGATCTCCTCTCGCTGCTGCTGAATTCGAATGCGGACGCGACACTCACCACTACGACCGGCGGAGGCCAGTAATGCAGAGTCCCTCACCCCGCATCTGGCTCGTCACATTCGTGACGCTGGTGTTTACGATCGGTCTGCTCGCCGGCATCGTGCTCGAACGCACGGTGCTGCACCGCAGCGGCCCTGCCCTGCGCGGTGCAGGCGCTGTGGTCGGCGGCCCCGGAGGCCCGGGGGGACGAAGCGGTCAGGGCCGGGGTGGACCGGGCGGCCAGAGCGGCCGTGGGCAGGGCCGCGGCGGACCGATGTTTGGCCCGCCCCCCACGCAGTATGTCGACGACCTGAGCCGTGAGGTGCAACTGACCGACCAGCAGCGCACGGAGATTCTGGCCCTGCTGCGCACCCAGGAGGCACACCTGCAGGCGATGCAGGCGGACGCCCGACAGGTCTTCATCCGGGAGCAGGAGGGTCTCCACGATCGCATTGCGGCGGTGCTGACCGCCGAACAGGCCTCGGCATTCCGCACCTGGATCACCCGCCGCACCGGCCAACGCGGCAGCGGACCGAGATAGATTTGATAGACTATGCCTCTTGCCCGACGTGGTGGGTGTAGCTCAATGGCAGAGCACCGGTCTGTGGCACCGGTTGTTGCGGGTTCGATTCCCGTCATCCACCCCATTTTTCGCCCAACCCGTATAATCAACCCGTGCAACCGCCTCTGACGCCGGCGGCGCCGGACGAACCGCTCTACGAAGCCTTTTACGGGCTCCGCGAGCAGCCGTTTGCGCTGACCACCGACCCACGGTTCCTGTTCATGGGTGATGCGCACCGGCGCGCCTACGAGGAACTGCTCACGGGCCTGCGTCGACGCGAAGGGGTGATGCTACTGACCGGTGACACCGGTATGGGCAAGACCACGCTCTGCCGCGCCGTGATTGAGGCCGTCGGCCCCCGCACGTTCTCGGCGCTCATTCTCAATCCCTACATGTCGGACGCCGAAGTGCTGCGGGTTATCCTGCGCGACTTCGGCCTGGTGACACGCGACGAGATTCGCAAGGGGGCCTTCGCCAAGGCCGATGTGCCGCAGCTGCTCGACACACTGGAAGGGTTCCTGCGCTCCCTGGTGGCGCTCAACTCCTACGCGGTCGTGATCATCGATGAAGCGCAGAGTCTGTCGACCAGAGTGCTCGACCAGATCCGTGTGCTCGGCGGCTACGAACATGAGGGGCAACGCCTGCTGCAGATCATCCTGGTCGGACACCCGGAACTGCTGACCACCATCCGAACGGATGCGATGCGTGCGCTCGACGCGCGGGTCACTCGTCGTGCGGTGCTCGGGCCGCTGCCGCCCTCCGATGTGGATGCCTACATCCAGCATCGCCTGACGGTGGCCGGCGGCAAGGATACGCTCGACTTCACGGCTGACAGCGTCAACCTCATTGCCGAACTGACGCATGGCGTGCCTCGGCGCATCAATCTGTTGTGTGACCGCACCCTGGAAGTAGGGCGGGTCGAGGGTACCAACACGATCACCACGTCGATTGTGCAGCGGGCGCACAAAGCGGCATCGGGCCACCCTTCACCCGCGACCGCGCTGCAGCGCGCGCCCGTGGTGCCACCGCTCGCGGCCACCGCAGCCCCCGACACGACACCCGCATCACGCGCGGCCGCGTTTGACGACATGGCGCTCGAGCTCGATGAGGGACTCTCGCTCAACGACACGCCGCATGACGACGAGCACGGCCAACCCAATGACACCAGGCTGATGTTCGGACAGACGGCACCCGAGGCGCCGACGCGGCCTAGCTCCGGTCTATGGCTGATGCTGGCGTGGGTGGTGCTGGCGGCCAGCATCGGCACGTCTGCGGCGTACCTCTCATGGGCATACATCGACAGCCGCACGGCGATCGTCATGCCCATGCTGCCACCCACGCCTCCACGCGACACAACCCCGCCGCTTGGCCCCTTCCCCATCCCGCCCAATGACGCCGATGAACGGTTCCTGATGAACGAACTCCAGCGTCTCAACCCGGGGTGGACACCGCCCAGGGGTGGTGGGGGCGGCTACTGAGCCTGCCCCTGCGGCGCCCACACCAGCGCGACGAGATGGACATGCACGCCGCCGCGCCGTGGCGGCAACGACATCGTCTCGAGCGTCTCCACCACTGACGCCTGCTCGGCCGTCACGATCGCGCGCTCGATCTCCTGTTCCAACTCGGTGAGGGCCTGGCGTGCAGCGATCAGATTTTGCTCGGCACGTTTTACGTCTTCGGCTTCCTTCGCGCCTCGGCTCCAACTGCGGGCGGCGGTGGACGCCTTGCCGATGTTGCCGGCGGTCACGCCTCCGCGGCGCCCGAAGATCGCCCCCAACACCGCCGACCCGAAGGCATTGGCGGTGGACAGTCCGGCCTGCACCTTGTGCTGTGACACATCCTGTTGCTCTTTGGCGAGTCTGAGTTCCAGACGCCGCACCTTCTCGGTTGCCGTATTCAGCTTTGAGGCGTACTTCGCACGCAACCGGTCCACCGCTTCGTCGCGCTGCGCGCGCACGGCATCGGCCACACGAATACGGAAACTGCGCTCGTCCTCATCGGGCGCAGACACCAGGCCACTGGCAACGTGCCGCCACAACGACAGTCGCTGCGTGCGCGCGAGCCACCGATCAAAATCCTTGGACCACTTCGCAAACGATTTCACCTGCAGCGCCTGCGCAGGCACGGCGGCAAACGTCCCCGCAGCCGGCGCCGCCGACACGAGGGCCTGAGGGGCAACACCCACGGCCCGGCTGGTGTCCCAGTCGAGCACGGACATCGACGGATCCAGCGGCACGACCACCTGCACCGTGCGGTGAGACGCGATCCCGCGCTTCGCGTCAGCAAAATCCACATCGGCCGCGCCGTACAACACCGGCATCCACACGCCCGTGCCCGTGCCGGGCATGAAGAACTGCGGAATCTCGGGCGGCACCAAGGGACGCGACTCGGCGACGGCAGGCGGCGCGTTGTCCGCGGGGCTAACGGCCGGAAGCTCCGTACGCTCACCCGACGGCGTGGGCTCAGGTGGCGCCATCTGGTCGCGCAACCGGCGCATGTCCTCGCGCGTGAGCGGGCCGCGCAGGTACGACAGACACCACCGGCTCTCGATCACCACCGGTGCTTTTGCGTGCACGTTATGGACGTAGAAGCGGCGTTTGCCAAGTCCGGCAATCGTTGTCTCCGCGTCGGCCCGATCAAACGTTCCACCGGCTGCGCCTTCCAACCCGTCGAGCAGTCGAGCGCGATCACGATCGGTCTGCAGTCGCCCGATCAGCCAGGTGCCGGCATTCGACAAGGCCTTGTAGTCGAGGTCCACAGGGTTCTGCGTGGCGAGACACACACCGACGCCGTAGGCGCGAGCCTGTTTCAGCAGCGTGAGCAGCGGCCCCTTCGAAGGTGGATTGGCCACCGGCGGCAGGTAGCCGAACACTTCGTCCATGTAGATCAACGCGCGCAAGCTGCTTGTGCCCGGCTGCGCTCGCATCCATGCCACGATCTCGCCCAGCAGCAGCGACACCACAAACATCCGCTCCGCATCGTCCAAATGCGCGATGGAGATCACACTGATGCGGGGTTTGCCTGCCGTGTCGTACAGCAGGCGCCCGACGTCGAGAGGGTCGCCTTCAAGCCACGCAGCGAATCCGGGCGAGGCCAGTAGGTTGTTCATGCGCATGGCGAGCGCGAACCGATCCTTCTGCGGATAAAACGCCTCGAGGTCCATCACGCCCACCCGATCGAGGCCCGGTGTCTGCACGGCGTGGATCAGGGTCTCAAGCGTCAGCGACGTGCCAGCCTGCCACGCGTCGTGCAGGATGCGCGACAGGAGGATGTGTTCACGACTCGTCAGGGGATCGGCCTCGATGCCGAGCAGACTCAACAGACTGCCGACGGTGCTCGACACCCGATCACCAAGCGCTTCGACATCGTCAATCACAGCCTGCGGCGGTGCGGCCAGGCTGTTCAGGATGGACAAGGGACGTGCGGCCTGCGAGCCTGGGGTGTAGAGCACCACGTCAGCAGCCTGGCGGAGTCGGGCGATGCGTGCGCCGTCCTGCCCCCAGTCCGCCAGCCCGGTGCGCCACCGGGTGGCTTCCTGCTCCGCGAACACCTCCGTACTCACACCGGCGCGCGCGGCGTCGTCGGTGTTCACCCAGGGGGCGAACGAAGCGGCATCAAGCGCGGGAAAGGTCAGCAACAGATTGCCGACGTCGCCTTTGGGGTCGATAGCAATCACCGGAATGCCATCGATGGCCGCCTCTTCGAGCAGGCCGAGACACAGCCCCGTCTTGCCGCTGCCGGTCATGCCGACACAGATGGCGTGGGTGGTCAGGTCACGCGCGTCGAGCAGGAAAGGCTCGTCAGCCGTGCGACCGAGATAGAACAATCCGAGTTTTTCGAAGTCAGCCATGGCTGATCTTCATCCTGACACACGTTTGTTGCCGCCGCGTCTTCGGTCTGTTGCATCGATGCGGCACGCTCTTGCCCGATGGGATTGCTGACACCGCTCTCACGCGCCGGCTTTAACCTCGTGCATCGGCACCGCCTGATCTACAACGCCTGCTGGGAGGACCCACGGCTTGACCGGGAGGCTCTCAACCTGGGACCGGACGATTCGATGGTCGCAATCACGTCCGCGGGCTGCAACGTGCTGGATTACGCCCTTGACGGCCCGGCGCACATCCACGCCGTGGACCTCAACCCACGGCAGAACGCGCTTCTCGAACTCAAGCAGGCCGGTATTCGCAGCCTCCCGCATGCGGATTTCTTCGAGCTCTTCGGGAAGGGCCACCACCCCGGGTGGCATGACCTGTACAGGCCACAATTGCGGGAGCAACTCTCCCCATGGGCCGCGCGGTTCTGGGACATGCACGGGGACTTCTTCAGTGGCGCCACACGCCGGGGCACCTTTTACTTTCACGGCACCACGGGCCTTGTGGCCTGGATGATTAAGGCCTATCTCGATCGCGTCATTCGTGTGCGTGAGGATGTGCGTGCGTTGCTCGAGGCCCAGTCGGTGGATGCCCAGCGCGACATCTACGATCGCCGCATCCGTGAGCGGCTCTTCCAGCCACTGGTGTCCTGGCTGCTCAACCGTGACGCCACACTCGCGTTGGTCGCGGTGCCGCGTGCGCAGCGTGAACACCTCGAGCGTGACTACCCTCGCGGCATCTCGCAGTTCATTGCTGAACGCATTGAACACGTCTTCACGCGACTGCCGCTGTCGGACAACTACTTCTGGCGCGTCTACCTGCAGGGGCACTACGACCCTACGTGTTGTCCGGCGTACCTTACACCGTCCGGGTTCGCCGACCTCAAGGCGGGACTCGTGGATCGCATCACAACACACACCACGTCGATCGAGCAATTCCTCCGCACCCACGACTCCCCCATCTCGACATTTGTGCTGCTCGATCATATGGATTGGTTGTGCGGGGCCGACCTGCCGGCACTCGAGCGAGAATGGCAGGCCATTGTTGACAAAGCGGCGCCGGGCGCACGCATCATCTGGCGCAGTGGCGGCCGACACACCGACTTCGTCGACGCCTTGCCCGTCCGTGTGCGCGGCCGGCGGCGACAGGTCGGGTCCCTGCTGCACTACTCACCCCATGTGACGGCCCGGCTGCACAATCTGGATCGCGTGCATACCTACGGCAGTTTTCATCTCGCCGAGCTCACATGTTGACCATCCGCGTGTGGCGCGATGCACGCACACTCGCGCATCTCGTGCGGCCGAGCCGACGCCACGCCCAACACGCCGACCGACTCGAAGACTTCTACCGGGGCCAGGCCGACGACTACGACGGATTCCGGGAGCAGCTGCTGCCCGGGCGACGCGAGTTGGTGCAGAGCCTGCCGTTGCGTCCGGGTGCGACGTGGATCGACCTGGGCGGCGGCACGGCGCGCAACCTCGAACATGCCGGGCCGGCCCTCGCCTCGCTGGCCGCCGTCCATGTTGTCGACCTCACGCCCTCGCTGCTCACCATCGCTGAACGCAGGTGCCGCACACGCGGATGGTCGAACGTCCACCTCATCAACGGCGACGCGACCGCCACAGGACTGCCGAGCGGTGTGGCCGACGTGGTGACGTGTTCGTACGCGCTCACGATGATTCCGGACTGGCGTGCCGCGATTGAAGAAGCACGGCGATTGTTGAAGCCCGGCGGCACGTTTGGTGCCGTGGACTTCTACGTGGCACCGACTCACCCACCACTGACGCGCCGCGTCTGGCCGTGGTGGTTCCGGCACAGTCACGTGCTGTTGAACCCGGACCACCTGCCCTGCCTGCAGGAACGGTTCATGACCACCACGCTGGCGGAGCGGCGCACGTCGCTGCCGTACGTGCCCGTCGGACAAGTGCCGTACTACCGCTTCACCGGCCTCCGGCCCTGAGGACGCCAGTCAGAGGCATCAGTTCCTCAATGCAGTTTCACAGGGAGATACGGAGGCACGGAGCGTGCTGAAGTGTCACCATGGAGGACATGGAGCTCCATGGAGTTGCACGACGCGTTTGAAGAGCGGGGTTGAGCGCCCGGCGTGCCTCCCTGTGCAACGAAGACCTGCCCAACCAGCCCTACTCCATCACCGGCGTCATGGGTGCCGCCTCTGGCGGTGGCCACGCCACCGACGTCGGTGCCCCCGTCGTCCGATCACGCCACTCAAGCACATGTGCCAGCGGCTTGCGGACGGGCTGCCAGGCCAGCAGTCGTACTGCCGACATCACCGACCGCAGCCAGAGTGGTCCTCCGTTGGGCCAATGACGCGACAGCGGCGTCATCCCCTGCGTCGTCTGGCACGACACACGATCGGTCCAGTGCTGCCATCCTTCCGGATAGTGCCGATAGGCTGACAACACATCGGCCACGGAGGCCACCGTGCGGCTGACGATGTGTTCGCGGTAGGCGGGCATGGTGATCACCGTGCTGATCCCTGCCTTGATTTCGTGGACGAAGCCGGTGAACGAACTGGCGTGGCTCAGATTGATCAGCGCGTTGGGCGCACATGCGTGCCGGTCGCCGCCCGAAATGAGCGGGTGCCCACTCTCGCGCGCGAGCGCGACGGTCTCAAGGTTCTCGCCCCACGAGCGGTAGCCGTTCAGCTCCAGCGCGTGCATCAAGTGGCCGTGTTCTGCGAGGAATCGGGTCAGCAGTCGGCGGTGGGCCGCTGGCCCCACAGCAGCGAGGTCCCACATGGGATGGTTGAGCACCACCAGAATATCGTTAGTGGATGTCAGGTCCGAGAGCACTTCGGCGAGGGGTTCCGTGGTCGGGTCCGCCGTGAACGCGGCCAGGCGATCAAACCAGGCACACGCCGAGTCGGGAGGCAGATTGTGAACACCCAAGTGCAGGAAGCCCGCACCGTAGGGCGCCGTCCACTCGAACGAGACCGGGGCGCACCGCGGACTGAACGTCTGTTGCAGTTCGACGCCGGCGATGATGCTGTCGTGGTCGGTCACCGAGACAATGGCTGACAGGCCCAGTTTGGTGATCTGGCTGGCTTCCGAATCAAAGACCCCACGCGGGCTCACCGGAGGGTGCCACCATCCCTTGGCGAAGTCCACCTGACCGCCCATGTGCACTTCCTGCTGATGCAGGTCGCGATCAAAGAGACTGCCGACCACGGGGATGCGCGCGACGTAGAGCGGCAGGTGGGCGAGACTCTCGCGCGAGTGGTGCGTGTGGGCATGCAGGGAGACGCCCGACAGAAACTCGCGACTGAGATCCTGTGTCTTTTTCGAGGCGCGTAGTTCAGTGGGAACCCAACGGCGTGAAACCGGTGTGCGTGCTGTCATGGCACAGACGGTAGTACGTGGACACGACAGCGAATCAACATTCGCGAGACAACAGCGTGACATTTCAATTTACGGACGTGTGTTCGATTTGACATCTGAGCGTCATGTCCACGCGCGATGCTGTCGGTGTTCGCGGCGGGGACTGCCCGGCCGGCAACGGAGACCCCAGGCGGATGTCCTGTGTTCCCCGCCTTCTGCCGAGTGCCGGGCAGCCGCCGCGACCTCCATCACGAGAGAAGGTGTCGTGCCCACCATCGCGGTCATCACCGACAACGATTTCGACAAAGTGAATGGCGTCACCACTACCCTCAAGGCGGTGTTGCAGCATGCTCCCTCGGACGTGCGCGTGCGGGTGTACACGTCGGCCGACTTGTCCGTCGACACGCCGGACTACTGCGCCATGGCCTCCTGGGGTGTAGGACTGCCCTGGTACCCGGAGATGCGCATCTATTGGCCCCACGTCGAACGCTTGCGCCGACGATTGGTCGCTGATGGGGTGCAGTTGCTGCATCTGACGACGCCGGGGCCGATGGGACTGGCAGCGCGGTGGCTCTGTCGGCGGGCAGGCATCCCGATGGTCGGCAGTTATCACACCCACCTGGGCGACTACGTCACGACCTTCAGTGGATCGAATGCACTCGGTGACGGACTCGAGCGCTACATGCGCTGGCTGTATGCCCCGTGCGACACCGTGCTCGTTCCCTCGGCCGCCACACGCACACGTCTGCAGGCGTGCGGTTATCCCGGCGCCCAGTTACAGGTGTGGTCGCGTGGCGTGGACACCACATGCTTTCGGCCGGACGCCCGGTCGGCCGCACTGCGGGAGTCCTGGCACGTCAGCGACCGTCGTCCGGCGATTCTGTACGCCGGACGCCTGTCATCCGAAAAAGGGCTCGCGATCATGGGACAGGTGCAGCAATACCTGCTGCGGCGCGGACTGGCACACCGGTTTGTGTTCGTCGGCGATGGCCCGATGCGCCAGGCCCTGGCCACCCAGTGTCCGGACGCGGTGTTTCTGGGCAGTGTGTCTCACCGACAGGTGGCCGCTGCGATGGCCTCCGCTGACCTCTTCCTGTTTCCCAGCGCCACGGACTCACTCGGCAACGTGGTGCTTGAAGCACAGGCGTCAGGCCTGCCGGTGCTGGTGACCGATCAGGGAGGCCCGCAGGAACA
Organism: Vicinamibacterales bacterium; assembly: GCA_038319675.1. Taxonomy (GTDB): domain Bacteria; phylum Acidobacteriota; class Vicinamibacteria; order Vicinamibacterales; family SCN-69-37; genus SYFT01. The sequence continues at coordinate 31,125 of JBBQDM010000018.1, forward strand.
CATGGGGCATGGCACCACGGGCTGGGTGTGTCCGGCCGGCGACGCTGCGGCCTTTGTCGATCGCATCGCGCCGCTTCTGGCGGACGTGGCACTCCGGCGCCGCATGAGTGAGTCCGCGGTCGCGTACGCCGCGACACGCAGTTGGCGGGTGGCGCTTGAACCCCTGTATACGGCATGGCGAATGGCCGCGGGACGGAAGGCGGCATGACCTGGGCCTGGAACTGGAAGTCAGCGGTAGTCAGCGCCGTCTGTCGGGCGTCTATTTTTTTTGCGGTGAACCTGTCGGTCGGACTCGACGCGGCGCTTGCCGCGATGCAGGTGGAGTTCCTCTACCGCATCGTGGCCGCTGGGTTCTACGGATCCCTCACGCAGTACTTTTCCCAATTGCCCTCTGAGCGTACCGCCACGATAGCCGCCATGTGTGTAGTGCCGGGTTTGGCACACCTCGTGGAGTTCGCGGTGCATGCATGGGCAGGCACGCCGGTGCTGGGCTGGAGCCTCGCCGGGTCGGTGGCGTTCAGCCTCGTCACCACCCGTTTCAATCTGTTTGCGATGCGGCGTGGAGTCCTCACCGTGGGCCACGGCAGCGCATCGTGGTGGCACGACATCAAAGCGATTCCCACTCTGGTCGTCGCCTTCGTCAGCAGGACCTCGTGAGCAAACGCAGCGTACACATCACCAACGCCTGGCACGGCACGTCCGGGGGGATCCGAACCTTCTACGAAGCATTGCTGGCCGGTGCCGAGCGCCATCGACGTCATCTCGCTCTGATTGTGCCGGGGGAACGCACCACCTGCGAACAACGCGGTCCGTTCACTCGTGTCTATACCATTCGCGCGCCGCACAGCCCGGTGTTTGATCGCCGCTACCGGGTGCTGCTGCCGCACCGGTATCTGCACGGCACACGGTCACCGATCTGGCGCATCCTCAACCGGGAACAACCGGACGTGGTGGAAACCTGCGACAAGTACCTGCTGCCGTTCCTCAACGGCGTACTCAAGTTCTACGCGGGCGACGCGCCTCGCCCCACCCTGGTCGGGCTCAGTTGCGAACGCATGGACGACAACGTGCGCGTCTGGCTGGGCGGCGGACGGGCGACCCTGGCCGCCACACGGGCCTATCTGCGGCGCGTGTATCTGCCGCTGTTTGACGGCCACATCGCCAACTCGGAGTACACCGCGCAGGAACTGCGGTCGGTCCTCGCGCAACACGGCGACGCCGACTGGCGGTTGCGTCGCCTGCACGACAGGGTGCGTGTCGGCCACATGGGGGTGGACGTCGACGGATTCAGCCCTGACCGGCGCTCCGACGCGATTCGGGAACGACTGTTGGCCAGCGTGGGCGGCAGCCGCACGTCCACACTGCTGCTCTATGCGGGCCGCGTGTCCCCCGAAAAACACGTGATGAGTCTGCCGACCATGGTGCGCACGCTCGTGCAGCGCGGGGTGGATGCGCGCCTGGTGATCTGTGGTGATGGGCCGCTGCGCGAAACACTGGAACGTACTGCCGCACTCGAGGCGCCGGGGCGCATTACGGTACTGGGCCATGTGTCGCGAACCGCGCTGGCCGCTGTGCTTGCCAGCGCTGACGTGTTCATCCATCCCAATCCCCACGAACCCTTCGGCATTGGGCCCCTGGAGGCGATGGCATCAGGGCTGCCAGTGGTGCTCCCCCGCGCGGGTGGTGTGCTCAGCTACGCCACCGATGACAATGCGTGGCTGACCGACGCGACAGCTGAAGGCCTGGCCGGCACGGTGTACGAGTTACTCGGCCGACAGCTGCTGGCAGAGTCTCGACGCGCCGCGGCCCTTGCGCACGTCCCGCACATGGCGTGGCCGGCCGCCGTGGACACCTACTTTGATCACTACGACGAGATTGACGAGACCCGGCGCCGGCAACTGGTGCGCCACGTCCCAGGCGAAGGTGTGCGCACTCCCGCATAAGCCACCGGCCAGCGGCCCGGTCGCTCCGCCCCTACCCCCGCGCGCGTTTGCGCGGAGCAGCCGCTTTGGTGGCACGTGCCGACACCACCTTGGCGGCCTTCTTCTTGTTGGCCGACACGCGCTCCAGGCTCTGGCGCAGCGCCTCCATCAGGTTCACCACCTTCGGCGGTGCCTCATCAATCGACGCCACGATCTCTTCGCCGGCGATCTTGGCGTCGATAATGCGCCGCAGTTCCTCCTGATACGCGTCCTTGTACTGCGTCAGATCCCCGTCGACCTCGAAGTTGCCGATCACCTGTCTGGCCAGCTTCAATTCGCCTGGATTGATCGTGGCCGGCACGGTCTTCAGTTCCTCGATCTCCTGCATCGCACGCACTTCACTGGCGTGCCGCAGCGTGTACATCACAAGCCCGTTCTCGCGAGGCTGGATGGCCACCAGGTACTCCCGCCCGTACAGCGCCACCTTGCCGACCGCCGCCTTGCCCTTCATGCTCTCGCGCATCACGGCAAACGCATCAGCCGCCACCTGTCCGTCAGGCGCCAGATAATACGGCCGCTCGACATAGACCGGGTCGATCACGGACGCGTCGGTGAACTGCACCACGTTGATCACGCGTGTGGATTCTGTCTTCACCTTCGCCATGTCCTCATCGTCCATGACGACGTATTTGCCTTTTTCGAATTCGTAGCCCTTCACCAGATCGGTGGTGGCCACTTCGGTCTGGCAGGTCGGACACCACTTCTTCTGCTGAATCCGTGTCTGACACTCACGGTGCAACTGATTGAAGCTGATGGTGGCCGCCGCATCCGTGGCGGGAAACACCCGCACCGGAATGTTGACCAGACTGATTTTGAGATATCCCTTCCACGTCGCACGCGCGGCCATCTGAGCCTCCCTCGCAAGCACTTGTTGCTGAATCATGATTATCGGCCCGATCGGCCCAGGGATGCACCTGCACACAATTGCACACCGGGGTCTATCCGGAGGTGAGTCCGGATTTTCACCATGGGGGTCATGGAGGGCCATGGAGAAGAAGACCGTTCGCCAGGTTACGGACGCCCGGGGAGCGGGTTGGGTGCCGCCAAGGGCGGCAGCTGCGGGTGGGGGATGGTCACGAACGAAAGCCCCGGGCGCAAACAAGCGGTGGATTAGTTCGTGTCCCACCCCCCCCCGCACGGCCACGCGTTGCCTGGCCCCCAACCCTCACGGATCACAGCACACGTATTCTCCATGGCCCCCCATGACCTTCATGGTGAACAGCTCTATTGCTCGAAGATCACACCCTCCTCTCAGACCTGTAAAATCCAGAAGTGCCGAAGTGGCGGGACGACCCCGCGAAAGTACGTCCGATGCTGGCCTCGCTCGACCCGCCTCCTGTGGCACAGGCGGGGATGGTGTACGAGCCGAAGTACGACGGCATCCGCGCACTGATCGACCTGCGTCCTGCGACTGACACCGACCCGTTGCATGTGGAGATGTACTCCCGCAATGGCCACGCGAAGGGGCACCAGTTCCCGGCGCTGGTCACGGCCCTGAAGAAGCTGGCGCCCAAACTGGAGGGCCCTGTGCTGCTCGACGGCGAGATTGTCGCCACCGACGCCAAGGGACGCCCACTGCCCTTCGGACGCCTGCAAGGGCGCATTCATTTGACGGCTGCCTCCGACATTCTGCGCGCGCAAAAAGCCCAACCCGCCGCGCTCATCGTGTTTGACCTGCTGCGCGACGCCGACCGCGACATCCGAGGCCTCTCACTCGCCGCCCGTCGTCTACGCCTGCAGGACGCGCTGCCGGTGAAGACCGGCGGCACGACCCTGATCCGCCTGAGTGAGATCGTGGCCGACGATGGCAGTGAGATGCTGGCGCGGGCCGAACGCGAAGGGTGGGAAGGACTGATCGCCAAGGACGGCGGGTCGGTGTATCACAGTGGCCGGCGCTCGCCCTCCTGGCGCAAACTCAAACTCCTCAAACGCGACACATTTATCGTCGGCGGCTGGACCGACCCCCAGAACACGCGGCAACATTTCGGCGCGCTGGTGGTCGGCGTGCGGGAGGCCGGACGATTGCGGTGGGTCGGCAACGTCGGCACGGGATTTGACCAGGCGGAGCTGACGCGTGTCGCCGCACGACTGAAGGCACTCGCCTCGAAGGCGTGCCCGTTCGTGAATCCTCCGCGCGCGATCGCCAAGGCGCACTGGGTGGCGCCAACCATGGCTGTGGAGGTGCAGTTCACCGAGATGACCGAAGACGGCATGCTGCGTCATCCCGTCTACATGGGCGAGCGCGACGACGTGTCGGCGGCCGGGTCGGCGGGTGACCGCGCGATAACGTCGACGTCTGACGATCCGTTGACCGCGTTGGTCGCACAGCTGCACGCCCTTGAAGAGAGCCGTCGCGACGGCGAGCTGTCACTGCCCAATGGCGACCGTCTCCGCGTCACGAACCTTGCCAAGGTGTTCTGGCCGAAGCTGAAGCTCACCAAGGGAGACCTGCTGCGTTACTACGTCGAGGTCTCGCCGTTTGCACTTCCGGTGATCGCAGACAGGCCGATGATCATGCGCCGGTTTCCGAACGGCATCGAGCAGCACGCGTTTTACCAGCAGCGCCACCCGGACGTCGTCCCGAAAGGGGTACGGCGAGAGGTCCTCGACGAGGACGTGGATCCCATCGACGACGATGGCGGCGGGCGCGAGCGCCTGATCGGTGGGTCGCTGACCACCCTGCTCTACATGGCACAACTCGGATCCATTTCGCTCGACCCGTGGTTTTCGCGTGTAACTGATCCGCTGCATCAGGACTTCGCGGCAATCGATCTTGACCCGACCGACGGCGTCCCGTTCACGCGTGTACTGGATGTCGCCCGATGGGTGAAGGATGCGCTGGACCGTCTCAATATTCCGGCGGTGGCCAAGACCTCCGGCGCAAGCGGCATGCACATCTACATCAAGCTGCCGAAGCAGACGACATATCAGACAGGACAATTGTTGTGTCACCTGGTGGCCACGATGGTGTCGTCGGCGCATCCGCGTGTGGCGACCATCGAACGGATGGTCAAGAAGCGTCCCAAAGGCACGGTATATGTCGACTATCTGCAGAACATCCTCGGCAAGTCGTTGGCGGCCGCGTACGCCGTGCGCGCGAGCGACTACGCTGGTGCGTCCACACCCCTGACGTGGAACGAGGTGGCTGAAGGGGTGGACCCACGCGACTTCACGTTACGCACGGCCCCCTCGCGATTCCGCGAGGCCGGCGACCTGTGGGCGCCGATTCGCACCGGCAAGGCCGTGAATATCGCGAAGGTGTTGAAGGCCTGAGGCATGGTCACTCGTTTCGCTCCAGCGCCCACCGGCTACCTGCACCTCGGCCACGTCGCAAACGCGCTGTACGTGTGGAACGACGCACGCGCACGGGCTGGACACGTGCTGCTGCGCATCGAGGATCACGACAAGGAACGGTGCCGGCCTGAGCACGAAGTCGCGTTGCTTGAAGATCTGGAATGGCTCGGATTCCATGCCGACGCCCCGCTCGTCCGCCAAAGCGAGCGCGGAGCACTGTATGCCGAAGCGGCCGCCCAACTCGATCGGCAAGGCCTGCTGTACGGCTGCACCTGCTCAAGACGCATCCTTAATCCTCCATCCTCCATCCCCCATCCTCCATCCTCCCCATACCCTGGCACCTGCCGCGAGGCCGGTCACGGGCTGACCGACGATGTGGGCTGGCGCGTGCGACTGCCGGATGATGAGATTCGGTTTGACGACCAGTGGTGTGGCCCACAGGTGCAGGTACCCGCGCAGCAATGTGGCGATCTGCTGATTCGTGATCGCAAGGGCAACTGGACGTATCAGTTCGTCGCGACGGTCGACGACCATCTGCAGGGTATCACCGACGTGATTCGTGGCCTGGACCTGCTCGACTCCACTGGTCGCCAGATTCTGCTCGGGCGCCTGATCGGCCGCCTGACGCCGGCGACATTTGCGCACCATCCACTCATCATGAAGTCAGCCACGCAGAAGCTCAGCAAGTCGGACGGCGACACCGGTATCAGGGATTTACGTGCGGCTGGCTGGACGCGCGACCGGGTGTTACGTGAGGCGGCGACCCGATCCGGGCAGCCGTTCCCGCTATAGAATGCCCCGCATGCGCACTGTCCTTGTTGCCTGCTGCCTCATGCTGGTCGTCGCGGCCACCCCATCAGCCCAGTCGGCTTCTGCCGATTCCTACACACGGTATGAGCTGCTCGACCCTGCGTCGTCGAGTTTCAAGATCATCTACGACGTGTCGGCGACGACGGCGGGGGCGCGGTTTTATTTCAACGCCATCCGCCAGGGCAGCGAGGCCAGCGACGAATCCGTCATCGACCGGATGACGGGTCAGCCCCTGCGGTTCGAAGTGGTGAGCGGCGAGGTCGCGCAGAAGGACGGCATGCGTGGTGCGGATGTCACGGGCCACTACATCAAGGTGTATCTGGCGCGGCCGGTGCCCCAGGGCGGCGAAACCCGCCTGCGCATCATCAAGACCTACAAGGATCCCAAAACGTACTTCACGCAGGGCGACCTGATCGTGTTTGACCGGTCCCTCGGGATCAAGCGCAACGCCATCGTTCTGCCTGCGGGATACGAGATCGTCTCGTCGAACTTCCCGTCACAGGTGATTGAGGAAGCGGATGGGCGGCTGAACATCAGCCACTGGAACAACACGCCTGCGGCGGCCCCGGTGGTGATTCGTGCCCGCAAGCGGCCGGCGCCATCGACGGCGGCACAAGCGACTGCGGTCTCGTCTCCCGCAGTCGTGTCGCCGGGCACCCCGGCCACCAGTCCGCGCAATGCCCTCACCAACCTGCGTGTGAGCGAACGTGCGTTTCAGGATCGCGAGATCGTGTACTTCCTGCAGCAGCCTGAGACCCACAGCTTCCGGCTGTATCACGACTACACCGAGACCCGCCCCGGCGTCGCGACGTATCGCAACGTGGTGCGGGGTGGCTCGTCGGTGTCCGACCCGGAGGCCGTGCTCCTCGATACGGGCGAGACGCTGAAGGTGGAGACCGTCAAGGAAGACGATGCGGTGGTGGTGATCATCCACTTCCCTGCGGTGCAGGCCGGACACAGTTCGCGGCTGCGCATCACGGAGACGTACACCGATTCGGGCCGTTACGGCCTCGTCGAGGGGCAGCTCGTGTGGAATCGCAACTTCGGTCGTCCCGCCAACGATGTCGTGTTGCCCGAGGGCTGGTATCTCACCGACAGTGCGATTCCCGGCGTCATCACGACCGAGGCCGACGGCCGCACACGGATTGCGTTCATCAACCCGCGCCCCGACTCCATCGACGTCGTGCTCAAAGCCCGGCGTCGCTGACACCGACGCTGCAGACGGTCACGTCAGGCGACGGTCACCCGACGGAACCCGTACCCCGTCCACACGAACGCCACGAGCGGGCTCTCACACGAGGCGGCCGCAAATGTCGGGCCTGACAGATAGTCCACCAGCATCGCGCCAGCCTCACTCACCACACGCCCTTGTGGCAGCACCACCAGGTGCGTGGCCCCGGGGATGGCCGACAGCGGACCGAGGTCGTGCACGATGGCTCCACCGATGACACGCGGCATCGCAATCACGACGTGCGGTTCGCCGCCGTTCGTACGCACGACCATCGCCACATCAGGGGACTGATCGAAGTCGATGTCTGCGACGGCCGGGTTGGACACACCCGCACACGTGGGAGCGCCAACGACCGCCCACTCCACGAACTGTTCATCCATCTGTTTGTGAATCGCCTTGCTGATGGCCTCCGGCTGATCCTGCGTGACCGCCGAGACACCCACAGCGGCACTGAGAAACACGCCAAGCACACCTGCCCACGCGGCAAGTCTTGAATATGTCATCGATTGTTAACCTCGCTCCCGATCCTGACACGCGGAGCCGAATCCTGCAATTGTGCGACGTACTGACATAGCCGGGAATATTCAGACGCCCTGGCAGGTCAACAGAATCAGCAACAGTACGCATCACTCAATGGAGGTCACTATGACACGCACACACGCACTCGTTGGACTCACCGCACTCGCTCTGGTCGGCACCGCTGCGGTGCAGGCGCAACCCACCCAGGGCCCGCCCGATCAGCGTCCGCGCATCGAACAGCGCCAGCAGGGACAGGGGGCAATGCGCGGACCCGGCGTCCGCCAGGGCCAAGGTCAGGGTCAGGGTCAGGGCCAGGGCCTTCGACGTGGAGGTCCGGGACGCGGAGGCCCGGGACGTCCCGGCGGCCGTGGGATGGGCTTGCGCGGGCTCGATCTGACCGACGACCAGAAGGCGCAGGTCAAAGCCATCCACGACAAGGTCCGTGAAGACGTGGACGCCGTGCTCACACCCGAGCAGCGCGAGAAGCTGGCAGCACGGCGCGGCGGGCGCGGCGGCGGTGGTGAATATCCCGCACCACTCGACAAGTAACGCACAGACAGGCCGGGAATCATCGTGATTCCCGGCCTGCGTATCAGGCACAGTTCATGCAATAGACTGGGAACGATGATGCGTCGCTCCCTCACCATCGCGGGTATTGCCCTGGCGGTGTTCCACGTCTGGCTGTTTGCCGGACAGGTGTGGAGTGGAGCGATTGGTGATCCCGGACTGCTGGTGCGGTGGCTGGTGGCCGCGGGTCTCATCGTGGGACTCGCCGCACTCAAACGTCAGGGCGAGTCGCTGGTGCGCGGTCGCAAGGCCGTGGCGATGTGGGTGCTGGCCGCGCTCCTGCACGGGCCGGCCCTGACCACACGGCTGCACACCGACGTGCCGCCCATCCCCGAGGTCATCGTCACCCTGGCGCAGACCATCGTCACGCTCGGCAGCCTGATCGGCCTCGGCTGGTTCCTCGACGGACGCCGTGTCCGGCCTCGTCATCTCTTCGTGGTCCTTGGCCCAGTGGCTGATGGGCCGTTCGTGCCTGCGTGCCCCTCTGCCGCGGGCGTCGCCTTCACTCCACGCCCCCCTCCCTCGACACACTGACACACGTTCGTCGTTCGTTTTTCACATCAGTGTTTCTGTTCGAAGAGTCAGGGGAGAGTTATGCGTACGTTCAGAGTTGGAGTGTGTCTGGTGATGGCGCTGTTGTTGGCGACACCAGTGATGGCGACACCGGTCGCCGATCAGCTGACGCGTGCCGTCGTCAGCGGCACGATTTCGGATGCCACCGGCAGTGCGTTGCCGGGCGCGCGCATCGTGCTTCGCGACATGGCGACCGGTCGTGAAACGACCACCCAGTCGGGGAGCGATGGGAAATACACAATCGCCGCGCCGGCCACCGGCACCTATCTTGTGATTGTCTCGCGGCAGGGATTCAGCGAAGCCGCGCGCACGGTGGTGGTGACCACAGCCGAGCAGCGCATCGACCTGCCGCTGCAGCTTGAACTGGGCACATGGTCCACCGAGGTCAGTGTGACCACCAGTCGCGGCGAGCGTGAAATTCGCCAGATTCCACTGCACGTCGAGACGCTGTCTGGCGCGGCGGTCGCGCAAACCAATCCCCTCTCCACCGGCGATGCCCTTGCGCAGGTCGCCAACATCACGCCTGTCGGCGGTGGGCCCTTCGGTCTGCGCCCCCGACTGCGCGGCCTCGACTCCACACGACTGCTTGTGCTGGTCGATGGCGAGCGGATGAACACGGCGCGTCAGGCCACGGAGCGCACGGGCGCGGAAGTCGGTCTTATTGCGCCTGACTCCATTGCGCGGATCGAAATCGTGAACGGCGCCGGCACCCTGATGTACGGATCGGACGCACTGGCCGGCACGATCAATATCATCACCAACGAGCCGTCGTTCTCCGACCGCCGCCAGTTCCTGTACGGCGCCAACAGTTTTTACTCCAGTAACGAGAATGGCGGGCGCGCAACACTCACGCTCGGCATCACCGCCCCGCGGTATGCGCTGCGCGTGCAGGGTGGTGCGGAAGAGTTCGGCAACTACACGGCCGGACACTTCACGACCGAAGACACCACCCCGTTTTTCACCAGCGGTCAGCTCCGTCGGGCCGACACGATTGACGACGGGTTCGGCTTTTCATTCAAGCGGTTTCCCGATCCGTTCAACGCGCCGTATGTGCGCACGAGTGGTGAAATTCTCAACTCCCAGGCCAAGGGTTATTTCGTCAATGCCTCGGGACTGATCAAGCTTGCCGAACGCCGTACCCTGAAGCTGCGTTACCAGCAGCGGCGCATGGAGGACATCGGCTTTCCGGATTTTGCGAATCCCTACTTCTTCAACTCCACGTCGTTGCCCCACAGCCGCCTGGACCGTGCGTCGATCCGGTATGAGGCGCAGGCGGTCACACCCTGGCTGGCCAATCTGTCGGTCAACGCGTACTACCAGCGCACCGAGCGCCTGCTGCAGAATCTGCTCCCCGTGCAGTTCCCTGTGCCGACCCCGAGGACGTTTTTCCCCATCTCGGTCATGCGCCTCGACATTCTGTCGCAGACCGAGCAGCGCGTCTGGACGCCCGGTGTGGACGTGCAGGCGGTCTGGGTGCCGGCGAGTAATCACCTGTTGACGACGGGTGTGACGTTCTATCGTGACCGCAGCAGTGATCGGCGCACCACGTCCACCACCACGTCGATGGTGGGCCGTGTCGCGATGGGGCCGCGGGGACCGGCAGCCACGGTGTTTCCGTCGCCCATGGTGCTCGGGCCGCCGTCGCTGGCCACGCCAGTCCGTGTACCGGATGCCAGTCTGCAGAACATCGCGGTGTTTGCGCAGGATGAATGGCGCATCCGGCCGAACCTCTCCCTGGTGGCGGGACTCCGCACGGACTTCTACGATGTGAAGACCGATGCGACGCCCGGATACTCGGTGCAGCCGCTCGTGGCTGGTGCGGTACCGGCCATTGATCCGGCCACCCTGCCTGATCCGAACGGCGCGTCGTACAGCCGCACCGCCCTGACCGGCGACATTGGCCTGATGGCAAACACCATGGGCCGGGTCAGTCCCTTTGTGCGGTTTGGCCGCACCTATCGCCACCCGAACCTCGAAGAAATGCTCTTTGCCGGACCGGCGACAGTCGGCAACCTGGCGCCGAACGTGCTGGTGAAGCCGGAGATCGGCAACAACTTCGACGTCGGTGCCAAGTTCCGATTCGGCCGACTGTCAGGCGGCGCGTACGCATTCCTGAATCAGTACCAGGACTTCATCGCGCAGGACCTGGTGGTCGCCACCACACCGGCGGGCCCGCTGTCCCAGGCGATCAACTACGCAGATGTTCGGATCTCCGGCGTGGAACTGTCTGCGGACGCGCCGCTCTCGTTTGAGTACGGCGTGTTGACGCTGTCGGGCTCCGCGGCATTCACACGCGGCACGATCACGGCGGGCACCGATCCGCTGACCCGTCGCTCGCTCGCAAACACGCCGGCCGATAACATCACGCCCTCCAAGGTCGTCGGACACGCGCGGTTCACGCAGGCCAGTGGTCGCTGGTGGATGGAGTACGGCATCCGCGCCCAGGCCAAGGTCGACCGTGTGGCCCAGGCGGTGCGTGATTCGCCGTTCCTGATCGCGCAGGACCTGCTGGCACTCGACTCGCTGGCCATCCAGCGCGCCGCCGCCGGCATCGACCTGTCGCGTGGACGGGATCGCGTCACTCTGACCTTCGCGGTAGAGAACCTGACCAACCGGTACTACCGGGAACACTTCCAGTTTGCGCCCGCGCGCGGCCGGACGTTCACGGTCAGCCTCGGCCTCGGCGCGTTCTAAATGTGATGGAGGATGGGCCTCATCGCCCATCCTCCATCCCCCATCCATTATCTGGACTCCATGAGCTCTTCCCCCATCCACTACATCCCCATCATCACCACGCTGCTGGCCATTCCGTTTGCCGTGATCATCGCGCGCCGGTTCAGCCAGCACCCTGATCGCCTCCATCTGTTGTGGTGGGCGATCGGTGTGGGCGCGTATGGCGCGGGCACCCTCACTGAATCGCTGACGGCACTGTTCGGCTGGCAGGAACCGGTATTCCGCCTGTGGTACATCACCGGTGCGTTGCTCGGCGGCGCGCCGCTGGCGCAGGGCACGGTCTACCTGATGCTGCGGAAGCGCACGGCGCACCTGCTGACCGCCGCGCTCGTGCTCACGGTCGCGGTCGCGTCGGTGGCCGTCTGGTCTTCGCCCATTCAATACGAACTGGTGGAGTCGCACCGGCTGACCGGGCGGGTCTTCGAGTGGACGTGGGTGCGCAGGTTCAGTCCGTTCATCAACCTGTATGCGGTGATCTTTCTGGTGGGCGGGGCCATCCTGTCGGCGGTCAGATTCAGCCGAACCGAGGCCACCCGGCACCGCATGTGGGCCAACGTCTGGATCGCCACCGGCGCCATCCTGCCCGGCATCGGTGGCACCTTCACACGGTTTGGCTACACCGAAGTGCTGTACGTCATGGAACTGCTGGGCCTGCTCATGATGTGGCGCGGGTACGTCATCAGCGTCAGGCCGTAGGTGACAGCCGTCATAGGAGGGCGCGGTCGCGTCGTGTAGGGTGCCCATGAGGCGCCGCACGATGACCGACGGAGAACGACGACTCGATGAGCTGGTGGACATGATCGTCCTCACGCACCACAACTATGCGCGACGGGCGATTCCCGACATTGTCGGACGCCTGGAGGTTCTGGTGGCGCTCACGGCCGGCGGACAGCCGGAGCTGGCGCTCATCCTTCAGACATTCGAACATCTCGCGGCTTCACTCGCACATCACCTCGACAAGGAGGAGCATCTAATCTTTCCCTACATCCGTGACCTGGCACGGGCGGACGCCGCGAAGGCGTCCTTGCCACCAGGGCCGTTCGGGACGATCGCCAACCCTCTCCGCCTGATGGAACACGAACACCGGGACGTGCTGCGGACACTCGACTGTCTTCGCGCCCTGACTCATCACTACCGGCAGCCGTCAGTCGACCTTCCCGGACTCGCCGACTGTTATCACGCGCTGCGCCGATTCGACGCCGATCTCCGGGCACACGTCCTCATCGAGGAACATGAGTTGTATCCCCTTGGCCTCGAACTTGAAGCCCGGCTGACGTAGAGTCCAGAGCACCGGGCTCAGGGTGCCATCCCCACGTGATCGAGAACAGCCCGTCAACGCTGTGATCGCCGCCAGATGCGATAGAGTGCTCGCGATGCAACGCCCGGATCCGGACCTGCTCGCCAAGATTCCGGTCTTCCGGCGGGTCCTGCCGGACGACCTCGCGCGGATTGCCGCGGTCTCATACCTGCGCGACTACGACCGAGGCGACCCACTCTTTGACGAAGGCGACTCCTCAGACTTCTTCTACATTGTCGTCACCGGGCGCGTGAAGGTGTTCAAGCGGGCGCCGGACGGCCACGAACGTATCCTTGAAATTTTTGGCGCGGGTGGACTGGTCGGCGCCGTAGCCGCGTACGAGTCCCGGCCGTACCCGGCCGCCGCCACAGCCATCGAAGCGGCGAGTTGCCTGCTCACCCCGTCCCCCGACTTTTTCGCCCTTCTGGAATCCCAGCCGACCCTGGTGCGCGGCCTGCTGGGCAGTCTGTCGATCCGTCTGATGGAGTTGACGTCGAGACTCGCCGAACTGACGGGAGGCCGCGTGGACACCCGGTTCGCCCGCCTCTTTCTGAAGCTGGCGGACCAGATGGGCCGGCCGGAGCGCGGCGGAATCTTCGTGCCGATGGTGCTGTCGCGCCAGGAGCTCGCGGACCTGACGGGTACCACCATCGAGACCTGCATCCGCATCATGAGCCGGTGGAACAAGGACAACGTCCTGCACACGGGGAAGGACGGCTTTGTGATTCTCGACCGGACCGCGCTCGAAGAACTCGCCGCCCACGGACACTGACGCGGCGTCAGAGATCCGCGCGGCGGACGCGCACGGCGGCGATCGCGAGCGGCAGCACAATCCAGGCGACGACCGAGGCCACAAGTGTCAACGCCGCCCCCGTCGTCCCGCCTGTCATCCGCAGGAACGCGAGGGATGCCGCACCGAAGGCTGTCGTGCCTTCAACCGTGAGCAGCGTGCCCGTTCTGACAGCGTCAACCGGATTCATGATCGCGGCCACCATCAGGAGGCGGGACGCGGCGCCCGATCGCAGCAGTGACGCCGCTCCGAGTGCCGCCACGTCGAACAACACGACCGCGGCGAACCAGATCACGAGCGCGACCGCGAGGTGGTGGGCGCGCTGCAGGCTCGTGGAGCCGGCCGTGATGGCAGCCGCGACGGCCAGAAAGACCACGGTCAACACACACGAGCCGACCACGACGCCGAGGTAGCCAAACACGCCGTCACTGCCGGCACGCTGAAAGATCAGGAGCCCGGCGGCGCCGAAGCCGACCGCCTGCGCCGCGAGCAACGCCAGGCACAGTCCCGCGAGCTGGCCGAACAACACGACGGTGCGCGGCACCGGCTGCGAATACAGCAACTGCGCGGCCCCCGGCTCCGGCGTCAGCGCCATCACACCAAACACAAGCGCTGTGAGCGGCACCAACAGCAGCACCAATTCGACCAACGACGCCGCCGTTCGGGAAAAATCCTGCGTCCCGCTGCCGCCGCTCAACACATACCCGGACGTCGCCACGGCGAACGCCAACGCGGCAAACACCACCGTGAATGTCTGCGTCCACCGCGAACGAATCGAGAGCCGCAATTCCTGCTGCGCGCACAACGTGAAGGCCATCACCGGTCCTGCCTGCTTCGCCACCGCGTCGGCACCACCGCGTCGATCGGCACGGACAGGGTGTCTGTCAGAGCGGTGTCAGCATCCCGTGATTCCGTCGTCGCGTGTGCCACCAGATGCGACGCCATGGGCGTGGCGAGCGCCAGCGCGCGGGTGTACACCGCCGCGTCGGCCCGCACCCACTCACGCGTTCGATGGTCCGTGACAAAGATGACGCCGCCCTCCGGCCCAGGCGTGGTGGACGTGAGATACGAATGCAGACATCCGAGGTCGTCGAAGAACGTCGGCAGTTCGCCAGACACCAGCAGTTGCGACGCGAACTCCGGCTGCGACACGGTCATGCGGCAGAACGCGCAGGACTCCTGCCCCACTGCGAGCGGCGCCGGTTCGACATCGCCACGGCTGCACGCAGCACCCAGCACGACCACCCAGAGCACCAGCGCACCCGCGCACCCGCGCACCCGGCCACTATTCATGCTGCCCCCCCACAAGTTCCCGATAGAACGCATCGAGCCGGCCTTCTTCTGCGGACCACCCGCGAATGGTCACGCCGTCATTCCGCAACGCATCAAGCACTGCCAGACGGACAGCAGCGGAGCCGGGCACGATGACCTGATCCGCCGAGGTCACGACGCCCGGTGCGAGCGCTCGCACTCGCGCCAGCACCTCATCGCTGATCGCACCGACAGTGACCTTCATCACGCCACGATTGGCCAATTCAGTTGTCAGTTCACGTTCGGTGAACGACGCGACAAGCCGACCGCCCACCATGACGAGGAAGCGGTCGGCGAGGCGTTCGACATCACCCATCTGGTGCGAGCTGAAGAACACCGTCTGCCCTTCGCTGCGGCGCGCCTCGATGACCGCGTAGAACGCAGCCGTGCCGTCTGGATCGAGCGCAGCTGTCGGTTCGTCGAGCAGCAGGATTGGCGCCTGCGCGGCCATCGCCACGGCCAGGCCGAGCCGCTGCGTCATCCCGCCGGAGTACGTGCCGACCGTGCGGCGGCTCGAACCATTCAGGCCGGTGAGCACCAGCACGTCATGGAGACGGTCGGCACTGCGGCCCCGGAGCTTGCAATAGAACTCCGCCACTTCGCGGCCCGTCAGCGACTCGGGAAACGTCACACGCTGAGGCAGAAAGGAACAGACGTGCCGCGCGTCGGCCTCGAGTGACGACCGTCCCGGATTCCCGAGCAGCACCCGACCCGAGGTCGGACGGATGAGCCCGGCCGCCGCCTTGATGCTCGTCGTCTTGCCCGATCCGTTGGGCCCCAACAGCGCGACGACTTCTCCGGCCGCAATAGTGACGCTGCAGTCGCACACCGCCTTGACCGCGCCGTAGGTCTTGGTGAACCCGTCGTAGGTGATCATCGGCGCCTCCCGGCGTGAAACACCGCCAGGCCTGCGATCACGCCAAGCGCCGAGAGCGCGAGTCCCGCCAGGGTCGTGGCCCGCTCGGGCGACGGCATCGACGGAATCGCGCCACGGTCGGGCGCGTGCCTGAGCGGACGGGCATCCACCACCTCAATCCGCCGGAGCACCGGAAACGTGGTCTCGGCTCTGGCCAACACCCGCGCGCCGATCCCCTGCGCGAACAGGTCGGCGGCCACCAGATTCCCACGCAGGTGATCGAATACGTTCGACAGGCGATAGGGCCGATCGCGGACGCCGTCGCCGTCCAGATCCGGCTCGTTGAATTCCGACCAGTAGTTGCCGTCGAAGACCGTATCGGTCCGGCGGCCGACCAGCAGCAACGGGGCCAGATTGCCGACAAACGTGTTGCCTTCGAACCGGCTCGTCTGCGACGACGCGTAGACGACGACGGCGACGTCGGAGGCGGCTACGAGGTTGCGGCGAAAGACATGCCGGACCGCGCCGTCGATGAACAATCCGCGCTCGTTATCCGCCACCAGATTGTCTTCGGCGAGCACGTCTTCGCAGTCCTTGAGCAGCAGGCCGACGGACGCAAAGCCACGATTGTGCAGGAACCGGTTTCTCGCGAACGACACCCGGCGCGAGTACATCAGCGCGGCACCGGCCGCCCCGTGGGCAAAAGTGTTGTCCTCGAACCGGTTGTCGTTCGAGTTCATATAGTGCAGCCCGTATCGGACATCCCGGACATCGTTGCCCCTGATCACGCCGTGGTGGGACGACTGGATGTAGAAGCCGTCACGGGAAAACCGCACGCGGATGTTCTGCAGCGTGAAGCGCTGCGTGTTCCAGACGTGCACTCCTGAGCCTTGCTCGCCGGGCAGCCGCCCCTCGATCCCCGTGATTTCGCATCCCTCCACACGCGCATCGTCGGCCTCGCGCAGGTAGATGCCGAACAGGGACCGGACAATTGTGCAGTCACGGATCACGACATGTGTCGCCGCGACATGGATGCCGGACGTATCCCGCGCCAGGTTGCCACCCAGCCGGCCGTCGATGGCGAATCCTTCAATCGTCACGTGGTCCGCCCGGACCCGAATCACGCTGCCATTCCCCGAACCGACCAGCCGCGGGCGGCCATGGCCGACGAGGTGCACGGACGTGTGGATGAACAGATCACCCGTGTAGGTGCCGGCCTCCACATCGATGCGATCGCCGGGCCGCGCTGCGTCGATTCTGGCCTGCAGCGGCGACCGGTCGGACGGGGGCGGGTGCCCCTCCAGCGTGCCGACCGTGACGACCATGTCCGGGACGGTCGGCTGCTGGATCGCCAGCGCCACCACCAGAAGCAGGGTCGTCATGTCACTGACTCGGACCCGGACTCGGGCTGGCTGCGCCACGCCAGCACCAGCGCGACAAGCACCAGCAGCCCGGCACCGGCCATCAAATACGTGCCCATCTGCGGATACGAATACACGTCGAAGTTCGCGATCGCCTTGTGCCCGAACATCGGGGGCGTGAAGCCCGGTACTTTCACCGCGGCCGTCGGTGCGAGGTCATGGCCGTACCGATACAGTTTGTAGCCGAACGACCACATCGAGAAGCCGCCGAAGTAGAAGAACATCACCGCACCGTCCACGAACTCCTTCATCGTGCCGAACACCACCGCGCGCAGAAACAGCAGCGCCAGTCCGCCGATCGCAAATGGCATCCACTTGAACTCGGTGAAGTCCTCGACGGCCAGGTCACGCATGCCGATGTAGTGGTTGAGGAGGTTGATCTCCTTCAGGTCCTGCCCGTTGTTGCCCCCCACGAGAGCGTCGGCGTAGATGTCGAGCCGCAGCGCATCCGGATACTGCGGCGCGAACATCGTCAAATTCCAGAGCGGAAACATCAAGGCGACAACGACGAACACGGCCGCGAGCAGGAAGCAGGCGCGCGGCGCCGCGCCGACGGGTTGATGGAGACGACGGGCGGTGCGTTCAAGGTGGGTCATGGTTCACCCAACGAGCTCGGAGGCGATTGTCACACAATCGCCTCCGAGCTCATTTGTTAACGAGGTTTCACGATCAGGTAGCTCTGCATCTCCTGATGGAGGGCCGAGCAGAAGTTCGTGCAGTAGTACGGGAACACGCCCCGTTTCGCCGTGAAGGTCACGGTCTTGGTTTCACCCGGGTCGACCACGATGTTGATGTTGTAGTCGAGCAGGCCGAACCCGTGCAGTTCATCCGTGGTCTGTTCAATGTTGGTGATCGCCACCGTCACGATGTCCCCTTCCTGAAGCTCGAAGTTCATGGGTGTGAACGTCGACCGGACGGCCACCATCTTGACAGTGACACGGTTGCCCTGGCGGGTGACGCCGGCATCGGCCACATCCCAGATCGCCAGCGGATGTTTGTTCTCCTCCTTCGGGTACACCTCAATCGGTTTGAGCTTGTCGGCCTTGATGATCTGCGCGTAGTGCGGCTCCGGTTCCGTAAAGGCGTCGTACAGCAGCTTCATCTTTTCCTCGCCGATGTCGATCAACTGCATGGACTCTGGTTGCGACGGACCAACACTCAGATGCCGTCCGTGGGACAGCTTGTTCAACGACACCAGGTACCCGCCATCCGGGCTTACCGTGTCGCCCTCCGCCGTTGACAGGTGGCCCACCGCGTAGGACACCGGCACCTTGTCGATGACCTTCCACTCGCCGATACGCCACGATGCGATCGCGCTGTCAACAAAAAGCGACGTGTAGGCCATACCGTCCGGCCCGAACTGCGTGTGGAGCGGCCCGAGGCCGACCTCGACTTCAGCGTCCATGATCGATTCGTATTTGAGGACCGGGATGCCGTCTTCCTCACCCTCGAAGTCCTTGTTGCGGATGGCCGTCTGCACCTTCTCGAAGTTGAAGGCCGTGGTGACGCCCTGCAGCTTGCCTGATCCGATGATGTACTTGCCGTCAGGAGAGACGTCGACGCCATGGGGCGACTTGCCGCACGGCATCAGATACACGAGACCGGGGATCTTCTTCGGATCGAGCACGCGGACGCCTCCGATCATGTCGCCCTGGCCGGCCGCCGCGGCCTTGGCCGCCGCGCGCCAGTCCACCGCAGCGATGTAGTCACGGTCGCGCTGGCTGGCGGTGACCTCGAGATTGCCGATCGCCCGTTCCGCGTTGTAGGCCGTCAGGAACATCCAGCCATCGGACGCCAGTTTGCCGGCGTCGCCGATGTCGTAATCGAAAGGCGGCATCAGGATCTGGAAGCCCATGTCCATGGTGCCGGTCTTTGGATCGACGGCCAGCGCGCCAATCACGCCCTTGTAGTCGCTGGCGTATTTATCGATGGGCACGTAGGAGCCCTTCGGAATCGGAATCGAAAACCGCGAGGCATACATCACGTACTCGCTGTTGGGCGTGATGAACGACGACCCGTGGTTGCCTGACACGTTCGGGATCGGCCCGTAGATCTGCTTCGTCTTGAAGTCGCGCAGGTCAATCCGGGCCACCCGTCCGTTCATCTCGTTGATGAACAGCCAGCGGCCGTCATAGTCACCGTTGGTCTCCGACAGCGCGGGGTGGTGCGCATCACCCCAGGTCAGACCGCCGAGCATCTCCTTCGACTCGTCGTCGAACCCGTACCCGGTCGCGGGGTACGGCGTGAAGACGGGAATGGTCGACAAGTGGCGCATCGACGGCGCGCCGTAGACGTAGACGTTGCCGGAATGCCCCCCCGACGCAAAGAGGTAGTACTCGTCCAGGTCTCCTGGCGCGACGTACGTCTTCTGCGCCGCGATGGCGATGTCGGACGAACCCGCCGCCGACCGGCGGCCCGTGTCCGGCGTGCTCGGGGCACATGCGCTGTAGGCAATCATCAGGAAGGCGCCGGCGCCCAGCGCCAGTCCCTTGCCTGCTCGTGTCAGTGAACTCCTGCTCATGGTCATCGCTCCTTCTCCGCCTGCTGCTTCAAATAGATCTCGAACGCTTCACGCAATTTCTGCACCGCGATGGCTTTTTGTTCGTCGGTGAGAATGATCTGGCGCGACAACACCACCGACATCGTGCCGGTCGGCTCGCGCAGGAAGTCGTCGATGGTGCGACCGAACCGCGACTGCACGTCCTCAACCGCGTTCGACAGGTCGGGACCGATCTGGGCCGGGGCCCTCACGCCGTAGACCTGGATCGAGTGGCACGTCGCGCAGCCGGTTTCCACGAACCACGCACCAGGACCGGTGCGCATCCGTTCCTCCTCAGCCGCCTGCTCTGGCGTCGGCACGTCGGTGCGCGGCGCGCCCGCCAGATAGGCGGCGGGAATGTGCGACGGCTTCCACGACAACACCAGCATGGCCAGCGCCTGCGCCTGTTCGGTGTTGAACCCGAAGGTCGGCATGGTCGAGTCGGTGGACACTTCCTTGGGGTTCTTGAAGTGCGCGACATGCCACGCGAACGCAGTCTTCTGGCCGGAGAGCCGCGAATAGTCGTACTGCTCGGGCGCCTTTTCGCCGACGCGTGTCAGGTCGGGTCCGATCCGGCCCCCCCGGTTGTTGATTACGTGACAGGCGCGGCATCCCTTCTCGTCCACCAACCGCTTGGCGAGGTTGATCGCGTCGGCGCCCCTGGTCTCGCGGTCATACCGATGACAGCTGTTGCAGTTCATCTGGATGAGCGCGCCCTTGTTGCCTGAAAGGGAGTAATCCTCACCCAGCGCGCGACTGAGCAGCGGCTCCTCCCAATGCGCAATCTCGCCGTGCGCTTCGAGCACGTCCACCGCCCACCCCTGGCCGCCGTGGCACGCCGTGCACCCGAACTTCTCGATCGGATGTCCCTTCAACGGCTCAAGTGGATGCGTGCGGAAGGGTTCCTCGCCGTTCTCGAACCCCTTCCACGACACCGCCTGGTGGCAGGTGATGCACCGGTCGGCACGGCCAAGATCCGCCACCCAGATCTGCTGCAGGCCCGTCGTCACCGCGGCGGCGCGTTCTTCCCCGAACTTCTGCGCGACCTCGGTCTTGAAGGCCGCCTGGTAATACCGCCAGTCGTGATCCCGATCGCTCGCGAAGAACAGGACACACGACAACACCAGGAACACGCCGATGATGGCCAGCGTGGGACGGTCGATGCGGGGGTAGGGAGAATTCGTGCGTTGTTCCATGGCTCAAATCCTCGATGGCAGGCTCGGCCAGGTTTCCCACGGCCAGAAGAACTCCCAGTACGGCCCGCGCATCTCCATGCCGATGTAGGTCAGCAACAGAATCGCGACCATCACCACAATGAACACGATGTTCTGGGTGCGGCGCGCGGGCGAGAACCACTCGCCCGCGGCCTGCCGCGGGCTGCGATCGAGCCACGGCCACACGGTCAGCACGCCAATGAGCACCCCCGGCAGAATCACGCCGCCAATAAACGCCCCGTTGATGGTGAAGCTGCCGAGGTGAATCGTCGTGTCGGTGACGATTTCCTGCAGCCAGAGGAAGTACCAAGGCGCCTTGGCCGGATTCGGCGTGATGAGCGGGTTCGCCGGTTCCTCGAGCGGAGACGCAATGAACACCGACAGAATGCTGATCACTGCGATGGTGCCAAGCGTGGCGATCATCGCCCGCCGGGCCAGATCGGGCACGGCATTCACCGTCGTATTGGCAGCCGTGAGCGTCTTCGCCGTCACGGTCGGCGCGGTGCCTCGCGCGACCCCGAGCAGCGTGTACGTCTTGGTCGGTGTCGGCGCCACGTCCCGCGGCGTCTCCAGCAGTTCCTCGCGATCGGCGCGCGCCAGGCCGCCGTCCTTCCGCACCCGCCACATGTGATACCCGAACAGCGCGGCCACGGCGCCGGGCAACACGACAATGTGCAGGACGTAGAACCGGATCAGCGTCGCCTGTTCGATCTCCCGGCCGCCGATCAGCAGTTCGCGCACCGACGGCCCGACCCAGGGGATCGCCGACGCGATGTTGGTGCCGACCGTCACGGCCCAGAACGCCAGCTGGTCCCACGGCAGCAGATACCCCGTGAACGACAGGAACAGCGTCAGCAGCAGCAGCACGACGCCGATCACCCAGTTCCACTCCCGGTGCTGGTTACGGCCGACGCCATTTTTGTACGCGCCGGTGAAGAACACACGCGCCAGATGCAACACGACCGTGATGACCATCCCGTGTGCCGCCACACGGTGCACGGAGCGCAGCCATCGGCCGTACGAGACCACGTACTCGATGTCCTTGACGGACTGATACGCCCGTTCCACCGACGGCACATAAAGGAACAGCAACGGCAGACCCGACAACACCAGCAGCAGAAACAATGCCGCGGTGATCGTGCCGAGCCAGAAGGAATACGTCCACGCCATCGAAGCCTTCGAGACCTTCGCCGGCATGGCGTGCAGGAGGAAGTTCGACGTGATCGCGTCACCCGCGTCGCGGTCGGAGCGGGGACGGAGGCTCCAGAACCGGCGGGGCCGCACACCGGGCGCTTCAGGATGCTGCTGAGCCATGGCCATGTCTCACAACGTCAATCGAAAATCACGGCCGACTTCCTCGGCCAGGTCCACCACGAGTTGCCCGTCATCGGCCGCCACCGACAGCCGGTACCAGGAAAGCGGCTTCGGCGCAGGGCCCGAGGTGTTGGTGCCGTCACCGGCGTAGTGCGACCCGTGACACGGGCAGCTGAACTGATGGGTCAGGCGCAGCGGCTCACCGCCCACCGTCACGGTCTCCGGCTTGGACAGCGCTTCGGCACGCACGGTGCAGCCCAGATGCGTGCAGACCGCCGACACGGCGTGGAACGTGTTGCCGTTGCGGAAGATGAACAGCCGCTCGTCGGCGAGAAACTTCAGGCCGTCCGGAAACTCCGCCGGGGGGCCCAGCTTCACCGTCGTCGGCGCGTCGTAGGAGACGTTGGGCGCCAGCGACCGCAGCGACGCCACGCCTTGCGCGCCCAGCGCACAGACACCGGCGCCGGTGCCCAGCTTGATCAGGAACTCGCGACGATCGCTACTCATGACACCTCCGCCCAACTGTCAGTAATCGAAAACTTCTCCATCGTCATCGCCCCAGTGGGGCACCGGATGGCGCACAAGCCGCACCGGATGCATCGCTCGTCGTCCTTGATCAACGCGGTGAGCGGTAGAGGCGTCTCCCCCGCCCGCGCAGCAACGGCCTCGCGCTCACTCTCGGGGAACGCGACTTCGTCCATCGGCACAAAGGCCAGGCAGAACTCCGGGCAGATGTCGACGCAGCGATTGCACAACACGCAGAGCTCGGGGTCGTAAATGGTCTGCACGTGGCAGACGAGGCAGCGCGCGGCCTGCGCCTTCGCGGCCTCCGGGCCGTACCCGGTCTCGACTTCGGCGATCCCTGTGCGACGACCGACGTCGAGCGTCGGCGCGGCCACGCGATCGAGGTACTCAAAGCCGGCGGCCATCTGATAGGTCGAGGTCGGCAGGGCCTCGATCGCGAGGTGCGTCTCGATGCGCGCCCGATGCGCGGTCAGGAACTGATGCATCGACCGCGCGGCCAGCTTGCCGTTGGCGACTGCCTGGATGAGATTTCGGGGACCAAACGCCACATCGCCGCCCGCGAATACTCCGGGAGCGCTGGTGGCCAGCGTGACCGGATCGACGCGAATGGTCCCCGAAGGTTGAAGATCGACACCGTCGGCCGGCGTCAGGAATGCGAGGTCCGGCTGCTGGCCGATGGCCAGGATGCAGGCGTCAGCCTCGACAACGACGACATCCTCGTCGTCATAGATCGGAGCAAAGCGACCGCCCTCGTCAAACACCGATCGGACCGCGCGCAATTCGACGGAGGTCAGGTGGCCATCGGCCCCGACGAAGCGGCGCGGACCGCGGCGGGTCAGGAAGAGCACGCCTTCCTTCTGCGCCTCCTCAAACTCGTCGTGACCCTGCATCGTGCGCAACACCGGCATCTCGTCGAAGTGCTCGAGCGACACCATCGTCACCTCAGCCGCGCCTCCCCGAAGCGCAGCGCGGGCGGAGTCAATGGCCTCCTTGGCCCGGGCATCGGCGGCACCCTCGAGCGCGTCAAGCTCGTCTTCCCGGCCCACGCGCAATGCGGTACGGGCGGCGTCGAACGCGACAAAACCGCCGCCAATGACGACGACCCGGCGCCCGAGGTCCATCCGGAAGCCGCGGTTCACGTTCAGCAGGTAGTCCACGGCTTTGACGACGCCGTCGAGTTCCACGCCAGGCACCTGCAAGTCGCGGCCGCGCGAGACACCGACCGAAAGGAAGACGGACACAAAGCCTTCCGCCTTGAGGTGCGAGAGACCGAAACCAGCCGACAAGGGCGTGTGGAGTTTGAGCGTGACACCGAGCGCGAGAATCTTGTCGATCTCAGCGCGCAGGAGGCTGCGGGAGAGCCGGTACTCCGGAATGCCGTAGCGCATCATGCCGCCGGGCTCATCACCGGCCTCGAACACCGTGACCTGATGGCCAAGCAACGCCAGATCATGCGCCGCAGAGAGGCCAGCGGGTCCGGCGCCGATGACGGCCACCTTCCGCCCGGGCACCGGCCCGGCCGCGTGGATCTGTGACCCCAGCGGCAACTGATCGATATAGCGATTGCCGTCACGCACACCGTATGGCCGCAGTTCATCCTGCGTGTCCGGGCGGACAGACTCGGCGCCGTACTGTTCCGTCACATACCGTTTCAGCGCACGAATCGACACCGGCGCGTCAATCGACCCGCGTCGGCATGCGTCTTCACACGGGGCGGCGCAGACTCGTCCGCAGACGGACGCAAAGGGGTTCGGGGCCCGCGCCACCAAATAGGCCTCGCGATCGTGACCCTCAGCGATGAGCTGTACGTAGCGACCCGCGTCCGTCTGGACGGGGCAGCCCGTCTGACACTTGACCTGTCCCTTCCAGTGCGCGAGATCCGGGAGCCGGACGTGAACCGCCATGACGAGTGCACGGTACGCGCCGCGAGGGTAGGCCCGTTATGACGCCGGTCATACGCAAACAGCTGATGTCAGGCGAGCGCAATCATCAGGCCACGCACCACAATCGCCCACCAGCGATGCACCCAGTGCACGGTGAGCGGAGCGGTGTCAGAGGTCGGCGCGGTTCATTCGAGATTCCGGACACCCGCAGCCATGTTCGGGCCGATCGTCTCGTCAGCCGGCAGACGGACCACAGCGGTTGTCCCCCCCTGGGCCGGGAACTCAAAGGTGAGCGTTCCGCCGTATGGCGCCAGCAACCGGCGAGCGGTCGCAATGCCGAGGCCCGGCCCTTGAGCCTTGGTTGTGAAAAATGCCTCGCCGACCCTCGAGCGCTGGTCGAGTGGAATGCCGGGGCCGCTGTCCGTGATTGAGATGACGCACATCGTGTGCTCGTGCCTCGCCCGTACGGCGATGTGACCGCCGTCCGGCATGACTTGAGCGGCGTTGCGCAGCAGGCTCGCCAGGACCAGCGACAGTTGCGTCGGGTCGACGACCACAATCGTGTCGTCGCACTCACGCGTGCATTCGATACCCGTAAACTCCGAGTCTTGCGACGCCAGCTCGCACGCATCGTCGACCAGGTCGCAGACGCGAACAGGCGACCGTCGCGGCTCAACGGGTTGCGCGTACCGGAGCAGACGCTCGACGATCTCGCTGAGACGATCGAGCCTGGCGATCATCTCGTCGACGATCGTCGCGTTGGGAAAGTCGGCGACACGACGGCCCAGCACCTGGAGGCCCGCGCGCACACCGGCCAGCGGATTGCGTATCTCATGGGCCATCACGCCCGCCATCCGGCCCACGTGGGCCATCGCCGCCTCTGCACGCCACTCGGCCTCCAGCGAACGGTGTCGCCGGACACCCCACACCACCAGCCAAATCGCGGCCAGGACGAGTCCCCGGTTGAACAGACCGGCCCTCAGGTCGCCTCCTTGAGCGTTTACCGCGATCTCCACGACCGTCCACGCCGTGGCCGCTGAGGCCACGGCAATCACCAGGTCGCGGGCCGAAGTCGCCTGCTGTCTACCAGCGGCGAGGAAGACAAGAGGAATAAACAGCAGCGGGACGGCAAACCCGGGCGGAAACCACAGATCCAGCGCGGCAATGACAACCACGCCAGCCCAGATCAACGCGTCAGGGGCTCGATCCTGTGGGCGTACGGGGGAAGACACTCGGCGTGAGCTTACACAATCCTGATGACGCCGACCATATGACGACGGTCATAGTCCCGGCGAGGCGCCGACGATAGGGTTACCCAGGAGTTCCCGGCATGTTGTCTCTGTCCGCAGTTCGAGATCGTCCATCCCTCCTCAAGCTCGACCTGTACTGCCGGGGACTCCTCGTTGACGACTCGTGCCTGGTCGGTGACGACGGTGGCCGTCAAATCATGCGTACACGCGCCGGCCTGGGCAGCGGTCTTGAGCTCATTCTGCCGGGTGGTCTCTGGACCAATGTGCCAGTCCTTGAGTCATTCGCGGCACGCTCACCGTATCGGTTGGTGCGCGAGGAGGGGACGTATCTGCTCTACCGCGAGGCGGATGTGGTCGGGCCGGTCAGCCTTTCCCCTCGACCGTCCTGGTACGAGGCCCGCACATCCTCCGGCACACCGATGACTCGCGTGGGGACCCTGCAGGGCACCTACCTCGGGATCTACCCTGCCCGCGTGTGTGACTTCTGGGTGCCGCAGCCCGAGCGCAGCAACTGCGGATTCTGCTCGGTTGGTCTCAATCTCGGCGTCGACGAAGCGACCGAAAAATCCCTCGACGATGTCATGGATGTGGTCGCCGCGGCGCGTCACCTCTCCGGCATCACCTACGTCGACTTCAACACCGGCCACTACGCCGGCGACACCTACCTCGACATCGTCGAACCGTACGTCCGCGCGGTCAAGGAACGTTTTGGCCTGTTGGTCGGTGTGCAGACGCCGCCGCACCACGACTTGTCGCGGTATGACGCGCTGCGCGCCATGGGGGTGAACCGTGTCTCGTTCTGCTTCGAGGTCTGGGACCGTGCGCGCTTCGTCGAGATCTGCCCCGGCAAGGCCGCGACCTACGGCCACGACCGATATCTCGACGCGATCCGCTACTGCGCCCAACTCGGCGCGCGCGGACCCAGGACGGAACCGTGGGTGACCAACGGCGAAATTATTGCCGGGCTGGAGCCGCCCGAGTCGTCCATCGCCGCGATCGACTGGATGACGTCGGTCGGTGCCATTCCGACGGTGTGCGTCTTCCGGCCGCTGCGGGGCACCGACTACGAACACCTTCCGCCGCCAGACGCCGAGCCGCTCGTCCCGGTGTTTCGCCGACTCTACGAAGCATGCATGGAGCGTGGTCTGCCGATTGGATGCGCACCCAACGTTCATGTCTCGCTGGTCCTTCTGCCGGAGGAATGCCACGACCTCTCGGATCGCTCCTTCCGCTGGCAGCGCGCCAAACTCTCGCTGCAGAAGCAGATCTTCGCGTCAGTGTTCTCCCGACGACTGCGTCGCGTGAGGGATACGCCATTCCAGGCTGCACATGCGTGAGATGCTCGTGGCAATCCACCTCACCGCGGCAGCCGCCTGGGTGGGCAGCATGATCTGTTTCGTCGCGTTGTTGATGCCGTGGGTGCGCGAACACGACGACGCCAGTCGCCGGGAGCACCTGCGGGCCTTCGGCCACCGATTTCGCCGCTACACATGGGTGTGCCTCGCGATCGTCGCCGCCACCGGACCGGTGCTCACCTGGATGCGATGGGGCGGAGTGCCCTCTCTCACGACCACATCGGGCCGACTGCTCCTGGCCAAGCTCACACTGTTCGCGCTTGCGGTCGCCTTCAATCGTTGCGACAGCGGTCGCGTCTCCAGAGCGACCGCGCGCTGGACCGGCCGCCTGAGCCTGGGTGTGGGAGTCATGGCCATGATCGTCGCCACGTGGCTGGTACGGTGGTGACATTGCGCTGGCGTAAAGACATACCGGTCGAGGGCCTCCATACGATGTGGCCGTCGGAACTGTGAGCGGGAGGAGTGACCATGGAATTTACGAAAGACATGCACGTCTCGGAGGCCGCGTCGTCTGCTCCGGCAACCATCAAGGTGTTTCAACAGCACGGGATCGACTTCTGCTGCGGAGGACATCGGCCGATCTCGGAAGCCTGCGCGGAACACGGCCTCGATGTCGATCGCGTCATGGCGGAGCTGGCGCAGTCCGCAACCAGCACCACGGACGAACGGAATTGGCAGCAGGCCTCAATGGCCGATCTCGTGGCCCACATCCAAGCGCGATTCCACCAACCCCTGCGCGAGGAACTGCCCCGCCTGTCGGCCATGGTTGACAGAGTCGTGGAGCGGCATGGCGAACACTATCCGGACATGCTTCTACCGCTCCAACGGGAGTTTCGGAGCCTGATGACCGAACTGCTCGACCACATGGCCAAAGAGGACCAGGTGCTGTTTCCAGCCATCGTCGCCATTGACCGGGGCCAGGCGCTGGGGGGCGGCAGCTGGATTGCCGGTCCGGTCGAGGTGATGGAGCACGAACACGTGCAGGCAGACGCGGCCCTCGCGGCCATGCGGCAGGTTACCGGGGACTATCAGTTGCCTCCGGATGCATGCCCCACATTTCAAGGATTGTTCTATGGTCTCGAACAACTCGAGCGCGACATGCACGTGCATATCCACCTGGAGAACAACATTCTGTTTCCACGCGCCATTGAGAGAGGCCAAGCCTGATCACTGATCCGTCGTCCGGCTCCCCGAGGCGACACACGACACCATCATCACGTCCGTCGCGAAGACGAGGCCGCGTGTGCCTCCAGCTTCGAGCGGCGACTCAAGCCCTGAGCTCATGTGCTCACCCCTTGACTCATTTCACCATCATGAGCAGCATCAGGGAGCGCACGGGCGCGTCCACGGCGTGTGGCACATTGGCGGGCAGGCGCACGATCGATCCTTCCGGGGCCCGACACTCCACCCCACCGATCACGAGGACAAATTCCCCCTCGAGCACGAGGACCATCGCGTCGTACGGCGACGTATGTTCTGTAAGCCCCTGACCGGCGTCGAAGACAAACAACGTGATCGTGCCGCCGGGGGCCTTGCTCAGCACCCGGCTGCCGATGCCGCCTTCAATGGGGGTCACGAGTGACGCGAGCGCCAGTACTTCTGCGGTGGGAATCATGACTGAGCCTCCGGACGGCCTGCCCACGCAAGCGCACGCGGAAAAGGAATGTCCATGTGGCAACACTATCCGGTTGTTGGGGTGGCCGCTTTGCGCCAGCGCAACACTCAGGCGGCAACACGACCCGAAGGTCTTACACAACACTTACACTCGGCCGCGTCAGCCCCCCATAAGCTGAGCACATGAACTCGGCACCTCGTATCATCCAGGGCGGCATGGGCGTCGGCATCTCGGACTGGCGGCTCGCACAGGCCGTATCGACCGAGGGCCAACTCGGCGTGGTCAGCGGCACCGCGCTGGATCAGGTGCTGGCGCGACGTCTGCAACTGGGCGACCCCGGTGGACACATGCGCCGGGCGTTCGACCACTTTCCCGTACCCCGTCTGGCTGCGCAGGTGTGGCAGCAGTACTACATTCCCGGAGGCAAGGACGACACGGCGGCGTTCCGACTGCCACCGATGGCCACGGTCGAACCGGATCACGAATGGTTGACGTTGTGCGTCGTGGCCAACTTCGTCGAGGTCTTTCTCGCGCGTGAGGGACACACCAACCCGGTCGGCATCAACTACCTGGAGAAGATCCAGATCCCCCATCTGCCGTCGATCTACGGCGCCATGCTGGCGGGAGTCAGCTACGTCCTGATGGGCGCGGGCATCCCGCTGAAGATTCCTGGCGTCCTCGATCGGTTTGCCCGACACGAATCGGCCAGCTATCCGCTGCACGTCACAGGCGGAGAGGCTGACGCACACATCCTGACCTTTGACCCGCAGGCCGTGATTGGCCTCGGGCCTGAGGCACCGCCGCTCGTCCGTCCGCAGTTCCTCGCCATCATCGCGTCGGACGTGCTCGCGCTCACGCTGCAGCGGCGCGCCAACGGACGCGTCGACGGATTCATCGTGGAGGCGCCCACGGCGGGAGGACACAACGCGCCTCCGCGTGGGACGCTGCAACTGAACGCCGAGGGCGAACCCATCTACGGCCCGCGCGACATCGTGAACCTCGAGAAACTGCGCGCATTGGGACTGCCGTTCTGGCTGGCCGGCGGCGCAGCGGCCGAGCACCGGTTGCAGGAGGCACTCGATGCCGGGGCCATGGGCATTCAGGTGGGCACGGCGTTTGCCCTCTGCGAGGAGTCCGGCCTCCATCAGGCCTATCGTCACACTCTGCTCGATCAGGCCCGCACCGGGGAGGTCCGCGTCTTCACCAGCCCCGTGGCATCGCCCGCCGGATTTCCCTTCAAGGTGGCCGACCTGCCGGGCACCTTGTCGGATCCCGAGATCCTGTCGACGCGACCACGCATCTGCGATCTCGGGTACCTGCGCGAGGCCTTTCAGATGGACGACGGCGCGGTGGGATTCCGATGTCCGGCCGAACCCGTCAATGTGTATGCGTCAAAGGGCGGTGACGAGGCGGCCACCCACGGGCGGGTGTGCGTCTGCAACGGACTGCTTGCCACCGCCGGGTTCCCGCAAGTGCGCGCCGGACGCCACATCGAACCGGCCATCGTCACGATGGGTGACGACGTGCGAGGTGTGGTGCGTTTTCTGCCTCCGGGCGCCGACAGATACCGCGCGCGGGATGTGGTGCGCACGCTGCTGTCGTAGCGAGAGCGTATCGGACGGCTACTCGTAGCGGAGCGATTCGACAGGATCGAGGAGCGACGCACGCCGGGCAGGCAGATACCCGGCGATAACGCCCACACCGACGGCACTGCACACGCCGGCGACCACCGCCCAGAGCGGAGGCAGGGCAGGAAACGCCGGGGCCAGCGCGGCAGCCGCGGCACCAAGCAGCAGCGCAATCGTGACCCCCACCACTCCACCGATACCGGCCAGGATGGCCGACTCCAGCAGAAACTGCAGTCGCACGTCCTGCCGGCGTGCGCCGATCGCGAGGCGCAACCCAATCTCGCGCGTGCGCTCGGTCACACTGATCACCATCACATTGGCGATACCGATCCCGCCAATGAGCAGCGATACACCGGCCAACCCGAGCGTGGCCAGAAAAATTTGCGCGCCGACCTGGTCGAACTGCGCGATGATTTGATCGGACGTGGAGAGCGTAAAGTCGTTCTCCGCATCGGGTGCCACCTGTCGAGTGAGACGCAGCACCGTCTCGGTCTCCGACCGCGCCATGGCGCGAAGGCCTTCGCGGGCCTGCGCGTAAATCACCACCTGTTCCGCGTCCGGAAACCGTTGACGCACCGTGCCGAGCGGAATGGACACCACGCGGTCGTTCCGGTTCTCACCGAAGAAGGTGCCTTGCCTCGGTGCGGCCACGCCGACCACAAAATACCGATCGCCGCCGAGCAGGAACGACTGCCCCACCGGAGGCGTCTCGCCGAACAACGCCCGTGCGATGTTGGCCCCGAGCACGGCCACCGGGGCCGCGACGAGGCTTTCAGTCTCGGTGAACGGTCGCCCGGCCGAGAAGATGGTATCGGTCACTTCAAAAAAATTCGGGGACGCGCCTTCGAGCAAGACCGTGTCGGACTCATTGCCGCCGGCCCGCGCGGTGATGACACGCGTACTCGTCGCGGTGGGGACCAGCACCTGAATGCCGACTGCGCCGACCGACGGGGCGAGACGCGCGATCGCCTCGGCATCCGCCACCGTCAACACGCGACGATTGGCATCCGCATCCGATCCCGGTGTGTACGGATCGCCGCCGCGATGAAACGCAAAGATGTTGTCCGACCCCAGTTCACGAAACAGCGCCGCCACCGAATTGCGCAGGCCCGTGAGCGTCGACGCCACCAACACCACGGTCACAATCCCGATCACCAGACCAATGATCGCGAGCAGGGACCGCGCTTTGTGCGTACGAATCGAGTCGAGCGCGAGCACACCCGCTTCCTGAAGCGCGGAGTACCACCGATGCTGCGTGGTGGCCATGCCTACTCCGTCCTCAACGCGTCCACGATCACCAACCGCGTGGCGCGCCGTGCCGGATACCACCCGGCCACAATCCCACTCACCGCCGAGGCCACCAGGCTTGTCACCACGGTGGCCGTACTCACGGCCACCGGAAGCTCGGCCACCCCCGCCAACAGTGACACAACGCCCACCGCAAGCCCCAGTCCCACCAGACCACCAATCATGGCCGTGAGCGCTGATTCCGCCAGCACTTCGCGAAGGACGGACTGCCGCGTCGCACCAAGCGCGCGGCGCACGCCAATCTCCCGCGTCCGCTGCGTCACCGACACCAGCACCGTGTTGGTCACGACCACGATCGCCGCCAGGAGTGCCATCAGGGAGATGGGCCCGGCCGCCACGCCCACGCGACTCGAGAGACTGGCCACAAACCCGCGGGCCGCGTCCGGTGTCAACACATCGAACGCATCGGCCTCCCCGGGGGATTGGTTCCGTCGCGCCCGCATCGAGACGCGCGCACGCTCCTCGGCCACAGCGGCCGGCACGCCGGGCGCGGCACTCGCAAAAATCGGGAGCGTGGTCGGGGTCCCGAACGCGCGCTCCCACGCCGCCAGCGGCATCCACACAAAACGATCCAGCGACGTGCCGCCCGAACTGCCCTGTCGTACCTGCACGCCGACGACGTCGAAGCGCCGGCCGGCGATACGGACCGCCTGCCCGAGGGGATCGGTTGTGGGAAACAGCTGATCGGCGACATCAGCTCCGAGGACCACGACGGCGGCGCCGGTGCGGTCATCCTCCGGCACCAGGAATCGACCTGTGGCAATCGCCAGGTC
This sequence comes from Vicinamibacterales bacterium, assembly GCA_038319675.1. Classification (GTDB taxonomy): domain Bacteria; phylum Acidobacteriota; class Vicinamibacteria; order Vicinamibacterales; family SCN-69-37; genus SYFT01. The sequence continues at coordinate 63,913 of JBBQDM010000018.1, forward strand.
GCGCATGCCGGCCAAGATCGATGTGGTGCCCGACACGGCGGCGGTCTCATACGTCCGTGACCCGACGGTCACTTCTGCGACCGTCTGCACGTTCGGCGCGTACTCCACCAGACCACCGGAGACCGACTCCAGAAACCGCCAGTCCGACCGACGAATCGGCTGATTCCGCAGCAACTGGTCCTGGAACTCACGTCGGGACACCCGCCCAGGTGCCGCCACCTGACCGAGCAGAAACGTTTCCGACCCGAACGCCCGCGCGGTGGTCGCTTCGGCCGACGCCGCCACCCCATCAAGCGCCGCCACCACGATGACCTGCGTGAAGACGGCGACCGCAATCGCCAACGCCCCGAGCGCGGACCTGAGTCGATTGGCCCGCAGCGTGGCTGCGGCTTGGCGGAGGGACTCGATCATGAACCTGTTCGATGCCGGACCATGCCAGTATAGAAGGTATCGTGCGAATGTCTCGGAGTCTCGTGGTGGTAGTGCTGGTCGTAGTCGCGGCCAGTGTGTGGTGGTGGATGGGGCGGTCCTCCGGGGGGACCGATGTCAGTGTCACTACGGTGGAGCGGGTCGCCGAGTTGCGGTCGTACGTCACGGCCTCGGGCGAGATCGTGGCGACGCGGTACGCCAACCTCGGCTCATCAACCATGGGACGCATCGTCAGCCTGACGGTGCGAGAGGGGGATCGGGTATCGGCGGGTCAGGTACTGGCACGCATCGACCCCGTGCAGGCGGAAAGTGGTGTGGCTGCGAGTGTGGCCGCCGTCCAGGCACTGCAAGCCGACGCAGGCGGCACCCAGGACGGTGTGCGCGCGGCACAGGCCGAGATCGATGCCGCCGTGGCACGGCAGGCGCAGGCCGATCAGGCTCTGCAACGGGCGAAGGAATTGGCCGCGGCCGGCCTCACATCGAGAGCAGAACTGGATGCGGCTACGGCGGCAGCCGATACCGCCGCCGCGCAAGTGGCCGCCGCACGCGCCGCCTTCGCGCGAGCGACACAGGCACAAGGGGCATCGTCGCAGCGCGTGGCGCAGGGCCGGGCCGAGTTGGCGCGTGTGCGCGATCAATTGGCCAAGACCGCCATTACGGCGCCCATCGACGGGGTGGTCACGCGCCTGTCGGTCGAGGAAGGCGAGATGGTGGTGATGGGTGTGCAGAACCAGCCCGGCACCACATTGATGACGATCTCGGATCTCAGCGCGCTCAACGCGGAAGTGAAGGTGGCCGAGGCGGATGTACTTCGTCTGCTGCTGGATCAGCCGGCGCGCATCTCACTTGATGCACTCAGCGGCACCTCATTCGCAGGACGAGTGGTTGAGATCGGCGCCAGTGCACTTAGCCAGGTCGGTGCGCAGGCCGCAGCACGTGAGTTCCGGATCAAGGTGCGCATGGAGGGCGACACGTCGGCACTGCGGCCCGGCCTGACCTGCGACACCGAGATTCTTGTGGCCGAGCGACGGAACGTCCTCGCCGTGCCGCTGCAAGCCGTCGTGCAGCGGAATGGCCGGAGTGGTGTGTTTATTGTGGAGAACGGAAGTGCCACATTCACGCCGGTCACCACCGGCATCATCGGCGGCCTGCAGATCGAAGTGGACGGCTTGACCGAAGGGGCCTCCATCGTGACCGGGCCCTTCCAGACATTGCGCGACCTGCCGGACGGCGCCGCCGTCCGGCAGATCGCCCAGTAGCTCGGAGCTCAGTCGTCGCAGTCGCAGGCGTCGCAGTCCCGCTCTTCAGGCCGCGGGGTGTAGGACGTGATCCCGCCGCGGCGATCGAGTTCGACGCGGCAACATGCGTCGACAGCCTCGCGCAGCCGATGGCGGGCGCGTTGCACGCGGCTCTTCATGCCCGAGACCGAGACGCCCAGTTGTCGCGCCGCATCCACCTGCGACACGCCGTCGAATTCGACCAGCGCGAGCGCCTGCTGATCCACCTCGGCCAACTCGGACATCAGCGGGCGCAGACACGTGGACAGCTCGGACAACGCCGTGGGTTCATCGGCCTCCGGAGCCGCCACGGCCCCTTCGCCCTCGTCATACACATCCTCAGCGTCACCCATGGCGAGTTCGCGACGATGGGCTGGTGTGCGGTAGAAATCGATAATGGCGCGGCGGGTCATCTGGTAGAGCCAGGCCGGCAGCCGCTCAGTGTCGCGCAGCTGAGGCAACGCACGGTGCACCTGCAGGAACACCCGCTGCACCACGTCCTCCGCATCGGCAGGATTGCGTACACGCCTGGTGACGAACCGCAGAAGGTTCGCGTGAAACTCGACCCAAATCGCCTCAGTCGTGAGCGCCATACTCGCCGCCATGTTCCCACAGACGGCAGGACTTCCAAAAAGGGCGCAGCAAGCGCGCGTCGGTGCCGGTGGTCAGGCCCGCGGGATGACCCCTGTCACACCAAGGCGCTCAAGCGCCCGATCGAGCGACGCTTCAAGCCTGGGCACCGTCAGCGCGTCTGCCCACAGGATGATGGCCTGCCGCGAGGGCTGCTCTGTCTCGCGCGGAGACCGAAACGTCGGCGCTCCGTCGAGCGGGTTGAACTCGATCCAGCCATGCCAGGCCCCTTTGGGGGTCGCCAGCGCACACGCCTTCGCCTTGCACGCCACCCCATTCAGGCCCGTCACGGGTTGTTGATACTCAGCGACAATTACGGCCATACCTGTCAGTCCTCGATAGACGCCACTGCAAGATCGCGGCCAGGGTTTCGTGTAGGCCGAAAACCCTACCCGAAACCCCCTTACTGCACGCGGGAAGCTCCTGGGTCAGGCCGCACCACGATCACGGAATTGACGACGCGATCGCCAATCGTGAGCTTCACGCGATACCTGCCTGGGCCCGCCGCAGCCCCCGCACCACCGCCACGGCCCCCGCCACGCCCCCCGCCTTCACCACCGCGGGCACCACCGCGCGCTCCACCACCCTGCGCGGCAAACGTGAGCGGCCAGAAGTAGCGGTTGATGCCCTGTTGCACCGGAATGTCAGTGGTGAACGTCCGATCCTCTCCGCCCGTGATTTCGATCTGCGCGCTCGTTACCGACGAGTTGCCGACGTAAAAACTCACCGTCGCCGAGTTGCGGAGTTCCGACGGGGAGTTGGCTGGCGCGCTCTGCGCGATGGTCAGGGGATTACGTCCCTGAAACAGCAGGTGCCCACGCGTGGCACCTCGGCTGACCGCCTTCCAGATCGTGGCAACACGGTTGCTGAATGCATGGACCTGGGACGAGAGCACGGCCGGCGTCAACTGCTGCAGCGGCGTGATGTCGTCGAGAATCCACAGGCTGCGGCCATGGGTGCCGGCCACCAGATCGTTATCGCGGGGATGAATCACCAGATCATGCACGGCCACAGTGGGCATGCCGGTCATCATCTTGTGCCACGCGCCCCCGCCATCGATGGTGGCGTAGACGCCGAACTCGGTGCCGACAAACAGCAGGCTCGGGTTCTTGAGGTCTTCCTTGATGACATACACCGGGTCCCGCTGCGGGATGTTGGATGTGATGTTCGTCCACGTCGCGCCGAAGTCGGTGGTCTTGAACACGTACGGTTTGAAGTTGCCCGTGCGATGTGCGTCAAAGCTGACGTACGCCGTGCCGGCGTCGTATCGCGAGGGCTCCACCCGGCTCACCCACGTGCGCACGGGCACCTGGCTGGCCGGCAGGTTGTCCCTCACATTCGTCCACGTCGTGCCGCCATCCCTCGTCACCTGCACATTCCCATCGTCAGTCCCAGCCCAAATAACGCCGGGGAGGATGGGCGACTCGACGACGGTGACCAGGGTCGCGTGCCGCTCGGCCCCGCCACGTTCCCCGAGGAACGGCCCAGGGGCGGGTGTGGTGTAGTCGGGGTCGTTGGTGGAGAGATCAGGACTGATGATCGACCAGCTCTCCCCACGATCCGTGCTGCGGAACAGGTAATTGCTGCCCAGATACACCACCTTGGAATCGTGCGGCGACAGAATCAGCGGGGAACTCCAGTTGTACCGGAAGCTCGGCGCGGCCCCTTCACGCGCGGTCACCTCCTCGAGGTTGAGGATGGTGGGATTCCGAGGCGTCACCGTCGTGCCCGTCTGCCTGAAGTCGGCATCCAGACGACGGACGTTGCCGTTCTGCGTTTCCGTGAAGACCGTGGTCCAGTCCTCAGGGTCCACCGTGGTGTGGAAGCCGTCGCCTGAGTGGAACTTCCACCAATGGTCGGTCAGGATCCCGTTGTAGTCGCGGCTGTTGCTGGGGCCGCCCCAGTTGCCGCTGTCCTGCAGACCACCATAGATGTAATACGGATCACGATTGTCGAGCGTGATGGCGTAATACTGCGCGATGTCCATGTTGTCGAACATGATGAACTGTTCACCGCGGTTGTAGGTGACAGAGGCCCCCTTGTCGTTACCGATGTAGAACCTGTCGCTGTTGTTCGGATCGATCCACATCGCGTGGAAGTCGCCCTCAATCCCGTTGAGTCGCCGATCGAACGTGCGGCCGCCATCCTCGGACACCTGCGCCTGCACCACCATGTAGTACAGGCGGTTGGCATCATTCGGATCGAGCTGGATGTGGCTGTAATAAAACGGCCGGCTGTTGCTGTTGTTGACGTACGTCCACGTCGCGCCGGCATCTTCAGATCGATATATACCTGACCCCGGCGTAGTCAGATCCTCGCTGGGGACCGCCTCGACGATGGCGGAGAGGATGCGCGGGTCTTTTCTGAAAATTGTCAGACCCACCTTGCCGATGTTGCCGGTCGGCAGACCGACGGTCAGCTTCGTCCAGCTCTGGCCGCCGTTGGTGGACTTGTAGATGCCGCCGTTGGGGCCGCCGCTCTCGAAGACGTAGGCGCGTCGCAGCCGCTCCCACATACCGGCGTAGAGGATCTCCGGATTGGTCGGGTCCATGAGGATGTCGCTGGCGCCCGTGCGTCCGTCCTGCGGCAGCCCGTTGGTGAGCCACTGCCATGTCTTGCCGCCGTCGGTCGTCTTGTAGATGCCGCGTTCGGGGTTGTGATCCCAGAGGTGGCCCTGTGCGGCGACGTAGGCGATGTCGGGATTGGTCGGGTGGGTCAGCACCTTGCCGATGTGGTGCGACTCGGGGAGACCGACGTTCACAAACGTTTTGCCACCGTCGGTGGACTTGTAGACGCCGTCACCCCACGCCACGCTGTTGCGCACACAATCTTCGCCGGTGCCCACCCAGATGATGTCGGGGTTCGGCTGGAAAATCGCGACGTCACCAATCGAGGCGACCGGGTAGTTCTCGAAGATGGGCGTAAAGGTTGTGCCGGCATTCACCGACTTCCACACACCGCCCGATGCCGACGCGATGTAGACAATCGCCGGATTCGCCTCGACGGCCTCAATGTCGGAGATGCGGCCCGACATGTTGGCCGGACCGATGTTGCGCCACTCCAGCTGGCCGAACAACGCCTCCGACGTCGGCGCCGTCGGCGTCTGGGCAAAGGGATTCGAGGCGAGCGCGGTGGCACAGAGGGCCACCAGGCCAACAGCGAGAGACAGCTTGATCCGGAACATGCGGGGACGATAACACGGGACGACAAAAACGTCGGGTGCCTTTCGCTAGCGCTCAGAGCAGAAAAGGCACCCGACGTCTTTTACTTCACAACGTTCAACGTGAGCTCGATCTTCGTCACATCGCCGGTCATCCTGTCGGTGGCCAGCGAGTGCTGCACGGTCTGGCCGTCGCGAAGAATCGGCTGCGCCGTCGCCCGGAAGGACTGATTCGCCGTCCTGGGACCAATAAATTCCGGGTCGGTAACCGCAGGCACGACCTGCGAATCCTCAATCAGCACCTCCAGTCTGTAGCGGCCTTCCCCGTGGTCTTGCGCGTTCACCGTAACAGACGTCCCAATGGATCGGTAGGTGAACGACGCCACCGGCGTGGACTTCTTGTCTGCCCCCTCGCCCTGCGCGATGATAATCGTCGGAACCGGTACTTCCGATCCGAAGCGAATGGTTGCGGAACTCCCGGTGTTCACCCACAACTCAAACGGCAATCGCGACACCACAGTCTGTGCTTTGTCGCTCTTGTAGCGCGTCATGACGACAGTCACCTTGAGGGGAACGACCGCCGCTTCCGCTTTCTGTTGCGCCGCGGGCCCCTGAGCGTGTCCCAGTCCTGAGGCCATCACCATGCCCACCATCACGGCCATCACCCAACGCGTGTGTCTCATCTGCAGTGTCATTTCGTCTCCAGTGCCGCAACGGCGCGGCGAATAATGGGAAGTCCTTCAATCGGCGCGCGGTTGCCGACCACCACGACCGGCAGCACACGCACCGGTTCAATCACCACCGGCGTTGTCTCGATTGTCGTCACCTCGACAGGAGGCGTCTCGGTCTCGCCTGCCGTCACTCGATGCCCCGCCCAGATGGCCTGCAACACCGCCATCTGGTTCGTGACGACGAGGAGCGGGTCCGGTTCGGTCACCGGTGCCACCTGGTTGGCCCGTCGAGGCTGCGGTGCCGCTGCGATGGGCTCGACTTCCGCTCGTACCGTGGGCGTCGCAGCGAACGACGTGGCAGTGTTGGCCGCCACTGCAGAAGGCACGATGAGGGGTGCTGTGGCTGTCATTGCCACGGGTTCGGCAGGCTCGGGCCACTGGGTGACCACAACAAGCAACAGACTCGCAGCAATCGCAAGACCAGACATCGTCGTGCGCATCACCAGACGGCGTCGCGCAATCCGCGACCGTACGCCATCGGCAAAATTACGCGATGGCGCCACGTCGAGGGTGCGGCCCAGTTCCTGGAACAGGTCGTCGTGCTGGCTCATGACAGCAAGTCCTTTAGCCGCTGACGGGCATCAAAGAGTCGTGATTTTACGGTGCCTTCTGCAACCCCGGTGAGTTCGGCGACTTCCTTCAGCGTGTGCTCCTGCAGCGAGGCCAGCACCACGGTCAGGCGCAACGGGTCTGGCAGCTGGTCCACGGCGTCCCACAGTCGACGCGCGCGATCTGCTTCTACAAGCGTCTGCTCAGACGACGGCACGATCGGGTCGGCGACGATCGCCTGTTCCCGGGTGGTGCGCCGCCGTTCGCCGCGGCGGCGGTCGAGCGCGAGCCGCCAGGTCATGCGCACCAGCCACGCCCGGAAGGCCTCGCGGTCGCGGAGCTGATGGAAACTTCGATAGGCCCGGGCGAAGGCGTCCTGCGCCACGTCCTCGGCGTCTTCCCGATGCCGCAGGACGCCGAAGGCCACGCGAAAGGCCAGGGAAGACGACTCCCCCAGCCGTGATTCGAACTCACGGTCAACATCACTCACTGGGGTCACCAGGAATCCGGGCAGGGGCTGGACAAGGTCGTTCATTCGGGCCTGTAAACAAGACGCCGCCGACTCGCCGACGGTTCGCCTCAAAAGAGGAGCTCGGCGCCGAGCTCATTTTGGAGGCATTCTACATACGCGTGCTCGACCTGAACATCTTCATCAGCGGTCTGCTCGACGACCTCGCCGCCGTGCAAACGTCGATGTATCCGCGTCGGGCCTACGAACGGGCGGCGCGGAGGATCGCGCTGCTTCCGGAGCAGCTGTCGTCATCAACCACCCTGCCCGATGTCGGCAAGACGGCCACAACTGTGGTGCGTCAGGTGCTTGCGACGGGGACCTCGGCGACGGTGACCGCAGCGATCGAGCGCAGCGGCCGCATGGCCGATGCGGAACAGCGCCGCGCACGCCAGGACGGATTCATGAGCTTGGCGGTCGCGCGGCTTGTGCTGCAGGACGACAGTCTTGATGCCGTCGGTCTGGGCGACTATCGCGGCGACTTCCAGATGCACTCGCAATGGAGCGACGGTCAGCGCTCAATTGCCGAGATGGCGATCGCCTGCGCAGACCGTGGCTACACACACATGGCGATCACCGATCACACCGACGGTCTTTCGATCGCGAGAGGCCTCTCGGCTGCGTCGCTCAAGGCCCAGCATCGCGAGATCGACGCGATCAACGAGGCCACGGCCGGGAAGTTTCGCGTGCTGAAGGGCGTAGAAGCCAACATCCGAGCCGACGGCTCAGTTGATTTGCCCAGGACTGCGGACCGCGGACTGCGGACCCGCCTGCGCCAAGGCTCCGGCGGGCAAGCCGCGGACTGCGAAGTGGTCCTCGCCGCCCCGCATTCCAAGCTCGACAGCGACGCCGACCAGACGTCGCGCCTGCTGCGTGCGATAGGCACCCCGGGCGTGCACATCCTGGCCCACCCGAGCGGTCGCAAGTTTGGCAAACGCGACGGCCTGCGCGTGGACTGGCCCCGCATCTTCAAGGCCGCAGCCGACGCGAACGTGGCCATCGAGATCGATGGCGACCCGTCGCGACAGGATGTGCCGTACGCCCTCGCCCGCCAAGCCTTCGACGCGGGCTGCCTGCTCGCGATCGACAGTGACGCCCACAACACCGACGAACTGGTGTTTGCCGAAATAGCCCTGGCGCACGCCCGACTGGCCGCGATTCCGGCCGCGCGAATCATCAATACCTGGACCACCAGGAAGTTGCTCGCCTGGCTGCGTCGGTGCTAGTCTCCTAGCACTTCACCAGAGGAGGCCTCATGCGCGCACCCGTCGTTTGCAGCGTCGTGTTCGGATTGGTCACGCTCACCCTGTCGGCGCAGTCCCCCCCACAGCGGACGCCCGCAGGCGCACCGGCCCCCCCAGGCACGGGCGTCATCGCCGGTGTGTTGACCGCCGCCGACAAGGGCACACCGGTGCGCAAGGCCTCACTCCGGCTCACACGGATTGCGCCGGGCGTCTCGCGGGTGGCCACCACGGACGAGGAGGGCCGTTTTGTGTTCGATGCACTGCCCACCGGTGACTATCGCCTCACGGCTACCCGACCGGGGTTTCTCGACACCGTCTACGGCGCACGTCAGCCCGGGCCGTCGAGCGCGGGCACACCCATCACGCTGGCAGACGGCCAGCGTGTCGAGAAATTGTCGATTGTGATGCCTCGTGGCGGCGTGATTTCTGGAACGCTCACGGATGAATACGGCGACGCCGCGTTTAATGTACCCGTGCGCGCGCTGCTCTATCGTTATGCCAACGGTGAGCGGGTCGTGACCGCCGCCGGCAATGCCGTGACCGACGACCGTGGTGCCTACCGGATGGCGGGCCTGTTGCCGGGAGAGTATCTCATCAGTGCGCTGCCACGGGACAGCGTGTCAGCGCTGTCCGCTCAGGCCAACGCGGGTCAGCAGCGGATGCAACAGATGATGGCGCAGGCAATCGCCACGGGCGACGAACGCATGATGGCCACCGCAAAGGCCGATGCGGCACGCATGCCTCCTCCACCACCGCCGCCTCCATCACAAGGCTATGTACCTGTGTATCACCCGGGCGTGGCGCAGCCGTCCACCGCCCGCGCCGTCCGGGTGGGCGTGAGTGAAGAGGTCTGGAACATCGACTTTGCGCTTCAGATAATTGAGACCGCTGCAGTCTCCGGCGTGGTCATCAACAGCGAGGGGGCCCTGCCGCTCGACACTCGCGTACAACTGATTGACCCCGCGCTGCCCGTGGCCAGCATCGGGGTGTGGTTCCGGAATACCAACAGCGCCGGCCGGTTCGACTTCCACGGCGTGGTGCCTGGCACATACGTGCTGCGCGCACATGCTTCGCTGCCTCCGCAACAGGGTGGAGGCTTTCTCGACGCCGAAACGATGGTGACCATCGCGCCTGGCGACAAGACCGAAGCGACACTGACGCTGCGACCAGGCATCACCGTGACCGGTCGTGTGGCGCTGGGCTCTCTGCCGGAGACGTTCGACCGCTCCAAGCTGATGTTCCAAATGCGACGAATCACGACGTCCGCTGACTGGGAGTCACCTGTGATGCGCGGTCCGGTCGCCGCCGATGGCACATTCTCGATCCCTCACGTGGCGCCAGGACGATACACGCCAGTGCTGAGTGGACTGCCCGACGGATGGGCGATCGATACAGCCACCTTCGGACAGGTGGATGCAGCCGACCAACACATCACGATCGAGCACGACCGTCAGTACGTCGCAGATATCACGCTGACCAATCGGTCCGCCGGCGTCCAGGGCACGCTCACTAATGCGGATGGTGATCCGGTCTCGTCACACACCGTCATACTCTTCCCTGAGGATCGCGCGATGTGGTTGCCGCTGTCTCGACGCATCCGCGTTACCCAACCCGGCCAGGACGGCACCTACGCACTGACCCTCCTCCCACCCGGCGACTACCGCATCGTCACACTCCTGGATCCCGAAGCCGGGCGCGAGTTTGATCCGCAGTGGCTCGGCGAACTGTATCCACTGTCGGAGCGCCTCACGCTCGGCCCCGGCGAAACACGCACGTTGCCTCTGCGCGTGCGGTGACTTCGACCCTACTCACCGCCAGCGCCGATCACGCGATCGATCGTTGAAATCCACGTATTCAGCCAGCACCGCCATGATGTCGTCTGGCCCGAATCCGTAGGGCACACGACGGTCGAACCGGATGTTGAACCGTGACCCGCCGTGCATCCGCTGCACTGCCACGCGCTCTTCCTTGTAGACCGAGAGCCGCTCGCGTTCGAACATGATGCGGTGGTTCTCCATCTCGCGCCAGCGGCGGAGCTCTGACAGTTCACGCTCGAGTTGACGACGCCGGCCGCGATCGTCTTCGTTGCGAATGCGCCGCTCCAGTGACCGCTCTCGGTCGGTCTTGCCCATCAGCGGGATGTCGACCGTCGTGCTCGTGTCGTCAAAGAAGGTGCCGAACCCGCCGCCGTCGAGTTGAAACTCGATCAGATCATCCTTCACTTTCACGAGAGTGACGATGGCGGAGTCACCGGCACGAAGAGCGACACCATGACGACGGAGGTCGTTGCGATAGCGGTGCACATCGAGGTCGCGCCGGTTCTGTGGGTAGACGTTCACGCCGTCTTTGGTGCCGGGCATGTCGATGCGCACCGTGACGCGGCGCCCTTCGAACACATCCTTCAGCAACGCTTCGGTGAACGAGCGGTCAGGTGCCGCCGCCGGGGCGGCCGGCGTCAGAACAACAAGACCAAGAACAAGTGCGATTACGGACAATGAAACGTACGGTTTGCGTGCCATACACGGCCTCCGACCTGCCTCATTGCAAGCGAAATGCCAACGGCCCTTCAGAGGGAGAACCGCCTCACACCCAAGGCCGATGTCACCGAATCAGTACAGAGCCCGCCTGCTCCATACGTTGTATAGTCCTCCTCTCGAACATGTCCAAGACCCGATTCGGCCCTGCGGTGGCGATGGCTTGCTTGGCCGCGGCCGTCGTCGTCTCTGCCCAGCAGAGGCCCGTGTTTCGTACGGGTGTGCAATACGTCGTGGTGGACGTGGTGGTCACCGACAGCAACGATGTGCCCATCACCGACCTGGAAGTGTTCGATTTCGAGATCTACGACCGCGGCGTGCGTGAGCGTGTGGCGGACTTCCGGTTTGTGTCGATTCCCGTGTCCACGATGCCGGTGGAGGAGCTGCGCGCGGCGCCACCCGCGTCGGACGTCATCTCGAATGCGAGGCCGTCCCCCGACAGCCGCCTGTTCGTGATGATCGTGGACAACCTGCACACCCTCGAATCCGAGATCGTGTATGTGAAGCGAGTGATGACCGAGTTCATCACCGCACTCTCGCCCGACGACGAAGTGGCCATCGTGTTTGTGGGTCGCTCGGACATTGGGGTGAACTTCACCACCGACCGCGCACGGTTACTGCAGGCAGTGGACCGCGTACGCGACGCATCGGGATTTGCGATTGATGCCATGGGACGCACGACCAGCCGCCCCCCGATGACCCAGGAAGGCGGAGGCCTGCGCGCGATCTTGAACACCACAATGTCGTACGGGCGGTCGTTGGCCGCCACCCTTCGAACGGCAGCGATTGCGTTGGAAGGATCTGACCATGCCCGCCGCGCCATCGTGTACGTGGGCGCCGGCTCGCCTCTCGATCCAAACACGAGCCTGGGTGCCGACGAAAAGCCCCTCGCCGACATGGTCTACGACGAACTGAAAATGGCATTCGACCGCGCCCGCCGCGCGAACGCGCCGATCTATACGCTCGATCCACGCGGTATGGTGCAGCCGGCGGATGCGGTCCGCGGCGGCATCAGCTCCATTGGTGGAGAGGCCGGCTCCCTTGGTGGACGCGGAGACATGGGCGCCGCATTGTCTGGTTCCGTCGGGTATCGACTTGCGATGCAGCAGGACATGCTCGCGACCGTGGCCGTCAACACAGGCGGCCGCGCCTTCACGAATCAGTCCGACCTGAGTCGCGCCGTCAAAGCCATCGCGACAGAAAATGGCAACTTCTATGTGCTGGGGTTCTACCCGCAGCGGCATACACGGCTGGGCACATTCAACGACCTCGAGGTGAAGGTCTCGCGACCGGGCGCGAAGGTGCGCGCGCGGCTGGGGTATGTGCCGACCTCGGCCATCGCCACCGACGCGGCTCTGGATGAACGACTGTCGACCGCCATGACTTCAGGTGTGGACGTGCGCGGCCTGGCCCTGAGTGCGGTAGCTGCGCCGCTCCTGCCGACCGGCAACGTCATGCGCACGGCGGTGACCATTCACGTGACGTATCCGACCGGCATCTCCGGTGATGCGCCCTTCGACACCATCGCGTACCAGATTCTGGCGCTTGATGGCGACGCGAGGGTCAAGGCGACCACCGACCGCACATACACCGTACGTCCGCCCCGCTCCGAACGCGAAAGCGTGGCACTCGTCATCAACGACGTGATCGATCTTCCGTCACAACCGCTCACACTGCGCATCGGCATCGCCAGCAAGGCGCTTGGTCGCGCGGGCACGTTGCAGGTGCCCGTGCATGTGCCGAAACCCTCCGAGTCCCGGATTCAGATGGGCGGCGTAGTCATCGGCGCGTCAGGCGACGCCGGCCCCGCCACGCTGGGCGCGGACTTCATCAAAGCCATCCTGCCGTTCCAGCCCACGACGGTACGGAAGTTCACGCACGAGCAGACGCTTCGAGTCTTCGTGCCAGTGTTTTGGCGCGGCCGCGAAACTGACGCCACCGTGACGCTCACCCTTCACGGCGCAGGCGTCACCCTCCGGCGCGAGGAGATACTCACGGTCGCGGAGCCCGTTGACGGGCGACGTGTGACTGCGCTCGACACACTCATCCCGCTGGACCAGCTCTCGGGCGACTTCACACTCACCCTCGAAGCGCGTGTGAAGGCGGGCCAGTCCGCAACACGGACGATGACGTTTGCGGTCACTCAGCGATCGATACCGGGCACCGCTGCCTTGCTCTCCGGCGTCCGGTACTTTTCGAACCACGCCATCAGGTAGAGCTGCTGCAACAACTGCCGTGAGGGTCGGCGCCAGCCGTGAAACTCCTCGGGCATGCGCACGAGCAGGGTGTCGGCCTTCCGCAATACCGTAAGCGCACGGTAATACTCCTCACTCTGCGCCATCGGTGTGCGCAGGTCCGCCTCCCCCGTCATCACCATCGTCGGCGTCGTGACATTGGCAACGTAGTGCAGGGGCGAACGCACGGCGTACTCCATCGGGTCTTCCCACGGATACTTCTGGAACTGGTTGTACCAGCTGGTGCCGTCAGTGGTCCCGACGAACGAATGCCAGTTGATGACAGGTCGCATCGAGGCGGCCGCGCGGAAGCGATCGGTGTGGCCGACAATCCACGCCGTCAGCACGCCGCCGCCTGACCCGCCGGTCACAAACAGATTCGATTCATCGATCCAGCCCTTCGCCACAGCCGCATCCACGCTGGCCATCAAGTCGTCGTAGTCCTTGCCGGGATAACTGTGCTGGATGCCGTTGACGAAGTCCTGCCCGTAGCCGGTGGACCCGCGCGGGTTGGTCCACAACACCGCGTATCCGTTGGCGGCAAAGTTCTGATACGCCCAGTTCCAGTTGACGGAGTACATGCTCCACGGGCCACCGTGAATCCACAGCAGCATCGGATACTTCTTCGCGGGGTCGAAGTTCGCGGGCTTCATCAGCCAGCCCTGCACCTTCAGGCCATCCGCCGACGTCGCCCAGATTTCCTCGGCATCAGATACCGCACGATCACCAAGGATGTCGTTGTTGACGTCAACAAGCACCTTCATGTCCGCGGGCTTCGACATTGGGAACGAGACGAGTACACCGGGCTGCGTGAAGTGCCCGCGCACGGCTGCGGCCGTGCCGTTCTTCGCAATGGACACGGACGTCAGCACGTGTTTGCCGGTGGTGATCCTCGTCGGCGGTACGCCGATGTCTGCCGCGACAAAGTACATGTTCTCTTCGCCGAGTTCCTGCATCGAGTAATAGACGCCGGAGCCGTCAGGTGCCCACTGGATGTTTGACGGCGAACTCGGCAGGTTGCCGGACCACAGGCGCTGCCGCTTGCCGGTGGTGTCCATGATGTAGAGGCTGGAGAGGTGGCTCGTGAAGTTCTGCTGGTCGTAGCCGGTGTAGGCGACCCATGTGCCGTCGGGCGATGCGAGGGGTGAGCCGTCCGGTCCACGGCGATCGGTCAACTGTGTGACCTCGCGCGTCGCAAGGTTGATCGCGTAGACCTCAGAATCACCTCGCAGGAACGCGGCATCGGGCTTCCGAATCCCCGACACAAACATCGTCTTTCCATCCGCCGACCACGAGGGGCCGTTGTGGCTGTAGTCGCCCGATGTGACCTGACGTGGTGTGCCGCCGACGGTGGCATCGACGGTGAAGACGTGTGTGTAGCCCTTCTGCGTGGGTCCTGTGCCGTCGGAGGCCCAGGAGGGACGATCCACCACGGTGGCCCCACGGGCGAGCTGCGCGCCGCGCGGCACCGGCGGGAGGCGCACGGGCAGCACGGGTGTGTCGTCCGGGAGGAACGCGGTGAAGGCAATCTGCGAACTGTCGGGGGACCACTGCACGCCGCCCGGTGCGCGATCAAAGCGCGTCAACTGCAGCGTCTCGCGCGAATCGGCCCACATCACGTGCAACTGCGTGGAGCCGGAGCGATTTGAGAGGAACGCGATACGTTTACCATCCGGCGACCAGACGGGGGCTGAGTCATTAAACGCGCCGTCGGTCAGTTGACGCAGGCGCGAGCCGTCCACCCCCACGACCCACAGGTTGGACGCGCCCTGGTCGCGCATGATGTCCACAAACCCGCGCGAGAACAGCACCGTGGTGCCGTCCGGCGAGATGCGCGGATTGGAGACCGACTCCATGTCGAAGAACGTGGACTTGTCGAGCAGCTTTTTCGCGGGGGCCTGAGCGGCGTTGGGGACAGTCGCGAAGGACGCGGCAAGGACGCAGACAGCAACGACGAGACGGAGCAGACGCATGAGGGACCTCCTGGGGCACGGAGAGTCTACCCGGTCCGGGGGCCTCCAGGGCGGATCAGTATCACCACAAGGGTGACGACCGTCAGGGGCACCACGAACCCCATCATGACACCCGAGAAAGCGGGCAGCAGGGTGTGTTGCTGCGTGGCCAGGATCAGGTAGGTCACGTACGCGACGTAATATCCGAGAAACACGCCGCCCTCCCACCGCGCGATCTCCCGGCCGGTCATGAACACAGGCAGGCAGGCCAGCGCCACCGCCAGCATCACCCAGATGTCGAAGGCCAGCACCGATGGTGCCACCGCCAGGCCGAGGTTGCCCGACACCAGGCCGGACAGGCCCAGGCAGCCAAGAATATTGAAGGTGTTGCTGCCGACCACGTTCCCCACCGCAATGTCGCGCTCGCCTTTGATGGCGGCGGCGACGCTGGTGGCCACCTCGGGCATGCTGGTGCCGGCGGCGACGATGGTCAGGCCGATGACAAGGTCGCTCACGCCAATCGCCTTGGCGACGCTGATTGAGGCCTGCACCAAATAGTCCGACCCCAGCACCAGCGCGGCCAGGCCGACGGCGATCAGACCGACCTGCGCCGCCCAGTGACTGTCCCAGGCGCCGGGATCGGCCGGCTGTATCGCTTCGGCAAACTCGGCGTTGGCCGCCTGGGTTTCGCGGCGTGACTGCACCACCAGAAACACCGTATAGGCCACGAGCAGCGCGAACAATATGGCGCCGTCCAGGAGCGAGAGCGTGCCGTCAGCGGTGAAGACCAGCAACAGCAGGCTGGCGCCCAGCATGATCGGCACCTCCTGCCGGATCAGCTGAATGTTCACTACCAGGGGCACGATCAGCGCGCTGATGCCGAGGATGAACAACACGTTGAAGATGTTGCTGCCCACCACGTTGCCGATGGCGATGTCGGAGGTGCCGTCGAGCACCGCACCGACGCTGACGGCCACTTCTGGCGCGCTCGTGCCGAAGGAGACGATGGTCAGCCCGATCACCAGGGGGCTGATGCCGAACGAGAGCGCGAGTTTGGACGCACCCCGCACCAGCGCATTGGCGCCGACGACCAGCAAGCTCAGCCCCGCGAGAAATAATAGAAGATTCATGGTGCCCGAACGCGAACGAATTGTGTCAGATTTGCGTCAATCACACCATGATCATCACCACCACTCCAAGTGTTGAAGGCAAGTCGATCACCCGTTACGCCGGCGTCGTGGCCGGTGAAGCGATTCTGGGCGCGAACATCTTCAAGGATCTGTTTGCCGGCATCCGCGACCTGGTGGGCGGCCGGTCCGCGACGTACGAGCGCGAACTGCAACGCGCCCGCGACATGGCGATGAACGAGATGGCCGACCGTGCCAAAGAACTCGGCGCCAACGCCGTCGTCGGCGTCGACCTCGACTACGAAGTGCTCGGCTCGGGCAACGGCATGTTGATGGTGTCGGCCAGCGGCACGGCGGTGGTGGTGGAGTAAGGGATCGCCGTGGGCTCTCGGTTCGGGCCCGGGGGGTTCGATCTGGCTCGCCAGCCGGAGCTGCGAGCGTAGCGAGCGTTTAGCGAAGGATGGTGAGCCCGGGAGGAATCGAACCTCCAACCAACAGATTAAGAGTCTGCTGCTCTGCCAATTGAGCTACGGGCCCACAAAAAAACGAAAAGACGATCTATCTACCGAACCTCTGCCCTGTGCCCCATGCCCTTTGCCCTTAGCGAAGCGGCATGGTGCGCCCGGCAGGAGTCGAACCTGCGACCTACGGCTCCGGAGGCCGTCGCTCTATCCAGCTGAGCTACGGGCGCGAATTCGTATTTCAGAAGGAAAGTGGGGAGCGTCAGCGCGTTCCTGACCTATGCCCCGTGCCCTATGCCCTCTGCCCTGCATTAACTGGTGCGCCCGGGAGGATTCGAACCTCCGACCTACGGGTTCGAAGCCCGGCGCTCTATCCAGCTGAGCTACGGGCGCACAAGACGACTATCGTAACGTACGCCATTCACCGTTGGCTAGCCCTCTCACCAACCGAAAATCATTCCGACTCCTGTCCCCATCTGTGGAAAACCTGTGGAAAGGGGGACTGACCCCCTCCCTTTTCCCTTTACCTTTACTTTAGTTGTAACTAAATTAGCTTGGCATGCTGCTGAACGCCCTTGCATCGCCCCGACGCCGGGAAATCCTCCGGCTCATCTGGGACGAAGAACGCTCCGCCGGCGACATCCGACGCGCCATGCCCGACGTGACCTTTGGCGCCGTGTCACTCCAACTCAAAACTCTGGCCCAGGCGGGACTCGTCGAGACTCGACGCGACAGACAGTTCCGCTACTATCGCGCTCGACGCGCCGCCCTCGGACCGATGGCCCAACACCTCGAAGCGATGTGGGCCGACGCACTCTGGAAATTGAAACTCGCCGCCGAACTCGAAGAATCCCGCCGCGGCCCGCGCCCCGAACGCCGGCGCCGCGGCAAGAGGAAGGACTGACCACCCATGCCCGCAGAGACACACCGACTCGACCGCTCCGTCTTCATCCACGCAAAGCCCGACACCGTCTTCGGCTTCTTCCAGGACACCGCCCGCTGGGCCTCGTGGTGGGGCGCCGGATCCACCATCGATCCGAAAGTCGGTGGGAGAGTCTACGTGCGCTATCCAGGCAACGTCGAAGCCTCCGGCGAAATCCTCGAACTCTCGGCCCCCTCACGCATCGTGTTTTCGTACGGCTACCACACGGCCGATTCGCCCGTGCCGCCCGGCTCATCCAAAGTCAGTATCTTGCTCGCGAAGGAAGCCGGCGGCACGCGCCTCACGCTGACACACGAACTGCCCACCGCCGCGTCACGTGACGAACATGTGCAGGGATGGCGCTATCAGTTGTCCCTGTTCGCCAATACCGTCGCCAACAGCGTCAACGCGAACGCCGGACCAATCAGCGATGCGTGGTTCGACGCCTGGGCCGAACCCGACGAGACGAAACGGAAGGCGGCGTTCGCCGCGATTTCGGTGGCGAATGTGCAGTTCGGCGATCGCTACAGTTGCCTGGATGGCATCGAGGAAATCACCCTGCACGCCGGCGCCGCGCAGAAGTTCATGCCCGGGATGAAACTCCACCGCGAAGGCGACGCCCGCCACTGTCTGGGCACGGCGCTCGTGGATTGGAACGTCCCCGGGCCGGAGGGAAAGGCGCTCGCCCAGGGGACCAATGTCTTTCGCTACGACGACGAAGGCAAAATCACTTCCGTCGTCGGAATCTACAGATAAATTGTGCGATCCCGAATAGAGCGATGTTGCAATAAAGCAATCTTGCAATGTGGCTATTTGCCGACGCGCAGATCCTGGGTGGTCTTCGCGCCGTCGGACAACGTGAGCGATATCGACGCCGGCACGAGCTGCTTGAGGAAATCGGGATCGAACCATGAGCCGGGCTCGACGTCCGCGAGCGCGACGAGACGGTAGTCACCGGCCGGCAGATCGCGGAACGAGAACTTGCCGTCGGTGGCGGGCCGCGTGGTGACGATGCGGCGCGACTGCGGCGTCCAGTATTTCTGATCCGCCGCGAAGAGCACGATCGTGTAGTCGGACGTCGGCAGACTCGACGCGTCGGTCAGCGTGCCGTTGAGCTCCGTCGGTTTGTTCGTGAAGGTCACCGTCACGTTCGCCATGTCGTTGTTCGGCTGCACGTCGAGCAGGAAGTCGAGCGCGTCCCTACCGAGCGCGTCGATGCTCTTGGCGCGCCAGCCGCGCGGTGGCGTCGACGACACGCGGTACTTGCCCGG
>JBBQDM010000019.1:0-71702 GCA_038319675.1 Vicinamibacterales bacterium
CTGTCTGTGTCACGGGTTGGGTGCCGCCACCGGCGGCAGCGCGGGGGTAGGGCGGACGGGACCGAATACCCCGCATGAATGCGACCGGTGCATTCGGGCCCGTCCGCCCTCCCCCCGCACGGCCAGGCTTACAGCCTGGCCCCCAACCCTCACCTGTCAGTGACAGGCATTTCCTCATGGATCCTCATGGAACCCCATGGTGAAAAACTCCTGACTCACGCCAGCCGGCGGAGCCGCATCTGCGCGAGGGTGGCCACGATCGTGACGGCGGAGAGGGAGAGGAGGCCCCACGTCGTGAGGACTTCAACCCGGGACAGGAGCAGGGCAACGAGGGCGATGGCGCTGGCCCATCGCCACGGCGGCTGAAGTTCACGCCAGCGGTCGACGAGCAGGACGACCGCCGGTGTGGCCAATACGAGCACATGGCTCCAGCCGCGCGGTGACAACAGCGGGATGAGCACCAGCAGCAGAGCGAACTCGAGGTAGACCGGGTCGTCGACGTGGGCGCGTTGCCGCCACACGGTGGCGGCCACGGCCACGAGCAGGACGGCCGACACGGCGGCCAGCAGGGCGGCGACGGTACCGGGGCCGAGCCACGTGGTCCACACGGAGGCCAGCGAGATGTTGTCGGGAGCAAGCAGTATCTGGGCGGTGGTGCCTGAGGCGAGGTGCCACCACGCCGCGAGTTGTTCGAGGTTACCGGCCCAGCCGTACACCACCGCCGGCAGCAGCAGGCCGGCCAGGACGGTGGCTCCGCCGATGAGTCCACTTCTCACACCAGTTGTGGCGACCAGCCACGGGAGCAGGATCAGGGCAGACGGTTCCACGAACACGGCGAGCCCGATACACACGGCGGCCGGAGTGGGGGCCTCAAGTTGCAGGGCCCCGAGGGCCGCCATGAGTACCACGCCGAGCAGCAGCGTGGATTGCCCGAGCGTGAGCTCATCAAGGTAGAACCTCGCGAGCAGAACCAGGGCGGCAAAGATCAGGGTGCGAGCGGACCACCGCCGTGATGGCAGTGTCACGACCGACCATCGCAGCAGAAGCAGCAGGCTGGCGCACGACAGCGCGAACCAGGAGATGCGTGCGGCGTCGGTGCCAAGCAGCGCCATGGGGATCATGGCCATGGCGAACGCAGGCAGGTACGTGAAGGCGGCAGGGCCGTCCGTGGCCACGTACAGCGGTGCGGCCGCGAGTGCACGGGCCGCCGCCGTGCGATACATCTCGAAGTCCACCATCACATGGCGGACCTGCAGGTTGTAGGTCGTCAGCGCGACCGCGATCACTCCCAGTGGGAGCAGCAGCGGGCGAAGACCGTCGAGGCGCGACATGCGCCTTAGTGTAGCTGGTGCGCCGCGCGTTAGTCCGCGCGTCGCGGGCGCATGTTCGCCGCCAGCACGCGCTTGCGCATCCGCAGGTTGTGCGGCGTCACTTCAACCAGCTCATCGTCATTGATGAACTCGATCGCCTGCTCGAGGCTGAGGAGGCGGGGTGGAATCAGGCGGATGGACTCGTCGGCACCGGACGCGCGCATGTTCGACATCTTCTTTTCACGCACGATGTTGACGTCGAGGTCTGCGTTGCGCGAGTTCTCGCCGACGATCATGCCTTCGTACACCGGTGTGCTGGGGGAGACGAACATCTCGCCGCGGTCCTGCAGGTTGGCGATGGCGTAGGCGGTGACCACACCCGCGCGGTCCGACAGCAGTGCACCGGTGGGACGTGAGGCGATGGGGCCCGACCACGGTGCCCACTCGGCAAAGATGTGGTTCATCATGCCGGTGCCGCGTGTTTCGGTGAGGAACTGCGACCGGAAGCCGATCAGGCCGCGGGCTGGAATGTTGAATTCGAGACGCACGCGACCCGACCCATGGTTGACCATCTTGGTCATCGTGCCGCGGCGCTGGCCACACTGGGCGATGACCACGCCCTGAAATTCCTCGGCGACATCGATGACCAGGTTCTCGACCGGCTCCATGCGGACGCCGTTGACCTCCTTGGTCACGATCTCGGGACGCGAGACCTGCATCTCGAAGCCCTCGCGCCGCATCATCTCGATCAGAATCGACAGCTGCAGCTCACCGCGGCCGTACACCTTCATCATTTCGGGTGAGTCGGTGGGTTCGACACGGATCGACACGTTGCCGATAAGTTCCTTGTCGAGCCGGTCCTTGAGCTGCCGCGACGTCACGAACTGGCCGTCCTTGCCGGCCAGCGGCGAGGTGTTGATCCCGAAGATCATCGACACGGTCGGTTCGTCGATGGCAATGGTCTTGATGGGGATGGGATTCTCCGCGTCGGCGATGGTCTCACCGATCATGATGTCGGCGATACCGGCCAGGCCGATAATGTCGCCGGCGGCGGCGTCGGTGGCATCCACGTGTTTGAGACCCTCAAACGTGAACAACTTGGTGACGACGGTCTTCTGGATGGTGCCGTCGATCTTGCAGACCGCAATCGGGTCGCCCACCTTCACGCGGCCGTGAAACACACGCGCGATGGCGATGCGGCCGAGGTAGTCGCTGGCCTCAAGGTTGGCGACGAGCGCCTGCAGCGGGCCGTCGATCAGGCCACGCGGTGCCGGGGTGTGCGCAATGATGGCGTCGAACAGCGGGCGCAGGTCCTCGCCGGGCACCGCGATGTCGGTGGTCGCCGTGCCGTCACGTGCGACGGTGTAGAGCACGGGGAAGTCCAGCTGCTCTTCGGTGGCATCCAGGTCGATGAACAGGTCGTACACCTCGTTGAGCACTTCCTGCGTGCGCGCGTCCGGCCGGTCGATCTTGTTGATGACGACGATGGGCGGCTGACGGCGTTCGAGGGCCTTGCGCAACACGAAGCGGGTCTGCGGCAGCGGACCTTCCGAGGCGTCCACCAGCAACATCACGCCGTCGACCATCGAGAGCACACGCTCCACTTCGCCGCCGAAGTCGGCGTGGCCCGGGGTGTCCACGATGTTGATCAGATGATCGTGATAGTGCACGGCCGTGTTCTTGGCCAGAATCGTGATGCCGCGCTCGCGCTCCAGGTCGTTGGAGTCCATAACCCGCTCGGCCACCCGTTCGTTGGAGCGGAAGATGCCGCTCTGCCGGAGCAGGGCGTCCACCAGCGTGGTCTTCCCATGGTCAACGTGGGCGATAATGGCGATGTTGCGTCGGAGTGGATTGGCGACCGTTTGTGTGGCGTGGAGCGCAGAAGGCATCCCACGATGATACATTCTTGCGCGATGCGCGTCTTGTTTCTCTGTGCCAGCGTTCTCTGCGGTGCAGGGGTGGGCGCGGCCTGGGCTCAGCCCGGGGCGACCGGACCTGTCGCCACCCTGAACGCCGAAGCGAAATCCCTCAGTGAAACCGACCCCGATCGGTCTCTGGCCCTGGCCCAGCAGGCGCTGGCTGCGGCTCGGGAGGCGCAGGATGTGCGGGGTCAGGCCGAGGCCCTGAATTACATCGCCTATGGGTATCGGAACCAGAGTCTGCTGGATTTGGCACGGCAGAGCGCCGAAGAGTCTGTGCGCCTGTATACGCAGGCGCAGGACCGCTGGGGGCAGGCCCAGGGCCACAACACGCTTGGGTTGGTCGAGGCCGATGCCGGGCGCTTCGCCGAAGCGCTGGAACACCACCTGATGGCGTTGGCCATCCGCGAGGAGACCGGCGACAAGGAAGGGCTCGCCTACTCCTACAACAACCTCGGCAACGCCTACCGCAGTCTGCGTGACTATCCTGAGGCGCTGGACTACCACCAGCGGGGGCTGGCGCTGAAGCAGGAACTGGGGATGACCTCCAGCGAGGCGTACTCCCACCACAACATCGGTCTGGTGTATTTCGCGATGCAGGACTACCCGAACGCGCGGGCGGCGTATCAGCGCGGCCTCGTGATTCGCGAAGGGTTGGACGACCCGCGTGCCATTGCCGTGTCGCTTAATGCGATTGGCGCGGTCGAGGCGCAGACCGATCCCGCGGCGGCCCTGCGCACC
This sequence comes from Vicinamibacterales bacterium, assembly GCA_038319675.1. Classification (GTDB taxonomy): domain Bacteria; phylum Acidobacteriota; class Vicinamibacteria; order Vicinamibacterales; family SCN-69-37; genus SYFT01. The sequence goes on from JBBQDM010000019.1 coordinate 3,971, forward strand.
TACGAGCGTGCGTTGGCCCTGCGGCGCACCACCGGCGACCAGCGTGGCGAGATGGCGACGGAACTCAATATCGGCGACGTCCATCGTCGTCTCGGCGACCTCGCGGGTGCAACTGCGGCGTTTGATCGGGCGCTGGCGATCGGGGCGCAAATCGATGCGCCGCTGATGCAGTCAAATGCGTTGAAGGCTCTGGCCGAGGTCGAGGCGGCTCAGGGGAACTACCGGGCCGCGTACGAACACCAGTTGCAGCATCAGGCGGCCCGCGACGTGATGTTCAACCAGGAGAACGCCGCGCGCCTGCAGCGTTTGCAGGTGACCCACGAGGCGGAGCGCCAGCGACAGGAGATTGCGTCGCTTGAGCAACAGGGTGCGCTGCGTGATGCGGAGCTCGCCCGGGTCCGCACGACCCGCACGGCCCTGGCGATTATTGCCGTACTGGTTCTGAGCAGCCTGGCGTTGTTGTACGCACGCTTCCGCCTGAAGCATCAGTCGGAAACACGCCTCCGTGCGCAGGCGCAGGAACTGTCGGACGCACTGGATCGGGTGCAGACGTTGAAGGGGATGTTGCCCATTTGCGCCTCCTGCAAGAAGATCCGCGACGACAATGGCTACTGGACACAGGTGGAGCGGTACGTGGCCGAACACAGCGCCGCCGAGTTTACTCACAGCATCTGCCCGTCGTGTTTCGAGGGGCTCTATCCGGAACACGAGCATGAGCACAAACACGGATGATCGACGTTCGTTCCTGACGCGACTTGTGGTGGGAGGCGGGGCCCTCCTGACCGCCGGTATCGCCGGACTCGCCGCTGCCGTCGTGACCCCAAAGGCGCGCGAGGCAGCCCGACGGTGGCGTTCGGCTGCCGCCGTTACGGCTGTGCCCAAGGACGGTCCGTTTGTGGCGACCCTGACCGAACGCCACGCGGACGGGTGGCACGAGACGCGTAAGGAAACGGTCGTGTTCATTGACAAGGTGGGCGACGAGTACCACGCGTTGTCGGCCACGTGCACCCATCTGGGCTGTCGTGTGGGGTGGAACGCTGCAGACGGGCACTACGTGTGCCCGTGTCACGGCGGCATCTTCAGTCGCACCGGTGACGTGGTGTCCGGGCCGCCGCCGCGTGGGCTCGACCGCATTCCCGTGCGCGTGAACCCCGAGACCGCACAGCTCGAGGTCGAACTCTGATGCGCGCAGTGTTCGACTGGCTCGACCATCGCACCGGCTTTCGCACTCTTCGTCATCATCTGCTCGACGAGCGACTGCCGGCCGGCACCGGCTGGTGGTTCACGTTCGGCAGCCTGCTGCTGTTCGGCTTGATGTTGCAGGTGGTCACCGGCACGCTGCTGGCATTGTTTTATGCGCCGACGCCGGACCATGCCTGGGACAGCGTGCGGTATATCGAGACGTCGATACGCGGAGGCCATCTGCTGCGCGGTCTGCACCACTGGGGCGCGAGCCTCGTGGTGGTCACTGCGATGCTCCACCTCATCCGTGTGGTGTTCTTCGGCAGCTATCGAGCCCCGCGCGAACTCAACTGGCTCGTGGGTCTCGTGCTGCTGCACGTGATCCTCGCTTTTGGCCTGACCGGCTACCTGCTGCCGTGGGACCAGCGCGCGTATTGGGCGACGGTGGTGACGATCAACATCTCGGCGCTCACGCCTGTGGCGGGTGAGTTCGTGGCGAACCTGCTGCGCGGCGGTCCGGACATCGGGGCGATGACGCTGACGCGCTGGTATGCGGTGCATGTGCTGGTGCTGCCGCCGATTCTGTTTGGGCTTATTGGTCTGCACCTTTACCTGATGCGTCGGCACGGCATCTCCGGCCCGGTGACGCCGCGCGCCGGTGAGGGCGAGACCTTTTTCCCGTATCAGGCCTCGCGTGATCTGACGGTGGCGCTCGTGGTGGGTGCCGCACTCGCGTGGATGGCGTGGCAGGGCGCACCGGCGCTGGAACCGCCGGCCGATCCCACGTCCAGCGATTACAGTCCCAGACCGGAGTGGTACTTCCTCGGATTGTTCGAGCTGTTGAAGTACTTCCCGGGCCGACTCGAGATCGTCGGTGCGATCATTATTCCTGGTGTGGTGATGACGCTGCTGGCGTTGTTGCCGTGGCTCGATCGGGCGCGCACCCGTGGGCTGCGCGACCGACGCTGGCTGCTGCTGGCCTTCTCAGCGGGACTCGCCGGCATCACCACGTTGACCGTGTTGGGCGCGATGGACACACCGGTCGAGAGCGCGGACGCCTGGAATGTGCGTGACCAGGCCGGAGCGGTGCTCTTACAGTCGGGCATGTGCGTGACGTGTCACCAGGCCGACGGTGTGGCCGGACCCATCGATCCGGTGCGCGTGTCGCGCGCGCGTGATTGGGTCGCGTCGCATCTTGCGGACCCGGAGATGATCGCGCCTGGCCTGCGTCCCGCGCCTGAATCGAGCGAACACGACCGCGCGGCTATTCTCGCCGCGCTTGCGCTCGGCCGCTCCGGTCGGCCCCTTCCGCCGGTGGATGACGATGGGCGCATGGCAGTGTTGTTCAACCGTCATTGCCTGCGGTGTCACGTCATGGGGCCGGTGGGCGGCACCGAAGGCCCCGGCCTCACCGGCATCGGCATGGAACAGGACGAGGCCATGCTCATCCGTCAGATGGTCTCGCCACGCGAGGTCAACCCCGACGGCGAGATGCCCTCGTTCGCCGACAAGATGACGCCCGAGGAGATCGCCGCCCTCGCCCGCTGGCTCACCACGAAGTAGTGCAAAACCTTCTGACCATGGAGCACATGGAGGGCCATGGAGAAAATCCGCTTGTCTGCACAGCAGGAAGATGCGGGAGGCGTGGAGAGCGGGTTGGGTGCCGCCAAAGGCGGCAGCTGCGGGAGGCGAACGGTCGGAAACGAATGCGCCGGTCGCATTCACGCGGCGTATTCGTTTCCGACCGTCCGCCTCCCGCACGGCCAGGCTTTCAGCCTGGCCCCCAACCCTCACGGACGACTGACACGCATTTCTCCATGTCCTACATGGTGGAACGCTCTATTGCTGGGATAGCCCGTCGATGAACCGGTTCAGTTCAACCTGCGCTTCGTCACGCCGCGTCGTCACCGTGCGGATGTCGCGTCTGAGTAGCTCGAGCCTGGTTTCCTGTTCATCCAGCTGTCGCACGTAGCGCTGCACGAGCTGGCGCTCCTCGACGCTGCCCTTGAGGGCCAGCATGTTCTCGCGCACACGGGCCTGGTCGCGGTCGATCGTGGCCACTTCGGCTTCGGCAGTGGCGATCTGGGCATTGAGCTCTGTGATGATCGTACGGCGACGCACCACCTCGCGCAGCGAGGCCGCGACTTCGGCCGAGATGGAGGTGCCGCTGACCCACAGCTGAATCTGATCATCGGTCACCGAACCAATCGCGTACGTCGTCTGGCCTGGGCGCACTTCATCAACCGTCAAGGTCGCAGAGGTTCGCGGTGCGACGGTCAGACGAAATCGGTGTGCGGTCGGGGTGGTCTCTTCGGCTTTGGTGTTATCGCCGAGGACCCAGCCGTCACGCACCGGGTGCTCGATGATGAGCACGCGCGGCTGCGCATCTTCGTTGCGCGCGGTGTAGATGCGCTGTCGACGATCTTCGCGGGTTTGCACCAGCACGCCGCTATTGAGCATGACGCGTGTGATGCGTGACGGACTGGAATCCGCTGTTGACGTCACGAGCATCGCGAGGTCGGTGGCATATGAGATCAGACGCCGCTCGTCGCCCTTCAGTGGATCGATGAGTCCTTCACCGGCGAAGGCCTGACCTTCGATGATCGATATGCTGCCGCCGTCGAGTGTGTGCCCGGTCGAGTTCGTCAGCCAGATCGCGCGCAGTGGCCGGGAGCCGGAGCCATCAGCGCTCCAGATCGACACCTTCTCGGCGGTGACGTTGCCGGTGACGATTGGGACCATCGCTGATTGGTTCTTGCGGATCGTGACAGGTGTGTTGAGCTTGTACTCGAAGAGATCTCCGAGGTCAGTGCCGGTGGCAGCAGACTGCATGGCGTCCTGGGCCGCGCGGGCGCGGTCTTCCACCGTAGGCGCCGCGCTAGTGACGCTTACGCCTCCGCCACGGCCGCCGGATCCGCCGCTGAAGGTCTGTCCCTGAGGAGATGGCCTGGCCGGTGGGGGTGTCGGTGGTGGAGCAGGCACCCCGCCAATGACGCCACCCACCGTGCCACCGGGAATGCCGCCCGCGACGCCGCCGATGACGCTGCCCGAATGTGTCTGCGGCATGGACAACATCCGCTCCGGCATCGGCACGACAGGACGCTGCACGTAATACGGCTGCGAGAGGCGCTGGATGAATGCCTGCGGCGCACCGGCGACCAGTGAGAGTTCCACGCCGTTCCAGTCCTCCCCGATCGTGTTGTCCACGATGGCCCAGCCCTGCAGCAGCGGCGCGGCATCATCGCGCAGCACCAATCGGTAGGTGGATTTCCAGACAGGCACTTCGCTGACGTAGCTCACAAACAGGTCGCGCTCGCCTGTGCCCGAAGTGCTCAGCGTGAGCCGGCGCACATCTTCATCACGCGCCGAGCCGATGATCGTCAGATAGTTGGCCACTTCGTCGTTCAGGTCCGCGTCAAGAATACGCACGGTGACGCCGCCATCCAGCGCCACTGTGTGAATGTCGCCGGCCTCGGTGACCACGTGGAGCATGTCCATCGGGGTGGAGACACCGCCGGACTGGTGGTTCTCGCGTTCCACGCTGAGCAGTCGGCCCGTCAGCGGAGCCGTGGTGCCACGCACGGAGATGCGCGCACCGCGCAGTGCCATGAGCAGTTGGGAGCGAGTGGCCGACGGGCCGAGTGGCAAGCGGAGCCCGCTCAGGCGCCGCGTCACGCCCGCGTCCGAGTTGTAGCTGACGCCCCCGACGCGGCCGCCGTCGAGGTCGAGTGCCGTCAGCGACTTGAGCACGTCGTCGAGTTGTCCGCTGGTGAACTCGATCGTGACGTCCTGATCGCCCCGCACGCGGCCAAGGTGCTCGAAGTACCCGATCCCGCTCTTGTAGAGCACCACGCGGGTGACAGGCAGACGGGCTTCGGTGGTCTGCGCCGGATTCTGTGGTGCGGCGTTGACCGTCAGAAGCAGTGGTGCGGCCACGACCACGCCAACAACGAATGTGAGGAGTCGCATGGAAGGCATAGACACCAATCCTTGGCATTTGGCCGGGCCGCGGTATACGGTGTGCGGGTGCCGTTCGACATGTTATCCAACCAGGTGGCGTTTCTCCGGGAAGTCGACCAACTCAAGTCCGTTCTGCGGATGACGACCGTGGGCGACCGGTCCCGCCGTGAGAACAGCGCCGAACATTCGTGGCACGTCGCGCTGATGGCGCTGACACTGGCCGACCATGCGCCGGAGGGCGTGGACGTCGATCGTGTGATTCGAATGCTGCTGGTGCACGACCTCGTGGAGATCGATGCGGGGGACACGTTTGCGTTCGACACGGCGGCCAATTCTGACAAGGACGCGCGTGAGCGTGCGGCGGCCGAACGCGTGTTTGGGATGATCGGCGACGGGCCCGGACCCGCATTCCGCGCGTTGTGGGAGGAGTTCGAGGCCGGCACCACGCCCGATGCCCGCATGGCCAACGCGCTGGACCGGTTCGCCGCGTTGCTGCAGAATACCGCCGCCGATGATGGCGGCACATGGCGCGCGCACGGGATCTCGCGCGCGGCCGTGCTGCGCCGGATGGATCCGATTCGCGAGGGGCTGCCCGCGCTCTGGCCACTGGTGACCCGCATCATTGACGAACAGACGTCGGCAGGACACCTCGGCCAATGAGGCAACGGTTCAGCGGTTCATCGGTTCATGGTTCAGCGGTGCCGTTCTGGGGGCCCGGGTGCGAGGTTCCGCGTTCCCCGAACCGACCCTGAACCCTCGCACCAAGAACCCAGCACCCAGGAACCCCGAACAGGACCGCGGAACCATGAACCAGGAACCATGAACCGTCAATCAGCTCGCTTCGCCCCTCACGAGCGCGGCTTGGCGTTCTTCACATACGTGTCGAGCCAGTTGAGCGTTTCAGCAATCGTGTGGAAGACCGATTCGCGCGCGGCGTAGCCGTGTGACTCGTGGGGGAGCGTCACGTAGCGGACCGTCGCCCCGTGTCCCTTCAGGGCCATGTACAGCCGCTCTGACTGGATCGGGAAGGTACCCGAGTTGTTGTCGGCCTCGCCGTGGATCAGCAGGATCGGCTCGTTGATTTTGTGTGCGTGGAAGAACGGCGACATCGCCGCGTATATCTGCGGCACTTCCCAGAACGTGCGCGTCTCGGCCTGGAAGCCGAACGGCGTGAGCGTCCGGTTGTACGCGCCGCTGCGGGCAATCCCGGCGGCGAAGATGTCGGAGTGCGCCAGCAGGTTGGCGGTCATGAACGCGCCGTAGCTGTGCCCACCCACGCCGATTCGATGGCGATCGGTGATCCCGAGTTCGACGGCCTTGTCCACGGCGGCCTGCGCGCTCGCGACGAGCTGTTCAACGTAGTTGTCGTTCGCGGTTTCGCCCGCTCCGATGATCGGCATCGTCGCGCCGTCGAAGATCGCGTAGCCCTGGAGGAGGAAGAACAGGTGCGATGACCCGCCCACGCTGGTGAAACGATTCGGGGATCCGGTCACCTGGCTTGCTGCGGCGGCATCCACAAACTCGCGCGGGTAGGCCCAGAGCAGCATCGGGACGCGCTGCCCCTTCTGGTAGCCGGGCGGGAGGTAGATCGTCCCGTTCAGCATCACGCCATCCTTGCGCTGGTAGGTGACAAACATCTTGCCGGCCGCGGCGGCCGTGATCTGCGGATGCGGATCCTTGAAGGTGGTGATCGCCTGCGTGGAGCCGGACTGCAAGTCGCGGACGGAGTAGTTGCCCGGTTCGGTCGGGCTTTCGTGCCGCGTGAGCACCCGCGTCGCCTTGTCGTCGAGCAGCCCGACGACCGACTCAAACCTGTCGTCGCCGCTGCGCCACAGACGCTCGGTCTTGAATGTGGTCAGACTCAACCGATCGAGGAACGGCCGATCGCCGTCCGGTGATGACCCGTCGCCTGTCAGGTAGATCGAATCACCCGACTGCAGGACCGTGCCCGTGCCCGGGCGTCCGAGCGGGCTGCCCGGGTTGCCGTAGGCGTCCTGCTGCTTGCGGTCCCACAACTTGCGCGGCTCGCTCCACGCCGAATCCAGCACCCACGTGCGCGTCGTCCGTGTCGCGCGGTCCGACTCGGTCAGCATGATCGTGCCGGCATCCGTCCAACTCGTACCCGAGTAGCGGAACTCGGTCTTGGCCACTTCGGTCGGCTCACCCGTGAACGGTGCCTTCAGCGTGACGATGCGATCGCGGTGCGGGACTGTGTTCCTGATGTCGCCCTTGTCGAGCGCTTCGACCCAGAGGAGCGTTGCGGGATCGAGCGGCGCCCAGCGGTAGCTGCGCGGGCCGGTCATGACGCCGTTGATCGGGACCATGTCGCCCACGGGCACGTCAGCGACGGCGCGGACGCGCTCACCGGCGCGGTTCCACACTTCCACGTCCTGGGGGAACTGGCTCCAGGGCAGCAGCCGCGAGAAGGGACGTTTGACCGAGCGGACGAGCACGTACTCGGCGTTGGGCGACAGTGTGCCGCTGACCATCCCGGGCCGGCCGATTGGGGTGCGCTGCCCGGTGGCCGCATCAACCATGGTGAGCTGGCTGGTGAAGTAATACTCGAAGAGCGCCTCGTCATGGGCGTTCTGGAGCAGGTCCTGATAGGTGCGCACGGGGCCGGGGTTGCCGACGTTCTCCTGGATGTTCGGCCCCGTGGGCGCCTTTGGTGCCGCGGGCGCTGCGCCGCGACCTGACGGGACAAACCCGCACAGCAACGCCTTGCCGTCGTCGGTCCAGTCGCACGAGCCGTTCAGGCCGTTGAGCGCGCCATCCACCTTGCGGGTCTGTCCCGTCGCGGTGTCGCCGACGTAGAGGTCGATCGTCGTGTCGGTGGTGTTGGTGAACGTGAATCTGCTGCCGTCTGGCGAGAAGTTCAGGCCGCCGATGCGCGCGTTTGCCGGCACGGTGACCGTGCGCTCAGCGCCGGTCGAGATCGTGCGGAATGTGATCCCGGTGAAGCCGCCGCTGCCGTGTGGACCGTTGTTGTCGGGGTTGATGCGCAGGCCGGCAATACGCAGCATCGGCTGCGCGACTTCCTCGATCGACGGCATGCTGCGGCGCGACAGCAGCGCGATGGTTTCGCGCGCCGGGCCGATGCTGACGGTCGGGAGCGGCTCTGCGTCGAGGATGTCGACGATCGCCTTCGGGGGGGTGAGATACCCGGGGGTGGCCGACTGCGCGAATAGTCCAACCGTGGTGGCGAGCACGGCGGCAACGCCGAGGGCGATCGTGGTTCTACGCATCTGTCAGTCCTCCTAGTGAAAATCGAATTCTACTCCCACTGGGCCTGTCACGCTCACCGGATCGCGGGCCGATGTCGGGGTAAGCTTCGCGGATGACTCGCTCCTGGACGCTTCGCTCCGCTTTTGGTCTGCTGCTCCTCGTCAGTACTGCCGGTCCGACGGCGCAGCCCCAGATTGCCCCCGAGCTGCGCACCCTGGCCCGCGAGGCGTTGACATCCATTGCGGGCGAGCAGCGCCTGTCGGGCTTGACCGCTCCTGTGGAGATTGTTCGCGACCAGTGGGGTGTGCCGCACATCTACGCGCAGAACGACGATGACCTGTTTTTTGCGCAGGGGTACGTGATGGCGCAGGACCGGTTGTGGCAGATGGAGATGTGGCGGCGCGATAAAGAAGGTCGGATGGCCGAGATCCTGGGGCCAGAGGCCGTTGGGCGGGATCACCAGGCGCGCCTGCTCCGGTATCGCGGCCCGATGGACGACCGCGAGTGGACGAGTTATCACCCGAACGGCAAACAAATCTTCGAGGCCTATGCCGCCGGCGTGAACGCATTCATCGCCGCGCACCGGAATCAACTACCGATCGAATTCACACTTACTGGAATCACGCCCGAACCGTGGACCGCTGAGACCGTGGTGTTGCGTACCGCCACATTCGGCAATGCCACGACCGAACTGTCGCTCGCACGCGACGTCGTGGGGCTGGGCCGTGAAGAAGCCAATCGGCGTCGGAATCCCGACCCGTGGGATGACCTCGCGTTGCCCGAAGGACTCGACCTGTCGATCATCGACGACACGGTGACGACCACAGGCTTTCGCGCCGGGGGTACTGGCGGCGGTCGCGGAGGGAACTCGCCCGAGATCCTGCCGCAGTATCGCGGTCTGGTAGGCGCCGCGCGCGGGCGTGGCGGCTTTGTGCCTGACGTGACGGTCGGACCTGGGCCATCCACGCCACCTGATCCCCCGGGCTCGAACAACTGGGTGGTGAGCGGCAAACTCTCAGCCACCGGAAAGCCGGTGGTGGTCAACGATCCTCATCGCGCGATCACACATCCCTCGCTTCGGTATGTCGTCCATCTCAACGCACCGGGATGGAATGTCATCGGCGCCGGGGAAGTGCCGTTTGTGGGTGTGGCGATCGGACACAACGAACGCGTCGCCTGGGGCCTCACCATCGTGGGCACCGACATGGAGGATGTGTACGTCGAGGACGTGAATCCGACCAATGCCAACGAAGTGCGCTTCCGTGGCCAGTGGGAGCCGCTGCGCATCGTGCGCGAAGAGATTCGGGTGAAGGGCGGCGCGCCGGAGGTGGTGGAACTGAAGTTCAGTCGCCACGGTCCAGTCTTTCATGAAGACCGCACGCGCCATAAGGCGTATGTGTTGCGCTCCGCGATCCTCGAGCCCGGCACCGCGCCCTACATCGCGGGGCTGCGGCTGTCCCAGGCGACAGACTGCAAGGATTTTCAAACGCAGGCGATGTACTGGAAACTCCCGAGTGAGAACCTCATCTGCGGCGACGTGGACGGCAATATTTCATGGATGGCGGCCGCGTTGACGCCGGATCGCCGTGCTGTGGGATCGGACGGACGGTCGTGGGTGGGACGTTTGCCGGTGACGGGCACCGGCGCGTACGAGTGGAACGGCTTCCGGCGCGACCTGCCGCAGGAGTTCAACCCCCCGCGTGGTTTCATCGTGACGGCCAACCATAACGTGCAGCCGAAGGATTACGCGCCGCCGTTGATGTTCAAGTCGTCGGCGAACCTGCCGTTTGATCGCATCACACGACTGATGCAGCTCTTTGAGTCACCTCGCGCCCTCACGCTCGATGACCATCACCGCATGATGCTCGACGGCAAACATCTGCGCGCGGAAAGTGAAATCGCGCTGTTCCGAGGGTGGACGTCTGCCACCCCGGACGTGGAGCGTGCCCGCCAGATGCTGGCGTCATGGGATGCGGTGTTGGCGAAGGAGTCGGCGGCGGCAGCGATGTACGACGTCTGGCGCGGCGCCTCGACTGCGGCCGAGCGTGACGCGGCTCGCGCAGTCGCTCAGCGGCAACCCGAGCACGAGGCCTCGCTCGCAAAGGCCGTGGCCGAGTTGACGACTACGCAAGGGCCTGACTGGTCGCAGTGGCGGTGGGGACGCATTCACACGAGGACGTTCCCCTTTCCGCTGATTCCTGCGTACAGCCTCCCGACCGTGGAACGGCCTGGCGGCACCGGTACGGTGGCCGCGCCTGGCGCAAGTTATCGCGAAATTCTTGACGTGGCTGATTGGGATCGCTCGATCATCACCAACGTGCCCGGCCAGTCCGCACAGCCCGAAAGCCCGTTCTTCAGCAACCTGCACTCGCTCTGGGCGAATGATGAGTTCTTTCCGCTGGTGTACTCACGCGCGCGCGTGGAACAAGCCCGGGCGCATACGTTGAGGCTGGTGCCGAGGTATTACGGAGTGCCGAGATAGTACGGAGCCGACGGGCTTTAGCCCGTCGGAAACAGACGGACTGAAGTCCGTCTGCTCCGAAAGCATGCTGTCTAGTATTTCGCCGTCTCAACAATTGCGGCCAGCACGTCCGCCGATCCCGGCAGAATCACTTCTTCCAGGTCCGGGCAGTAGGCGACAGGGCAGTCCATCGCGGCCACGCGCTTGACCGGGGCGTCGAGATACTCGAACAGGTCGCTGGCGGTGCGTGCGGCCAATTCAGCGCCGAATCCGCACGTGAGCTGATCCTCGTGCGCGATGATCAGCCTGTTGGTGGCCTTGACTGCATCGGCGATGGCGTCGAAGTCATACGGCATGATCGTGCGCAGGTCGAGCACCTTCACGCTAATGCCTTCCTTCTCGGCCTGCTGTGCGGCCAGCAGCGTGCGCTGCACCAGCGCACCCCACGTCACCACAGTCACATCAGTGCCTTCACGCTTCACGGCGGCCTTGCCGAACGGAATCATGTAGTCCGGGCCCGTGTACTCGCCCTTGTTGTACGTCTGGCGGTACAGGTGTTTGTGTTCCAGGAACAGCACCGGGTCGTCGCAGCGGATGGACGTGCGGAGCAGTCCGGCCGCGTCCTGCGCGTTTGACGGGTACGCGATGCGGATGCCCGGGCAGTGCGCAAAGATGCTCTCGCCCGACTGGCTGTGGTACGGCGCGCCACCGCGCAGGTACCCACCAATCGCCGTACGTATCACCATCGGACAGGAGAAGTCGTTGCTCGACCGATACCGCAGCATCGACATTTCGTCGCGCATCTGCATCATCGCCGGCCAGATGTAGTCGAAGAACTGAATCTCCACCACGGGCTTGATGCCGCGTGTCGCCATGCCGATGCCTCTGCCCACGATGTTGGCTTCCGCCAGCGGCGAGTTGAACACGCGCGTGCCGCCGTAGGTCTTCTGCAGGCCGTGGGTCACCTTGAATACGCCGCCTTTGCCCTGCACTTCGCTGAGCTTCTCTTCGTGCGTCGCATCCGCCACATCCTCACCGAAGATGACAATGCGCGGGTTGCGCGCCATTTCGTCCTTCATCGTGCGGTTGATGGCGGCCACCATCGTGTCCGGCTTGCCTTCGGGCACGGCGGGACTGTCGAAGTCGGCACTTGTGGGATCCACGTCTGGGGAATACACGTACAGGCCGGCCGTGTCTCGCGCGGGCTTTTCGGCTTTGACCGCTTCGTCGGCGGCGCCGTTCACGGCGGCGTCGACTTCCTTGGCGAGCGTCGCGAGGTCCGACTCGGTGGCGAGGCCTTCGGCCTGCAGCCATGCGGCAAACTTCGTGAGCGGATCCCGCGTCGCTTCTTCCTCACGCTCCGATTTCGTCTTGTACAACTTCTCATCGTCAGACAAGGAGTGTGAGTAGGGGCGCACGACTTTGGCGTGGATCAGCGCCGGGCCCTTGCGGGTACGGCAGTAGTCGAGCGCTTCAGCCGCCGTGCGGTAGCTGTCGAGGAAGTCGGTGCCGTCGCAGCGGAGCACCTTGAGTCCGGGGAACCCTTCGACGAGCTTTGACATGTCGCCGCCGGGTGTCTGGACGTCCACCGGCACGGAGATCGCGTAGCCGTTGTCTTCGATCATGAAGAGCACTGGCAGTTTGCTGACGCAGGCGGCGTTGAGCGATTCCCAGAACTCGCCCTCGCTGACGGTGCCGTCACCCAGCGAGACGTACACGACCTCGTCGGTGTGGAACTGCTCTTCACGCTCGGGGATGTCGGTGAGTTGTTCGTAGAGGCGGCCGGCTTCGGCGCAGCCGATGGCCTGCAGGCACTGGGTGCCGGTCGGACTGCCCTGCGAGACGATGTTGAGGGCCTTGTGGCCCCAGTGGGACGGCATCTGGCGTCCGCCACTGTTGGGGTCGTCCTTCGCGCCCACGCCGCTGAGGAACATCTCGAGCGGGGTCATGCCAATCGCGAGACACAGGGCGCGGTCGCGGTAATACGGGTAGAACCAGTCGTGCCCGGGCTTCATCTGCATGCCCGTGGCGGTCAGGATGGCTTCGTGGCCGGCGCCGCTGATCTGGAAAAAAATCAGGCTCTGATTCTTGAGCTGAATCTCCTTGTCGTCGATGCGTCGCGATGTGAGCATCGTGCGATAGGCCTGCAGCAGGTCCTCACGGGTGAGGCCCTGGTGGGTGGTGGCGTCGGTGGTGGCTGCGCTGTGCATTCGGCCTCCAATTCTATACTGCCGGGCTGAGTGCCCCGGGGGGCTGATCACGGGCCGTTCTTAGTGTACGCGGCGAAGATAGTCCGGTCGGGGCGGACGCTGGGGCGGCGACGGAATTTTCGGGCGAGGGGTCTTGAGATACAGCCAGCCGGCCACCAGGCCCGACAGGTGCGCGACGTGCGCGATACCGCTGTCGCCGCCGCTCGAGATCGCTTGCGCGAGCGCGATCGCACCCGCGATGAGCGCAAACACACGCGCGGTCAGCGGCACGATGCCGAAAAACAGCACGGTGCGATGGGGGAACACGATGGCCCACGCCAGCATCAGTCCGTACCCCGCGCCGGAGGCCCCAATAGTGACGGCATAGTAGGAGGTCTCCACCGTCGAAAACGGCAGCAATGAGACGACGACCGTGGCCAGTCCGGCCGTGGTGCCCACAATCAGGTAGTACTTCGCGAAGGCGACCGTGCCCCAGCGGCGTTCAAGATCCACGCCGAACATCCAGACCCACAACATGTTGAAGAGGATGTGGAAGACCTCGGCATGTACGAACTGGTAGGTGAATATCTGCCACACGTACCCGCGCGTCAGCACGAGTTCCGGGATGAGGCCAATCCACTCCACGAGTCGGCTCATGACGAGCACGAGCGCGAACACGGCGATGTTCGTGTAGATAATCGCCTTGACGGCCGGCGTCAGAGGGCCGGGGCCAAACGAATACGACATCGGGGGCTGCGGATATCGGCTCACCAATGGATGCTACCCGATTCGCCCCCGCGCTACGCGCGGCTCAGGGTAGCCCTCGTCATGAAAAGACGTCGGGTGTCTTTTTTTGCATCGCCGAAACCGAAAAAAGACACCCGACGTCTTCACCGGCGCAGGCGGCCGATGACGCGGCCCCAGGCGTCCATGAACTCCTGCAGGCGCAGGGCCCAGGCGGTCAGCGCCAGCACGATCACAGCCACGCCCATCGCGCCGAAGACGCGCAGGGCCGCGCGCAGCGTGGTGGCCAGTGCGCCTTCGAATGTCGTGAACATCGGGAGCATATCGTTCAGCGTGCGTTCCGTGTACCACGCAGCAGCACCCATCACGAGCGAGGCGAGCAGGATCTTGCCCATCGACACCAGGACACGTGCGGCGTCCACACCGTCGATGCGGCGGGAGAGAAACCAGAACAGGCAGATGGCGTTGAAGAGTGCCGCAATGGCCGTGCCCAGCGCCAGACCCTGAAAACTCATGTATTGCACAAGCGTGATATTCAGCGCCAGGTTGACCACGATCGTCGCCAGGCTGATGAGCACAGGCGTGCGCGCATCCTTCATGGCGTAAAACGTGGGCGACGCGATCTTGACGGCGGAGTAGCCGATCAGTCCGGGCGCATACCCGAGCAGCGCGAGTGCAGTCATCCGTGTGCTGTTGGCATCAAACTCTCCGCGTTGAAAAATGAGTTCAACGATGGGGCTGGCGAGCACCATCAGTCCGATGGTCGCCGGCACACTCATCATCAACATCATGCGCAGGCTGCTCGACACCGTGCGCCGCACGTCGCCGAACGCGCCCGCGTTCACCTGACGCGCGATTTCCGGCAGTGCTGCTGTGGCGACCGACACCCCGAACAGGCCAATCGGCAGGTACATGAGACGGAACGCCAGCATGAGCGCGGTCACGGCGCCTTCGCCTTCGCCGACGGCGAGGGCGGTGTTGACGATAATGTTGATCTGGGACGCGGCCAGACCCAGGGTCGCCGGGCCCATGAGGAGCAGGATCTCGCGCATGCCCGGATCGGTGAAGCTCACGATCGGGCGATACCGGAATCCTTCGCGGTGAAGCAGCGGCATCTGCACAAGGATTTGCCCAAGGCCGCCCACGAGTGTGCCGACCGCGATGGCGTAGATCGGGTCCCAGCCAAAATGCCGACACACGGGGATGAGCGCGAGTGCGCTCAACAACATGCCGACGTTGTAGATGGCGGGTGACAGCGCGGGCACAAAAAAGCGGCGCAGCGAATTGAGCATTCCGCCCATCGCAACCGCGACCGCGACCAATGTCAGAAACGGCAGCACGATCCGCGTCAAGTCGACCGTGAGGGCGAGCCGGTCTCGGCCGTCCGGGCCCGAGAATTCTTCCGGCAGCAGGCTGAGCAGCGGCTCCGCGAGGACCATGCCAAGGATCACCAGGATGGTGGTCACCACAAGCAGGCCGTTCAGCACGAGGTTGCCCAGCCGAAATGCCGCGTCCCGGCCTTCGGTCTTCCAGTAGCGGGTGAACGTCGGCACGAAGGCCGCGCTCATCGCCCCTTCAGCGAACAAATCGCGAACAAGGCTTGGGACGCGCATCGCGATGTTGAACGCGTCATGCGCCATACCGGTGCCGAACAGCCCGGCCATCACCTGGTCGCGGACTAATCCGAGGAGCCGGCTGGTCATGACGGCTGCGCCGACCGTGCCCGCCGACTTGGCCAGACGCTCAGACATTGGGGAAAAGTACAAAAAGAAGGGGCATCAACCCCTGCGATTGATGCCCCTGCCCGGAGGATGGATGAGAGGCACTGGCGTGCCTTTCACCGGGGTTAGACTCCAGTGCCACGCGGAAAGTTTGGCGGGGACGGGTCGTCACAGAAAATTTATTGGGCCGCGGCCAAACGCGCCTTGACAGCCTCGGCCAGGGCCTTGCCGTCCACGGTCTGGCCGGCCAGGGCGACGGAAACAGCCTTCATTACCTTGCCCATGTCCTTCGGGGACGTGGCGCCGGTCTCGGCCACGGCGGCGTCAATGGCTGCGGCAATGGCGGCCGGGTCAGCTGATGGCGGCAGGAACCGTTCGAGATAGGTCACTTCCGCCAGTTCCTTGTCGGCCAGGTCCTTGCGATTGCCCGCCGTGAACTGCTCAATCGAATCGCGCCGCTGTTTCACGAGTTGGTTCACCACCTGCACCGACTCCCCGTCGTCGAGCGCGCGTCCCTTCTCGACTTCGCGATTCATGAGGGCGGCTTTGAGCATGCGCAAGGGCCCGAGGGCGGCCTGGTCGCGCTGCCTCATGGCCTCGGCAATATCCTGGGTCACGCGGGCAACAAGCGTCATGGCGCAAGCATATCGCGGTAGAGGCGCTCGTACTGGTCGGCGATGGCCGGTGGTCGGAACGTGCGCGCGAGGGTCCCGGCGGTGCGGGGGCTGGTGCGTCGTGCCTGGGTGATCGCGTCCCGCAGGGCACGGCACAGTGTGTCCGCGTCCCGCTTGGGGACGACCGTGACGTCCCCTTCGAAGAGTTCCTGCAGCTCGAGCCCCCCGGGGTGGTCAGCCGATACGACGGGGGTGCCGCTGGCCAGTGCTTCGACAGCGACGGTGGGCAGCGCTTCGAGCAGTGAGGGGAGGGCAAAGACATCCGCGGCCGCTACATACCGCGCGACGTCCTCGTTGGCGACCAGACCGGCAAACGTCACACGGTCAACAATGCCGAGCGTGCGAGCCTGCGCCTCGAGGGCCTCCCGCAGTGCGCCCGTGCCGCAGATCACGAGCCGCATATCGCGCCGGTCACGGCTGAGAAGCGCGAAGGCCTCGAGCAGGTATTTCTGCCCGGCCAGTTCGTGCAGACGTTTGACGTTGACGATCAGGTGGGGTTCGGTAATGCCTAACGCATGCTTGAGCTCGATGCGGGTCGCCTCGTCCCGTGCCCGGAACATCTCAGACACGGCCGGGTACACCACCGACAACCGGGGTCGGTCGAGACCAAGGCGCCGCGCGTGCTCGAGGAGACGACGACTGTAGAAGGTGACTGCTGTCGCTCCCATGTAGGCGCGACGGAAGAAGTCGATGGGCCGGCGTCTTTCGTAGTGCCAGATCTCCGTCCCATACAACGTCAAGACATACGGGATGCGGCGCTGGCGTGCCCAGGCCGCGGCCGCCTCGATCAGCAGCCCGTTGCTGTGCAGGTGCAGGAGATCGGCACCGTCCGCGGCCTGATCAAGCACGCTCGCGATGTGGCGACTGAGGAACCACGCGTCGATACGCAGGGCACCCGCAAGTCCTTCCCGCGTGCGGCGCGGCACCCACACCACTGGACCCGCATCCGGTGCCGCAGGCGCGCCGCCCTGCGAGGGCGGATGGGCGACGTAGGACACGTCGTGTCCACGCTCCATCGACCACACGCCGACCTGTGCGGGCAGGATCGCGTTCGCGGCCTGATCGGGCGGCAGATGGGGCGAGATGTGGACTAGGCGCATGTCCGGTGGAATTCCTTGAACGTCATGCCGTCGGCATCGAGTTCCCGGGTGGCGAACGTGAGGAACGTGCCGAGTCGCTCGTAAAACGCGTCGAGTTCGCCCTGGGTCTTGTTGTACGGGCTTCCGCCGACAATGCCTTCCGACGAGTGAAACAGCAGGTTGAGGATCGGCGCGCCACCGTCGACCAGTTGTCGGCCAAGGGCGCACATGTCCGCCGCCGAGGTGTAGGACGGACGCAGCCAGCGCACGTGTGCGATCCGCGCGAGGCGCAGCACCCGTTTGGTGGTGTAGTTGAACGGTGCACGTGCGTATGCGTGAGCCAGCCATGCGGGCACAGATCGATTCAGTGCAGCAGAGATCGGCAACTCGAGCACGTCACTCGTGCCGGACTTGGTGGCGTTGTCGTAGGCCAGGTAATACGGCGTGAGCGGCGCCTCCACGAAGTCCGGCCCACCCTTGTGCGCCTCGTAGAACAGTGGGGCCACACTCGAATCCACAAGGTAGCCCTGCTGCTCAAGTGAGGAGACGTGACTCGCCGAAAACCCGAACCGTCCCGATCGATACGACACAGGCCGAGTGCCCACCGCGTCCGTGATGGCCGTCGTCAGTGAGGTGAGTTGCGCGTCGAACTGATCCAACGGCAGTTGCAGCGCGTACGGATGGCGCCGCACGTCCTCGTCGGTGCAGGGCGGTGTTTCCCACGCGTGGTGATGTGCGCCGATTTCGCAGGTGCCGTCGGCGAGCAGGCTCCGCAGCACGTCCGCTGATCGCGGATCGGTCGCCACCGGATGTGTGATCACATAGGTCGGGCGCACACCGTGACGGAGAAAAAAGTCGTGCAGTCGCCCGAGTGCGTAGATGTTCTCGAATCGCTGGTCGATCCGCGCCTGCAGATCCCATTGATTGTCGCCCTCGGTGTCGATCGCGACGAGCAGCGCCGGGCGACGTGTGCTCATCGGTCCTGGTCCGAATCACCCAGAGTCACGTGCCAGGTGTCCGTCTTGTCGTAGAACGAGGCGGGCAGATCGATCGCGTTGATCTTCGCCACAAATTCCATGGTGGACTTGACCGAGAAGTAGCCCGACTGTCGCAGCAGTTTGCGGTAGCCGGCGTGCATCGCAAACGCACGAATCTTGTCGGAGTCTGCCGCGCGCGCTTCACGGTCCACCCACCGGAGGAGCGTCAGCATGCCCGACGTGTCGTCAGGCGCCGTCAGCCAGTCCACCACAATCGTCACGCGGCCGCGCGCTTCCCGCACATGGCGGTAGACGATGTAGCCGGCCGTCTCTCCGTCGCGCTCGAGGATGGCCACCGTGTACCGCACGTGCGGCGCATGGATGTACTTCCAGTTCAGGTATGCGGCGTCACGCTTGACGATGAACGCGAAGTGGGGGGAGACGCGCGCCCACAAGGCGTCACAGGAGGCGTCGAACTGGCGCACCACACGCACGTGGCCTTCGAGCGGACGACTGCGGGCGACCAGTTTGATCCACGGCAGCGTAATGGCCGACAGCAGTTTGTTGGCGCCAACCGACCATCCGGGCCGGCGCAACGCGCGTCGCGTCAATGGCTTCACAAAGCAGGGCACCGGCCCCACATCGGGCCAGCGCAATTTGCCGAAGAGCCGATACGACGAGTCGGAGAGGCCGAGGCCGAGGGATGCGCCGACGTTGCGATCCCACGTGCGGAACAGCACCTCACCCAGCCCCTGCCGCTGGCGCTCGGGCGCCACCATGACGTCCATGCCCCACGCGGCATCGATTTCCCGTCCCTGCACCAGCAGGCGCACGGGCATGGTGGCGTATTGTCCGACGATGGTCTGGCCTTCACGCGCGAGCCAGATCAGCGGACCGTCAGCCGGCATGTGGGGATTGCGTTTGTACTGCCAGTCCCAGCGCAACGAATTGGCGTCGGCCGAATCGACCCCGAACACACGTCGATACAGCGCCTCGACGTGGCGTTTGTCATCTGGACGATACCGATCGACGTCAGCCATGATCCGATTCCAGCACGTATTCCATGTTGCTGATAAAGATGTCACGCGTCGCCTCACTGTTGCGCACCCAGCGGCCCAGGGCCCCAGGCATGTTGCGCACGGTGGAGGTCGCATGGAGCTCTTCACGCACGATGCGCAGGCCGGCATCGGCGATCTGTTTGCGCAGGCTCGTCACGGTGACCAGTTCGAGCAGGTCGTCCTCTTTCCAGATGCCGTTGCGCGCATCGCGGATGAAGGAGTTTTCGTGCGCGGGTTCCTTCAGGGTCCATGGCGCGTACCGCGCGAGCAGTCGGAAGGTGCGGAACGCGACCCAGCGCCCGGTGATCAGGTGCAGAGGAATTTGTACCTTCAGGCGGGGCAGGTGGGCCCCGGCAAACGAGAGGTACGGCGCGGTGGAGAGCAGGAACCGTGCGCCCGGAGCCATCACGCGGCGGCACTCGCGCAGATAGAGCGCCGCGTCGACCACGTGTTCGATCACGGCGTGTGACAGCACCAGGTCGAACGACTTCTCGGCGAAGGGCAGATACATGCCGTCCGCCTGCAGGAAGTGGAGGTGCGAGAGCTGCCGTTCTTGTGCGAGGCGGACGCCCGCATCGCCGAAACGGTTGACCGGATCGATGCCGACGACGAAGTCGGCGTGTTCAGCCAGGGAGAGGGGCATGCCGCCCCCGCCACACCCGGCATCCAGCACGCGGCCTCCGACCGGCACGCCGGCACGGTCGAGAAAGGCGAGCACTTTGGCTGACCGGTAGTACTCGAAGAGCGCGTAGTCGTACTCCGAGCGAAATCGCCGGTCTGCGTGCGTTTTGATCAGCGTGTCATTTATCTCGCGCACGTGGGTCGGGTCCGTCCGGAAACTTGTCGATGAGCGCCGCGCGATCCGGTCCAGGTGTTTCCTGCACGTCGAACTCGAATATCACCCGGCGTTGTGGATACCGCTGGAGCACGTCAAGGATGACCTCACCCTCATAGCCGGGCTCCGGGGCTGTATACGTGAGTATATAGCGGGCATCGCTGCGCTCGAACCGGTCGGCGTAGTTGCCGAAGCCCTGCCCGACAAAGAGTGGGGCGATGGCATTCTCAAGCGACAGCCCGTTGGCCAGCTTGCCGTGGACGCGGGTGCCCGCGGGCAGTAGATCGCCCAGCCTCCGGGAGGCGTCGTAGTTGTGGGTCGTGCGCGTTGGTGCCCAGAGGCCGTACAACGTGAGGTCGGTGCCGACGGTGATGACCCCCATCGCCGCGATCGCGACTGCCGGTATGCGCCGGGTAACCAGCCAGGCCGCAAGTGTGGCGCGGAACCACCACGCGGCCGCGCCGGTCAACACGGCGATGGCGGCCGACACACGCACGGTCGTGCTGAACTGCCCGGCCAGCACATCATCAATCCACAGGAGCCGCAACAGACTGCCCGCCACCAGATAGGCGACCACGGCCGCGGCGATCGGAAAAAGACGTCGGGAGGCTTTTCCGACGCGACTGTCCTCTAAAAAGCCTCCCGACGTCTTTTTCAGGGACAGGCAGGCCAGCGCGATCAGGCCAGGCACGAACATGACATAGCGGCGCTCGTTGCCGGAGTCGTGCACCACGAGTTCGGCCAGGCCGACGGCCAGCCACAACACGGCCAGCCGCTCGGCCGGGTGGGCGGACCGCCAGCGGGCGACGGTCGTGACCGTCGCGAGGGAGGCCACGACCAGCACGAGCCACATGCGCGTGAACGTGTGGTGCACGAGGGGGAGCCACGAGGCCCGGTCCAACAACGCCTGCACGGTATAGACGGGTTTGCGGGTGACCGTCATCTCCCAGTTGTAGAACTGAAACTCGGTCCAGTACGGCACCACCAGCACTGCCAATGCCACCAACGTCGCCACGCTCAAACCCACAAAGACCGACTTGGAGATGGGGAGACTTGAAGATGGGGAGATGGGGAGATGGGGAGATGAGGAGATTTGGAGATGGGGAGATGAGGATGGGGAGATGCGCGATAGCCACCATGTGGTTGCCAGTTCCAGCACCAGTGCGGCGATGAAAAATGCGGCGGCGGCCTTGGTGAAGAAGGCCGCTACGGCGGCGAGGCCTGCCAGCACTCCCCACGTCCACACCCGGTCGCGCGTCCGGCTGCTGCTGGCGATCGCGTAGGCTGCCCAACTGACCACGATGAAGGCGGTCATGGTGGACTCCATGAGCGCCGCACGATTCCACATCACCCAGGTGTAGTTGGTGGCCAGGAGCAGACCGCCGATGAGTGCCGCGCGGCGACCGGCGACGACCGCGAGGCCGGCCATGAGGGCGAGGACTGCGACCACTCCCGACAGCAGCGGCACCATCCGCGCCTGCCAGGTGCCGACGCCGAATGTCTCAAAGGACAGATATTCCAGCGCCGTAAACACCGGGGCGATGAACAGCGGATTCCATCCGTCCGTACGCCAGACGCCCAGCAGTGCCTGATTGCGCGCGTTGTGCGTCCACGCGCCTTCGTCGTGCCAGACGACACCGACAGAGGTGAGGGTGTCGGAGGGCGGATCGGCGGTGAGCCAGAGGCCGCGCAGGGTCGCAGCCAGCACCAGGATCACGATCGCCATCCACCACCGGCGCATCATCGTCGCCTCCAGATCTCGAAGCGTGGCAGGTCGGTTTCACGCGTGTAGTGCGTGGTCAGCCACGCCTCGAGTGCCGGCGTCGCATGAAAAAACTCCGAGGAGTGCCGACCCCCAGGGGCCCAGCTGTCATGTTGCAGCGCGACGAGCGCGGGCCCGTGCTGCTGCAATTCCACCAGCAGCCCCGCCGAGCCATACCCGGGACGGCCGCTCTCGAACTCAGTCACGATGGGCTGGCTCCAGTGGAAGCGAGACGCGCTGCGCCGATCGGCGAGCACCGGGACACCCGGGGAAAAGCCGAAGACATAGATCGTGTCGGAGGGCGCGGTGGTGTTGCGCGACAGCGCCGCCAGTTCAGCAATCGCGCTCGCGACGAACTTGTCCTGGGGGCGTCCCCCAAAGTGGGTCAGGTACGACGTGCGGTCGGTGTCACTGATCAGCGCGTTCCAGTCGCGCCGCGTGTTCTCGACCAGATCGTCGAAGCCCGACACGCGGTGGGAGCCATAGATCAGCACGGCCACCAGCACGATCGGCAGGGCCGCGTGCCGGCGTCGCAGCGCTGTGCATGTCGGGACCAGTCCCACTCCGGCAGCCAGCGCGAGCGCCGGTGATGCCTGCACGAAGTATTGCGGAAGGTCGCGACCGCCGTTGATGAGAATGCTGCACCACACCCCGCCGAGCCAGGCGAGCGGCACCACGGCGGAGTGCCGCTCCGGTGCCTGCGACGTGCGAACCCACCACACCAGTGTGAGAATCACGCCGAGGCCCCCCATGAACCACACCGCGTCGTTGCGTGCCCGGCCGACAGGGAAGGTCAACGCATAACGGAGCAGGCCCCCGACGCCGTCGTACGTGTCGCCCGAGTAGGCGGCGTTGTAGGCGATCGTGGCGAGGTAGAGATCGGTCAGCGCTCCTGCCACAGCGATCGCGAGCAGCGGCAGAATGACCATGGCCGCGCCGGCGACCACAATGGGCGTGAGCTCGCGGCGGAACGTCTCGACGGACCACAGTCGACCGTGGCTGGGCCAGAAGGCCAGGGCCGCCAGCACCGTAAGTCCGTACGCCGCGGCATTGGGCTTGAGCCAGAATGCCGCGCCCAGCAGGACGCCCACGCCCACAAGATGTCGCCTGGTTCGCTGTCGATGCGCCAGCAGCACCAGGGTGGCTGTGATGGCCAGTGCGATGAAGGTTTCGCTCTGTGCACGGACGAACACCCCGCTCAGTCGCTGTGTCAGCGCGGGGTTGCCGAAACACAGGAATACGGCAGCTGCGCCGAGTCCAGCGACTTCCGTGAACCGCCGACGGCCGATGATCACGAGCAGCCATGCAACCAGCCCCGCGACCACCAGGTCGGCTGCAGCAACGCCGGACTCGTGTGGCCAGAGTGACCACATCACCGCATACACGACATGAATGCCCGGAGGTTTCTGGTCCCAGGCCCCTGAGTATGGGGCGTCGCCGGCCAGGAGGCGCTGACCGGCATAGGCGTACAGTCCCTGGTCGCTCGCCATCGGCTGGGCAAGCGAGGGCACCCGCAGCAGCCACAGCGCCACGAGACCCGCAATCCAGACCCAGCGCCATGACCGTGCCACCGATGGATTATAGAACCCTCTCCGGAAACGTTTTATAGTTCTGGGGTGCCGAGCCTGCCCGCGCCCGACCTGTCGATGGTCGTGCCCACCTACAACGAACGCGATCGACTGACCGAGCTCGTGACTGCGGTCTTTGCCGCAGCCGAGGCACGCGGACTGGCGTTGGAGCTGGTGGTGGTGGACGACAACTCTCCGGATGGCACCGGTGCGCTGGCCGATGAGCTGGCCACACGGTATCGCATGCATGTGGTGCACCGTGCCGGCAAGCTGGGGCTGGGCACTGCAGTGGTCGAAGGGTTTGGCGCGGCCTCCGGCGAGGTTGTGGGCGTGATGGACGCCGATTTCAGCCACCCGCCCTCACTCGTACCCGTGCTCTTTGACGCCTTTCGCGAGTCCGGTGCGGACGTGGTGGTGGCCAGCCGGTACGTGCCGGGTGGGTCGACACCTGACTGGCCGTTCACGCGGCGTCTGCTGTCGCGCACGGCGTGTCTGCTCGCGCGGGGCCTGTCGCCAATTCGTGATGCCGCGTCCGGCTTCTTTCTCATCCGCCGCGACATTGCGCAGTCCACCGCTATCAAAGCCGGTGGCTTCAAGATTTGCCTTGAGTTGATCGTTCGCAGCGGCGCCCGGCGTCTTGTCGAGTTGCCGTATCAGTTCGACGACCGGGAGTTGGGCGAGAGCAAGATGAGTCTGCGTGAGGCGGCCGGGTATCTCGTGCAACTGCGCGATCTGTACCTTGAGCGTCTGGGCGGTGTGCGGCGTCCGGCCCATGACTATCGGCGCCTGTCGGCGACCGACGTGGCAGCGTTGCGGAACCGGTAACCCATGGTGCGTGGATGGTCGCGGGTGGCGCTGCTCGCCGTGATTGTCACGGCGCAGTTTGTCGCACTGGAAGCCGGCATGCGCTGGTGGGGCGGGTCGGAAGCGTCCCCGGCGTTCCAGCAACTGTTCATGCAGGATCCTCGTACGGGCCATCGCCTGCGCCCAGGGGCGAGCGCCCGGTACACCACGCCCGAGTTCAGCGCGGCGATCGCCATCAACGCACAGGGTGTGCGTGACGATCGGCCGATCGGTCCCAAGGCCCCTAATGAAAAGCGGGTGGTGATCCTCGGGGATTCGCTTGTGATGTCGGTGCAGGTGGATCTCGACGAGACGTTTGGCCGCCACCTGGAACGGGGGCTCAACGCGCAGGCCGATGGTCCCACGTGGCGGGTGATCAATGCCGGGGTGCAGGGGTACGGCCCTGTGGACGCGTGGCTCTTCTACAAACATGTGGTCGACGCCTTCGAGCCGGACGTGGTGCTGATGACGGTGTTCGTGGGCAACGATGCCGTGGAGGCGTTTGACCGGGAGTCCTGGATTGAGGCGGATGGCCGACCGGCCGGTGCGACGGGCGAGGTGGCCGCCAGTCAGGTGCGTCGGCTCATTCGCTCAAGTATGGTGCTGCAGAATGTGCGGCTGCGGTGGGATTTGCTGAAGTCGTCCGTTGAAGGCCCGGGGGCCGAGCGGCCGTTGACGTCGTACCTTGCGACGCCGCCGCCCGACGTGGTGCACGGGCTCGAGGTGAGTCGGCGCGCGTTTGGACTCATCGCCGAGCAGGCCGCAGCGCGCGGGGCAGCGGCCGCGCTCGTGTTGATGCCGGCGCGTTTTCAGACGGATGATGCGGATTTTGAACGGTTGCAGGCGGTGGTCACAGCGGCCGGCGACACGCTGGTGCGCCATGCCGCCACTGAACGATTCCGCGACGCGTTGATGCCGCTGGGCGTGCCGATGCTTGATCTGCTGCCCACCCTGCAGACAGAGCCGAATCGACATGAGTTGTTTTTCCAACAGAACGTCCATCTGACCCCACGCGGCCATCGTGTAGTCGGAGAGGCGTTGCTGCCCTTCGTGCGCAGTCTTCCTGAGCGGAAAGACTGATGGTCTTCACCTCCCTGCATTTCGTCGTGTTTTTTGTTGTGGTGTACGCGGCGTATCGCGTGCTGCCGCATCGGGGCCAAAACTGGCTGTTGTTGTTGGCCAGCTACTACTTTTATGCGGCGTGGGACTGGCGGTTCCTCTCGCTGCTGCTCGGGTCCACCGTGGTGGACTATGTCGTGGCGCGGGCCATTGAACGCTCCGAGGATCCCCGTCGCCGCACACATCTGTTGTGGATCACCCTGGCCTTCAACTTCGGGATGTTGGGGTTCTTCAAGTATTTCAACTTTTTTGCCGACTCCCTCGCCGCGCTTTTTGATGTCGTAGGATGGCGCCTCGATCCGGTGACGCTGCACGTCATCCTGCCGATTGGCATCTCCTTCTACACCTTCATGACGGTCAGTTACGTCGTGGATGTGTACCGCCGCGAGATTCCGGCGTCACGCTCCCTGCTCGACTTCGCCGTGTTCGTGGCCTATTTCCCGCATCTGGTCGCCGGGCCGATTCTGCGCGCGTCGTTGTTGCTTCCCCAAATCGGTGCCGCGCGGCGAATCAGTCGCACACAGATCACCGAAGGGCTGTGGCTCATGGGCTGGGGCGTCTTCCAGAAAATGTTCGTCGCTGACAATCTGGCGGCGATCGTGGACACGGTGTTTGCCGATGGCGCTTCGCCCACCGGGGCCGATGTGCTCGTGGCCACCTGGGCCTTCGCGTTCCAGATCTACGGCGACTTTGCAGGCTATTCGAACATGGCGCGCGGTATGTCGAAGTTGATGGGGATCGAGCTGAACGTCAACTTCCGGTATCCCTACTTCGTCACGTCACCGCAGGCGTTCTGGCGTCACTGGCACATCAGCCTCTCCACCTGGCTGCGCGACTACCTCTACATCCCGCTCGGCGGCAACCGTGGCTCCTCATGGATGACCAAGCGCAACCTGTTCATCACGATGGTGCTGGGCGGTCTGTGGCATGGTGCCGCGTGGACGTTCGTGATCTGGGGCGTGTATCAGGGACTCGTGCTCGGCATCGCGCGCGGGATCGCAGATTGGCGAATTCCGCTGCGGCACTCCTGGCAGAAGGTCCTGCTGGGCGTGGTGATGTTCCATGTGACGTGTTACGGCTGGCTGATCTTTCGTGCGCAGTCCGCCGGACAGGTCGTCGACTTCACGCATCGTCTGCTGATCGACTTCACAGTGACCGCGACGACCGTACATGCATTGCTCGTGCCGCTGCTGTTCATTGTGGTGCCGCTGCTGGCCGTTCACATCTACCAGGCGCGTCATGATGATGAGCTGGCGGTGCTGCACCTGCCGCGACCGCTCCGGTATGCCATCTATGGCGGTGTGTTCTGGCTGGTGCTGGTGTTCGGCAACTTCCAGGGTGCCGAGTTCATCTACTTTCAGTTTTAGAGCGCGCCACCACCACCATGCCGACCAGCCACGCCATCAACGCGAGGTAGACCAAGCCTCGGCGACGCGGGTATTCGAGATCGACGACGCAGGGCGAGGCACAGGGCGCGTCAAACGCGAGTTGCCCGCCTTCTTCACGCAGCGGCACTGCGGTGGTCTCGTGTCGTGCCTGCCACGAGGGGTGAAAGTTCGTTCGAACCACGACGGTGTCGCCCACAGTTGCGCGAGTGAGTTGCACGCGGGCTCCACCGACGAACCAGTTGTCCAGCGTCGCCTCCCCGTCCGTGACCACAACCTCGCGCGCGTCTGCGTCGTCGCGGCGGAACTGCGTCCACACGCCGTCGGTCCACAGCTGTTGGTAACGAGCGTCGGCTGAGAGATAGTTCACACTCTCGGCGCTCCAGACAAACAACTCGACCACACCCCAGCGGTCGAGTTCGTGATGGAACGCGTCTGGGCTGGCGTCGGCGATGGCCTGGCCCATCCATGTGCCGCCGCCAAGCATCTGTCCTCGCCAGGGGCTCCACTGCCACCCGTCCCAGTAGCCTGCGTACAGACGGCGGCCCGTCTCTGCCGCCAACAATGATTCGAAGTGGTTGCCGAATCGCGACGCGACGGTCTCGCCACCAGGCGTGCCATTCGTGTTGCGATGGGGATTGTTTTCGACGAGGACGAGGGCTCCTGGCGCGGCCGCCACGCGCTCCACCAGCGCCGCATTAAAGTCGCGGATGGAGTTGATGTGCGGCACGGGCACCCACCAGATCTGCACATACAGCGCGGTCGTGGCCACCAACGCAAACGCCGCAGGGCGCGAGCGGGCGTATCGCGTGACGCAGATGGCGATGACTGGGCCGAGAAAGATCACGAACATGTGGATCGGCCGCATGAACACGTAGGCAAAGTGCGGGTCGTTCAACCGCATGACGCCGACCGTGAGCACGGCGGCGGCGGCGTAAAACCGGATGCGACTGCGGTCTGCGAGGGCGACGGCGATCGTCACGGGCAGCAGCACCAGGGCCAGCCCTCCGTAGTCGTTGAACCAGCGGCCAGGCAGCCACATCAATTCGACGTTGTAGAAAATCTTGCGCAGCAGTGCAGACCAGTCGATCGACCCCGGGGGATGCAGATACACATTGTTGAAGTGGAAGAGCTCCGGGTATCGCCAGGATTCGTATGTCATCGGCAACGCGGCGATTTGTGCCACGCCGGCGCAGAAGACCACCCGGGCGGCTGATTGCCAATTGCGGGTCAGTGCCGCGTCCAGCAACAGATACAACACCGCATACACAAACGAGCCCGTGTGGGCGTACGACACCGCGACGAGCGCGCTCACCAGCGCCGGCCCGCCCCATCGGTGCCCACGGCGCGCGGCGTGGGCGGCCACGATCGCCGCCAGTGTCAGCACGGCCCCGGCCAGTGAATTGGTGTCGCCAGAGCGCAGCAGGAAGTAGGAGTAGTTGGCGGCCAGCAAGGTACCCGCCGCTGCGGCCACTAGTCGTGTCGCGCGATCGACGCCTCCGATCGCGAGGTCCCGCGCAATCAGCCAGGGCACGGCCGCAAACAGCAGCGCGTGGAGCACGTGAAATCCCAAAGCATCTCCGAGCAGCGTCATCGGAATGTAGCCAAGGAACCCCAGGCTCTGTGTCACATCACTGCTGGTGTGATACCCCCCGAGGAATTGCCACTGCCACCCCGACAGCCATCCGGCCTCGAGCCACTGCATGAAGTCACGACTCGATTGGAAGCGGGGCGCCCAGTTGTCGAGAAACGGAATCTGGGTCCAGGTGCTCAACGGAAACCACACTAGAAACGCCGTCGCCAGTACCCCCGTGCCCACGGCGAGCAGGGCTGCCGCCTCGCGATCGGTCACCAACCGGGAGTGGCCGTCGTCTGCCGCCGCGCGGCGCGGCCACCACACGGCGATGGTCCACGCCAACAGCGCCAGCGCGAACCATGCCTGTTTGGGGCCGTGAATCGACCCGGGGATGTGTGACCACCGACTCGTGAGCAAAAAATTGGCCCACCAGATGATGGTGGTCATCCGCAGCGCGAACAGGACGAGTGAGGGGTGAGTCACTAGCGGAACCAGCCCAGCCACTCCATCACGGCGATGCGGCTCGCCGCGAGCAGCAGCCCCGCTGCCGCGACCCGCCCCACGACGCCACGGTCCCACAACCAGACCGCGCCGACGCCTGCCCACAACACCATCACCGGATAGGTCGCCAGTGTGATGCGGCTGACGAACTCCACGGCGTAGCGGTGGAAGGACTGATCGACCGGCATCGCGAGGAAGCCGGTCATGAACACCACAAACGTGATGGCCAGTGCCGCCACCGCCATGCCGAGCCGGTCACGCCACCCGCGACGAATCCAGACGAGGACACCGGCGACCGCCAGCAGCACCATGGGCCAGCCCACCGCCATGATGCTGAGCCGTGCGGCGTCACGAATCTTGACGGCCAGACTGGCCGTCTGTGGTGCCACCGCGTCGGCGACGGCTTCCACGGGGGCTGCGCGCACCCGCAGTGCACTCTGATACGCCTCACCGAAGTGACCGTAATAGAGGACCACGGCGACAATTGCCGCCACCACAAGCGCCGTGGCAATCGCCACGGCTTCGCGCCGCAGCGGCGGCTGCGCCACGAACCAATACAAGAGCGACAGCACGCCGAGAATCGCGCCGAGTGTGGTGAACGTGCTGATGTGACAGAGCAGGGCGGCCGCCAACAGCGTCGTAAAACCGATCCACGTGCGCCAGCGGCCGACCGACAACGTCCACGCCGTGGCCGCGACCAGCACAGCCACCGCCATCGACTGCCCGAACGCGTTGGTCATGTTGGCGTTGCCGACAATCTCGAACGTGCGAGGCACACACGCATACAACGTGACGGCCAACGCGCCCGCACGGCGATTATCCCAATGGCGAACCACGAGTCCGTACAGCAGCAGGCCGCCCAATGCCTCCGCTGCCACGACGATCACCCGCAGCAATGTGACGAAGTCGGTGGTCAGCATCGTCCACGGCATCGCAAACACGTAGAGGCCGATCGCGTACGGGAATGTCACACCGCTCGGCATGGGCTGCGTGAAGTAATACCGTCCGTCGAGGACCCACATCAGTCGATGGGCGTGAAAGACCACGTCGATGATGAACTTGCCCGGATGCGCAAGTGCGAGCAGCTTCAGATAGATGACCGCCGCTGTGACGAAGAGAACGTAGTGGCCCGCGGTGCTGATCGGGCGCCCGAGCACACGTGGTGCGGCCAGCACCACCAGGCCGAGCACAGCCGCAATAACTCCGCCCAACGCCGCTGGTGAGACAGCAAACGCGAGGAATGGACCGTAATCCCACACCAGCGGTACGGCCTGCAGGCCCGCGAGGGCCACCACTGCCGCGACCACCAGCCAGAGCGGCAGTGCCATCAGCGCGAGGGCCGCGCCGAACGCGGCGCCGGTGATCGCCGCGGTACGCAGGGCTCCCGGAGGCGCCAGTGGGCGCGCGCCGTCGATCGGGGCACACGTCCATCGATCGATATACACCCCGAGTTCCCGCCGATCGTCGGGCCCCGGCACAAACGTGTTCGAGACGGTCAGCGTCAGCGTGGCTCCCGGTCGCTCCCCTGGCGCGATCGGGATGGCAACCTCCGTGAAGTCATTGGTGGTCGCGTGTCGCCCGACGACGATGCCGTCCACTGCGGTGATGACATCAGGCAGCGTGGATTCGTCCACACGCCCGCCGCGCAGACGGACGGTGCAGGCCCACGCGACGGAGCGATCCAGGCCGGGCAACGGCATAGTGACGTCGCGCCGTGTCCACGCATAGGTGTCTTGTCCGATGCGTTCTTCTCCGTGGAACCCGGTGACGGTGTCGGGCATCGGGCGATCGAGTTCAAGGGTGAATCCCGGCCGCAGAAGATACGCCACCTGCAACGCCGCCGCGCCCGTTGCGGCCGCCAGAACGGCCGTGATCACGATTCGGAGGAGGCGTGCGCTCATGGGGCCGTGGGCGTCCCCGGGCGACGACACATGAGGTGGTAGCCGCTCGTCATGACGCCGGAGGTCGGTGTGAGTCGGCGCGAGTCGCCATATTCACGCCGAATGAGCCCGGAGAACGGGCGGATGAGTTGCGCCAGCAGCAGCCACGTCGCACGACCGAGGCCGCCCCCGACCGAGTCGGTCTGCAGACCCAGGCGCTGAACGAGGACGGCGATGGCACCGACCGTGGTCGTTTCTTCCTCAATCGTCACCGCGTCGAAGCGGCGAACAAGGTACTGCAAACCGAACTTCGTGAACCGGAAGTAGTCGTGGGGGGCATCGTGGATGGGAAACAGAAAACGGGTGGTCAGCAGCAGCGTGCCCCCTGGTTTGAGCACCCGGAACATCTCGTCGATCGCTGCCTGGGGTTCAGGCAGGTGTTCGAGCACCTCGGTGCACAACACGACGTCGAAGGTGGCTGACGCCAGACCGAGTGCCTGCGCGTCGGTGACCACGGCAATGCCGTCGCGGGGGACGATGTCGATGGCGACCCGGTTGGGGAAGGCCGCCTTGTAGGGACCCGTCTGGGCGCCGATGTCCAGGGTGAAACCGGTGCTGGCGTGCCGATCCACGAAGCGATCGAGGGTGACGCGGGTCAGCTTGGCGGAAAGCGCGCGGCGGAGCCGGCGGAAGACGGGCATGGTGTTCGCCAGTGATTCTATAATCACCCATGCTTTCGCTGGTCATACCCGTCTACAACAACGAGGCCAACCTGCCGCGGTTGTTTGAGGCGATCCGGGCGCTGGCCGGCGATGTCGGCGTCTTCGAGGTCGTCTTCGTGGTGGACGGGGCCACCGACCGCTCCGCCGCCGTCATTGCGGCCGAGGTCGCCGGATGGTCGCAGCCGGTGCAGGTGCTGCAGCTCAGCCGCAACTTCGGGTCGTTCGCGGCGATCGCCGCCGGTCTGCACCACGCCCGCGGCTCCCACATGGCGGTCATGGCCGCCGACCTGCAGGAGCCCCCGAGCCTCGTGCTCGAGTTCCATCGTCGCCTCGCGTCCGGCACGGTCGATATCGTGATGGGCCAGCGCGTGCAGCGTGCGGACGGGTTGTCCGGTATGGTCTCGCGCGTGTTCTGGGCTCTGTACCGCCGGTATGTGATCCCCGGGTTGCCGCCGGGAGGCGTGGATATCTTCGGCTGCACAGCCGCGGTGCGCGATCAGTTGGTGGCGTTGCCGGAACACACGACCAACCTGGTGGCGTTGCTCTTCTGGGTGGGGTATCGCCGCGAGTTCGTGCCGTATGAACGCCAGGCGCGACAGGAAGGGCGCAGCGGCTGGACGTTGGGGCGCAAGCTGCGATACGCCCTGGACAGTGTCTTCAACTTTACCGATCTGCCCGTGCGTGCCTTGTTCTGGCTCGGCCTTCTGGGAACCACGCTTGCGGTCGTTGCGGCGGTGACGGTGGTCGTCGGTTACCTGCTCGGCCGCATTCCGGTGCTGGGCTACACGCCCCTGATGCTGGTGGTGACGTTTTTCGGCGGTCTGACCGCTCTGGGACTTGGGATTGTCGGGCAGTACCTGTGGCTGACGCTGCAGAACGCGCGACGTCGGCCCAATTATCTCGTGCGGACGATCGACAAAAATTCGTCGTAGTCGCGGATGTAATCGTCAGCGTCGTAATAGTCGGACGCAAAGACCAGCAGGATGGCGTCCCGTGAATAGCGATACTGCGTGGCCCAGACCATGGGCGGCACGTACAGACCGCTGTGGGGTGTGTCGAGGCGGATCTCCTCACGTGCCGCGCCATCGTCGATCACGACGGAGAGGGACCCACGAGCCGCAATCAGGAACTGATGGCACGCGCGATGTGCGTGTTCCCCTCGCACGTCCTTGCCGGGCACATCAAACACCGAGAAGAAGCGGCGCACGGCAAAGGGCACGTGGCGTTCAAATTCGCCGACGGTGAGGGTGCCGCGCAGATCGTCCACACGGCCGAGCGCGTGCAGGGTGACGCCGCGCACCTGCAGCGGCGTGACGGGCGCGCCCGGGTCGGCGGCCACGACAGCCGACGGGGTGTCTCGTGTCGGGGTATCGACGTAGCCCACAATGCGCGCGGGGCTGCCTGACACGATCGCACGCGCGGGCACGTCGTGCGTCACCACGGCTCCGGCGCCCACCATGGCCTTCGCGCCGATGCGCAAGCCGGGCAGCACCACGGCCCCGGCGCCGATCGAGCACCCCTCCGCCAGGTGCGTGACCAGCGGCGCCGCCTGATGGTGTTTGCTGCGCGGAAACTTGTCGTTGGAGAAGGTGGCATTGGGGCCGATGAACACATCGTTGGCCACCCGGAGTCCATCCCAGAGTTGCACGCCGCTTTTGATCGTCACGCGATCGCCCACCACCACATCGTTCTCGATGAAGACGTGATCGCAGATGTTGCAGTCCTGCCCGATCACCGCGCGGGGCAGAATGTGCGCAAAGGCCCAGACCCGCGTGCCGGTGCCGACGGTCGTGCTCTCGCAGAGCGCCTGTGGGTGAACAAACACAGTGAGATACTAACAAGGTTCAATGACGTCGAGGTGGTTCGTTCCCGTGCTGCTCGTGATCGCCGTGCTGGCCCTGGTGCTGCGCACGGTGGCGATCGTCCAGCCGCTCGGGATTGATCAGGGCCTGTGGGCGTCGGCGGCCTGGGGCATGGAGCACGGGCAGCGGCTCTACGCTGATGTCTGGGAACAGCGCCCCCCCGGCATTTATGTCGTGTATCTCACGGCGTTTCGTCTGCTGGGGTGGACCGGCGCCACGGTGGTCTGGCTTGATGTCGCGGCCGCCGCGATCACGACGGGCCTGCTGTGGGCGTTGGCGCGGCGCCTGGCCGGTGCACCGCAGGCCGCCGTCGTCGCCGCCCTCTACGCGGTGCTGACGATGCCGTCGTGGCTGTTCGGCAACGGCGGCTTTCTCGAACGCAGCATCAGCGAAACGTTCATCATCGTCTGCGTCGCGACGATGGCGTGGGCGGCGGCCCGGTTCCGGGACACGGAGGCGACCCGGGATCTGGTGATCCTCGGCATGGCGGCTGGAACAACCCTGGTCTTTAAACCGAACGCGGGGCTGTATTTCCCTCCGCTGTTGGCGTGGGCCCTCTGGCACCAGCGCGCGGGGGGGGCGTGGCTGCGGCCGGCGGCCGTGGCCGTGTGTGCGTCGGTGGTCGTGCCGCTGGTCACCCTGGTTTGGCTCTGGCGCACAGACCTGCTGGCGGAGGCTCAGGTGGCAGTGGTGGACTTCAACCGGTTTTATGTCGGGCAGGGGTTTACCGTCGCCGGATACGTCGACACGTTTTTTCGGCAGGCCATCGGGCTCCGGGTGAAGTCTGACCCTGTGTGGCTGGCGGGCAGTCTGGCTACGGTGGCTGCGCTGGGCACACTGGCCGTCCGCCGCACGTTGCCTCCCCTGGCGGTGGTGGCGTTGTTGTGGGGTGTCGCGTCCGCCGCGGTCATCATGGTGAACGGCGTGCGGGTGTTCAACAGCTACTTCCTGCAGGCGTATCCGCCGCTGGTGTTGCTGGCGGTGGCCATGGGCGCCGAGTGGGGGCGCGCGCGACGGTGGCAGCGCGGGGTGGTGCTCGGTGTGTGCGTGCTGATGGTGGCGTTGCTGGTGGGACGGAACTATGTGGGTCGCGTGTGGCGGTCGGCGTCGGCTGATGTGGCACAACTGCGGGGCACGGGGGATCGCGTCGGGTATCTGGGCACCTTCGGGCGATACGCGGATCCGGCCGGGCGTGGATATTCGGCGAGAGCCAACGATGAGTTGTTTGTGTATCTAAGGGAACGTGTCGCGCCGGGCGATTCGTTATATCTCTTTGGGGTGAATGCCGCGCATGTGTATTTCGAGACGGGGACACTCACGGCCCATCGGTTCCTGCGTCTGAATTTTTACGTGCCGAGCTTGTTTCCGCATCCGGACTTTCGGCTGGCAGCGGTGGCGCAGGAGCTGGCGCAGGCGCCCCCTCGGTATCTCGTCTTTGAGAACCTGCACGACTCGCCCGCGGTCGGCGCGTTGTCGCAGCGACTTCCAGAAGCGCCGGAACTGGCCGACCTGATGCGGCACTACACGCGTGACGCGGTGATTGAGGATTTTTCGGTGTATCGGAGGACGCAGTGAAGCGAATTTTCGGAACCCTTGCCGTCGTCGCCCTTGCCGCGATGCCCGCGCAGGTCGTGACGGCGCAGCAGGCGCAGAGTGTTGAGCGCAGGCCCGGGGCGATGCCGGTCGAACTGGCCACACAGATCACCCAGGGCTGGGCCTTCCTGGCTCAGGGGTTGCTCGACGACGCGTGGCAGAGTGCTGACTCCGCGCTGCGGGTGGACGCACTCAACGTGTCGGCACTGGCCCTGGCTATTGAGGTCGAAATTGCCCGCGCGGGCGCGACGCCGGCGTTGGATCGGTACGAACAGTGGCTGGGGACACGCACGGTGGAATCCCCCTACGTGCTGCGCCGCGTCGCGCGGGCGGTGTTGTGGGAGGCGGCGCGGTCCGAGTCGACGTCCGCGCGGGCCGATGCGTTGTCGGCGCTGGTGGCTGACGGCGATGCCGAAGCGGCGATGGAGCTGTCGGCCGGGTTGGCCGCGGGCAATCCTGTGGACGTGGCCACCATGGCCCGGCTGGGGAGTGAGGATGCCGTGGGCCGTGTGATCGCGGACCTGGCGACCAATCCGCCCAATACGCTGGCCTTGGTTCGCACTCTGGCGGCCAGCAAACGTCCCGAAGCCGCCCCGCCGCTGATCGCCCTGCTGACCGACTCCCGCATCGACGTCCGTGCCGAGGCGGCCGGCGGGCTCGGGTTGCTGGGCGACCGCGACGCGATCGTCGCCCTGCGGCCGCTTCTGGACGACATGTATCCCCTTGTTCGGCTGAATGCGGCGGCGTCATTGGCCCTGCTTGATGATGGAGCGGGGATTGCGGTGCTGCGCGAGTTTGAGGATTCCGAACACGACGGCATCCGGATCGGCGCGGTCCAGGCGATGGCCTCGCGGCCCGATCCCAGCTGGCAGGGACGAGTCAGGCAACTCATGGACAGTCAGGATGCGGTCGTCAGCATCAACGCGGCGGTGCTTCTGGCACCGCACGACCCGGATGCGGCTAGGGCAGTCATGGAACGCCACCGGGGCGCGTCGAATCCAGCGGTGCGGGAGGCGGCGGAGCGGGCACTGTCTGGCCAGGTGGCCACCGACCTGGCCACTCTTCGCGGGTATCTGCGCGTCGGCGACTCAGCCCTCCGCGTCAAAGCCGCCACGCGAATTCTGCGACTCTCACGGTAAAAATACAATCCGATCCAGTGCCGGGGCCGTACAATTTCATGGTCGCTCTACAGGTCGGCACGTGCTGTTCCGATACACCACCCGGGAGCAACTCGGCTCGTTGATACACGATTTAGCAGGGATACCAGATTTATGAACTCGATGAATTCCACCCCGGCGGCGATCAGCCGTTTCACCCTTGGGCCTGTGGTGACTGCGTTGATGCTGTTGGCCACTCTGATGGTGCCTTCGATGGCGTTGGCGCAGGCGAGCGCGATTGGCAGTCCCGCGACGGTCGGGGCTGCAACTGCACGGTTGGCAGACGTCGCGTATGACCCGGCGAACAACATCTACATGGCGGTTGCGGCGGCCAACAGCGGTTCAATTCGTGCGGTGCGGTACGACAGCGCCAACAATGCCACCGCAAGTTTCATCGTGTTTACCGGGGGGGATGGCACCAATTGGGCACAGGCGCCCATGATTGAGTACGTGCCCCACGCCTCGAACGGCGCCGGAGGGTTGGGCGCGTTTGTCGTGACCTGGATGAACATTGGCAACGTGATGGGCGCGGTCGTCTCGACGAGTGGGGTCGTGTCCGGGCCATTCACCGTGTCCGATGGTGAAAAGGTGTTCGAAGAAATCGGTGCCTTCATGGCCTACTCCACGACGAGTCAGCGACTGTTGATCGTGTGGCAGACCGCCAGATTCGGCATCAAGGGGCGCATTTTTAACGCGAACGGATCGGCGGTCACCGGCGCGTTTCAGCTCGCCAACAACGACTCCGCACGCAATCCCAGCGTGACCTGGAATCCCGTCACCAACCAGTTCGGTCTGGCACACACCGGCTTTGGTGGCTCGGGGGCGTTTGCGGCCTTCCGAACGGTCTCCATAGACGGAGCACCTGGAGCGCGCGACACATTCGGCTTTACGACCGGAACATTCAACACCGACCTGGATGTGCACCCGACGACGGGGCGGTACATGATGGCGTGGACCTTGGCGGCCGGCAGCGGCTCGCGCGTGGCGGAATTCGATTCAAGCGGCTCGCGCACCGGAACCGGTGTCATCTCCACGGTTCTGGGTGATACCACCAGCATGGGGTTGGCCTTCAACCCCGTCAGCGGGACCTTCCTCGCCGTCGGTCAGCACTTCTCGTCGTACGAGGTCGTCGGGGCGGAACTCAACGCCCGCGGAGTGGCGCTGCAGGGGGCCACTATTCTGACGAGTGGTGGAGCGCCCACTGGGTCCTTCTATCCGAGAGCCGCAGCGCGCACACAGGGTGCTGCCCAGTGGCTCGTGGCGTACTCGCAAAACTTCCAGCGCATCGCAACCCAGTTGGTGGGCACGTCATCGACAGGTGGCGCGTCAACGACCACCCTGGCGGCATCCAGCAGCAGTGGCTCCTCCAGCAGTGACACCTCCTCCTCCGGCTGCTCTGGCAGTGCACCGTTCGCTGGCGCGGTCTGCCAGAACGGAGGCTGGGTGCCCGGGTCCGGCGGCAGTTCTTCCGGTGGCAGTACTTCAGGCGGATGCTCCGGAACTGCGCCGTTTAGCGGTGCCGTCTGCCAGAACGGGGGCTGGGTGTCCGGCGGGTCGGGCGGCAGTTCTTCAGGTGGTGATTCAAGTGGATGCCCCGGCACTGCGCCGTTCTCAGGAGCGGTCTGCCAGAACGGGGGCTGGGTACCCGGCGGGTCAGGTAGCAGCTCTTCTGGTAGCGGCTCCGGTGGCAGTTCCTCCGGCGGCTGCTCAGGAACGGCACCCGTCTCCGGCTGGACCTGCGTGAATGGCGGCTGGGTGCCCGGGTCGGGCGGCAGTTCTTCAGGTGGCGGCGATTCGAGTGGATGCCCAGGCAGTGCACCGTTTGCTGGTGCAGTCTGCCAGAACGGCGGCTGGGTGCCCGGGTCGGGTAGCACTTCCTCAGGTGGTGGTAGCTCAAGTGGCTGCTCCGGCAGTGCACCGTTTGCTGGTGCGGTCTGCCAGAACGGTGGCTGGGTGCCCGGCGGATCGGGCGGCAGCTCAACAAGTGGCTGCTCGGGAAGCGCACCGTTTGCGGGCGCAGTCTGCCAGAACGGGGGCTGGGTACCCGGCGGGTCCAGCTCCAGTGGCAGCAGCTCGGGTTGCGTCGGCAATGCGCCCGTAGCCGGTTGGGTCTGCGTCAATGGCGGGTGGAGGCCACCTTCCGGTGGCGACGAACTGATGCCTGAGGCTGTCGAGCCGGAACCCGCGTTCAAGCCCTAGCAGGCGGGTCAACCCTCAGTCGATGTTTTTCTTATGCCGGCGCTGTCGAGAGGCAGCGCCGGCATTCGTGCGTCTGGGGCCGCGCTGACTATCGCGCGTCCTGCACCTTCGAGCCGAACAACATGCGCGTGCCGATTTCCCACGCGACCGGGAACTTGGTGATGGCCAGTTTCATGACGTCGCCGGCGTGCCGGGCCAGATACGAGGGGCGCAGAAAGAAGCGGCGCTTGGCACGATTGACGGCGTCCATCACCACCTGTTCGTTGAGCCCGTTGCCCTCCATCAGGTAGTACGAATACTCCATCTTCGTCCAGTCTTCACTGGCGAGCAGTCCGTCCCGTTTGGCCTTGTTGTACAACTCGGTGCCGGGATAGGGCACGGCCGGGTAAAAATTCGCGAAGTCGGGGTCGAGCTCAATGGCGTAGTCGATCGTGCGATCGAGGGCTTTGACGTCCTCTCCGGGATACCCGAGGATGAAGAAGCCGAACGACTTGACGCCGGCCGCGCGCATGTTGACCAGGGCCGTGCGGATCTTCTCGCTCTCGAGCCGCTTCATCATGTCCTTGCGCGTGTCGTCGGATTCGGTCTCGATCCCGAGCGCGAGCATCCAGCACCCCGAACGCCTCAGCCGGTCCACAAACGCCGGGTCCTGCAGATTGTCCGCACGGGCATTGCCGAACCACTGCACATCAAGCTCACGCGCAATGATTTCTTCACAGATCGCACTGAACGACTTCACGTTGAGTGTGACAGTGTCTCCCCACAGGTAGAAAAACTTCACGCCGTGTGTGCGCACGATATGCGCCATCTCGTCCACAATTGAGGCCGCCGAACGTTCCCGGAACTTGTGGCCCTGATGAATCGGCGCCACGCAGAAGTCACACGTGTAGGGGCATCCACGCGACGTCTCGACGATCACGTACGACTTGTTCACCAGCGGCAGCGAGTAGTGCGACAGGTCGAGCAGGTCCCACGCCGGCGTCGGCGCCGTGAGGAAACCCGTAAAACTGCCGTGCGCCCGGTGCGGGATCACTTCATCATCACGGCGATACGTCAGCGCCGCGACATTGCCAATCTCGTTGACGGTCGGCAGCGCGGCGAGTTCGAGAATCGCATCCTCCGGCTCCCCGACGAACATGCCATCCACCTGCGGAGCATGGGCCATCGACGCCGCCGGTGTGGTGGACGCATGCGGACCGAAGCAGAACATCGGCGCCCCATAATGCGCCTTGAGGTGTGCCATGGCGGCCGCGTCGGCGGCCAGCGTCGGCGTCGTGCTGGGAAAGAGAATCAGCGTCGGCTGGAAGCCTGCCGCATCCAGTTGCCGCATGAGGTCGGACACGCTCTGTCGGGACGCCGTGAGGTCCACCAGACGGACATCCTGCCCCCTGGCGCGCAGCAACGCCGCCACCAGTGCCAGCGTCAGCGGCGGCTTGGTGGTGCCCAGCACCTCCTCGCGCTCCTGACAGCGGCCCTGGCGCGTAAACGCGATACCGCCTACAAGCGGCGGGTTGACGAGAAGTGTGCGATCACCAAGCATGGACACCAGTCAGGCATTGTACCGCGTCGACCGGGTCAGCACTCGTCCCAGCAGGGCCCGTTCGGTGGGCCGCAGGAATCCCCCCGCCCATAACAAGCCGCCAAACACCACGACGGTCAGGGCGCCTTTGAGCAGGACTCCGGCCAACGCCGGGAGGTCCGGGACGGCCAACGCACTCACCGTCGCCAGTCCACCGGCCACCACCACACGCAGCAGCCGGCTCCACTCGTAGGTCACCCGATAGTGCTGCTGGGCAAAATAGCCGGCCAGCCCGGCGAGGGTGACATACGACAGCAGGAACGCGATGGCCGCGCCCACCGCCCCGTACCGGGGCATCAGCCAGAGACCACTGCTCAAACCGACCGAGGCCGAAAGAATGGTGGCGATCGGGTAGTAGCGCGTCTGGCTCGACAGGTTCAGGCCAATCGAGGTCAACAGATAGACGCCCTGGAACGCAATGCCCAGCGCGATGAGCGGTACCACCGTGGAGGCCCCGGCGTAACTCTCAGGCGCGATCAAGCGCACCAGGTCGCCGGCAATGGCCGTCAGGCCCGCGACCAGGAGCGTCAGCATTGCGATGCCGTAGGTGGTGATCTTGCTGAAGACCGTGCGGGCGTCAGGCTGTCTGGCCGTCTCGTAATAAAACGGCGCCCACCCGGTTTCGAAGGCCGAGAGAAAAAACTTCAACGATTGGCCCAGCGTCGTTGCAATCTGATACACGCCAAGTTGCGCGAGCGGGACGTACTGGTTGAACAGGATTTTGTTGCCCGCGTCAAACGCCTGCTGCGCGAGGCCATGTGGCAGACGAGGCAGGCCGAACCGAAGACTGAGTCGCAAGTCCGCCGACGAAAACGTCGCACGCAGCAGAGGCCGCGTCCACGGCCACAGGATCGGCAGCAACACCACGGTGACCACCAGGTCGGCCACCATCAGCCCGGTGACACCGTAGCCGGCAAACAGCACCAGGCCGATGCGCAACAGCAGGGTGGCCAACGCCCGCCCGAAGCTGATGACGCTGAACGTCAGCGCCTGCTTCTCCATCCGCATGACGTGATACGGCACAAACGTGAACGTCAGAATGAACGTGTTGCA
Source organism: Vicinamibacterales bacterium (assembly GCA_038319675.1). Classification (GTDB taxonomy): domain Bacteria; phylum Acidobacteriota; class Vicinamibacteria; order Vicinamibacterales; family SCN-69-37; genus SYFT01. The sequence goes on from JBBQDM010000019.1 coordinate 44,875, forward strand.
CAGCAGAATCCGCAGGGCCGTGACATACGCGTCGGCGTGGACGCCGAACAGGAAGCGGGCGAGCGGAGCCGACCCCACCATCAGCACCACGAACAGCAGTCCGCTGGCACCAAGGAGAAAGATGTACAACGTGGACGCTAGGCGTTGCCGCTCAAGGCCAGGTGCGCGGTCGAGGTAATACCGCATGAACGCGCCATCCAGTCCCCAGCGGAATCCGATCTTGATGATCGCCTCGGTGGCCACGAGCAGGAGCACGGCCCCCATGTCCTCCTGGCTCAGGACCCGGAGGTACCACGGCAGCAGCAGCAGATTGATCGCGGTGATGGCGACGTCGCCCGCGCCGTATATTGCGACGCTTTTTGTCAGGTCACCCAGCGGTTTGCGCACGTGACTCGCAGGCTCAGGGGCGCTCGAAGCGCAGCATGTTCAGGAAACACCAGCCGGGGATGGGCAGCAGGCGCGTCAGCGCACGATGCAGGGGCCGCAGCCGGGCAGGATGGCGACGGATCAATCGGGTCAGCACCGGCACCGTGGGAAAGATGCCTCGCTGCGCGACGAGGCGAAATCCGGCACGCCGGGCCAGGTCGAGGTACTCCACGACGGGACGATCACCTGGATGTTTCTCAAGGCTCGCGGTATGAATCAGTCGACCCTGCAGCAGAAAGTGCACACGCGACTGCAGGTGCGCCAGGTTCGGCACCGAGACCAGCAACTCACCGCCGGGTTTGATCACGCGGAACAGCTCAGCCAGGGCCTGCGGCTGCTCAGTAAAGGTCAGGTGCTCGAGCACATCGAGGCAGGTGGCCCGGTCGAACGTGGCCGCTTCGTATGGCAGGGCCGTCAGCGAACCGCGGCGCACATAGTCGGACGAATAATTGGGATCGACGCCCTCAATCGCGAGGCGTCCGTGAAACTCCTCGACCAGGACCCCTTCGCCACAGCCGGCGTCGAGCACTGTCGTACCTGCGGGCAGCGCGCCGAGGTAGGCACGAACGAATTCGAGCTTGGCGAGATAGGTCGGGTAAAACTCCCAGTCGGGGGACGGCTCACGATGGTAGTCCCCACGGAGCGCGTACTCACCTGTGGGGCGGGCATCCATGCCCGGCCATTGTACTGCCTGGGCTTGCGGACGCGCGGTGTCGAGCCTTACTGGCCGCCGCCGCCGCCACCGCCACGACCGCGCCCAGGCGGGGGCGTGGTGCCGCCGCTACCGGGAGGGCCCGTCTGAGTCGTACCAGGAATGATGACGCCGGGAATGGTCGAGGTCACCGTGCCACCAGGGCCGGTGCGCAGGGTCGGATTGTTCGTCTCCGTGGTGGTGCCCGGGGTCGTCGGGGGCAATTCACCCACCTGCCGCACAGGAGGAATTTCGTTGTCCACTGCCCCAGGGACCGGCTGTGGAGCCCCGATTGGTTGCTGCGGTGCCTGTGGCTGGAGGGCCTGCACCTGCGGCTGCTGCGTGGCGAACGACGAGGACGACGCTGGGGCGTTGGAGACCGGGACACTGCGCGTGGCGAGCAGAAACACCGTTTCAATCGTGGAGGCGTCCGACGACGGTGCGATGCGCGGCGCGGCCCCGTAGCCGGGCACTTCACGCAACAGGCTGCGGAGCACCACAATCTCCGGCTCGTCCTTGAATTCGATGTAGGGCAACACCTGGCCGGCCAGCTTCTCGGCATTCACAATGCGGCTGCCGCCCTTGCGACCCCACTCCTGCAGAATCTCGCGGACCGTGACATTCGAACCCACGATGGTCACCAGGCCGTTGTTGAACGACACGTTGAGTGTGCGGGTGGCCTGCGACTGCGGCGCCTGCGCGGTCACTGCCCCTGAGGCACCGACGGCGACACACGCGCCGATCACGAGGCCGAGAGCGAATCGCTGCATGGTCATGGCCAATATCTCCTGTGGAACGCCTTCAAGTATGGCACAGGCGTGCTGTGCACCACGGCCTTCCGATTAGACGGAACGGAGGCGCGGCTGGCCGCCTGTCGGCGCGTCTAGATGAGCTTGGTGACCCACAGCGGCGAGTCTTTTTTGGGCAAATCGCAGGATCGGCAGATTTCCGGGCCACCGCTTTCCAGATGTTGCTTGCGGACGTCCAGATACGCCGGGCCGTTCCACACCTCGGCAATCGTTGAGGTGCGCAGGTCACCGAGGATGTGGCGCCCATCGAAATCCGCGCAGCAGAGCGACACCCGGCCGTCCCACAACACGGTGAACGTCTGCCACATCCGGTAACAGGGGAAGTTCACGTCGGACGTGGCATTGAGCGTGCCGGCCCAGTTGTGCAGGTCGGTGATGTGAATCTTGTCTGCGACTGTGCGCCAATGGTCGATGAAGGCTTGTTCATCCGCGGAGTTGTCCTGGCGCACGAACGACAGGATCAATTTCGGCCGCACCTTGCCGGCGGCCTTGCGCAGACGCACCAGCGTCTCGATATTCGCAATCACATCGTCGTACTTCAGATTGAGGCGCGTGGATTCGAAGACTTCCTTGCCCGACGCATCGACGCTGATATTGATGGCATCAAGCCCGGCGTCGATCATCCCCTGCGCGATTTCTTCGGTGATGAGCGAGCCGTTGCTGATCATGCCGACTTCGGCGATGCCCTGTTGTTTGGCGTAGCGGACCTTCTCGACCAGCTGACGATCCAGGAAAGGCTCGCCGTAGTTGTGCACCCGCACATGGGTGATACCCAGCGCTACACATTCATCGACGATCTTCCGGTAGAGGTCCATGTCCATGACGCCCTGGCGGCGGTGCATGTCGTCGCGCGGACAGAACACACACTTGGCGTTGCACAGGTTCGTGCTTTCGATCTGGACGATGTCGGGCCAGCGATCGGTGCGGGTGCGCCCGGCCTTGAGCATCAGCGTGCGGACGGTCCGTGCGTTCTTGAGCAGCGCCTGTTCGGCCAATCGTCGGGCGCGAGTAGAAATTCCTGGCACTCGTCTATTATCCCCGTGCGCGTTCATGCGCGATGACGCGCGTCAGAATTTCGTCGAGGCCCACCGTGGGCGCGTAGCCGACGGCCGCACCAATCTTGCGCAGGTCCGGCACGCGGCGCGGCATGTCCTCGAAGCCCTCTTCATACGCCTGATCGTAGGGGATCAGCACAATCTCTGACGAAGAGCCGGTCAGCGTTTTGACCTTCTTCGCGAGGTCCATGATGCTGATTTCGCCGTGATTGCCGATGTTGAAGACCTTGCCGGCCGTGCCGGGTGTCTCCACAAGTTTCATCAACCCTGTGACCACATCCCCGACGTAGGTAAACGCCCGCGACTGTGTGCCATCACCAAACACGGTGATCGGCTCGTTGGCGAGTGCCTGCCGCACGAAGTTTGGAATCACCATGCCATACCGACCGGTCTGCCGCGGTCCCACGGTATTGAACAACCGGACCACGATCGCCGGCAACTGCTTTTCCTTGAAGTAGGCCAGCGCCAGGAATTCATCGAGCGCCTTGCTGCAGGCATAGGCCCAGCGGTGTTTGCTGGTGGGGCCCATCACGAGGTCGTCGTCCTCTGAGAACGGCACGTTCGTGCTCTTGCCGTAGACCTCGGAGGTGGAAAACACGACCACGGGTTTGCGATCACGCACCGCCTGTTTGAGGACCACTTCGGTGCCATGCACATTGGTCTCGATCGTGCGCACCGGCGATTCGACGATGAGTTTGACGCCGACAGCGGCGGCCAGGTGATACACGACGTCGGCGCGGTCCACCATCTCGCCGACCAGCGCCTCGTTCATCACGGTGTCGATCGTGTGGCGGAAGTTGGGGTTGCCGATGAACGGCTGAATGTTCTCAAGGGAGCCGGTCGACAGGTCGTCAATGACCTCGACCGAATGCCCGGCGGCCAGCAGCGCTTCGGCCAGATGGGAACCCACAAAACCCGCGCCGCCTGTTAACAGTGCTCTCATCGATTCATGCCCTGCGATTTCAAATCCACGATGACGTCTGCGGCCCGTGCGGCAGCAGTGCCGGTGGCCACGAGTCCGTGGGCCGCCACAAACGCGACAGTCGCGTCCCTCAGGCGGTCCCGAACCTGTTGATCATACAGGACGGCCCGCAGGGACAGGCGTAGGCAGTCCGCAGTCCGCAGTCCGCGGTCCGCGGTCCGCGGTCCGCTGTCCGCAGTTCCCGGTCCGCAGTCCGCGGTCCCCGCCATGACGCCGGCGTCCACCAGGGGGGAGAGGTTGTTGGGCAGGCCAATAACCAGCGCGGGGATGCCGAGCGCCAGGCCGTCGTAGGCCACCGTGGAGTTTTTGGTCACGATGAGGTCGGCGGCACCGAGCAGGGCGGCCAGGTCGAGATCGGCGGCGGCCACAGTGATGTTGTAGACCCCGTCCACAAGGGGTGTGTAGACATCGGCCCGCTCGGCTGGATGCGCCTTGATCACGAGGTGGATGTCGGGTTCTTCGCGCAGGGCGTCCACCAATGCGGGTAGGTCGTCGCGGATTTCGCTGAACTTGGCGGCCAGCACGACGAGTTTCTGCTCCGGGCGCACGGCGCCGACCGCGTCACGCACAGCGCTCGCCTCAGTCGGCGTGACGACGAGGAGCTTCGCGGCGAGCAGGTCGAGCCTCGGGCTGCCGGTTACCGTGAGTGTGTGCGGCGGAAAGTGCCCGGCCGTGCGAAGGTGTTCCGCCGCGTAGCCGTCGAAGAGCAGGGTCTGGTCGGGCACAGGGTAGCCCTGGTCGTCGCCGCGGGGCTCGAACTCATCCGGCTCGTGCTGGTAGTTGAGCCAGTGCCGATAAATGAAGCCGTGCTGCAGCCCAATCGAGCGAACGTTGCGACGTCGTGCGGCGAGCACGAGTGCGCGGCCCACGCCTCCGGCTTCCGCGTAGGTGACGACCGTGCCGCACTGCAGAGCGTCGATGGCCGCGCCCATTTCGTCGATGGCTTTGGCCGACCAGGTCCACTGCACCAATGCGGTGGCACGCAGGGCGTAGTCGAGCACGGGCCACAGGTCCACATCGTGCACCCGCGCGGCGTCGCGAATCGCGTCGCCGTGCGTGACGGCGTCCGCCAGCGCGTCGCGCTCGCGCCACAGCGAGAGCGAGCCGCGCAGGGCGGACACCGGCGTCATTGCCTCGATGGGTGTCACGGGGGCGGCGGCGCCTGCGGCGCCGCCGCCCCCCGCGAACGTGCGTCGCGGGCCGACGCCGACGAGCCGCAGCGCGTCGGCGCCGCCCCGCGCGCGCACGGCGTCGAGCACCGGCCCCACGTAGGTGTCCTGCTCGCGCCAGAACGCCGTGTGCACAAAGGCAGCGCGTGCGGCCGGGGCCGGCCGCACGCGCCGCCGCCCCCACCGCGCGGTATACGCCGACCAGCCCACCGCCCGCGCTTCGCGCCGGCGGTGGGCGAGTGCCGCAGACAATGGCGCGGCACCGGGGGTGTCGACCGCGACGCCGCGGGCCGCGCCCCAGGCGCGGGCCGCGGCGGCGGTGACGGCGTCCGCGTCGGTGAGCACGAGCCGTGCGGACCCGTCCTGCGCGCGCACAGCGTCAAGCGCAAACACCGTAACCAGCGCCGTCTCCAGCAGCCGGGCCTTGTGCAGATACAGTTCCGTGAACCACCACAACGAATCGCCCTGATATGTGAACCGCTCACGCATCGTCTGAGCCCCGTACGGAACGAGGCGCAAACGTTTGATCCACGCATTGGCGTCGCGACGCGCGTATTCGTGCAGGTCGGCAGTCGTCACTGCGGACCAGGGCGTTGTCATCGCGGCACCACCCGCGGACACACGCGTGAGTGTGGGCGCGTTCATCGGGTGACGCCCTCGCGCAGCCAGCGCTGCGCCGCATCCACGACGGCGGCCACGGTGATGCCGTCCATGCAGTCGGGCACATGGCCGCGACAGCGTTCCGGCGGCAGACGCACCTGCCCACACGGACTGCACGGTAGTTGCACGCGCAAGACCTGCTGGTGTGTGGCCAACGGGCCGTATCGTCGCGGGTCGGACGGGCCGAACAGTGCAATCACCGGCGTGCCGACGGCCGACGCCATGTGCATCGGTCCGGTATCGCCTGTGATCAGCATCGTGAGACGTGAGAGCAGCGCGGCAGAGGCCGGCAGATCAAGTGCACCCGCCGTGTCCACCACGGGGGCATCACCGAGGTCCGCCCGCACGGCATCCACCAGTGCGCGATCACCGGCACCTCCGGTAAGCACCAGTGTGACGCGCCCTTCGGTGGCGAGTGTCCGTCCGACCTCGGCAAAACGTGCGAGGTGCCACTGTTTGGACTCCCGGCCGCCGGCGACGTGCAGGCCAATGAGTCGGTGATCTGCGGGCACCTGTGCCAGGGCCGCCGCTGCCGCAGAGACGGAGGCCGCATCGGGCACCAGGTGGGCGGTGTGTGTCATCACCGTGGACGCACGACTCCCTGCGACCACGTCCAGCAACTGCGCGGCGTTGGTGGCCACATGCGCGGTGGGGTCGTACGCCAGTGTGGTGGTCAGGAATGCACCGCCGCCGCCGGTCCAGTAGCCGACGCGATGTGCGGCACCTGACAGCCATGCCAGGGCGTTGCTGCGGATGTCGGGTTCAAAGTTGACGACGAGGTCATACCGACGGGTGCGCCAGGCACGTGCACGCGTGATCAGCGCGGGCCACGAGAGCCCCGTGCCTTCGCGCGCCAACCAGGGCACATCCAGCACGTCCACCGTGTTGATCTCGGGCATCAGCCGCGCGAGTGGTGCATTCCAACTGCCCACCGCCAGATCAATCTGCGCGTCCGGCCAGAGCTGTCGTGCGCGGGTGATCGCACCATGGGTCATCAGCAGGTCGCCGATGCGTTCGAGCCGCAACAGCAGGATGCGCGTCGGCGGCCCGTTGGTCGTGCGTGGTCGTCCCCACGACAGCGGCGCGAGCACGAGATCGGCCAGTCGCACCATCCGGCGTTCACGACGGGCGTAGATCTGCAGCTGGGCGGCCATGGTTATCGCACCGTCACACGATCGAGCATCACGCCGAGCTCACGCCCATCGTTGACGCCGAGCAGCGCCTTGGGTGACCACACCGTCGAGATCAGCCGGAGCGCCGCCGGGGCGTCGGCCTGTGCGGCCGCGACGGCGAGTGCTTCGGGGAGCACAAACACATAATCCCGAAATCCGGGTTCCACGGTCACCATGCCCAGACTCGTGCCGTTGAAGATCACTTCGACGGTGGCGGGAGCCGCGGTGGGCGGACGTCCGCCGCGGCTCATGGTCAACGTGACGGTGCGCGCCGTCTCGTCCATACCGGTCACCGCAATTTCTGATGCGTTCTGCGTCCAGCGGATCGATCGTTCGTCAGCTGACTCCTTCGCATGGAACCGGAGCACGTGCAGGTCGTCCCGGTCTCCGAGGTCCAGGACGAACGGCCCCGGGGCGTTGCGCGCGAGCGTGAGTTGGTAAATGCCGTAGTCAAATTCCTTGAACGCGACCGCGCGCGGCAATCGGTCGATGGTCACCTCGAGTTCGTCCACCTGGACACGATCGCTCGCAATCGGTGTGGCCTGCAGGTCGCGCGACAACAGACTGGTGCCTCCAGTGCCTACGAACAACACGCGGTCGTAGCTGCCAAGTGCGTACTCCACAAAGCCGCGCATCTGCGCGGTATCCGGGCGTGCCGAGTGCAGTACCAGTACCGGCGTGTCGTAAATGTAGGCCAGTGGTAGCGCCAGGATGTGCAGGTCGGAGCCGGCGTCCCTCGACTCGAAGAGCACCAGATCCCGCTCGCCGAACTGGGCCTTGAGTCGTTCGAGGTACGGAATGATGTTGCGGTATTCCACATGCGTGAGCAACGGGGCACTGGCATTGAGATAGCCGGCCGCCACAACAATCACGACCACCACACCGGCTGCCAGGCGCCCCAGTGCGGCGCGCGTTCGCGCGACGGGCCACGGGCCCAGCAGCGCGGCCGTGCCCACAATCAGCAGTCCGGGCAGGATGACCGGCAGGAATCGCCGGGACAGCCAGAGGTGCTCCGGCACGATATGCATCTTGTAGAACAGGAAGACGGAAACGGCCGCGACCGTGAGAGTGAACGCGGGGTCGCGCCAGAAACCACGTCGCCACGCCACAACGATGCCGATGAGCATCGCGGCAAACATCGGCCAACCAAAGTACAGGTGCACGAAGGCCCGAAACGCGTACGCATCATGCGCGGCGAGAGACCCGCCAGGCGCCCTCAGGAAAAACGCGTAGAGCGCGAGGCCGACGAGCACCACCGACAGCGTCCACGGGAGCCAGCGCTCCAGCGGTCCTGCCAGCGCTCGTCGCATGAAACGCACGAGCGCAATCGCCATCCCCGCCACCACCAGCCCGAGAGCGATTTCCCAGATCGGAAGTTTCGAGATGTAGAGATCGACGCGCCAAAAATAGGGGCGCATCAGTGTGGAGAGGTACGTCCAGCCCAGGACCGTGCCCGCGGCCATCGGGAGCAGGAATCGCCATCGCAGACGGAGGCCGGGAGTGGCAATCCACTGCAGGACTGCTGCGCCGCTACAGACCAGAATCACGGGCAGCGCTTCGATCCTCGAGAACAGCTGGAGTGTGAGCAGCCACGCGGCCACAGGGCCAAAAAAAGCGTCGTCGTCCTGATGTGCTCGTGCAAACGCGAGGAGCGCGGCAAAGACGCCCGCTTGCATCACGATGTCACTGTTCGGATACCGTGCGAACCACACTTGTGCAGCCTGCAGCGACAGCAGCAACGCGGCCGCGAACGCGACAGGCGGGCCAGCCCAGCGTGCGGCAAGAAAGTAGACCGCGAGCAGGCCGAGCAGACCCCACCATGCGACCGCCTGCCGGGCTCCTGTCAGACCGTGCAGGTCGTAGCCAATGGCGATCGAGGCTGGGAACAGGTGGGGAAATTGTCCGATGACGGTGCCAGCCCGTGGGTCCTGCACGAACATCCCCATGAACCGGAGCCCGTAGTACTCGTCTTCGTAATGCTGCGGAAAAAAGAGGTCGCGTGCAAAGGGGGGCACCGCCGCCACCACATTGTCAGTGATGACCAGTGACCCGCGTTGCGCGATCTGGATGCCCTCGTTGATGTACACCCCGGGATCGCGGCCACCGATGATGTATTCCGACACCGGGAAAAATCGCCAGAGGGCGAGGCCGATGAGCAACAGCGGCAGGATCGCGGTCCACGTCAGGCGCGCGGACGTCCCCAGGTAGCGCAGTCCTCCGCGTGTGGTCACCAGCAGAGCGACTGTGATACCGCCGGTGATCACCAGCAGGCGGTCGAATCGGTAGAGGTCCACCGCCGCGAGAATCAGGACAAGCGTCAGCGACCACGAGAGGCTGAGCATGACGTGCCAGAAGACACGTTCTTCAGCGGCGAGCGCCGCGCGACGGTCACGTTGCCAGAGTGGGAGGCGGTAGAGGAGCGCGCCGGGCAGATACCCGAGCAGGACGATCGCCCCCAGTGTCTCGAGCATCACGGACGGAAGGTGTGTACTGCAGCGGCGACCTGATCCACCGCCGCCTCCGACAGGGCCGGATGCAGGGGGAGGGACACCACTTCGTTGCAGACCCGCTCGGCAATCGGACACGCGGCCACGGCAATGTCGTGAAGGGCCGGCTGCTTCGGAATCGCCACCGGATAGTGGATGAGTGTCTCGATGCCCGCCGACTTCAAGTGCGCCTGGAGTGCTTCGCGCGCCGTCGACCGCACCGGGAAGAGGTGGTAGACGTGGCCGGGATCACACTCACGTGGCACCACAATTGGTGCACCTTGCAGTGCAGCCCGATACCGCGCTGCCAATGCGCGTCGTCGCTCTGTCCATCCCCGCAGCCGTGGCAGTCGCGCCCGCAGAATTGCGGCCTGCATCTCATCCAAGCGTGTGTTCACGCCGAATTCCAGGTGATGGTACCGGGTGGTTTGGCCCCCGTTGCGCAGCCGCTTGAGGCGTTCGGCGAGCGTGGCATCACTGGTGACGATGGCACCCGCGTCGCCGAAGGCACCGAGATTCTTGGTGGGGTAGAAGCTGAACGCGCCGGCGGCACCCATCGTGCCGACAGGACGTCCCTCGGATGTCGCCAGATGGGCCTGGCAGGCATCCTCGACGATGGTCAGATGATGGCGTGCAGCGATGGCCAGGATCGCGGTCATGTCGGCCGGCTGTCCGTACAGATGTACGGGCAGGATCGCGGCCGTGCGCGGTGTGATCGCCGCTTCGACGTTCGCGGGGTCCAGCGTCAGTCGATCAGGATCGAGGTCGGCAAACACCGGGGTGGCGCCGGCCATCATGATCGCGAGTGCGGAGTAGGCAGCCGAGAGCGGCGAGGTGATGACCTCGTCGCCAGGACCGATGCCAAGTGCCCGCAACGCCAACGCAATCGCATCCGTTCCCGTGCCGACACCCACGGCATACGTCGTACCTGCCGCAGAGGCGAACTCTGATTCAAACGCCTCCAGCTCAGGGCCCAGTACGAACCAGCCGCGCGTGATGACCCGATCGATGCCCGCGCGAATGTCGGCGGCATCTTCACCGGGAGCGAGGGTCATGAAGGGAATGGTGGGGGTCATGAGGCGGCCTGCTTCTGGTGCGTCTTGAGAATCACGAGCTGCACCCACAACTTGAAGACGTCCTGTGCGGTGTGCCACAGCCGTGGAACGTTGAAGAACTGGGATTTGCCGAACGCCCGATGGTAATGATGCACGGGCACCTCCGCGATCCGGCAGCCGGCATCGGTGAGCTTCTTCATCAGCTCCAGACAGATCACGCCGCTGTTTTTCTCAAGCGTGATGCGGTCAAACACTGCGCGGCGGATGAGACGGAAGTCACAATCCACGTCACGCACCTTCAGACCGAACAGCAGCTTGACCGTGTGGTGATACACGCGGCCGATGATAATCCGGTGCATCGGGTCTGATCGGCTGATCTTGTAGCCATTGACCACATCCACGCCGTCCACCATCTGCGGCCACAACAGGGCGAGTTCGGCGGGGTCGTACTGCGCGTCCCCGTCGGTGTAGAACACGAATTCCTTCGTGGCACCGGCAAATCCGCTCCGCAACGCGCCGCCATACCCCCGATTCTTCGGGTGATGGATCACGCGGACTTCCGGGTACGTCCGCGCCAGCTCATCAGCCACCTCGGCCGTGTGGTCCGGACTGCCGTCGTTGACGACGATGATCTCGAAGTCGTCGGTCAGCAACTGCGCCGTGGTGCGCGCGGTGATGACGAGGCTCCCGATGGTGCCGCTGTCGTTATAGGCGGGAAAAAAAATACTGAGTCCTCGGGCCATCGCTGCAGCTCTACATTCTATCCGCGACGCCGTGCGCGCGCGGTGCGATACGCGTCCACCATCCGTTCGGCGGTGGTGGCCCACGAATGATCGCGGAGCACGCGGGCCCGGGCGGCCTCACCGAGCGCCCGGCCCCGGTCGGCACGGCCCAACACGTCGGTGATGGCCGTGGCGAGCCCGTGCACGTCCCGCTCGGCCACCAGTCGGCCGTTCTCGTCGTCGGTGATCGCCTGCGGTAATCCCCCAGCACGTGTGGCGACGACCGGGGTGCCGGAGGCCAGGGCCTCCAGCGCGAAGTTCGGCAGTCCATCCACGTTGCCGGCATCGTCGCGAATCGACGGCACGGCGACCACGTCGGCAGCCGCCACGAGCCGGGCAATGTCGTCCTGGGACTGGTTGCCCAGGAGGTGCACCGGCAGCCCCGTCGCGCGTGCCCGCAGGGCCTCGAGCAGGTCGCCCTCGCCCGCGATGGCGACGGCGATGTCCGGGTGCGAGTGTCGGAGCTCGCGCGTGGCATCGATCAGGTACTCGAACCCCTTTTTGCTGACCAGTCGTCCGGCCGTGACAACGAGTGGCCCGTCGTCGAGCGAGAGTCGGCTGCGGACCTCGGCTCGGGCCGCCGCATCCGGGGCGAACCGCACGGTGTCGACGCCGTACGGCACGGTGGTGGTTGAACCGGGGTCGGCTCCGAGGGCAACCGCACGGTGATGCAGATCGTCGCTGCAGGCGGTGACGGCCCCTGCGCGCGCAAAGACGCGCCGCGCCATGGTGCCGATGAGCCGATGCCGCTCGGCGACAAACACATCCGAGCCGTGCAGACTGACGACCAGCGGCAGAGCGCGGGCCGCCGCGGCCGCCATCACACCTCCGGGGATCACCCAGTGGCCATGCATGATGGTGGCGCGGCGTTTTGTGGCCACGCGCCAGGCCTTGAACCAGCCGGCGGCCAGAGCGGCGGGGGCAATCGCCCATGCGGCTGCGCGCAGTTCCGTGTCGGCGCGCAGGCCTGACGCATAGCCGAAGACGTTCAGCGACGGCACGGGTGCGTACTGAAAGAAGTGGAAGAAGACGCCGTCCTCAGATTTCCCACGCGTGATTGCCGGGTGCCATGGCGCCACCAGATGCACCTCGTGTCCGAGTGCCGCGACACCTTTGGCAATGGGCTCCATGAAGCTGCCGACGCCGTCGCCGGGAAAGCGTGGGTACGACGTGGCCACCATGACCACGACCTCCCTGGTGGGCTGGCTCATGGGCGTGGGCGGCGCACACGGCCACCCTTCAGCACGAGTTGCCACGGCACGAGCAACGATTCCAGAAGGACGGATCCCGACACCTTGGAATAGCCTTCCTGGCGTTCCACAAAAATGATCGGCACCTCGCCCATGCGGCAGCCGAGCCGTGCGGCCTCCACCAGCATTTCGGGCAGAAACGCGTAGCCGCTTGTGCGCGCATGCGCCAACGGCAACTGCGTGAGCATCTCGCGCCGCCACGCACGATAGGCACTCGTGCAGTCCCACGGCGAGAGTCCGGTGACGAGCCGGATGTAGCGGTTGGCAAACGCCGACAGGATGATGCGATGCAGCGGCCAGTTGACCACCCGCACTTCATCATCGAGATACCGCGATCCGATCACGAGGTCGTGCTGGTCCAGACCTCGCGCCAGGTCCGGCAAGTACTTCGGGTCGTGCGAGAGGTCGGCGTCCATCTGACAGATGGTCTCCACGCCACTGGCGAGCGCGTGTTTGAGTCCGTCGATATAGGAGCGACCCAGTCCACGGGGGCCCGTGCGGTGCATGACTTCAACGCGCTCCGGATGTTGCAGGGCGAGCGCGTCGGCCATGGCCCCTGTGCCATCGGGAGAACCGTCATCCACGATCAGCACACGCGTAAAGTCGTGCGCGAGAATACCCGCCACGACCTTCTCGATGTTGGCGCGTTCGTTGTACGTGGGCATCACCACGAGCATCGGCTTCATGCGGCGACCTTCTCGTCAGCCGCGGGGCGCCACGGCAGCCAGGCCGCCAGTGCTGTGCCGGCCAGAATGAGCAGCGCGGGATCGATCACCGGAATGCGGAATCGTTCCTGCGGGAAGAACGCGAGACACACCGCCACCGCCGAGGCTGTCAGCAGCCAGAGTCCCGGCGTGACGCCAAGGCCCCAGCGCAGACGCCACACTCCGATGAGCGCAACCGGCAGCACAAGCCCGTACGACACCACCGAGGCCCAGAAATACAGCGGAGAGTGCAGCGTGTAGGACGGGCCGATGGGCACGACGAGGTAGAACACCTTGCGCAACTGCAGCGAAAGCCAGTCGACTGGATGCGCGCGCATCCACGCAAACGCTTCGCGGTAATACACGGGTTCGAGATCCTCCTCGGAGAGGTGCGCGTACCGTGCCCGCAACGCCTGATTGTCGAGCTTGATGGCCGGGTTGGCGGCCATGTCGCCGTCACCGGTGGCCAACGGGTGATTGCCCGTCCAGAACGTGACGCCACCTTCTGACGCGACCAAAACGAAGCGGCCGTGTTCGGCAAAATTGCGCGCAGTCCACGGGCCGATCACGAGGAGTGCGCCCAGCGCGAGCGCCGCGACCGGAACCCATCGACGTTTCCACACCCACCACGGACCCGCGAGCAACAAAAAGAACAACATCGACGGCCGCACCAGCACCGCGAGGCCGGCGCAGACGCCGGCCGCCAGCGCAAGGCGCGTGCGCTCGCGCGGAACCGACGCGTGATGAGCCCTGTCGAACAGCCACGCCGTGAACAGCCCCAACGGCCAGAAGATGGCCTCACTGAAGGCATACGCCGCGATCCAGACGAGTGGGGGATAACAGGCGGCGCCGGCCGCCGCCGCAAGCCCTGCGCGTGCTCCTGCAAGACGACGCGCGAGCACAAACACCATCAACACACCGAGCCCGCCGACGACGGACTGTGCCACCTTGGCGACGACTGGGACATCGCGAGTGATCTCGCCACCGGCACCAATCAGCGCCAGAAACGCGGGGTAGCCCGGCGCACGCCCGAACGGATCCACGCCCCCCTCTCGTGCCACATCGTCATACACAAAACCCGTACCCGAGGCGAGACCGCGGGCGAGCGAGAGGTATTCCTTTTCGTCACGTGTGAGCGGTTGGTCTGTCCAGTAGCCGAGGGCAAACGCGAGCCGCAGTGCGATCGCCACACCGACGATCAGCAGCAGGGCCGTGCGGGTGGAACGAGTACTACCGGCGACCATCGAACCGTTGCGCGGAAATCTGCTCCGATACCAGGCCGACCAGAAACACCACGACCGCAAACATGATGAGCAGCACCGCGCCGTTCGGGATGCGCGTGGCGACCACCACGTTCCACACGGCGTACGCCACACCGAGCATGAAGGAGGCTCCGGCGACCGGGAGGAAGACGCGCATCGGACTGTAGATCGTGATGACGCGCAGGATGATCACAAGAAACTTCACGCCATCGCTCGAGAGTCGGATCTTCGACGCGCCCGACCGCTGGCGGGCTTCGACGGGCTCGAAGTGCACACTGTGCCCGGCCTTGATGAACGCGAGCGTCGTGGTGGTGGGCGTGGAGAAACCGTTCGGCAGCAGGAAGAGGAGCTCGCGCAGGTAGCTGAGCCTGGCGGCGCGGAAGCCGGAGGTGAGATCAGGAATCCGGTGCTCGGCGAGGTATCCGGCCAGCCAGTTCAGCAGTCCGTTGCCGAGACGCCGGACGGTGCTGGCCTGCGTCTTGGCCGATCGCGCTCCCACCACCAGATCAAAGTCGCCGACCAGTGCCGTCAGACGCAGCGCGTCGGAGGGTTTGTGCTGGCCGTCGCCATCGACAATCAATAGGAATTCTCCGGTCGCCGCGCGGATACCGGCTTTGACCGCGGCGCCGTTCCCCTTGTTGTAGGGCTGCCGGATGACCCGTGCACCGGCCGCAGCAGCGTGTGCTGCCGTCTCATCCGTCGACCCATCGTCGACCACGAGAATCTCCCGCCATGGGGCGGCGGCCGCCAGTTCGCGCACCACGTCGCCGATGGCCTCCGCTTCGTTGAAGGCGGGGATGACGATCGACACCGTGTCAGGGGAGGCCATCAGTCTCTGCGTCCCTTGTCGTCGCGATCGTGGATCTCCATCTTGCGCACGCGGTAGAGCAGGTCTTCGAGCAGTTTGCGTGTGCCGGCAATGGCGTCGGCCACCAGGCCGATGATCAAAATCTGGAAGCCGACAATCATCAGCACGGCCGACAGAATCAGCGATTGCAGGTGCCGCCCACCCCAGGCATCACCGATCAGCAGGAAGTAGAGATACCGAATAGAGATGGCAACGCCCACGAGAAACACCAGACCGCCGATATAGCTGAAAACCTTCAGCGGTTCGTACATCGTGTAAATCCGCACGATCGTGGCGGCCGACTGCTTGATGTACCCGAACATGCTGCTGAACAGTCGTGAGGGGCGGGTGCGCGGGTTGGTGCCGATCTCGACATGGGCAATCGCCATGCGCTTTTTGCCGGCACCGATGATCGACTCGAGTGTGTACGAAAACTCCGACACGATGGTCATGCGGAGCGCGGCGTCCCGGGTGTAGGCGCGGAAGCCACTCGTCGTGTCGGGCACCTGCGTGTTTGAGACCTGGCGCACCACCCAACTGCCGAGATGTTGCAGCCGCTTCTTTGGCCACGACATGGTGGCAAGGTCGCGAATGTTGCGGTCGCCGATGACGATGTCGGCTTCTCCGGCGATCAGCGGCGCAACCAGTCGCGGAATGTCTGCGGCGGCGTACTGGTTGTCGGCATCGGTGTTGACGATGAAGTCGGCACCGGCTTTCAGCGCGGCATCGATGCCGGCCGAGAAGGCTGCGGCCAGTCCTTTGTTTCGGGTGAAGCGGACGATGTGGTGCACGCCGTTGGCGCGTGCCACGTCCGCTGTCCCGTCACGCGAGCCATCGTCAATCACGAGCCACTCGATCGTGTCGATGCCGGGGACGTGACGCGGCAGGTCGGCCAGGGTCGCCGGCAGCGTCAACGCCTCGTTCAGGCACGGAATCTGGATGATGAGCTTTGCCACGTGATGAATGTCTCAGGCCCCGACGAGTTGTTCGATGACGCCGGTCCAGGTGATCGTACTCGCAGTGGCATGGCCTGCGTCACCCAGCGTCGCCGCCAGGGCCACATCGGCATCCACCCGGGCAAACGCTTCAGCCATACACGTCGGGTCAGGGGGGCAGACGAAACCGTTCACACCATCCACCACAAACTCCGTCGGCCCGCCCGCATCGGTGGTGGTGATCACGGCCTTGCGCGACAGGAAGGCCTCGAGTGTCACGTAGCCGAAGTCCTCGTCATAGGGCGGGAAGACCACCGCGCGGGCACCGGAATACAGCGACAGCAAGGTCTCGTCATCCACGGCCCCCTGAAAATGCACACGGTCGGCGATCCCCAGTGACGCGGCCAGCGCCTCAAAATTTTCTCGCTGCGTGCCCGTGCCCGCAATGACCAACCGGAGGCGGCCGGGCACGTGGGCGAGCGCACGAATCGCCATGTCCACCCGTTTGACCGACTCCAGGCGTCCCACTGAGAGGATGTAGTCGCCGTAGGGGCCGGCCTGCAGTCGATCGGCCAGCCGCGGGGGATGGTACAGGGCCTGCGCGGGCACGCCGTTAAAGCGACGGGCCCGGTCGGCCGTGTTCTTCGCATTGGCGAACAGGCGTCGGCATTCGCCCAGCATCTGCGTATCCAGTGCCACGAGGCGCTCACGCAGCGCCACGTCGCTTTCGGTGTGCGCAAAGTCGCTGAAGACCGTGCCCGCCAGTTCGTAGGCGGCGCGATGCTGGTGAATCAGCCACGCCACTTTATGCGGGTGCCGGGCGAAGTAGGTCGGGAACTTCGTGGCGATCAGCAGATCGATTGGGCGGCCATTACTCTCGGACAGGTCGAGCAGGCGCCACGCCGCGGCGTTCGCGAGGATTTCTTCCTTCGGATACCACTTGAAGGGCACCGAGACGATCTCGGTGGGATGTCCGTGCGCCCGGAGCTGACGGACCAACTCGCGCACGTGATACTCCGCGCCTCCCTGGACGAACGGGACCTGAGCCTCACATACCAGGATGGTCTTCTCGGACATACGGGACCGCCGATCGTAACATGTGCAAAATTTTCGCTATCTGTTTGCTCACAATGGAGGCGAAAATTAGGCGTAACTTGTGTTCCTGCCACAGTTTGCGGTTGACACGGCCCGTGTACGCTCCTAGTATTCGTGTGGACCTATCTGGAGCAAAGTGGAGTAAATATGCTTCGGGGAAATTATTCCGCCAAGATCGACGACAAAGGGCGGCTCAAGATCCCGAACGCCTTTCGGGCCCTCGTGGAAGAACAACACGGCACCGCGCTGTTTGTCACGAGTGTCACCGGCGATTCGGTACGGATTTACCCGATGCCCATCTGGTTGGGCGTCGAGGAACGGCTCCGTCGAATGCCAAGTACGCATCCGGCCCGCCTGAAGTTTCTCGACCGCGTCAACTATTTCGGCCAGCTCGGGGAGTTTGACGGGCAGGGGCGCGTGTCGTTGCCCACCCGTCTGCGGGCGACGGCCGGCATGACGGGCGAAGTGGACGTGCTCGGTCAGGTGGACTACCTCGATGTGTGGAACCACGACCGGCTGCTCGCCAAGTTCGACCGGGAGCCGTTCACTGACGACGACGCGAGGGCGCTGGCGGAGTACGAGATCTGACGGCGTCGCACGAACCCGTCCTGGTCACCGACGTGGTGACGTGGCTCGCACCGAGACCGGACGGGTGGTATGTGGACGGCACGCTCGGACTGGGTGGGCACACGGCGGCGTTGCTCGACGCGGGCGCGGGCCATGTGGTGGGCATTGATCGCGACCAGGATGCGCTGACCATCGCGCGTGAACGCCTGGCGCGGTTCGGCGATCGAGTGACGTTCGTGCATGCCGACTACCGGTCGCTGCGCGAGGTGCTCGACGGGCTCGGACGCCCGGCGGTCGACGGGGTGCTGGTGGATTTGGGCGTGTCGTCGATGCAGCTCGACGAGGCGGAACGGGGTTTCAGTTTCCGCCAGGACGGGCCGCTCGACATGCGGATGGATCGGTCGTCGGGCGAACCGCTCTCGGAGTGGCTGGCGACGGTGGAGGAAGAAACGCTCGCGAACGTGATTTACCAGTTCGGCGAAGAGCGGAAGTCGCGGCGGGTGGCACGAGCGATCGTCGCCGCGCGGGACGAGACGCCGTTCACGCGCACGACGCAGTTGGCGGCGGTGGTACGGAAGGCAGTGGGGGGCGGCTGGCAGCGGGTGGATCCGGCAACGCGGACGTTTCAGGCGTTACGCATCTGGATCAATCGCGAACTGGACGGCCTCGAGGCGTTTCTGGAGTCCGGGCTGGCGTGTCTGGTGCCGGGCGGACGGATGGCGGTGATTGCGTTTCATTCCCTCGAAGACCGGGTGGTGAAACACACATGGCGCCGACTGGCGCAGGCCGACGATGCGACGGTCGAGGTGCTGACGCGGCGCCCGGTGGTGCCCGACGACGAGGAAGCGGGCCGGAATCCCCGGGCCCGCAGTGCGCGGTTGCGAGTGGTGGAGAAGGTGGCATGAGCATCGACCTGGAATACGCGATCAAAAAAGATCTGCGGAACAACCCCATCGTGCGGGGTGTGGACGAGAAGCAGCGCCGGTCGCTGTGGCGTTCGCTCGGTCTGGGTGCGGCGGCGGTGGCCATGCTGTTGTTCTCCGCATGGCAGCACTACCAGATCATCGACTCGAGTTATCACGTGCAGCGGATGGCCCAGGAATATGCGCAGGAGGAATTGCGCAATCGGCGCCTCCGCCTGGAAGTGGAAACCCTGCGTGCGCCGGCGCTCATTGAGGCGCGGGCGATGCGTGAACTCCGGATGGTCTATCCGACTCAGGCCGACACGATGTTGATTGAACGAGTCCGGGCCGCGACGGCACCGGCCGATGTGGTGGCGCGCGTACAGCGGTAAGAGGGAGGGCGAGATGGCGACACACGAACTCGATCCCCTGCGTAACCCCGACCGACCTGACGAGGCCTTTGAGGACTCCTGGCGCCGTCTCGTTCGGCGCCGGCTGATGATCATCGGCGTGGCGTTTGTGCTGTGGCCGGTCTGCATTCAGGCGCGACTGGTGTTTCTGCAGGTCGTGGAGCACCCGGCGTATCTGACCAAGGCACACAACCAACAGATGCGCGTGTTTGAGCCGGCGGCCAAACGCGGCGACCTCTTCGATCGCAACGGCGAGATGCTGGCCATCTCGGTGGATGCCGACACGATCTCGGTCAACCCGCGGGCCGTGACCGACGTGGAGGGCACGATCGATGCGTTGTGTGACGTGTTCGGCGACTGCTCCCGCAAGGACCGCGCCGATCTCATCAGAACGGTTTCCACGAGCAAAGGGTATTTCGCCTTCATTCGCCGCGGCGTCTCCCCGGCCGTCGGCGCGCGGGTCGCCGGTCTCGCACTCCCGGGTGTGGAGGTGCGGGTGGAATCCCGCCGGTACTATCCGAACAAGGATCTGGCCGCTCACCTGCTGGGCTACGTGGGTCGTGACAACAACGGTCTCGGCGGCATCGAACAGGCCTACGACTCGACAATTCGCGGCAAGAAGGGCCGTGTGTTGATGTTGCACGACGCCAAACAGCAGTCGCTCGAGAGCCGCGTGGAACTCGAACCGACCGCTGGTGCCTCGCTCGAGCTGACGATCGATCAGTACCTGCAGCACATTGCCGAACGCGAGTTGCAGGCGGGAGTCGACCGCCACGGGGCGGCCTCCGGCACCTTGATCGCCCTCAATCCATCGACCGGTGAAATTCTCGCGCTGGCGAACTATCCGACGTTCAACCCGAACACACCAGGGGCGTTCGCCGTCGAGCAGCGTCGGAACCGCGCCCTGCAGGAAATCTATGAACCCGGCTCAACGTTCAAGATCGTCACCGCGGCAGCGGCGATCGAAGAGGGCGTGATGGGCGTGAACGACATGATCGATACGTCGCCGGGCTACATCAAGATCGGCTCGCGCAAGCCCATTTACGATGTCGGCAACCGGTCCGGCCTGATGACGTTTGACGATGTCATGGTGCGGTCAAGCAACGTGGGCGCGATCAAGATTGGCTGGCAGGTGGGGGCCGAACGCCTCAACCGGTACGTCCGCAGGTTCGGCTTTGGCGAGATCCACGCGCCTGACTTCCGCGGTGTGAGTGGCGGCATTGTGTGGAGGCCGGAGCTGCTCGACGCGTCAGCGTTGGCGTCAGTCTCGATGGGCTACCAGGTGGCGGTCACGCCGATGCAGATGGTGGCGGCCACGGCGGCGGTGGCCAATGGCGGCACGCTCTTCGAACCCCGCTTGGTGCGCGCGGTCATTCGTGACGGCGTGCGAGACGTGATCGAACCGCAGCCGCTGCGACAGGCGATCACGCCGACGACCGCCGCGGCACTGACCACCATCATGGAAGGCGTCGTGGAGCGTGGCACCGGCAAGGGTGCCCGGGTCCCCGGGTATCAGGTGGCCGGCAAGACGGGCACCACGCAGAAATTGGTGGCCGGCGGGTACTCGAGTTCTGATCACGTCGGCTCGTTCACCGGATTCCTGCCGTCACGGCGCCCGGTGCTGGCCGTGCTGGTCGTCATCGACTCGCCGACGATTGGAGGCTACTACGGTGGCACGGTGGCGGCGCCGGTATTTCAGCGGTTCTCCGAAGCGGCCCTCCGCCATCTCGGCGTGGCGCCGACGATCAATCCCATCACGCCCCTCGTCGTCCAGACCAACGCGGTGATGCCGGCGCGGTACACCGTGGGGCAGGCCGTGTCCGTGCAGCGCGCGGCGCTCGGGGACTCCGTCGTAATGCCGGACGTGACCGGCCTCGGGGCCCGCGATGCGACACGGGTGTTGACACGACTGGGACTGACCGTGCGGCCCCGTGGCACCGGAGTGGTCGTCACCCAGTTTCCTGCGGCCGGCGAGCCGATCGAGCCTGGGAGCGTGACGCAGTTGCATCTGGACCGGCCTCGTCCGGTGGCGCCTCCCACTGGAGCCCGCCAGTGACGCTGGGGACACTCGTGGCCGCGGCGCGCACGGTGGCGCCCGATGCGAGCCACCGCGTGTCCCTGCTCACCGCTGACGCCAAGCCCGTTACCGCGATCACGCACGATTCGCGCGTCGTCTCGCCGGGCACCGTGTTCGTCGCGATTCGAGGGCAGCACGCCGACGGCGCCACGTTCGCACACGCGGCCGCCGGGGCCGGCGCCGTCGCGGTCGTCTCTGAAGACGATGCTCCGGACGGATTCCCGGTGCCGTGGGTGACGACGCCGGATGCGCGGGTCGCGCTGGCCGAACTCTCCGCGATTCTCTACGACCACCCCAGCGAGGCACTCACCGTGGTGGGTGTGACTGGCACCAACGGCAAGACCACCACGACCTACCTGCTGGCGTCGGTATTTGATGCGGCGAACCTGCCGTGTGGTCGCCTTGGCACCGTCACCATTCGCACGGGCCCACGACCAGACGATGAGCGTGCGGCCGCGCACACGACGCCGGAGGCCTCCGATGTGCAGCGACTGTTGCGCGAGATGGTCACACGAGGCTGCCGCGCCTGCGCGATGGAGGTGTCGTCCCATGCGCTCGTGTTGGAGCGCGTCGCGTTCACCCGTTTTGCCGCGGGTATCTTCACAAACCTGACGCGCGATCACCTCGATTTTCACGGCGACATGGCGGCGTACTTCAAGGCGAAGCAGCGGTTGTTTGATCTGCTGCCGCCAGACGCGCCGGCGATCATCAACATCGACGATCCTCGCGGCGCGGAACTGGCGGCGCGTGTGGGTCGTCCGGTGACGTTTGGTATCCACAAGTCAGCCGACGTGCGACCCGAGGGCGTTCAGCTCTCACTCGATGGCATCGCATGTGAAGTCACGACGCCCGTGGGTACCGTCGCCGTGCGGTCATCGCTGGTGGGATGGCCCAACGTGTACAACATTCTTGGTGTCGTGGCGACCGCTGTGACGCTCGGCGTGCCACGCGACGCCATCGAAGCCGGCTTGGCGAACCTCGAAGGAGTGCCCGGACGCTTTCAGGTGGTGTCCGGCACCACCGACGACGTGCGCGTCGTCGTCGACTATGCGCACACGGATGATGCGCTGAAAAATCTGCTCGAGACCGCACGACCGCTGACGCATGGCCGCCTCATCACCGTGTTCGGGTGTGGTGGGGACCGCGACAAGACCAAACGTCCGCTCATGGGGGCGGTGGCCGCGCGCCTCAGCGACCTCGTCGTGCTGACGTCTGACAACCCCCGGTCAGAGGATCCCGTGCGGATCATCGACGACATCAAACGTGGCATCGTGGCGCCCGCTGACGCCGGCGCCCCGAAACGTGCGGGCACACCTCTGATCGTGCATGCGGATCGCCGCGTGGCGATTGAACAGGCGATTCGTGCCTCGCGCGTCGGTGACGTCGTGCTGATTGCCGGCAAGGGGCACGAAAAGACGCAGACCATCGGTGCGAAGGTCGCGCCCTTTGATGACGTGGAGGTCGCGCGTGCGGCCCTGTCCCTGCGCCGAGCGGCGCCGAAGGTGTAACCGTGAGTGCCTTCGTGTTGACGGCGGGGTTGGTGGCTGAGGCCACCGGAGGCCAGGTGGTCGCTGGCGACAGTGGCCGGATGTTCGACGCCATCGTGACCGACAGTCGCCGGATGGCCGCGACACTCGCATCGCCAACCGCTCCTGGGGCCCTTTTCATCGCCCTTGAGGGGCCCAACTTTGACGGGCACGACTTTGTGTCACAGGCGATCGCGAACGGTGCCGCCGGCGTGCTGGTGTCTCGTGCGCCCGCCGACGTGGGCCAGGCGGCCGTGATGCTGGTGGAGAACACCCTGACGGCGTTGCAGCAGCTCGGCCAGAGCGTCCGCGTGCGGTCCGGGGCCCGAGTGGTCGCCATCACCGGCAGTGCCGGCAAGACCACAACCAAGGAGGCTGCAGCTGCGCTGCTGTCGGCCCGATTTCGCGTCTTCAGGAACACCGGCAATTTGAACAATCACTGGGGCCTGCCGCTGTCGCTGATCGAACTGCGTCAGGGGCCCGAGATCGCGGTCGTGGAACTCGGGATGAACCACCCCGGGGAGATCAGCGCGCTGGTGCGCCTGGCGATGCCCGACGTGCGTGTCTGGACCAATGTGGGCAACGCGCACATCGGCCACTTCGGCTCCGCTGATGCGATCGCAGAGGCCAAAGCCGAAATTCTCGAAGGCGCCACCACCGGCTCGCTGCTGGTGGCCAATGCCGACGATGCGCGCGTGATGCGCCACGCCGCGGGTTTTGCCGGTCGCACGTTGACATTCGGGATCCACAACGCCGCGGATGTGCAGGCGCGCAACGTGGAGGACCGCGGCTTCGACGGCACCGTGGCTGACGTCACGACCCCCTGGGGACCCGTGGCATTACGACTGGCCCTGCCCGGACTGGCCAACCTGCTCAACGTGCTCGCGGCGGTGACGGTCGCGCTTGAGGCCGGCGTCTCGATCGCCGATGTCGAACGTGTCGCCGCAACACTGGCGCCGGTGGCGCAGCGTGGCGCCTCCGAGGCGCTCGCCAACGGCGTCCGCCTGATTGACGATTCCTACAACGCGAGTCCTGCCGCCGTTCAGGCGGCGATTCAGGCGCTGGCCGCAACGCCGGCTCTCGGTCGGCATATCGCTGTGCTTGGAGAGATGCGCGAACTTGGTGCGCAGGCGGTCGCGCTGCACGCCGAGAGCGGACGCGCGGTCGCCGATGCGGGCGTTGATGTGCTGGTGGTGGTGGGCGGGCCTGATGCGGACGGGTTGATGCAGGGGGCCGTGCTCGGCGGGATGTCCCCGTCACAACTGCATCGGTGTGCCACGAGCCAGGAGGCGGCCGCCGTCGTCGCGGGTCTGCTCCGCGCCGGTGACGTCGTGCTGGTCAAGGGCTCGCGTGGTACTCGCACAGATGTGATCGCGGACCGACTGCGAGAGGTGGCCTGATGTTGTACCACCTCGCGTATCAGGTGTTTGATGTGCGGCTGGCCGGGTCCATTACGTTCCGCGCCGCGTTGGCCAGCCTCTTGGCGCTCTTGCTCGGGCTGGTGCTCGGCCCGTGGATGATTCGCCGGCTGCGCGAGTTTCAGATTGGTCAGGTCATACGCCAGGATGGTCCGGCGAGTCACAAGGCCAAATCAGGCACGCCCACGATGGGTGGGTTGCTGATTCTGTCGTCGATCTTCATTCCGACGCTGCTGCTCGCGAATCTCACAGACCCGTACATCTGGGTCGCCATTCTGTCGACCGCAGCGTTTGGTGCGATCGGGTTTGCCGACGACTATCTGAAGATCACGCGACGGAGCCATCACGGGCTGTTTGCCCGCTACAAGTTGCTCGGCCAGGTGTTGGTGGGTACCGCGGTCGGTGTGTCGCTGATCTATCTGGCCAGTCAGGACCCGGCGGCGTACAACACCCGCCTCGTGTTCCCGTTCTTCAAGCAGTGGATTCCCGATCTCGGTTGGTGGTACGTGCCGTTTGCGGCGTTCGTACTCGTGAGCGCTTCCAACACGGTGAACCTCACCGATGGTCTCGATGGACTCGCGATCAGCGTGTTTGCCGTCTCCGCGGTGGCGTTCACCGCCCTCACCTACCTGATGGGCCACCGTGAGTTATCGGAATACCTGCTGTTCGTCCGGTTTCCCGTCGGCGAGTTGACGATCTTCTGCGGCGCGATGGTCGGTGCGAGCCTCGGGTTCCTCTGGTGGAACTGTCACCCGGCGGAGATCTTCATGGGTGACGTCGGGTCGCTCGCCCTCGGAGGCGCGCTCGGCACCGTCGCCATTCTCATTAAGCAGGAACTATTGCTGCCGATCGTCGGCGGCGTCTTCGTGCTTGAGGGCCTGTCCGTCATTCTGCAGGTGGGGTCGTTCAAACTGCGGGGCAAACGCATCTTCAAGATGGCGCCGCTGCATCATCACTTCGAACTCATGGGCTGGGCCGAGTCGAAGGTGGTCACGAGGTTTCTCATCCTCGCGATCATCTTTGCCCTGCTGAGTCTCGCCACGTTGAAGGTGCGGTGATGGTGGCACCGTTTGTCGTACAGGGACGTCGGGTGGTGGTGGTCGGGGCCGCCCGCAGCGGACTGGCCGCCGTGGACCTGCTGCAGGCGCGTGGTGCACACGTGACGCTGGCCGATGCCGCGCCGATGTTCGATGGCGCGGACGCGCTGCGCGCGCGCGGCGTCACCGTCGAACTGGGTCCCCATCGCGCCGATCAGTTCACCCGCGCGGATCTCGTGGTGCTCAGTCCTGGCGTGCCGATGGAACTCGAGGCCGTTCGTCAGGCCCGGCATGCCGGTGTGCCGGTCATTGGTGAGCTCGAACTCGCCTCCCGCTGGCTCTCCGGTCGCATCGTCGCCATCACCGGCACCAAGGGCAAGTCGACAACGACGACGCTGACGGCGCGGATGTTGTCGGAGGGGGGCTTTCATGCGCCGGCCGGCGGCAATATCGGCGCGGCACTGTCGGCGCAGGTGGAGACGTCAACCGCGGACACGGTGCACGTCATCGAGTCGAGCAGTTTTCAGCTCGAGACGATTGACACCTTCCATCCGTGGATTGCCGTGCTCGTCAATCTGTCGGCCGATCACCTCGACCGACACGGCACGTTCGAGACGTATGCCGCGGCGAAGGCGCGGATCTTCGAGAACCAGACCGCCGACGACTGGGCGGTGGTCAACGCCGATGATCCGGGCGCGCTGGCACTGGCGGCGAAGGCGCGGGCGCGACGGTTTGATTTTGCGCTGGATGCACCCCTGACCGACGGCGTGACCGTCGAAGGCACGTCAATCGTGCGTCGCGAGAAGGGGACGAGCGCTCCGCTGGTGCCGCTCTCCGCGATTCAGGTGCCCGGACGCCATCTGCTGAGTGATGTGCTGGCGGCCACGGCGGTCGGATGTCTGGCCGGGGTGCCGGCCGACGCGATGGTGCGCGCGGTTGAGGGGTTCCATGGCCTGGCGCATGCGCTTGAACGTGTGGGCACGGTGCAGGGTGTGGCGTTTGTGAACGATTCGAAGGCCACGAACATCGTGTCGGCCGCCCGGTCCATCGAAAGTTTTGAGCGTGATGTGGTCGTGATTCTTGGCGGCAAACACAAGGGAGGCCGCTTCGAGGACCTGCGCGAGACGGTACGTGAGCGCTGTGCAGCGGTGGTGGCGATTGGTGAGGCGCGCCCGCTGGTGAACGCGGCGTTGGCGGATGTCGTACCCGTGCGGGAGGCGGAGTCGATGGCCGACGCCGTGCGTCAGGCGTGGGCGCTGGCACCGGCGGGCGGCACGGTGCTGCTGGCGCCGGCGTGCGCCAGCTTCGACATGTTTCGGGATTACGCCGCCCGTGGGACGGCGTTTGTGGAGGAGGTTCGGCGACTGAGGGATGGACAGTCATCAGTACTGGCACCGCGGTGAAGAGCCAGCCGCTGGGAACACAGGCCGCCCCGGCCTGTGAGGTTGGTGTCTCTACCCGAGGCCCGGCTGATGACTGTCGATCGCTCAGGCGCCGCCGCTATTGTCGGC
>JBBQDM010000020.1:0-69694 GCA_038319675.1 Vicinamibacterales bacterium
CTGCCCGCGCGATGACAGGCTGCGGACATAGGCGGCGTCCATCGTCCACGAGTTGCGGAACGCAAGGCCGGTGTCGATGCCCAGCACCTGACTCGACCCGCCGCCCGAGGCCGAGACGTCCCGGCTCGTCGCCAGAACGCCGACACTGCCCCGCTTGAGAACATCGCGCCTGAGGCGCAGCACCGAGAAGTTGGCCGGCCGCGACACGCCGTCGTCCGATTCGCCGGTCTGGATGTTGATTGCGCCCACCGAGTAGGCGCCGGCCCGTCCGGTCACGCGACCGCCGGCAAGAATCGGCACCGGACGATTGCCGTTGAGGCCGATGCGCCGGCTGAAGAACACGACCGGGGTGTCGCCCGGTCCCTGGTTGCCGCCGGTGAGGGCCCCGGGCGTGACGCGCGTCGAGACGCCGCCGAACTGGAAGATGCCCTGCCCTTCCAGGAAGAACTCGCGCTTCTCGGGAAAGAAGACGCTGAAGCGTGTCAGGTTCACCTGCGCCTCGTCGTCTTCAACCTGGGCGAAGTCGGTATTCACCGTCAGGTCGGCGACCACGTTCGGCGACGGCCCCCACTTGATGTCGCCGCCGATGTCCCCGGACCCTCGGCCTCCGATCGGCGGGTCGGCCAACCGGTTCGTCAGGCGTGACGCCGTCGCGTACGGTTTCACGTCGAGATTGCGGAGACCACGTGGTGGTGTCAGGCCGACAAGCGTACCGGCCGACGAGACGCTCGTCAGGCCCCTGCGGCCCAGTGACTGTGGGATCGGGGTCAGGAATGAGAACTCATTCTTCCAACGCACAGTGCGCCTGAAGTTGATACCCCACGCTGTTCCGTCTTCGTCGAATCGCATCGAGCGGAACGGGAAACGGAACTCGGCAATCCAGCCGCCCTTAAAATCGGCCGTGCGTACCTCCCAAATGCCGTTCCAGTTGCTGTTTGGGGACTCGTTGCCAAGCTGCCCGTCACTCATGCCGCCCTGGGCGTTGGTGTAAAAGTAATAGCCGTTGCGCCCGTCGTGAAAGGTGTCGAAGAGCACCGCGAAGTGGTCGTTGTTGTAGA
This sequence comes from Vicinamibacterales bacterium, assembly GCA_038319675.1. Lineage (GTDB taxonomy): Bacteria > Acidobacteriota > Vicinamibacteria > Vicinamibacterales > SCN-69-37 > SYFT01. Next base: position 1,059 of record JBBQDM010000020.1, read on the forward strand.
GATTGCGCGCATCACGCTGCATGTCGGTCATCACGCGCCGCCCGGGCTCGGACTCCCAGTTGCGGGCCGTGATGTAGACGTGCTCATCGTCGAAGAAGACCCAGACGTCGGTGCGTTCGCTGGCCGGACGACCTTCGAGCGGTTCCTGTTGAATGAAGTCCGAGGTGTATCGGGTTGAGCTGTAGACCTCCTCGTCGAGTCTGCCATCGAGTACGATCGGGGCGGTGAGTCGTGTCGCGCGAATCGCGACGTCTCCGGTCGCGTTGCGACTCACCACCTCCGGCGCGAGTGGCGGAGTCAGGAGCTCTGAAGGTGACATATCTTGCGCGGCGGCAGGCATGGACGCCAGCAGGAATGTGAACAGGCACAGGAACAATCGCATAATGACTCCCGAATTGTACCCGGAGGTGGACAACGCGAGAACACCGGGCTCAGGAGCATCTGAGGAGGGACCCGTGAAGATCGGACTGACGAGGCGTGTGAGTCTTCTGTTGTGCGTGGCCTGCGCCGTGGTCAGCGGCACGGTGTACGTGGGCCCCGCGCATGCCGTGTACGCCAGCGGCGAACGTGCTCAGATCGGGGAACTCCGCAACTTTCCGCAGGCTGTGAACCTCGAGGACACGTCGGAGACGTCGGCCAACGTGAGCCTGGGCGACCTTGACGGTGACGGCGATCTCGATCTCGTGCTCGCCAAGGGGCGGCACTGGCCGCTCATCGATCGCGTGCTGCTCAACAACGGTGCCGGTGTGTTCGCCGCGTCCGACCTCTCGCCCACCGCCGACCGCAGTTATTCCGCCGTCCTGGCGGACGTGGACGGCAACGGCACGCTCGACCTCGTCATCAGCAACGACAGACCAGACACCAAGGTCGTGTATCTGAATGATGGCAAGGCCCGCTTTCGACGAGCAGGCACCTGGGGGGCGCCCTCGTGGGCGACGCGTAATGCCGCGGTCGCGGACCTGAATGGCGACGGCCGGCCAGACATCATTGCCGCCAACCGCGGCGGAACGAGCAATGTGTGCCTGAACGATGGGACGGGACGTTTTGACGCGACGCCGTGCCTCGTTCTTCCCTCGGAATCGGCGACGAGCATCGTGCCCGGCGATTTTAACAAGGACGGCGCGATCGATCTGGCGGTGCCGCACCGTGACGGCGGCCAGAGCCTGATCTTTCTCAACGACGGCAAGGCCGGGTTCGCCAAGACGATGGCGTTCGGTCCCGCAGTGACGAACGCGCGTGCGGCGGCGGCCGGCGATGTGAACGGCGACGGCTGGCTCGACCTCGTCGTCGGCGACGAGCGCACCGGCACACGCGTGTATCTCAACGACGGCCGCGGCGCGCTGGTGCCAGGCGTCACCCTCGGCGATCCGAAGATGGCGGTCGGCGCGATGGCGATCGCCGACCTGAACCGCGACGGCCACGCCGACATCGTCATTGGGCACTCGGGCGCACCGGGCGCAGTGTGGTTCAACGCCGGGGACGGTCGCCGCTTCACCGATGTGCGCTTCGGCGATGGTCACGGCGCTGTCTACGGCCTCGCACTCGGCGATCTCAACGGCGACGGATTCCCGGACATCGCGGCCGCCATGAGCGGCGCACCGAACGTGGTTTTCTTCAGCGTGAAGTAGGCGAGCAGCGCCTGGGAATCAGAAGACCAGTGGCACCAGGAATATCGCCGCGCGGCGCCAGACCTCGGGGCCACCGCTTTGTTACGATGCGCCATGCGTATTCCTGTCATCGCCACCGTGGTGCTCGCTGCCGCCGGCACCGCCGCCGTCCTGTCTGCACAGTCCCTTCAGCCGCGCCAGCCGATCGGGCCACGCGCCGGTCTCGTGGTCGAGGCCACCAGCGCGGACGCGCGACGTGAGGCCTGGGTCCGTCATCAGCAGATGGCGCGTGAGTCTCCGGTCGCCGATCTCGCATGGCGCGCGGTGGGACCACGACTGCAGGGCGGGCGCATCGAAACCGTAGCTGTCGCGCCGGGCCGGACCTCCACCATCTATGCCGGCGCCGGCATCGGCGGCGTCTGGAAATCGATCAACAACGGCACGACGTGGACGCCGATCTTCGACAAGGAAGCCACCACCTCGATCGGCTCGATCGCCGTGGCACCGTCCGATCCCAACGTCGTGTGGGTCGGCACGGGCGAAGTGTTGATGGCCCGCAGTTCGTACGCCGGCTTCGGTGTGTACAAATCCAGCGACGCGGGGGCGACGTGGACGAACATGGGACTAACCGACTCCCATCACATCGCACAAGTGCATATTCACCCGAAGGATCCCAACCGTGTCTGGGTCGCCGCGATCGGGCGGCTCTACTCCGAGAACGAAGAGCGCGGCGTGTTTCGCACGAGTGATGGCGGAAAGACGTGGCAGCGCACGCTCTACGTCAACGCGCGCACTGGGGCGATCGATCTCGCGCTCGACCCGTCGAATCCAGACGTGTTGTACGCGTCGATGTGGGACCGGTCGCGCAAGGCGTGGGGCCACGAGCCCAACGGCCCCGGCAGCGGGGCGTACAAGAGCACGGACGGCGGGGCCACGTGGACACTCCTCGGCAACGGACTTCCGTCCGGCGCGAACATTGGTCGCATCGGCCTCGCCATCGCGCGCTCTAATCCCAAGGTCGTGTACGCGCTCGTCGACAACTACACGCCACTCGGCTCGACGTCGGATCGAATCGGTGGGGAAGTGTATCGGTCTGACGATGCGGGGAATAGTTGGCGGAAGGTGAATGCGGAGCCTGTGGCGACAGGCTGGGACTTCTGCCTGATCCAGGTGGCCCCCGACAACGAAGACGTTGTGTATCTGCCCAACAATCGGTTCATGGTGTCGGAGAATGGCGGGCGCACGTATCGTCAGATTCAGGGCACGCTCGTGCATCTATTGCCGCACGGGTCGACGGTGCTGCACCTTGACCAGCACGACCTCTGGATCAATCCGGCCAACGGCGACCACATGGTGTTGGGCAACGACGGTGGTCTGCATCTGAGTTACGACCGTGGCGCGTCCTGGCTGCATCTCAACAACATCCCGATTGGTGAGTTCTACGCGGTGACCGTCGACATGGATACGCCGTACAACATCTACGGCGGCACACAGGACAACGCCGCGTTGTTTGGAACTTCGGCGCAGACGCTCGCGGATGACCGCGGCGACCAGTGGGCCCACGTCTATCTCGATCGGTGGGGCGGCGGCGACTCGTATTTCACCTACCGCGATCCTTCAGATCCGGATGTCTTCTATTACGAGCATCAGTTCGGCGATCTGAGGCGCAAGCGCATGTCCACCGGACACACCGAAGCCATCGCTCCGAGAGCTCCGCGCGGCGAGCCGGCGTATCGCACCAACTGGATGACGCCATTCTTTCTCTCGGCGCATACCCCGCGCACGATGTACTACGCGACTGAGCGCCTCTTCAAGTCGCCTGACCGTGGCGATTCGTGGACGGCCGTCAGTCCGGACCTCACCAGTGCTCCGCCGGTGCAGGGCAACGTGCCCTGGGGCACATTGACCAGCGTCTCGGAGTCTCCATTACGTGCCGACCTCCTCTACACCGGTGCCGACGACGGGCGGTTGCATGTGACCCGCGATGGTGGCACTACGTGGACACGTATTGGCGAGTCGTTGCCGGAGCGCTGGGTCTCGCGAGTTGTGGCGTCACGCCACGACGACGCCACCGTGTATGTGACGCTCACCGGCTACCGGTATAACGAGTTCGCGGCTTACCTCTATGTCTCGCGTGACTATGGGCAGACGTGGACGTCGCTTGTGGACAACCTCCCGCCTGAACCCATCAACGTCATTGGCGAGGATCCCACTGACGCGCGCATCCTCTACGTCGGCACCGACTCTGGCGTGTATGCCTCCGTGGATCGCGGTGTGACGTGGATGTCGTTGCGCGCCAACCTGCCAACCATTCCGGTGCATGACCTCGTGGTCCATCCGCGCGAGAGCGATTTGGTCATCGCCACACACGGCCGCAGCATTTACATCGCGGATATCAGCGCCGTTCGGGCGCGCCGCTGATTGGCAACAGGAGCGGACCCTCATGACTGATGCCACCCGTCGAGCGTTTCTTGGCTACTGCGCGTATGCCGGCATCGCACCCGCGTTGTTTCCGGCGGCGCTCCTGGCCCAGATCCGTCCGGGCACCGCAGTCATCGACGTGACGACCATCCGCGAGGCTGCGCGACTGGCGGGCCTGGAGTGGACCGACGCCGAATGTCGTGATGTGGCAGACGCGTTGTCGAGCCTGACCGCCAGTGTGGCGAGGATCGGCAAGAACGAGCTGACCAACGCGTCCCCGCTGCCCGTTCAGTTCGACCCGCGACCTCCCGGGGTCAACACGCCGCGGCCTGTCGGACGGTCACGGCTGCCTGTGGCACCTCGCGTGCGACGTCCCGAGCGATTCGAAGAGGTGGCGTTCTGGCCGGCGACACACCTGGCGGCATTGGTGCGGACCAGGCAGGCGACGTCGCTCGAACTCACGCGGCTGTATCTCGACCGACTGACGCGGCACAACACTGTCTTGAACTGCGTGGTCACGCTCACTGAAACCAGGGCGCTTGCGGAAGCCGCCGCCGCAGATGCCGACCTGGCGGCCGGACGTGTGCGCGGTCCTCTACACGGCGTGCCGTACGGCGTGAAGGACATCATCGCGGCCGACGGGGCGCCCACCACGTGGGGTGCGCCGAACCTCGCATCCCAGGTCTTCGACAGCGACGCCACGGTGGTCGCACGGCTTCGCGAAGGCGGCGCCGTGCTGGTCGCCAAACTGTCGACGGGCGAAATGGCGTTCGGCGACCAGTGGGCCAAGGGACGAACCAATAATCCGTGGAACCCGGCACAAGGATCGAGTGGCTCATCGGCCGGGTCGGCTGCGGCGACGGCGGCTGGGCTGGTCGGTTTTGCCATCGGGTCGGATACCGGCGGATCGATTCTTTCGCCCGCCGTACGTTGCGGCGTCGTGGGTCTTCGCCCCACGTTCGGCCGTGTGAGTCGGCATGGTGTGATGGCTGCCGGCACGACACTCGACAAGATTGGGCCGATGTGTCGCACGGTGGAAGACTGCGGCGTCGTGCTGAGTGTGATCGCGGGGCCTGATGGGGAAGACCTGGCCGTGCCGGAGGAGATGCCGATCCTCTGGGACGGGCAGAGCCGCGACTACCCGCGACGCATCGGCTACGTGCCGGCGATGATGGAAGCCGAGACCCAGCCCGACGCTCGCGCCAACAACGATCGCGCCCTCGCGACACTCGCGCAGCTCGGGTGCACGATGCATCCGATCGCCCTGCCGAGCGGCGACTTGTCGTATTTCATTGAATACGTGGAACGGGCCGCCGCGTTTGACGCGTTCACGCGAAGCGGACAGCACACAGGACTTCGACCCCGGACGAGTCGCTACCTGCGGGCCTGCTCACTCACCACCGCAGTGGACTACCTGCAGGCCAACAGACGCCGGACGATGATCATGCAGGAGGTGGCACGCGCGCTTCGGGACGTGGATGCCGTGATGTTCACCTCGCTCACGCTCGACTCCGCGACGAGCCTCAATCCCGTGATGAGCCTGACGGGACACCCTTCCATCGCTGTGCCGAACGGGTTTGCGTCCGGCGATGTGCCGACGGGCGTGATGTTCTCCGGGCAGTTGTATCAGGAGGGCGCCCTGCTTTCACTGGCCGCGGCGTACGAACGCGCCGTGGGCCCACGCCGCCATCCGCCGTTGTTTGACAATGGCCGATAACCGCTAGAATAGCGCCGGGTTCTCGGGAGGGATTATGCGCCACGTCCGTCTGTCTGCCGCTGTCGTCTGCTGTGGGGTCGTTGCCGCCCTGGTGCTGCCCTCGCTGCTGACGGCGCGGCAATCGCCCTCGCTCACAGTTCAGGATCTCGCGGCGCTCACCTTCCGAACGATTGGCCCCGCGAACATGAGCGGCCGGTTTGTCGACATGGCCGTGGTCGAGTCTGATCCGTACGTGTTCTACGTCGCCAGCTCCACCGGCGGCATGTACAAGACCACCGACAACGGCGTGACCTTCACACCGGTCTTCGAGCGAGAAGGAACGCACTCGCTCGGTGATGTCGAAATCTTTCAGCCGAACCCCTCCATCGTCTGGGTCGGCACGGGCGAACGCGCGAATCGCCAGAGCACCTCGTGGGGTGACGGCGTCTACAAATCCACTGACGCCGGTCGCACCTGGACCAACGTGGGACTGAAAGACTCCCACCACATCGGCCGCATCGTCGCCCACCCCAAAAATCCAGACATCGTCTACGTCGCCGCCATGGGACACCTGTGGGGGCCCAATGCCGAGCGCGGCCTCTACAAGACCATCGATGGTGGCCGAAGCTGGCAACCGGTCTTGCAGGTGGATGCGGATACCGGCGTGGTGGACGTCGCGATGGATCCGTCCAATCCCGACACCTTGTATGCGGCCACCTATCAGCGACGCCGCACATCGTATGGGTTTCATGGAGGCGGCCCGGGCAGTGCGCTCCACAAGTCGACGGACGGTGGTGCGACCTGGCGCAAACTTACGGGCAACGGTCTGCCTGCGGGAGAGTACGGCCGCATCGGCATCGCGGTGTATGCCAAGAATCCGCGCATTGTGTACGTCTCCATCGAGCAGGGCGAGAAATACAACGCGTCCACGGCCTACATCACGCCCCAAGGCGGTGTGTTCCGATCGGACGATGGCGGCGAGACGTGGACGTTCCGGAGCACATGGAACCCCCGGCCCATGTATGCCAGCCAGATCACGATCGACCCGAACGATGATCAGCGCATCTACATGGTGAACTCATACAGCGTGTCCACCGATGGCGGGCGCACGTTCACCGCGCCGTCACAGTCGCTGCATGGCGACGACCGGCTCGTGTGGGTCAACCCGCGCGACTCGCGGCACATCATCAAGTTGGATGACGGCGGCGTCGGCATTTCGTACGACCGCGGTCTGAAGTGGTTGTATGTCGCGTCGCTGCCGGTCAGCCAGTACTACCGTGTGGCCGTGGATCAGGCGACGCCGTTCAACGTGTACGGCGGTCTGCAGGACAACGGCTGCTGGGTGGGCCCGAGTGCGACGTATTTCTCCTCCGGCATCCTCAACGAAGACTGGCGACGCCTGTGCGGCGGCGACGGGTTCTTTACCGTGCCGGATCCGGAGGACGCGCGCACGGTGTACGCGGCGTCACAGTATCTGGGCCTGGCACGAGTGGACCTGCAGACCGGCCAGTCACAGGACATCCGGCCTGGAGATCCGCGCGGTGCCATCGGTGCACGCCGCAATTTCGACGTCTGGAGCGACGGACTGCCGGAACCCGAGATGGGCAACGCGATGCATCCGGCCAACTGGGATGCGCCCGTCGTCATCTCGCCCCACAATGCGCGCACGATTTACGCCGGCATGAAACACCTGTTCCGCAGCCGCGATCGGGGCGTGACGTGGGAAGACCTCGGCCGCCTCACGACAGACATCGATCGACGTGGGCTGCCGATTATGGGGTTCGAAATTGCCGACCATATTGCGTCCCTCGACGACGGTGTGCCGTACTGGCCGACAATTTCTGCGCTGGCTGAGTCGCCACGTGTCGAAGGCCTGCTCTACGTCGGCACCGACGATGGGCAGGTGTCGGTATCGCGTGATGCCGGCAAGAGCTGGACGGAGGTCAGTCGCCGATTGCCCGGTCTGCCCGAACGTTCGTGGATTGCCGGCATCGAGCCGTCGTCGCACCAGGACGGGACGGTGTATGTCACCGTGGACAATCACCGGTCCGATGACTTCCGCAACTACGTGTATCGCTCAGACGATTTCGGGCAGACATGGACGTCGATTGCGGGTGACCTGCCGGAAGGGCGCGTGGCACGTACGATTCGCGAGGATGCGAAAAATCCGCGCCTGTTGTACCTCGGAACCGAGATGGGCTTGTTCGTGACGGTCGATGGCGGTCAGCGGTGGCTGTCGTTTCGGCAGAACATGCCGACGTTGCCGATCAACGACCTGGTCGTGCATCGGCGCGATCAAGATTTGGTGCTTGGCACACACGGGCGAGGCGTCTGGATTCTTGATGATGTGACCGCGCTGCAGGAATGGACGCCCGACGTGGCCGCACGTCCCGCGCATCTGTTCTCGCCGCAGCCTGGCGTGCAGGTGCGATACACGAATCAGAAGGCGCACATGGGGGACATGGTGTTCCGCGGGCAGAACCCGCCGGCGGGTGGGATCATCGACTACTGGCTGGGTGCCGAGGGCAGCGAGGTCTCGCTGAGTGTGCACGACGGAGCCGGCACGCGCGTCGCCACCATCACGCCCACTCGTCAACGAGGGATCAATCGCGTCGTGTGGAATCTGCGGAGCGACGACGTGGTGGTTGTGGTGCCCGGGGCACCGGCCGCACCGGCGGGGCGCGGGGGCCGCGGCGGCGGTGGTGGCAGTCGCCTTCAGGGCACCTGGGTGCCGGCGGGGGAATACACCGTGCGGTTGACGGCGGGCGGCGTGACGTCCGAGAAGCGGATGACCGTGCGCGACGATCCACGCGTTGATGTGTCGCCGGCGGACCGTCAGGCCTGGGCGGAGATGTTGACGGAGATCGCCGACGTGTTCCGGCGCGCGGTGCTGGCGTCAGCGGCGGTCACGCAGCACGCGGCTGCGGCTGCCGAGGAGCGACGACTGGCGGACCTGCTGCCGGGTCGGATCAGTGGGCTCCACCAGGAAGTTGGACGGTTTTCAGGTCGTCCGACGGAGGATCAGCGGTCGGAACTGCGATATTACCGCGAGGTCACCGAACGACTTGAACGCGCCGGACGCTGACCACCATGTAACGGCCACGAAGCCCGGCGCGGCCGCTCACCGCACGATTGGACTGAGCGTCAGCTTCCACTCCACCGGGATCGTCTCAGGCCGGTAACAGACGGTGTCGTCGCAGGCCTGATATTCGATCGTCCCTTTCACCGTCAGCACTTCGCCGCGGGCGGCGCGGGCGCGCACGTCGGAGGTCAGGGCGATCGTGATGTCCTGTGCCAGCAGGAACGGTGCTGAATACACCTGCACGGTTTCATCGAGCGGCTTGTAGTGGTACGTCGTCGACGCAGGGAAGCGAAGTGGATGCGGCTGAAACGCCGGGTCCGCGTCGAGCGTCAGGGCAATCGGAATGTAGCCCTTCTGTCCAGGCGCGTAGACGTGCATCTTTGGCCCTGGCGTCACGCGCGTGAGCAGGGTGACGCGATGACCCACCGCGGCCACCGCATCACTGGTGGTCAGCTCGAAGGTCGCCTGTCCACCGCGCAGCACGGTTGGACGTCCCGGTGCGGCCCCGGCCAGTTGGGCGAGCAGGCTCGTGGCACTGCGACGCTCCTGATACGGCTGCTCAAAGGCGCGCGACGACACCTGCCCGTTCGGCGCGATGATAAAGGTGCCCGGATGGGGAATGCCTGCCGTACGACCCGTCGCCTCACGATTGAGCAGTCCCCAGGCGGTGATGGTCTTCGACCCGGCGTCTGACAGCAGTGGAAACGTGATGCCGTGTTTGTCGGCGAACCCCTTGAGGGTCTCGGACGAATCGTAGCTGATGGCCACGAGCCCGAAGCCCGCGTCCGTCACATCACTGAGGTGGCGTTGCAGCTCGACCAGCTGCGTGCGGCAGTATGGTCACCAATCGGCCGACCGGAAGAACACGAGCATCGTGCCTTTCGGACCGGCGACCGATGCCAGCGTCTGCGGCCGACCGTGTTGATCGGGCAGCCGGAAATCGAGGGCCCGTTGCCCGATCTGTGGACCGAGCGTCGTGACATCCACGGTCTGGGTTTGTGGGGCCTGGACGCCCGTCGCCGCAGCACCTGCCGCACCGACCGCGCCCGCCACGACCGCTCCCGCGAGAAAGAACTTCGCCATGACTGCTCCTTCGCTGCTGACTTCGAAGAGGTTACTGTCTTCGGTGTGAATCTTGAATAGTCTTGAACAGTACAGCTTGGAAGGGAGTTTTATGATGAAAATCTGCCTGTAGGAGGCACTATGACGCTGCGAGATAAATTGGAAATTGGACTCAAGAAGGATGCCGAGTTTCGGAAGGACAACCTGCCCGACGAGCAGGTGCGTGGTGCGGAAGTGCCTGCGGGGCCGGGGCGCTCGCCGGTGATTCCGGCCGCCAAAGCCGACGCGGAACAAGCTGCGAAAGAGCATGTACGCGACGAAAAAGCCGACGACAAAACACCATAAAATGCCTGGGCGATGAGCCTGCGTTCCGACTCCCGTCCTTGCCGCGCCGGTCAATCGATCGAAGACTACTGCCGTGCCTGCAAGACCGACCGTATGCACACGGTCATGGCCACCGACGCGGCCGGGCATCCCATTCGTGTGGTGTGCGGGTATTGCCGCAGTGAACACAACTATCGCGGGGGCCCGAGAATTGATTCCGACGGCGATCGCCGGTCGCCCTCATCGGCACCCGTGCGTACGCCCGAGGCCCGTGCTCCCCGCGAGGCGTTTCCCCTCGTCAGCGATCGTGAAAGGACTGCTGCTGCCATGTCGACCGGCTCCACCGACGACCTCGAACTGCTTCTGCGCCGCATCATCCGCGAAGAAACGGGGCTGACACCGGCCACGCCCGCCGACAAGTGGCGCGGCGGGCACCTTGTGTTGCGTCCCGGCAACCCGGCGCTGCAGGAGAAGTCATGGCCGATAGAAACCTTCTTCAACAAGATCGTCATGCTGCGCAATCGGCTGCGCACACTCGAACAGCAGGTCAACGGCTCCGATCTGCCCGATGACATGAAGATCAAGATTCAGGGGTACATCACGGCCAGCTACGGGTCCCTGACGAGTTTTAACGTGTTGTTTGCTGACGAAGGCGACCAGTTCAAGGGTGCCGGTCGCGACACGGACTGAGCCGCGTCGCTCCTGAAATCTGCTACGCTCCTCTCATGTCCGCCAGCTTCGGCGCGGCTCCAGATTCTGTTGCACGTCTGCAGCGCGAGCTCGATCAGCTCCGCGAAACGCTGGAGCACCGTACGCGGGAATTGCACGAATCCCAAGCGGTCGCGAAGGTCGGCTCCTGGGCGACAGACCTCGAGACGATGGCCGTCACGTGGTCTCCGGAAACCCACCGTATCTTCGGCACGGACCCTGCGCAGTTTGCGCCCACTCATGCCGGCTTTCTGGCGCTCGTTCATCCTGACGATCGCCCAGCGGTCGACAGCGCATTTGCCGCGTCGCTGGTGTCCAACGATCCGCAGGACATTGAACACCGCGTTGACGTGGGGACCGGTCGCCCGAGGTACGTCAAGGAACGCTGGCAGGTCTTTCTCGGGTTGGACGGTCATGGGCGACGGGCCGTGGGCACATGCCAGGACATCACCGTCCAGAAAGCGGTGGAGGCCGAACGGCTTCGCAGTCAACGTCTCGAGAGCATCGGGAATCTGGCCGGTGGTATTGCGCACGACTTGAACAATGTGCTCGCCCCGATTCTGATGTCGGTGGCGTTACTCAAGGAGGACGAAACCGATCCGGAACGGCTCGATACCCTTCACACAGTTGAGGAGTGCGCGCGGCGCGGCGCCGATCTCGTGCGCCAGGTGCTCACCTACGCCAGGGGCAGCGATGGCGCGCAGACGGCCGTGGATGTCGGCGCGCTGTTGCCCACAGTGGCGCGTGTGCTGCGCGAGACGTTTCCCCGCGGGATTGTGCTGCAGGTGGACGTGGCGCCGCACCTGCCATTGGTGATGGGTGACGCCACGCAACTGCATCAGGTGTTGATGAACCTCGCGGTGAATGCGCGTGACGCGGTGGGAGCCACCGGGCGCGTCACACTCAGGGCCTCCCAGGGCACCGCCGACGACGGTCGACCGACAGTGGTGCTTGAGGTCGAAGATAACGGGGGTGGAATCCCGCCGTCCGTGCAGGAACAGATGTTCGATCCGTTCTTCACCACAAAGGCGGTCGGTCACGGTACCGGGTTGGGCCTGTCCACCGTGCAAAGCATTGTCAGGGCGCACCACGGACGCGTGTGGGTGTCCAGTGAAGTGGGCGCCGGAACGGTGTTCCAGGTGTCGCTGCCTGCCGCTGACCCGCAGGATCTTGCCGCTGGATCGGACCCCCTGCTGCAGCCTCCATCCGGAGACAACAAGACGGTGCTGGTGGTGGACGACGAGGACGCCATCCTCCAGATGGCGCGCAAGACGTTGGAGCGGCACGGGTACCGCGTGCGCGTCGCGAAACACGGCGCGGAAGCGGTGGACATCTATTCACAGAACCCGGCCGACATCAGCGTCGTGATTACCGACATGTCCATGCCGGTCATGGATGGCCCCACGGCTATTCGGCTGCTGCGGGCGATCGATCCCCACGTGCGCATCATTGCGTCGAGTGGTCTGGAGTCAGTGGGAGGCGCGGCCAAGGCCATAGGCACCGGCTCGGTGCTCTTCATCCCGAAACCCTACACCGCCGAGGCGTTGCTCCGCGCCGTCGGCAAGGCCATCACGGACTAGACCCACGCCCTGATCACGTCCCGACCGTGTGTTGTGGATTCCGATCGAGGGCGGATGTCAGGCCACATCCTTCACAACCAGCACCGGCACCGTGGCTTTGCGGATGACGCCGGCCGAGATGCTACCGATGGCCAGGTCGTACGCGGCACCATGGCCGTGCGACCCCACCACGATGAGGTCGGCGTCGATGCGGTCGGCTTCCGCAAGAATTGTCTCCACCGTTGGGCCCTGGACCGTCAGCCCACGCGCCGAGATGCCGTCGGCGCGACACGTGGCGACATAGTGCTCGACATCACGACGTTCCCGGCGGAGCCCTTCGGCCACCTGATCACGCACCGTGTCGGGACCGGTCTCCCACCCGACGAATGCGGGGTCCGGCTCAGCGACATGCACGACGACGACGTCAAGCCCCTCGCGGGGCAGCAGGCGCCGCACCGTCTGCAGCGACACCTCTGACACCGCGGAAAAATCCACCGCCACCAGCACTCTCATCGTCCCACCTCCTGCCGCGGGGTGCCGCGCGTGTTGAGCGCTTCCCGCAGGTGCGCAAGCAACGCCCGGGTGAACCGGTCGGTTTGATCGGCGCGGATATGCGACCACTCGGGCAACTCGAAATCCTGCAGGTCCGCATGATCCTCGAAGTGGATCCCCACTGCGCCAGTCGCCGCAAGCAGCGGCTCCCAGGTGTGTTCCCGCGGGAATCCCCCGCGCTCAGCCTCATAGAAAGGGCCGATGGAAGGCGATCGGACAAACACGACCTCACCACCGCGCGCCTGGATCGCCTTCACGTCCGCGACCACCGACTCACGCAGCGACTGCATGTGTTTTTGCATCACCTCAGGAGGCGGCGGGTCTGGTCGGGGCGCACTGAGGAACGTGAGCCAGGTGTTGCGCGCGACCTCACGGTACCCCTCATGATCGGAGACCTTGTTCCACATGTCGGTCTGTCGCGTCACACGGGTATTCGCCAGCTTGCGCACGGCCGGCAACGTCGGTGTCATGCCGGCGCGATCGGGCCAGAACGGCTGACGCCGCAGGATGGTGAAGAGTGCGATGTCGGGATCGTAGAACGCGAGCGTCGGTTCGACCAGGTGCATCGAGAGGAACTGGGACGCCCGGTCAGCCGGCGATCGCTCCTTGAACTTCCTGACCGCGTCCTCCCGAAGTCCGCCATTCGGTGGGAAAAACAGCACATCTGTCACGCCGACGACGACCACGCCCGCAAAGTCGGTGTCCTGCGCGAGGTGCGTCAGAAACGGCCGCGGGTTGGTGCCTTCCAGCGCGAGTTGAATCGGCAACACGCCGGTGACCTCATGCCACGTCTCAAGGTTGATGTTGAACAGCACACGCGACGACCCGACAATCGCGACCCCACGACCGCCTTCCGTATCGATGCGGTCGCGCGTCAGCGCCCAGAGGCCGTCACTGTTGCGGTACGACGGCACGAACCATTCGCGTCGCCAGTGCACCTCCCACGCGCCCACGGTGGCCCCGAAGATGACCAGCGCCAGCGCCATCACGCCGGCCCAACGCGTGACCGGAATATCCCGCATGACCTCAGAACTGGAAGTAGATGAATGCATTGCTCGACCCCTGGCTGATGATGATGGCGGCCAACATGATTCCAACGGTGGCGGCGGTCAGCCACCACGGCGCGCGCGCCACGACGTCTTCGAGGCGGCGTTCGCGCATCAGGCCGTGAACAAGAAAGATGCCGAACACCGGGACGGCGGCCAGCACGACGTCGGCCGAGGCCAGCACTCTGGTACCGTCGCCCAACGTCAGCATAGAGGTGATCATGCGCCACGCGGTATCGAACTCCCGTGCCCGAAAGAACACCCACGTCAGGTTCACGAGGAAGTACGTGAGCGCCGCCAACGCCATCTGGAACGGCAGACTCTGCGACAGCGGTGTCGGCCCGACCCGCCGCTGCAGGAAACGTTCGACGCCGAGATACAGGCCGTGCAGACCGCCCCAGACCACGAATGTCCAACTCGCGCCATGCCACAACCCGCCGAGCAGCATCGTCACCATCAGATTCACGTAGGTGCGCGCACTGCCCTTTCGATTACCGCCGAGTGGCACGTAGAGATAGTCACGGAGCCAGGTGGACAGGCTGATATGCCAGCGCCGCCAGAAGTCCGAGAACCCGACCGCCGCATACGGATAGCGGAAGTTGTCGGGTAACGAGAAACCCAGCGCCAGCGCCGCGCCAATCGCGGTGGTCGAGTACCCGGCAAAATCGCAGAAAATCTGCCCTGAGAACGCCAGTGTGCCCAGCCACGCGTCGGTCCAGTGGAGCATCTCGGTCGATCCGAAGACTGCGTCCGACGCCGGCGCCAGTGCGCCGTCGGCAATCACGATCTTCTGGAACATCCCGAGCACCATCAACGACAGGCCCCACGCGAGTTGTCCCGCGCGTCGTGCCGGCTCGACCGCAAACTGCGGAATCAGGTCCGCGGGTCGCACGATCGGGCCCGCCACCAGTTGCGGGAAGAACGTCACAAACAGGCTGAAGTCGAGCAGCGACTTCGACGGCTCGGATCGGCGCAGGTACACATCCAGCGAATACGCCATCGTCTGGAACGTGTAGAACGAGATGCCGACCGGAAGGATGATGTTCCAGTCGGGGGCCTGCCAGTCGATTCCGACGGTGGCAGCCAGGGCCACCCAGTTGCCGAGCAGGAAGTCGCCGTACTTGAAGTAGCCGAGGATTCCGAGATTGACAAGCAGACTGGCGGCCAGCCATCCGCGCCGGGCGCCTGTCGTGCCGGCCGTGTGGATCCGCTTGGCGACGAGCCAGTCCACGGCGGTGGACGCCCAGAGGAGCACCACGAACGGGGGATTCCAAGCGGCGTAGAAGAGGTAGCTCTCGACGAGCAGCAGGATCTTCTTGGTCCGCCAGGACAGCCAGGGCGCCCGGTGCAGAGCCAACACGATCGCGAAAAAGACGACAAACGTCAGTGAGTTGAACAGCATTAACCGTCAGCCCTCCCCAAGGCCGACGGAGTCTTGCAGAAATTGCGGGACATGTCCAGCGGCGCCTGCCCCCGCAAGAGTGGCCGATACCGGTCGCGACACGGACTGACGTCAGGGGCGATACCGCAGCAGATCCGTGGCCGGCGGCACTCCACCCACCAGACGGAACTGTGACGCGATCTGGCCGCGATGATAGGTGGCGTGATTGACGACGTGTTGCAGGAGGAAGCCCAGGCTTGCACGATCAATCTCGCCGTTGATGCGCGTGAACACGACCTCCCGCAGCAGGTCGTCGTCGGCCAGACCATCCAGGAACTCTTCGCGCTGCGTGTGAATGCGACGCCACTCTTCGTGAATCTCCCCGACTGAACCGTGGGCCCATGTCGGCCATCCTTTCGGGCTGTCGCCCGTCCAGCGGCAGAGCCACACCCAGTCGGCAGACGCCAGATGTCCCCACGTGTCGCGAATGCAGGCAAAACTTCCTCCGACCGGCCGGAACATCTGCTCCGGCGTCAACGCCTCGGTGGCGTCAAACATCAGTTCGTTGGCCCACTGCGTGTAGTCGTAGAGAAACCTGATGTCGGGAAGTGTCATGCCTATAGGTTACGCCGACGCCGGTGTCGGCCCAGGCCCGGCGTTGGGGTAGGATGCCCCCATGAATCAGATCTCCTCGCGACGCGTCCTTGGTGCGATCGGCACAGCGATCGCCGTGGTCCTTCTTGTGCCGATGGTCGCGCAGGCCCAGGCGCCTGCCCCGACGGTATCGGCGCAGCGCACGACCGACGACGGAGTGTTCACCGTGCATCGGCAGGAGGGTCGCCTCATATTCGAGATCCCCGACGCGATGCTCGGCCGCGACATGCTCATTATGAGCCGCATCGCCAAGGCCCAGGACGGCCTGGCCGACGGCGGAGCCAACATGGCGCCGAACATCGTGGTGCGGTGGGAGCGACGCGAGGGTCGCATCGTCCTGCGCGGTGTGTCGTACAGCCGGACGGCTGACGATGGTACGCCACTGGCACTGGCGGTGGAGAACTCAAACTTCGCACCGGTGCTGGCCAGTCTGCCGATTCAGGCGACCGGCAGCGGCACATCAACTGTCGACGTGACGGACCTGTATCTGGGCGACACGCCGATGTTCACGCTGCCACGAGCGAGACGTACACAACTGGGTGTGCGGGCACTCGATCGTGAACGTGGCTGGTTGGAGTGGGCGCGGAGTTTCCCAACCAATGTCGAGGTGCGCGTCGTGCAGACGTACGCCGCCGACCAGCCGCCGTCGAACGCGCGCGGAGGATCGGTGTCGTTTGAGGTGAACCACTCGATGATCGTGCTGCCGGAGGTGCCCATGACTCCGCGGTACGCCGACGAGCGCGTGACGTACATCACCTCGACCATCACCGACTACTCCGACAGTTTCCAGGGCGTGAAGCCGCGGCAGGTGCTGCGTCGCTATCGCATGGAGCCGTCCGACCCGGAGGCGCACGCACGAGGGGAGCTGGTTGAGCCGAAGAATCCATGGATCTGGTATCTGGACCCGGCCACGCCGCCGGAGTGGATTCCGTACTTCCGCGAAGGCATCCTCGAATGGAACGAAGCGTTCGAACTGGCGGGATTCAGGAATGCGCTGCAGGTGCGTGTGGCACCCACCGAGGAGGAAGACCCCGAGTTCAGTCTGCTCGATGCGCGGTACTCCGTCGTGCGGTACGTCGCCAGTCCGGTGCGGTCGGCCAACTCCGGCGGCGACGTCATTGATCCACGTTCCGGGGAAGTGCTTCGCGCACACACGAACATGTACCACGGCCTGATGGAGCGTCTGCGGTGGTGGCTGGTCGCACAGGTGGCCAATGCGAATCCAGAATTCCGCACCAATGAGTTGACCGAGGCGGATATGGGCGAGGCGTTACGCTACGTCGTCTCGCACGAGACCGCCCATTCGGTGGGGCTGCCGCATAACCAGATGGCGAATTTTGTGTATCCGGTCGAATCCCTGCGCGATCCGGAGTTCGTGGCACGGATGGGACACTCGGCCTCATCGGTCGGGCGCACCCGCTACAACTACATTGCGCAGCCGGGCGACAACGTGCCGCCCGAGCGCCGCATCGGCATCTGGGACAAGTTCGCCGTGATGTGGGGGTATAAACCGGTGCCCGGTGCCACCACACCGGAGGCCGAACTGCCCACCCTGCATCAGTGGATCCTCGAACGCGCGCACGAGCCGTGGTTCCGGTCGGCGGAGGCACTGTTCGGCATGGACGTCGAATGGGATCCGAAGCGGATGACGGAAGGGATTTCCGACGATCCTGTTGAGGCCGCGGTGTACGGCATGCGTAATCTCCGCAGCTCGGCTGAGGGCCTGATGTCGTGGGTGCTCAAGGAGGGCGACAACTACTACGAGCTTGAGACCCACTACCTGCAGAACCTCACGCAATGGAACCGGTATGCCGAACACGCGGCGGCGGCCGTCGGCGGCTCCTGGACCCATCACAAGCGGTACGGCGAGGAAGGATGGGTGTACACGCCCATCGAGCCGGAGTATCAGCGCAAGGCCATGCGATTCATCGATGAACACGTGCTGCAGACGCCGCAGTGGGCGCTGAATCTCGACCAGTTGCGACGCCTGGAGCACGCCGGCGCTGTCGAACGAATCCGCGCGTATCAGGAACTGGCCGTGCAGCGGTTGCTCAACCATGCGCGACTCGCGCGGATGATCGAGCACGAAGCGTTCCTCGGCGAGCGCACCTACAGGCCTTCGGACATGCTCGACGACACACGTGCCATGGTGTGGCGGGAGGTGGCTGATCGTCGCGCTGCCGATACCTATCGGCGCAACCTGCAGCGGGCGTATCTCGACCAGGCGCACCACCTGCTCAAGGAAGCGACCTCGCAGCACTGGCAGCCGCCCGACTCGGGCAACCTGCGCGTGTCGTCTGAGACCGACCCGCCGCTGGAGGCCAACCTGCACGTGGGGCAGTCAGACATCCGGCCGCTTATCCGGGAGCAACTCAGCCTGCTGCAGGGTGAGCTGCGCCGGGCACTGGACGGGGGCGTGAGCGACCGCATGACACGCATCCACTATGAGGACGCGCTGATTCGCATTGGACGTGCGCTGAACTGAGACACCCGCACGCCCGACGGCCATGAGAGCATGGCAGTGTGCCCTTGTTTCAGTTCGAACCGGCGGTTCGTCAATGGTTCACGGCCGTCTTCGACAAGCCGACGGCTGCCCAGACCAGTGGCTGGCCCGCTATTGGCGCCGGTCATTCAACGCTGATCCTGGCCCCCACGGGTTCGGGCAAGACGCTCGCGGCCTTCCTCTGGTGCCTGAACCGGGTGATGTTTCAGCCGGTGCCTCCCACGCGCGAGCGGTGCCGGGTGCTGTACGTCTCGCCGCTCAAGGCACTGGCGATTGACGTCGAACGCAACCTGCGCGCGCCGCTTGTGGGCATCAGTCAGGCCGCGGCCGCGCTGGGCACGACCGTCCATGTACCGGTCATCGGTATTCGCACGGGTGATACGCCGGCGTCAGACCGAGCGCGCTTTCAACGCCATCCCTCCGACATTCTGATCACCACGCCGGAGTCGTTGTACCTGTTGCTGACTTCCAACGCTCGCGACGTGTTGGCGTCGATCGAGACGGTGATCATCGACGAGATTCATTCGCTTGTGCCGACCAAGCGGGGCGCCCACCTTGCCCTCTCACTCGAGCGACTGGAGGCGCTGCGCGACACGCCGCTGCAGCGCATCGGTCTGTCCGCGACGCAGCGACCGCTTGATGAAGTGGCGCGTTTTCTCGGTGGAGTGGAGCGCCCGCGTTCGCCCAAACGAGCACGTGCGGCCGCCCGCAAGCCCAGGAGCAAGGACGCCGTGGCCGCGCAGGCAGGCCAGCGCATTCATGAGGAGTTTTCCGGAGCCACAACCGGCCCTGCGAAATTTCGTCCCGTGACGATCGTGGACGCCGGAGTGCGGCGTCCGATCTCGCTGCTGGTCGAAGTGCCGGTCGAAGACCTCTCGCGCATCGGTGGAGTTGTTGAGGTGGCGAGTGGCCCGGCGTCGGCGACCCAGCGTGCGTCGATCTGGACGGCGATTCATCCCCGGCTCGTTGAGCTGATCAAGGCGCATCGCTCCACACTCATCTTCGTCAACAGCCGACGGCTGGCTGAACGCCTGGCTGGCGCGATCAATGAGCTCGCAGGCGAGACGCTGGCACGCTCCCACCACGGATCGCTCGCGCGCGAACAACGCACCGAGATCGAAGACCGGCTCAAGGCAGGGCTGCTCCCCGCACTGGTCGCCACCTCGTCGCTCGAGCTCGGCATCGACATGGGGGCCATCGACCTCGTCGTCCAGATCGAAGCACCTTCGTCGGTGGCGAGTGGCCTGCAGCGGATAGGGAGGGCGGGCCATCGGATCGACGCCATCAGTGAGGGCGTCATCATCCCGAAGTTCCGCGGCGACCTGCTCGCGTGCGCCACAGTGGCGAAACTGATGCACGAAGGCCGCGTGGAGGCCTCACGGTATCCGCGTAATCCCCTGGATGTACTGGCGCAGCAGATCGTCGCCACGATCGGCGTTGAGGACATGCAGGACGGCCACTTGTTCGACCTTGTCAGACGCGCGGCGCCCTTCGAGTCGCTGAGCCGGTCGGCGTTTGACGGCGTGCTCGACATGTTGTCGGGCCGATATCCGTCTGATGAATTCGCGGAGCTGCGTCCGCGGATCACGTGGAACCGTGCGTCGGGCATGCTCAGCACCCGTAGCGGCGCGAAACGGATCGCGATCGCGAACGCCGGCACGATCCCCGACCGCGGACTGTACGGTGTCTTTCTCGCAGGTGCCGGACGACCGAGCATCCGTGTCGGTGAACTCGACGAAGAGATGGTCTTCGAGACCAAGCCAGGCGAGGTGTTTGTGCTCGGCGCATCGAGCTGGCGGGTTGAGGAGATTACGCATGACCGCGTGCTGGTAACGCCGGCGCCCGGTCAGCCCGGCAAGATGCCCTTCTGGAAAGGTGATCGTGCCGGACGGCCTCTGGAGCTCGGCCTCGCCATTGGCGCCCTCACGCGCGACATCGCCAATTGGCCGGATGCCACGGCAGTCTCGACGCTCACTCGCGACCACGACCTGACTCCGAACGCCGCCGAAAACCTCGTGCGCTACGTCAGGGATCAAGCCTCAGGTGGTGCCGTGCCCGACGCCGACACCATCGTCATCGAACGTGTGCGCGACGAGTTGGGCGACTGGCGCGTGTGCCTGCTCTCCCCACGCGGCGGACGTATTCATGCGCCCTGGTGCATGGCCGTGGCTGCAAAGATTCGGCGCGAGCTCGGCGTCGATGTCGAGACGTTATGGTCCGACGACGGGTTTGTGGTGCGGATGCCGGACGTGGACGCGCCGCCGTCGGCGGAATTGCTGGTGCCCGATCCCGAGGAGGTGGAGGCCCTGGTGCTGGGTCAACTCGGCAGCACGGCGCTGTTTGCGGCGCGCTTCCGTGAAAACGCCGGCCGGTCGCTGCTGCTGCCAAAACGACGTGCCGGCATGCGGGCACCGCTGTGGCAGCAACGCAAGAAAGCCGGTGATCTGCTCGCGGTTGCCGCGCGTTTTGGGTCGTTCCCCGTGCTGCTGGAAACCTATCGCGAATGTCTGCGCGACATCTTCGACATGCCCGCGCTTGTTGACACGTTGTTGCAGCTGCGCAAACGGACGCTGAAGCTCGCGGTGGTCGACCCACACACCCCGTCACCGTTCGCCGCCTCGCTGATGTTCGGGTACGTCGCCAACTTCCTGTACGACGGAGACGCGCCGCTTGCCGAGCGACGCGCGCAGGCGTTGTCGGTGGACCAGGCCCAGTTGCGCGACTTGATTGGCGACGCTGAACTCCGTGATCTGCTTGACGCAAGTGAAATCGCCGCCGTTGAGATTCAGCTGCAACATCTGGAACCTGAGAGACGTGCGCGATCCACAGACGCGGTGCACGATCTTCTGCTTGAGATCGGCGACCTGTCAGCGGAGGAACTGGCGGCGCGAACGGAACCCGGAGTGGCCGACGTCGCGATCCCTGCGCTCCTCTCAAGCCGTCGCATCGTCTCTCTGCCTGTCGCCTCGCAGTCCCGGTACGTCGCGATCGAGGATGCAGCTCGATACCGTGATGCCCTCGGCGCGCCTCTGCCACCAGGAATTCCAGAGGCACTCCGCATGCCCGTCGCCGATCCCACGGGCGATCTGGTCTCGCGGTACGCGCGGACCCACGGACCCTTTACACCGGCTGAACCAGCGCGCCGGTTCGCGATGCCTGAGCCAGCCGTGCGCGCGGCGCTGGCCACGTTGATGGAACGTGGTCGTGTGCTGGAAGGTGAGTTCCGGCCAGGAGGCACAGGGCGCGAGTTTGTGGACGCGAATGTGTTGCGCCAGTTGCGACGCCGATCGCTGGCGCGGCTGCGGAAGGAAGTGGAGGCGGTGGACCCGGCGGCGCTCGGGCGGTTCACGCTGATGTGGCAGGCCATCGGGTCGCGTCGGCGGGGACCGGACGCCCTGCTTGATGTCATCGAGCAGCTGCAGGGGGCGGCGTTGCCTGCGTCGATTCTCGAGACAGACATCCTCTCCGCACGCCTGGCCGACTACGAACCGGAATGGCTCGACACGCTGGCGGCGGCAGGGGAGATCCGCTGGGTTGGTCTCGAACCGCTGGGGCATCGCGACGGCCGCGTGGCCCTGTTCCTGACGGATCAGATGCCGCTGCTGTTGCAGGATCGTTCAACCGAAGAGCCGTCGGCGCGCGAACATGCGATCCTCGAATGGCTCGCCCGGCACGGGGCCTCGTTTTTTGACGCGCTGCACACGGCGGCCGGTGGCGGGTTCGCCGGCGACACCGTGGAGGCGTTGTGGACGCTGGTCTGGCGCGGTCATGTATCGAATGACTCGTTCGTTGCGCTGCGCGCCTTCACGGCGCGCACACAAAAAGGGGAGCGTCGATCCGCATCGGGTGGTGCGTTCCGTTCGCGTCGCGTGATGCCGCGCAAGGCGGAAGGGCGCTGGACTCTTGTCGGGCCGTCATCCGTGTCAGCCACCGAGCGCATGACAACGGTCGTAAGGCAACTGCTGGCCAGGCACGGCGTGTTGACGCGTGAGGCGCTGGCGAGCGAAGGCCTCAAGGGCGGCTTCACCGGGCTGTACCCGGCGTTGAAGGCGATGGACGATGCGGGACGGGTGCGGCGGGGGTACTTTGTCGCGGGACTCGGTGCCACGCAGTTTGCCTTGCCAGGCGCATTGGATCTGCTGAGGTCGCTCAGGGAGTCGCAGGACGAGCCACACACGGCCATCGTGGCTGCCACCGATCCCGCCAATCCATACGGCACGTCGCTGCCGTGGCCCGTGCCGCAACTGACGCGAGTGGTCGGCGCACGAGTGGTGCTCGTGGATGGCGAGATGACGATGTATCTCGCTCGTGGCCACCGCGAGGTGACAGTGCATCTGCCTGAGGTGGAGCCGTTCCGATCGCGGCGAGCGACGGCCGCCGCCGAGGCGCTCGTCAGCTACAGTCGCAGCGGGGCCGACGTGTTTGTCACCACCATCAACGACCAGCCGGCCAGCACACACCCGTACGCGCCCTATCTGGAGGCGGCCGGCTTCACACGCGGCGCACTCGGCATGCATCTGACGCGGCCGCGGCGGGTGGTCGACACCAATGCCTGAAGGAGACACGATCTTCCGCGCGGCGCGCACGCTGCACCGTGCGCTGGCGGGCCGCATGATCACCGCGTTTCATGCGGAGCTGTCGCAATTGGCGGTGGTCGATCGGCGGGCACCGATCGTTGGACGGAGCATCACCACCGCTGAGGCGCGAGGCAAACATCTGCTGATGACGCTCTCCGGCGATTTGGTGCTGCGCACTCATATGCGCATGCACGGCAGTTGGCATCTCTACCGTCCAGGAGAGCGATGGCGTGCGCCTCGGCGCGACGCCCGCATTGTCATCACCACCGACGAGTGGATCGCGATTGCGTTTTCCGTCAGCGATGCCGAGTTTCTGACGAGCGAGGCACTCGCGCGCCATGCTCGCCTGTCGGCGCTGGGGCCCGATCTGCTGGCGGACGATGTGGACCTGACAGAAGCGCGCCGTCGGATCCGGGAGGCTCCCGTGCGGCACATCGCCGAGGCGCTGCTGGATCAGCGGTCGGTCGCCGGTCTGGGCAACGTCTACAAGTCGGAAGTGCTCTTCGAGTGCGGCGTGTATCCGTTTACGCGCGTCATGGACGTTCCCGATGCCACGCTCGACCGTCTGCTCGCTCGTGGTCAGGCTCTGATTCGCCTGAACGTCGATGAAGCGTCAGGCGCGACCACCGGACGCCGCACGACAGGGCGACTGAATCCGCGCGAGAAGCTCTGGGTTTACGATCGCGCCGGCCGGCCCTGCTTCACGTGTGCGGGTTCGATCAGCTCGCAGATGGAAACCGACGGACGTCGCACCTACTGGTGTCCGACGTGCCAGCCTCCAGCGAGACGGTGACCCGCGAACGCACCCGTCTCTCCTCGTGACACAGGACTCCCGCCGTGACACTCCCGTGGGCCTGCCCTCTTGCGAACAGTCGCCGATGGTCGTACCCTCCCCCTACCGAAGGAGGATGGTCATGTCACTGCGTCGCACTCTGCTGGTTTGTTCCGTACTGCTCACTCTGGTCGCCAGCTCGTGGGTCGTCGGCTCCGAGGCTCTGGCTCAGGGTCGAGGCCGCGGCGGCGGTGCCGCGCCGCCACCACCCCCGGGGCCTCCACGTTTTGAATATGTCGGGCCGACCAATGCCGGTCGCATCGCCGCCGCCGCGGGCATCGTCGGCAAACCCGGCGTGTATTTCGCCGGCGCGGCGTCTGGCGGCGTGTGGAAGACCACGGACGGCGGCGGGACCTGGAAGCCGACGTTTGACAATGAAACCTCGCAGGCCATCGGCGCCCTGGCCATCGCGCAGTCCAATCCCGACATCGTCTGGGCCGGTACCGGCGAGGCCTGGGCCGTGCGCGACATGGACATGATGGGCGATGGCATCTACAAGTCGGTGGATGCCGGAGAAACCTGGACGCGGATGGGGCTTGAGGAGACGGGCCGCATCGGCACGATCGTGGTGCATCCCACCAACGAAAACATTGTGCTCGCCTGCGCGCTGGGCCGGGCCACGGGGCCGCAGCAA
This sequence comes from Vicinamibacterales bacterium, assembly GCA_038319675.1. GTDB lineage: Bacteria > Acidobacteriota > Vicinamibacteria > Vicinamibacterales > SCN-69-37 > SYFT01. The sequence goes on from JBBQDM010000020.1 coordinate 25,697, forward strand.
GAGCGCGGCGTGTTCCGCACCGAGGATGGCGGACGGACGTGGCAACACGTGCTGTTTGTGAACGAAGACACGGGTTGTTCGGGCCTCCAGATGTCCGTGCAGGATCCCAACGTCGTGATCGCCAGCACGTGGGAGATCTTCCTGCAGACGCACGTGCTCGAGAGCGGCGGCATGGGCAGCGGGATCCACATCTCGCGCGACAACGGCAAGACATTTGCGAAGGTGACCCATCCAGGTTTGCCGACGTCGCCGTACGGCAAAACGGACGTGGCGATCGCGCCGTCTGACGGCAACCGGATGTACGCACTCATTCAGACGGGGGCGGATGGCGTGAAGGGGATGCCCTCCGACGCACAGGGTTCAGTCTGGCGGTCAGACGACGGTGGGCGGGAATGGCAGAACGTGAGCTGGGATCGCCGCCTCATCGGGCGCGCGGGGTACTACATCCGCATCCGTGTGTCGCCGGATGACCCGGACCACCTCATGATCGCGAACAGCACGTTGTGGCGGTCACGCGACGGCGGGAAAATCTGGGTGAGCGGCGGTGGTGGCTGTGGCGACTGTCACGACATCTGGTGGGACACCACTCCGGACATGGCCGGGCACTACATCGTGACCGGCGACGGCGGCATGGGCATCTTCGGTTCACCGCTCAATCCCACCGGCAACACGAGTGTCTCGTTACCGATCGGTCAGATGTATCGCGTGACGATCGATCAGCGCAGTCCGTACTGGGTGTACGGCAGCCGTCAGGACAACGGCAGCATGCGCATCGCGAGCAGCCGGCCGATCGTGCCGGCAAACGTACCCTCGTACGCGCCGCCCGAGTCACCAACGGCGGGGGGGCCGCCGGCTGGTGGCCGAGGGGGCGGTCGTGGCGGCGGCGCGGCGGAGACGCTGCCGCCGCAGGAAGCGATGCCTTCCTGCGAGTCCGGCTACACATATCCAGAGCCGAACAACCATCGCTTTGTGTTTGGCACCTGTTACGCCGCGCACGTGGCGACGTTTGATGAGGTCAGCGGCCTGCGCCGCTCGATCAGTCCATGGATGCACACGCTTGACCACGACCCGGTCGGCCTGAAATACCGCTGCCAGTGGTCGCCGCCACTGGCGATCGATTGGTTCGACAACTCGGTGTACTTCGGCTGCCAGGTGGTCTTCCGCACGCGCAACCGCGGGCAGTCGTGGGAGGTCATCAGTCCCGATCTCTCCACGGGCGATCCCAGTCGCATCCGGTTCTCCGGCGGCGTGGTTGGCGACAACCTCGGCCAGTTTTATGGCGCGACGATCGCGGCGATCGCGCCGTCACGCACGCAGCGGGGCGTCGTGTGGGTGGGCACCAATGACGGCAAGGTGTGGATTTCCCGCAACGACGGGAAGGACTGGACCGACCTGACGGACAACGTCCAGATGCCGCCGTGGGGTCTCGTCCGCAGGATTGATGCGTCGCACTTTGATCCCGGCACGGCCTACATGGCTGTGGACTACCACCTGGTCGACGAGCGCAATCCGTACTTCTTCAAGACCGAGGACTTTGGTCAGACGTGGCGCCGGATCGACGCGGGGCTCCCGAAAGGCCATCCCCTCGACTATGCGTTGTCGATCGCCGAGAACCCCAACCGCAAGGGCATGATCTTCGCGGGCACGGGCCACGCGTTCTTTTATTCGCTTGACGACGGCCGCACGTGGACGCAGTTCAAGGACGCGCTGCCGGCTGCTCCCGTGAACTGGATTGAAGTGCCGAAGAACGCCTCCGAAGTGGCGATCGCGACCTATGGACGCGGGCTCTGGATCCTGCGCGACCTCTGGCAACTCGAACAGCCCGAGGTCGGGCGTGGCCAGGCGGCGTTCGACATGTACAGACCCCGCCCGGCCACACGCATGGCCACCGGCGGCACAGCCACGTTCCCGTTTGTCATGAAGACCGCGCCGACCGGGCCGTTGACGATGGAGATTCTGGACGCGAGTGGCACGGTGGTCTCGACCAGTCAGGTGACGGCGCAGCAGGGCACCAACGTGGCCACATGGAACCTCCTGTATCCCATGCCGGATCAGCCGGTGTTGCGGTCGATTCCTCCCGACAATCCCTATATCTGGGAAGCAGGCCGTTGGGAGCGCCGTGAGCGCCCGGTGACGCACTGGGGCCTTGGTGCCCAGCGCTGGCAGCCGCGCGCAGCGCCCGGCAAGTACATGGTCCGCCTCACGTACAACGGCCAGTCCCAGACGCAGCCGTTCGAAGTCTGGCGCGACGTCACGTTACCGTCCGATGACGATGATCTGATCGAGAGCGCAACAATGCAGGTGGACATGGTGGGGACCATCAACGAGGTGGTGGACAAGATCAACCGCATTGAGATCATGCGTGCGCAGATCGAGGATCTCCGCACGGAGCACGCGGGCAACCAGACGGTCGACGCCGCGCTTGAGGCGCTCTACCAGAAGATGTACGACACCGAGTTGCACTTCCTCTCACGCACGGAGATGCATTCCGATGACAAGTGGTATGTCGAGAAGTACAAGCTCTATCTCAACCTTGTCTGGCTGCTTGCGGAGATTGGCGGCAGCGGTGGAGACGTCGCCGGTGGCCAGGGGTATGCGCCGACCGACGCGGCCAGGAGCGTGTATGAAGACCGTCTCGGCGAAATGGTCGCGGCTCGAGCGGCGTTTGACGCGTTGATGAAGGACGTCGAGACCTTCAACACGGCGCACGCCGGCAGAGTGGCACCAGTCAGCGACCGGATTCGATAAGGGAGCCGCACGGGCGCACGGGTGCGGTGCCGCTCATCGCACCCGGCCTGTCCAGTGGGTGACCAGCGCTTTGACGTTCGCCGTGATGCTCGGCGACCGCCAGACGTCGGCGTGGATGCGGTAGCCGCTGACGGTCTGTGAATCATCCGCCCACGTCAGTGACCCCGCGTCGTAGGCCACGTCGGCCGTGCCGTCCGTGGTCAGCGCTCGTGGCGCTTCGCGCGTCACGAGCGGCTGCAGCCACACGTTGTGCTCTCTGATCGACACCGCGTAGCGACCGTCGGGAGATGTCACAGGTGTGGGCGAAGTCCGCCGAAGCTCCGTCGGAGCGACGGCGGATGAGGGAGGTGCGGGCCGCCGTGGGAGGCACTCGTAGTCGGTCGGCGGCACCTTGTTCCAGTCCCACTTGACCTGCAGTTCGCAGCGCCAGTGCATGGCGTCGAGCGTGAACTCGACGGCCATGGCGCCTTCCTGGATGTACGCGTTCTTGCCGTCGTACTTCACGGCGAACCGGGCGGCCGGGTCGGCGAAGGGCAGTGTCAGCGGCGTGAACTCGTAGCTCGTACGCAGGTTGAGTTCGATCGCCAGGCGCTGGTGGTCGAAGAGGGGCTCCTTCACTCCGTGCTCGGCGTCCACGGTGAAATAGAGGTGTCCACCTGTCACGGCCTTGCGGAACCAGAAGTGGTCCGGTTTGGCCCACTCGGGCGCGGTGACGTCGATTTGGCCGGAGACGGGCACCACAAGCCACGCCGCAAATGCCAGAGATAGAATGCGCCGCACGCCGAAGGCTACCACGCTCGTTTTGAATCGTCACGGCCGGCCATGATGGCCGTTCTTACTCGCACTCGCGGTATCGTAGTGACGCCATGACTCTTCGCATCCGTCTTTCCACAGTGATCATCCTGCTGGTTTTGTGTGCTGGTCCAGCCTGGGCGCAGGGCCAGCCGCCGTCGGGCAGTGACGGTCGCGATAACGCCGCCACGATGGTCGCGCAACCGGACTTCGCGCTGGCAGCGCTCCCAACCACCGGCCGCGTGCCCGCCGGACAATGGGCGTTCCGCATGACGCATCGGTTTGCGCGACCGATTGCCGGCACGTGTCCGGACACCGGCCCCAGACCAGACGGATGCGGGGGTGTCGGAGCCTTCGTCGAGAATTTTTTCGGCTTCGACAGCGCGTCCCAGGTGGGCATCGAATTGCGGTACGGCGTGCGGCCCGGTACCCAACTCGCCGTGCACCGTACCAACAACCGCGCCATCCAGCTGCTCGGTCAGCACGCGCTGCTTCGTGCCGACTCCGGGCTGGCCGTGGATGTGGTGACGGCATTCGAGGGCCAGAACAACTTTCGCGAACAGCACACTGTCACGGTGGGTGCGGTGGTGGCGCGTGTCTTCAGCGCCCGGGGCGCGATCTACGCCCAGCCACTGCTGCTCTTCAACAGCAATCCACTTCCCGACACGATGACCAACGACAACCACACGGTCATGTTGGGACTGGGCGGACGGGTTCGTCTGGGCAGGACGACGTATCTGGTGGCGGAGGCGGCGCCCCGGCTTGCCGGCTTTAAACCAGGAGTCGATCACATTTCACTGGCCGTCGAGCGTCGTGCCGGCGGACATATGTTTCAGCTCAACGTCTCCAATTCGTTCGCATCCACGTTGCGTCAGCTCGCGCACGGTGGTCCAAACAATGGCGACTGGTACATTGGCTTCAATCTGTCGCGGAGGTTCTACTGATGCGCATCGTCCTCATCATGGCGGCCGGCGTCCTGGCCGCGTGCGGTGGCTCAGCCACGGCTCCGAGTCCCGGCGGGAATACGCCGCCCGTGCAGACCAACACCATTACCATTACGGCACAGGGAGGAGCCAGCCCGCTCCATATCGTCGTCAACCAGGGCACGCGGGTGTTGTTCATCAATAACGACACGCGCGCGCACGAGATGACCAGCGATGCGCATCCGGCACACACGGACTGTCCTGAGATCAACCAGGTGGGACTGCTCAACCCAGGTCAGCAGCGTGAGACGGGAAACCTCACTACGGTGCGGACGTGCGGCTTCCACGACCACATCAACCCCGGCATCGCCAATCTCAGGGGGAGTATCACGATTCGGTGAGCGCGGTACCGGTGTATCATCTGCCACCCCCTGCCGGTCTAATACCGGTAGATTGGACTTACTGATGCAGAGTGCCGCCGACTGGCCGCTTCTTGATCACCTGCTTCGCCGCGCCGGCTTTGGTGCCACTGCGGTCGAACGCGACGCCTGGTTTGGCCGTTCGTACGCCGAAATTGTCGACGAATTGGTGTCGTTCGACCCGGCGGCTACCAACAGTGATCACTTGATCCAGACGCCCAATCACGTGGGGGTCACGGCCCGTACGGGTGGCTTCACGCCAAACACGGTCATTAATGACGCCCGACAGCGCTGGTTGTTCAGGATGGTGCACACACCGGCGCCGTTGCAGGAAAAGATGGCGCTCTTTTGGCATCACCACTTTGCGACGGCTTACAGCAAGCTGGCGGGAGCCGTGACGGCCCCTCATGCGACCCGTCTGATGGACGCGAAGCCCTCCACCGATGCCGCCGGGGTGCGGGGACAGATCGAACTGTTTCGACAGCTGGGGGTGGGCAGTTTCCGCACGCTGCTGGTGGAGGTGGCGCGTGATCCCGCCATGGTCATCTGGCTTGACGGTCGCACGAATGTCCGACGGCAGCCGCAGGAGAACTTCGCACGCGAGCTGATGGAATTGTTCACGTTCGGCATCGGACCATTCACCGAAGCTGACGTGCGTGCGGCTGCCCGGGTGTTCACCGGCTGGAATCTCCGGCTTGAGGGCGACCGCGACACACCCACATCCCGCTACCTGTTCAACTACAACGCTGCGCAGCACGATACCGACGCCAAGACGTTCACCTTTGCGATCTATCCCAACGGATCAAAGACCATTCCCGCCCGCTCGTCCTCCGCAGGAGAGCAGGATGGCCTCGACCTGATCAATGCGCTGGCGGTTCATCCTGCGACGGCGCGGCGCCTGGCCGGCCGCCTGTGGACCTGGTTTGTCAGCGATGTGCATCCGCCTGATCCGGAGTGGATTGATCAGATGGCGCAGGTCTATCTGGACAATGACACGCAGATTCGGCCCGTGTTGCGTGCGGTGCTGCTGAGCCCGGCGTTCCGCAGTCCGCGCCACCGGTTCACCCGGTATGCCTGGCCGGTTGAATTTGTTGTGCGCGCCCTCAAGGAGGTCGGCTACGTCGGTTACTCCGTGAATGATGCGCTGACACCGCTGCTCAACATGGGCCAGCAACTGTACGAACCCCCGGACGTGAACGGGTGGGCGTTGGGGCCGTCGTGGATGTCCACAGGCTCCATGCTCGCGAGGATGAACTTCGCGTCGGCGCTGGCCACCAATCAGCGCTTTGAACTCCGGAACGCCGCCCGTCCCCACAACGCCACACCCCAGGCAGTGCTGGCGTTTGTGACCAGCCGTGTGGCGCTGTCCCAGTTGCCCGCGCCGATGAGCACGGCGCTGCTCAATTACGCGCGCGCCGGGGGCACCTGGACGGGATCCGACGCACAACTGCTGGCCAAGACCAGCGGGCTCTTCCACCTGATCGTTGGCTCCGGCGAGTTCCAGTTCGTGTAGGCGAGGCATTTCATGCAGGTGACCCGACGACAATTCGTAAAGGGCGGTGTGACGGCGTTCACCGTCAGCCTGGCCGCACCGGCGTTTCTGTCCGACATCGCGCGGGCTCAGGGCGCGTCTCGACGGAATCTGGTCGTGCTGTACCTCAACGGTGGGAACGATGCCCTCAGCACGCTGGTGCCGTACACCGACCCCTTTTATTACTCGCGCCGCCCTGCGCTGGCCGTGCCTGCTGCCAACGTCCTGCAAGTGGGGGCTGACCGGGCCGGTCATGCGCTGGGTCTGCATCCGAGGCTCACGGGACTGAGCCAAATCTTCAACCAGGGTGATCTCGCCATCATTCAACGGACGGGGTATCCGAACTCCAGCCGGTCGCACTTCCTCGGTACTGATATCTGGTCGACTGCGAATCCAGCCAACTCCAGTGGTGCCGGATGGCTCGGACGTTACCTCGACGCGTTGCCCGATCCAGTCGATCCCCTCGTGGGGTGGAGCACAACCCGGGAGTTGCCGAAGACGATGGAGGGGCGACGGGTGGGAGTGCCTTCGATTCCCAGTGTGGCGGGCTACGCGTTCTCGAGCCCGACCGGCGGTGCGGAAGCCGGGTACTCCCGCGCCACCATGGCCGCCATCGCGTCGCACGTGCCGGTGGATCGGCCGCATGTCGCCTTCGTCAACTCGACGTCATCGGCCGCGCTGGCCACACTCGACCGTGTAGCGTCGGTCGCCTCGTATGCGGGCACAGTGACCTACGCGAACAACGGAGTCGCGCAGGCGTTCAAGGCCGTGGCCGGTGCGATTGTGCGTGGTGTCGGAACGAAGGTGTTCTGGGTGCAGACGGGCGGGTTCGATACCCACGCCGGGCAAGGGTCCAACATCGCCAATGGCACATACGCGAACCTCATGGGCACGGTGGGCGACAGCCTCCTGGCGTTTTACACCGATCTGCGAAACCAGGGGTTGCTGCAGGACACGTTGGTGCTGCAGTTCTCGGAATTCGGTCGTCGGATCTCCGAAAACGGCAGCGCGGGCACCGACCACGGCGCGGCCGGTGTCATGATGGCACTCGGCGGCGGCGTCAATGGCGGGCTCTACGGGACGGCCGCCAACCTTAATCCGGCCAACCCGGATGGGTCGTTGGAGAACAACGGCAACGACGTGCGGCACGAGACCGACTTCCGGGGTGTCTACGCACGCGTGCTCGACCAGTGGCTGGGCGCCGACTCGGTCAGCATTCTGGGCGGCAATTTCCGCAACAGCGCGATGACCTTTCTCTGAAATGGGTTGACGCCGCCCCGCCCAATCGCCCACGCTGGCGGCATGGCCTCCACACCAAAGCTTTCAACCGCCCGCGCTGAACTCGACCGTCGCATCGAACACTGGCTTGAGTTGCCGATGGCCCTGTTGGGTGCGGTCTGGCTGATACTGCTCGTCATCGAGCTGCTGAATGGCTCAACGCCCTGGAACAACACCGCCAGTCAGGCAATTTGGATCGTCTTCGTGCTTGAATTCGCGTTCAGATTCAGCGTGTCACCGAAAAAGATCCGCTTCCTGCGGCGCAACTGGGTGACGGCGTTGTCGCTGATCCTGCCGGCATTGCGGGTGCTGCGATTTGCGCGCATTGCCCGTCTGATGCGGATGGGCCGAACGGTGCGAGCCGTGCGTGTGGCCCGCCTGCTGGGCTCCTTCAACCGCGGCATGCGCACGCTCGGCTCAACCATGCAGAATCGGGGGTTTGCCTATGTGGTCACGCTGACCGCCATCGTGTTGTTGCTCGGGGCGGCGGGCATGTACGCGTTTGAACGGGACGGCGCCGCCGACGGCAACCAACAAGGTTTCTCGACCTTCACCGGCGCGGTCTGGTGGACGGCCATGCTCCTCACCACCATGGGCTCGGAACACTGGCCACGTTCGTCAGAAGGCCGGCTCGTCTGCCTGCTGCTGTCGGTGTACGCATTTGCCGTGTTCGGATACATCACGGCCACGCTGGCGAGTTACTTCGTCGGCAGTGATGCAGAGCACGAGCGTCAGCGTTCGGCGCGGCTCGAAGTGGAGCTCGCGGGGATACGCTCAGCGCTGGAACGGCTCGATCCTGCCAGCCGGGCAAATCCGGGCGGCACTAACTGATGGGACTGCGACCCTGGATGAGGCGAATCACCACCACGATAACCGCGATCACCAGCAGGAGGTGGATGAGACCGCCACCGACCGACATGCTGAAACCGAGGAGCCACAACACCACGAGGACGACGATAAGAGTAGTCAACATGGTCCCAGCGTAGGGCCTCGCCGGTTCATCCGTCTGTTCCATTGGGGACACGGCGCCGGCGCCCGCCACGTGCCCAACTATTCAGCCCTGAGGGCCTCGGTTGGCTCCACCCGCAAGGCCCGGCGCGTCGGCACGATACACGCAAACAAACAGACCACGACCATCACCGCTGCGTAGACCGCAATGAGACCCCACTGCGACGGAGCCAGCGCCCGGTTGTAGACCTCGTTGACAATCAGCGTCGTCAGCACCGTTCCCGCGGCCAGGCCCACGCTGACTTGGATCAGTGGCCGGCGCAGCACCGCCAGCACCACCCGGTACCGATCGGACCCCAGCGCGATGCGAATGCCGATCTCGCGTGTGCGACGCGCGACGGCGAATGACATGACCGCGTAGATGCTGGCGAGTGACAGGATCAACGCGACCAGGCTGATCACGACGACGACCCGGAAGAAAAAGTTGATCGACTGCAGCGCCGCCGTCGGGATGTCGGCCAACGCCCGCACGTTCGACACCCGCATCGTCGGATCCGTCTGGGAGGCGACCCTGCGCAGTCGCGGGGCCAGTGTCATTGCATCGCCGGTCACGCGGACGGCGAGATAGACGGACCAGGCGTCGCCCTCGCCTGGCGACAGCGGGAAGTACATGCCGGCCACACCAGGATCGGGCGGTACGCCCATGCCCAGGTCGCGGACCACACCGACAATTTCCAACCACGGATCTTCCGTCCGTGGCTCCGTGGCGCCGTTGCCGGGCGGCACGATTCTGACCCGTTGGCCAACAGGATTGCGGCCCCCAAACTTTCGCGTCACAAACGACTCGTTGACCACCACCACCGGAGGTCCGGCCGTCGTGTCGCTGTGTGTGAATGCGCGTCCCGACAGAATCGGCGCGTCGAACGCGGCGAAGAATCCGGGCGCCACGCCTGTCGCGCTGACCCGTTGGTCCATATTCGTGTCGACCGTCGGTGAAACCACGGCATTGAGCTCCACATCAACCAGCGCGTGTGACATCAACGGCAACTGATCAGCGAACGTGGCGTCGATCACGCCGGGCTCGCTCCGAAGCCGGTCCAGCAGCCTGTGTGCGGAAGCCTCAGGCGCGTCCACCCGCGCGGTCAAGACGCGGTCCGTGGGCACCCCGATATCCATAGACTCAATTTGTACGCTGTCACGTTTGGTGAAAAACGCTGTCACTGGAAACGCTGTGGTCACCGCCACCTGTACCACGATGATCGCAGTCCAGATACCGCCAAACGAGAGGCCACCGCCGCCCGGCGTGCGGGCCTTCAGCTGTGACTGCAGTCCATGGGTTACTTTCAGAGCAGGCATAACGCCGGCCACCAGGGCCGCCAGCAGCGTCAGTGCGGCGGTATAGGCGATGGTGGCCGTGGAGAGCTGTGGCGTGAACCAGAATGGGAGTCGAGCGCCGTCGCCAGCACCGACCTCAAAAGTCGCGAACACCCACTGCATCGTGCTTGCAGCAATCAGCAATCCTGCGGCGGCGGAGACACTGCCGAGCACAAGCGCTTCTGCAAAAAACTGCGAGACAATGCGCGCCCGGCTCGCCCCGAGCGCGCTGCGCACGACGATTTCACTGTCGCGCGTGGCGGCCCGCGCGAACATCAGCAGGGCCACATTTCCGCTGACGAGCACCAGCAGCATGGCCATGAACACGTTGGCAGACAGCAGCACGATGCGAATGGCAGGCTCTGTCTCCATCAACCCGTCGGCCAGCGGCAGCACCTCAACGTGAAGCCGCGCGTGTGTGGTGGGAAAGTCCGTGGCCGTCTGTGCACTGATCGTGGCGGCCTGCGCGCGTGCGTGCTCGAAGGTCACTCCGGGTGCCAGCCGGCCGAACACGCGCAACGGCCGCCCGGAGCGCGCCGCCGTGTCCGAGGGATTCAGCTGCAGGGCGCTCCACGCCTGGTCCGCAACGGGGAACAGGAACCCCTCGGGCATGACGCCGACGACAGTCACCGGTGTGTGGCCGAGTGTGACAACGCGACCGACGATGTGCGGGTCGGCGCCAAAACGTCGTTGCCATAATTCGTGGCCGAGTACGAGGACACCGGCTGCACCAGGTTCTTCGTCGGCGTCCACGAGCGTTCGACCGAGGAGCGGCGCCACGCGTGGAATGCGAAACGCCGCCGCTGACAGTTCCATCACCTCGAGCGGTTCGGCGAGGCCATCACCGGTAATGAGGTTGTGGGGTACGGCCCATCCCGCGCCGAGGTCCTGCACCGTCGTCAGTTGTACACGCCATCTGGTGAAGTCGAGAGCGAGCCGATGTTCAGGTGCACCCGCATCGGCATCCATCAGCCTCACGTTCACGATGCGGTCGCCCTCGTCGAGAGGGATCGTGGGGTAGAGATACGCCGCGACAAAGGTGAACACCGAGACGCCGATCGCGATCCCGAAGGCCATCGCCAGCCCGCCCACGAGTGTCAGGCCCGGGTACCGCGCAAGCATCCGCGCGCCAAGTCGAAGGTCGAGCAGCGAGATGCGCGTGCCGACGAGTGCCGACCAGCGATCGCGAAGGCGTTCGGTGAGGAATGTGGCCGTGAACGACAGGGCCTTGCGGCGATAACGGCGCCGTGCGGGTGTCAGGCCGACCTGAGCGACGTCGCGACGAAACACTTCCGTCAGGTCGCCCAATACATCGTCACGCACATCGGCGGGCAACGCCCGTTCGAGGAGGGCGCGGGAGAGGCGGGGCGGGGAGAGGCGGGGTGTCATCGAGTGCCCTTGAGTTCAGGGTCGAGGCCACGCCACATCTTGTCGAGGGCCAGGCGGCTTTCGCGCAACAGGGTTGTGCCGGCGCGGGAAACCTTTACGCAGCGGCGTGCTTTCCCGCCGCGTTCAGCAGTGGGTTCGCTCATCCACGAGGTCAGCAGGCCTTTGTGTTCAAGTCGTCGCAGTGTGATGTAGACCGCCGCCTGCGAGACTTTTCGTCCGGTGCGGCGCTCAATTTCGTCGACGATCGGAACGCCGTACACATGGTCGCCCAGGTGCAGGATGGCCAACAGGACGAGTTGCTCGAATTCACCAAGGGCTTCGCGTGTCATGAGCGCTCCGCGGAAAGGCAATTAAACATACAACGCTACTGTAATACGCGCATCGCACCCGAAAGTTCATGCCGTCTGTCGGATACACTGCAAGACATGATCAAACGTGTTGTGCCTGTGCTTGTGTTCCTGCTGTCGATCGCGGTTGTGGGTCTCTCAGCCCACCTGAAGGTGGAACGCACCACACCAGTGGCTGACGCGACTGTGACTGAGGCGCCCACCCGCATTCAGGTCTGGTTCTCACAGAACCCGACGCTGCCGGTGAGCGCGTTGTCGCTGAAAGGCCCCGAGGGCACCGTGGAACTCGGCAAGGTCGAGGCCGGCCGGACGGACGGCAAGCCCGACCGTTCACTGATGGCCCCGATTGTCGGTCGCCTCGCGCCGGGCGTCTATACCGCGACCTGGAAAACGTCAGGCGGTGACGGCCACATCCAGACGGATACGTTCACCTTCACGTTCACCCCCGGCTCCTGAACCGCGGAGCGCTGATTCCCAACGACGCGCGATGCAGTTTGCGCACGCCTTCACGGAACTCGCCGTCATTCTGCTGGCCGCTGCGGTGCTCGGGGCCATGGGCCCCTGGCTTCGGCAGCCGCTGATCGTCTCGTTCATCGGTGTCGGCATTCTCGTCGGTCCGGCCGGACTCGGCATCGTCACCCAGCACGACGAAGTGGAACTGCTTGCCAGCATGGGCATTGCCCTTCTGCTGTTTGTGGTCGGCCTCAAGCTCGATCTGCAGATGATCAAAACCATGGGGCCGGTGGCGCTGTTCACCGGGCTTGGGCAGGTGGTGTTCACCTCGGTGGTCGGGTTCGGCATTGCGCTGGCACTGGGATACGAGACCGTGCACGCGATCTACATCGCCGTGGCGCTGACGTTCTCGAGCACGATCATCATCGTCAAGCTGCTGTCCGACAAACGCGAAATTGATTCGCTGCACGGCCGCATCGCCGTGGGATTTCTCATTGTGCAGGACATCGTTGTGATCCTCACGATGATTGCCCTGACCGCGATCGGCAGTGGTCAGGGCGAGACCGACGTGAACTTCGCGCAGGTGGCCACACTGGTGGTGGCCAAGGGGCTGGGGTTCCTCGGCGTGATCTGGGTGCTGATGCGATGGGTGCTGCCACCGGTCATGCGCCTGCTGGCGAGGTCGACCGAACTGCTGGTGCTTTCCGCCATCGCATGGGCGGTGGCGCTGGCGGCGGCAGGGGAATGGGCCGGCTTCAGTCGGGAGGTGGGGGCGTTTCTGGCCGGGGTGTCACTCGCGTCGACCCCGTACCGTGAAGCGATCGGCGGACGGTTGGTGACCGTGCGCGATTTCTTGCTGCTCTTCTTCTTTCTCGAACTTGGCGGGCGACTGGATTTGTCGTTGCTGGGTGCGACGGTCACCCCCTCACTGGTCTTTTCGGCATTCGTCCTGATCGGCAATCCCCTGATCGTGATGATCATCATGGGCTTCATGGGGTATCGAAAGCGCACGGGGTTTCTGGCCGGCCTGACGGTGGCGCAAATCAGCGAGTTCTCGCTCATCCTCGGCGCGCTGGGACTGAGCCTGGGCCACATCGATCAGGAGACGATGGGGCTCATCACGTTTGTGGGGTTGGTGACGATCGGGGTGTCGACGTACCTGATTCTGTACTCCGGTCAGCTCTATGAGCGGTTGGCTCCACTGCTGAGTGTGTTTGAGCGACGCACCCCGTACCGTGAGATCGAGGCGAACACGGGTGGCTCCGCGCCTGCGGCCGACGTGATTCTGTTTGGATTGGGCCGGTACGGCAGCGGTATCGCCGCGCATCTGCTGCGTCGGCACCGACGCGTGGTTGGGGTGGACTTCGATCCCGCCGTGCTGGACCAATGGCGTGCGGCTGGACACACCGTGTTGTACGGGATGCCGAGGATCCGGAGTTGTTTGAGCATCTGCCACTGGCCAGCGCGCGCTGGGTGGTCAGCGCCACGCCTGACCTGGAGACGGCGCGCATGCTGAGGCGGCATCTCGCCGATCATCACTACCAAGGCAAGGTGGCGGTAACCTGTCGCACGCCGGAGGATGCCTCGACGTTGGAACGTGAGGGCGTGGACCTGGTGCTGCGTCCGTTTGCCGATGCGGCCGAACAGGCGGCCGACGCCCTCACCAGCGCGATGGATCACATCGTTGATGTGGCGCCGGATGCCATCGGACTCAGGGAGGTGCGGGTGACGTCGGCGTCGCCGTGGGCCGGCTGCACCATCGCCGAAATCCCGCTGCGGGACCGGTTTCAGGTCAGTGTGCTTGCCGTGAGTCGGTCTGGACGCAGCGTGCTGAATCCCGATCCGGCCTTCCGGGTGCTGCCCTCGGATCGCCTCGTCCTCTCCGGTGATCCCGAGGACCTGACGCGTGCAGCCGCCCTGCTCGCGCAGGAGGACTACGGCGAGGAGGAGACACCCGACATCGCGATCGAAGAGTGGCACATGGCGGATGCCGCCGGGTGGCACGGCCGCACGCTGGCCGATCTCGACCTGCGCGGCCGGTTTGGTGTGACCGTCGTCAGTGTACGCCGACCGGGCGAGCGCCCCGAGCCGCCTACGGCGACGTCGGTGCTGGGCGCCACCGATCGCATCGTGGTGGCCGGTCGTCGGGTGGATCTCAAACGCGCCCACCCCGGAACGCCGTACGGAGACCGGGGGCTTCAGCCCCCGGGATAACGCAGGGGCTGAAGCCCCTGCGCTCCGTACGCTCAAGCCCGTCGGGCATCAGACGGACTACAGTCCGTCTGCTCCGTACTACACGCTTGTCGAAACTGCGCTAATGCACGGCGAGGCGTTCGCCACGCATGCGGTAGACGCTGTCAACGACGCCGTCGCGCACGTCCTCGCCGACCGAGAGCACGCCGAACACCGTGACCGGTGTGGTGCCCACACTGGGAATCGTCCGGCTGTCCACCATCGTCACATACACCCACTCTGCGGGGCCGCCGATGACGCCAAAGTGGCAGGAGTCGATGTTGGAGGAGAGCACAAACTCGCGTGTGCCGTCGCGGGTGACATCCACCGGCACGACGTAGCCGCGTATCGACACCTTGCGATTGTTGAAGGCGCGTGCGCCCTCGGGAATCAGGCTCTGTGTGTCAGCGACGGCCGGTCTGGATGCGGACCCCAGGTCGTGCCGAGGCGGCAACGGGGCCTCCATGTGCATGAGCTGGGAAAAACGCACGAACGTGTAGTCGCGCTTCAGGGCGTTGATCTCGCCGGCCGGCACCAGGACCTGCGACGCCGCCATCAGCGGTCCCCCCAGCAGTGCGCACATCACCACGGCCAGTCGCGCCATGGATGCAGTATACCGGCACCGCGTATACACTGACCCGCACACACGGGTATGTCTCTGACGCGCGATCGTATTCAGTCCGTCGGCCTCGTGGCAGGCCCGCTGCTGGCGCTGTTGCTGTACGGCCTCCTGCCGGCGTCGTACACCGGCGTGGACGGTCAGGCCGTGGCGTTTGGTCCGGGTGCTCGCGCCACCCTCGCGGTCATGGCGTGGATGGCCGTCTGGTGGCTGACCGAGGCCATCGACATCTCGGCCACCGCGCTGCTGCCGATCGCCGTCTTCCCGCTGCTCGGCATTCTGCCAATCGCGCGCGCGACAGCGCCCTACGCGTCGGACCTGATCTTCCTGTTTATGGGCGGCTTCATCCTGGCCCTGTCCATGCAGCGCTGGGGGTTGGATAAACGGATCGCCCTGTTCACCCTTCGCATCGTTGGCTCAAGTCAGAGCCGAATCATCGGCGGCTTCATGCTCGTGACAGCGGTGTTGAGCATGTGGGTGTCCAACACCGCCACCGTCGCCATGATGTTGCCGATCGCACTGAGTGTCATCGACCGCATCCCCGGTCGTAATTTCGCCCTGTCCCTGATGTTGGGGCTGGCGTACGCCGCGTCCATCGGCGGCATCGCGACCATCATCGGGTCGCCGCCCAATGGGATCCTTGTGCAGTTCATGACGCAGGAGTACGGTCGCACGATCAGCTTCGCGGAGTGGATGCTGATTGGCGGGCCGGTCACCCTGGTGTTTTTGCCGATCACCTGGGTGTTGATCACCTGGGTGCTGTATCCCATCGGGGCGGATCCGATACCGGAGCAGGGCCGGACCGCGCCGGTGTTGTTCGACGACGAGTACGCGCGACTCGGACCCGTCCAGCGTGGCGAGTGGGTCACGATGGGGGTGTTCTTCTGCACCGCCTTTTTGTGGATCGCCCGGCCGTGGCTGGTGCAGTGGGCGCCGGTTGCCGGGCTCTCCGATGCCGGCATTGCCATGATGGCGGCGATGGTGCTGTTCGTGATTCCCATGGGGGGCACGACGCGGACATTTGCCATGGACTGGGCGACCGCCGCGCGGTTGCCGTGGGGCATCCTGATTCTGTTCGGCGGTGGTCTGAGTCTCGCGGCCGCGGTGCAGGTCAATGAGGTGGCACCGTTTCTCGGCTCGCTGGTCACGACCCTGCGCGGATTGCCGCCGATCGTGTTGGTGTTGGCCGTCACGACCGGAGTGATCTTTCTGACGGAGTTGACGAGCAATACCGCGACCACGGCGACGCTGGTGCCCGTCCTCGCAGGCATGGCGTCAGGCCTCGACGTGGCCCCGGAGATGTTGATCATCCCGGCCACGATCGCCGCGAGTTGTGCCTTCATGATGCCGGTGGCCACCCCGCCCAACGCCATCGTGTTCGGGTCTGGTCACGTCACGATCGCCGAAATGGCGTCTGCCGGGCTCTGGCTGAACCTGCTGGGAGTGGTGATCGTGACAACGCTGTTGTATGTGGTCGTGATGCCGCTCTTACTCGCGTCATAACCAGCGGTATGATGTCGGCCATGGTCCTGACTCCCTCCGAACTGATTGCTTCTCTGCAGAACGAAGTGCGCGTTCTGGTGCACCTCACCACCAAGATTGATCCGTCGATGCTCGACTATCGGCCCACGCCGAAACAGCGCAGCACGATGGAACTGCTGCGGTATTTGACGCTGATGGGGCCGTCCTTGACCAAAGCGGCCAAGACGGGCGCCTTCGATGTGCCGGCATGGACCGCTGCCGAACAGGCCGCGAACGCCCGCAACTTCGAACAGACGGTGGCCGCGTTGGCGGCACTGCACGACACGTACGCGGCCCTTCTGGCTGACATGACTGACGAGGACTTCCGCGCCGAGATTGACATGTTCGGCGCGAAGTACACGCGCGGAGCCTTCATCGTGAATCTCGTGCTCTCGGGGCACGCGGCGTATCGCACCCAGCTGTTTCTATATCTCAAGGCGTGTGGCCGCGAGGAACTCAGTACCTCAAATCTGTGGGGCGGCATGGACGCGCCCCCCAAGGGCTGATGACGTATCCTTGCTCCATCATGCAGAAACGCTGGTGGGGCGGAGTCTTGATGGTGGCTATTGGCCTGACCGTGTTGCCGGGCTTCGGCGCGCAGCGCCAGGCGGCACCGGTGCGCGGATTTACGCTGGTGAAGTCGTTTCCGCACGATCCGAACGCGTTCACACAGGGCCTGGTCTACGTCGACGGCGAGTTCTACGAGAGCACCGGACTGAACGGCGAATCCACCCTGCGCCGTGTGGAGATCGCCACCGGTCGCGTGCTGCAGCGTCACGCCGTAGACGCGAAGTACTTCGCCGAGGGCCTCGCGCTGGTCGGTGACGAACTGTTGCAGTTGACCTGGCAACACAACATCGGCTTTGTGTACGACCGCAAGACGTTCGCGCAAAAACGGACGTTCTCCTACGGCACCGAAGGCTGGGGTCTGGCGTACGATCCCACAGGCGGCCTGGTCATGAGTGACGGCAGCGATCGCCTCTTCCATCTGGATCCCAAGACCCAGAAGGTGCTCAGGGACGTGCGCGTCACCGACGGGGGTCGGCCGGTCTCGCAGTTGAATGAACTCGAGTGGATCGACGGCGAGATCTGGGCCAACGTCTGGATGTCAGAGCGCATCGCCCGCATCAACCCCTCCAACGGGGTCGTCAACAGTTGGGTGGACTTCACGTCGTTGTGGCCGGTCTCACAGCGCACACCCACCGCGGATGTGTTCAACGGGATTGCCTACGACGCGGCCGGCAAACGCATCTTCGTCACCGGCAAGAAGTGGCCGCGCGTCTATCAGATCCTCGTCAAGTAGAGGGCTACTGATACCCCCACGGCGCGGGCGGCGCGGGGATGGGGCGCGACAGATCAAACGCCAGTCGCACCGAGTGGCCCATCGTCGGCCAATGCACGCCGTAGTGCAGCGTGGTGGGCGTCACCAGATCGAAGAACCAGAAATTGTCGGCACGGAGGGGCAGGATGGTGGCCGTGTGTTCGTCGGCGCGAAAAATCTGCCGCGTCGGCAGGCCCGGCTGCGGCGCGTCGCCGCCGTACTGGGAGATCTGATCCTCTGTACCGTCCTCGTGGCGATGGTCGTGCTTGAGGCGCAACGTGCCGTCGGTTTTGGTGAGAATCCAGTTGCGTGAGCGGTCGTCGTTTTCGTGCAGCGCGATGTGCATGCGGTCGTCTGAACACTCGCGGAAGTGCGCCACCAGGGCGCGGCCTTCCAGTCCCGCCCGGTAATACTCCGTCACATCGTCCACCCTGCCGGCATAGGCGTTGCCGCAATGTTCCTGCATCGACGTCCAGAAGGCCTCCTGCTCCGGTGTCAGGCCACCGGGCCCTGTTTCCAGCGTTGGCTCGGCCGGTCCGCAGGCGGCCAGGGCGAGCACAAGCGCAGTGGTGGCCGTGGCGTGGGCGAAGATTTTCATGGGGGCAGTATAAGATGGGCCGGTTCCCCGTTTTGTGAATTTTCTCAAGGAGACTGGTTATGCGTCAGGTTAAAAACATTGTGTTCATCGTGACGGTGGCGCTGGCCGTCACCGTCCTTGCGTCCGGCGTAAATGCGCGCCAGCAGGATCTCGATCGGGTGGTGCCGGGCGGCGGCATTACCGGGGCCGGCTGGCAGGGCAACGTGATTGATGCCAATGCGCTCAAGCAGGGTCGCTCGATCACCGATTCAAAGTTCGTGGCGGACGGCTCGACGATCACCATCAACGCCGGCCCTTCCGGCATTTATTGGAATACCGCACATATGGCCACGGGTGATTTCACGGTCAAGGCCACGTTCGCGGAGACCAACTACCTGAAACACAGCGGCCATCCGCATCCGTACGGGGTGTTCGTGGGGGGCAAGGATCTCAACACGCCAAAAGCCTCGTTGCTCTATTGCTCGGCGTATGGCAACGGCACGGCGATCTTCCGTGGGTTTGCGCCGACAGCACCCAATGGCGTGTTCCGCCTCGGCGGAAACCGTCCGGTCGCCAATGAGGCGATTCGGAAGGCCGGCCCGGACGCCACGGTGACGCAGGAGATTGCGCTCAACGTGAGGGGGGGCAACGTCGAGTGTGTGGTGAATGGCGCCACAGTCGCGACGTATCCCGTGGCCGACGCGGTGGGCGACGGCAAGCTGGCCTCCACCGATGGCCTGGTCGGTATTCGTGTGGGCCACAACCTCGATGTGGTGGTGACCGGATTCGGCATCACGAAGTAGGCGACACGCGACGTGCGTTGCGGGCCCGGCGAGTCAGTGGACTCCCGGGCCCTTTTTCGTGCGCTCCTATTCGTCTGCGGTGACGATGCGCGGTGTCTGGTCCACCAGTTCGTCGCGGTAGGCGAGGCCGAAGATCTGCCAGCCGGTGACAAACAGTCCGGCCAGTACCGGACCGATGATGAACCCGAGTGGGCCGAACGCCGCGATGCCGCCGAGCGTGGAGAACAGAATCACAATGTCGTGCATCTTCGTGTCATGACCCACCAGGCGGGGGCGCAACACGTTGTCAATCGAGCCGACGATGAGCGCACAGAAAGCGACCAGCAAAATGGCTTTGGTGACGGCGCCGGTCGCGAAGAGGAAGATGCTGGCCGGCACCCAGATCAACGCCGACCCGATCAACGGCAGGATGGATAACACGGCCATGACGACCGTCCAGAACGCCGCATTCGGGATGCCGACCGCCCAGAACGCCAGGCCCGCTGTGGCCCCTTGAATCACGCCGATGATGATCGTGCCTTTGATGGTGGCCTTCGTGACGGACACAAAACGGTCGGTCAGCAGTGCCTTTTCGCTCGCGTGCAGGGGCAGGTGGTCCAACACCGCGCCCAACATGCCCCGCCCGTCCAGCAGCAGGAAGAACATCGTGTAGAGCGCGATGACAAAGTGAAAGAGGAACGAAACAGTGCCTCGCGTCGTGTTCCCCAACGACGTCATCAGGAACCGCCCGATGGAATTCACCACGTCGCCGGCGGTGGTCACGATCTGCTCCCGGTGGGGGGCGAGCAGATCGTAGCCAGGCAGGTCTCGCAGCATGCGATCCAGGTACGTAGGTTCGTTGATCGTGCGATCAACAATGGGTCGGACGTTTTCCACGATGGACGCCGCCTGGCTGACGACGAGGCTGACGATGCCGAGGAGAGGGCCAACAATCACGATGAACGTGAGCAGCAACGTGATGCCGGCGGCCCAGTGCGTCCGGTCTCCCAGCCGCCCCGCCAGCCAGCAATAGACCGGGTAGACGAGCCCGGCCATCAGGGCGGAGACCAGAATGGTGAGCAGGAAGCCCCGAAGCACGATCAAGAGCCCGATGGTCAGCGCCCCGACCATGAGCAGCAGGAACGCTTTGCGGAAGTTGGTCTCAGTCATGGACAAGTTTCAGCATACCCCTACAGCCAGCCAGATTTTCTGAAGCGATAGATGAGGTACGCGTCGATGGCCACCATGACGCCCACGGCGGTCGGATAGCCGAACCGCCAGTCCAGTTCCGGCATGTGGGTGAAGTTCATGCCGTAGACACCACCGATCATGGTCGGCACG
Source organism: Vicinamibacterales bacterium (assembly GCA_038319675.1). Classification (GTDB taxonomy): domain Bacteria; phylum Acidobacteriota; class Vicinamibacteria; order Vicinamibacterales; family SCN-69-37; genus SYFT01. The sequence continues at coordinate 46,292 of JBBQDM010000020.1, forward strand.
GCCACGAGCGCGGCGTAGGCCGCCAGACGTTTGGTGACCTCACTCTCCTGGAGGGTAATCAGCGACAGGTTCACCGACAGGGCCGTGCTGACCATGTCGCGCAGATTGTCGGTGGCCTGATCGAGCCGGATGAGGTGGTCGTAGACATCGCGGAAGTATTCGTTGAGGCCGGCGCAGACCGGTGGTACGCGGCCGCCGTGCAGTTTGCTTGTCACTTCGATGAGCGGCGAGATCGCGTGGTCGAGCACCATCAGCCGCTGTTTGAAGGAGTACAACGCCTCAATCGTCTCGCGTGTCGTTTGCGTCGCGAAGATGCGTTCTTCGATGTCCTCGATCTCGCGCGTCAGAGCGTCGATGCGCGGAAAATAGCGATCAACAACGGTGTCCATCAACGCATACAGCACGTAGCCGGAGCCGTACCTGAGCAGGTCGGGCTCGTGTTCACAGCGGGTGCGCACATCGGCGAAGCCCACCTGGGCATTGGTGCGCACGGACACGATGTATTGCGGGCCCACGAAGATGGCGACTTCGGCCACCTGCAGGCCATCCTCACCCGGTTCGACCATGTGCATCACGACAAAGAGCGAGGAGCCGTATTCCTCGACCTTGGGTCGCTGATGGCCGTGGCGCGCGTCCTCGACCGCCAGTGGGTGCAGGTCGAACTCCTCCTGCAACTGGGTGAGTTCCTCTGGATCCGGGTCCTTGATCGCCACCCACACGAAGCCGCCCGGCTCCCGCAGATGAGTGCGAATTTCACTGACGGGAATGTCGGCAAGCCGTTGCCCATCCCGATACGCGGCGCAATTGACCAGCACTGGGCCATTTTAGACGGTTACAATGGGCTCATGCTCACACGCCGAGAAATGCTCAGCCTGGCCGGAGGCGCCGCCGCCCTTGCCGTTGTTGCTCCCACGCGCCTTGGTGCGATGGCGCCGCAGGCCGCGTCCGGTCCGTACAGTCTGCCGGCCCTGCCATACCCGGTGGGCGCCCTTGAGCCGCACATCGATGCACAGACGATGACGATTCATCACCAACGGCATCATCAGGCGTATGTGAACGGCTTGAATGCGGCGCTGGCGACACGTGCAGAGGTCGCAAAACGTCCGCTCGTCGACTTGTTGCGCAACCTGGACTCGGTGCCGGAGGACATTCGCACGGCTGTCCGGAATCACGGCGGCGGCCACTACAACCATGAGCAGTTCTGGACCTTGATGGCGCCTAACGCGGGTGGCGCGCCCTCCGGCGCCATCGCCGCGGCCCTCACCAGCACGTTCGGGAGTATCGAGAAGTGCAAGGAGCTGTTTAATCAGGCGGCCGCCACGCGGTTCGGCAGTGGATGGGCGTGGCTCAGTGACGACAACGGCACACTCGTCATCCACAGCACTCCCAATCAGGACACGCCGTTGGCGGAAGGCCGCACGCCCATCATGGGGCTCGATGTCTGGGAGCACGCCTACTACCTCAAGTACCAGAATCGTCGCGGCGACTACGTGAATGCCTTCTGGAACCTGGTCAACTGGACCGAAGTGAATCGCCGCCTGGCGCGGTAGGCTCACCGCACCGATCCCGCGGTTTTCTCCGGAAGGGGCAGTACAGCTACAATCGGGGGATGCGAGCCCAACGCGCGATTGCAATCGTCGTGCTAGCTGCCCTTGTGGGCGCACTGGGCTTGCCGTGGCTCGGAGAGACCCACCAGTTCAACGACGACCCGCACTGGGCTGTTGACTATGGTGACGACCACGGCGCTGGTCCCGCAATTGACACGGACCAACCCGGCCATGAAGCGCACTGTGAGGTCTGTCACTGGTTGCGCACGATGCGTACGGCCGACAAGCCGGCGCAGCTCACGTTAGTTCGCGACGTCCGGCTTGTGGTGCCGCCGGCTTCGCCCGACCCCCGTACCCGCGCAGCCAGCCTGCGCGCCCTCTCTGCTCGCGCACCCCCCGCGATTCTCTGATCGCCATTTTTTTCATGCCGTCGGGCGGCGCTCGACGGTGGCACACGGGCTGAAGCCCGTGCGCTCGGTACATTTTTTCTGAGGGGATATTTGCATGCGTATGTGTGTTCGTTTTGCGACGACGGTGGCCACGATGCTCGTGGTGCTGACGTCTGTCGCGTTTGCCCAGTCCGCCGGGGGCACCGTCACCGGCATCGTGAAGTTTGAGGCGTCGGGCGCACCCGTGCACGGCGCCACGATCATCGTCATCGGCGCGCGTCGCACCACGACGACCTCCGCGACCGGCACCTTTGAGCTGACGAATGTGCCTGCCGGTACCTTCGAAGTGGTCGCGCAGCGGGAACACTTTTCCGCGGCTCGACAGTCCGTCACGGTGGTGGCCGGTCAGACCGCGACCGTTGAGTTCCTGTTGACAGTCGAAGCCGTGCATGAACATGTGACGGTCACCGCCAGTGCGTCCGGTACCGCGACCACGTTCGAATCGTTCAACGCCATTACGAGTCTCGACAGCGTGGAGCTGGCCAAGAACATCGGTACCTCGCTGGCCGATGCCCTGGCCGGCGCGCCGGGTGTGTCGAAGCGGTCGTTTGGTCCCGGCAGCGGTCGGCCCATCATCCGCGGCTTTGACGGCGACCGCGTGCTCATCATGCAGGACGGCATCCGCACCGGCGACCTGTCGAGCCAGTCGGGTGACCATGGCGTGTCGATTGATGCCGCCGGCCTTGATCGCCTTGAAGTGGTGAAGGGCCCGGCGACGCTGTTGTACGGCTCAAACGCCATTGGTGGCGTGGTGAATGCGATCAGCCCGCAGGATGCGTTCCGCACGGCTCCGTTTGTGGGATCGCTCGGTGGACTGACACTTGATGCGAGCAGTGCGGATGAGGCCGTTGGGGCCAACGGCAGCATCCAGCACGGCTCCGGCGGCTGGACCATCTGGGCTGGCGGTGGCTCACGCCGCAGCGGCGACTACTCCACACCGGAAGGCACCGTCGACAACTCGGCGAGCCGGCTGCAGACCGGGCGCCTCGGGTTCGGCTACGTCGGCACGCGCGCCTTCTTCAGCGCGGGCATCACGGTCGAAGACGCCCGCTTTGGCATCCCGTTCGCCGGTCTGTTCCACGCTGACCATGGCGATGATGCTGATCCTGACGAGGCCGACGAGGAGGAGCACTCAGCGGACATCGACATCACGTCGCTGAGCCGAAATGTCCGGTTCGACGTGGGTGCGCGCAACCTGACCAATGCGTTGTTTGACGCAGCCAAGCTGACGTTCGCGTTCACGAACTACACGCACGATGAAATCGAGATCGAAGACGGCGTCGAGGAACTGGGCACCAACTTTGAGAACAACACCGCCACCCTGCGCGCCGAACTCGAACAGAAGCGCCGTGGTCGGGTGAACGGTCGCGTCGGGGCGGAATGGTTCCGTCGTGATTTCGAGGCCACGGGAGTTGAAGCGTTGGCCCCGGCCACGATTCAGAATGCCCTGGCGGCGTTTGTCTACGAAGAAATGGACTTCGGTCGTTACCGTCTGCAGTTCGGTGCACGTGCTGAGCGCACGGCCTATGACGTCAGTGCTCGTCCCAAGGCCGACGACGACGATGACGACGACGAACATGGTGAGGCACCGGCGGTGCGCGACCGCGCGTTCACGGCCGTGTCAGGCTCGTTCGGTCTGCATGCCAACATCGGCACGACCGGCGCGTTTGTGGTGAACCTTAGCGGTGCGTCCCGTGCGCCTGCGCTCGAGGAGCTGTACAACTTCGGTCCGCACGTGGGCAACCTGGCGTTCGAAATCGGCAATCCCGACCTCGAAACCGAGCGTACCCTCGGCATCGATGTCAGTCTGCGCAGCCGGGACGCGAAGACGCACGGCGAGATCAACCTGTTCGCCTACACCATCAGGAACTTCGTGTTTCTCGACCTGCACGATGAATTGATTGATGGACTGCGCGAAGCCGAGTTTGCACAGGCGGATGCCCGTTTTATCGGGATGGACGCCGCGGGCACGCTCCATCTGCACCCGCGACTGCATCTGCATGGCAGCGCGAGCTACGTGCGTGCGACACTCACCGACTCGAATGAGTTCCTGCCGCGGATTCCGGCCTTCTCGGCGCGCGTGGAGCTGGACGTGCCGATGGGGGACTTCAAGTTCGGTCCGGAGTTCGTCTTCACGGCAGCGCAGAACAACGTGTTCCCAGGAGAGACGACGACGGCGGGCTCAACGGTCGTCAACCTGGGAGCCACGTACCTGATGGCTCGTGGACACGCGACGCACATCGTGGCGTTCAAGGCCTACAACCTGACGAACGAAACTCACCGGCTGCACACGTCCTTCATCAAGGACCTCGCGGCCGAAATGGGACGCGGCGTGAAACTGACCTACGCCGTCAAGTTCTTCTAAGTAGCCGCGGCTATTTTCCGGCGACGGCTTCCGCACCCTTCATCACGCGCAGCATGTTGCGCCCGGTGATTTTGCGGATGTCGTTGTCGGAGTAGCCCCGGCGGAGCAGTTCGACGATGAGGTCAGGATAGGTCGAGACGTCTTCGAGACCCATGACGACCTGGGTGATGCCGTCGAAATCGCCGCCGATGCCGATGTGATCGATGCCGGCGACCTTGCGGATGTGATCGATGTGGTCCGCCACCTCGATGATTGTGGCGCGCGGGGCTTCACGCCCCGCGCGCTGGTCTTCGGGCAGCGCGTTGAAGTCCACCAGCGCCTGCGACGTGAAACCCGGCACAAAGGTGACCATCACAATGCCGTTGTTGGCCTTGACCTGCGTGAGAATGTCGTCCGGAACGTTTCGTCCCACGTTGGTGACGGCCTTGGCGTTTGAGTGCGAGAACATCACGGGCGCAATGGAGACGCGAAGCGCGTCGGCCATGGTCTCTGGCGAGACGTGGCTGAGATCCACAAGCATGCCCAGCCGGTTCATCTCCCTGATGACTTCTTCACCGAACGCGGTGAGGCCACCGTGCACGGGGGCCTCAGCCGCTGAGTCGGCCCACGGCGTGTGGTGGTTGTGGGTCAGTGTCATGTAACGCGCGCCGAGCCGATACATCATCCGGAGCGTGCCGAGCGACGAGTCGATCGAGTGGCCGCCCTCCATGCCGATGACTGACGCAACGCGTCCCGCCTTCTGAATTCGTTCCACGTCGGCCGCCGTCAGCGCCAGCTCCAGACGCGTGGGCCATGTCGCGACCATCCGGTGCACCACGTCAATCTGTTCGAGTGTGGCTGTGACGGCGGTCTGGCCCTGCAACGTCGATGGGACGTAGACGCTCCAGAACTGCGCCCCGACACCGCCACGCGCGAGACGCTCGAAGTCGGTGTGGAGCGAGGGTTGGGGCGCGTTCAGGGGGAACTGGCCCAGGTCTCCGCTGGCGCGTTCACGAATCTGCCAGGGATAGTCGTTGTGACCGTCAAACACCGGAACGTCGCGCAGGAGGCGGCGTGCACGTTCCACCATGGGGTCGGTCTGTTGGGCCGCGACGGTGGCAACGCAGAGCACAAGGCAAAGCAGCAGGAAACGCATTCCCGGATTATAGCCACCCGTGCCGGCGATCAGCCGGGGGATGACAGCACCTGCCGCACCTTGCGCATCAGGTCCACCAGGGTGAAGGGTTTCTGAATGAACTCAACGCCCGGCTCCAACACGCCGTGGTGGTCGATGGACTCGTTGGTGTACCCCGACATGAACACCACGCGCAGGCCAGGATACGCCGCCGTCAACTGGTCGGCTGTCTCGCGACCACTGAGACCCGGCATCACGACATCGGTCAGCAGCACGTGCACCGTGCCCTGATGTGCCTGCGCCACCCGCAGGGCGTCCGCGCCCTCTGCGGCCTCCAGCACCTGATAGCCGCAATGACGCAGCATGTCGCGGATTGCGAGCCTCGTGTCGTCACGGTCCTCGACCAGCAGGATGGTTTCGTGTCCCCGCAGGTCTTCGCTGGACCCGGCAATGGAGTCGTCCTCATTCGGGCGTGATCCATCCGCCAGAACCGGCAGCATGATCCGGAAGGTGGTGCCGCGTCCGACCTCGCTCTCCACGTCGATGAACCCCTGACTTTGTTTGACGATGCCATAGACGGTGGCGAGACCGAGTCCTGTACCCTTGCCGAGGGCCTTGGTGGTGAAGAAGGGTTCGAAGACACGGCGCTGCGTCGCGGCATCCATGCCCATGCCTGTGTCGGTGACTGACAACCACACGTGGGCGCTGACCGCGCCGACCGGCTGACCGTCAAGATCGACCGCTGTCAGATGCTGGTACCCGGAGGCAATGGTGATGGTGCCACCCGTGGGCATTGCGTCCCTGGCGTTGGCCAGCAGATTGATGAGCACCTGGTCCACTTGTGCCGGATCCGCCGATACGGCCTCCACTGAGTCTGCAAGGTCCAGCCGCAGTTCCAGGTGTTCGCCGATCAGTCGACGGAGCAGGGGCTCGGCCTTCCTGACGCAGGCATTCAGGTCCAGCGGTCTGGGTTGCAGCACCTGCTGCCGACTGAAGGCGAGCAACTGCCGGGTCAACGCGGCGCCACTCTCGGCCGCTCGCGAGATTTCCCTGGTGCGGTCAGCCAGCGCCGGGTCGTGGGCCAGATCCTCTTCCAGGAGCTGGGACGAGCCGAGAATAACGGTCAGCAGGTTATTAAAATCGTGCGCGATGCCGCCTGCCAGTCGCCCGACGGCCTCCATGCGCTGGGACTGGAGCAGTTGTGTTTCGCGCCGACGTTCTTCCGTGATGTCTTCGATCAGACCCACGAAGCGATGCACAACGCCCTGAGCCGCGACGGGAAACACCTGTGCGCGCAACCACCCCACGGAGTCGTCAGCGCGTTCCACTCGAAAGACCGCTGACGCCGGCGTGCCACGTTGTACCGTTTGGATGGCGTCCCACACGAGCCGGCGGTCGTCGGACATTACGGCGGCGAGCCACTGCCTGGGCCCGTTGTACGCTTCAGCGACGGGGCGCCCCCACAGGTCCTCCCAGGTGCGGCTCACGTACTGGACGGCCATTGAGGGCACGTCCACCACCACGAAGGCTTCCTTGATGTTCTCCACGAGTTGTCGAAACCGCTCTTCACTGGCGCGCAACGCATCCTCGGCCGCCCGTCGCGCCACGGCATGCCGGAGCGACCGATGCAGGCCGCGGCCATCCACCTGCCCTTTGACCAGGTAGTCCTGCGCGCCGTTTCTGACCGCCGTGGCGGCGAGTGAGGTGTCGGCCATGCCGGTCAACACCACGATCGGGGCATTGGAGGCCTCGGCGTGCGCCCGTGCAAACGTGCTGAGACCGTCACTGTCGGGCAACGAAAGGTCCAGCAACACGACGTTGAATCCGCCGCGTCGCAGGTAGGCGATGGCTTCCGTCAATCCCGCGGCGTGTGTCACGGTGGTGCCGAAGGCGTCTTCGTCACGCAGCATTTCCCGGACGAGCCTGGCGTCGGCCTCGTTGTCTTCGACGAGCAGCACCTTCAGCGGGTCGTGTGCCTGGGCGATCATGAGGGAGGCCTTCCTGAACCCGATGCGAGCCTGGCCGCCTGCATCCAGAATTGCTGAATCGCGGCCACGACGGCGAAAAATCGGTCGAGGTCCACGGGTTTGACGACATACGCGTTGGCACCAAGACGGTAGCTGTCGCGCACATCCTGCTCGGCCGACGAGGTGGTGAGAATGATGATCGGAATGTGGACGAGTGCCGGATCAGACTTCACGGCACGCAACACTTCGCGGCCGTCTTTGCGTGGCAGATTCAGATCCAGCAGGATCAGATCCGGCAGTGTGGGCCGTGTGGAGCGCTCATGTTGCAGGACCTCCAGCGCTTCAACGCCGTCGCGCGCGACCGACAACGTGGAAGAGGCGTGCCCATCCTTGAGCGCTTCGGTCGTCAGGCGGATGTCGGGCAGGTTGTCCTCAACAAGCAGAATGCGAAGAGCCGCGCTTGGGGTGGCCATGGGTCACTCACGTGCAGCCGGCAGGGTGAAGTGGAAGGCTGCACCCTCGCCTGGTGTGGATTCCAGCCAGATGCGCCCGCCATGCCGATCCACGATTTTGCGACAAATCGCCAGACCCACACCCGTGCCGGGGTACGCCTCCCGCCCGTGCAGTCGCTGGAAGATCACAAAAATACGCTCGAAGTACTCGGGGGCAATCCCGATGCCGTTGTCCGTCACACTTAGACGCCAGAACCGCCCCTCCCGTCTGGCGCCGACATGCACGCGCGGCGGGGCGTCACCCTGGAACTTCAGGGCGTTGCCGATCAGATTGGTCAACAGTTGCTGCACCTGACTGCGATCCGCGAGCACGGTGGGTAACGTGTCGTGGGTGACGGTGGCCCCTGAGGCATCGACCGCGGCCCGCAGACTGTGCAGCGATTCTTCGAGCACGCCTGCCACATCAACGGCCACGATCTCCCCACCCTGCGTGCCCACGCGCGAGAACGCAAGCAGGTCCAGAATCAGCTGCTCCATGCGCCGCGCGCCGGACACGGCAAAATCAATAAAGTCCCTGGCGTCGTCATCCAGGGCGTCGCGGTAGCGACGCTCGAGCAGTTGCAGGTAACTGGCCACGGTGCGGAGAGGTTCCTGCAAGTCGTGCGAGGCGACGTATGCAAAACGTTCCAGTTCCTCGTTGGACCGGCGCAAGTCTGATTCGGCCTGTTTGCGCGGGCTGATGTCGACGACCGAGGCGAGCACGAACATGCCGTCGGCCGTGGCGATCGGGTTGAGGCCGATCTCGACGGGAATTTCCACGCCATCCTTGCGCACACCATAAAGATCGCGGCCCGCGCCCATGGCGCGCGTGTGCGGGTTGCCAAAAAAATCGTTGCGCTCTTTGGGATGTTGTTTGCGCAGGCGATCGGGCACAAGGGCGTCGATGCTGCGGCCCAGCAATTCGCTGCGCGAGTAGCCGAACAGCCGCTCGGTCTCCCGGTTGACCAGCACGATGATGCCCTTTCGATCGACCATCACGACGCCGTTGGGCGCAGATTCGACCACGGCGCGAAACAGCTGTTCCGTTGGCGCCGGGGCACCCTGAAGCGGGCGCTCGTCGGTGTCAGTGCGTCTGCGCATACCGTGTGCCGATGGCCGCATCTTACCCTTGTTTCTCAGGAAGTCACGGTCTGCATGGAATTACAATACGCGTATGTTTCGAGCCCCTCTGCACCGTGGCGTGGTGGCGGCAGCCCTGCTTTTGCTGCCGTCTGCCGTGCTGGCGCAACAGGAGTTCCGTCCGATGTCGCTGGCCGACATGGTCAAGGCCGTGGGGACAAATCCAGAGGGCATGCCGCCGGAAGAGTTGACAAGACGTGTCGGCACATATGCGCTGCACATCAGTGACGGCAACGGCGTGGGCGTCTCAGTGCGATTTGCCGACCACCCCTCTGGGCCCATCATCGTCGGCTGGCGTTTCGAGGGTCGGCTCTGGCACTACGCGTGGATTGACGATCCGGGCCTGGGCCGCCTTGAGGCGTTCAGTCCGATGGGTGACGGGTTTGTACTCGAGACCGCCGACAGGGATGGGAGACTCACCAGCGCGCTGCTCAACGAGGAGCTGACCACTGTGGCTGTTATTGCCGGGCGAGTGCGTTCGATCACCTCTGGTCCCACACCCCTGGCGCCTCTGACCGTCGTCGTTCGTTCGGGCACGACGGACACCACGCTCACCTGCACGGTGACAAGGGCACCACGGCGTCTCTGTTCGTGACGGAGCGTCGCAGGGTAGTAGAATCGAGCCATGGCGGTTTCCCCACTTTCGCTCGACTGGCACGGTGAGTTCACGTTCTCGGCCCCGGCGGGGTTCCCGCCAATTCGTCTCGACAGCGGCGATCCCAATGTGCCCTCGCCCATGCAGGCGCTCGCGTACGGAGTGATGGGCTGCATGGCGATGGACGTGGTGTTGATCCTCCAGAAGGGACGGCACGATCTGAAGGCCCTTTCTGTGCATTTTGAGGGCGATCGATCTGAGACGCAGCCCAGGAGATACACGCGGATACACCTGCGCTTTGAGGTGACGGGCGATATCCCTGAAACGGCCGTGGACCGCGCCATCGCAATGTCCCATCAGACGTACTGCTCGGTCTCCAATTCCCTGCGCACAGACCTCGACTTCACCACCAGCTTCAAGATTCTCTGATCGAGACGGAGGGCTGCCGGCATGAGACGACGCGGGTCGCGAGTGGCGGCAGTGTTCGCCGTGTTGATCGGGGTGTCGGCCGCCGCTCAGGAGCAGTGGCGACCCGTTGTCGTGCGCCTGCCCGTCTCGGTGCCCGTCACCGCGGTGTCCGCGTGTGTCACCGACGACCAGATCGCGGCGTTGCAGCCGTCCACGGCGGCACCGGGTTCGGTGGATGCGCAGTGCGGGATCACCAGTGTGACGCGCTGTTCCATCCCAGGGGCCGAGCCCCTGGATGTCTCGGTCGCCCTGCTCTGCCGCGGTGGATTTGCACGTGTCGAACCCGCCGTGCGATCGCTCACGCCGACATGGCCGACATGGCCGACAATGGGGCCGTCGATGGGGCCCGCCACCGTGGAGTGGCGCGTCTGGGGTGATTCGGTCACCGAGCTTCTCGCCACCCGCGTCCTGGACCCCACGTCGGTCACACCGTTGCCGCTCGCCGCCGCATCGCGGCTCGTGCGTGTGGGGCGTCGAGGCGTGTCTCCGGTGACGTTGGTTGTTCCCGAGGCGGGCGACCCGGCCGTGGACCTCACGGTGATGGTGCCTGCCGCCACACCAGGCGGGGAACTCTTTTTGTTTTTTGATGCGCGTGAGCGCGCCATGCAGACGCTCACGCTGCAGGGTCCGGTCACCCAGCTGGTGGGCGTCAACGGCGCCATGTTCCTGTCAATTCCCGGCTTGCCGCCGGGGGAATACACGCTGCGGTACGGCAGCCCCGATGTGCCGATCGGTCGGCCGATGGATTTCACCATTCGCGAGGCCGAGACCACGGAACTGGTGCCGCGTCTGCCGGCGGAGCTCAACGAATTCCGCATCAGCGGGCAGGTGACCTTTAATGGTGCGCCGCTGCCGAGACAACCACTGGAAGTGGTGCATCAGGAGACGGATGAGGTGCTGACGGTCACCACCGATGACAAAGGCCGCTACACGATTCTGGTGCCTGTGGCGGGCGCGTACGTCGTGCGCGTCGTCTCTGCGTATGACTTCGGCCATGTGGAAGGGCGGGGCACCGTTGACTTCGGCGAGACGCAAATCGATCTCGACCTCTCCGGCGCGCATGTGCGGCTGGTGTTTCTGCTCCACGGAGGGCTGCCTGATGCGCCAATCGAGTTCATCATCGAGGGACCGCAGCGCTTCAGCGGGATCGCGTCGGACTTCACGCGACCCGCGGAGCTGACGTCGATCCCGTTCGGTAGCTACACGGTTCGCGCCAGTGCCGACCCGCATTACGTGGCCGCCGCACAACCGTTGGTCATTGATGGCACCCCGGGCACCAGAAGTCTGACGCTCGACCTGCAGCAACAGCAGGCCACACTGCGTGTGATGGGCCCTGACGGTGCGCCGGTATCCGGGGCCCGGGCACGCGCGGGGATGGAGATCCTCAGGCCTTCAGGCACGGGGATCACCGGAACCTTCGACATTCGGCGCACCGCGCCAGGCGCGGAGGTGATCGTGCGGGCACCCGGCCACGTCCCTGCCTGCGTGGTGCTCGCGCCTGATATCGAGAACCTGGTCGCCCTGCGGTCAGCGACCGCGGCCCTGCAGCTGCGGTTTGAATCCGAGTCGTTGCGTGTGCCGCCGGGGCGTGTACACCTCTCTGGCGCGGCCGGGTGCGCCGTGCCGCTCGAAGAATTCGAGTGGCGCCGTATCGCTGGCGGATTCGAGATTCTGAACCTGCCGAACGGCACACAGGTGACGCTCGAGTACGGCACCCAGCGCATTCCTCTTTCTGCACCAGGTGAACCCGTCATTGTGAGATAACAACGCACATGCAGTGGTGGGTGTGTGGCCTGATGCTCGCGGCGATGATCCATGCGGTGCCGCAGAATGGGCGCGTGGAGTTGACGTTCGCCGGGCAGGGTGGCCGCAGTTCCGACGCAATCACCGGCACGCTCTATTTTCAGTCTGCGGGCGGGGGCAGTCGGCAGCGCCACATTGCGGACTTCACCCGGCCTCTCGTGCTTGAGGCCATGCCGCCCGGTCGTTACCGCTTCACGGTGGTGGCGCAGACTCTGTCGTCGGTGCTCGTGGCCTCGCGCGTGAGTGAGGTACTTGTCACCGGCGGCGACACGGTGTCGACCACCGTGCAACTGGCGCGGCGGGCCGGAATGATCCGTGTCGTGGAGGCCTCCGGCGCGCCTGCGGGCGGCGCGCACTTTTACACAAATCCGTCAGCGGTGAACAGTTCGGCCGACGATGAGGGCGAGATCAGTCTGGCGACACTCGCCACAGGCACCATGCTCACCGTGCGCACGATTCACTGGGGAGTGACGTGTCATCGCGTGACCGACGCGGCACGACAAACCGTGGTGGTGCCCGATGCCACTGAAGCGCTGGTGATCGTGGCGGCGACGACGCCGACGTCAGGGCTGCCGCAGCGCCGCATCATTGTGCCGTCGGCGCGGCTTGCCGGCGCCACCCTCACCGGCATCCCAGGGGCCGACTGCGCGGTGCCCTACGAACACTTTCCGGTCACCATGGCCAACACCAAGGGCATGACCGAACACACGATGTTGCTGCCGTTCGGCGAGTACGTGCTCACCTTGCGCGACGGCACAGAGTACCCGGTGCAGGCCCCGGGTCGGGTACATTTGTACTGAGCGCGTGTAGTACGGAGCAGACGGACTTTAGTCCGTCTGTAACCGACGGGCTGAAGCCCGTCGGCTCCGAAAGAATAATCGCCCCGTCTATCGATCGTTCCAGTTCACGATCGAGTTGAAGATCATGTTGAACTCGCCGTGGTTCTGCCACCGGTAAATCGGGTTGTTCGAGAACAGAATCACGCGACCCTTGCCGTTGTAGGCGTTGGGAATGTCCACCGCGATGGGGCGCTGGGCGAGGTTCTCGGCGCCGGTCATCAGGCCCGAGATCACGGAATCCTGGCCGCCGGTATAGCGGGCGATGATGTTGCTCTGTTCGGCTGAGCCAACGCGCAGGAACGGGCCACCCACATACTTCACCGCGAAGTCCGTCTTTGAGTAGCCATAGAACACCGGGTGGTCGGTGCCGGTGATGTCGGCTTTCACGAGTGGACGCTGGGCCGAGATGCCCGCCACCTGGTCGGTGTCCACCGTGCGCGTGAAGCCGAACTCGATCGGGAAGCGCACCGCGTTGTGCGCAGCGATGAGTGTGCCGCCGGCCTCGAGGAACGCCGCGAACGCGTCCACGCCGGGCTGACCGAATCCACCCGTGATGTCCGGCGACTCGCCATACATGCCGAGGAACTGGAATTTGTCGGTCTTCAGATACGGGACGGGTCGCGCACCTGGTGCCTGCATCACCGACTGGCGGTTGATGCCCTGGTATGCCATGAGGATCACGTCGTAGTCGGCCTTCAGGTTGCCCTTGACGACCCGCTCCTTGTAGATGAGGTCGAAGGGGATCCCGAACTGGTCGAACGCGTGCCGGTACCAGCCGAGTTCCTGTGTGCCACCCCACTGCGAATAGATCGCGACACGCGGCAGATCCGCGTCATGGGTTTCGACAGTCGGCGCGCTCGCCAGGGCTGCGGCCGTCAAGCCGAACTTCTCGACTGCCGCGCGCGCTGCCGGAATGTCGGCGCCGGAGACAATGAAGGAGCCGGCGGGGAAGTCGACGCCGCCCGCCTTGAAGGCCGCGCGTGCCACTTTGACGGGCGCGTTGCCCATGGCGAAGCGGAACGAAATCATGTTGTTGGAGCCGTAATGTGCCACCGCCAGCGCGGCGTTGCCCGAGCCGCCGATGCTCGCCTTGTGCGTGGACACCGTGACGATCGTGGTCGGCACTTCGAGCACGTCCTTGTCGGCGATCTCCACCACATCCACACCCATCGCCGGGCCCATCGTCCACCCGCTGTCGTCGTAGGTGGAGAGGCGTTCGTCCGGGTAGTCCTGCACTTCGAGGAGGTTCTTGGCAAGGTTCCAATAAGGCTGGCCGGCCTTCACCAGGTACGACCCGGCCGGGTACTTCCGTTCGTCGATCGTGAACTCGCGCGTCGCCTGACTCACTTCGATGCCCTGAATGGCGAAGATGCGGAGCATCTCGGTGACACGTGTCATGTCGCGCTGCACGGGAATGACGTATGCGTGCGGCGCTTCGTTGAGTCCGCGCTGGATGGAGTTGCGCGTCTTCACGTAGAAGTTCTCGACGACCATGTTCGGCACCATCGAGGTGAACTGCAGGGCCGAAAGCACACCCGTCTGCATGTAGTTGGCGTTGTTACGTCGCGAGAAGTTGGCCACCGCATCGGGAGGCACCGGCAGACCGCGATACCATTCGCGCGGCTGACCGCCCCCTCGTCCAGTGGGGATGCCTCCGCCCGCGCGGCCGCCCGCACCGCCACCACGTGCCGCAGGTGGTGCCTGCGCACCCCGGCCTCCGGCCTGGGCTGCCCCGTCGCCGCCCCGACCGCCCGCGACTACCGCCGCGTCGCCGCCTCGACCGCCACCAGCACGACCACCAGCACCCCGGCCGGCGCCGCCGGCGCCACCCACCCGGCCGAGCGCCCGGCTGTCGTTGCCCGACTGGGTTTCGTACATCTTCATCATGCCGTTGTGGTTGTAGGCGATCGAGCCGAGGTAACCCGGCGACCAGCCATCCATGAAGGCGTGTGTATACACGCCCGGCATGCCGTATTTAGTCATCTGCGACAGTTCGAAGTCGGCCCAGAGGCGCAGGTCGGCGAAGAGCAGCGCATCAAGGTTGGGGTTCTGGGGCGGACCGCCGCTGTAGGTGTAGAGCAGCGAGAGTGACTCGTGCAGGTCGTGCATGATGGGCGGGTGCGCGGTGAAGTACCAGTCGCCCAGCGCGCGCATCTGCACCTGCGAAAGGTTAATGTCGCGGTTGTTGTCGTGGTAGACGTACTTGCCCCAGTAGGGAATGCCTGCGCCGCCGCCTCGGCCGCCACCCAGCGCACCACCGCCCCCACCACCGCCGGCTTCGGCCGCGGCGGCCGCCTGCAGGTCGCGGTTCTGGAAGTTCCAGTCGAGGTTGCGGTCACGACCGTCGGCGTCGGCCACCGGTGTCACGGACACGATCACGTTCTCGCGAATCTGGTTGATGAGCGGGGAGGTCTCGACAGCCAGCCGGTACACCAGTTCCATCAACATTTCGGGGGGGCCGAGTTCACCGGAGTGCAGTCCGCCCATCAGGTGGTAGTGGGGCTTGGTGTCTGCGATCAGCTGGCGGACCTGCCCGTCGTTGAGCCCCCGGGGGTCAGCGAGCCGCTTCAGGTTGTCGCGGTTCTGCTGCAGGTTCTGCATGTTGGCGTCTGACGACACCCACACCACCACCAGATCACGGCCTTCGTCCGACTTGCCGATGGTCTCGATCCGGACCCGCGGCGTCGCCTCGGCCAGCGCACGGTAGTAGCGGAGGATGTCGGCGTAGTAGGTCAGCTTTTCGGGGGCGCCGATGTGGTACCCGAGGACGTCCTTGGGGGTGGGGATGCCCGGCACGATTGGCAGGTGGTCCACCAGGGGACTGCCGTAGATCGAGTCTCCGGTCCACTCTGTGTAGAGTTTCGCGAATTCTTCGTCCTGTGTCTGTCTGGGGTCGCGGGTCTCGTTCACCCACTGCTGCGCGGGCAGGCCGGCGACGGTGAGGGCAAAAACAGCCACACCGAGGGCACAGGCCCCCAGGACGATACGGGACTTCCGGGGTGCTCCAGAGACGGTCATATTCGGGCTCCGATCAAGAAAATACTGCGAAAGCCTACCACGGTGCCGTACAATCCCGATTCCATATGATCAGCGTCGCCGCCCTCCGGATGCAGCAGTTTGGCGTGCAGTTCTATCAGGCTTCCCTGACCGCCAAAGACATCGACAAACTCGTGCGCTTTGAGGTGCTCGATTACGGGGACCGGGAGCAGCAAAAAACCGGCGTCCGTGGCGCCGCGCGTCAGAGCAAGGTCCGGTGGGACCTGCTTGAACGTCGCATCGCCGCCACCGACAAGGCCTACCAGCGGCAGATTATCCGCAAGAAGATTGACGAACTTGTCGGGTACTACGAGCAGTGCCGCCAGGCGCGCGACCTGCCGTCGATTGCCGGCGCGGTGATCATCTCCTGCGACGAACCCCTCAAGTTCGACGCCATTCCCGGCGAGCCGTCCCTGGGCATCCTCAAGGTGCCTGAACGTGAAGGCATCCTGCGTGCCATCGACGGGCAGCACCGTTTGTTGGCCCTGCACGCCGGCATCGATCAATTCCAGGATGAACCCTTCACCGTGCCCGCGGTCATTTTTGACCGCCTGCCCGAAGATCACGTCGTGCAGATGTTCGTGACGATCAACGCGAAACACACGCGTCTGAACGCCTCGCACCTGGTGTCGCTCTCAGGCCGGCAGCTGTATCGCGACGAAAATCTCGCCGTGGCGCACGATGTGGTGCGTGCGCTGAGCGAGCGCGAGGATTCGCCCCTCTACGGCGACATCAAGCTGCTGGGTGTGGGACACGGGCGTGTGGCCCAGGCGCCGCTGGCGCAGGAACTGAAAAAACTCTTCTCAACCGACGCGTTTGGCTCCGGTCGCAAGGCTGAAGACTTCCGCGATGAAGCCACCCGCTTCTTCGTCAACTACTTCAAGCAGGTCGCGGTGGTCTTCACTGCCGCGTGGAACGGCCGGAAGTACTCCATCCGCACCGCGCCGGCGCTGCGTGCCTTCATTCGTGTGGCACCAGATATCGTCAAACACCTCGACCAACAGCGCGCGGATCGCGCAGACTTCCGGGCCATCGGTCGCATCATCGCCCCGTGGGGCCGCCGCATCGGCGACCTCCGGTTCGAAACAGACGGCGCCTGGAAGCGGTCAGGGTCCACCGTGGATCAGCTCGCCAAGGAACTGCGGCTCGCCCTGCAGTACCCCGAAGGCGTGATCGGCTGACACAGACATAAAAAAAAGGCCCGCTTGCGCGGGCCTTTTAGGTGAATCACCCGGCTCCCCAGCTCTTCACGACGCATGTCGCGAATTCAGGCGATTCATTCCCTTCTTAAGCAAGGTTTGTGCCCACTGGTTGAAACTTCAACCAGTGGGGCATTTTCCTGCACGGAACGCTGCCCACGCCCTGTTCCGTTTCGTGATCGTGGTTGAAATTACGCTTTTTGTTCCGCCAGGCAGAGTGTTCGATCATGGAGTTCCATTAGCCATGAATGCGTCCCCAAGTGAGTAAAATTGCCACTGTGCGTTCCCGTTTAGGTGTCGACACTGGTGGCACTTTTACCGACTTCGTCCAGCTCACCTCGGCCGGGCTTGTGGTCCACAAACACCGGTCCACCCCCGACGACCCCTCGCGCGCCATCCTTGATGGCATCTCGCACCTGACACACGAGACGGATGCCGTGGACGTCGTGCACGGCTCGACCGTGGCGACCAATGCCGTGCTTGAGCGCAAAGGGGCACGGGTGGCGCTTGTGGCCACGAAGGGGTTCGAGGACGTGTTGGCTATCGGCCGGCAGACCAGACCCGAGCTGTACAACATCTTCGTAGCAGCTCGGTCGCCGCTTGTGGACCCAGACCTGACTTTTGGACTCGCCGAACGCCTCGACGCCTCCGGCCAGGTGCTCGAGCCGGTGGTGGAAGGCGACGTGGACCAGTTGGCGCGGGTGCTGCACGACCTGAAGGTCGAGATCGTGGCCGTGTGCCTGCTGCACGCGTACGCCAATCCCGTACACGAACAACAGGTGGCCGCCTGGTTGCGCCAGTCGGGCCTCACCGTGTGCACCTCCCACGAAGTGTTGCCCGAATACCGCGAATTCGAGCGCTGGAGCACCACCGTGGTGAACGCGTACGTGACCCCAATCATGGCGAGGTACCTGCTCACGCTTGAAGCCGGACTGTGGACTGCGGACCGTGGACCGCGGACTGCGAACCGCCTGTCCATCATGCAGTCGAACGGCGGGTGCATTTCGGCGTCGGCCGCGCGCG
Source organism: Vicinamibacterales bacterium (assembly GCA_038319675.1). GTDB lineage: Bacteria > Acidobacteriota > Vicinamibacteria > Vicinamibacterales > SCN-69-37 > SYFT01. The sequence continues at coordinate 64,328 of JBBQDM010000020.1, forward strand.
CCCAGGCGGTGCGCACGGTGCTGTCGGGCCCGGCTGCCGGGGTGGTCGGTGCGAAGGTGGTGGCTGCTGCGGCGGGTCTTACCCGTGTGATCGGTTTCGACATGGGTGGCACGTCCACCGATGTGAGCCTGATTGACAAGGAGATCGCGCGCACCACGGATTCGCGAGTTGGTGACTTTCCCGTGCGGCTGCCCGTGATCGACATCCACACGGTGGGTGCGGGTGGTGGCTCGATTGCGTACGTCGATACAGGCGGCGCGTTGCGCGTGGGGCCGCGAAGTGCGGGCGCCACCCCTGGGCCTGTCTGTTACGGCGTCGGCGATGAACTGACGGTCACGGACGCCAACCTGCTGCTCGGCCGACTCGATGCCGACTACTTTTTGGGTGGGCGCATGACCATCGACCGCGCACGCACCGAACGTGTGGCGGCCGCACTGGCGAAAGAGACCGGGCTTACGGTTCCGGCACTTGCCGAGGGGATCGTGCGTGTGGCCAACGCCAACATGGAGCGTGCGATTCGGGTGGTGTCGGTGGAGCGTGGCCACGATCCCCGACAGTTTGCGCTGGTGGCATTTGGTGGCGCCGGCGGCATGCACGCGTGTGAGATCGCCCAGGAACTGCAGATGGCGACCGTGATGGTGCCGCGCCACGCCGGGGTATTGTCGGCCCTGGGCATGTTGATGGCTGACGTCACACGCGACTACTCAGCCAGTGTGTTGCGCCCGAGCACTGCAGTCTCCATGAAAGACCTTGAGGCCATTTGCGCACCGCTGGTCGCTACAGCCCGTGAGGAGTTGGCGGCAGAAGGCTTCGCCCCTCGTCACCAGGTAATCACACGAAGTGTGGATGTGCGGTACGTCGGACAGTCGTTCGAAATCACTTTGCCACTGACGAAGGACTATCGCGCACGGTTTGATCGCGAGCACGGCCGCACATACGGCTACTCCAACCCCGCGCGTGCCACCGAAGTGGTCAACGTGCGTGTCACCGCCACCGGCGTGACCCCTAAACCGACACTGCCTTCGGTCCGCTCGCGGAAGGCGTATCGTCCCACCCCATCTGCCGTGCGACCCGGCCGGTTTGGTGGTCGCACTGTGAAAGTTGCCCTCCATCGCTGGGACGATCTGCGCCCCGGTGCCAAGGCGAATGGTCCCGCTGTCATCGCCGGCCCCGAAGCCACAGCTGTGATTCCCCCACACTGGTCATTCGCCGTGGATCGCTTCTCGAACCTGATCGCAACGAGAACCTGAGATGAAGCCGAATCCCATCGAGTTCGAGGTCTTCAAGAACCTGTTCCTCTCCATCGCGGAGGAAATGGGTGTCACCCTGTGTCGCACGGGGTTTTCGCCGAACATCAAGGAACGCCTCGACTACTCGTGTGCGGTGTACGACGCCAAGGGCGACACCATCGCGCAGGGCGACCACATGCCCGTGCATCTTGGCGCCATGCCGTTGTCGGTGCGTGCGGCCATCGATGCCGTGGCGATGAAACCCGGCGACATGGTGATGCTCAACGACCCGTTCCAGGGGGGCACACACCTGCCCGACATCACGCTTGTGGCGCCGGTGTTCCTGTCGTCCACCAAGCCTGCGTTTTACGTGGCCAATCGTGCGCATCACTCCGACGTGGGCGGCATGAGTCCGGGCTCGATGCCGGTGGCCCGCGAGATCTTTCAGGAGGGGTTCATCATTCCGCCAGTCACGCTTGTGCGTCGCGGCGAGATCGTGCCCGATGTGATGGCGTTGCTGCTCGCCAACGTCCGCACCCCTGACGAACGTGAGGGCGACATCGCCGCGCAGATTGCAGCCAATCGTGTCGCCGAACAACGCCTGCTCGACGTCGTTGCTCGGTACGGACGCGCCAAAACGATGCGGTACGCGCAAGCGTTGCAGGACTACACCGAACGTGTGGTGCGTCACGCGATCAAGGGAATTCCCGATGGGGCCTACCACTTCGAGGATGCGCTTGATGATGATGGGTTCGGCAGTGGACCGGTAAAAATCCAGGCAGTGGTCACGGTGAAGAAAGATCGGGCGATCGTGGACTTCACCGGATCCGCGCCGCAGGTCACCGGTAGTGTCAACGCCAACTATGCGATCACGCTGTCAGCGTGTCTGTACGCGTTCCGGTGTCTGGTGCAGGATGACGTGTTGTATAACGCCGGGGTCGGCCGTGCGATCAAGGTGATCGCGCCTGAGGGCTCGATCGTCAATGCACAACGGCCTGCTGCGGTGGCCGGCGGTAACGTCGAGACCTCCCAGCGGATCACCGACGTGGTGTTTGGTGCACTCGGCAAGGCGCAGCCGGATGTGTGGCCTGCAGCCAGTCAAGGCACGATGAACAACGTCACACTTGGCGGCACCGACCCGCGCACCGGGCGCCGGTTCGCCTATTACGAAACCATGGGCGGCGGCATGGGCGGCCGCAAAGGCATGGCCGGCTTGAGCGGAATGCACACGCACATGAGCAACACCCGCAACACACCGGTCGAAGCCATCGAGCAATACCTGCCGTTGAGGATCCGTCAGTACGCGCTTCGCAACGGGAGCGGCGGCGCAGGTAACGCTCCTGGCGGCGAAGGCCTCGTGCGCGAATACGAGATGTTGACCGAGACATCAGTGACCCTGCTCACCGATCGCCGCGTGGGCCAGCCGTACGGCGTCCGCGGTGGCAGTCCCGGCAGTTCAGGTCGCAATACGTTGATTCGTGATGGACGGGAAGAGTCGCTCCCAGGCAAACAGCAAATCACGCTGAAAGCAGGCGACCGGTTGAGAGTCGAGACGCCGGGCGGGGGCGGCTATGGCGAGTAGGCGCTCGGACCGCGGACTGCTCAGCCCGCTGTTATCTCGGTAACCATTCCCATCAAATAGTGCAGCGTGACCGTATCGCCAGGCTGCATCGAGCGTGGCGTCGACTCCTCCCCCACACGGGCGTGACGTATCTCGCCCTCGGGGTCCTCAGGGTCGGTCCAGAACACATCAAGTGAAATCTGCCCATGGATCGACATGGGCTGTATACGGTGAACAACGGCGGTGCGCGTGCCTTTGAGCATAAGGGTCCTGAACCTCCGCTATCATGGCTCTTGGAGACCAGCAATGTTGTCACGAACCGGACGTGTGTGGACACGTCGATTGATCACGATCTGCGCTGTGGTGTGTGTGCCGGCGATGGTGGCACACGGGCAAACAGCGCTGCCCACCGGCGCCGAGCTCGTGGCACGGTCTGTCACCGCCATTGGTGGCGCTGACGCATGGAAGGCGCTGTCGTCGGTGCGCGCGACGGGGACAATGGAGCTGCCGGCGCAGAATCTGCGCGGCACGTTCGAAATGGTGTCTGCACGACCGGCGCGGTCGGTGGTGCGGGTGGAGATGGGCGGCCTCGGCAAGATCGAAACAGGGTTTAACGGCGAGGTGGGATGGACGATCGATCCGATGGTCGGGCCATCACTCATCACCGGTGCGGCCCTGGTCGAGATGAAGAACGACGCCCACTTCGACGCGGTGTTGCATCCGCCCGACTTGATCGCGTCAGTCGTCACCACAGAGAAGACCGAGTTTGATGGCCGACCGGCGTTCAAAGCTGTCGTGACCTATGTGTCGGGCCAGACGCGCGATCAATACTTCGACGCGGAACTCGGCTTCCTGCTCGGCGGCGAAGGGGTGAGCGACACCCCGATGGGCAAGGTGCCGCTCAAGATCGTCATGCGCGACTATAAGGCGTTTGGTGACGTGAAGCAGCCGACGCGCCTCATCCAGTCGTCCATGGGGTTTGAGCAGCACTTCGTCGTTGAGAACGTCGAACTCAATAAGGTCATTCCCGAGGCGCTCGCGCCACCTGCGGCGATTCTCGCGATGATCAAGAAGGAGCCATGGCAGGACGAAGCGCTCGCGTCGTTCGACCTGGCGTGGACCACGATCAACAACACGTTTTATGACCCGGCGTTCGGCGGGCTCGACTGGGAAGGCGTACGTGCGTCGCTGCGCCCGAAGGTGGAGGCAGCGGCTGATCCGGCTGAGACCCGCGCGGTGATTCGCGAGATGCTCGCCACACTCAAGCGCTCCCACTTCGCGCTGATGTCGTCCGAGGCGTCTGAAGACAATCCGCTACCGCGTGGTGACGCCCTGGTCCCGATCGAAACGCGAATGATCGGCGACCAAATCGTTGTCACCGGTGTGCGCGCAGGTTCGGATGCCGCGCGTGCGGGCCTCACGCCTGGTGTGATCCTGCTCGCGGTTGATGACGAGCCGGCGAGTGGGTGGATGGAGACCGAGAGCGGGATCGATTCGCGGGTGGCCGCCTTCTCGACGTGGCAACAGACACAACGCGCCCTGCGTGGTCCCGATCGCTCTGAAGCGCGCCTGCGCGTGCGCGAAGGGGACAGTGAACGCACGATCACCGTGCGCCGTGTGCGTCCCGAAGGCGCGCGTGTGGTGCTTGGCGACCTGCCGCCGCTTTACGTTCACGTCGCCGATCGTGCGGTCGAAACCGCGTCCGGCCATCCCGCTGCCGTTGTCGGATTCAACGTCTGGATGGCCAACGCCAACCCTCTGGTGGAAGCGGCGATTGATCGCCACCGCTCCAAGCGCGGACTGGTGCTCGACCTGCGCGGCAATCCCGGTGGCCTGGCCGCGATGATTCGTGGTGTGGCCGGCCACCTGTTCACCGAGCCAGTCGTGCTGGGTCGCATGAAGATGCGCGACTCCGAGTTGGAATTTCCCGCCAATCCCCGCATCGTGATGCCCGATGGTCGTCGCGTCGAGCCGTTTGCCGGGCCCGTGGCTGTGCTGGTGGACGAACTGACCGCGTCGGCCTCCGAATGTTTCGCCGGCGGCCTCCAGAGCCTCGGCCGTGCCCGCATCTTCGGCCGCACCACAGCCGGTCAGGCCCTGCCGGCCTCCACCCTGCGCCTCCCCAATGGCGACCTCCTCATGTACGTCGTCGGCGACTTTGTCACCGCGACCGGTCAACGCCTCGAAGGTGACGGCGTGATCCCCGATGTGCCCGTGGCCCTGACGGTCGAAGCCCTGCTCGCCGGCCGCGACCCCGACCTGGAAGCCGCCCTCCGCTGGCTGGACCAGGCGATCGGGGACTAGTCGATACCCGAAACGCAGGCTCACAGGGAGGCGCGGAGGCCCAGGCCCTAGCAGCAGAGCGTTTCCAACATGAGGTTCCATGAGGATCCATGAGGGAATGCCTGTCGCTGACCTGTGAGGGTTGGGGGGCCAGGCGAAGCCTGGCCGTGGGGGGGGGGGGGGGGGGGGGGGGGGGGGGGGGGGGGGGGGGGGGTTGGGGGGTGTGGGTTGGGGGGGTGGTGGGAGAGGGCGGGAGCGGAGAAGGAGGAGCGGCAGCCCCGGAAGGCCGCAAGG
>JBBQDM010000021.1:0-60249 GCA_038319675.1 Vicinamibacterales bacterium
CGGGCGCACCCACAGCGACGACATCGCGACTCAAAAACCTTTCGGGTAGGTTTTACTTCAATGCCGGACCGTGGCGTCCACCAGACCTACGCGCCGCCACTGTCCTGAATTTAAGAAAAACCTACCCGAAAGGTTTTTTGCTACCAGACGATCAGTCTGACGTTCGACCGTTCGGCCGTGCCCCACTGGCCCGCACGTGAGGGAGTGCTCACAGCAATACCCACAGTTTCGCCTCGTCGTGGCGTCCAGTACTGCAGCGGCGGTGAGTCGTAGAACACGTTTTCGCCGATGTGGTTGCCGACGTGTTTGCACACCTGCCCTGGACGGAGCCATTCACCAGCACCCCCATGCCACGTGCCATTAATGTTGGCGATGAGGATCTGGCTGCCTTCCACCGTCACACCGGGGATACCGAAGAAGCCGAGGATCGGCCACTGCCCCTGCTTCGTGTGATGGGTGCAGAGGTCCTCGCCATTGGTCGTGACCGAGGTCAGCGTGGACGTCACCGCCCAATTACCGATGTGCTCACCTTTCACCCATTGCACCGTGTTGAGGTTGAGCTCATCACCAGGGGCGGGGCCACCGGGGCCTGGCCCTGGACCGGGCGGCGGCGGAGGTGGTGGCGCAGGGGCCTGGGGCGTCGTGAACGTGAACGTCTCTGACCAGGGGCCGGTGTGGCCGGGGTCGGAGGCACGCACGCGCCAGAAGAACAGTTTGGCGTAGGGCAGGTCTTCGGGGACCTGGAAGCTCGTCGTGCCCGACTGCGACTCCGCAACGGCGACGGTCAAGCCGGGGATACCGAAGGCCGGGGTATCGCCGCCTTCGAACAGGTAGGTAATGGCCCCAGCCGGGCCGGTTCTCACAACGTTCTGGACGTTCAGGGATGGACGACGGGTGGTGATCGTGGCCCCGTTGGAGGGCGACAAGAGCACCGGCGCCTGAATCACCACCGGGGTAAACACACGAAAGCTGCGAACGGCAGAAAAGTCACTCGCATTCGCCCCGTCATCAGCCTTGACGCGCCAGTAGTACGTGCGCTCAGGGGCCAGGGCGTCCGGCAGTTGGTACGCGGTGCGGCCGTTGGCCCCAGGTGTGACTTGGGTGTTCTGATGGATCGGTGTCAGAAACAGCGCGTCGCTCGCGAGCTGAAAGTGATAGCGAACAGGCCGCTCGCCATTCGAGCTCGCGTTTTCGATCAGCAACGTCAGCGGCTGTTGGGCGACCGGAAATTCCTGCTGGGACTGGGGCTCAAGCAGCACCGGGGCCGTGATCGACACCCCGGCAATCGGGCCGGCAATGAGCGGGCTCAGCGGGTTTCGACTCTTCTCTTGTCCGCAGGCCGCTGTCAGCAGGATGAGGCCAATGAGGACGGCCGGACGCACGGGTAGCTGTTTCATTCGAGACACTCTGGTTCGACTATCGGCTGAGGATTTCGGCCCGGATAGGTGTCACGAAAAAAAAGCCCGATCCTGCGCCTCAGGGACGCAGGATCGGGCCGAGCGAACGCCGTGTGCCGTGGTGGCTTACTGCCCCCACTGAATGAGCACCACGTTGGTGCGTTCATCCAGGGTCTTGAAGGCGGGATACGCCCGCGCGGGAGTCGTCGACATCACGCCGAAGACTTCTCCCACCTGTGGCCGCCAGCGTCCAATGGGTGTGGTCGCTGGGAAGGAATCCGATCCCACGTTTTGGTCGACATGTTTGCAGGCCTGGCCTGGGCGATACCACTCGGACGATCCCGAGTGCCACTGGCCGTTGATGTTGGCGAAATACTGCTGGTTGCCTTCCAGAATGGGGCCTGCGTCGTAGAAGTCCGTCACCGGCCACACGCCGAGCTTTGTGTGGAAGATGCAGAGGATCTCGTTCCGATGATAGGCCTCGGTGATCACAGACGTCTCTTTGAACTGCGTCACGGGCGGACCGACCCAATAGGTCACCTGCGTCAAATCGATGCCGCGCTTCCGCTCAAAACGGATGCCCGTCGTCCACGGTCCCGCCTCATCGTTCTCGACGTCGACTGCTCTGGCGCGCCAGTAGAGCGTCGCTTCTGGCAGGTCCGCGACCGGGGTCCATGACGTGCGAACACTCTGTTCGGCCACGCCCGTTGCCCGCACGACCACCGTGGCAAACGTATTCACGGTGGAGACTTCGAACTGATACGTAATCGGCCCGACTGGACCTGTTCGATTGCCGTTCCGCACAGTAAACGTCGGCCGGGGCGTGTAGATGTCGCGGTTGGCCGCCGGCTGCTCCGCCTCGGGCGCACCGAGGATGACCTGCGGACGCACGAAGAAGGAGCCTGCTGATGACGCCTCTCCGGTCACGCCTCCGATCACGGTGCGCCACCGCCAGAAGAACGTGGTCGCGCCGGGCAGGTTGGCGACAGTGACTGTGGTGGTGGCGCCGCTGCCTTCCGCTACCCCTTCAATCGTGCGGTAAATCGTGCTGAAAGTGTCCGACGTGGCGAGTTCCACCGTGTAGGTGACCGTGGCCGGACCGGTGCGGGCGGCGTTGTGAATGGTCAGCGTGATCGGCTGGTCGTTGAATCGGAAGAACGCGCTGTTGGCCGGTCCCTGGGCGCGCGGCGCCGTAAAGCTGACGGGGGCCGGGCTGTTGGGATTGGAGGTGTCACACGCGGCGGAGACGCCCAGTGTGCCCAGCACAAGGAGAACGGAAAGTCGTTTGGTCATGGTGGCTCCTAGTACCGAAACCCGACGCCCAGCGCTGCGCGCCAGAGGTTCGTCGGTTCATTAAGCTGAATGTTGGTGTAGCGGATGCCGGCATCCATGTACCAGCGACCCCCGACAAACAGCAGGCCTGCGCCGCCGCCATAGGTCCAGGCCGTCTCACTACCGCTCAGGTCTGTGCCGAGCGTGATGCCATAGGATGCAATGGAGCTGGTTACGTCGGTACCTCCGACGGTGAACGTCGCCTTCTGCTCGACACTCGCCCGGCCCGCCGTCGCGAGAATGTACGGCCGAAGCGCGCCATCTCGTTCAAACACCCATCGGAGGCCTGCAGCGCCCATCCAGGTCGGCGCTTCGACCGAACCTGTGGCACTGGTGCCCTGCGTAATCTCGAGAAATTCCACCAGCGGACGCATGGAGGCGGTGCGGTCAGCGGTCGCCGCGTTCTGCACCCAGACGCCTTCGCCAATGATGTCGAGATTCCGTCGCACCCGCACGCCGAGTTCGAGACCGGCGGTCGCGCTCCATTTATCGACCACGGCCGCGCCACCAAACACGCCGCCGTAGAACGTTTCAACGGCCGGCCCTGCCGGACTCGTCGTCTGTGCACCAGCCGGCACCGCCCAGAGCAGCCCGACCCCAACAATTCCTGCAATCAATCGCTTCATACCGAATCAGCGCCTCCAAAGCGCACTAACACCTGACCGTCTATCGTAGCAGTGCCTCACCGGCAATAGGCCCCCGTGTCGGGCCCTACCCTTTTAATATCGTGAAGACCCGCCGCCCCCGCCCGGGCAACGCAAAGATATGTCGACAGTGCAACCGCTTGAGGAAATACGGGTCGTCCCCATGGCCTACCGCAAACCGACCGGGCAACTGGTTCGCAAACGCGCTGGCGATCCCGAGACGCTCCAATGCCGCCCGGGTGACCGCGCCGGAGATTCCCCACGGCAGACAGATGTGATGGACCGGCTTTCCCAGCCGTGCTCCCAGCACCTGCCGGGCCTGGTCAAGCTCTGACTCGATGGCGGAGACCCGCTCAGCGTCAGTTTCCCATCGCCCCGTGATCGCGCGGAGCCGGGACGCGAGCGCGGCAGCCGACTCCGGTCGCGACAGATAGGCCCGGCCACCCTCCCGCTGCACATGGGCTTCGACGTCCTCGCAGGCCTGCGCATCCGGCCAATACCGACGACCGTCAGACATCCGCGATCGGCGAGCAAACACGGGATACCCCACCCGGTCGGCTGAGAGGAACGTGAGCGTCGCGCGCTCATCTACCCGTGGCCGGGAGAACACCGTCTCCACCCGCTGGAACTCCTCATCCACCACCCCCAAAGGCTCGGCGCCTGCAAAGACCATCGAGTGGGACCATGTATGTGACTGCACGTCCACGCGACCCGAGTTCGACAACGCCGTGAGTTCCGGCCAGGTCACAAACGGGGTGTCTGAATAGTCGAGCGTGGCCGCGTCCGTCGGTCCATCCAGCATGGTCGGTCGCGTGCCCTCAGCCTCCGGGATGCGCGCCGGAATCGCGTACGCCACGGCGCGCAGGTCGTATCGCTCCAACAGCGGGGTCACCACCATCCACAAACTCGCCAACGCATCGTCAAAGGCGAGCATCACCGTCTTGGGGCCGGGATGATGGCCCGTGCGGACGAAGGTGGCCAACTCGTCCGAGGTGACCGTACGATAGCCGTTCTCAACCAGGTAGGCGAACGCGGGTTCGAGTGCCTCGGGGGTGGTTTCGTGAAAATGAAAGACCGGCAGGATGCGTCCGACAGGCGCCCCAAAGATGAAGGACGGGTAGCGACCCGCGAGCAGGTCGATGACTCCGCGGAGGCGCCCACCGCGCTCGGTCATCGGCGCGCCGTCGGGAACGCGCTGCACGGCTCCGCTCAGAACCGGCGACCCATGCCGATCGCCAGACGCGTGACGGTGGTCGGATGGTCCGTCGTGTGGATGCGCGTCATGCGGACCCCCAGATCGAGGTACCAGGTGTCGCCAAAGACGACGCCGGCGGCGCCGCTGTAGGCGAAGCGATTGGTGGTGCCCAGCAGATCCCGGCCAAGCTCCACTCCATACACCACGATGCCGGGGCCACTGACCGCCTGCCCGTCCACGGTGAACGTGGGCAGATACTCCACCCGCGCGAGCCCGGCCGACAGCGATACGTACGGCCGCACGCCCGCCGACTCGCCCGCTGGCTTGCCATCGGGGATCACACGGAAACCTGCCATTCCGAACAACGTGGGACTTTCAATCGCACCAGTCGTGGGAACACCGTAGGCGCCCTGCACAAACTGGGCGAAGCCGTTCACCTCGGCGCGCCGACTCGACGTGGTGATGTCGGACATCCAGCCGCCTTCGACGACAAAGTGCAGACCGCGACGGAGGCGCACGCCAAACTCGCCGGCGCCGGTGATGCCGGTCGTATCCACGCGCTGCGTCCCCGACAATAATCCGAAATGAAACTGGCTGTACGGACGCCGGTCGTTCTCATCGTCATCACCCGGCAACACAGGGGCCGGCACCTGCGCCGCAGCCGGGATGGCCGCCAGCAGCAGGACCATTACCAGAGTCATCTTGATCAGCTTTTGTGTCATCACACTCATTCGCAACATGCCAGCACCTCTGCCGGGTATTCAGACGTCCGGCCGGGTGTCGGTGGCCGGGGGTTCCAGGACCTGCCGGACCACATAGATCGGCTTGCCCTGCGATTCATGGTACGTGCGCGCCTGCAGTTCTGCCAGCAGGCCCACGGTCAGTAATTGCACGCCGGTGAAGACCAGCAGAATACCGAACATCAGCAGCGGCCGGTCGCCAATACCCGCCGCCTGAAAAAACTTGATGTACGCCAGGTACGTGAGGATCACGCCGCCGAGCCCGCCCATGACCATGCCGATGAGGCCGAACATCTGCAGGGGGCGCGTCGAGTAGCTCAGCAGGAACTTGACGGTGACCAGATCGAGCATCACACGCACGGTGCGTGAGATGCCGTATTTTGTGCGACCGAATTGCCGCGCACGATGATTGACCACCTGCTCGGCAATACGCACGCCCATTTCGCTGGCGAGCGCCGGCAGAAAGCGGTGCATCTCGCCGTAGAGGCGCAGGGGTTTGACCACTTCCGCGCGGAAGACCTTGAGTGAGCAGCCGTAGTCGTTCAGCCGCACGCCTGTGGCCCACGAGATCAATCGGTTGGCGATGACCGACGGAAGGCGCCGGTTGATGAAGGTGTCCTTGCGGTCCTTCCGCCAGCCGCACACGATGTCGTACACCACCGGGTCACCAGCGGCCTGCCCTTCCAGTCGTGCAATCATCGCCGGCAGGTCTCGCGGGTCGTTCTGCAGATCGCCGTCTGCGGTGGCGATAAACCGGCCATGGGCATACGCAAAGCCGGCCGCAAAGGCGGCCGTCTGGCCGAAGTTCCGGCGAAACTGGATCACCCGCAACTGCGGGTGCTCCGCTTGCAGCCGGGCCAGCAGCGGAAAGGTGCCGTCCGTGCTGCCGTCATCCACCAGCAGGATTTCGTAGGGACGTCCCCATGCGTTCAACGTCTCGACGAATTCGCGGCACAGGGCCTCGACGTTCTCCGCCTCGTTGTAGATGGGAATGACGACCGACAAATCCGGCACAGGCACGACAGACATTCTATGCTGCCCGGCCGTTATGCCGTCGCCGCGGGACGGCGGCGGTGCCACAGGTACCAGAGGCCCAGGGCCACGGTGACTACGGCCACCAGCCAGAGCGTCACCTCCGCGAGATGATTTCTGATGAAGCTGGCCGCCTGTTGTCCATAGAGCTGGGCCAGCCACCCTTCCGCGGCATACCGCAGGCCCCGCCCTACGGTCACAGCGAGAATAAACGCCCCGGTGCCGACCCCGCCGACGCCGGCCAGCAGCACAAAAATTTTGTAGGGGGCCGGTGGCGGGGCGAAGGCGACGATGAGCATCGCCCAGAGACCGTAACGTTCGAAAAGACCGCGCACTTTGGCCACGTGCTGCGGTTTGAAGCGCTTGAGCAGGAACTTCTCCCCGCCCTTGCGGCCCATGTAGTAGATGACCATCGACCCGAGCACCGAGCCCACGGTCGTCATGCCTGCGTAGTACCACCAGAGGTGGGGATTTTTGATGGTCTGCCAGACGATCAGCAGGTCGTTGACGTTGGGCATCGACACAAACGATGTGTCGAGCGCCGCCACGACGAACATGCCGACGCCGCCGAAGCGATCCACCCAGGGTTGTACGGCGGCAAGAATGTCATCCATGAGCGCGGACGGCCATTATAGCCGCCCGCTCCCACGCGAAGCCGTTGAGTCTCTTAGAAGCGAATCTGGAAGCCGACCGTGAAGTTCATGCCAGACAGGTCGATCTTGTCGGTCAGGAAGCCGTTGTCGTTGAGGTCGCCTTCACCAAACTGGTAGCGGAATTCGGTGTTCAGCGCGTAGATGTCGCCGCCGAGCGGCAACCGGAGGCCACCAAGCACTACGCCGCCGATGGCCGTGCCGTTGGCCACGTAGCGGTCGCGGAAGACGGCAAAACCGTCGAAGAAGTCCACAAACTCACCCGTCTCGGAATACCGCCAGTTCAACGCGCTGACGCCGACGCCGACATAGGGCTGCACCGTGCCGGCACGGCCGAAGGGCAGAAACCGCACAACAGCGCTGACGGGGATGACTCGCAGCTTCAGGTCCTGCTCAATTTCGGCGCCATTTAAGTTGATGTAATCGCGGTACCGGCTGGGCACGGTGCGCTGGTAGAAGCCGCCGCCCAGGCCCACTTCAATCCGCTCGTTGAACGTGACCGTCCACTCGCCGGTCGCGGTGCCGCCGCGGAAGTCCTTGATGTTGAACGACAACGTATTCAGGTTCTCCACCCACACGTCGTCAGATGACCGCGCATCCAGTGTTCGCGGCGCAAACAGGCCCGCTCCGATGTGCGCCGAGTGCACGGCCTGAGCGGCCGCAGGGGCGGCCATGGCCACGACGACCGCTCCCATCAAAAGTCCCACAGTTGCTGCGCGTTGTACCCGTGTCATGTGCGTTCTCTCCTCGACGTGTGCAGTGGACCACGTTCCACTGCGTCTGGTTACAGCAGATTTGATGCCAAGTGACTCAAGCGCAAATTTACTGGAGAAACCCGCCGCAGGTGGTGAAGTGTCACCCTCGGAGGCCAGCAATGACGGTGAGCAGGTTCGGATGGATGGCCCCGTTCGAGGCCACGATCGCTCGTCCAAACGGCGAGTAGGGTCCGCCGGCGAAATCGGTCACTCGCCCACCGGCTTCCTCGACAAGCAGCCCGCCGGCCGCCACATCCCAGGCGTGCAGGTTCTGCTCCCAGAACGCGTCGAACCGGCCGGCCGCCACACAGCAGAGGTCGAGGGCGGCAGACCCCAGTCGTCGAACGGCGCGCGACTGGGCCAGGAATGCTGAGAAGATCGCCAACTGCTCCGCGCGTTGTTCATTCGCCGTGTACGGAAAGCCCGTCACAAGCAAGGCGTTGATCAGCGTGTCTTCGGTGGTCACCGAGATGCGTCGGCCGTTGAGGCGTGCCCCGTGGCCGCGTTCGGCCGTGAACAGTTCATCGGCCATCGGGTCATAGATGGCCCCGGCCATGATCGTGCCATCCACTTCGAGCGCCACCGACGTGCAGAAGAGCGCCAGGCCATGGGCGAAGTTGGTGGTGCCGTCGATAGGATCCACAATCCAGCGGCACGACGCCGTGGAGGCGGTGGGCCCGCCCGACTCTTCGCCAAGAAACGTGTGTGAGGGAAACCGGCGCGCCACTCGTTCGCGAATGGTCTGCTCGACAGCCACATCGGCCTCGGTGACGAGATCGATGGCGCCCTTTTTCGTGATGGTGAGGTCGCTGCGGAAGTACTGACGCGCAAGACGACCGCCGGCCAGTGCGGCATCAGCCGCCGTGGCCAGCCAGGCTGGATCGGGAGTCAGAGTTTTTTCACCATGCGCACCGACATGCCGCCTTCGGGACGCCGGGTAATGGCCACATCATCCATGAAGTTGCGCATAAAGAAGATGCCGCGGCCGCTCGACTTGAGCAGGTTCTCGGGCGCGAGTGGATCGCTGACCTCTTCGAAGTCGAACCCTTCCCCTTCATCAAGCACCGTTATTGAAAACTCCTCGGGGTTGGCGCGGGGCCCCAGTGTGAATTCCACCGTGACGTGTTTGGCCGGATCTTCGCGGTTGCCGTGTTTGACGGCGTTAATCACCGACTCGCGAACTGACACGCTTACCCAATGGCTCGAGTCTTCATCGAGGCCCGCGATCGCGGACATTCGATCACTGAGAGCCTGGACGAGATCGAGCAAATGAAAAGAGCTCGGGATTTCGAGGCGAATGAGGTGCTGGTCGGTCATCATGCCCGCGGGTAACATACTATTCGGAAACGGTCCTTGAATGATGTCTTCTCTGCCGCTTTCTCCAATCCGAGCACTCGCAGGCCGTCTGGCCGTCCCTGGCGACAAATCCATCTCCCATCGTTATGTGCTACTCGGCGCGCAGGCAGAGGGGCGCACCCGGATTACCCATTTATCTCCCGGCGCAGATGTGCGGGCGTCGCTCCACTGCGTGCAATCCCTGGGGGCGACAGTCACCCGGGAGGACCGCGCAGTCGTGGTCGAGGGCTGGGGTGACGCGGGCCCGCACTCGCCCGACACCCCGCTCGACTGCATGAATTCGGGCACCACCATGCGGCTGCTCATGGGGATGCTGGCCGGGTATCCGGTAACGGCCACGCTTGTTGGTGACGCCTCCCTGTCGGGCAGGCCCATGCGGCGGGTGCTCGCTCCGCTGGCCGCCATGGGGGCCTCGCTCGAATCACAGGAGGGCCGAGCGCCGATCGTGTTGCACGGAGCCGCCCTGCGCGGACTCGAGTGGACGCCGTCGGCCGCCAGTGCCCAGATCAAGAGCGCGATCCTCCTTGCGGGACTGCGTGCGGACGGCACCACCGTGGTGCACGAGCCGGCCGCAACGCGCGACCACACCGAGCGGGCCTTTCCCCTGTTCCATCTCCGGTGCGAAGTGGACGGCCTCAAGGTCTCTGTCCGAGGCGGCCAGCAGGCCATCGCACCCGCAGAGCCCTTGCGCGTGCCCGGCGACCCGTCGTCTGCCGCCGTGTGGGCCGCCATGGCGGCTGCCCTGCCCGGGTCGGATGTGGTGCTGACCGATGTGGCGCTTAATCCGCGACGCCTGGGGTTTGTGGCCGCGCTCCAGCGTTTGGGGGCTTCGGTAACGGTCACTACAGAGCGTGAACTCGGCGGCGAACCCGTGGGAACGATCCAGATTACGTACGACACGTGTCGCGACACCACCATCGATGCGGCGGAAGTGCCGGGCCTGATTGACGAGTTGCCCGTGCTCGCGGCCTGCGCGGCATTTGGTCGTCGCCTGGAAGTGCACGGTGCCGAAGAATTGCGCGTCAAGGAGAGCGACCGGATCACCGCGCTCGTCACCGGCTTGCGCGGCCTTGGTGTGCGGGCCGAGGAATATCCGGATGGATTCGTCATTGACGGGCACGCCGCCACACCCACAGGCGGTCACGTCGACGCCGTCCACGACCATCGTCTTGTCATGGCCTTCGCGCTGGTCGCGCTCGGGGCGACCGGTCCATCAGTCATCGACAGCGCAGACAGCGTCGCTGTCTCCTACCCCGGCTTTCTCGCCGACCTCAGTCATCTCGCGACATGACCGTTGACAAGGTGTATCTCGTGGGGTTCATGGCGTCCGGAAAGACCACGGTGGGACGCCAGCTCGCGGCACGCCTGCGCTGGCGCTTCGAGGACATCGATCACCTGATCGAGGTGCGCGAGAAAATGACCGTGGCCGAAATATTCGCGCGGCACGGCGAAGCCTACTTCCGGGCGGTTGAACGCGAGATGCTCGCCCTGCTGCAACCGATGCGCCACGTGGTGGTCGCCACCGGCGGCGGCACATTTGCCGATCCCGACAACCGGGCGGCCATCCTGCTCGACGGCGCGACGGTCTGGGTGGACGTGCCGCTCGCCGAGTTGATGACGCGGATTCCCCTTGATGGACGCCGGCCCCTCGCCGCCGACCGTGACATCCTCGAGCGCCTCTTCGCCGCGCGCGTGGACACCTATCGTTTGGCCCACCTGCGCATCAACGCCTCACGCGCCCGGGCGTCCGTCGTCGCCGACCGCATCCTCGAAGCACTTCACGCCCTGCACGGCACGATCGTGCCGTGACGGCCGCGGCCGCGGCCGGGTTCATGGTTCCTGGTTCATGGTTCCGGGTGCTGTTCGGGGTTCTTGGGTGCTGGGTTCGTGGTGCAGGGTTCAGGGTCGGTGCTGGGTTCAACACCCTGAACCAGGCCCCCGGAACCCAGAACGGCACCGCTGAACCATGAACCGATGAACCATGAACCGCGTTACTGGGCCTTACGGGCGGCGCGCTCTTCGCGGCGTTTTATTTCCATCGCAAAGGCGTCCCGAGCCGCGCGGGAGCCCAGGACCCATCCCAGAACCACCCCGATGAACAGCACAGCCGGGATGAAGATGAAATGCGACGATGACATGCCTGCGATCATGGCTGTCCCCCACGACCATCATCGAGCCGACGCCGGACACGGGCGATGTCCTGCTCGACCCGATCCACGCGTCGCCAGATCGCCCAGAGATACCCCAGCAGCGCGATCCAGACGAACCCATACGCGTAGAACACCAGCGGCGCTGCCGGCAGGAGCTCGCGGGTCGTCATTTCGCTCATCGGGATGAAGCCGTCGGTCGCCGCCTGTGGCTGCTCCGAAACGGCGGGCGGCGGCGGTTCCTGGGCCCCCACCGGCGCCAGTGTCACCATCAACAACAGCAGAATTCCGATCATGTTTTTCATGGGAGTCTCCCCTTCTAATCCTCAAGGTCCGCGTAGACAGCCTCAAGCGCAGCTGAACTGCGCTCAAGCCGGACGCGCACAAGCAAAATGGCGATATAGAGACACACAAACGCCGCCACGCACCAGTAGAACGGAATCAGCATCTCCGGGCTGAGCGTGCGCACGACTGTGGTTTTTGGGTGCATGGTGCGCCATACATTGACTGACCAGTACACAAACGGCACGTTCGCCATGCCGAAGACACCGACCGCCGCCGCGAGCACGTCACTGCCGGGGCCGGCAAACCGTCGCAACAAGGTGTACGACACAAAGATCAACCACAACACCAGAGAGGTGACCAGACGAACGTCGCCCCAGTCCCACCAGACGCCCCAGGCCTTGCGGGCCCACAAGGGGCCGGTGACCAGCACGATGAGGCCGAACACCACCACCAGTTCGGCGCCGGCGATGGCCACGCGGTCGGCCGTCGGGGATCGCTTCGCGAGATAGATGGCGCTCGCGATACCGCAGACAAACGCGGAGGCAAACATCACCATCGCGGATGGCACGTGGTAATAAAAAATCTTCTGAATGAGTCCCATCGTGGACTCGTAGGGCGCGGCGTCAATGATGAAGGGCGAGGCCGCAAACAGCCCCACGCCGACAATCAGCAGGCCGGCAATCAATCGCGTCTGTCCCATGGTGCGTCCTTCTCCTCTTACGATTCAGCCATGACGGCGCCGAACACCCACAACGCCAGCGTCAGGAACACGGCGTCAAAGAATACCAGCATCGAGAGCCACACCTCGGCCCGGGCGATGTTTGGCTCCGCCGACAGCAGCGCG
The DNA here is from genome assembly GCA_038319675.1 of Vicinamibacterales bacterium. GTDB lineage: Bacteria > Acidobacteriota > Vicinamibacteria > Vicinamibacterales > SCN-69-37 > SYFT01. The sequence goes on from JBBQDM010000021.1 coordinate 12,378, forward strand.
GCGGTGCCGCTGACGCCCGCGATCATGACCGGTACGGTCAGCGGATACAACACGACCGGCAGCAACACGTCCCGGGACTGGCTGCGATTGAGCATCGCGCCAAACAGGGTGCCGACGGCCGCAAACCCAATCCCTCCGCTGACGATCAACGCCAGCAGGTGCCCGAACACACCCTCGAGCGACACCCGGAACAGCACCACCACCAGCGGACCGACGACCAGCACCACCATGGACATGATCGCCAGCATCCCGAGCAACTTGCCGACGTACAGTGCCGAACGTTCCACCGGCGCCAGCAGTAGCGCCTTGAGGGTCTCTGACTGCCGTTCCCGCTCAAACGTTCGGCCCAGGGCCAGCGTGCCGGCGAATGCCAACGCCACCCAGAGGATGCCCGCCGCGGCGTCGGTCAACGGCGTCCCTTCCACCACAAAGCTGAACGAGAAGATCAGCACAACAGCGACGGCAAAAAACACGGTCGTGTACACGAGTTCACGACTGCGCGCTTCGACGACAAGGTCTTTCTCGAGCACGATCCAGACCGTGCGCAGGAACCCTGGCATCAGCCACGCTCCTGCAGCACACGGCGATATCGATCGCGCAACGAGCCGGCACCAGGCGCAATAGGATACGCCTTGCCCCGATCGATGCACACGGCATCATCCACGAGTGTTTCGGCTGTGTCGAAGTCGTGGGTGGCCATGATGACGATCGCCCCGCCGGACGCGAGCCCCTTGAGCCGCTCAATCAAAATACGCGCCGAGGCATCGTCGAGCCCGGTAAACGGTTCGTCGAGCAGCACCAGGCGCGGCCGATGGAACAACGCGCGCTCCAGTGCGAGGCGCTGACGCAGGCCGCGGGAAAAACCGCCGGCACGGTCGTCGGCGCGATCGGTCAGCCGCGCCAGCGCGAGCGCCTCGGTCACGCGTCCGGCCACATCAGCAACGCCGTAGAGCCGGCCAAAGAAGGCCAGGTTCTCGGCCGCCGTCAGGTCTGGGTAGAGATACAGATCGTGTCCGAGTACGCCGATGGCGCCCCGCAAGGCGTCACCAGCCTCGCCCGCGCGGTGGGTGCCGTACCGCACCTCGCCCTGAGACGGGCGCAGCAGTGTGGCAAGGATGTTGAGCAGTGTGGACTTGCCGGCGCCATTCGGGCCGAACAGCCCGAGCACACGCCCCTCGGTGGCGTCGATTGAGACATGTGACAACGCACGTCGCCGACCATAGGTCCGCGACACGTCGGCCACATGCACTGTGGTGAAGTCGATGTCAGGCACGCGCGCGTGGCGCGGTCGCGGCGCCCCAGATGCCCCAGCCGATGATCGCCAGGCCGAGCAGCAGCGCCACCCACTGCGGCCACGTCGGGTGGTGCGGCAACCCCGAGAAGTCCACAGTCAGCGACTGTCCCTCCATGATCGCGGGGCCGGATGCAAAAATCAGGGGCATGCCATTGCTGCTCACGATGTTGCGATCGGTCATTTGCGGCGACGTGATGTCCAGCGACCCGTGTTGCTCCACCAGCAGCGTGAGTTGCTGCAGCGTCGCGGGCCACACCTGTTCGAGGGTGGTGGTCGGGCCCCGATACGGCAGTTCGAAGGCGGCCTGCACCGGCGTGATGCCGGGATCGAACGGGCCGGTGACAATCACCCGGGGACCATTGGCGGTCGCCCGTGGTGTCGAGTCCGGCAACATGCCGGTGCCGCGCGCTTCACGAGGCAGGTCAAAAATCAGCGGACCGCCGATGTCCACAGGCGCGTCCGTGGCGTTCACCACATCCATGATGTAGAACACCCGAAGCGCATTCTCGGTGAGCTCAACGATGACGCGCGATTCGGGACCTAAAACGACGGACCCACTGACGGCCGGCAGCGCGGCAGGCGGAGGCGGCGCGTTTGGATCCACAGGTCCTGCGGCCACCAGGGCCACCATCATGCCGGTCAGCCCGATGGGGATGGTCTGTGATTCCAGCCGCGTACCATCCACAACTGTTGAGACCCGCACGTTGCTGCCGACCCGGAGACCGGACACGAGGATGCGCCCGTCGTCGCCGGTGGTCATCATCCGGCTTTCACCGTCAACCATTACACTGACAGGCTGGCTCGTGATGCCCTCAAACGACTCGCGCATCACACGAACCTGAAGGCTGCCCGGGGGCACCTCCGCCGAGGGCAGGGGGCGTCCCGACATTTCAGCGGCGTTGGGCATTTGCGCCGCCACGGGCGTCGGCGACAGCACAAGCGCGGCCACGAGTGCACAACCGAAGAAGAAGAAGAACCTCATACGTTCACGCTCCCCAACCGTTCGCCGCACTGCTTGCAGAATTTCGCGTCGCGGTCGTTGCGTGTCTGACACTGCGGACAGGCGATGTCGCGTGAGACCTTCGCCGCCATGACTGGCGCAGGTGGATCGTCAGGGATCCGCTCCAACTGTTCCATGATGAGCAGCGCGCGCTGCTTCAGCCGGCCGAGCATGTCCTCGTAGTCAGCCTCGCTGACCTTTTTCATGCCGTAATCAAACTCGAGATCCTTGATGGCTCTGAGTACGGTGTTTTTGTCCTGTTCGAGCACCTCACGTTGGCGCGCACCCAGTACGGGTCGTCGGCTCTGCGACAGCAACCCCAGCAACGCCTGGTGCAGGGCATACGCGGTATACCCGGAGGCCAGCGCGGCTCCACTGAGCAGCAACAGGGCCGCGGGATGGGTATTCCGTGCCATCACCACCGCAGCGGTGGCTGCGACCATTGAGAGGAGCACGTAGAAATGTCCGGCCGTAAACGGCGCGGACTCAGTCGAGGTCTCGGAGCTCATCGTCCAGTCTCGCTTCCCTCTCCTGCCGCGCGGGCGAATCCGACAATGCCGCCGCCGCCGGCGTCTCGTCGCCGCGACGTGACCAACGCACGGCCACGCCGCCCACGACCAATACCCCAAGCACCCCTACCGCGTATGGCAGGAACCAGGCGAGGCGGTTAAAGCCCTTGTCAATCGGCGCCGCGAGCACTTCCTGGCTGCCGTATTTATCCACGTAGTAATCAACGACCTCGTCGTACGACTTGCCTTCGGCGACCAGCGCAGCGATCTCCTGCCGCATGGCGTCGGCGGTGCCGCACGTACACTCCGCCACCCGCTTCCGTCCGCACGTGCCACACATGCAGACGATTTCGTCGCGCAGCTTCTTTTCCACGGGTGAGCGCGGCACCAGCAACACCACCTGCGAATTTTCGACGTGCTGGGCGTGTGCGTGCCTGGCCAGTCCACCGGACGGCACGGTCGGGAACAGGAAGAACAACATCAGCAACGACGTGGTGACCGCCCCCTTCGGCACGGCGGCCGTGGCATACGCCATCGCTCGTTCAGGCAGGAGTGACAGGACCGTGCCGATGGCCATAATCCCGAAGCCGAACCACACCCAGTTCACGAGGGGGTTGACGGTCACCTCAAAGGTCGCCCGCTGGGTCTCGAGTTCGTAGCCGGCAAGCACGATATACAGGTCATCGGCGAACCCACGCCGAATGGCCACCTCGGTGGTCGGCTCGTCCTCACGATTCCGGAAGAACCAGCGGGCCGGATACATCCCCCCGATCGACTCGCCGTTCTTGGTCACCGACGTGTGGCCCGTGATCATCTGCTTCTGGCCGTCGTCGGTCACCTTCAATGCGTCGAAGTGCACCACATAGGCACCAATGGCAACCTGTTGTCCAGGCTCGAGGTTGATCTGCTCTTCGAGTTTGTAGCCGTTGCCGGCGAACCCGAAGAAGATCAGCACGATGCCGAGGTGCACGATGTATCCCGCGTAGCGACGACGTGACCGGGCAAAGAGTCCGACCATGGCCGTGAAGCGGTCGGTGCCCGTGGCGCGTTGCCGAACGCCGGAACCGCGCCAGAACTCCTGCGCGATGGTGCCGGTGACGAATCCGCAGAGGGCAAAACACAACCCGGCGGCCCAGAAGTGCATGCCCAGTGCCATCACGAGCACCAGTGCCACCACACCAGTCAATGTGGGCCAGAGGAACTGGTGCACCATGTTGCTCATCGCGGACTTGCGCCACGCCAGCAGCGGACCGATGCCCGTGAGCAACAGCAGCATGAGCCCGATGGGCAACATCCACTTGTCGAAAAACGGCGGTCCGACGGTCAGACGCTCCCCGCGCAGGGCTTCGCTGATCGTGGGAAACATGGTGGCAAAGAGCACGAAGAACGCCGAGAACAGCAGAATCCAGTTATTGACAAGGAACGCCGCTTCGCGTGACGCCCATGAGTCCAGCTCGTTGCGGGCGCGCAGCAGCGGCATGCGCCAGATCACCAAGCCGAAGCTGATGGTGAGAATCACGATCATGAAGACCGTGAACATCCAGGCCAGCTGGGGATCCTCGCCAAAGGCGTGCACCGACTGCACGATGCCCGAGCGCGTCATGAACGTGCCGAAGATGGTCAGGAACATCGTCTGGATTACGAGCGAGACGTTCCAGAGCTTCAACATGCCGCGCCGTTCCTGCACCATGACGGAATGCAGAAACGCCGTCGCGGTAAACCAGGGCAGCAGGCCGGCGTTCTCCACCGGGTCCCAGCCCCAGTAGCCGCCCCATCCCAGTTCTTCATACGCCCAGAGCCCGCCGAGGGCCAACCCGAGTCCGAGGAACAACCAGGAGGTCATCACCCATCGACGCACGGCGCGCAGCCACGAGTCATCGAGCTGCCCGGTGATCAGGGCGGCCAGACAGAAGGCAAACGGAATCGTCATGCCCACGAAGCCGAGATACAGCATCGGCGGGTGGATGATCATGTAGAAGTTCTGGAGCAGCGGGTTCAGACCGCGCCCGTCCGCCGGACTGGTGAGCAGGTGTGTCTCGAACGGGTTGTTGTGCACCACCATGAGGAACAGGAAGAACATCTGCACGGCGGCAATCACTGCCGCAACCCATGGGATCAACAACCGGTGGCGTTCCTGGTTCAGGTGGATAGCGACACTGGCAAAAATCGCCAGCAGCGTGACCCAGAACATCAGCGACCCGTCCAGGCCGCCCCAATACGCCGTCAACTTATAGAACAGGGGCATCCGCGAGTCGGAATAGCTGTTCACATACTTGATGGCGTACTCACCATTCACAAACGAGTACACGATGATCGCCGAGAGCACGAGCATCAGGCCCGTGAGTACGTGGGACAGGCCCACCGCGCCTTGAATCAGTGCATCGCTGCGACGCCGCCCGCCCGCGATGCCGGCGGCAAACGTCGCGGCGGCGACGACAAACGCCACAAGGATTAGAACCGTGCCGAGGGTTGCCACGGGTTAACGCCCCGAGGCCGGCGGAGCGTCGCCTTCGTATCGCGACGGGCACTTCGCCATGATGCCCTTGTCTTCAATCACGATCCCGTCGGGCGTCAACATGCCCTTCACCACGACTTCGGCGTCCTTCTTGAAGGTATCCGGCACGACGCCGCGATAGGTGGCATTCACGGTTTCACCGTTGGCCTGAATGACGAAGCGGTATTCCAGGGTCTGCGGGTTGACCTGTGGATCACCCAGCACCCAGCCGTGCACGCGAAGGCGCTTGCCTTCCCAGCGCTCCGGCTCTTCCATCACTTCGTCAACAAATTTGTAGTATTCCGCGCCTTCAGAAATCGAGGTGTACATCAGGAACGACAGGGCCCCGATGATAACCACGGCAGAGAGACTGACCCGAACGGTTTTCTTGGACATTACTAGGCCTCGTCACTGTTCAAAAGAGCACTGCGCTCTCGTGTGTCAGGATACCACCGAAGCTGTCGCAAAAGGCCGTCTACGGCAGCGATAGGAAGTCCCACGACGTTGGTATAAGAGCCCTCGATCCGGGGGATGAACCGCGACGCACGTCCCTGAATTGCATACGCCCCTGCCTTGTCGCGCGGCTCCCCGCTCTCGACATACGCGACGATTTCAGTCGCAGTAAGTGGGTGCATGCTGACCGTTGTGACCTCCACGGTGTCCACGGAGCGTCCACCGGCCACCACCGCCACGGCCGTCAGCACGTGGTGCGAGCGGCCGGACAACCGCGTCAGCATGGCCACCGCATCCGCGTCGCTTACCGGCTTGCCCAGCACGTCTCCGTCGACCACCACGATAGTGTCGGCACCAAGGACCATATCGTTCGCGCGGCGTGCTGCCACCGCCTGGGCCTTGGCGAGTGCCACACGGCGAACGTAGACCTCGGCCGATTCCCCGTGATGCCGCGTTTCGTCAACGTCAGCCACCTCCACGTCGAAGGTAAACCCCGCCGTGGTCAGTAATTCCCGTCGTCGGGGCGACGCCGATGCCAGCACCAGTCTCATGCCCGGATGATACACTTCGAGGTCGGCATGGAATCGCTGCAGCAGACCGCCGCTCGTGTGCTGGGCCCGCTGCTCGCGTCACAGCCGCTGACCCCGGGCAAAGTCACGTTCGCCTGGTCCATCGCGGCCGGCCCGGTGCTCGCACGGCACGGCACCCCACACTGGCATCCCAACGGCACGCTCTACGTCCATGCCCGGGAACTGGCGTGGGTCAAGGAACTGGAACGCGCCCGTCCGATTGTGACGGAGCGCCTGAAACACCTGCTTGGACCCGGCGTCGTTCGCCGGATCGTCATCAACAAATCGGAGCACTCTTATGCGTGAAACCGTCATCGTCTCCGCCGTTCGCACCCCGACCGGCAAGTTCCTTGGTGTCCTGAAGGACTTCCGCGCCCCCGACCTGGGCGCACTGGCCATTCGCGAGGCGGTGCGCCGCGCCGGCATTGATCCGGCGACGGTGGACGAATGCCTGATGGGCAACGTGGTGCAGGCCGGTGTCGGTCAGGCCCCTGCGCGCCAGGCCGCCCTGCGCGGCGGCCTCCCCAACAGCGTCGGTGCCGTCACGATCAACAAGGTGTGCGGGTCGGGCCTCAAGACCGTGATGCTCGCGTCGCAGGGGATCGCCACCGGCGACATCGACATCGCAGTGGCCGGCGGCATGGAGTCGATGAGCAACTGCCCGTACCTCATGACCAAGGTGCGCGAGGGCCTGCGCATGGGCGACTCGAAGATGATCGACTCAATGATTCACGACGGCCTGTGGGACGCGTTCGATGACGTGCACATGGGGCTGACGGGCGAACACGTGTCGCAGACCTACAAGGTCAGCCGCGAGGAGCAAGACGCCTATGCCGTGGACAGCCACCGCAAGGCTGCAGCCGCCACGCGCGACGGTGCGTTCACCGACGAGATTCTTCCGATCGAAATCCCGCAGCGCAAGGGCGACCCTATAGTCGTGTCCACAGACGAGCCGATTCGCGACGACACGTCGATGGAGACGCTGGGCCGCCTGAAGCCCGCGTTCAAGAAGGACGGCACGGTCACCGCCGGCAATGCGCCCGGTGTAAACGATGCCGCTGCCGCGCTGGTGGTGATGGGGGCTGATGTGGCCGCCAAGCTGAACCTCACGCCAATCGCACGCGTGGTGGGCCAGGCCACCGCCGGTCTCGAACCGAAACTGGTGCTCATGACGCCTGTGGACGCCGTGCGCAAGCTGATGAAAAAGACCGGATGGTCCATCGACGACGTGGACCTGTTCGAACTCAACGAAGCATTCTCGGTGCAGGGCGTGGCGGTGATTCGCGAACTGGGCCTCGACCCCGCCCGTGTGAACGTGCACGGCGGCGCCGTGGCCCTGGGCCACGCGATCGGCGCCTCCGGCGCGCGTGTGCTCACCACCCTGCTCTACGCCTTGAAGCGCCACAACAAAAAGCGCGGCGTCGCCACGTTGTGCCTCGGCGGCGGCAACGGTGTGGCGCTCGCAGTGGAACTCATCTAGCTCGAAACGGAGTCACGCGTGATCAAGACAATCGGAGTAATCGGGGCGGGGACGATGGGGAATGGGATTGCGCAGGTGTTTGCGCAGTCGGGCTTCACGGTGAAGCTGCATGACGCGTCGGCAGATGCTGTGGCGCGCGCGCTCAAGACCATCGACAAGAGCACGGCAAAGTTTGTCGAGAAGGGCAAGATGACCGCCGATGATCGCACGGCGACTCTCGGCCGTCTCTCTGCAGCACCTTCACTCGAAGACTTCGCCGACGTGGACTACGTCGTCGAGGCCGTGGTCGAGTCGCTTGAGGTCAAGCGCGCGATCTTCTCGGCGCTCGATCGCATCACGCGACCAGACGTGATCCTCACGTCGAACACGTCCTCTATTTCGATCACCACGATCGGCGCGTCCACGACCAGGCCGGACAAAGTGCTCGGCATGCACTTCATGAATCCGGTGCCGCTGATGACGCTTGTGGAGCTGATTCGTGGCCAGGCTACGTCGGACGAAGCGATGGCCACGGCATCGGAGCTGTGTCGCACACTGGGCAAGACGCCGCTGGAAGCGGCCGACTACCCCGGCTTCATCGCCAACCGCATCCTCATGCCGATGATCAACGAAGCGATCTTCTGCGTGATGGAAAGCGTCGGCACGCCCGAGGCGATTGACGGAGTGATGAAGCTCGGGATGAACCATCCGATGGGCCCGCTGACGCTCGCGGATTTTATCGGCCTGGACGTGTGCCTCGCCATCATGGAAGTGCTGCACGATGGCCTCGGCGATCCCAAGTATCGGCCCTGTCCCCTGCTGCGCCGCATGGTGGCCGCCGGCCACCTCGGCCGCAAGAGCGGCAAAGGCTTTTACTCGTACGCCTGACGCTTTACGTCGCACTCGCCGAGGGCAGCGTCAGCGTCGCCCGCGTTCCGCCCTGCGGCGCGGTCGTCAGGCTGATCGTGCCGCCGTACAGGTCGGCGAGGTCGCGCACAATCGCAAGTCCGAACCCTGAACCTGGCGCCGTCTGGTCAGCGCGCACGCCACGACGCAGCACGTCGGCGCGCCGATCATCTGGCACCCCCGCGCCATCATCGTCCACCACGATGCTGACGAGAGCGGCGTCCACCGTGAGTGACACGACGATCCGGCTGCGTGCCCACTTGCAGGCGTTGTCGAGCAGGTTGCCCATCAGCTCGTCCAGATCCTCGCGCTGCACGCGCACGAAGACCGTTGCGGGGATCTGCGCATCGATCGTCAGGCCGCGGTCGGCGTAGATGCGCTGCACCGTGCGCACAAGCCCATCCACCGACTCCGATACGCGGCACCGGACGTGCGGCATCGCCGCCGAGGCTGCGGCGCGTGCGTGCGCGAGGTGGTAGTCGATTCGCCGCCGCATCTGATCCACCTGTCGCTGGATCGACTCGGAGAGTTCGGTGTGTCCATCGACCCCGGCCGACCGCGCGTCCGTGGAGAGGACGGCCAGCGGCGTCTTCAAGCCGTGCGCAAGGTCGCCTGCCTTCGACTGCGCGCGCGTTATGGCCGCTTCGTGGGAGGCAAGCAATGTATTGAGGTCGTTCACCAGCGGCTGCACTTCGGACGGGAACGTGCCCTCAAGCCGACTCGCCCGCCCATCGTGAATGCCGGACAGCCTGTCGCGCAGTTGGGCGATCGGTGACAGCCCACGACGCACCTGAACGAAACCTCCAATCAGCAGAACCGCTGCCAGCGTGGTGACAAACAGGCCGTGTGTAAAGGGCCAGTGGAACATCCGTGGCGCCTGGGGATACGCGTAAATCAGTTGCGTCAGCACCACACCCGCGACCGCGAACAGGCCAAGCGTCCAGAGAATCGCTCCAAGAATCAGCCGACTGCGAAGTGACTGCAGCGCACTCATCCCTTTACCCCCAACCGGTATCCGAGGCCACGAACAGTCTCGATCGCGGAGGCCCCAAGCTTACGTCTGAGCCGAGCAATGAACACCTCAACCGTGTTTGAGTCCCGGTCGAAATCCTGCGCGTATATGTGTTCAATCAATTCCGTCTGCGAGATGACACGGTCGGGGTGATGCATCAAATACGCGAGGACTCGGTACTCGTGACCGGTCACCTTGACGGGTTCGCCATTCAACGCCACGCGGGCCGAACGCGGATCGAGCGTGATCGGCCCGCACCGCAGTTCGCGCGTGCCCTGCCCGCCGGCGCGACGCAGCAGCGCACGCAACCTGGCGAGGACCTCTTCGATCTCAAAGGGCTTCGACATGTAGTCGTCGGCGCCACCGTCAATGCCCTGCACCTTCTCGTGCCAGCTGCCACGCGCGGTCAGCACAAGCACCGGCGTTGTGATGCCGGTATCGCGCCACCGTGACAGCAGGGACAGGCCATCAATCACTGGCAGTCCCAGGTCGAGCACGATGGCATCGTACTTTTCCGTCTGCACCAGATAGTCCGCACGGGCGCCATCCGCCGCGCCGTCCACCACGTAGCCCGCACGGGTCAACGAGGCGCCGACCTGCGCCGCCAACGCCGCTTCATCTTCCACCACCAGGACCCGCACAGCTGTTTATAGCCCACACCGAGCTGAACAATCCCTGAATGAGGCGTTCAGGTGGCGTTCAGAGCATCCCGTCTATCGTCGCCGGCATGCGCACTCGTTCCCTCGTCATCCTGGTGCTGGTCATGGTCGTAATCGTCGTGGTGGCCTGGGTGGCCCTGGACGGCGGCGACAACGCGTTCACCTCCTGGTTGAAGTCCATGCACGGACCTGCTCCGTCGGGTGGCCACGAGTGAGGGACCACCTTTCGCACGCGTGGCGGCAGATTCGCCATGCACCGATGCTCGCTGCCGTTGTGGTCGTCTCGCTGGCTATCGGCATCGGGGTCAACACCTCCGTGTTCTCATGGCTGCAGGCGCGGCTGTTGACACCCCTGCCAGGGGTTGCTGAGTCGGCGGAACTCCGACTGATCGAGCCTCTGAACGACTCGGGCCAGTTTGTGGGCACCTCCTGGCCCGAATACCTCGACCTGCGGGAACGGATGCAGACGATGCCGGATCTGATTGCGTCGCGGACCTTTCCGGCTTACATCGGCGAACCCGGCTCGGTCGAGCGGGTGTTCGGCAGCCTGGTGTCCGACAACTACTTCTCCGCGCTTCGAATACGCGCGGTTCTGGGACGAACGCTCCAGGCGTCCGATCTCGCCGCTGACGACCAGAGCCCAGTCGTCGTGATTTCGACCGGACTTTGGACATCACGCTTCGGCGGTGCCTCCGACATCGTCGGGCGAACCATGCGCGTGAACAGCCAGCCGATGACCATTGTCGGCGTGGTGCCTGAAGAGTTTCAGGGCACACACTTCGGGCTGAACTTCGACCTGTGGGCTCCGGCCACGCTGGCTCCCCTGCTGGCACAGGGCTCCACTGAGCTGCGGTCGCGAACAGCGCGGGGATACGGCGTGTTGGGCCGGCTGGCGCCGGGAGCCTCGGATCAGGACGCCCACCATGAGGTCGCCGCTGCGATGCAGACGCTCGCGCTGGCGTATCCCGATGCGAACGCGAATATCACCGCGTCGGTCCTCACACTTCAGGAGGCCCCGCGTGGCCCCCAGCGGATGTTTGCGACCGCACTGGTCACCTTGCAAGCGCTGATGCTTCTGCTCTGGCTCGCAGTGTGTGGGAACACGGCGACGCTCATCCTTGCGCGCACGACAAGCCGCTACCGTGACGTCAGTATCCGTCTGGCTCTTGGCGCCACGCCTGGGGATATCCGTTCGCTCCTGCTGACCGAAACGATGGTGCTTGGGGTGACCGCGGCAGTCCTCGGCGGCGCGCTGGCAGTGTGGGGGACGCGTGTGTTGATGGTGCTGCCGATGACGGGATTCCCGATTCGGTTTCAGACGCCGATGGACGCAGGCGGCTTGATGTTCGCGCTCGCTCTCGGGGCATTGTCGGGCCTCATCGTTGGCGCCGGCCCCGCGTGGCAGCTGTCGCGCCTCGCCCCGCAGTCGGTCTTTCGCACGGCGGTCACGTCAGCGGGACGCAGCGGACTGAGACACTCCCTGATGGCCGCCCAGGTGGCCTTGGCCGTGATCGTCCTCGTAGTCGCAGGACTTTTCATTCAAAGTGTGCGCGACACACTCGTGACCGATCCTGGGTTCACACGCGACGGCATTCTGCTCGGGGCGTTCGACAAAAGCGGCCGCCCATCGGCGATGGCGGCAAGTCGCGAGTTCGCATCTCGATTGCTGGAAGACCTCGCGCGTGTGCCCGGCGTGGAATCGGCGGCCATTGCCACGTCCGTGCCACTCGACATTCACGGCCTGCCCAGCCGCTCCTTCACAGTGGACGGTAAGCGCCGTGCTGATGGCGAATTCGACCGGGCACTGGCAAACACGATTACGCCCGGCTACTTCGACACGCTGCAGGTTCCGCTATTGGCGGGTCGCGACTTCGCACCGCTGACCGATGACGCCGCACCAGCACAGGTGATCGTCAACGAGGCGTTTGTGCGCTGGTACATCGACGAGTCCGCACCACTCGAGACAGCACTCGGTCGCCGCATCGACGCACGGAACCGAACGCAGGTGATCGTGGGTGTGGTCGCCACATCGCTCTCGGACGCTTTCGGCGAGCCGCCAACGCCGGTAATGTATTTCTCGTATCGAGACGACGCGCCGTCCATGGGGGATATTCATGTGCGGACCCGGCCGGGTGCCGAAATCGCGCTGGCCGGCGAGGTGCGGCGCGTGGTGCAGGCGATTGATCCGGAACTGCCTGTATTCAACGTGCGGACGATGGTGCAACACATCGATACCAATCTCGTGTTCCGTCGCATCCCGGCGCGAATCTTCTCGGTCCTCGCCCCGCTGCTTCTGCTGCTCGTCGCGGCCGGTATCTACGCCGTCGTGTCGTACACCACCCACCTGCGCACAAGGGACATCGGTGTACGCCTGGCGCTCGGTGCCACACCGCAGCGCATGGTGGCTGAATCTGTCGGTGCCCACATGCGCGTGGTGACTGCGGGCGCTGTCGTCGGCTGGATGGTGGTCTTTGTTGGCGTGATGGCCCTGGTGCCGTCTGCCGTCTCAGGAATCGGCGCCTTCATCGGCGTGCCCGTATTGATGCTCGTGGTTGCCGGCGTCGCGTGCTGGATCCCGTCACGCCGCTGCGCGGCGGTTGATCCGGTCATCTCGTTGCGAAGCGAGTGAAGTCGACGGAATCCACGATCGAACATCAGTGCGATCCACCATGAGGTTCCATGAGGATCCATGAGGAAATACGTCGTCTTTCAAAATGGTTGACAGAGAGAGGCTAGCGAATCCTGGAAGAGGCCGGTGACGACTGTCCGTGGAACGGGTTGGGTGCCGCCAAAGGCGGCAGCTGCGGGAGGAGGGCGGACGCGAACGAATACACCGCATGAATGCGCCCGGGGCATTCGTTCGCGTCCGCCCTCCTCCCGCACGGCCAAGCTCCGCTTGGCCCCCAACCCTCGCTGGTCAGTGACAGGCATTTCCTCATGGATCCTCATGGAACCTCATGGTGAAACAGCTCTATTCTCCGAACAGGAGAACCTCCCAACGCTATTCCGATCTGCGGCGAAAGACCACGTAGGACGCATTCGTGTGCACCCGCTCGAACTGCTGTTCGAGCAGTGGTGTCTGCGCGAGCAGGCCCGCAGCGATCTCGGCGCCGTCAGCACTCGGCTCAAGGCCGATGACGACCCAGGTGAATTCAGACGCGACTGCTTCCACATCAAGGTGCTGCCGATCGTGATTCAACGCGGTCACGAAGTGGCGCACCTGCACCCAGCTTGGCTGGATGATGCGGTGCGACTGGCCAGAGCCGGTGGCGCACAGCACCTGTCCCTGCCGCCACTCGCGACGCAATAACTCCCCCACTTCAGTCGCGGGCGGCGTCTGGCGATAGTAGAACCCGCCGGCAGCATCCGCCACGGTCACGACACGACCGTGTTGCCACCCCGCCTGCCATCCAGTCGTCACGACAAATCCTGCGGCGATGACGAGTGCGATGTGCCCGGGCCGAGGCAAGAGCGCCGCTATCCGTGTGCACGCCACAGCGGCAGCGACGTAGATAAACGGCGAAAGCAGCAGCACATACCGCGAGTTCCACCAGCGCGTCATCTCCGCCACACCGAGATACAACGACACCAAGGTGAACACCGGCATTACCAGCAACAGTCCCACCATGAACGCCGTGCCAAGCACCGGTTTGCGCCGCACCAGCAGCGCCGCGCCCAATGCAGCCGCCGCCAGAAACACATACCCGAACACGGCCACCATCGTCGTCCAATAGATGCCGAGGCTGTTGCCGAGTTGCAAGTAGTAGGCGTCGCGCACATCGCGGCTGAGGGCCTGCCAGGCGGCGGAATAGTACTCAGCGCGATGGAAGTGCAGCGGGTCGCCGAACTGCGTCCAGTTCCAGGCCACCCACAGCGCGATGCCGATCAGTGCGGTCGCCATCGCCCCGAGCAGGCGCATCGTGCGGTCGATGGATCCACGAAGGGTGAGCACGACTAGCGTCAGCGCCACCATGGCCACCGCCACAAACGGCCACGCTTCGTAGCGACACAGGGTCGCACCGGCCGCGTTCAGACTGCCCAGCAACAACAAGCGATCTGCGGCCGGGTCGAGACGTCGTTCCACCCACGTCGACCAATGCCAGACGGCGCCGACGACAAAGAACAGCGTGACCGTCTCGGTCATCGACGTCATGCTGATGTACAACGTGTTCGGATTGATTGCGAACACCAGCGCAATCCCTGTCGCCACGCCGCGATGCCCGGTCAGGGCCACGACCCAGCGATACAGTCGCGCGGCCGTCCACGCCAGCAGCGGCAGGCAGACGACAAGTCCCGCCACCCCGGTATAAAAGAGCGCGTCGATCAGGGAGAACGGCAGGAACAACAACCCCGGCAGCGGCAGCCACACCGACCCGAGCCAGTGCACGCCGGGGCTGACCGAATCGACCATCATCCGCGTCTGCACGAGTCGTGAGTTGGCGTCCCCGTAGAACTGGAAGACGTACGGGTTGACGCTGTGGGCGATGGCCGCCACCAGCAAGCCCACGCCTACTACAAGCGCCACGATACCGTGGGGGCGTCGGTCGCGAACAAAGGTCATGGGCGTCGTGATCATGGGGCTGGTGTCGTTCCGTACCAGAAGAAGTATGCCAGCAGCACGGCGCCAGCGAGGCGAAGTCGCACGTACAGCGCGTGCCGGTCGCGATCGAGCCAGGCCACCAGTGCGCCGGCGCCCACACTGCCGACCACCACGGCCAGGGTCACCAGGACGGCGGTGGGCCACCCCAACTGCCCATGGAGTGACAACGTGGGGGGCCGCAGTAATACGTGGCCGAAGATCAGCAGGATGTGCACGACGTAGATGTGAATGGTCTTGCGGCTGATCACTGCATACACGCCTGCGGCGCGGCTGGTGAGCTGAAACAGCACCGCATACACCGCCACCATGAGCAGCGACCCGCCGAAGCGTTCAAGCACCAGGGCCGGGCTCGACAACCAGCGGTCGTGGGCCGGCAGCATCGCCTCAATCATCGGAGCGCCGACGATGCCGATGACCCCGCACGTGGCGCCCACGAGGCCCAGGCGCACGGACAGCGTCCACGGCTTCGGATCCCGCAACCACTGCAGCACAGGCAGCCCCAGCGCAGCTCCGAGAAACAGGTACGCCGAGTGCGGGAAGATCAAAAAGTGGCTGCCGCCATCAAACGACAAGTAGTGGGCGATGAACGCCGGGAGATGGGCGAACCAGTCGACCTGATGGACAAACGGCGTGGCGATCATGATCCCGACGCCGACGACCAACGACACAAGGGCAAACGCGCGGTCTGACCGCGTCAGTGCCATCACCACGGTCAGCAGGATTAACGACACACCGATGATGTTCAGCGTGCCGACCGTCAGAAACTCGAACCACTGAGCCGAGGTCAGCAAGGACAGCTCCGGCACGTTGCGCGCGGGAAACGTCAGGAGAAAGTCGACCAGTATCAAGGCGACGCCACGACGCAGTCGCCGCAGGAGAATGCGCGGCAGCACTCTGCCCTGTTCGTCGCGCCGCAGGCCGACAAAATTCACCAACCCGGAAATCAGCAGGAACGTGGAGGCCGTCAGGCCGCGCAGCGGCATGTACAGCAACCAGAACCAGCCATCCGCGGGCACCTTCGATGCCATCACGAGCGTGCCGATGGCGTGTCCCTGAATCATCATCACCACGGCCAGCAGCCGTGACAGGTCGAGCACTCCGTAGCGAACGTTCAACGACGTACCATTAGCGACGACGGCGCCAGCGAGAAAACCACGAAGCGGAGCGTAGTCCAGCCGCATCATCAGTGGCAAGTGTGCACGCCTGCCGACGCGTCCACCACACCAGGACCACGACGGGCATCAGAATCGCGAGCTCTCGCGCGATCGAGGCCAGGTTGGTCGGCCAGAACGTATCGAGCCAATACCGACGGGAGATCGGACCAAAGACACTCAGACCCGTCTGGTAGTGCTCCGGCGAGAACGGCCAGAGCGCCATGACGCCGAGCGGCACCGATGTGTCGAGGGCGAGCGCGTCCAGCAGCGGGTGCACGAGCCATGCGGCACACACCGCGAGCCAGATGCGTGCACGGGTGGAGGCGACGGGCCAGCGCTGCCAGGCGGCCACGGTGGCGACGATCACCGCGGCACCGATGCTGTGGGTTTCACGACTATGGCGTCCCCACAGCAGGTCAAGGTCTGGAGCCATGCCGATGGCGACAAGGATGGCGACCTGTTTCCAGCGGGCGTGCCCCAGAGCCATCACGCCGGCAACGCTCCACCCGGCCGCCAACGCGGCCAGGCCATGCCCGATCGGTGAGGGCATTAGCTTGCTCCGCCTACATCACGCAGGGCCGCGGTGGCCAGTGCATGTGTCGGGTCGAGGCGCAACGCATCGTGCAGGTAGCGTCGTGCCTGCGGCGTGTCTCCGGCCTGCGCGGACAGAATCCCAACGCGCGTTAACAGGTCGGGAGACGGGCCCACAAGCGCAATGACCTGTTGGTATGCACGCACGGCGTCGCTCCACTGCTCCAGTTGAATCAGCGCGGTGCCCAGATTGTAAAACGCATCCACCATGCGGGCATCGAGTTCCACGGCCTGTTCCAGCCAACGCACGGCATCTTCGAAACGACCCGCCTGCAAGTGGGCGCCACCCAGGTTGTTGAACGCCGCAGAGTCGGGCCGATACTGCGCAGCGGACTCGAAGTGGGCGATGGCGCCATCCATGTTCTGTGAAGCGGCCAACACCATTGCCAGGTCCGTGTGGATGTCCGGGTCTGTCGGCGCGTGACGCAGCGCCTCCTGATGCGCCGCGATCGCGTCGCCCACCCGTCCCGCACCTGCCAGCGACACGCCAAGACGATGGTGTGCCCGCACCATGCGCACGTGTCCGGCGTCGCGATCGGAGGGGTCGAAGAGTTCGATGGCGGCGCGATAGTGACTCGCCGCTTCGAGAAAGGCGCCTTGACGTTCGAGCGCCAGCGCCACGTTGTATTGCACGGCCGGACTATCGGGCTTGAGGCCCAGCGCCGCGCGTGCATGCACCGCCGCCTGCCGGACGTCCGCGTCCGTGCGGTGCACGAGAATCGCACTCAGGTTGGTATGGGCAAGCCACGACTGCGGATTGGTCGCGAGGGTGGCGCGGTACAGGGTTTCCTCGTCGACGTAGTGGTGACTCTGGCGCCACGCCTGGAGCGCCAGTGGTCCACACAGCACGACCACGAGCGCCAGCCGCATCGCGGAGGATGTGCCCCACCGCTGCGCCAGCGTGGTCAGTCCCGCGGCCGCCACGGCGATCACTCCGAGGCTGGCCAGATACTGAAAATGGTCCGCGACGAATGAGAAGCGGAACGGGTACACGTTCACAAACCCGAGTGCGGGAGCGACCGTGATCAGGAAGATCGCGAGCCCGGCCAACGGCCCGCGCCCGAGGCGAGCGCGCTGCCACCATAACGTTACGACCGCAGCTGCCATGGTGACGGGAAACAGGTATTGCCACCAGAGTCCGGCATCAATCACCCAGCGCGGGTAGTTGAAGCTCAGCGACACCGGCCACGCCAGACTGCCGAGATAAAACCATGAGGCGCGCCCGGCGATCAGCGTGCGTTCAAGCCAGGAGAACACAAACGCGTCGCCTTGCGCCCCGATGAACCAGCGTTCGACAAAGATCGTGACGACGCCGGCCACCACACCCATCGCGACGAGTGGCAACACCGGCCGCACATCCGTGCGCCACTCCAGGCTGCCCCGCTGCCACCACGCGATCACCAGCAACACAGCGGGCACCGTGGCCGTCACCGACTTGCTCAACAGCGCGAGGGCAAACACGAGAAGGGTCAGCGCATACAGCCCGGCGCGTTCGGTCTCGCGGTAACTGAGCCAGGTGTAGACAGCCGTCAGGGCAAATGTGCCCGAGAGCGTGTTCTTCAACTCCGAGATCCACGCGACCGACTCCACGTGCACCGGATGCACGGCGAAAATCAGTCCCGCCAGCCACGCTCCGGGAACGCCCAGTCGCAGCAGGATCAGCACCACCAGCCACGCCGAGGTGGCATGCAGGAGGATGTTGACGAGGTGATAACCGAGTGTGGTGTCGCCCCAGAGCTGGTGCTGGACCCAAAAGGCCGTGTGGACGACCGGGTAGTACTGCTGGGTGGCTCCGATATCGGTCCAGATCCGTCTCAGGCCGTCGACCGACTGCAACTCCGCCCGCGTCAGGTGCCCGGCGTCGTCCCACACAGGGGCCCCGTGCCAGGCGGGCGCGTACACCGCCGCCGTGACGATCAGCAGCAGAAACCATCCCCGGACACGCATTGCGCACTGATTGTACCGGGTGGGGCGCTTGAGGCGTGTCCCGCCCTGTCACAGGGGGCGGCGACACTACGTCCAGGTTGCGAATTTCGCAATAGCCGCCGGCGGCGACATTGCAGAATTTGCCACATCCAGGGCAGCAGGGGCGAAAGTCGCTGCGGCCTTAACTGATTGTTGTAAAGCAAGATAGAGGAACGCACTGATGAATTTTCGCTTGACGGACTCCTGGCACACTTCTAGAATGACTTACGGTCCAGCCGGGGTCGCGCCGATTGGCGGCGCCACCGCGGGGCCCGGTGGTCCGCCGTCGGTACGCGGCGCAAAGCTGGGCGAAAGGATGACGAGGCATATGGCAGCAGCAGATCGTGTGGACAAGGTGGAGACATCCGTGGACAAGGAACGCTCGAAGGCTGTGGAACTGGCTGTTGGCCAGATCGAGAAGCAGTTCGGCAAGGGCTCGATCATGCGGCTCGGCAGCAAGGGCCATGTGGCGCCGATTCCGGTGATCTCCACCGGGTCCATCAGTCTGGACTGGGCGTTGGGCGTCGGCGGCTTCCCCCGTGGACGTGTCATCGAAATCTTCGGCCCGGAATCGTCGGGCAAAACCACACTCGCCCTGCAGACCATCGCTCAGGCGCAGAAACTGGGCGGCGTGGCGGCGTTTGTGGACGCCGAGCACGCGCTCGATGCGAAGTACGCCCAGAGGCTCGGCGTCGACCTCGAAAACCTGCTGGTGTCGCAGCCTGATAACGGCGAGCAGGCACTTGAGATTACCGAAGTGCTGATCCGCTCCAACGGCGTGGATGTGGTGGTGGTCGACTCGGTGGCTGCCCTGGTGCCGCGGGCCGAAATCGAGGGAGAAATGGGCGACGCGCAGATGGGCCTGCAGGCCCGGTTGATGTCGCAGGCGCTGCGGAAGCTGACTGGTGTGGTGGCGAAGTCCAAGACCTCGCTCATTTTCATCAACCAGCTGCGCGAAAAAATTGGCGTGATGTTCGGCAATCCCGAAACCACCACTGGTGGCCGTGCACTGAAGTTCTACTCCTCGGTGCGTGTGGACATCCGCCGCATCGGCGCCATCAAGGACGGCGACCAGGTGACCGGTGGCCGTACACGCGTGAAGGTGGTCAAGAACAAGGTGGCCCCGCCCTTCCGTGAGGCGGAGTTTGACGTGATGTACGGCGAGGGCATCTCCCGCGAGGGCGATCTGCTCGACCAGGGCGTCGAACACAACATCGTCGAGAAGAGCGGCACATGGTTTTCCTACAAAGGGGAGCGCCTGGGCCAGGGACGGGAAAATTCGAAGTCGTTCCTCAAGCAGAATCCGGAGACGGCGGCCGCAATCGAGCTGCAGTTGCGCGAAGCCATGGGCTTGGCGGTAAACGGCCCCAGCACCCCGGCTGCCAAATAGTAGTGAAAGATTGACACGGGGCGTGCGGGCAAATGCCCGTACGCCCCGTGCTGTTTAGCACTCTAAACACGGCGCGCTTTTTGCTACTGTCAGGGGCATGGTCCACTTTGGGCCGAAAGGATGTCTTTGAATGATGCCAAATAGTCGTTACCGTCTCTCTTCTTACCTGACTGCCGGCCTGCTCGTGGCCGCGGGCCTTGGCGTCGGCCTGACCCAGGTCGTCCACGCCGAACAGATCTTTGGTCGCCAGCGTACGGGCACGGTCCCCACGTTCAGTGAACGTTCCGACGCCGAAGTTGTCGCCAAACGGCTCTACCGGGCCACGCTCGATCGTGATGGAGAAGCCAGGGGCGTCACCCAGGCTACGGCCGAGATTCAGAAGGGCAACCTGCAGCAGCAGGTGAATTCCATGGTGGCCAGCCAGGAGTTCCGCCAGAAGATCGCCCGCATGACGGCGCCGCAGATTCTCGATCAGTTTTATCGCGGCATGCTGAACCGGGCGCCGGATCAGGCCGGGATTGACGCGTTTCTGCCCCGCATGGAGCAGCGTCAGTACGCCAACGTGCTGCTTGAAATGACCGGATCCCCCGAGTTCCGTGAGACGCTCAGCGCCACCGCGGCGGGTGGCTCACTCAACCCCACGGTCGACACGGGCAACGCTCGCCTCGACACCACCCTCGCCTGCCAGGCCCGGGTCCTCGCAGCCGTGGCGCGTGACGTCTCCGGACGCGTGTTCATGTCATTCGACCGCATGCCCGACATCGCCGCCAACGGCGCGGTCTCAGGCCCGGCCGTGGACCGGTTCGACAACGATCGCCAGATGTCGTACCGCTGCGAAGGTAACTCGGTGACCTACAACTACAGCGACCGGAGCCCGGCCTCGGGCAAAGACATGGGCGAGCGTTTCGCCTCGGTGGCCGTGAACAACTGCCTCGACGCAGCCGCAAGCATCTTCGGCGGCGCGCAGGTTCGCGGGGCGTCGTTGAGCGCCACTGATACGAACACGGAATATGTGCTCGGCCACGCCGTGGGCAACAACAACTCCGCCGTCTCGGTGGTCTGCCAGCTCGACGGCCTGCGCGTTGTGAACGTCCGCCGCCGCTAACGCTGCACTCGCTGTGTCGGGCAGGGTTTTTCAGGCCTCGTGGCCCAAAACCCTGCCCGACTTCTTTTTGCGCGGTGCGCCTATGGTACAATCGGGGACTCTTGAGCCCCCTTTTTCGCCGAGGTAGCTCAGTTGGTAGAGCATACGATTGAAAATCGTAGTGTCGACAGTTCGATTCTGTCCCTCGGCACCATTCCCGTTCTCCCCTACAATTTCCTCTGATGCCCCCCACTGGTGATCACCCGCACCCCCTCCAGGGGCGTTGGTTACCAGCCTCCCGCTACGTCTGGGGGGGCCACGTCAGTCCCCAGTTCGTGCTGATCCTGTTGCTGCTGCACACACTGCTGCTCGGATGGTTTGTCTCCGACTGGAACCATGTGCGCATGCTGCTGTATGGCTTCTACGAAGTCCCGTCGGAGGAAATCGCCAACGAATCACCGGACGACATGGACCTCCACTATCCCTATCAGGAGGATTCGGTCGAGGCCCTGGCGCGATACCGCCCGATCGCGTTGTCACTCGTGGACGGCACCCGTTCAGCCGGGGAAAGTGCGCGCCGCATCGGTGACTACATCTACAGTTTGCGGCGCGAGCCCGAGACACTCCTGGATGAGGACCTGCGGTTCGGGCCCGACGTGTTGTATCAAAAAATGCTCGAGGGGGTGCACGCCAACTGCGGCCAGATGTCGACGGTGGTGGCCACCTTCTGGCGCAGCCTCGGTGGGCACTCCCGTGCCGTGCGCTGGGGCACCACCGACGGCGTCATCGGGCACTATGCGCTCGAACTCTGGGACGCCGAACACTATCGGTGGTTCTACTACGACATGAATCTCAATGGCTTCGCGTACGACGATGCCTCGGGGGTGCCACTGTCGGTGGCCAGTCTGCGCTCCAACTTGCTGACCGGTGAGCACCTGCACGTGCAGGCGCATCCCGCACGACACGACTACACTCTGCGCGACCTGCAGGAGACGGTGCGGTCGTATCCTGTCGAGACATACGTGCTCAACAACAACTACCTCCGCCTGTCACGCAACCAACGTTTTGGTATGTTCAACCGGTTCTACGGCGCACTGGTGGGGCTGCCCCATCCTTGGGATCGGATTGCGGACAATCTGACAGGAGGACGGGACCTGCGATTGGTGGTGCAGGGCCGCATCATGGTGGCCGGCTGGTTTTCCTTCACGGGCGCCCGCGTCTTCCTCGGCTACCTGCTCGTAATGATCACGATCTGCCTGATTACACTCCGGCAAACATCGTTAGGGCGACCCGCAGGCACGCCTCCACCCACGGCTGTGGATACACGCCCATCCCGATAATACCGACCAGGCACACGACAATCGCCACCCGCAGCGGCATCGGCACAGGCACGGGGCCCGGCGTGTCGGGTTGCTCGATATACATCCGGCGGGCGACGACGAGGTAGTAATACAGAGCGACGACCGTAAGCACGGCGCCGAGGAACGCCAGCGCATACATGCCCTGCTCCACGGCCGCCCAGAAGATGAACAGCTTGGCCCAGAACCCCGCGACAAACGGGATACCACCTAACGACAACAGGAACAGCAGCAAGGCCAGCGCGAGTGCCGGTGCGCGCCGTGCCAGTCCGCGATACGCGGTGATCTGATCAGAACCCGTAGTCGCCGACACGGCCTGCACCACACAGAATGCGCCCATGTTGCCGAACAGGTAGGCCACCAGGTAAAACAGCACCATCCCGACGCCGGACACCGACATCGCCGCCATGCCGAGGAGCAGGTAGCCGATGTGTGCGATGCCCGAGTACGCCAGCATCCGCTTGATGTTGGTCTGCGGAATGGCCAGGAGGTTGCCCACGACGATGGTCACGCCTGCGAGTGTAGCCAGGATGGGCACCCACATCTCCGCAGCGGCCCCAACGCCCTCCACAAACAGCCGCAACATCACGGCAAACCCAGCCGCTTTTGGTGCGATCGAGAGCCACGCCACAAACGGGGTGCCGCCCGCCTCGTAGGCATCGGGTACCCACATGTGAAACGGCACCGCGGCGATCTTGAACCCAAGTCCGGCCAGCATGAGGCTGAGCCCCAGCATCAGCAGTGGGTCTCCTGCGTTGAGTAACGGCGCAATGTCAGCGATGTCGGTGGAACCGGTGGCCCCATAGACAAACGAGAGCCCGTACAACAGTACCGCTGACGACACACTGCCAACGACGAAGAATTTGAGGGCGCCTTCAGGCGCCGCCGCCTCCCCTTTCCGGAACCCGGTCAGGAAGTAGAGCGGAATGGACATCAACTCGAACGCCACAAACAGCAGGATCAGCTCCCGCGCTGAGGCGAGTACCAGCATGCCCAGGACGGATGCGAGCAGGATGACGTAATACTCGGCCGACCGACGCCAGAAGCCGGCCTCAGTAAAGGCCAGTGTCGCCAGCACGCTGAGTGCGGCCGACGCCAGGAACAGCCGTTTAAGGAACACGGCCAGTTCATCCAGCACCACCGTGCCACCAAGCAACACGCGGCCGGGCTCGGCCCCCCACGCGAGCCCGCTGAGCAGCACAAGTCCACCCAGCGTCAGCCAGCCGTGCAGTCGGTCCGTCGCGCCTCGGCGGAACAGTCCGGTGACAAACACCACCAGCATGAGTGCGGCAATGCCCGCCTCGAGTGCGAGAGGATACGACGGATGCAACGCCCAGGTGGTCATCACAGCACCCCCAGGCGCGTCAGCAGGTCGACGGTCGACAGGTCGATGGGATCAAGAGCCAACCGAGGCGCGATACCGAACAGGATGATGACGCCCACGAGAATGACGATGGCCACCCACTCGGTGCCTTTTGCGTCAGGCAAATTTTGGAAGCGCGGGTCGGTACTCGCAGGGCCCCAGAAGATCGCACGGACGACGCGCAGCACGTAGAGCGAGGTGAGGAACGCACCAATCACCGCCGGGAACAGCCACCACGAGTGCGCGGATGACCACGCGCCAAGGAACGTCAGGAACTCGGCGACAAAACCAGCTGTCGCCGGCAAGCCCAACGATGACAGCCCGCCGATCGTGAATGCCACGGCGATGCCCGGCATCATCGTCGCGAACCCGCCCATCTTGAAGATTTCTCTGGAATGCGATTTTTCGTAGATGAGTCCCACCAGGGCGAAGAACAACCCGGTCATCACGCCGTGCGCAAACATCTGATACACGGAGCCGTTGAGGCCGTTGACCGTCAAGGTGGCGGCGCCAAGCATGACCACGCCCATGTGCGACACGGAGGAGTACGCCACGACGTATTTGAGGTCTGTCTGGGCCATCGCGCTCAGAGCGCCGTACACGATGTTGATACACGCGATGGCGCCGACCAGCCACACCCACTCGTGTGTGCCTTCCGGCAGCAGGCCCATGCCGAGTCGCACCACGCCATAGGCACCAAGCTTCATCAACACGCCGGCATGCAGCATCGAGACGGCGGTGGGCGCCGACGCATGACCGTCGGGTGACCACGTGTGGAACGGAAAGATGGCCGCGAGGATGCCGAACCCGATGTAAAACGCGAGGAAGACCCATGACTGCAGTCCCGGGTCGAACGAGACTTCCTGCAGATCCAGCAGCGAGAAAGAGGTGGACCCGGCGGCGACGTACAACGCCAGCATGCCAACAAGGATGAACGCCGACCCGAACAGCAGGTACAGCGTGAGCTTCATCGCTGCGTATTCCTTGGTGCCTACGCCGGTGCGTCCAAACGCCCATCCAAAGAGCCCTTGCGGGCGCACGTCCCCACTGGAGCCCCAGATGCCGATCAGCAGATACATCGGCAACACGGCGATTTCGTAGAACAGGAAAAACACGAAGAGGTCGAGCGAGACGAAGACGCCGAAGACCCCTGTGACCAGAATCAGGAGCAGCGAATAAAACTCCTGATCGCGCGTCTTGACCGTCCATGAGGCAAAGACGCCCGCGAAGATGATGATCGCCGTCAGGATGACGAGCACGAGGCTCATGCCATCAATGGCCAATTGGTAGCTGATACCAAGCGCCGGCACGAGCGGCAGCGTTTCCTGAAACTGGTAGCCCCCTGCGGCCTGGTCGTACGCGACGTACAACCAGAGCGCGCCGACCGTCGACACGGTCGCGCCGGCCACGGCGGTCCAGCGCACAAGCAGCGGCCGCGATCGACCGAACGCCATGATGATCAGGGCCGCCACAAACGGCGCCCAGGTCACGATGGACAGCATGGGCAGTCCTCTCACCACAGCCCTCCCATCCACCAGACCACGGCAATCACGCCGGCGCCCACGGCAATCACGTAATCCTGCACACGCCCTGTCTGCAGACGACGCAACTGCTCACCCGACGACACGGTCCACACGCTGACCACGTTCAAGATGCCATCCACCACATACCGATCGATCCAACCGAGCACGGCCGCCGTGCGGCCGAGCACCACGCGGTACACAAACAGAAACGCCTCATCGAACCAGAACCCGCGTGCGGCTGCGTGGCGGAGCGGACCGGTCATGCGTGCAAGCGACTCCGCGTTGATGGTCTGCCGCTGATAGGTGGCCCACGCCAGTACGATCCCCGCGAGCGCCACACTAGTAGCGGTCGCGAGCAGCCACGACGGCGGCTCAAACGGCAGCGGCGGATGGTTGAACGTAAAATACACGCCAATCGCCATCGAGAGCAGCGCCAGAATCCAGAGCGGCCCTGACATCGTGAGGGGGCCGTCATGCGCGTGGTGCGCGTGGGGTTCGTGCGCGTGGGCGCCAGACTCGTGCCCAAAAAATGTCAGGAACACGACGCGCATCATGTAGAACGCCGTCAGGAATGCACCCAGCAGCAGCAGGACGAACGGGATCACCAACCCCCGGGCCCACACCGCAGCGAGAATCTCCTCCTTGGAGAGGAACCCGGCGAACAGGGGCAACCCCGCCAGTGACAATGTGCCAATGAGAAACACGATCGCGGTCTGCGGCATGCGGCGCGCCAAGCCGCCCATGCGAGTGATGTCATTAGTGCCCACGCCGTGGATCACCGCGCCGGCGCCGAGGAACAGCAGCGCCTTGAACACACCGTGGGTCAACAAGTGGAAGAAGCCGGCCGCGGCAAAACCCGCACCGATGGCCGCCATCATGTAGCCCAGCTGCGAGACCGTGGAATACGCGAGCACGCGTTTGATGTCGTTCTGGGCACACGCCATCATCGCGGCCACAATCGCCGTCAGCGCGCCCACCCACGCCACGATCAGCAAGACATCAGGCGTGAGCGCAAACAGAAACGCCGTGCGCGTCAGCAGATACACGCCGGCGGTGACCATGGTGGCCGCGTGAATCAAGGCGGAGACGGGCGTGGGCCCCTCCATCGCGTCCGGCAGCCAGATATGCAGCGGCAGCTGCGCGGACTTGCCGGCGGCTCCGAGGTACAGACAGAACGTGATAATCGCCAGCCCGTCGAGGCTCACCAGTCCGCCCTCGACCAGCAGCCGCAGTTCGGCGAAGTCAAACGTGCCGGTGTGCCGCCACAGCAGCACAATGCCGATGAGCAACCCGACGTCGCCGGCTTTGGTGGTCCAGAACGCCTTGACGGCTGCGCGCGCCGCGGACGGTTTTTTGAACCAGAAGCCGATCAACAGATAGGAACACAAGCCGACCAGTTCCCAGCAGATAAACAGCTGCAGCAGGTTCGGCGCCAGCACCAGGCCGATCATCGAAAACGCGAACATCGACTGGTAGAGGTAGTACCGACCCAGCGCCGCCGGCGGCTCATCGTCGAGATACCCGAGCGAGTAGACCTGCACGAGCAGGGCGACCAGTGTCACCAGCAGCAACATCACCGACGATTCGGCATCCGCCAATACGCCGATGGTGGCCAGCACCCCGCCCGCTTCGAGCAGCCACGGCCATTCGAGGGTGATGGGGCCACCGGCCTGGACGCGGGACCACAACACGAGCGCAGCACCCAGCGCAGCCAGCGCACCGGCGATCGACAGGTAGGCGGCGGGGCGACCGGCACGACGCAGCGGCGCGACGAGACCGAGTATCACCACGGCCGAGAGTGGCGCAAGCAGAGGCACGAGCGGCAGCACATCGGCGCCCATCATCCCTTCAACCAATCCACCTGGTCGGCCATCGCCGTGCGTCGGGTGCGATACAACAGAATGACAATGGCGAGGCCGAGCGCGACTTCGGCCACCGTGATGCAGATGGCAAAGATGGTCAGGACCATGCCGGTGACTTCGCCATGAAATCGGCTGAAGGCCACCAAATTGATGTTGACCGCGTTGAGCATCAGCTCAATGCCGAGCAGAATCCCGACAGTATTGCGACGGGTCATCACGCCAAACAGGCCGATACAGAAGACCACCGCCGCGAGCACAAGATACGCCGTCAGACTCATCGCCTCAGTCCTCCGGTCTCGCAAAGTAGCTGGCCGACAGCAACGACACCAGCAGGATGACCGCCAGTAACTCAAACGGCAGCACGTACCGCGTCATCAAGTCACGTCCAATGAGATAGGTCGGATCGGACGCAAACGGAATCGGCACGACGGCTACGGGCGCGCGCAGCAGGGTGTTGATCAGCACCATCAGGAGGACACCGGCCACCGCGGCCCCGCCCACCAGGCTTCGACTTGTATGCGAGAGGGTCTCCCCCACCAGGCGTTCGGTCACCACGATCGCAAACACGACGACCGTGACCACACCCCCGGCGTAGAGCAGAATCTGAACACCAGCGAGGAACTCCGCCTGCAGCATCAGGAAGATGCCGGCCGTGCCCGTCAAGGCCAGCGCGAGCCACAACACGGAGTGAAAGAGGTTCTTCGTCAAGACCACGGCGAGTGCGGAACCCACGAGCACCACAGCCAGAATCCAGAAGCCGACTATTTCGAGGGTCATGCGTCCCCTCCTGGCGCGGCCGCGGCGGGCTTTTCAACCGCTGGTTTCTCGGCCACCACTTTCTTGGGTGGCGCCTGCATATCGCGCAGGCGGTTGCCGGTGGCCCACGACGGCTCGAACTGTTCGCCAATCGCGTGGAGTCGGTCCTTGTCGAGCAACAGGTCCCGCCGGTCGGTGGTCGCCATGTCGAACGATTTCATCATCACGATCGCGTCGGTCGGGCACACCTGCACGCACAATTCGCAGAACTCACAGGCGTACAGCTCAAGCGTAAACGTCTTGGCGTAGTTGCGTTTCTCGCTCTTGAGCATCTCGACCTTGATGACCGCGGGCGGACAGACAAACTCGCACAGCCGACAGCCGATGCAGTTCTCCTCCTTCGTCTCCGGGTCATAGGTCAACGCCAGCAAGCCCCGGTACCGATCCGGATACGCGCGCGGTCGCTCAGGATAATGCACGGTGACGGGCTTCCGGAACAAATTGCGACCGGAGATGGCCATCGCGCGGTAGACCGACCGCGCCAGTTGCCACGTCTCGCGGAGAATGCCCTGGGGGCGCACGTCAGCCACCGTTGCTGCTCCTGACCACGACGGTAATGGCTGTGGCGATGACCAGGATGACAGACGCCGGCCACAACACCTTCCATGAAATCCGCAGAATCTGGTCCACCCGAATCCGGATGAAGCTCCACCGTATCCACGTAATCAGCAGGAAGATGAGCAGGGCTTTGAGGATGAACCAGACCGGCCCAAGCCACGCCGGGCCGGGACCGGCCCACGCCCCGAGGAACAACAGTGCGCCAAGGAATGACGTGCCCAGCACGTGGGCGTATTCCCCCAGCTGAATGAGGGCAAACTTCATCCCCGAATATTCCACCCGGAAACCGGCGACCAACTCCGACTCGGCTTCGAGAATGTCGAACGGTACCCGGTTCTCAGCGGCGACGCTCGCCACGATGTAGGCGAGAAACCCGAGCTGCCCCAACACCGGATACGCGATGAACCAGAGGCCCTCCTGCGCGGCCGCGATGTCGCCCAGCTTGAGGGACCCAGCCAGCAGCACCGGCACCAACGCCGCCATCAGGAACGGCAGGTCGTAGGAAATGATCTGGTTCACGGCGCGCATCGCGGACAACAACGCGTATTTGTTGTTGGAGCTCCAGCCAGCCATGAACAGGCCGACGATTTCCATCGACGATACGGCGAGAAAGAACAGGATGCCGATATTCAGATCGGCGACGCCCAACCCTGGCGCAAACGGAATCGTCGCAAAGATCAGGATGCACGGAATCAGGAACACGACCGGAGCCAGCGTAAACACGCGCCGGTCGGCGTCGCGCGGCACCACGTCTTCCTTGATCATCAACTTAATCGCGTCGGCAATCGGCTGGAGCAGGCCGTGTGGTCCGACGCGGTATGGGCCGACGCGCGACTGCATGCGCGCGGCGAACTTGCGTTCGAGCAATGTGACGTAGGTCACCAGGCCGATGACACCCAGCAGCACCGACACCCCAGCGACGGCACCCACGGCGGCCTCCGGCCAGGGACTCATCGGTCCACCTCGCCAAACACCGGGTCGACCGAGCCCATGATGGCCACCACGTCCGCCACCGAGTGGCCGGGAATGATGTACGGCAACACGGCGAGATTGGAGAAGGACGCGCCCCGCCACTTCATCCGGTACGGCTTGGGCCCGCCGTCGGCGATCAGATAACAGCCCACTTCCCCACGCGGCCCTTCGACGCGTGTATACATTTCACCCTTGGGCACACGCACCTGCGCCACCGCTTTTACGCCAGGCCGTGACGAAATCGGCCCCTGCGGCAGGCCATCAAGAATCTGCCGCACGATGCGAATGGACTCACGGAACTCGATCATCCGCACGCGATATCGCGCCAGACAATCGCCGTCGGTGTCGACGGGCACGCGGAACTGGAAGTCCTCGTAGGAGGAATACGGCGCGTCGCGACGCAGGTCGAAATCCACGCCGGAGGCGCGCATGAGCGGTCCACTGATGCCCACGGATTCGGCGAGCTCGCGCGAAATCACGCCCACGCCCTTGGTCCGCATCAGGAAGAACGTGTTGTCTTCAAGCATGGCCTCATACTCGAGCAGCCGCTCTTCGATGAGTGCCACCGTGCGGCGGCAGTCGTCCGCAAACCCCTCGGGCACGTCGTAGCGCACGCCGCCGACCTGGTGGAAGCCGTAGAGCAATCGAGCGCCGGTCAGCTTCTCGAACAGGTCGAGCACCAGTTCGCGTTCGCGGATGGTGTACAGGAAGATCGTCGCGCCGCCGCCCAGAGCGCCGCCCATGTCCATGCACCACGTGCCGAGCCACAAACAATGTGAGGCCACGCGCTGCAACTCCGCCACCAGCACCCGCAGATACTGCGCCCGTTTGGGCACCTCGATCGCCGCCAGTCGCTCGGCCGCCATGACATACGCCAGCTCACTCGTCATCGCCGCGACGTAGTCGGTCTTCGACGCAATCGAGGGGTACTGCACATACGCCAACGTCTCGGCGAGTTTCTCGTGACAGCGATGCAGGTATCCGATGACGGCGTCGACTTCAACGACCGTCTCGCCCTCGAGGGTGAGGATCGCGCGGAACACGCCATGGGCCGATGGGTGCTGCGGCCCCATGTTCATGGTCAGTCGCTCGGCACCGGCGTAGTCCAGTTCCGTGCGGACGCGGGAGGGAGTGTCGGCAGACATACGGCTCAGCGATACGGCGGGTACGGCGTGTCAACGTCGTACGATTTCAACAAGGGATACCCAACCCAGTCGTCAGGCAGAAGAATACGGCGCAAATCGGGATGGCCCTCAAAGACGATCCCGAACATGTCAAAACACTCACGCTCCATCCAGTTGGCACCACGATAGACCGGCACCAGCGACTGACAGGCCGACACCCCCGCGCCCAGTCGCGTCTTCATCAGGACGGCAATCCGGGCGTCGGGATTATCGACCCACAACACCACTTCAAGCCCGTCGTCTTTCCAATCCACCGCGGACAGGAACGAGAAGAACGTACATCCGAGCTCCTCTTTGAGCAGCGTGGCCACGGTCAGCCACGACCCGGCCGGAACTGTCACCGTGAGCGGGCTGTCGCCTTCGCCAACCGTCACGTCGGCGATCCCACTGAGGCGCGTGCGCATGTCGGCGGTCGTCACCATCAGTCCTGTTTCTCCGTGGGCGGCGCCTTCTTGCCGGTCTCGCGGAAGTGGGAAATCTGTTCCTGCAGCAGCAGCAGGCCGTTGAGCAGCGATTCCGGGGGCGGTGGGCACCCGGGGACGTACACATCCACGGGAATGATCCGGTCAACCCCTTTGACCACGTGATAGCCATGCCGGAACGGACCGCCGGAATTTGAACACGACCCCATTGAGACGGCCCACTTCGGATCGGGCATCTGCTCGTAGATCCGCACCAGCATCGGCGCCATCTTGATGGTCACGGTGCCGGAAATAATCATCAGGTCTGCATGCCGCGGCGACGCCCACGGCACCATGCCGAGTCGTTCCACGTCGAACCTCGAGGCAAACGTCGCCATCATCTCGATCGCGCAACACGCCAGCCCAAATGTCACCGGCCACACCGACGACTTGCGCGCCCAGTTGAGAAACGTGTCGGTCATGGTGGTCAGCACAAAGCCCCCGGGGAACTGGTGCAGGCCTTCGGTGAGCGTCAGGAACGTCTCGGAGTGTTTGTCGCCGTGGGCGGGCCGCTCCTTGCGAAGCGCCTGATACTCCTGCAGGTCCTTGAAGTCCTTCCAGACCGGTGCAGGCACGACGGGAACCGGGCGCTTTATTTCCACTCGAGAATCCCTTCGCGATACGCGTAGACCCATCCCAGCATCAGGATGGCCAAAAAGCCGCCCATCACGGCCAACGCCGTGGTGCCCAATTCACGGAGCACCAGCGCCCACGGGAACAGGAAGATCACCAAGGCATCAAATACGATGAAGACCAGCGCCACGAGATAGAAGCCGACAGGAAATTGCACCCAGGCGGTGCCAATCACCTCAGCTCCACATTCGTAGTTGTCGGATTTTGATTTGAAGGGTCGACTCGGCCGCAGGAGCTTGGCCGTGAGCAACGACACCACCGCAAAGCCAGCTATCAGCGCGAGAAAAATTGCGACCGACCCGTAACCGTTCACCGGAACTCACGTCCTTCCCGAAAACGTGGCGAGTATACCACTCACCGCGCGCCGCTGAACCCGCCGCCGCCCGCCACGCCGCTGCTTCCGACGGAGGCGCCGCCGCCCCCGGACTGGGCACCCGGTTGTGCGGACGCCAGAATGACGATCAGCGCCCCCTCGGGGTGGGTCACCCCCTGCAACCAGGACGTGGAGACACCGCTTGTGGTGACCGCGCGACTGACGCCGAGTCCCACGAGTACCGGCAGCCACTGATCGAGCAGTGCAGTGCTGACGGTATGTGTCGTCTCCGCGCGCAACTGGCGCGCGCGTGCCACCCACTGCGCGCGCAGTGTGGCCCCACTCTGGGAGAACGTTGATGCGGACTCCCCAGCGATGATGCACCCGAGTCCGACCAGACCAGTCGCACCTGGGACCAGCAGTGCGGCCCCGCCCAGCCAGGGGAACCAGATCGCGAAGACTCCGAAGCCGGCGAACCCAAGCAGCAGTGTGATGAGCCCCGCAGCGGTCAACCCCTTGGCGGCGGCCTGACGATCCGGATCGACAAGGCCTGCCGCCTGCACTTCGGCCCGTACCGCAGCCGCGAATGCCGACTGCGCGGCGGACAGATGCTTCCTGGCGTCATCCAATGCGATCCGTCCGTCGGCCATGTGGGACGTCAGCGTGTCCATGACCAACTGTTCATGTGGGTGCAGAGACGTCACAGAACGGCGAGCCCCGGCCGCGAGATCAAAGGTCCGTACCTTCGCCGCCGCGTCCTTCGTGGTCTCGCGTATCGTGAGCAGGCCCCGGCCCAGCAAATCAAAGACCGTCGCCGATTGCTGGGCCCAGCCAATGCGGGGCCGACTGGAGAGGATGCCCGTCGCCACCGCCGGCGGCAGCGATTCACGCGCGGCGGGCACCACTGTGCTGAGTTCGACCTTGGGACGGTGGTACCGCACGAGCGCCATGAGGATGATGCCGCCGCCCATGACAAGAATCACCGCGGCCCCCACAAGAAACGCCGGCGCGAAGTGATGAGCGCGGTCCTCGTTGAACTGCCACACCGGAGTGGTCACCGCCAGCGTGGACGCGTCAAACTCGTCCCTGAGGATGGCGGTCTCGTCCACCGCCAGGTCTGACTTGCGCGCCACCCACACCTCCGCGCCGGCGTCGGTCGCCTCGCGCGTCCACGTCCAGCCTTCGGCCTCAAGCGCCGGTCCCTCATTCGAGAGCGCCCCAGGGGGCACGGCCCACCGCACCTCCGCGTGGCTGATCCCATACCGATGGCGTGTGGGCAGCACATGCCAGGCCAGACTGGCGCGACCGCTATCGAGAAACAGGACGTTGGTGGCCAGGTACCGCAGCGTGAGCTGGTGAGTTACGTCCGTCGTGCGGGGAAACTCCCACAACACCCGCAACTCTCGACGCCCCTCCCGTATCCGCACTTCCCCGGCGTCGTCTCCCTCCGGGAGCACCCGACCGTCCATCAGGGCCTCGACGTCCGTCAGGTCATCCACACGCCGGATCGGCACCCGGCGTTCGACTTCACGGAACGTGCGGTCGGTGAAACGAAAGGTAATCGTCTCTTCAACCCGCAGTGAGCCATCCGGCAGGAGCGTCAGGCTTAGATCAAGCCGATCTGCGTGCAGGCCTCGTGTAGGCGATCGCTGCGCCGCCGCATCCACGGGCCACACCAGGCAGGCCAGTACCACCACTCCAAGCAGGGCGCGTGTCATCGGCCTATTGTATGAGCAGCGTGTGGCGACTTACACCGATTCCCAGCGGCGAGCGAATCGCCGCGCGGCCAGCAGGAACACACCTGCGAGTGTCAGTAGTACCGAGACCTGTGGCCACAGCTGCCACAGCGGGGCTTCGTACCAAAACACTTTCAGATACCCGTCAAGCGCCCACGCGTTGAACGTCACGAGCCCGAACTGCTGCATCGTGTCGGACATCAGAAAGCGCGGAAACATGCTGCCGCCAACAGCCGACATCGACAGGATGAGAATGGTGGACATCCCCGACAACTGCGCGCGCGTGCGGCTGATGGTCGCCAGCACCAGACCAAACCCTGC
Source organism: Vicinamibacterales bacterium (assembly GCA_038319675.1). Lineage (GTDB taxonomy): Bacteria > Acidobacteriota > Vicinamibacteria > Vicinamibacterales > SCN-69-37 > SYFT01. The sequence continues at coordinate 46,617 of JBBQDM010000021.1, forward strand.
GGCCGCGCATGCCGTGGCTGCGGTCATGATGAAAAACCCCGGGAGGTGATCCAGCAGCGGCAGTCCGAACATCACCGCGCCCCACCCAAACATGATCGTGAGCTGGGCGACACCCAGCAGCACGAGGAACACCCACTTCCCCATCAAGACACCGGTCATCCCCGCTCTCGACCCGATGAGGCGATCGAGTGTGCCGGCTTCTTCCTCTTCAAGCAGTGTGCCGCCCGCGCCCACACACGAGAACAACAGGAACATCACGCCGATACCTGCGGCGTAAAACGAGACGGTCGCCGTATCCCCCTGATCGGGCTTCAATACATTCACGATCTCAATTGGAATGCCCATCTCGGCATCACTCTGACCGTCACCACCCGCGAGCCCACCCCCACTCGCCTGCCAGTCGTCGAATACCTTCTTCTGCTCCGGCGTCATCGGCCCGCCGTACTTCTCGAACATCCCCATGCCTTCAAGCGCCATCGTCGCCGGCGCTGCCGTGAACGCCACCTTCTGCAACAGCCCGCCAACCACGTGTGGTGCGACCGGGTCGGACACATCAGCCAGCAGTTGGACTGAGACGGCCGCGTCATCCGACGGCGCGAAGAGTGATGCGCCGCCGATGCCCTTTGGCAGCACCACCGCCACCGGCAGGGTGCCCGCCCGAACCAGGGCCTCACCATCAGCACGCGTCAGCGGTCGCGCCTCAACTCCCTCGGCGGGCTCGGTCATCAGCGTGACCCGCAGCCCCTCTTCCTTGGCCAACGCCTCCACAAGCGCCTTCGAGTAGTCGGACTGGTCCTCGTCCACCACTGCGACCCTCACCTTGCCGGTCGGATTCGACTGCTGACTGAAGACCATCGCAAAGATGGAGAAAAAGATAATCGGCAGCAGGAACGTCAGCGCCTGGACGACGCGATCGCGCTTCATCGAAATCCAGCTGATCCGTAACAGGGTGCCCAGCATTACTCCCTCAAATCCCGGCCGGTCAGGCCGATGAAGACGTCCTGTAGCGATCCGCCGTGCACCGAAATGGCGTCTGCGGGCACTCCGGACGCCTCCAGCGCGGCCACGTGCCGCGCCACATCACCCGCCGCCGTGTCGACCACCATACGCACACCCGCCGCTGCCGGGCGCGCAGTGGCCAGCAATTCCTGCAACGTGCCACTCGCCACAATCCGCCCGTGGTCGATGATGACAATGCGTTCGCAACGCTTCTCGGCTTCTTCAAGATGATGGGTGGTCAACACCACTGACACGCCGGACGCCTGCAACGCGTGCAACATCTCGTAGATGCGCTCGCGGCTCTGCGGGTCGACACCAACAGTCGGCTCGTCGAGCAACACGATCCTCGGCGAGTGCATGAGTCCGACGGCGATATTGAGGCGCCGTTTCATGCCGCCCGAAAACTGTTTGACTTGTTCGCGTGCCCGGTCCTTCAAGTCGGACCATTCCAGCGCCCACGCGACGCGTTCGCGACGCTGCGCGGGCGGCACGCCATACAACGCCCCGAACACCTCGAGGTTCTCGCGTGCAGTGAGTAGCGGATACACGGCAAGTTCCTGCGGCACCACGCCGATTTCGGGACGCGGGTCGCGGGGGCCGACCGCGCGACCGAACACGGAGACCGTGCCGGCGTCGAGCGCCACACGCCCGGCGATGGCCCGAATCATTGTGGTCTTGCCGGCGCCGTTTGGCCCCAGCAACCCCAGCAGTTCCCCGCGGCGCACTGAGAAGGACACACCGGCCAGGGCATGGGTGTCGCCGAAGCGTTTACGCGCGTCGGTAACCTCAAGAGGGATATCGGACATGGTGGGAGACTATACGGCAGGCGGCCGACCACGCACACGGGGATCGGTGAGTGGTGGTGGAATGCCGGCTAACGCCCGCGGGTCTTCTGCATGGCCTTGATGGCCTTGCTCTGCACCTTGCTCTGGCGTTTCTGCTCGAGCAGAGCCCGCTCTTCCTGGCGCTTGGTCAGTTCAATCCGCTCATCATCGATCTTCACGAAGTTCTCGTAGCGTGCGGGATCGAAGTCGCCAGACTCCACTGCGGCCTTCACAGCGCACCCGGGCTCACGCCGGTGGTGGCAGTCACGGAAACGGCATCCGGGGGCCAGCGCGTCAATATCGGCAAACCCATCACCCGCGTCAGGGTCGGTGCCCCACGACTGCAGTTCGCGCATGCCGGGGGTGTCAATCACCAGGGCTCCACCCGGCAACACCAGCATCTGACGATGGACGCTGGCGTGGCGGCCCCGACTATCGGACTCGCGCACCGAGCGGGTGGGCAGGACCGGTGCGCCCATCAGCCGATTCACGATCGACGACTTCCCTGCGCCTGACGACCCAAGCAAGGCCACCGTCTTGCCCGGCTGCAGCCATGGTGCAAGCTGGTCGAACCCGCGGCCGTCCGCGGCACTGATCGCCAGAACGGCGACAGTCGGCGCCAGCGTCTGAACCAAGGCCACCGCGTCCTCCACGTCATCAGCCACATCCGCCTTGTTCAGGATCACGACCGGTGTCGCGCCGCTCTCGCGCGCGAGGAGCAGGTACCGCTCGATGCGTCGCGGGTTGAAGTCACCATCGAGACCGGAGACCAGAAATACGGTGTCGATATTCGCGGCGACCACTTGTTCTTCGGTTGTATCGCCAGCCGCCTTCCGGGCAAACCGTCCGGTGCGCGTCAGCACCGCGCGGATCTGGCATCGGCCGCCGTCATCGAGGCGCAGCACCACCCAGTCGCCCACGGCCGGCAACTCGTTGCGTCCGGAGGCCTCGTGTTTCACGCGGCCGGAGACTTCGGCGAGTTGCTCGCCCGACTCGGTCATCACGCGCAGCACATGATTGTGCTCAAGCGCGACGCGTCCCGGCACGATGCCGGGTGCCGCCCAGGAGGCAAACGCCGTCGCAAAGTGGGTATTCCAGCCGAGATCGCGCAAGTCAGGCACAAAACATGGTGGCACGGTCAACCACTCAGCGGAAATCCCCGTCCAATCCCCGAAGCGGGATTTCGGATTCCCGGAACCGCACCGCGCCGGCGAACGCATATCGACGTATATTCACGCTAAATGGTTGTTATTACAGCACTTGTACTCTTGGCTCTGAAATGGTCCCTGATCTTGCATAGGGGACTGCCATGACCATGGACGTCAAACGTGATCCCGCAATCCTGAAGGCAAAGAAGAGACGCCAGGCCATCATGGCCGTCCTCGGCGTGGTGGTGCTCGTGGCTATCTCGGTCTGGGTGATGAATCTGGAGCCTGCGGCGCCGACCGTGGACGAAAACCAGGCCTGGACCGGGCGCGTGACTCGCGGCGACATGGTGCGCGAGGTGCGCGGCTCTGGCACGTTGGTGCCCGAGGACATTCGCTGGATTACGGCCACCACATCCGGGCGGGTTGAGCGACGGCTGCTCCGCCCCGGCGCACTGGTGACGCCCGACACGATCATTCTGGAGTTGAGCAATCCCGATCTGCAGAATCGCGTGCGCTCCGCCCAGTTGCAGCTACGTTCGGCCGAAGCGCAACTGCTGACCAATCGTAGCAACCTCGTGACGCAGCGGCTTCAGCTCGAGACGTCGGTGGCCAATGCCGAGTCGGCGCGCGAACAGGCGCAGCTGCTCTACGAGGCCAATCTCGAACTCAACAAGCAGGGCATCGTGCCTGAGCTGACGCTGCGGCAGTTGGAATCGAGCGTCAAGAGCGCCGCGAACACGCTGGCCCTTGAGCGGAAACGTCTCGAAGCCAACAAGGAGGGCGAAGCGTCCCAGTTGGCGCCGCAGGAAGCGACAGTCGCCCAGCTGAAGGCGGCCTATGAGTTGGAACTTCGGAACGTGGCGGATCTGAAGGTGCGGGCCGGCATGCACGGCGTGCTGCAGGTGCTGCCGGTGGAAGAGGGGCAGCAGGTCGGCGCAGGCACCAACATTGCGCGCGTGGCAAATCCCGCACAACTGAAGGCCGAGATCCGGGTGTCGGAAACACAGACACGCGATGTGCGTGTGGGCCAGATCGCCGTCATCGATACCCGCAACGGCACGGTGCGCGGCTTTGTGTCACGAATCGACCCGGCCGCCCAGGGGGGCACCGTCGGTATTGACGTGACGCTCGAAGGTGACCTGCCGCAGGGTGCACGGCCGGACCTCAGCGTTGACGGTGTGATTGAACTCGAACGGCTGGAAAACGTCTTGAAGATGCAGCGCCCGTCATTCGGGCAGGAAAACGGCACTGTGATGCTCTATAAAGTCGGTGTCGACAACATGGCCACGCGAGTACAGGTGCAGTTGGGCAAGGCATCGGTCAGTGAGATGGAAGTGCGGGGCGGGTTGAACGAGGGCGACGAAGTGGTCCTCTCGGACATGTCAGCCTTTGAAGCGTTCGACCGCGTGCGGATCGGACGTCGGTAGAGAACACGGCAACACCGATTGCGGCGGGGGGCTGCAATCATTCGTAAACGCCGCGAGAGCGGCTTGAAAAAGGGACGGACATGAGTACTTCAGGACAGGCGCTCATTCAGCTTGATGGCGTAACCAAGGTGTTTTATACCGATGAGGTCGAAACACACGCGCTGGCCGGCATTCATCTGGAGATTCAGCGCGGCGAATACATTTCGATTGCCGGGCCGTCGGGCTGCGGCAAGTCCACGCTGCTCTCGATTCTCGGTCTGCTCGACACCCCCAGTGAAGGCACCTACGTCCTGAACGGGCGGTCCGTGGCCGACCTGCCGCTCTCTGAACGCGCACGCGTGCGCAACCGCGAGATCGGATTCATCTTCCAGAGCTTCAACCTGATCGGCGACCTGACGGTCTACGAAAATGTGGAACTGCCACTCACCTACCGCGGCATGAAGGCAGCGGAACGCAAGGAACGTGTGATGGCGGCCCTGGAAAAGGTCGGCATGTCGCACCGCGCCAAACACCTGCCCAGCCAACTCTCTGGCGGTCAGCAACAGCGTGTCGCTGTTGCCCGCGCGGTGGGCGGCACGCCCTCCATCCTGCTAGCAGACGAACCCACGGGCAACCTCGACTCGAAGAACGGCGAGGCGGTCATGACCCTGCTGCATGAACTGCATCAGGAAGGCGCGACCATCTGCATGGTCACGCACGATCCCCGCTACGCGCGTGGCGCGCAGCGCTCCATTCACCTCTTCGACGGCCGGGTCGTGGAAGAAGATGCCGCTCGGACAGGTCAGAAGGACCTCGAAGAGAGTGGCTTTCACCTGGGACACTGAGGATTTTCGATGCACACAGTCATGCACGCGCCACAGGCGACCGCCCCCTCGCAGCCGGCATCCGCCGACCTGCACGTACTGGTCTCGCCCGACCAGTACGATGTCTTCGAACGTGCCCGCCAGTTGCTCGCACCTGCCGGGATTTCGTTGATTACGGCCCCCGTCGCGTCCGGAGCCGAGTCGGTTCCCGTCTTCGAAGCGATGCGCCTTCGTGAGGTGGAAGGGCAACTCGTCCGCTCGGCCATGCTGAAGGCCCGCGGCAACGTCAGTCGCGCGGCCCGCGCACTCGGCCTCTCCCGCTCGGCGCTGTATCGGCGCCTCGAACGTCACGGCCTGACGACCAACGGCGACCTGATTCGATAACGCAGTCCGCGGTCCGCGGTCCGCAGTTCGACACGAGGGGCTGGTGTTCAACACCAGCCCCTTCCTTTTTGTATCCTTGTTATATGGATACCCTGCGCAACATCATCAATCAGGGAGCCGAGTGGGATCTCGCGCTGCGTGCCGCCCTCGCCTGGCTGCTGACAAGTGGCCTGCGTGTGCTGCTGATTCTTGGCCTCGCGTGGCTCCTGCTCCGGGCGCTGCGCGCAGGTCTGCGCCGTTTTGAGGCCGTGGTGCACGACGACGACCATGCCGGGCGGGAGAACAGCAAACGCACACGCACCCTGATCGACATGCTCCAGAATCTGGTCAGCGTGGCGATTGTCGCGATCACGGTCCTCACCGTCCTGCAGGAACTGGGCGTCAACATCATGCCGATCCTGACCGGTGCGGGCATCCTTGGACTCGCCGTCGGCTTCGGCGCGCAGACGCTGGTGAAAGACATCATCAGCGGCTTCTTCTTCATCCTTGAAAACCAGGTGCGCGTCGGTGATGTGGCTCAGATCAACGGCACTGGCGGGCTGGTCGAGGCGATCAACCTCCGGACCATCGTCTTGCGCGACCAGGGCGGCATCGTCCACATCTTTCCGTGCGGCAGTGTCACCACGCTGTCGAATCTGTCCAAGGACTATTCGTATGCCCTGCTCGACATCGGCGTCGCGTACAAACACGACACTGACGATGTGGTGGCGGTCCTGCAGGCGACGGCCAACGACCTGCAGGCGACGGCGGAGTTTGGCTCCCTCATGCTCGAACCGATCGAGATTGTCGGAGTCGAGGCCTTCGGCGACTCGTCGGTCACCATTCGCATTCGCATGAAGACACTTCCGCTCAAGCAGTGGACGATTACGCGGGAATATCGACGACGCATCAAGAAGGCCTTCGACGCGGCGGGCATCGAGATTCCGTTTCCGCAGCGCGATGTTCATGTACATCGCCTGCCGCAGCAGGCAGAGTCGGCGGACTGACCGGCCGAACACTGTCCGGTGCCCGGCCGTAGCGGGTCCTGCCGCCGCCAGGCACCAGACAGTGCGCGGCCCAGGAAAAACCAAGCTGACTAATACGCAGACTTGGGCGGCGTGGCAGGTGCGAGTGCGGGCGCGACGTCAGCGCCGCGCGCCTGCTGCACGATCTTCACACCGGCACTGGCCCCGACACGGGTGGCGCCGGCTTCGACCATGGCCTTGAGGCCGTCGAGATCACGGACGCCGCCGGCCGCCTTGACGCCCATCTCGACGCCCACGACGCGGCGCATCAGTGCGACGTCAGCCACGGTGGCCCCACCTGGTCCGAAACCGGTGGACGTCTTCACAAAGTCTGCCCCCGCGGCCTTCGCGAGTGTGCACGCGGTCACCTTCTCATCGTCAGTCAGGTACGCCGCTTCGATGATCACCTTGCTGATGACGCCCGCTTCGCGGCAGGGGTGCGTGACTGCTTCGATGTCTTTTTCGACAAGGCGCACGTCGCCGGACTTCAATGCGCCCACATTGATCACCATGTCCACTTCGCGTGCGCCATCAAACAGCACGCGACGCGTCTCATAGTTCTTCACGTCGGGCGTAGTGGCGCCCAATGGAAACCCCACCACCGTGCACACGCCAACGCTGGTATGGCGCAACTGGGAAACGCAATAGGCCACCCATGTCGGGTTGACGCAGACGGTCGCGAACTTGAACTCGGCAGCTTCGCGGCACAACTTCTCGAGTTCCTGACGCGTCGCATCAGGTTTCAGTAGCGTGTGATCAATTAGACCCGACACCCCATCCGGCGCGCCGCCCGTGGCATGCAGACCAATACGCGCGGCACCGGCATCCAGCACACCCTGCAGCCGCGTGGGACAACAATCCTCGTTGACCGCATGGCATCCACACTGTGTGGCGGGACGACGCGAGGCCGCCAGCACCTCTTCGGTGATGATGGCAATCAGCCGCGACAGGTCAACCGAATGCATGTCCACGTCAGAACCTCTCTTCGAGTCGGCGTACTTTCAGCAGCCGGCGCAGATACCGTGCTTCCCGCATGGGTGTGGTGATCCAGGTGTCCACAATCGCCAGTCCGGTGGGTATATCCACCAGGGTCGAACCCAGCGCGAGCACGTTCGCTCCATTGTGCTCCCGTGCGTACCGCGCCAGCGTGACGTTCAGGCACATCGCGGCGCGTGCGCCACGCACCTTGTTGGCGGCGATGGTTGAACCCAAGCCAGCGCCGTCAATCACGATGCCCGCGTCGGCCTCACCACGCACCACTGCTCTTGCAACGGCCGCGGCGATGTCCGGGTAGTCCACCGCATCGGTCGTGTGTGTCCCTACGTCCTCAACTGTCAGCGCCAGCCCACGCAGGTGCGCGACGATCGCGGCCTTCAGCGCGAGGCCCGTATGGTCAGACCCGATCACGACTCGTCGGACCGGACTCACGGGGCCCAGGTCTGCCGGCAGTGCCGGATCCACAGTCCCGGCCGGCACCACCGTCACCCGCCGCTCACGCAGCGTATCAGCCGCGAGCGGCGTCACATGGCCACCGGCCTCGAGTTCAACGGTCGTTCCCGGCTCGATATGTCGAGCCTCGGTTTCACTGATTAGAGCGAATCGGCGTGTCGCCACTACTCCACTCCCTCGACCACCCCGATAAACGGCAGATTCCGATACGCCTCATCAAAATCCAACCCGTAGCCAACGACAAACTTGTCGTCGATGGTGAATCCCACGTAGTCGACCGGTACATCCACTGTGCGGCGCGAAGGTTTGCTCAAGAGACACGCCGTCTTCAGTGCGGCCGGTTTTCGTGTGCGAAACACCGCCTGCAGGTGCGACAGTGTCAGCCCGGTATCCACGATGTCTTCAACGACGAGCACATAACGCCCATCGATGGCATGGTCGAGGTCCTTGAGCATCTGCACCTGTCCTGTCGTCGTGGTGCCCGCGTAACTGCGGGCCACGATGAAGTCGCACGTGGTGGCACCGTCGATGGCCCGCATGAGATCGGCCATGAACATGAAGGCGCCCTTCAGCACACACACGAGGTGCACGGGTGTGTCGGGACCGGCGTCGCGACGGATGTCGGCACCGAGGGCGGCAATCCGTTCCGCCAGCTTCTCCTGACTGATGAACTCGGCAACACGGCTCACTGGGTCCTCCTGACGGCATCCCGCACGCGATCGGCCATGACGCGTGCGTCACTCAGCACCGATGCCCGGGACAGACTCAGCACCCGGCCGTTCCGCATGAGCACGCGCCCATGCACCACGGTGTTGCGCACATCCGTGCCGCGCGTGACGTACACGAGATGTGACAGCGGATCAAACAGCGGCGTCTGCCGCGCCGAGTCGACAGACACGGTAATCACGTCTGCCAGCTTGCCGACCTCAAGTGACCCGATCCGGTCTCCCATGCCCAGGGCATCAGCGCCACGGCGCGTCGCCATCTCGACGACCTGTCTGGCCGGCATCGCCTCAGGATCACGCAGCATATGTTTCTGGAGCAGCGCCGCTACTCGCATCGCCTCGAACATGTCCAGGTCGTTGTTGCTGGCGGCCCCGTCTGTGCCGAGCCCTGCGTGGGCCCCCGCCGCGAGCCACGCCGGCACCGGCGCGGTGCCACTGGCCAGTTTCATGTTGCTCTCGGGATTGTGCGCCAACCCGACGCCCCGGGCCACGAGCGTCGCGATGTCGGCCGGATCCACCCACACCGCATGTGCGGCCAGCGACCGGCCATTCCACACGCCCAGTCCATCGAGGAACAGCGTCGGTGATGTCTGGTGCTGGTCGGCGATCGTCCTGATTTCGTCGGCCGTTTCGGCCAAATGAATCAGAAGCGGCACGTCGTACCGATTCGCCAGTTCGCGCGCGGCCTGCAGCGTCTGCGGCTCGAGCGTATAGGGCGCGTGTGGGGCGACCGCGGGCGTAATCAGGGGATGGTTCACAAACTCCTTGATGAACGCCTCCGCTCTCGCCAGGCCAATTTCAGGCGTCGCCGCATCGGCCACCGGAAAGCGGATGATCGTCTGCCCCAACACGCCGCGCAGGCCGGCCGCCGCCGTCTCGCGGGCGATCTCCTCCTCGAAGTAATACATGTCCGCGTATGTCGTGGTCCCCGACTCGATCATTTCAAGCGCGGCCAGGCGGGTGCCGATGCGAACGAACTCGGGCGAGACCGTGGCCGCCTCTGCGGGAAAGATGTACTGGTTCAGCCAGTCCATGAGGGCCATGTCGTCTGCCAGGCCGCGGTAGAGCACCATGGGCGCATGCCCATGCGTGTTAATCAACCCCGGCATGATGATGTGTCCGGTGGCATCGATCCGTTCAGCACCGGCATACTGCGCGGCGATGTCAGCGGCGGTACCCACAGCGACAATCTCGGTCTCGTTGATGGCCACCGCCCCATCCTCGATGACTGTGCCCTGCCCGTCCATCGTCACCACGGTCCCGCCGGTGATCACCAACGACACCGGCGACCCCGGTGCGGCGGTCTGCCACACCAGCACCGCCACCACAAGGGCCAGACCAAAGGCCAATCCTGCTCCACGAATCATCCCGAGATTCTACCCCGCAGGTCTGCAGGTATATAGTTCCTGCCGTGGCACTGCACCTTGTTTCCCATCCGGTGGCCCAGGACGCGCTGGCGGCTCTTCGCGACATCTCCACACCGGCCACCCTGTTTCGCACGCTCGCCCACCGGGTGGGCGTCCTGGTCGCCGCCGACGCCACGCGCGACCTTGCCACCCGCCCCGTCGCTGTTGATACCCCCATGGAATCGACCACTGGTCATCAACTCGCCACCGACATCGTCATTGTCGCCGTGCTCCGGGCCGGCTTGAGCCTGGTGGATTCCGTGCTGGCACTGGTCCCCCATGCCCGGGTCGGACATGTCGGCCTCAAGCGCGACGAGACGACCGCCGTCGCCACGAAATATTCCAGCCACCTGCCGCCCTCACTCGCTGAAAGTCTCGTGCTGCTGGTAGACCCGATGCTGGCCACGGGGGGCAGCGCCATCATGGCCATCGACGTGCTGAAGGCGGCCGGCGCGACGCGCATTCGCCTGCTGTGCGTGGTCGCGGCACCGGAAGGCGTCGCCGCACTGGAAGCCGCGCACCCGGACGTGGACGTGTACACGCCGGCGCTCGACCGTGAGCTCAACGCTCGGAAATACATTCTGCCTGGGCTCGGCGACTTCGGCGATCGTCTCTACGGCACGGTGTAGCCGAGCCGGACTACAATACTGAGCGGAGGGCCCATGCCCCACGCCGTGACGACCGATGCGGTGCTTGCCGTACGATTTGATTCCCTGCACAGACTGGTCGGCAATACGCCGATGCTCGCCATCGACTTCCTGTATCGCGGGCACCCCCGGGTGCTGTACGCAAAGCAGGAGTCACTGAATCTGACCGGCAGCATCAAGGACCGGATGGCATTGTTCATCCTGGAACGCGCCTATCAATCCGGCGCCATCAAGCCAGGTGATCGGATTGCCGAGGCGACCAGTGGGAACACCGGGATTTCGTTTGCGGCACTCGGGCGCGCGCTGGGACATCCCGTCACCATTTTCATGCCCGACTGGATGAGCAGCGAGCGCATCTCCCTCATCGCCAGTTTTGGCGCGGACATCGTGCTGGTCAGCAAACAACAGGGTGGTTTTCTGGGCAGCATCGAGTTGTCAGAGACATTGGCACGCACGCAGCCGAATGTCTTTTTGCCTCGTCAGTTTGCGAATGCCGCCAACGTAGAAGCGCACCGACGCACGACGGGGCCCGAGATTGCGTTGCAGTTGGCCAAGGCCGGCCTCAAGGCTGACGCCTTTGTCGCAGGGGTGGGCACGGGCGGAACCGTCATGGGCGTCGGCGCCCATCTGCGCACACAATCACCGGAGGTGCTGATTCATCCGCTTGAACCAGCGGAATCCCCCACGATGTCGACCGGCCATAAAGTCGGCTCTCATCGCATTCAGGGCATTTCCGACGAATTCATTCCTGAGATCGTGAAGCTCGAGCAACTCGCCGACATCATCGCGATACACGATGGAGACGCGATTCTCATGGCGCAGCAGTTGGCGCATATCGGGCTGGCGGAAGGCATCTCGTCGGGGGCCAACTTTCTCGGCGCGCTGCTCGTGCAGAACACCATCGGAGCCGACCGGGTGGTCACCACGGTCTTTGCCGACAGCAACAAGAAATACCTGAGCACCGACCTGCTCCGGCCCGAACCCGTGAAACCCGGGTACCTGAGTCCAGACGTGGAGCTGCTCGGATTCCGCGCCTTCCCACGCGTGTGCGCGATGTGTTTTGACGGTCCCTCCTAAGAAAGAAAGACAGTTCCCCATGGTGTACTCGCGTCGTGACGTGCTCTCACTGGCCGCTCTGGCGGCCGCTGGTTCCTTCGTGCGCCTTGAGGGGTGGACGCAGTTCACCCCGGACATTGAGCTGGAACTGACCGCAGCCACCGGGCAGTCGCAGATCCTGCCCGGGCGTCCCACGGACGTGTGGCGATTTACCGGCCGCATCATTAAAGGCCCCTCATCGGCGCTTGAGGTACTCCCCAATTCGTATCTGGGACCAACCATCCGCCTGCAGCGCGGACAAAAAGTGCGCATTCACTTCCGGAATCGCCTGCCTGATCCCTCGATCGTGCATTGGCACGGGCTTGACGTGCCCGAGGCGGCAGACGGCCATCCCCGCTTTGCTGTTGATGGCGGCAAGGACTACGTCTACGACTTTGAGGTGGCCAATCGCGCGGGCACCTACTGGTATCACCCGCACCCGCACATGCAGACCGGTCCACAGGTCTACAGCGGTCTCGCCGGCCTGCTCATCGTGTCGGACGAAGAAGAGGCCGCACTCACGCTGCCGTCGGGCACGACGGAACTGACCGCCGTCATTCAGGATCGTCGCTTCGACGCCGCCAACCAACTCGTGTACTCCACCACCATGATGGATATGGAGACCGGGTTTCTGGGCAACCGGGTGTTGGTGAATGGCCAGCCCGCACCGACATGGTCCCTGGCGACGCGTGCGTACCGCATTCGTGTGCTCAACGGATCCAACGCCCGCATCTACAAACTGGCGTGGAGTGATGGCACGCCGATCACCGTGCTTGGCAACGACGGGGGGTTGCTCGAACGGCCGCAGACGCAGCGGTTTGTCACGCTGGCACCCGCCCAACGCGTCGACGTGTGGCTCGATCTGAGCCAGCGGCCGGTGAATACACGCCTCGAACTGCAGAGCGCGCCCTTCGCGCTGACCGACGGCGGGCTCGACATGTCCGGCATGATGGGCGGTCGCATGGGAGGCATGGGCGGCATGGGCGGCGGACGCGGTGCGGCCATGGCTGGTGCGAATCTCCCCCTCGGCGCTCAGGTGTCGCTGCTGACCATCGTGGTTGCCCGTCGCGAAAAGGGGCTCGCGGATCTGCCGACACGACTCTCCACGTTCGGCGCGGCCTGGCGCCCCGTGTCCAATGTGCCAACGCGACAGATTCCGCTCACGTTCCGCATGATGGAGTGGTTCATGGCCGGTCGGGCCTTCGGCGAGATGACCGAGGTGGCCGCCGATGAGACCGTCCGGGCAGGGTCCACACAGATCTGGGAGTTCCAGAATGCCGGTGGTCCGATGGGCATGCAAATGGCGCATCCCATCCATATCCATGGTAAACAGTTCCGCGTGCTCAGCCGCAGTGGTGGCGCGCCGGGGAATACGCTCCGTGAGGGGCTCGTTGACACGGGCTGGACCGACACCGTGCTTGTGCTGCCGAACGAGACGGTGCGTCTGCAGGTGCCCTTCACTGACCATCCGGGCTTGTATCTCTACCACTGCCACATCCTCGAACACGAGGACATGGGCATGATGCGCAACTTCAAGGTGGTGTAGCTTCAGAAGAATTTCACCATGGGGACCATGGGGATCCATGGATAGATGCCTGTCACTGACACGCGAGGGTTGGGGGCCAGGCGAAAGCCTGGCCGTGGGGGGGGGGGGGGGGTGGGGGGGGGGGGGGGGGGGCGGGGGAGAAGAAAAGAGGAGGGGGAGAGAACGAAAAAACCCCC
>JBBQDM010000022.1:0-58294 GCA_038319675.1 Vicinamibacterales bacterium
GGCGGGGTGCGCAGCGCGGGGTGCGCCAGCGCCGCCGCCGCGGCGGCGATGATGGCGCATCGCAGCGCGAGCAGGGCCACATCGGTCAGGCGGTGACGCCTGACCGATGTGGGCGGGGTCGCCGGCAGGAAGCGGACCGTCGGGAACACCCGACGGTCCGCTTCGTGGCGCGCGAGCCAGTGCACCAGCAGCGGCAGCGCGACCGCCGCCAGGCCGGCGAACGCGAGCGGAGCCAGCCACGTCACGTCGGCTGCCCTCGTTTCAGCAGATAGGCGCGCAGCGCGTCCGACGGCGGTTCATCGGTCGTCATCAGCGAATAGTCGAGTCCGTCACGCCGGGCGCCGGTGCGCCACGCTTCCAGAAACGCCGCCATCTGATCGCGATAACTCCCACGCGCCGCACGCGCATCCACCACGACACGTGCGCCCGATTCCAGATCCTCGAACTCCACGTCCGACGAAAACGGGAGGTCCACTTCGTCGCGAGACACCACCTGCAGCACCGCCACGTCATGTCCGCGCCGTGCGACACGACGTAACTCCACACGCGTTGTCTCCTCGTCGTCGTAGAAGTCGGACAGGGCGAGTACCACGCCGCGACGCCGCAGCAAGTCCGCCGCGCGTGTGAGGACACGCGCCGGATCCCAATGTGTGGAAGGTGTGAGCTGCGCGAGTTGTGCAAGCAGCACCCGCAGATGCCCTCGCCCGCCGCGCGCCGGCACATACACCAGCTTCTCCCCCTGCATCGTCATCAACCCGACCGCGTCGCCGCCCTTGATGATCAGGTGCGCGAGCGCGGCCGCCATGATGATCGCGTAGCGGAATTTGGATACAGCCCCGGCCGCAGTTGGAGGCGGATAGTGCATCGAGCCGGAGGTATCCACCACCAGCACCACGGACATGTTGGTGGTCTCACGGAACTGACGCGTGTACAGCCGATCGGTACGCGCCAGCACCTTCCAATCCAGGTACTTAAGGTCATCACCAGGCCGATACGCGCGGTACTGGCTGAATTCATTGCTGAAGCCGTGGAACGGGCTGCGGTGCTGACCGCTGCGCGCGCCTTCCACAATGAGGCGCGCAGCCAGTTCGAGATCGTCGATGGCACCGACGACCGCCGGATCGAGCAGACCGGTTGGGTGCCCGGCTGCGCCGGCCTTTGTCACGGACCGACAGTCTCCAGCAACTGGTTGATGACCCGGTCAGGATCGATCCCGTCGGCTTCCGCCTGGAAGTTCAGGAGCAGGCGATGACGGAGCACGGGAGCGGCCACGGCGCGAATGTCTTCAAGTGACGGCACGCTGCGACCGTCCATCAACGCAGACGCCTTGGCGCCCAGCAACAGGGCCTGCCCCGCGCGTGGCCCCGCACCCCATTTCACCCATTCGCGAATGACCGTCGGCGCGGTCTCGTCGGCGGGACGTGTGGCGCGCACGAGGCGCAGTGCGTAGGAGACGACGTTGTCGGCAGCCGGAAGGTCGCGCACCAGCGCACGAGCGGACTCAAGTTCAGCACCCGTGGCCACCTGCTTGATCACCGCAGCGGCCCCGGACGTGGTTTCGGCCAGGATGCGACGTTCTTCGTCCACGCCCGGATAGTCGATCACCACGTTAAACATGAAGCGATCGAGCTGGGCTTCGGGCAGCGGATGGGTGCCTTCCTGTTCGATCGGATTCTGCGTCGCGAGCACAAACAGCGGCCGCGCGAGCGGATACCGCGTGCCGCCCACTGTCACCTGAAACTCCTGCATCGCTTCGAGCAGCGCGGCCTGCGTTTTCGGTGGCGTGCGGTTGATTTCGTCAGCGAGGATGATGT
This sequence comes from Vicinamibacterales bacterium, assembly GCA_038319675.1. Taxonomy (GTDB): domain Bacteria; phylum Acidobacteriota; class Vicinamibacteria; order Vicinamibacterales; family SCN-69-37; genus SYFT01. The sequence goes on from JBBQDM010000022.1 coordinate 1,815, forward strand.
TCGCGAAGATCGGCCCGGGAATGAATCGAATCTCGCGCTTGCCGGTGCTCACGTCCTCCTCGATCACGTCGGTGCCGAGAATATCCGACGGCATCAGATCCGGCGTGAACTGGATGCGGCTGAACTTGAGGTCCACCGCTTCGGCCAGCGTCTTGATGAGCAACGTCTTGGCGAGACCCGGCACGCCGCGCAGCAGCACATGCCCACCGGCGAGCAGACAGATCAGCACCTCGCGCAGCACCTGGTGCTGACCGATGATGACGCGCGACACTTCGTGTTGCAGGCGACCAACGAGAGCGACGGACTGTTCAAACGGCTGGCGAACGCTGGGACTTTCGTGCATGCGCGTTCATTTTAGCCACATTAGTCACAGCAGCCGGCTACGACTCCTCGTCGGAGAAGGCCGACTCCAGGCACGAGGGGCACAGGCCGTGACTGAACTGCGCATCGGTATGCGTCGAGAGGTACTGTTCCAGCTGATTCCAGTACCCGCCATCGTCGCGAATCTTCTTGCAGCTGGCGCAGATGGGGATCAAGCCGCGCAACGTCTTGATGGCCTCGTGCGCCTCGATCAAGGCCGTGATGTCAACTGAGAAACCCGCATACCCGTTCAGGGTCCCGTCGGCATCCGCAAGGGGGACCGCATGCGTCCGGACCCAGGACACCGCACCGTCCGGGCGCTGCACCCGATACGTGTCCTCAAACGGCTGCCCCGCCCGTGACGGGTCGCCCATGCCGCTAGTCACTCGTGGCAAATCCTCCGGATGAATCGCGGCGATCCAACCGTGGCCGATGGACACCTCATCGGGCAACCCGGTCAGGACCCGCCAGTGTTGATTCACCAGCAGACACTCGCCGTGCAGGTTAGTCAGGAAAAAGGCCGCAGGCACCACGTCGATCAGGTGCCTGAGCCGGGCTTCGGAGGCCTCCAGCACCATGCTGGCCGCCCGTTGCAGCGCCGCATCCCGCTGTGCCTGCGCACGTTCGCGTGAACATGTGCCCAGCCGGTGTGCCAGCACCGCCCACACCCCGCCGCCACCTGCCAGCAGACCGACGAGAAACCACATCCACTCCATCGCACCACTTCCAATCAGGGGGAAACATCTCAGTGTACCCGTGTCCTCCCCTGTCACACCTGCCGATAACACTGGGGTCATGGAGACTCGGACCAACCTCGTGGACTTCGCCACCTATCGTTTTGCCCGCGATCTTCGCCTCACCGAAGCTCGGGACACGGCCGTCAGCCAAGCCCGTCGCGCCGGGCTCCTCGGCACCACACCCGATGCGGCACCGATCTCAGATCAGGCCGCCGCCCACCGCGCCCGCATGCTCGAGCATCTGTCCACCCGCCTTCGCTGAAGCTCCCGCCTTCGCCACGGCTACGGCGCGGCAAGCCCTGGGACCGCGGACTGCGGACCGCGGACCGCGGACTGCCCTATAGTCGTGGGATGAGCGGACTCAACAACCCCGTCCTGCCGGGCCCCGGCGCGACCGACTACGAGCGGTACCTGCGCACCGACGAATTGCTGGCCCTGCAGAAGCGCCCGGAAGACATGGCGCACCGGGACGAGCTGCTGTTTCAGACCATTCACCAGGCGTCTGAGCTGTGGATGAAGCTGGCCTGTGTCGAGATCGAGACTGTCATCGAACACCTGGCTGCTGAGCGTGTGGCGCCGGCTGTGCGTCTGATGCGGCGCACGGTCGCCGCCCTCGATCAGGTCACTGCCGCCACCCTGATGCTTGAACACCTGACACCGTGGGACTATCACGGCGTCCGTTCCCAACTGGGCCATGGCAGCGGGTTTGACTCGCCGGGGTTTCGACGCATTCACGACCTCTCCCCCCGCCTCGGCGACGCCTTCGACGCGCTGCTCGTGCGCCGACAGATCGCCCTCCACGCCCTCTACCGACATCACGACGCCCATCCGGACGTGTTCGAGCTGGCGGAACGGCTGATGGACTGGGACCAACGCCTGGTGCTGTGGCGCACACTACACCTCAAACTCGTTGAACGTGTGATTGGCGGCGGGGTGATCGGCACACAGGGCACGCCGGTCGAAGTGCTCGGTCGCCGCCTCGACGTCCGGTACTTTCAGGCACTCTGGGACGTCCGGAACGGCCTCACGGCCGAAGCCGGCACCAGTCCTCAGAAATAGAGCACGACAGTGAACCTTGCAGACTCCTTCCCGTCTTATTCCCCGAGGATACCCATGCACCGATTCCGGACAACGACTGCCGCCCTGCTCGTACTGAGCGCCATCGCCGCATCCGGCTGCAACTTGCAGCTCTCCACCGATGTGGAAGCGAAGGACGAGTGGACGAGGAGTTATCCCATCAGCGCCACCGGCACCTTGGTGATCGCGAACACCAACGGTCGCACCACGGTGGAAGCCACCGACACCGCCACCATCGAGGTCACGGCCGAACGGATCGTCAGGGCCGGCACGGAGGAAGCCGCGAACGAACAGTTGGCCACCTTCGAGATGAACGAAGACGTCTCAGCCGACCGGGTATCAATCGACACGGCGACTCGGGGGCTGACCATGGGCATGTCGCGCCGCGTCAACTACACCGTACGTGTGCCTCGCGGCGTGGCGGTCACCCTCAAGGCCACCAACGGCGACATCCTGGCCACAGGAATCGGTGGTGCGTTCGAAGCCTCCACCACCAACGGTCGCGTCACTGGCGTCGACCTCGCGGGCAGTGCCAACGCGTCCACCACCAACGGTGTGGTGGCGCTGACCATGATGGCCATTACCGACGGGGGGGTGCGTGCCGAAACCACCAACGGCACGGTCACCGTGACGCTGCCGCGTGATGCCAATGCGACAGTGACGACGCAGGTCACCAATGGGGCCATCTCGCACGAAAACCTTGACCTGGAGATCATCGAATCGTCGCGACGCCGGCTTGACGGACGACTCGGTGCCGGCGGTCCGGAGATCCGCGTCAGAACCACCAACGGCGCCGTCCGCCTCATCGGACGTTAGACCTGATTCTTCACCATGTAGGCCATGGAGGGCCATGGAGAGAGCCAAGTCTTGATTGAGTCGGCGCTGTCTGTGACACGGGTTGGGTGCCGCCAAAGGCGGCAGATGCGGGTGGAGGGCGGTCGTGAACGAATGCGCCGGTCACATTCATGCGGCGTATTCGTTCACGACCGCCCTCCACCCGCACGGCCAGGCTTCGCCTGGCCCCCAACCCTCACAAAGTCACTGACAGGCATTTCTCCATGGAACTCCATGCGCTTCATGGTGAAAGGCTCTACTACCGCCGGCGTTTCTTGATCTGCGCCACGATTTTCGTGAGCACCGCCCCTGGGCCAACCTCTTCGAACTCGGGCTCTGGCTGTTCGAGCAGATAGACGATCGACTCAAGCCAGCGAACCGAGTTGCCGATCTGTTCAGACAAGGTGGATCGCACCATGTCGCCCTCATACGGCTTGCCGCTGACGTTTGAGATGACAGGGATCGCGGGCGCCGCGAACATCACATTCTGCAGAAACGCGGCAAACATCGACTGTGCCTCCCGCATGTACCGTGAGTGGAAGGGCGCGCTGACGTTGAGCGGGATGTAGGCGCGCACGCCCGCTGCCTCAAATTGATCCTTGACGGCAGCCAGATCGTCCTTCGGCCCGGCAATCACCGTCTGGTCGTACGAATTGAAATTCGCCACATCAAGACGCCGTCCGGGTTCGGTGCTGTTGAGTACCTCCTGAATCCGCTTCGGTTCAAGCCCGATGACTGCGGCCATGCCGCCACCGCTGACGGTCCCCATGATCTCGCCGCGACGTCTCACCAGTCGCACTCCGGTGGCAAAATCGAACACACCGGCTGCCAGCAATGCGTTGTATTCGCCCAGGCTGTGCCCCGCCGCAAAGTCGGGCACCGGCTGACCATCGTCAATCCGTGCGCGATAGGTGAGCGCGTTCACGACGTACAGCGCCGGTTGCGTGAACTGCGTCAGGCCCAACTGCTCGCGCGGATCCTCCACACACAATTCTCGAATCGAGAACCCGAGCACCGCATCGGCCTCGGCCGTCCAATCGGGATACCGCTCGAACAACTCGGCTCCCATGCCTTTGGACTGCGACCCCTGACCCGGAAACAAACAAATGCGTGTCATATGCACCACATGGTAACAGTCCGCAGTCCGCGGTCCGCAGTCCGCAGTCCGGAGTACCATACCGTCTGCGTGTTGCTACCCGCCCCTACACACGAGCATCTGGTCATCGGCTGGACCGATACGCGTCCGCTCACCTCCGACGTGGCGGCGCGGTGGGTGCAGGCGCTGCCGGAGAACGAGCAGGCACGATTCGCGCAATTCCGACATGTGCCCAGTGCCCACGAATTCCTGGCCGGCCGGCTCCTCATCAGACGATGGCTGGCCACACTCACCGGTACGACCGCAGCGCAGTGGCAGTTTGTGGAAGGACCACACGGTCGCCCCGACATCGCGGCCCCCGACACCACGCTCCGCTTCAACCTCGCCCACTCCGGCGGGATCGTGGCGTGCATTCTGTCGGAACGCCGTGAGGCTGGGGTGGATGTGGAAGACCTGAATCGGCGTCCGATCGACGCGGACTTGTGGCACCGCTACTGTGCCCCGTCGGAAGTCGCCGACATCGAGGCGCAACCTGCCGACGCCCGGCAGTACCGATTTCTCACGTACTGGACGCTCAAGGAGGCCTACCTGAAGGCGCGGGGCCTCGGCATCTCCGTACACCTGGCGGACGTGGCGTTCACGCTCGGGTCACCGTTCCCCACCGTCGGGTTCCACGACAGTCTGGCCGGCACGTCCACCGACTGGGCGTTGGGCATCACGCCCGTCGCCGATCATCACCTGATCTCGTGGGCTACCCCGCAGCCACCGGGCACACTGCGACCGTCTGTCGCGCTCGAACCGGTCGCGCTGACGGCCCTGGCTCCAGGTCCTTGATGCGGCTGCTGGCGATCAGCGACCTGCATCTCAGCCACGCGGCCAACCGCGACGGGCTCGATGCCCTTCCGGCTCATCCGGACGACTGGTTGATCGTCGCCGGAGACGTCGGTGAGAAGCCTGAACATCTTGTATACGCCCTCGACCGACTGACGACGCGTTTCGCCCGGGTGATCTGGACGCCAGGCAATCACGATCTCTGGTGCCCGCCCGACGCCCCCGACCGCACCCGTGGCCAGGCTCGGTATGACGAACTTGTGGCCATCTGTCGTTCGTACGGGGTGCTGACTCCGGAGGACCCCTACGTCCCATTCGGTGCTCCAGTGCACCCGAGCACGAGAGCACCCGAGCACGAGAGCACCTATATCTGTCCGTTGTTCCTCCTGTACGACTACTCCTTCCATCCCCGCGGCGTCACCGACCCAGTGGCATGGGCGAAAGAAACCGGCGTGGTGTGTGGTGATGAGTGGATGATCTCGCCCGAGCCCTGGCCGTCGCGAACGGCCTGGTGCCATGCGCGTGTGAACGCCACCGAGGCGCGTCTGCGCGAACTACCGACGGACGCGTCCACGATCCTGATCAGTCACTGGCCGCTGCGTTACGATCTTGCGCGGCCACCACGCGTGCCGCGGTTCTCCGTCTGGTGCGGCACGACGCGCACCGAACACTGGCCGACGACCTTTCGTGCACGCGCCGTCATCAACGGACACCTGCACATGCGCACACACATCATGCGTGGCGGCATTCCGCATATGGAAGTGTCCCTGGGTTATCCGCGCGACTGGACGACGGCACGCGGCGTTGATTTTTATCTGCGCGAGATTCTGCCTAATATCGATTCCCGTTTTGTTCCAGGGCGCGATCCGTTTATGATTCCTTATTCATGAGGCGGCTCCGCGTCCTTCTCCTCATCCATCACTACCTGGTTCCACCGGACGACGTGTCGGAGATCGACACGTCCACGCAGACATGGCGGACGGAGTACGACGTGCTGCGCACGTTGCGCGACGATCTGAAGCACGACGTACGTGTGCTCGGCGTCGCGGATGAACTGACGCCCATCAAACAGGCGGCCGAAGAATTCAAGCCGCACATCGTTTTCAACCTGCTTGAGGCGTTTCACGAAGTGGGCACGTACGACCAGAACGTGGTGTCGTATCTCGAACTGCTGCGCCTGCCCTACACCGGGTGCAACCCGCGCGGCATGATCCTGGCCCGCGACAAGTCCCTCTCGAAGAAGTTGCTGCAGTACCACCGCATCTCGGTGCCGGAATTCGCGGTGGCCAAGCGGGGGCGCAAGTTCAAGCTGCCCAAGCGCATGGGCTTTCCGCTGATTGTGAAGTCCCTGACCGAAGAGGCCTCCATCGGCATCTCCCAGGCGTCCGTCGTCGAGGACGAACGCCGACTGCTGGAACGAATCCAGTTCATCCACGACTCGATCAAGACCGACGCCATCATTGAGCAGTACATCGAAGGTCGTGAGCTCTACTGCTGCATCGTCGGCAACGAACGCCTGCAGGTGTTTCCGATCTGGGAGATGTTTTTCGAGAAGATGACCGACCGGCAGCACCGGATTGCCACATCGCGCGTCAAGTGGAGCAGCAAGTACCAGGACAAGGCGGGCATCATGACCGGCGCAGCCGAACCGCTGCCCGAGGGTGTGCAGGAGCGGTTGCCGGCGATGTGCAAACGTGTCTACCGATCACTGATGCTCAGCGGGTATGCCCGCATCGACATGCGGCTCGACGGCACCGGACGCGTCTGGGTGATTGAAGCCAACCCCAATCCCCAGATTGCCAACGGCGAAGACTTCGCGCGCGCGGCCGACATGGCCGACCTCACCTATGCGCAGCTCATTCAGCGGATCCTGACAGCTGGGCTTCGGTGGGAGCCGGAGCGGAGCGGGTAATCGTCTCCCAATGCGCCGGCTGCAGCGACAGCGGCCAGTATTTCTTGCGGAGCAGGATCACCTGCGGGGTGTAGTCGGCCTTCGCCACCTGCCCTGCCAGCAATCGTCCCTTCAGGCGACGAATCTCGAACCGGTACAGATCATTCAACGCGTCGCGCACCATCGTTGGCGGCGTAGTCAACGTCGGTGCCAACCCAAACGTGAGCAGGGCGTCTGCAAGCTCAGGTGGGTAGGTCCACTGCGGAAGGGTCATGTATGATGCCGCTACCTTTCTCTTAGGAGTGTGCCATGGTCCGCCGACTGTTACTTCCCCTGATTGCGCTCACATTCGTCGTCGCGTATCCGTACGCGCAGGGTGCCCAGGAAACCATCAACCGCGACGTTAACGCGCGCATCCGTGCCGAGGGCATGAACAACTCGCAGATCATGCGCACGATGCATTACCTGACGGACGTGCATGGTCCGCGCCTCGCGGGCTCGCCCAACTACGACAACGCGGCCAAATGGGCCGTGCAGCAGATGGAATCCTGGGGCATGACCAACGGCAAGCTGGAACCGTTTGAGTTCCGCACACGTGCCGGCATCGTGCCGAATGGCGGATGGCTGAACGAGCGCGCCTCGGGGCACATCGTGTCGCCCGTCAAGGACAACCTGGTGTTTGAGGTGCTGGCGTGGACGCCGTCCACCAAGGGCACAATCGTGGCCGACGCGGTGCATCTGGTGACGCCGATGGGCCCGACGGTGGAGGCGCCTGTCGCGGCGACGGCGGGCGGCGGCGGTCGCGGCTCGGCGATGCAGCGGCTCGGCCCAACCGAAGACGAGTTGAACGCCTACTTCAAGTCCATCGAGTCGCGTGTGCGTGGCGGCATCGTGCTTGTGGGCAACCACACGATGGTGCCGCTGCAGGAGAATCCGCCGACCAAACGTCGCGACGACGAACAGGTACGCAATCAGTTCAACCCAACCCCGGCCGCGCCGGGTGCGGTTGGCCGGGGCGGACGCGCAGGTGGTGGAGGAGGTGGCGCCCGCGCGGGTGGCCAGCCGGCCGCCGCGCCTGCAGGCCCCCCTCGCCTGAGCAACGGGGAGGTCACGACACGGGTCAATGAGTTTCTAATGACGGCCGGGGCCGGTCTGCGCATCAACGATGCGGGCCGCATGCACGGCATCATCGCGACGTTCGCGAATTCTACCTACGACCACACCAAGACCGTGCCCACAGTGGTGCTGCGCAACGAAGACTACGGCCGCATCACGCGCATCATCGCCAACGGCACGCCCGTCCGCCTTGAGTTCACCATCGTGAACAACCACTACCCCGGCGGCTCGACGTCCTATAACGCCGTCGCCGAAATCCCAGGCAGCGACAAGGCCGACGAAGTGGTGATGCTCGGTGGCCACCTTGACTCATGGCATTCGGCGACTGGTGCCACCGACAACGGCATCGGGTCGGCGATCATGATGGAGGCAGCCCGCATTCTGAAGGCGATTGGCGTGCAGCCGCGCCGCACCATTCGCGTGGGTCTGTGGGGCGCCGAGGAGCAGGGATTGATTGGCTCGCAGGCCTACGTCGCGGAACACTTCGGTACGGCAGAGAATCCGAAGCCGGCGTGGCACAAGTTCAACGGCTACTTCAACATCGACTCCGGCACCGGTCGGGTGCGCGGCATGACGATTTTCGGACCGCCGGAAGCCGGCCGGATTCTGGCTCAGTACCTGCGCGAGTTCGAAGACTTCGGCATCTATGGCGCGTCGACGACGACCAGCCGCGCCAGTGGCGGCACCGACAGCACGTCGTTCAACGCCGCCGGCCTGCCCGGCATTGGCTCCGCACAGGACCCGATTGAGTACGGCAGCCACACGTGGCACACCAATCTCGACACCTACGAACGCATTGTGGAAGACGACGTGAAAAAATCCGCGATTGCGGTGGCGTCTGCGGTGTATCACATCGCGATGCGCGAACAGATGTTGCCGCGCTTCACAGGCGACCAGATGCCCGCCGCGCCCAATGCAGGGCGAGGCGGCGGGACGCCGAACCAGTAGTAAATGGAGGATGGAGGATGGGGAATGGAGGATGGACGGCCATCTCTCCTCCATCCTCCATCCTCCATCCTCCATCCTCCATCTCAGCGCAGTCCCTCAGTCGCGCTGAGCAGGATTCCGTTAAACAGGAACTTGAAGGTGCCGTGCGGCTGGGAGCGGAAGGTGATCTCCGGGCCGAAGACGTAGAGTCGGCCCTTCCCAACTTCCGCCTCATACGCGGCAATCCCATCCTGCAGATAACTTTGGCCCCACGCCCAGCCGCTGCGCAGCGGTGTGGGGGTGTGGAACCAGGCGATGGTCCGCACGCGGCCTGAGGTGGCGTTGGGTCCGAGGCGGAACGTCGGACTGTTGTTGAAGTAGACGTTGAGTTCCTCGGGCAGACCGTGGGTGATCGACGCGGCCGCGTCCACCTTCGCGCGCAGCACGGAACCGGGCACATAGAACTTGGTCGCCGGTATCGGCATCAATTCGCCGGCGTCATCCCGCTCAGTCAAGTGGTTCTGAATCGGCAGGTCAAAGTGGGCGGCGATGTTCGTGGACGCCCCACCGATGGTGAGCACGGTGCCGCCGCCTTCCACGAACTCCTTGATCTTCGTCATCGTGGCCGCGGTCACAGCCCCCTGACGATCGCGGAACGCTGCGGGAATATCCGCATTCGAACCACCGCCGCCGCCCCCGCGTACGCCACCACCGCCACCAAGCCCGGGAATGCCCGAACCATTAAAGATGAGAATGTCGAACGTGTCGCGCAGGTTGCCGGCATCAAGCATCGGCGGATACACCACCGTGTAAGGGAACTCGAAGTTCTCGAAGACCAGTCGTGTCCACCCTGACGGCATGCCGCCGCCGTACTGATCGAAGAGTCCAATGCGTGGTGTGCGCAGAACGGTGCTGCGCCCACCAGGTGCGGCGGTCGCGATCTGGAACGACACGCCAAGTTCGGCGGCCATCCGCTCAAGCAGCGCCCGTGTGGTTGGCTTGGCCTCCACATGGAACGTGCCGGAGCCCATGGGGCCGTCCGCCAGCCAGGTGACGGTCTCACCCGCCTTCAACAGGCGGTTGACCGCGATGAAGCTGTCGTTGGACCCGTGTGAAAAGTAGTACCCGGTTGCCTGCTGCGTGCCGATGATCCGCCCGGCCGGCGTGGTCGCCATGTCGGCCACACGTTCGAAGGGACCGTCGAAGGCTTCGAGGATGGGATCGAACTCGACGCCCATCTGCATGGCGAGGGTGTAGCCGGCGCTGTCGTACGGCCGATTGGGCGGTCCGCCTTCGTACGGGAAGTCGTCCGGATGATCCTGCGGCTGAAACATATCCATCACGTGCGGACGAAACGCCTGCGCGGACTTCACGATGTAGGAGTTGGCCGGATACTGCTTCCCATTCACTGCGAACGCCGCCGTCGCCCGATGCACGGTGACACCGCCCTTGATGAGCGCATTCATGAACCGTGTCGCGGTGCCGAAGTCCGGCTGATCGGCCGACAGGATGAACCCGCGAGGATCACGATGCTCCGGTGCATGCAGGTCGGCCCAATACGGGCTGGACACCTCCGCGGACCCGCCTGCGCGACCGCCGCGCCCCGCCCCACCGACCTCGGCCATCTTTGCCTGCACCGCCGCCACACGACGCGGACTCGGCGTCCACGAATCCTGGTTGCCGCGCTGAATGTTGTCGCGGCCCATTTGATAGATGTTGAGCAGGAACGTTTCGCGATAGCGCGAGGCCAGATCAAGAATCGCGTAATTGGCCGTGAGCGAATAGTCGACCGACTGCCGGAAGTGCCAGCGCTGCGGAGCGATCGGCGACCAGAGACTTGAACTCGGCAACTGTCGTCCGAGTACAAACGGGATGCTCGTCGGCGTGGGCCCACCGATCGTTTCGGTCAGGATGCCGATCATGTTGTGAAAGTACGGCGTCGTCCTCAATCCGCCGTTCCACCACGTGGAGTAGTTCGCACCTTGACGCGACGTGACGCCGGGTTTGCCCTCAGCGAGAAACCGCGTGGCCATGGCCGACCCCACCAAATCAAGCGTGGCGGGAATCATCGGATGAAAGTTGTGGTTGAACGGATCGCGGAACGGAGGCGCAAACATCACTGTGCCCGCCGGGCCGGTCTGATGGTGGTTGTAGACAATCTGCGGCATCCACTCGCGGTAGAGGATGCGGTTCATGTTCTCCGACTCGGGCAGTGCTGCCATGTAGAAATCGCGGTTGTTGTCGTGGCCGGCGTGTTTCTGGTACAGCTCGGGCAGGTTCGCGGTGCTGCGTTCCTCGGGCACCGGATTCCGCATGTACCAGTCCGACACCAACTCCATACCATCCGGGTTCGCATGCACCGCCAGGATGATCACGTCATTCAGAATCCGTACGGTCTCGTCGTCTGTCCGACTGGCCAGCTGATACACCGTCTCCATCAACTGCTGTGCCCCGAGTGTTTCGGTGGAGTGCAGGCCGCCGTCGATCCACACCACAGCCTTGCCTTCTTTCGCCAGCGCACGCGCCTGGTCGTCGGTCAACCCTTCCGACAGTGCCAGCCGTCGTGAAATCTCCCGGTAGCGATCGAGCCGACGATGGTTCTCCGGTGAAGTGATGATCATCATCAACTGCGGGCGCCCCTCGGCGGTCTTGCCGATCTCGGTCAACGCCAGCCGGTCAGACTCGGAATCGAGCTTCCGCCAATACGCCTCAAGCTGTGTGTAGTTCGGGAGCACATAGTCAGCTCCGATGTCGTGCCCGAACTGTGCCTTCGGCGTGGTCACCGACGACAACACGGCGGGCGCGGCCTGTTGGGCCAGCACGGGCATGACGGACGTGGAAAGACCGGCCACCATCAAGGCGGCACCCAGAAGCATCGACTGTGTGAGTCTGCGGGACATGGGGGGAACAATAGCAGACCATGGCACGACGTGACGGTGGGTCTACAGAACCGTGGGACGCCGCGCCAGGCTGACGGCGAGTCGAGCGAGAAGCAGCGCCCCGATTCCCCCCAGATCCGCCCACGGCTCCGGGTGAAACAGGAGCAGACCGGCCACGGCCATCAGGGCACGTGTGGAGCGCGTGTTGAAGCCCCAGGCACCCGTCAGCGCTGCGGCCAGGGCGCCAGTGCCGGCGAGGGCGGTGACAAACCCCACCGCCATGTCGATCCACGAGCCCTGCAGCAGCAGACCCACACCACGCGGGTCCAGCGTGAAGGCAATCGGCACCAGGAACGCAGGCAGCGAATACTTCCACGTGAGCATCATCGTGCGGAAGGGCTGGCCGCCGGTGAGCGCGGCCGCGGCAAACGGCGCGAGGGCCGTGGGCGGGCTGACTTCCGACAGCACGGCGTAATAAAACACGAACATGTGCGCGGCCACCGGCGCGACGCCGACCGAGGTTAATGCCGGCACCACCATCACGGCCGCGATGATGTACGACGCAGTCACCGGCACAGCCAGGCCCAGGATCCATACGGCGATCGCACTCCACAACACAGTCAGCATCAACGACCCGCCGGCCATCGCCACGATCAACCCCGCGGCCTTCAGTCCCAATCCCGTCAACGTCACGATGCCGACGATGATCCCGGCGACCGCTGTGGTGGAGAGCACTGACAACGCATCCGTGCCACCGGCCGTGAATGCACCCGCGAGGCGCCGCGGCCCCAGTGGTTGGCGCACCGCCACGCTCACCACCACCGCCGCGACAATCGCCCAGAACACCGCGCGGAACGGCGTGAAGCCAAGGGCCATCAAGGCGGCCACCAGCACAAGGGAGGTGAAATGCAGGTAGTCGGTGATGCGAGATGAGGAGATGGGGAGATGTGGAGATGGGGAGATGGGGGATGGAGGATTGGGAATTCGGCCTGAGTCTCCTTCGATCATCAACGTGATTGAGACGTAATAGAGCACCGTCGGCACAGTGGCCATGACCAGCACCTGCAGGTACGAAATGCGCAGGTACTCAGCGATCAGGAATGCGGCAGCGCCGAGGGTGGGGGGCGACAGGATGGCGCCGATGCCTGACGCGGCCAACATCGCGCCGGCGGTGTTGGCGGCAAAACCTGCGCGTTTGAGGAGCGGCCACGCCATCGACCCAAGCGTGACGGTGGTGGCCACGCCAGAGCCCGACACGGTGCCCAGCAGGAAACCGGCCAGCGAGACCGACCGTCCGGTGGACGCGGCCGAGCGAGCGCCGCCCGCCATCGACAGCGACCATTTGAGAAAAAACGTGCCGGCGCCTGACGCCTCAAGCACGGCGCCATACAGGCTGAAGAGCGTGATGTACGTCACCGCCACATCGAGCGGCACACCGTAGATCCCTTCGAGCGACATGTAGAGGCTGCCGATCAACCGCGAGAGGTCGTACCCGCGATGCGCCACGCCGGTGAGTCCCACCGACACGAGCAGCGGACCGGCGACGGCGTAAATCAGGAATACCACGGTCACGATCGGCAGCGCCCACCCTGTCATGCGTCGCGTGGCCTCGATCACCACCAGCAGCGCCAACACACCAGCGAGCAGATCGCCGCCGGTCGGTGTGGCCGCGCGATACCAGAAGGCCTCCCCTTGCGCGAGCGGCCATCCCAATCCCAGCAGGGCCGCGACGACCCAGAGCAGATCCGTGACCGCGCCCCAACGCCCAGGCAGCGGCTTGAGACGCAGACTCGCCCACACGCCGATCAGCAACATCAGCGGGCGATAGGTCTGTGGGCTGATGATGATCAGCACCCACAGCACCGACAGTGCTGAGAGGAGAAACGCAAGGACGGTCGCTGAGGAAAAGGATCGCATGATCAGAAGCGGCCCTTCAGTCTAGTCCGGTCGTCCGAAAAGCGGATAGAATCACGGCCGTTGTGCCCATGTTAACGAGGCTCATTCGCAGATTGAACTGGGCCAGACGCGGCTGGTCGTCGACAGCCGATCGTTCGTACCACGACGAGGTATTCAAACACGCCGGGTACGATCCGACCGACAGTGCCTATCCAGGCTCCGTCACCATCCGCCGCTTCGCCGATCTCGCAGCCCGGTACATCTCCCCCGGCGACATCGTCGTCGATCTCGGTTGCGGGCCAGGCGAGATCACCTGCGAACTCGCGCGCCGCTTTCCTGTCAGCCGGTTCATTGGTGTGGACCACAGCGCCACAGCCATCGCGCGCGCCCAAGCCCTCGCGCAACAACTCCAGTTGACCAATATCAGGTTCACGGTTGAAGACCTGATCGACTGGGTGCCTGCGGAGCCTGTGCACCTCGTGGCCCTGTTTGATGCCTTTCACCACGTGCCCAATCCGGAGGCGACGATTGCGCGTCTCGGTGCCCACACGGATCGGTTCTTCCTTATCGAACCTGCCGGGAACTGGTACGGAGGGTGGCAGCAGAGTGTCAACCTTGATTGGGTGGCCGAGTCGCTCTTTCTGATTCGTGACCGTCTCGCGGCGCAGTTGGCTCCCGTCCCGCCGACGCCTCCTGGGCCATCGACGACGCCGCCGACGGGTGAACCGGTGGAGCGCCGGTACCCCCTGCAGGATTTCGAACGGATGTTTGCCGGCTACGGGCTCGACATCCAGGGCACAGCCGCCGGCATCGAACGCTACGGCACCCAACCGGAAGCGATCAGCCCACTCCGGAGAGACGTGGGGGATCTCACCTACCGGATGTTCGTGGAGTTGGACACGCTCCTCAAGGCCCACGATCTGGATCTCGGTGCCAAACACTGGGCGATCTATGCAGAGCGGGGGCGTGAATTTCCTCGTCGAGGAGTGCCCGCCCATCCGTCCGGGAACGGGCTGACCACCACGCCACTCGCCGGCCCGTACGACGCGACGTACATCGCCCGCGACACGCCCGCATCAATCACATCGGGCGCAGCGTGTCAGGTGGAGATCGAGGTCACCAATCGTAGTTGGCGGACGTGGTCGAGCGATGACGTGCCACCGATGTATCTGAGTTCGCGCGTCGTCGACCGACGCGGGACGGTGGTGATTCCGGACGGCCCTCGCACGCCGTGGCCTCGCCCCGTGCCGCCCGGCACGTCCTGTGCGGTGTATCTCACCGTGCACCTGCCTGCGGTCCCCGGCCGGTATACCGTCCTCGTGGATGGGGTCCATGAGGGCGTCACCTGGTTCAGTCAGGCAGGCGTGCCGCCCCTGCTGTTGTCTGTCGAGGTCACGCCACCCTAGTCAGTGATGCGTTCAGAAGGCGATCTTGAATGTCAGGCCCACACCGTTCTGGTAATACGTCGCGGCTCGGGTGCTGGTGGCATGACTGCCGGTCAGGCCGAGACGTCCGCGACCGTAGCGGCTCGACGTGAACACGGCGCGCGAGAGTTCCCATTCGGCCGTCGCATGACTGAATGGCACCACGCCGCCTCGTGAGTGGCCGGCACCCAGAATTCGAACGCGGGCTTCGCTGTCAAATCCCCATCGCAACGGGTAGGACATTCGCACGCCCACCATGCCGACAGCAGCCGTGGTCTTGAGCACCGCGACCGGCTCCGTGTTGAGCGGGGTACTGCCGATCCGTCCCGTCACCTGGTCACGCACGCCCAGTTGTCCCGCGCCGACTTCCACTCCGCTGATCACGCCGAGCCAGCGACGATCTGACGCCATGGCCGACACGACCCCCAGGGTCAGCCATCGTCGGTCGTGTCCCTCAAATTGAAAGTCGCCGGAGCGATACAACCCGCGCGAGGCCCAGACATGCGTGTGTTCCACATCGGCGGCCACAATCCACCGATCGGACTCCATCACTCTGAAGCCGACCGTTCCGTGCATGAACCCCAGCAGGTCGCTCTCCGCCGGCTGATACCGCATCCCCATCCGGTAGGCCCCGGCGCGGCCCACCCCGATCGCGATTCCGATGTGATTCGGATCGGTGGTGGTGACTGGCCCAGCCACACGCATGGCCAGTTGCCACTGCGCCGCACGCACGTCGCCCGGCGCAGGCGCCGCCAGCAACGACGGATCCGGCGGGGCGGCCGCCACACTTGACATCACCACCCACGCAGCGGCCAGCGTCCAGCTCATCGAAACACTCCCAACCCGTTATTGACCAGCCAGGTCAGCGCGCCCGCCTGCTGCTCGGGCAGGTTGACGGCGGACGAACTTAATCCCAGACGATCCGCCGACCAGTCCTGGAACACGACCGCACTGGGCCGTCCCACCACACCGCTCACTTCGTACGCCAGTGCCATCGCCGATGCCACCGACTGCGCATCCGTCCGACCGTCGTAGCCGGTGACGATGACCTCAAACTCAATCCGACGAGTCGCCAAAAAATCCTTCAGCCGTATCAGGTCAGCGCGGGTGTTCGTGTCCGCATTAAATCGATGGCGCACGTCGTAGTCGAGGCGAAAAAACGCCAGCCCCACACGTTCGTTGTCCTCGAGAGCCCGGATGAACGTCATGATCTCGTCCATCGTGAAATACGGATACGGTTCGATCAGGCCAATCCGGATCCCAGGATAGGTCCCGTGAAGGCCGCGCATGAAGGCCGCCACCTGCATGACCGTGTCGTCGACAGACATGTTGCAGCGACCGAACGGGCTGGTGCCGCGCACCGGCAGCGCCGCCGTGAAAGGCTCGTCCATGGCCACATACGTGACATGCGCCCCGGACGCATAGACAGGGGCGATGTCCTCAACCAGCACACGCGCAAGTTTCCGACCGTCACACGTGTGTTCCTTGACGGAACCGGCCTCGACGCCAATCTGGATGCCCTCATCCTTGAGGAACCGGAAGGCGCCGCTCGGCACGGCACTCAGCAGTCGGCTGACGGTGTTCGGACCACAGGTCGGGCAATAGGGGCGGAGGCTCTGCTGGTAAAACTGGAAGCCGCGCAACCGCGATCGCGCCTGGCTCCACTGCGCCTGTCCGCCCGGCTCGAACATCGTCGCCAAATCGACGGAGGCCGAGGCGGGCGCGAGAATGGCAAAACGATCCGCTGGAGGTACGCCGGGGCTCGTCGGTCTACCACAGGCAGCGCCGCCGAACATCGTCACCACGATCACCACGAACACGAGCAGAGATTTCATTCTTTCGATTCCGGGCGGTGTATCGGCCCGGGCCGGGGAAGAGTCTAGTGAATCCACCCTCGTGATGCAAAGTACCGGCGTGCGCCCTCATGAAACCGGGCCGGAGCCGCATCCAGACTTGTCGGCGGGGCGAGGTGCCGGGCCTCCGGGTGCGCCGACTCGAGCCGGGTCTTTGCCTCGAACAGCGTTCGTGTCAGCGTTTCAACCATCTCCGCATCCAGATGCGCGGACACGACCAGCACGTTTTCTACGCCGATCACCGGCACATCCTCCTCGAGTCCGCGATAACTGCCGGCCGGCAGCACAATTTCTCGATACAAGCCTGCGCCGTGGGTGTTCTGTAAGGACGCCAGCAGTTCCGTTTGCGGCACAAATCGCAGCGACAAGCCTGCGGTGGTCACCAGATCCTGAATGGCTGGTGTTGGTAGTCCCCCGCTCCAGAACAGCGCATCCACCTTGCCATCCTTCAGCGCCCCTGCACCTTCACTGGCCCCCAATGCATGTCGCGTAATGTCGGCTCGGGGATCAAGTCCTGCCGCACGCAGCAGACGATCTGCAATCAATTCAGTGCCGCTACCCGGTGCGCCGGTGGCGACGACTTTGCCTCGGAGATCGGCCACACGGGTGATGCCCTGCCCCTCACGCACCACCAGATGCGTCACGTTGGTATAGAGAACCGCCATGGCGCGCACATCCACAGGGCCACTCTCCGCAAACGCCCCTGTCCCGGCGACCGCTTCCGCCAACGTGTCGGCCAGCGTGAACGCCATGTCGACGCGCCCCTGTTGCAACAGTTTGAGATTGTCGACCGACGCGCCGGTCACTTCAGCCGTGACCTGCAGACCGGGGATCTGCTCTGTGTAAATGCCCGCGAGTGCGCCGCCGTACGGATAGTACACACCGCCCGTGCCGCCGGTCGCGATCGACAGGAATCGCACGTCGCCCTGGCCGCCGCATGCAGCGGTCAAAATTAGACACGCACCCGCCTTCGCCAAGGCTCCGGCGCGGCAAGCTCGCAGCCAACCTTCAACGCAGCTCAGCTTGCCGTTCAATCCAGATGCCCCTTCTCCGAATCGCCCATGACGATGGCGCGTTCGGGGAAGTAGTCACGCCACCGGCGCGTGACGGTGGACGCCACTTCCGGCCGACACGTCACTTCTTTCGGGTACCACGGCTTCATCCGAGCGTCGATGCACACGGGCCCGCTGTAGGCGATGTGGTTCCTCACCACTCGTGTGGAGGCGGCATGAATATCCGCCGCCGGCTCAAACCGCGTGAACGTCGTCCACAGGAAGTTCATCGCACTTCGGGTCGCGCGTTCGGCTTCATCACTCAGGATAACCAGCGGCCAACCGGCAAACGCCGGGTGCGCGGCGATCCGCGTGGGCGCGTCGCGGTCCGTGTCGAAAGTCGGCCCGGTCACCACAAGGCAACCCCCGCAGAACACACGCACGTCGGTCACATCGGACGGCGGCGGCACCGGCGGCTGGAACTGCCGCGGCAGGTCGCGCACCGGATCACCAAGGCCGAGCCACACGCCCTTCGAGCCCTCATTCACCGAGGGCCCGCTGTAGTCGAGCGTGTCCATCGAGAGATTCGAGAAGACGTAGAGATCCGATTCAGGATTGGTGCGCGCCAGCACATGTTCAAGCGTCGCGCGGAAGTCGCGCAGGTCCACCGGCTGGTCGGTGACGAGGAGAAACTTCTGCAGCGACAACTGCCCTTCGCCGAGGATGCGGAACGCGCTCGCCATCGCTTCGCGGCGATAGCGTTGTTTCACGATGGCGCCTGCCAGCGAGTGATAGCCGGTCTCGCCATACGACCACAGGTCGACCACGGCGGGCATCACCAGCGGAAAGAGCGGCGACAACAAATCCTGCAGCAGGTCACCAATAAAAAAATCTTCCTGGCGCGGCTTCCCGACCACCGTCGCGGGATAAATCGCGTCGCGTCGATGGGCCATCTGAGAGACGTGGAAGACCGGATATTCGTGCTCCAGCGAGTAATAGCCGTAGTGATCGCCGAAGGGGCCTTCCGGTTTGCGCACGTGGGGGGCCACCTGACCCATGAGTGCGAACTCGGCATTCGCCACAAGCGGATGCGGATGCCCGTTCGGTCCGGGCACTTGCGCGATTTTTTCACCAGCGACGAGTGACGCCAGCAGCAGTTCCGGAATGTTCTCAGGCAGCGGCGCAATGGCGGAGAGAATCAGCGCCGGAGGCCCACCGAGAAACACGGTCGCCGGCAACGGCTGATTCCGTGCCTCTGCAATCTGGTAGTGGAAGCCGCCGCCCTTGCCAATCTGCCAGTGCATTCCGGTCGACGTGGCGTCGTGCACGTGCAGCCGGTACATGCCGAGGTTCGGACCGCCCTTGTCCGGATGTGTCGTGTAGACCAGGGGCAGGGTCACAAACGGTCCGCCGTCTTCCGGCCAACACGTCAGGGCGGGCAGACGGTCAAGCCGCACGTCGCGTGTGACGATGTCGGTGACCGGGCCTTCACGGCGTTGCTTCGTGCCGATCTTCGCGGCGGCCAGTGCCACATCGCGGGCGTCCCACAGTTTCGCCGGCGTCGGCGGCAGCATGGTCTCAGCCAGGTGCACCAGGCGCTTGATAAACGCGAGCGGTCGCTGACCAAACGCCAGTTCGGCGCGTCGCGGGGTACCAAACAGGTTGGTCACGAGCGGAAAGTCTGCGCCCTTCACGTTCGTGAAGAGCAGGGCCGGTCCCCCGCCGGCAATCACCCGCCGGTGAATCTCGGCGACTTCTTCGACCGGGTCCACTTCGGCACGGATCTCCACCACATCGCGATCGCGACGGAGATGTTCAAGATAGGCACGTAGATCAGTGAACATAGGTCACAACTGAATTTACAGGGAGGCACGGAGTCTTAGAGGTTTGTGATGGCCTTCCTCCGTGTCTCCGTGCCTCCCTGTGAAAATCTACCTGGTCAACTTGCGGTACTTGATCCGATGTGGCTGATCGGCGTCGGCGCCGAGGCGACGTTTTTTGTCGTCCTCGTATTCCTGATAGTTGCCCTCGAACCACTCCACGTGACTGTCACCTTCAAACGCCATCATGTGGGTGGCGATGCGGTCGAGAAACCATCGATCGTGCGAAATCACCACGGCGCATCCGGCGAATTCATCGAGGGCCAGTTCCAGCGCACGCAATGTGTCCACGTCCAGGTCGTTGGTCGGTTCGTCGAGCAGCAGCAGGTTGCAGCCCTTCTTGAGCAACTTGGCGAGATGCAGACGATTCCGTTCGCCGCCAGACAGGCTACCCACTTTGCGCTGCTGGTCCCGTCCGCGGAAGTTGAACCACGAGCAATACGCCCGCGAGTTCACCGTGCGTTTGCCCAGTTCCACTTCGTCATTGCCGTCCGAGATCTCGTCGTACACCGTCTTGTCGGCATTCAGCGCATCACGGGACTGATCGACATAGCCGATTTGCACGGTCTCGCCCAGCTTGAGTGTGCCGCTGTCGGGCTTCTCCTGCCCCACCAACATCCGAAACAGCGTGGTCTTGCCCGCACCGTTGGGACCAATGACGCCGACAATACCGCCGCGTGGCAGGGTGAAGTTGATGCCGTCCATCAAGAGCACATCGCCGTAGCCCTTGGTGAGATCGCGCGCCTCCACGACCACGTCACCGAGTCGCGGACCAGGCGGAATGTAGATCTCGACACGCTCGAGTTTGGCCGCCGAGTCTTCGTTGAGCAGATCCTCGTACGCGTTGAGACGCGCCTTGCCCTTGGCATGTCGCGCCTTCGGTGACATGCGAATCCAGTCGAGCTCGCGCTGGAGGGTGCGCTGCCGTTTGGATTCCTGCTTCTCTTCCTGGGCCAACCGCTGCTGCTTCTGTTCCAGCCAGCCGGAGTAGTTGCCTTCCCACGGATAGGCCTTGCCGCGATCGAGCTCGAGAATCCAGCCGGCGACATTGTCAAGAAAGTAGCGGTCGTGCGTAATCGCCACGACCGTGCCCGGATACGTGTGCAGGAAGTGTTCGAGCCATGCGACAGATTCGGCGTCGAGATGGTTCGTGGGTTCGTCGAGCAGCAGCAGGTCCGGCGCCTGCAGCAGCAACCGGCACAAGGCGACGCGGCGACGCTCACCACCCGACAGCTTGGTGACATCCGCGTCGGGCGGCGGCAGGCGCAGCGCGTCCATCGCCTGCTCCACACGGGCGTCCAGATCCCAGGCGTTCGCGGCTTCAATCGCATCCTGCACGCGCGCCTGTTCCTCGAGCAATTTGTCCATCGCCTCGGCGGACATCTCCTCGCCAAACTTCGCGTTGATGTCGTCGAACCGTGTCAGCAGCGCCCGGGTGGGCGCCACGCCCTCTTCGACATTGCCGAGCACCGTCTTGGTCTCGTCAAGCTGGGGCTCCTGCTGCAGGAACCCCACGGTGGTGCCTTCAGCACGGAACGCCTCGCCAAGATAGTTCGGGTCGATCCCGGCCATGATCTTGAGCAACGTGGACTTGCCGGATCCGTTGGTGCCGATGACGCCGATCTTCGCGCCGGGCAGAAACGAGAGCCAGATGTCCTTGAACACAACCTGGTCGGGCGGATGTACCTTGCCCAACCCCTTCATGGTGTAAATGAACTGCGCCATATATCCGGATGATTTTACTCTGCGCTGAAGCCGCGCGTCCTGCGCGGGGCCGGGAGGTCTGGTTTCGGCGGCTCGGGCGTGAAGTCCTCACCGGGATTGATGAAGCGGTCCTGCTCGAAGCCGTACTGCTTGTCGTAGAGCTGGCGATACCGACCGCCCCTGGCCAGCAACTCCTGATGGGTGCCCCGTTCGACGATCTCGCCGCCCTCCAGCACCAGAATCTGGTCTGCGGACTGAATGGTCGACAACCGGTGCGCAATCACAAAGGTGGTCCGGCCCTTCCGCAACGCGCGCAGGCCGTCCTGAATGAGGGCCTCGCTCTCACTGTCGAGGCTTGATGTCGCCTCATCAAGCAGCAGAATGCGCGGGTTCGCCAGGATCGCCCGCGCGATCGCCACACGCTGACGCTGTCCGCCCGACAACCGCACGCCGCGCTCGCCGACGATGGTGTCGTACCCCTGTTCGAACCCCCTGATGAATTCGTCCGCATGGGCGACGCGGCTCGCGTGACGGATGTCATCATCCGTCGCCTCGGGAATGCCATACGCAATGTTCGCGCCGACCGGACCGTCGAACAAGAAGTTATCCTGCAGCACCACGCCCAGGTGGCGTCGGTATTCGCTCAGCCGCAGGCCGGCCAGGTCGCGACCGTCGATCAGTACACGTCCCCGCGTGGGATGGTTGAACGCCATCACCAAGCTCAGCATCGTGCTCTTGCCCGACCCTGACGAGCCGACCAGCGCGGTCGTTGACCCGGCGGGCGCCTGAAATGACACGCCCTTGAGCACCGGGGTGTCGGGCTGGTACTCGAACCAGACCTCCTCAAACGACACCGCGCCCTGCATCTCCATCACCCGGCTGCGTGAGGCATCGTCGGCATCCTCGCGCGGCGTGTCGAGGATCTCACGAATGCGATCGAGCCCCGCAAAGGCTTCAGTGATCTGGGTGCCGATGGAGGCAATCGACACAATGGGGGCCGCCATCAATCCGGTGAAGAAGATGTAGCTGATGAGATCGCCGAGGGTCATCGTGCCGGCGCTGATGGCGTCACCGCCGATGGTGATGATGACCACGCCGAGGACCCCGATCACGATGGACGAGGAGGCGGTGGTGCCCGAGACACCGGTCATCGAGGTCGCGATGTTACGAAACAGCCTGTGCACGCCTCTGGTGAAGACCAGATCTTCGCGGCGTTCGGCCGTGTAGGTTTTTACCACCCTGATGCCGCCGAGGGCTTCGTTGAGCCGCCCGGTGATGTCAGCCGAAATTTTGCCGCGTTCACGAAACAGCGGACGCAGTTTCTTGAAGACGAAGGCGAGGCCAATGCCGAACAGACCAAGGACTGTCAGCGTCACCACCGTCAGCCACCAGTTGAGCCAGAACAAGTAGGCCAGTGCCAATACTGCGGTCAGCATGCTGCCGGTCAACTGCGCGAGACCCGTACCCACGAGATTGCGGATGCCTTCTGCGTCGTTCATCACCCGGGACAACACCTGGCCGGTCTGATTGCGGTCGAAATAACTGACAGGCAGGCGCATGACGTGTTCTTCGACCCGGCGGCGCATCTCGGTGATGGCCTTCTGCGCCGCAACGCCCAGCACCTGCGACAATCCGAACGACGTCAGCGCCTGCACCACGGTGGCGGCGCCGACGACGAGCGCCATGTCCAGCAGTCGATCGGCACGCCCGGCGGTCAGGTCGTCGATCAGATACTTCGAGAGGAACGGCAGCACCATACCGGCCAGGCGGCTGATCAGCATCAGCACGAGCCCGAGCAGCAGCCGACCACGCCGGGCCCAGATCAGATCACGGGCTTCGGACCAGGCGGCGGACCAGCGGATTTTTTTCTTCTTGGGAGCTTCAGACACGCACCGACGATCTTACTGTGCTCTCGTGCTCACGTGCGCGGGGTGCACGGGCGCGCTCGCGCACCCGTGCACCCGTGCACCTCTTAACGGAGATTGACGCGCAGTTCGCCGACAATCTGCCGGCGCATCAGGTCGCCGAAGACGTGCGACTGGTGCTGCTTGTCGGTGAGGTTGATGACCTTGACCGTGCCCTTGTAGCGGCCACCCTGGCCCCACTGCATGCCGAGGCTGGCATTGGAGGTGAGGTAGGAGTCTGTGGTGCCATGGAAACGGGCATCCAGAATGTCCTGCCAGAACGCGTCGTCGGTGTAGTTCATCGACGCGCTGCCGAAGAACCGGGCGCCGGCGTAGTTCACGCCGGTGCTGAACCGGTGCGTCGGGGGCAGGTTGACTTCACGAATGTCGAAATCGGGGTCGGGCATGCCCTGCCAGGAGTAGTTGGCAAAGAAACTGGCCTCCGCATTCAACGCCGCATCAATGCCCAATTCCAGACCCGTGTTCTTCACGGTGCCGAGGTTCAGGTACGTGAAGCTGCTCGGGAACCGGATCCCGGCCCGATACAGGCTGCCCCAGATGGCCGCCGGCGGGAATGGGCCAAGGCCGGGGAACCCGGGCGGCGGCTGGGTGATGCCCCACTCACCCGACTGCGTGAAGAAGATCTGCTCGGTGAACTTGTTGTGGTACCACGCGGCCGACATCGTCACCCGGTTGTTGAACGTCCCCGTGTAGCTGACTTCGAACGCGTCCATACGCTCTTCGGTCAGGTCCGGGTTGCCGGTCACAGTGGTGGGCACGCGGTAGATGGCCGAACCAAAGGCGGGGTTCACCAGCCCCAGCGGCAGGGCGTTGGAGATCGTCACGTCGAGGTGGTTGTTGATCATCGACGGCGCGCGGAACGCACGGTTGAACGACACGCGGAACGTCTGGTCCGCACTCGGCTTGATCAACACGGCCACACGCGGCGAGATGACCGGGTCGTCAATCGACGAGAACTTGTCCACGCGCGCACCCGCCACGAAGCGCAGGTTCTCGTTGACGAAGATTTCATCCTGCACGTAGATGCCGCCTTCGGTGCGCGACGTTTCTCCAGGCGCAATCGTCAGGTTGAACTGGTTGTAGCGGAGGTTGCCGCCATACGTGAGCACATGACGTCCGCCGAACGTCTTCGTGTCGCTCATCTCAAGGTCGTAGGTCTTGGTGTCGAACAGGAAGTTGATCCGGTTGCCCCGCGCGTCGACCGACAGCAGGTTCGAGGCGTCGCCATCGAGGTAGTTCAGAAACGCCTGTGCGCGGAACGTGCCCTTCGAGTAGTTGGCCTTGCCGTACCCGTACTTCGTGCCTTCCTGGATATCGAACGGGCCGATGCCACTGTGCATGATGCCGTCGGTGCCGGCGAAGCCGCCGGAGAACTGCCACCGGGCACCGCTGTCGGCGTCGTAGTCAAACCGGAGGTCCACCTTCGGCTGCGACGTGCCCGTGTTCTTGAACGCCGGATAGGTCGTGGTGCCGCCGGGAATCTTGCCGGTCGGACGCCCGAACGGCTCCGACTGGTAGCTGCCGACCGACACCTTGTAGGCCCACTTGTCGTTGATGGCCTGTGCGTGGGTGATGTTGGCGTAGACCAACGACCCGTTGCGCACACCGTTGCCGAAGAACTGACGACCAAACGATCCGGCACCCATCGTGAAGCTCGTGCCCGCCATCTCGCGCGGCGTCTTCGTGATGATGTTGACGACACCGGTCACGGCGTTGGCGCCCCACACGGCTGACGCCGGGCCACGAATGACTTCGATTTGCCGGATTTCATCCGTGTTGGCGGGCATGAAGTCCCACATGACGAACCCGAAGAAGTCCTGATACAGCGTGCGACCGTCGAGCACCGCGAGCTGCGACGTCGCCAGCGAGCTGGTCGCCCCACGGCTGGTGATGTTGATGTCACGCGCCGAGATCTGCGTGATGTTGACACCCGGCACAGCGCGGAGCAGGTCCGCGTAGTTGTTGGAGGGCGAGGTCTCCAGCGCCCGCGCCCCGATGACCGACATGGTCGCCGGCGCGTTCACGAGTTGCTGTTCCGTCCTGGAGGCCGACACGACCACGGTTTCCTTATAGGTCGGGTCATCCGGCTTCGGCGGAGGCGGCGGTGGAGGCGGGGGCGGGGGGGGCGGCTGTTGTTGCTGCTGCTGGGCACTCGACGACCCCGCCACAGTCGGCGTCGCCTCCTGCGCGAATGCAGCCACACTGGTCACACCGACGACGACAAGACCGAGCACAAACGTACGAAACGCCTGCATATATTCTCCTTACGAACACTCCCGACAGGGGAGTTGTCACATGAATCGAGCGGCGCCTATGATAAGCGATCTCGTTACCCGGCCGTGACATTACCACCAGACGCTCCCCCGGTCGCTCCCCAAGGCGCCCCCCCTCGTCCGGCACCGGTCATCCGTACGGATTGGCCGGACCTGCCCGACGAGCAGTTGCTGGACGTACGGTTCAACGAACTCGGGCTCTCGATTGCCGGTACCACCCTGGAACCCAGGCTCCAGCACCTGAACGAGGAACTCTCCGCCCGCGGACTGACGTTCCACCCCCACTACTGGCTGTCGACTGAATGGTTCTGCCCGGATGGCGTCCCGGGAGTGGCCATCCCGTTTTATCTGGCCCACCCGCGGCTGGCCAAGCTCGAAAACGCCCAGATGCTCGAAGTGGAGGGAGGCACACCCGAGTGGTGTATGAAGATTCTGCGCCACGAAGCCGGGCATGCCCTCGACAACGCCTACGCCTTGCGCAAGCGGCGTCGGCGTGTGCGCCTCTTCGGCAAACCGTCGGCCGCCTACCCGGAGGTCTACCTGCCGAAGCCCTACTCCAAGAGCTTCGTGCTGCACCTCGACGCGTGGTACGCACAAAGCCACCCGGACGAAGACTTTGCCGAAACGTTTGCCGTCTGGCTCAATCCGGAGAGCGACTGGCGGGCGCGATACGTCGACTGGCCGGCGCTTAAGAAACTGGAGTACATGGACGCGCTGATGCGCGAGGTGGCCGGCACGAAACCGTCCGTCACCACGCGCCGCCGGGTTGAGCCGGTATCGGCCATGCGCACCACGCTGCGCGCGCACTACAAAAAGAAGCGCCAGCACTATGGGCTGGAGTTCCCCGACTTTTACGACCGCGACCTGCGGCGGCTGTTCTCAAACGCGCCGGAGTTCCACGGCCACATGAAGGCCTCGCGCTTCATCCAGCGCATCCGGCGCGAAGTGCGGCGTCTGGTCGCCGCCTGGGCGGGGTCCTATCAATACACCATCGATCAGGTCATCGAAAACATGATCAAACGCGCCAACGAACTCGACCTGCGTCTTATGTATCCCGAGGATCGCACCAAGGTGGACTTCACAATCATGCTCACCGTGCAGACGATGAATTATCTGCACTCGGGACGGCATCGGGTGGCCCTGTGAGCTCGGAGGCAATTACGACCCTGTAATTGCCTCCGAGCTCATTTTGGGCTTCATTGCCCGGCGGTGTAGACGAGGAACCTCGCCCTCCGAAGATCTTCCCCCTCCGGACTGACCGCAGCAAGCGCATCAAGCCCCTTGACCGGCATCAGGGTAATCACGACCACGTTCGCGTCCGGCAACCGCCGTTGCGTCCGTGATGCGGTGCCGAGGCCGAAGTCGCTGTGGAAGGCGCCGTTGTAGTGGATCACCAGCGGGCGCTTGGTGGGGTCAGCGGCGGCAGCGGTCGTCCAGGCACGGGCGATCGAGTCGGCCATCGTTTCGTCCTTGACGCATTGGGAGTCGTAAAACCGCTGCAGCGCGTCCATGGTGGGGTGGGAGCCCATGGCCTCCTTGAACCGCACGTAATAGTCATCGTCGACCGGACACTGCCGATCGGCGGCAAACCACGGCTGTTCGGCCTCCGGCTTGGTCCCGAGCACGTCCACCCCCACTTTGGAGATTTCGGAGGCAATGGGACGCGGTACGTTGGCGGCCAGCACCGGCCAGCGGCGGTCAATGGCGAAGTCCACCAACGGCTTGTAGTCGGTGGCATATTTGGGCCAGGGACGCGAAATCCTCAGAAAACCAGCCTCGGAGAGGTACCCAGCCTGGAATTGGTCCAACGGGGCCTGCACGTCCCGTTCAAACATCTCCAGCGACAGAATCACCCCGTCGCGCCGGGCCGAAACGGCCTCCAGAACCCACCGTTCGAGCCGGTGACTGTTGCGATCCCCGTGCTGTTCCCCCACAAAGACCACATCGGCCTTCACAAGTTCTGCCGTCATGGCCTCAAAATCGGTAAACTGTCGGGCGGCCGTGTCGAATACTCGATGTGGCACGTACCCCTGGGCGAAGAGACCGGCCCCAAGGCCAGTCGCCAGGACAGCGGCAAGAGCAGCGTGTTTCATGACTGGCATTGTACGCCGCGTATCTTTAATGAGGAGCTCGATGATGGCACGGACGTTTATGGGGCGCTGGAAGACTGTATTGACGGTCGCCGCGCTGATGGGTATCGCTGGAACAGGACTGCTGGTGGCACAGGAGCCGTTGATGGAGGTCACCCCTCAGGCAATGGGCACGCCGGTCACCGACACGTTCTGGCAGATGCTGATCCTGGGCCTGGTGGCCGGGATCGCGGCACTGCTGATGGCCGTGAAATACCGCGCGGACGTCATGAAGGCGTCGCCGGGCAATGACCGGATGCAGGAAATCGCCGGCTACGTGCGTGACGGTGCCATGGCGTATCTCAACCGCCAGTTCAAGGTGGTGGTGCCGGTGCTGTTGGGCGTGTCGGTCCTGATCGCGTTCGGTGCCAACTACGAGCTCTTGGCCCTGGATAACGGCCTGATGCTCGTGGGGTTCATCCTCATCGGGTTCATCACGGGTGGTCTCGGCAGCTTCTACACCGGCTGGACGGGCATGAAGATCGCGACGCACGCCTCGAGCCGCACCGCCTGGGCCTGCACTGACGGCAAGAACGGCCTCAACGCCGGGCTGCAGGTGGCCTTCAAGGCTGGCTCGGTCATGGGCCTGTCGGTTGTCGGCATCGGCCTGCTGTTTGTCGTCATCTGGCTGGGGATCTTCGCGGTCCTCATGCCCGACTCCCCGGCCCTCGTGGGTCAGGTGATGGTGGCCTTCGGCATGGGCGCGTCGATGGTGGCATTGTTTGCACGCGTCGGCGGCGGTATCTACACCAAGGCGGCTGACGTCGGCGCCGACCTGGTCGGCAAGGTCGAAGCGGGCATCCCGGAAGACGACCCGCGTAACCCGGCGACCATCGCCGACAACGTGGGCGACAACGTCGGTGACGTGGCCGGCATGGGTGCCGACCTCTACGAGTCCTACCTCGGCTCCATGCTCGCCGCAATCGCATTGGCGGCCGCAGCAGCCATCAGCCTCCAGCGCCCGGAAGCGGCGTGGACGATGATCATTGCGCCGGTGGCAATTGCCGGCGCCGGCATCTTCCTTTCCATTCTGGGCAGCCAGTTGGTCCGGACCAAGGAAAACGCGACGCTCAAGGAACTACTCGGTGCGCTGCACCGTGGCGTGAACGTCGCGTCGATCGGTGTGGCGATCGCCGCCGGCATCATCTGCTACATCTGCTTCGCGAGCGTCTACGACCTGATCCCGGGTGCGACCTGGTGGGGCGTGTGGCTGGCAACAGTCGTCGGTCTGGCCTCGGGCCTGATCATCGGCAAGGGCTCCGAACACTACACGGCGTATGACTTTGCGCCGACGCAGGAAGTGGCGCGGTCGAGCGCCACGGGTGCGGCCACGGTCATCATCAGCGGCATTGCGGTCGGCATGATGTCCACATGGGTGCCGATCGTGACCATCGCGGTCGCCACGGCCCTCGCCTACGGCTTCGCGGGTGGCTTCGCTGACGCGTCGCTCGGCCTCTACGGCATCGCACTCGCCGCCGTCGGCATGCTCTCCACCCTCGGCGTGACGCTCGCGACCGACGCCTACGGTCCGATTGCTGACAACGCCGGAGGCAACGCCGAGATGAGCCACCTGGGCGAGGACGTGCGCAAGCGCACGGATGCGCTGGACTCACTGGGCAACACCACGGCGGCCATCGGCAAGGGCTTCGCCATCGGCTCCGCGGCACTCACCGCGCTCGCGCTCATCGCGACGTTTGCCACGCTCGCCAAGGGTTCGTTGTCGGACGAGGTGTTCTTCGAGAGCATTTCGCTGACCGACCCGATGGTCATCTCGGGTCTCTTTATCGGCGCGCTGCTGGTGTTTGTGTTCGCGGCCATGACGATGACCGCGGTCGGACGTGCGGCGCTGGTCATGGTCGAGGAAGTGCGGCGTCAGTTCCGCGAGATTCCCGGCATCATGGAAGGCACCGGCACACCTGACTATGCGCGGTGTGTGGACATCTCCACTGACGGCGCGCTCAAGAAGATGGTGGTCCCCTCGATGATGGCCGTCATCGTCCCCGTCATCGTCGGCATCGTGTTCGGCATCGGCGGCGTCATCGGGATGCTGGCCGGCGGCCTCGGCACCGGCTTCGCGGTCGCGATCTTCATGGCGAACGCGGGCGGCAGCTGGGACAACGCGAAGAAGTGGATTGAGTCGGGCGAACTCGGCGGCAAGTATCTGAAGAACGCCGCGGGCGAGTACGTCGATGCGGCCGGCAACAAGGTGGCGCGCAAGGAAGACTCGAAGAACCCGCGCCACGGCGCCACGGTCATCGGCGACACGGTCGGCGACCCGTTCAAGGACACGTCAGGTCCGTCGCTCAACATCCTCATCAAGCTGATCAGCATGGTGTCGGTCGCCACGATCGGCATCACGATGGCGGTCAACAACGGCGAGGGCCTGGTGAAGATGCTGATGGAAGCGCTGCTGCGCTGATTCTCAGCGAGGACAGTTCAGGGCCCGGTGGCTGACGCTGCCGGGCCCTTTTTTTCATGAGTGTGCAGACTCACTTGAACTTCCCGCGCCGGTCTGCAACAGTTCCGGGATGCGACATCGTCACCTCCTCCGCTTCGCCCTCGCCCTGTCCCTCAGCGGGACCCTGGCTGCCGCCCAGCCCCAGCAGGCACCACCTCCACCGGGGCCGGCTCCTGCCCGCGTCACGGTGGCGCCCGCGCAGGTCACCCTCAAGACCGGCACCACGGCCACCCTTGCGGCAACAGTGCTCGGTGACGCCGGACAGACGCTCGAGCACCCCGTCACGTTCTTCTCAAGCGATCGTCGGACCGTGCGCGTGAACGCAGCGACGGGCGAGCTGGAGGCGCTGGCCCCCGGCGTCGTGACCATCACTGCACGTGTGGCAGCCGCCACCGGTAGCCCGCGCGTCGAAACCCTGGTAACAGTCACCGTGCCCTATCCCGCGGTGGCGTCGCTGACCTATCTCAACGTGCCCGCACGCCTGTATGAGCACACGACCCTGCGTCCCCAGGTACGAATCGACGATGAGGCAGGTGGCGTCCGGACGGACATCACAGCCACGCTGACCTCAAGTGATCCGCGTGTCGTGCGTGTCACACCATTGGGCCTGCTGCAGATGATCGGCACAGGCACGGCCACCCTTACCGCAACAGCGGAAGGCGTCACCAGGACCTACGCGGTCACGGTCGCCGCCAATCCCACCGCCTCTGTTCGCCTGACCATCAAGGCGGACGGTGCGCGCACTGGCGATGTGTTGCACATCGACGCCACCGCACTCGGCGCCAACGGCGCGGCGCTGGCTGACCTGCCGATCGAATATTCGTTCCGCGCACGCACGGTGGATCATGCACAGGGATCGGCGTCATCGGGCCTGATCACTGAGGACGGCCGGTTCGTGGCGGATCTCCCCGGCGAGTACACCATCGTCGCATCAGCCGGCAACGTCACCGCCACCGAGACCATTGCCGTCGCACCGCGCAACATTCAGAAAATGGTTGAAGTGGTCGGCCGCGGCCGCGTCGCCGATCGCAAGACGTCCGACCTCTGGGTGTGGACTGCGCCGAACGGTCGCGACTACGCGGTCACCGGCACCTGGGGCGCGGACGGTCACGCGCTGTTCTGGGACATCACCGATCCCACACACATCGTGCAGGCCGCAACGGTTCGTGTAGATGCACGAACGGTCAACGACGTGAAGGTGTCGGAGGACGGCTCCATCTGCGTCATCAGCCGCGAGGGCGCGAGCAACCGCCGCAACGGCCTCGTGATCCTGGACTGTTCCGACATCGAGAACAAGGGCGTCCCCGTGCTCTCACGGTACGACGAGGAGATGACCGGTGGCGTGCACAACGTGTTCATCGACAAGGGGCACATCTACGCGCTCAGCGCCGGGCAGCGCTACGACATCATCAACATCGAAGATCCGAAGAATCCCCACCGTGTCGGCCGCTTTGAGCTGGATTCCCCGTCACCGAGCATTCACGATGTGTGGGTCATCGACGGCGTGGCTGTCTCCTCGAACTGGTCCGATGGGGTCGTGCTCGTGGACGTCGGCGGCGGCGGCAAGGGGGGCTCGCCGACCAACCCCGTCAAGATGGGTCAATACAAGTACCCGTCGGGCTGGAATCATGCCGGCTGGCCGTTCAAGAGCAAGTCCACCGGCAAGTTCTACGTCATTGCGGGCGACGAAAACTTTCCCATCGAGCGCAATCCTCAGGGCATGGATCGGTTCAGCGGTCCGGCGATCAACGCGGCCGGCTGGATTCACATCATCGAGTTCGACGACCTGGAGCAGCCGCGTGAAGTCGCGCGCTACGAGGTACCCGAGGGCGGCACGCACAATTTCTGGATCGAAGACGACATTCTCTATGTCGCCTACTACAACCAGGGCATGCGGGTGGTTGATCTGTCGGGCGAACTACTCGGCAACCTGTACACCCAGGGGCGCGAGATTGCCTACTTCCTGCCGGATGATCCCGAAGGCTTCAAGCCGAATGCGGCGCGCACATGGGGGGTGATGCCGTTCAAAGGCCATCTCTGGATTGCCGACAACAACTCGGGCCTGTGGGCGGTCAAGTTGAAGGACCTGCCGCAGCGATAACGACGCCTACTGCACCTTCCAGAAGGCAATCCCACCGGCCTGCGGGCCGACGTCCGCCGTCGCGGCGCGCGTTCGGGTCGCCAGGTCGTAGACTTCGACCGTGCCGGGCTGACCGCCGACACCCTCCAGGGTGACGAACGCGTACTTGGAGTCGGGCGAGATCACGACGCCATGCGGAATCGTGCGAGAGGTTCGGAGGTTGGCCACTTCCTTGCCGACCGCGAGATCCCAGATGCCGATCGCGGCCGACTTCTTGTACGTGACGACCATCGTCCGGCCATCAGCCGACACGTCCAGGTTGTAGGGCCCCGCGGTGGTCTTGTCGAACGTGCGGGCGACTGCCCACTTCACCGGGTCCACTTCATAGATCGCGTTCGAATTGTTGCCCGCCACGTACAGCATGCCGTTGGGAGCCGGCGTCACCCAGGTCGGCTGCACCAGGTCCGCCTTCATCGACTTCATCATGGCCGCGCCGGCATCGGTCGACATATCCATCGTCGCCATGTGCCCGGCGTGTTCGGACAGCGGCAGTTTGCGCGACACTGTGAGCGTCAGCCCATCCACTTCCCACAAGTGGTCGTCCATCATCGACACCGAATACTGCTTCGTTCCCGTTGGTCCCAGGCGAGAACCGTGCGGCATGACGCCGGTCGGCACCTGGGCAATCTCGGTCATCGATGCCACGTCCACCACCGACACCGAGCTGGGGGTCATCAACCCATGGAGGTTGAAGTTGACGACGTACAAAAAGCCGGTCGCGCGAGAAATCGACAGCGAGGCCGGGAACAGGCCGACCTCCACCGAGTCGATGAACTCGTCGGTGCCGGTCGCAAACTTGTGAATGGACCCGTTGGGATTGCCGTGCGCCAGCGAGACGTACCAGGAACCGCCATCCGGATGCACGTCGATACCGTGTGGCCCTTCAATCTCGTCCGGCCAGATACCAACAGGAATTGTCTTGACGACCTCCATCATGCCGCTCCCCGGACCAGACGGCACGAAGCGCACGAGTGCAACGGTGTCGTCGGACTCGGCGCACACGTACGCGTAGTAGCCAGGTGCCGGCTGCGGCGCCACGGCCGTGGGCGTCGTTGACGCGGCCAGCACCAGGGCGGCCATTACGAGACACGCCGTGCCTTGGAGGGTCGACGTCAGCAACATGGGGAGATCATAACCGCGGGTTCCGTGCTGATGCCAAGTTGGCCAAGGCCAGCAATGTCATTTTTCACTTTCTGGCCGCACCTTTACCGTTTCCTGACAACTCCTCGCCCGATCGGATCGTCATGTCAATGGAAGGATATGAAGGCAGCCATGATTCGAAAGATGCTGACAGTGATGGGGTTGGTGGCAGTGGCCGCACTGGTGATCGCCGGGTGCACCTCGGCAACGGCGCCGTCCACGGAGCTGCGGGGTGGCGTGCTCGCCAGTTTTCGCAGCACCAACCAGACGTTCAAGGTATTTGTCACAAAGCCGACGACCATTGCGGCGTTGTACGCGCTGCAGCGCGGTGAGGCCACGGCCAACATTCCCAACGGCCGGATTCTCCGGGGGTCAGGTGCCGGCGGGCACAACGCACCCTACTCGTGGCACCTCGATCCCACGGATGTTGAAATGGCCGACGCGACGATCGAGCTGTGTGATGGGTCGCCGTCGTACGTCCAGGCCAATATCGCCGAATACGTCGACGTGATCGGACGGTATTGCCCGTGGGGAGCGACGCTGGTGGCGCTGCAGGACTTTCGCTAGCGCGCTCACCGCTGCAGCGGCACCACCACCACGGTCTGGGGCGTTCCGAGCGTGGTGACTTGCGTGCCCGTCAGACGACCCAGCGTGGCGGTGTACCGTCCAGGTTCCACCCGGGGGCCCTGTCGATTCGCTGCGCCACTGTCGCGCCGCAGGTCCCACGTCACACGGTGGATCCCGGCCTGGTTGGACAGATCGAGGCGCCGTACAGACTCACCCTGCTCATTCGTCATCGTCAGCACCAGCCGGCTGCCCGCCGCCACCGCCTCGCGCAGGTGATAGGTCATCGTGGCGCCGAAGGGCGGGTTCGGAAACGCCTGGTCGCCCCAGACCTCACGCACCTGTCCAAGCTCATGAAACACCGGCACCTCCCGCAGCGGAAACAGCCAGCCGTCAGCCGCCAGGTGTTCCGGCGTGACTGTACGCAGCGCGGTGTAGTCGTCGAGGATGTACGCGCCTCGCCCGAAGGTGCCCACGACCAGGTCGGTCCACTGCCGCTGAATGTGGAGGTCGCGGGCCTGAATCCGCGGAAGGCCGCCGCGCAGTTCAGTCCAGTGTCCGCCGCCATTCACGCTGAACCAGACGCCAAACTCCAGCCCGGCAAACAGCAGGTCGGGATTCACATGATCCTGTACGACCGACCACGCGCCCGATCGCACCGGCAGATTGCCGGTGATGTTCACCCACGTGCGGCCGCGGTCGTCGCTTCTGAGGACCCACGGCCGGAAGTCGCCGTTCTGCCAGTTATTGAACGTCGCAAACACCACGTCGGCATTACGAGGCGAGGCGTACACGTCGGTCACATAACTCTGGTCGGGCAGCCCTGGAATCTGCTCGACGCGGCGCCACGCCTCTCCGCCGTTCTCCGACACCTGTATCAGCCCATCGTCGGTGCCCACGTACAACAGGCCCTCCACCAGCGGCGATTCGTCGAGTGCCGTAATCACGCTCATGGTGGTCGTGTAGAGATGCAGTCCGATCGCGTCCTCGGGCCAGACGCGGCCCATGATGGCGATTTCCCGCCGATCGAGATTCCGCGTGAGATCGCCGCTGACCGGTGTCCACCCATTCCCGCGGTCGTCGCTCCGATACAACCGGTGGCCGGCGTAGTAGATGCGTCCCGGCGCGTGGGGACTGACCAGCAACGGACTGTCCCAATGCCAGCGCCCGGAATCCTGGTCACTTCCGCCGGGAGCTGCGCGCGTCGGACGAATGCCGACACTCTCGCCCGTCGTCAGGTCGAGGCGGTTGAGCGCGCCGTTCTGCGACTGCGCATAGACGATGTCGGGGGCGTGCGGATCGATGAAGGCCTGGAAACCGTCGCCGCCGCCGACGCGGAACCACTCGCTGGTGCGAATGCCGACGGCATTGAGGGTGCGTGACGGGCCGCACACCGTGCCATTGTCCTGCGCCCCGCCGCAAATGCGATAAAACGGCCGCGAGGTGTCGGCGCTGACACGATAAAACTGCGAGAGCGGCAGATTCGTGAAGTGCCGCCAGGTGTCGCCCGCATCAAACGTTTCGTACAGGCCACCGTCATTGCCGACCCACATGTGTTGCGGGTCGTCCTTGTCGAACACCACCTCGTGATGATCCGAGTGAATCTGGAAGGGCATGCGTTGCCACGTCACGCCCTTGTCGGTGCTGCGCATCATCGGCGCTTCGACATTCCAGATGGTGTCGGGCTGATGGGGGTCGACGAAGATCTCGCCGTAGTACTGCGGGTCGCCGCCGGCGTAGGTGCTCATCCGCTGCCAGGAGCGACCGGCATCCTCCGACACATAAAACCCGCCCTCGTTCTCGCGGGCCACCACAAGCGCATACACGCGGTCGGGATGCCGGGGATCCACACCCAGCGCAATCCGTCCTTTTTCACCTGTCTGGATTCCGTTTTCGATGCGCGCCCAGGTGGCGCCGGCATCGGTGCTCTTGAAGATGCCGGCATCCGGCCCTCCTCCAATCGTCATCGCATTCCGGCGTCGACGCTGGTAGGCGGCGGCGTAAAGTGTGTCGGGATCGGTGGGATGGAAGACCGCGTCGGTGATGCCGGTGTCTTCGTTGACGTGCAGGACGCGAGACCACGTCGCGCCACCGTTGGTCGTCTTGTACAGCCCACGATCGCCACCGGCATTCCAGAGCGGCCCTGCGGTCGCGACATACACCACGTTGGAGTCCCGCGGATCGATGAGAATGCGCTGAATCTTCTGCGAGTCCTTCAAGCCCACCTGCGTCCACGTCGCGCCGGCATCAGTCGACTTGTAGACGCCGTCCCCGTACGAGGTGCTGCGAT
The DNA here is from genome assembly GCA_038319675.1 of Vicinamibacterales bacterium. Taxonomy (GTDB): domain Bacteria; phylum Acidobacteriota; class Vicinamibacteria; order Vicinamibacterales; family SCN-69-37; genus SYFT01. The sequence goes on from JBBQDM010000022.1 coordinate 38,231, forward strand.
TGTGCGTATTTTCGCCGGTCCCCAACCACACCACGTTTGAATTGCGCGGATCGACGACCACGGCGCCAATCGAGTACGACGGATACTCGTCGAAGATCGGCGTCCACGTATTGCCACGATTCACCGTCTTCCACAGGCCACCGGAGCCGACGGCCAGGTACCACACGTTGCTGTTGTTGGGGTCGATCTCGAGATCGGAAATCCGTCCGGTTGTAATACTCGGTCCGATGCTTCGGAACTCAAGACCGCGAAAGGTGTCCACGGTGAGCTGGCGGTTCGCGGCGGCCTCGCCACCCGACTGCGCCGAAAGTGCCGCGGCTGCGACGATGAGCCCCGCGAGTGTGACCATCGACCGGGGGAACGCTGATCGTGTGCTGAATGCTGGCATGGGTGCAGTCTAGCGCAGGAAGGAGCGACGGGACGTCGACTCTGCCGCCATCAGCAGGCGCACGTTCGGGTCCACGACGATGTCGACCGGCTCCTGCTCTGCCTTGAACGTCGCGGTGGCCGACGCCCCCGTCATCTCGACGCGCTCGATGCGTGTCGCTCCTGTGGCTGTCCGCACCCCCAGTTCAACGGGCAACAGAAAGGGGGGACCGGGCTGTATCTGTTTCACATCAACCGTCACCGTGCGCGCAGCCGCATCCCAGGCCCAGGTGACCGACAGCCGCGGGTTGCCGCCGCGATAGAGCCACTGGTCGAAGAACTCCGTCAGCGACTCGCCTGACGATTGTTCCATCACCTCCCGGAAGTCAGCCGTCGAGGCACTGGCGTCTTTGTACCGCTGATAGTACGTGCGAATGCCGGCCCAGAATCGCTCGTCGCCCATCCGCTGCCGCAACATATGCAACACCCACGCCCCCTTCTGGTAGGTCATGCCTGTGGTGACCCGCGACATGTCATCAAGATTGTCGTGAACGATCCGGTAGTCCGGGGTCTTGGCGTAGAAGTCGAGAATCGTCTGCCGCGAGCGACGCATGTTCTCGACAAACTCGTCACGGCCGTACGCATGCTCGATGAAGAGCTGGGTAAAATACGTCGCGAATCCTTCGCTCAACCACACATCATCCCAGTCATGTTCGGTGACGGCGTTGCCGAACCACTGATGGGCGATTTCGTGGATGACCACATTCCGCCACCGGGTGTTCCGGTCGCCGACGACGCTGCCCGGAGCGTAGAAGAGAACCGACGCCGCTTCCATCCCGCCGCCGACCGAGTTCGACTGGACGTTGGCCAGCTTCTCGTACGAGTAGGGGCCCACCCATTCGCTGTAGAAGGCCAACGCCTGGCGAGTCGGCACCGCGAAGTCATAGAACCCGGCGTCACGATCCTGCGCGAAGACCCACGTCTCGATCGGCACCCCGTTGTAGTCGCCGACATGCTGCACCGCAAAACGCGCCACGCCCAGCGCGTAGAGCCACGGCGCAATTGGCACCCCTTCGCGCCACACCGTCCGCCGCATGCCGGCCGGCAGATCCGTCTCCTCGACCCGTCGGCCGTTGGACACCACCTGATAGTGCGCCGGCGCATCCACGACCATCTCCATCGTTGCCTTGTCGGAGATGTGATCGATGGTCGGCAGCCACTGACGGGCCTTGTCGGGCCAGTTGTCGCTGAAGAACGTGCGGTCGCCATGTCGGTTCGGCTTGATCTGTAACCCGTCGGCTGGAATGCCGACATACCGAATCCCGAGCTCGACGCGCTGCTGATCGCGCGACGGCGCCGGCAGGGTGATGGTCAGACGATCGGCGGAGTGCGTACACGTCGCCGGAGCGCCGTCGACGGTCACGCGCTCGACGGTCATGCCGCGACCGGAGCGCGCCGGTGTCGCGCCTCCCAGGTCCAGCGTGACCGCTGGCACACCCGCCGCCAGCATGCGCACGCGCACGGTCGCCTCACCGGTGATCTGGTCGGTGGTGTCGGAGAGCGTCAGGGCGAAGCGGTAGTGCTCCACATCGAGTGGTTGACGCGGGTAGGTGTCGGCCGCCAGGGGGAGGACACCCAGAAGCACCAGCAGAAGGACAAGAGCTTTTGGTCGCATGGCGCATGATACGTCGGGGCGGCGTCCCGCGTATGATGCGCCGGTATGGGAGAACCTGTGATGAAACGACAGCTTCTGGCGGTGGCGTGTGTGTGTGTGGCCGTGTCGCTGATTGTCGCGGCGCCCACGGCACGCGCGCTCGATACGGAGGAATACGCTTCGCGGCGCAGCCGCCTGATGGGCGATATCGGCAACGGAGTTGCGATTTTTCTGGGGGCGACGACGCCGGCCAGCGATGTCGCGTTCCGGCAGGGGCACGACTTCTTTTACATGACCGGCGTGGAGATCCCGGACGCCATCCTGGTCGTTGATGGCATGCGGAAGGAAAGCGTCCTGTTTTTCACGATGGACGAAAAATCCGCTGATGGTCTGGGCATCCCCGTGGACCTTGTGCGATCGCCCACGACGGTCACCGGCATCGAGCGCGTCATGCCGGCCGAAGGCTTTAACGGATACCTCGCCGGCCTGGCCCGCAGGAATACGCCAATCTACACCCTGTTCAGGCCTGAGGAGATCGGCCCGGAAAACAGCAACGAAAAATTCAACGCGCTGCAGCGATCAATGACGATGAACGGGTGGGACGGACGACTCACGCGGGAGCTGCAGTTCGTCAAGCTTTTGCGTGAGCGTTTCCCCCAGATCGACGTGCGCGACAGTTCAACGTTCGTCTGGAACCTGCGCAAATACAAATCGTCGGCCGAGCTGGCCATCATGCGAGAGGCGGCGCAGCTCGGCGTCGAGGCCCACAAGGCCTTCATCCGGTCGACTCAGCCGGGCGTCGCGGAGCGGTCACTGGCGGCCGTGTTCGACTTCGTCTCGGCGCTTGGCGGCAGCCGCGGACTGGCCTATTACACGATCATCATGTCGGGAAAGAATCACGCCTATGGCCACTACCACGCCTACGACCGCGTGCTGGCTGACGGCGACTTCGTGATCCTCGACGCGGGACCAGACGTCGGCAACTATCACGTGGATATCTCCACGACATTCCCCGTCTCCGGGACGTTCTCAGCGCGACAGCGCGAGCTGTATGAGGCCGCGCTCGTCGTGCGCAACGCGGCGATCGACAACTATCGGCCCGGCATCACGCTTCGCCAGGTCGGCCAGAAAATGGAAGAGGCGCTCAACGCGAACGGGCTCGAGCGGTTTGCGAGCGACTTTGCCAGCATCATCCGCTACGGCGGCTACAACCACTCGATCGGTCTGGCAACGCACGACGTCATGGGGACGTTTGCCGGGCCGGACGAAGTGCTCCAGCCCGGCTTTGTCTTCGCCTGCGACATCCAGCTCTTCCGGATCGACGAGGAGATTGGGATCCGCATTGAGGACACGGTCGCCATCACCGCACAGGGCCGTGAAGTCCTGTCGGCCGGCGCGCCACGAACGGTCGCCGAGATCGAAGCGCTGATGAAGGAAGAAGGCATCCTGCAGGCGATTCGACGGTAGCGACGCCAGGCCGACTACCTCCCCCGGACCGTGTCCAGCCTGAGCCGGGTCGCTTCCGCGTTAAAACCTGCCAGTTCGCTGGCCAGGATGCGATCGACGTTGTCGGTCAACACCGTGAGCTCACCGGATAACGCAGTGAAGATGGCCTCGGCGTTGCCGATCGGTTTCCCGTCACCGCTGTTGATCATCGACATCAGCGACGCCAATCGGTTATTGACCTTGATCGGGAAGTTCAGGGGGTCCTGCCCGCTCTGATTTTTCACCTGGTAGATCTCGCCCTCCACCTCGCTCAGCGCGGCGACCAGACGGTCGCCCGTCGTCGTGAGCCGTGCATCCTGCGACTTCGACAGCCGGTCGGCGACGTCCGCCTTGATCCGCCGAATGTCGATCACCGCCTGGTTGGCTTCGCTCGTTTTGTCACGAATGCGAATGACGAGATCGAACTGCTCCTGCAAGTCGGCGTTGCTGACATCGGCATGCAGCGGATGTTTCTGCACCTGGAAGGGCTGCGTCTGCGCCACCCCATTCACCGTCATCCGCACCTGATACGTTCCGGGCGGCGCGAACGGCCCCTGCACTCCCCCGCCCCACAAAATCATTCCGGGGAAGCTGGTGGCCGGTGGGTAGCGAAGATTCCATGTGACAGTCTGCATCCCCTGCGCCATTGAGGCCATGGTGCCGCCGCCGCGTCCGCCGCCCGCGCGACCAGCCGCCGGCGCAGCGCCACGACCACCAGCCGCGCCGGTAAACGTCTGGACGACCGCGCCGGTCGAGTCGATCACCTCGAAGGTCAGGCTCTGCACCGGCGCATTCACCAGATACCGGATCGTCGCGCCAGAGGTGGACCGATATGCCGTCTCGGGCGCAAACAGGTAGGCCGTCGTCGCCGCGGCGACGGCGGTCGAGTACTGCCGGATCGGCGCAATGTCATCGAGCACGTAGAAGCCGCGGCCATGCGTCGAGATCACGAGGTCGCGATCTTCCACGATCAGATCCGACACCTGCGTGTTCGGCAAGTTGAGCGACAGCGGCAACCACGACGCGCCATCGTCATAGGAGATGCGCACGCCCTCCTGCGTACCGGCGTACAGCAAACCCCGCCGTTTGGGATCCTCGCGGACGGCATGCACGTACTCGTCCGCATCGATGCCATTGACGATCTTCGTCCACGTGCGCCCGAAGTCGTGCGTGCGGAAGATGTACGGGGAGAAGTCGTCGAGCAGCGGTCGCTTGACGGCGACATACGCGGTGGCGGCATCGAACGCCGAGGCGTCGATGATGCTGACACGGCCGAAGTCCGGCATGTCGGGGGGCGTGATATTCGTCCACGTCGTGCCGCCGTCGCGCGTCACGTGAATCAGGCCATCGTCAGACCCGGCCCACAATACGTTCGCGTCGGTCTTGCCAGGTGCCAGCGCAAACACCGTCGCGTACACCTCAGGGCCGTTCATGTCACCAGTGATCGGTCCGCCCGAGTGCCCCATCGTCTTCGGATCGTGGCGGGTCAGATCGCCGCTGATGCGATCCCAGCTCTGCCCGTTGTTCGTCGTCCGCCACACGTGCTGCGTCGCGGTGTAGAGCACACGTGTGTCGACCGGCGAGAAGATAATCGGGAACGTCCACTGAATGCGCTCGACCAGGGCGCTGGCCGGTTCACCCGAGAACATCCGCGGATACGGATGCACTTCGCGAGACTGGCCCGTCCGGAGGTTCGTGTATTCAAGCCACCCGCCGTTGACCGCGCCGGCGAAGAAGACATCCACGTCCTTTGGGTCAGGCGCGATGTAGCCGGGCTCAAAGCCACCGGGGTTGTACATGAGCGGGGCCCCGCCGCCCCGGCCGCCGGTCGATTCGTTCTGGATGCAGACGGTGTTGCCGTCCTGCTGCGCACCGCACACGTGGTAGGGCACGTGTTTTGTCGTCACGACGTGGTAATACTGCGGGGTCGGAATGTCGCGCGCGGTGAACGGGTCGGCGCCCGTATACGTCACGGCGCCGCCCGTGTCGCTGGCGTGCACGATGTGCTTCGGGTCGGTGGGCTCAATCCACAGGTCGTGCGAATCACCGCCGGTAAATCGGGCCATGGTGACGCCGCCGTCCGTCGACTTGAACGTGCCGACGTTGAGCACGTACACCGTGTCGGCGTCGACCGGGTCGGCCGTCACGTGGGTGTAGTAGAAGGCGCGCTGACGGATGTTGCGGCCGCTGTTGACCAGCGTCCATGTGGCGCCCGCATCATCCGAGCGGAACAGGCCGCCGTTGTCGTTTTCGATGATCGCGTACACGCGGTTGGCGTTGGCGGGCGACACCGAGACGCCCACGCGTCCGATGACGCCGGAGGGCAGGCCGGGGCGACGCGTCAGTTCGGTCCAGGTTTCACCACCGTCCGTGGACTTGAAGAGGCCGCTGCCGGGACCGCCGCTCGACATCTGATATTCGAGCCGGTAGGCCTCCCACAGTGCCGCATAGATCACATCCGGGTTGTTGGGATCAATCGACAGATCGATCGCCGCGGTTTTTGCGTCGCGGAAGAGGGTGCGCCGCCACGTCCGGCCGCCATCGGTGCTCTTGAAGACTCCGCGCTCCTCATTCGGCGCGGCGTGATGCCCAAACGCGGCGACGTACACGATGTCGGGGTTTGTTGGATGGATCCGGATCTTGGAGATGTTCTTGGCATCCTTGAAGCCGATGTGTGTCCAGGTCGTGCCCGCGTCGGTGGACTTGTACACGCCGTCGCCCGACTGGATATTGCCGCGGATGCAGGTCTCGCCCATGCCGATGAACACGATGTCCGGGTTGGTCTCTGAGACGGCGACCGCACCCACCGACGCACTTCCAATCTGACCGTCGGTGATCGGTGCCCATGTCTCACCCCGGTCGGTGGTCTTCCACAGCCCGCCGCCGACGGCACCAAAGTACGCGTCATCGGGCCGTCCGATCACGCCGGAGACGGCGAGGGACCGCCCCCCACGCTCGGGGCCAAGGCTGCGCCACTCAAACATCTTCACGTACGGGGGCAGGCCCTCGGTCGCCTGCGCCTCACCCAAGCGGCCCGCCACCACGGGCAAGGACCAGACACCAGCCAACACCAAGGCCAACGCAGCGCCGGCAACCACTGAGCGGGAACGAACGATACCGAGAGTCATGTGTGCCTCCAACGAAAAGGAGCATAGCGGATTACCACGATCACTTCCCTCCCCCCCGGCCCATCCAGCCAGGGAAGGGCAGGAACGGTGAATTGACGATGTCAGGTACGGCGTTGACCTTCGACTCCGCGACCATTCTCGCGACTTCCTCCATCACCTTGGCGTTGTCCACGACCACGCCGTCCTTGATGGTGTGCACGATGCCCTGGGTGCGATACATCGAATGGTCGGCGCGCTTGCGGATCGCGCCGAACGGGTACAGGTAGCGCAGGTTCTCGGCCGGGTTACCGTCAACGATCAACAGGTCGGCGAGGTACCCTTCACGGACGAGGCCGAGGCGATGGTCTTCTTTGAGGAGTTTCGCCGAGTTCAGGTTCGCCGTGCGCAGCACTTCGAGGCTGTGCATCCCCGTCTCGCGCATCAGCTGCAGCTCGCGAATGTTGCCGAACCCGCCGGTCGACCACTGGTAGTTGTCGTCGGTACCGAAGACGACCATGCCCCCCTTCTTGTTGAACTCATAGATGAGCTCGCCCCACAGGTTGTACATGTACTGCCAGTAGTATTCGTCGTCTGACGTCCAGTCATAGTGGAAGACGGCGTGGTTGCGCGGATTCGGCAGGTGCATGTCCCAGAGCGCCTGGTGCGTGTACTTCTCGTGCCACGGCATACCCATCGCGCGCAGCACATCGCGGTTGGCCTCGTACGTCGATCGGTTTGGCTGCATGACGACGCCGGACTTGACGAGCCGGTCGACGATCTCGGTCAGCAGGCGCTTGCGTGTCTCCGGATTGCGGCCCACTTCCTCCCACACCTTGCCCGCCTGGCGGAAGCGTTCGTTTTCGTCGAAGTAGTCGTAGTCGCGCGGATAGTCGGGCACCGTCCGGTCCAGCGCGGATTCGGCGAATCCGTAGTGGTGCACGATCATGGTCACGCCCTCTTCGGCGGCGATGACGGCGTTGACCTCCGCGAGTGAGTTGGGCTGCACGTGCACGGCGGTGATGCCGCCGGCAGCCGTGACCGCGCGAGCGGCGGCACCGAACAGTTTTCGGTTCCAGCACAACGAGTTCAGGTAGACCTGGCGCGCACCGGCCGCGATCATGGCCTTCGCGATCTCAGGTGCCATGGCGGGGTCTTCAAGCTGTGCGCGGGTGTAGCCCGTGATGCCCTGTCCCCAGGACCACAACGGATACATGCGCGGCGCCAGCACCTGATTGGCCGCGCTGCCCGCCGCTTCGGTCATCGCCGAATCGAGCCCGCGATCGGACGCGGGCCCGAGGGTCGTGATGCCGGTCGCCAGTTGCAGATAGTAGACGTACGACAGCGGCAGCGGCTCCTCCCGCAGGTGCAGATGCAGATTAATCATGCCAGGCATGACCCACTTGCCGGTGCCGTCAATGACGCGATCGCCTTCCAGATGATCGCGCTCGGCCGCCGGCAGGTACGGATCAAACCGGCGCATCTCTGTGATGACGTTGCCCTCAACGAGAATGTCGTAGATGCCCACTGACGGGCCGCCGTGTCCGGGCAGGACGTTCACGTTCTGGATCACGAGACGGTTGTAGGGCCCCTCGGCCAGTTCGCCGAACTGGCGCGTCTGCACCGGCGGGTTCTTCACGCCGGTGACGACGACCTGCCCGCTGGGAACTGCGGCCGGGGCAGCGGTCAGGACAACGACGGCCATGGCGAGCGTGACCAGCAGCGACACAATGCGGCGGGGTGCAATCGTTGGGTGTGGCATGGCGACGGATGTTACCGCATCCGGCGCGAGGGCGCTCTTCACCAGCGGTGAGCCTGTAGTAGACTCCGCGCCATGCGTATCCTCCGTTTCATTCTCAGCATCAGCGTGTGCGGGTTCGTTCTTGTCGGCCTGCACGGTGTGTCTCCCCTAAAGGCGGTACAAGGCGGGGGGCAGGACGCCGGGATGCGTCCGGCGACCGGCGACGCGGTCAGCGATGCCCTGCGCGGTCTGAGCTGGCGGTCAATTGGTCCCGCCAATATGGGAGGACGCGTCACCGCGGTACAGGGTGTGCCAGGGAATCCGAAGATCTTCTGGGTCGCCGGAGCGGACGGCGGCGTGTGGAAAACCACCGACGCCGGCACGACATTTCAGGGCGTCTTTGAGCGCGAGTGGTCCTATTCGGTTGGTGCGCTTGCGCTCGCGCCGTCCGACCACAACGTGCTGTGGCTCGGCGCCGGTGAGGGCGATCCGCGCAACTCGGTCGGCTATGGCAACGGTGTCTACCGCTCGACCGACGGCGGCATGACATGGACGCACCTCGGTCTCGACGATTCGGAACGGATCAAACGTATTCGCGTGCACCCGCAGAACCCGGACATCGCGCTCGTATGCGCGCTCGGCAAGGAGTGGGGCGACAACGAGACCCGCGGGGTCTTCAAGACGACTGACGGTGGCCAGTCGTGGCGCAAGGTGCTCTACATCAATCAGGAGACCGGCTGCTCCGACCTCGACCTCGATCTCTCCAACCCCCGCAACGTGTACGCCGGCATGTGGACCTTTCGCCGCAAACCCTGGCGGTTCGACGACGGCGGCAAGGAGACAGCGCTGTATGTGAGCCGCGACATGGGCGAGACCTGGAAAAAAATCGAAACCACGCCCCGTGAGCCGATGGCCCGTCCCGGCGTCTCGGTCGCGCAGAGCGACCCTCGGATCGTCTACCTGGTGACCGAGTATCCGACCGCCGGTACACTCTTCCGTTCAGAAGACTACGGCGAGACCTGGACGATGGTGAGCGACGATCGGAACATCAATTTCCGGCCGTTCTACTACTCGGATGTCATCGCCGACCCGAACGATCCGGACACGGTGTTTGTCATCTCGGGCGGCAACTACAAGTCGACCGACGGCGGCCGCAATTTTCAGCGTGTGGCCGGCGACGTGCACGGCGACCATCAGGCGCACTGGATCGATCCGATGGACTCGAACCGGGTGCTGAACGGGTCGGACGGCGGGTATCAGATCAGCTACGACGGCGGCCTCAACTACCACATCTTCCGCAACGTCGTGTTGTCGCAGTTCTACCAGATCTTTGTCGACGACCGCGATCCCTACTACGTGTGCGGCGGACTGCAGGACAACGGCAACTGGTGCGGACCGAGCCGCAGCAAAGCGAACGCGATTCTGACTGACGACTGGTATACGGTCAGCGGCGGTGACGGCTTTTATGCCGTGCCCGTGCCCGGCAAACCGCACATCGTGTACTCGAACTCGCAGGGCGGCTATTTCAACGTGACGGACACGAACACCGGCCGCGTGCGCAGTATCCCGCCGTATCCGCGCATGATCGGATCGCAGGGCCAGGCGATGAACCAGGCGAAGTACCGGTTCAACTGGGACGCCCCGATTCACATCTCGCCGCACGACCCCAACGTGACCTACTGGGGCGGCAACGTCCTGTTCCGCAGCCGCGACGAGTTCTACACGTGGGACATCATCAGCCCGGACCTGTCAAACGCGGAGCCCGAAAAACTGCTCGATTCGGGCGGCGAGATCTACAACGACAACACCGCCGCCGAATTCCACGCCACGATTCTGACCGTGGCTGAATCGCCCCGGGAGCAGGGCGTGATCTGGGTCGGCACCGACGATGGCAACGTGCAGATCACGCGGGACGACGGCGGACGCTGGACGAAACTCAACGCGAATATCCCGGGGCTGCCGGCTGAGGCGTGGGTCGGCAAGATCGATGCCTCGCACCATGTCAACGGTCGCGCGTACATCGCGGTCGATCAACACCGCCTGAACGACTTCACACCGCATGCCTTCCGGTGTGACGACTACGGCGCGACGTGTGTCGATCTGTCGGCCGGCCTGCCGCAGGATGACTACGTCAAGGTCGTGCGTGAGGATCCGAAGAATCCGAATGTGCTGTACGCGGGGATGGAGCGCGGGTTGCAGGTGAGCCTTGACGCCGGCCGCACCTGGCACGACCTGCGGCTCAACCTGCCGCGTGTCTCGGTGCGCGACATCAAGATTCATCCGCGCGACAACGACCTTATCATCGGCACGCACGGTCGCGGTGCCTGGATTCTCGACGATATCGCGCCGATTCAGGGCCTCGCCGAGGCGACGAGCCAGAATGCGGTGTTGTTCGACGTGCAGCGTGCGACGCGGTGGGAAAACTGGAACAAGGACTCCAACCTCGGCGCGAGCACGTGGCGCGGCGAGAACCCGCCGTCGGGCGCGATCATCAACTTCTACCTCAAGGCCGATGCGGCAGCGACCGGCGCCGGAGCGGTGACCCTCACGATCGCCGACAGCCGGGGCACGGTGGTGTCGCAGCTGCGGCCACGTGGGGTGGCCGGGGTGAACCGCGTCACGTGGAACCTCGCCATCGACAACCCGGCCGGAATGCCGACCGGTGGCCGCGGAGGTCGCGGGGGTGGGGGCGGTGTGCCCGCCATGCCGGGCACATACACCGCGACGCTCACGACCGGCACGGTCAGGATGTCGAAGACATTTGAGCTGCGCGGCGATCCCGACGTCGACCTGCCGCTGGCCGACTATCAGGCGCAGCACGACGCGGCCATTCGCGCGCGTGACCTGATGGTCGAAGCGGGCCGCCTGGTCACGACCTCCGATGACCTCCTGTCGCAGCTCGATCTGGTGGAGGCGCAGGTCCGCCGCGCGCGACTGCCGAACGCCGATCAGATTCTCGAACAGACCGGCTCGGCGAAGGGCCAGCTGGAGGATCTGCTCAACAAGCTGCGGCGGCCGCAACCGGCGATGAACTATCGGATGTACCCGCGTCTGGTCGAGGAGATCCGGACGACCCTCGGCGGTCTGACCGGCGGTCAGGCGCGCCCGACCTCGGGCTTGCTGACCGTCCTCACTGAACTCGAGGGTGATGCGGCAGTGCGCGCGCAGGAACTGTCGACGATCATTGATGGCTCCATCAACACGTTGAACCGGATGCTCGGTGACATGCCCAGAGTCGTGACGCCAGGGCGGGGCGGGCGATGAGAGTATCCGCCATGCTTTCACACCACCGCCTCGTGTCCGCCGGATCCGTCGTCATCGTCATCGTCGTGGCCCTCGCCACGTGGCGCGGTGGAGCGGCCGTGCAGGCGCAGGGGGCTGCGCAGCCCCCTGCGGCTGCGGCGACACCCACTGAAGAATGGAACCGCACGCCGCACACGCTGATGCTGGGGAACCAGTCGATCCCCTACGAAGCGAGCGCCGGCACGACGACCATCGTGAACGACGCCGGCGACACGCTCGGGATGATGTACTCGGTGTCGTACGTTCGCAGTGATGTGCAGGATGTGAGCACCAGGCCTGTCACGTTCCTCTTCAACGGGGGCCCGGGCTCGGCGTCGATGTGGCTGCACATGGGGTCGGTCGGGCCGAAGCGGGTCGTGACGGTGAATGGACAGTACACGCCGCCGGCGCCGTATCAGATTGTCGACAACACCGAGACGATGCTGCATCGGAGTGATCTGGTGTTCATCGACGCGATGGGGACTGGATTCAGTCGCATTGCCGGGAGTGGCACCGAGCGCGACTTTTATGGCGTGGACGAGGATGCGGCCGCGTTTACGCAGTTCATCACGACGTGGCTCAGCCGTAACGGCCGTTGGAATTCCCCGAAGTTCATCATTGGGGAGAGTTACGGCACGTTCCGCGGCGCGGTAGTGGCGAACCTCCTGCAGCAGCGCGGCGTACATCTGAACGGATTAAATCTGTTGTCGATGGTGCTCGACCTGTCGACGATCACGTTTGCGCCCGGTGACGACCGGCCGTACATCTACTACCTGCCGAGTTATGCGGCAGTGGCGTGGTATCACGGCGTGCTGCAGAACAAGCCGTCATCACTGCAACAACTGCTGGAGGATGCACGGCAGTACGCCGTGTCGGAGTACGCCGCGGCGCTGATGAAGGGGGCGGCGTTGACCGAGGCCGAGATGACGGCCGTGGCCACGCGCCTGTCGACGTTGACGGGGCTGCCGGCAGACTTTCTGAAGCGGGCCAATCTGCGGCCGACGTTGGGGCAATTCAACGCGGAGTTGATGCGGTCGCGCAGGATGACGGCGGGGCGCATCGATGCGCGGTTTGCCGGCGATACGCTGAATCAGTTGACGGAAACTGCCGAGAACGACCCGTTCAACGCGGCGGTCGGCAGCGCGTACACAGCGGCGGTGAATCACTACACGCGTGAGGTCCTTGGCTTCGGCGGGGATCGGCCGTACCGCAACACCAACGGTGCGGGCGGGCGGTGGAACTGGGTGCGTCAATCCGGCGGGCGGGGGTTCTTCCCGAGCGCACCGAACGCGCAAAATGATTTGGTGCAGGCCATGGTGGCCAACCCGCACATGGTGGTGCAGGTCGAGAACGGGTACTACGACATGGCGACGCCGTTTTTTCCGGCCGAGTTCACGATGTCGCACCTCGGCATCCCTGCGCGCCTGCAGCAGAACATCACGCTGAAGTACTACGAGGCCGGCCACATGATGTATCTGCGCGACGAAGACCGTGTGGCACTCACGAAGAATCTGATCGAGTTCCTCGAGCGCGGCCTGCGCCGCTGATTCCGGTTCCAGTGCGCCTCTGGTAGCGACCGCACACGTGACAAAGGCCACCTTTCTCCAGGAGAAAGGTGGCCTTTCGTTTCGATGCCGCCACGACGTGGCGGCATCTCACTCTGCTCTCAGTGCAGTTGCCGCACGTCCACGCGTCCCGCGACAATCTGGCAGGTCTGTTGCCCGTTTGACACGCTGACGAGCGCATCGTCGGTGGCAATCACCAGCGTCTGCTCGTCGCGCGCGGTCACCGTGGCATCAGGCCGGACGGAGATGATGGCCGGACGCCGTGCACCGGACTGTCCTGGCCCCACACGCCCGAAGGCGATGGTGTTGGTGCCATAGGTCACCTGCAACGCCTCCCCCTCAACCGTACAGGCGGTCGTGCCGGACCCGGTGGACGCCGAAAAGGTCCGCACGTCGCGGCCCCGGGCGAGTTCCTGCCGGAATCGGCCGGGGGCTTCCCGCACCCAACTGCCTCGGGCGACGTTCAGGATGACCGACCCGGAGCTGACAATAATGACCGGGCGATCCTCATCCTGCGCCAACGGCCCCGTGGCCGTCAGGCCCGCGCTCACAATGAGCCACACACACAGAACCACACTGGGGAGCAGGTGTTTCATTCAAGACCCTTTCGCAACAAGGACAGATCCGGCCGGGCCAAGTAGGGGGAGCCGTGTGTGGCCCACGATCCAAGGAGTGTCTGCAGTTCATCCCGGGCGAACGTGCGCATCGTAGCACTGGATGAGGCTTCCAGCGCGGCCAGCCGCCACCGCAGTTCACTGTTGCGCCTCGCCGGTTCTGCCGCCCACGACGCCTGGCTGACCTGTCCGGCCAGATCGAGTCGCTGCCGATGCACCAGGGTGAGCGCTGCCCAATAGGCCATCTCACGACCCAGTGTCGGCGACGAGGCTTGCGTAGGCCACTCCGCGATCTCGGCCACCTCGGCCCGACTGCGCCCGAGCCGGGCGCGGGCATGTTCGGTCAGCAGTCGCGCAAACAAGGCGTTGTCACTCGGGCGCCCAGCCGCAGCGTCGATCGCCACCCGGGCCAGCGCCTCCACCTCTCCGTAGCGGCCCTCGATCGAGGCGCGAAGCGACCGGATGACCGACATTTTGGGCAGCCGGCTCCGATAGTCCTGTCGCCCCGCGGCAATGGCAGCTTCCACCTCAACGAGCGCCGCCTCAGCCTCGGCACTGCGGCCAAGACGCACGAGCAGGTCGGCACGGTTGACGAGGTCAAACGCGAGCAGGGCCTGATCGTTGGACGCGCGGTGGAGCTGCTCGAGGCGCTCCCTGAGCGCCAGCGCCTCCGGCAACTGGCCGAGCCGTTCGGCCTGACCGGCCAGATTGTCGAGCGAGACGCCCAGCAGCACCCGATCGTCGAGCGCTTCAGCCAGTGTGAGCACCTGGCTGGCCAGCTGTCGTGCGTCGTCGTAACGCTCGAGGGCTTCGTGTGCGCGGGCGAGAATACTCCGAGCCTCGGCCTCGTTGCGCACGTATCGTGCGTCCGTAAAAAACGCCAGCGGCTGCTGGGCCATGTCGATGGCCTCCGCGTACCGGTTCTCGGCCAGTCGCAGCGCCGCGCGCTGCAGCCGTGCCTGCATCTCGGCACGCCTCGCCTTCTGCTCCACGGCGACATCAATCGCGCGGCCAAACTGGATGTCGGCATCCGCGAAGCGGCCGGCCACCATGAGCGTGGTCGCCAGACCACGCAGGCCATCGGCGGCCACGGTGCCCATCCGCAGCGTGAGGGCCTCATCGAGCGCCGAGCGCGACACGGACTCGGCCTCCTCAATGTTGCCCTCGGACTGCGCCACACGCGCCTGTTCAAACCGGGCGCGCAAGCGCAGCGACACATACCGCGGGTCGTCGGCACGTTCGAGCACGCGGGTCAACGCCGCAGACGCCGCCGCCACGTCACGCGTGGCGATGTGGACCATCGCCTTGCGGAGCGTCGCCTCCGCCTCCCCTTCCACATTCGAGTTCACCTGATGGAGGCGGATGGCTTCGTCGAGCGACGCCAGTGCGGTGGCGCTCTGGCCCCCCTGCGACTGCAACACCCCGAGGCGTTGGTGCGCCGCAGCGTATTGTCCGTCGAGCGTCACGGCCTGCTCGTAGTGCGCCAGGGCGGCGACGCGCCGACCCGCCGCCTCCTCCGCACGCCCGACATCGAGCCACCGACTGGCTTCGCCCGGTGCCCGATCGGCCAGTTCCGTGTACGCGGCCACCGCTCCGGCGTGATCGCGCAACACGGACGAGCGGACGGCGCCCAGGCGCAGTTGATCCTCAGTGGGCAGTCTCGCGCTGGAGGGTACCAACTGGCTCACTTGCAGCAACGAGGCCCCCGCTCCATCGGTGTCATCAAGTTCGGCCTGGGCCTCGGCCAACCGCAGGTGGGCCTGAACGAAGTCCGGGCTGATCCGCACCGCCTCCAGCAGCGCCAACCGCGCACCGGTGTAACTCCCCTCCCGCAATTTTTCGACACCCGTCTCAAAATGGCGAAGGGCCCCAGGGTCGGGGTCGGGCAACGAGGTCCCGCGTGACCACACCGCCGCAGCCGCGATCAGTGCGATCACGCCCAAGGCGGCGGCGATCAATTGCCACCGTTCCCTCGGTCCCCGCCTGATCCCCCGTGCCCCCACCGGTGCCGTCACTGGTGCCGTCACCGGCGCCAGCGACAGCTGGCGCATGGAACCGAGCACCTCCTCCGCACTCTGGAAGCGTTCGGCCGGCACTTTCCGCAAGAGATCGGCGCAGAGCGCGTCGTACGCCGGGTCAAGGCCCTCGACCACCGTGGACGGTGCCGGCGGATCCACGTGCAACAACAGCCCGGTGATCTCAGCCTGTGAGGCCCCGGCAAACGGACGGCGACCGGTCAGGCACTCGTAGAGCACCGCGCCCAGAGAGAACAGATCGCTGCGCGCATCCACAGGCCGCCCCTGCACCTGCTCCGGCGACATGTAGGGCAGGGTGCCGACGATGTCTCCTGCGCCGGTCAACTGGATGATGGTCGTGACATCACCGGCGTTGGCCTCCGGCAGGATGCGCGTGGCGATCCCGAAGTCCAGCAGTTTCGGCAGACCGGCGGGCGTCAGCACGATGTTGTGGGGCTTGATGTCGCGATGAATGACCCCGGCGCGATGGGCCATCCCCAGCGCCTGCAGCAGCGGCCCCATCAGCGCGAGCGTCTCAGTCGGCGTCAGGCGTCCGCGCGCAATCCGCGAGGCCAGCGTCTCCCCTTCCACATACGCCATCACGATGAAGTCGCCCGTCGCGTCATCGGTCACCACGCCGTGGACCGTGCAGATGGCCGGATGATCAAGCGACGCGGCCGCACGGGCTTCCGCCAGCAGCCGCCGCCGGGCATCGGCATCCTGCGGCGCCGTCAGAAATTTGATCGCGACGGGACGGTTGAGTGTGAGATCACGGGCCAGGAAGACCTGGCCCATGCCACCAACACCGAGTAACCGCTCCAGGCGATAGTGCGAGACGTGCGACCCAACACTGGGGGCTGCCATTGGTTGCTCCGGATGAAACGGCTCAGTATAGCCGGGAAGCTACTGGCCGACCCGCCCCCCCCGCTGCTGCGGCCTGCACCACGTTATGCTCGTGGCATGAAGCGGCCAGTCGCCGTCGTCCTCGGTGTCCTGGTGGTCTGCCTCGCAGCGGCGAGTCTCGCCTTCGGTCAGCGGGGCCGCTTCGGAGGACAGTTCGACGACCGACTCGCCCGGCCGGGCACCGCTGCGAACGTCCCGTACGACGGGCAGTTTGCCTTTGTGCGCCTCTCCTACGAGACGCTGCCCGGCGGCTACTGGTATCGCGGTCAGCCGGCCTGGTCACACGGGTACCCGACGGCTGAAGAGAATCTGATGCAGATTCTGCAGACGTTCACGACCGTGACCGGGCACCGCCGCACGAACACCCTCTCGCTCGAGGATCCCGAGATCTTCAAGTACCCGCTGCTCTACATCATCGAAGTCAGCTGGTGGCAGATGACGGACGCCGAAGCCCGCCACCTGCGCCTGTTTCTCGACAAGGGCGGCTTCGTCATCGTCGACGACTTCAAGACGCCCGAGTGGCGCGGCGGCCGCGGATGGGCGCAATTTGCCGACAACATGGCCCGCGTGATGCCGCAGGCACGGTTCCTCGACCTCGACGTCACGCACCCGATCTTCAGCCAGTTCTTCACGATAACGTCCCTCGACATCTTTCCGCAGGCCTACAACGCAGGCCGGCCCTTCTTTCGTGGATTGTTTGAGGACAATGACCCAGGCAAACGGATGCAGATGTTCATCAACTACAACACCGACATCTCGCAGTTCTGGGAGTGGTCTGGCCGGGGGTTGCGCCCAATCGAACAGTCGAACGAAGCCTTCAAACTGGGCGTCAACGCGATCCTCTACGGCCTTACGCATTGATCGACACCGTGACGGATTATGATCAGGTTCGTATGCGCCTGATTGAAGAGACCTTCGCAAAGCTGGGCACCGACCACGCCCCTGGCCAGGAAGTACGAGATGGCGGCGGCGTGCCGGAGGCGGAGTTGCGGGGAGACGCGCTCCCTGGCACCCCTGTGGATTTTTCGCATGGCGACGTGAACGACAGCGCCTTTGCGCCAACGCCCGGGTCCCTTGAGGCCTTTGTCGCAGGGGTGCACCGCGGTGGTGCACAGGCCTACACCGAATATCGCGGCGGCGCCGAGCTGCGCGACCGCGTGGCCGACTCGCTTGGCGCGTTCACCGGCCGGCCGGTATCAGGCGCGCGGGAACTGATCATCACCCCCGGCACACAAGGCGCATTGTTCCTGGCGCTGGGTGCCACGGCCACCGCAGGCGACCGGGTCGCCATTGTGCGGCCCGACTACTTCGCGAATCGCAAACTGGTCGAGTTCCTCGGCGCGACCGTCGTCCCCGTCCGGATGGACTATCTGGGCCACACGACTGGTGCCGGTCTTGATCTGCAGCAGCTCGAGGAGGCGTTTGCCTCTGGCGTACGCACCTTCCTGTTTTCCAACCCCAACAATCCGGCCGGCGTTATTTATGCCCCCGACGAAATCGCGCGCATTGCGACATTAGCCAACCAGTACGGCGTCACCGTGATCGTCGACCAGCTGTACTCCCGGATGTTGTACTCCGGTCAGACCTACACACACCTGCGGGCCTCCACCATTGAGGACGACAAGGTGGTGACCATCATGGGCCCCTCCAAGACGGAGTCGCTGAGCGGCTACCGCCTGGGTGTCGCCTTCGGCGCCGCACATCTGATCGACCGCATGGAAAAGCTGCAGGCCATCGTGTCGCTGCGTGCGCCCGGGTACAGTCAGGCCGTGATGCAGACGTGGTTTGCTGAACCAGCCGGGTGGTTGAAGGACCGCATCGCGAAACATCAGGCGCTGCGCGACGACTTGATGACGGTGCTCGCGGGCGTCCCAGGAGTGGTCGCGCGCGCGCCCGAAGCGGGCAGCTATCTGTTTCCGCACCTTCCGGCACTGGACGTCCCGCTGCACACGTTTGTGCGCGCCCTGCGACAGCTGGCCGGTGTCACCGTGACGCCGGGCACGGAGTTCAGTCCTGACGCCACCGACAGCATCCGTCTGAACTTCTCACAGAACCACGAGGCCGCGGTGCAGGCGCTTGAACGCACGGCCCAACTCATCGAGCGATACCGCGCCACGTGATCCGATACCGCTTCCAGGACTTCACCCTCTCACCACAGCGACGCGTCCTGGAACGTGACGGCCGCGAGGTGCCGCTCATTCCGCGATACTTCGACCTCCTGGTGCTGCTCGTTGAACGTCGGCACGAGGCGGTGCATCGCCGCGAGATCTTCGAACGCGTCTGGACCGACGCCACGGTGTCGGACAGCGCGTTGAGCCAGGCCATCCGCACGGTTCGTCGCACGCTCGGCGACGACTCGCAGGAGCCGCGCTTCATCCGCACGGTGTCGCGCCACGGCTACCAGTTCGTGCTCGCCGACGTGATCGAAGAAGAAGACACCGACACGCACACGGCTGCGAGGACACCCGCGTTGGCCTCTCCCACGCGCCACTGGACGGGGACCTCAGTCGGGGGTGCACTCGCCGGCCTCGCGGCGGGTGGCGTCGGTGGGTTGCTTCTCACGCTGGCTCCCGACAGCGCGGCTCCGATCGCGCTCGCACCGGTGCTGGCCGTGATCGGCGGCGGTTGCGGCGCGCTTGGTGGCGCAGGTGTCGGTGCCGGAGTGTCGCTGGCCGACGCGCGCGGACACTCAGACCGCCCATGGGCGCTGGTTCTCGGTGCCGCATTGGGTGGCGGTCTCGTCGGTGTGATCGTGCAGTGGCTGGCCCGATGGGGTCTGGCCGTTCTGCTCGGTCTCGATGTGCCCATCGGCGGCGGCATTGAGGGAGTGGTGATTGGCGGTGCGGCAGGCGCGGGCTGCGTCCTCGCAACCGGCACTCGCCTGCGATCAGCGCTCATCACTGCGGGTCTGTGCGGACTGGCAGGGCTCGCGCTCACGCTCGCGGGGTTCCCACTCGTCGGCGGCACCATCCACACAATCGCCGACGCCGCAGAGGGGTCGCGTGCCACGCTGGCCCCCCTTGGCCGGCTCATCGGTGAACCCGATTTTGGCCCCATCTCAAGCGCCATCCTCGCGTTTGGTGAAGCGGCCACGTTCGGACTCGGACTCGCCTGGGGCTACCGCCGCCGCAGTTGAGCCTGATTTTTCACCATGAGGTTCCATGAGGATCCATGAGGAAATGCCTGTCACTGACACGTGAGGGTTGGGGGCCAGGCGAAGCCTGGCCGTGCGGGAGGAGGACGGTCGTGAACGAGAGACGTCGAGAAAAAGACACCCCCCGTCTCTCGTGCACGACCGTCCTCGTCCCGCATCTGCCGCCTCTGGCGGCACCCAA
>JBBQDM010000023.1:0-56599 GCA_038319675.1 Vicinamibacterales bacterium
GTTTTTCGGCTCCTGTTGCTTACGAAAAATCTACCCGAAACCTTTTTCGTTCGCGACCACCCTTCACCCGCAGCTGCCGCCTCTGGCGGCACCCAACCCGTGCCACAGACAGGTCCTCAAACATCCGTGCCTTCTTTATGACCTTCACGATCTTCATGAAACTTCATGTTGAAGGCTCTACTGTCTCTTCGACCCCGCGCTCAGGGCAGGGCGGCGAGCAGGGAGCGTCGGCGCCGGTGAATAATGAGGGCTACGGTGGTTGGCATCCGCACGCAGCCTCCGTGCCCTCCGTGCCTCCCTGTGAATCTCAGTCCGAAAATTCTTTGGCCAGCTCGGTGAACTCGCCCTCGGGGTCGAGTTCGCGATACTGCTGCCAGTGCGCCTTGGCCTCGGCCGAGCGGCCGAGTTTCTCGAGCGTGACCGCGAGATAGAAGTGCGCCTCGGGGTACAGCGGATTGATCGCGAGCGCTTCACGATAGTTCACGACCGCTTCGGGATACCGCGCAAGGTCGTGGTGGATGTTGCCGAGGTTGAAGTACGCCTCGAAACATTCGGGGTCGAACCGGATCGCCTTCTCGTAGATCGCGTCAGCTTCCACGAGTTCGTCGCGTTCGTAGTGGATGTTTGCGAGATTCACCAGCGCGGGCACCAGCTGCGGATCAAACAACAACGCCCTGCGGTACGACGCCGCTGACAAATCCAGATTCCGTTCATCCCCATCGTCGAGTTCCGCGCCTTCGAGGAAGTATTTGGCGGCGAGCGCGTAGTTGGCCGACTGAATCTGCGCCGCGCGATCGGCAGACCCACGGACGGTGTGTCGGACCGCGGGCAGCGACACCACACGAGCGCGCGGTGAATCCGTCCGGGAAGGCTGAAAGTCGAACGTGAGCTGACCGGTGCGTTCAGCGAGCAGCCCACGCAGGACGCTGTTGAGCGACGCGCCGCGGCCGAGTTCGGCCGCCGCAGCCTTGATCACGTGCAGGTCGTTGAAGGAGTACCGGCCGGCCACCGGGTGGATGAGGTTCCACTTGCCGAGGTAACGCAGATGGTCCTCGCGTAAATCCGGATACATGCCCTGCAGGTCGCGCAGCGAATAGTAGCGGGTGCGCAGGGTCTCGAGGTCGGGCAGTCCCGCGGCGCGACACACGGCGTCCTCGGTCACCACCTGGCGCACATGGTCCGGCCAGCCGTCGGCCGGCGCATCCCCCGTGCGCACGATCACCGTCGTGTGCTCTGAGAGGGAAAACGCGCAGGTGCCCCCCAGGCGCTCGATGACGGCGCGCAGGTCGCGGCGCGACAACACGCCGCCTTTTCCCAGCACCGCCACGTGCTGTCCGGCAAACGGGCGCTCGGCCGGAAGGATGATTGACGCAGGAACGGCCACTACGGCGATGGTAACGCAGTATTATCTGCCGATGCTTCTGGCGGGCGACATTGGCGGCACAAAGACATTGCTCGGCTTGTTTGAACCTGCGGACGGTCGACCCCGATCGCTCGTCGTGCGCGAGTACGCCACACTCGACTTCGACAGTCTTGACGAACTGATTCAGGTCTTCCTCGACGACACCAGTGCCGAATCCCAGCTGCGGGGTTTCTGCCTCGGCGTGGCCGGTCCAGTCTCCGGGTTGGTGGCGCGGCTGACCAACGTGCCCTGGCTTGCGGACGCGTCCGTCTTTGCTGACCGGTGGCCCAACTGCGCCGTAGGCCTGCTCAACGACCTTGAAGCGATGGCCCATGCCGTGCCGGTGTTGGACCCGGAGGAACTGGCCGTGCTGCAGGCCGGGATTCCGGTGCCCACAGGGAATGCGGCCTTGATTGCCGCAGGCACCGGGCTGGGCGAGGCCCTCCTGCACAACGTCAACGGCGTCTTCATCCCGTCCGCCTCCGAGGGCGGCCATGCCGACTTTGCGGCCCGCACGCCGCGTGAACTTGCGCTGGTGGACCATCTGACCGGCATCTACGGCCGCGTGGACAATGACCGCGTCATCTGCGGCCCGGGCCTGGCCAACCTGTTCCGGTTTACCCATGGGTTCGGTAACGGCGTCGGCACGTGTCAGGAGATTCCGCCCGGCGTCGACACCGCCGAACTTCCCGCCTTCATTAGCGCCAGCGCGATCGGCGGACGATGTGAGCAGTGCGCGGAAGCGCTGGACATGTTCATCGAGGCGTATGGGGCAGCCGCCGGCAATCTGGCGCTGCGGTCGATGGCCACGGCGGGCCTCTACATTGGGGGCGGCATTGCCCCAAAAATCCTCCCGGCACTCGAACGTGGCCCGTTTCTTGAGGCGTTCCGGGCCAAAGACCCCCTGGTTGACCTGATGCGGACAATCCCCGTCTCGATCATCCTGAACCCAGCGGCTGGCCTACTAGGGGCCGCCGTAGCCGCCGGCCAGCTCGACTGAGCCATCCCCCATCCCACATTCTCCATCCCACACCCCATTTACAGCCCGCCCCCGTGCGAGTAGCATCGTTTGCACTTCGTTTACCTGTTTTGGAGGACTGATGCGTCATAAGTTCGTATCCCTTGCGGTCATGGCGGTGCTGTTGGCACCGATGGCTGCGTTTGCCCAGCAGACCGGCTCACTGGTCGGCCGGGTCGTGGACGGCACCGGGCTCGCCCTTCCGGGCGTGACCGTGGAAGCCACCTCTCCGTCGTTGCCGTCCGCCCGCGTCGCGGTCACGGGCGCCAATGGCGACTACCGCATGGCCGCGCTGCCTCCGGGCACCTATGCCATGAGCTTCACCTTGTCCGGCATGCAGACGGTCACCCGCAACGCGCAGGTGCAGCTGGGTCAGGACACCTCGGTGAACGTGACCTTGTCGGTGTCCGGCGTTGCCGAGACGGTGACGGTCACCGCGACCACCACGTATGTGGACACCTCCACGGCCACGATCAAGAGCGGCGTATCGGCGACGCAAATCGCTGCACTGCCGGTGGGCCAGGAATACCGTGACCTCATCCGTCTGATTCCCGGTGTGCAGTTCACGGCCGACCAGGTGCGTGGCCCGAGCGCGGGCGGCAGCGGCCAGGACAACGTGTACCAGTTCGATGGCGTCAACGTGACGTTGCCGCTCTTTGGCACGCTCTCGGCCGAGCCCTCGTCGCACGACATCGCGCAGGTGACGACGGTGAAGGGTGGAGCACGGGCGATCGACTTCGACCGGTCGGGTGGATTCACGATCGACTCGGTCAGCAAGTCGGGCACCAGCCGCTTCTCCGGTGAACTCAGCTACAAGCTCCAGACGGCGGGCATGGCGGCAGACCTCAACAACCAGTCCCTGTCCCAGTACAACCAGGACCAGTCGTGGATTACCGGCAACGTCGGCGGCCCTCTGCTGCCGGGCAAGGCCTTTTTCTACGGCTCGTATTACCGCCCGGAGTTCTCGCGTGAAAACCGCGCGAACGTGTATGGTCCACTGCCGCAGTTTGAACGTGTGCGCAACGAGTTCTTCGGCAAGGTGACCCTCACGCCGGTGTCCGACCTGCTCATCAACGTGAGCTACCGCGACTCGCGCCGCGAAGACACCAGCAACCTCTTCGGTGCCACCTCGACCTCCACCACCGGCACGGGTGAAGAGGCCGAACAGCGCATCACGACGGCGGAAGGCTCATGGATTCTCGGACGCGGTCTGCTGACGGGCAAGTACACGCGCTTCGCGAACGAAAGCCTCAGCCGGCCGGACAACATCTCGTCCGCCGTGCCGACCGACTCGATTGGCGCGATGCTGAACATCGCCAGCCTTGAAACGCAGGGTCAGGTGAGCCTGCCGACGCCGATTTCGACCAACCCGGCGTTCAACGCGTTCCTGCAGCCGTACATCAACCAGTACGGCTACCTGAATGCGAGCGGCGCGCGCGTGGGTGGGGCCACCTTCGGGTTTGCCAGCCAGAACAACATCCAGGACTTCTACCGCGACAACATCCAGTTCGCCTACAACATCTCGCTCGGCTCCAACGTGACGCACGAGATTCATGTGGGCTACCAGTATTACCAGGACTCGGAAGAACTGGTGCGTTCGTCGAACGGCTGGGGCGGCATCTCGCTCATTGGTGGCCGCAGCTCGACGGCCGGCCAGCCGATTTTCTTCACCGCGCGGTATCAGCGTCAGTCGGCCGGCCTGCCGGCGATCGTCTCGGAGTATCAGTCGCAGAGCATTGAGTTCAACGACATGATCCGCTGGGGCAACTGGACGTTCAACCTCGGCGTGATCGCCAGCAACGACACGTTGTTCGGTCAGGGCCTGCGCGAGGACAGCTCGACCCTGTCGGGGTACGTCGCTGCGCCCGGCAACCGCTACAACATGTACGAGCTGCCGTTCAGCAAGATGATTCAGCCGCGTCTGAGCGTAGTCCGCAGCTTCAACGGCACGGACACGATTTATGCCAGCTTCGCACGCTACAACCCGGCGGCCAGTTCGCTGCCGCGCGCCGCGTCGTGGGACCGCAACCTCGTGGGCACCTTCATCGACGCCCACTTTGATGCCACGGGCCGTCTGTTCGCCGCCGTGCCCGTCGGGTCGTCCTCGGGGAAACTGTTCGTGGACGACATGACGCCGCGCACCACCGATGAATACCTGCTGGGCGCCAGCACGGAGTTCAGCCCCAGCTGGTCGGCGCGCCTCTATGGCCGCTACCGCCACAGCACGAACTTCTGGGAAGACACCAACAACGACGCCCGGGTGAGGTTCAACCCGCCTGCCGGCATCCCGCGTGAGCTCTACATCCCGGACCTCGACGCGAAACGCGCACAGATCGGCAGCGGCTCGAGCTACGTGATCGCCGAACTGGACGGTGCCTTCACGAAGTACTACGAGGCCACGGTGGAGTCGGACTATCGCACGGGCAACGTGTTCCTGCGTGGGTCCTACACGTGGAGCCACTACTTCGGCAACATCGACCAGGACAACACCACGGTCGGCAACGACGCCGCCATCTTCATCGGATCATCGAACATCGCCGACTCTGGCGGCCGCCAGCTGTGGGACAACAAGGAGGGCGACCTGCGTGGTGACCGTCGCCACATGATGAAGGTGTACGGCTACTACTCGCTGCCGTGGCAGGCCACGATTGGCGGGTACGCCATCGCCCAGTCGGGTCATCCGTGGGAAGCCTGGGACTACAAGGTCTACGTGCCGCTGGTCGGCACCAGCACCAGTGACACGATTCGGTATGCGGAACCGGCTGGGTCACGCATCACGAAGCCGCACTACCAGCTCGACCTCAACTACACGCAGAACTTCCGAATCGGAGGACGCAATAACTTCCAGATCTCGGCGGACCTGTTCAACGTCTTTGATACGCAGACGGGCTACAACCCGCAGCCGAGCCTCAACAGCTCGACGTTCGGCGTGTCGCGGAGCCTCTTCCCGCCACGGCGCCTGCAGGTCGCGGCGAAGTTCCAGTTCTAAGACGACTCCTCGTTCTTACGTGCGCGCGGGGGGCTCTTGCCCCCCGCGCTTTTTTATTGCCGGAACAATCGCTCGTTGGCGATCAACGGCCGCGTGGTCGCGTCGGCGCCGCGGCGGGCAGCCTCGATGCGGGCGGCGCGGTCGGGCTCGTTCAACAACACACTCACCTGCGCGCGTTTGAAGAGCACCATCGGATAGTCGGGATGTGACGGAGGAATGCGGTCGAACGAATCGCGCGCTTCCACGAGACGTTTGTCGGCCAGATACAACACGCCAAGTTCCAGGTCGCCGACAAACGCCTCACCCTGCGCGGTGCGCGCCTGTTCAAATCCCCAGATCGCCTGATCGGTCTGCTGCAGCGACATCGCCAGTCGTCCGAACCTGATGGCCTCGACAGGCGTCGGTGACCGTAACTCAAATACACGGCGCAGCAACAGCAGGCTGTCGGCCACCTTGCCTTCGCGTTCACGCAGCAACGACAAGGTTTCAAGCGCGGGCAATCGGTTCGGCTCCTGCGCCAGTACCTGCTCAAGCAGCGGCACCGCCTGCGGCCAGCGGGTGCCCCTGGCGTAATGCAGCGCGAGATACAACTTCACATCCACCGACTCCGGTGCCAGCGTCGTGGCTTTACGGAACGCTTCGAGCGCCAACATGTCGTTGCCCAGGGCCGAATGTGACGTCGCGAGCCGCATGGTGGCGTCCAGATGATTTGGATCCGCCACGAGAATCTGGCGAAGCAGCGGAATCACCTCTTCGTACTGCCCGCGCACGAACAGCCCCGACGCCTGGTCGAGCACGGGAAACAGATGCGCCATGTCGGCCGGTCGTGGTGCGTCACGCCGCACGGTGGGCGCGGAGGTGGCACTCACGTACCCGAGGCTGGCCAGTTTCTGTCGCGCCTCGTCATCCATGGGCGGTTCAGCACCGGCGGCCGCCAGTGACGGCACCGGATACTCGTCGAGTGAGGCCCGCAACGACGCCGGAAGGGTTGGGCCTGTCTTCAGGTCGGTCAGTTCGTTGGGATCCGCCGACAGGTCGTACACCTCAACAGGTCCAGCCAGAATCGCCTTCCGGGTCCCCTCAATCGCCATGATTTGTGGCTGCCAGCCGTACTGCAGGAAAGGCTTCATCGCCTCCCCCATCACCACTTCAGACGCCGTGTCGGAGGCGCGCAGACTCTCGGGCGACGGACGTCCGGCCCAGTCGAGGATGGTGTGGAATAGTCGCCGAATGCTGACAGGCGTGTCCACCACGCCGGCCGCCACGCCCGGGCCCGCCACCGCGAGCGGTACGTGCATCGTGGATTGATACACGAGGTTGCCGTGTTGCGCCTCGCCGTGTTCGCCGAGGCCCTCCCCGTGGTCGCTGGTCACCACAATGGCGACCTCTCGACCCGCGGCGGTCGCCTTCGCCGTAAAAGCCGCGATCAGACGCTGCATCTGCGCATCGACGTAGGCCACCTCTCCCAGGTACGGCCGCCCAGGGAATGCGGTGGCGTGGGGCTCAGGTGGCGCGTACGGAGCGTGGGCGTCAAAGTAGTGCGTCCACAGAAACGCCGGCGTGTCGGCCCCAAGCGTCTCGACATACGCCAACGCCCGCTCCGTCGTCGCCGCCGCGTCGCGCTCCGTCGCCTGATCCCCCAGCGCATCGTCGTACACCTCAAACCCACGTGCGAGGCCAAAACGCGTGGCCAGCACGTAGGCGGACACGACGGCACCGGTGCGGTAGCCGACCTTCTGCAGTTCCTCGGCCAGCAGTGGATGGGCGGCAGACACGAACCGGCCGTTCTCGTGCACGCCGTGACCACCGGGATACAGGCCCGTCATGATCGACGCATGTGAGGGCAGGGTCTCTGGCACCGTGGCATGCGCCCGGGTGAACCGGCGTCCTGACGCCGCGACCTTGGTGAAGGCCGGTGCCACATCAGCGGTCATGGCGTCTGCGCGCGTGGTGTCGAGCGTCACCAGCAGGATCCAGGGTGGTGGAGCCGCGTCCGAGTCGCCGCCACAGTTGCCCGACAGGAGTGCGGCCACCAGAACAACGACCGCAAGAGACACACGTGAGCAGGCGGGCAGAGGCATGTCCCGCGATTATAATCGTGCCCATGCGACGACTTTTTTCCGCGCTGCTGCTGATGCTCGTGACACCCGCCCTGTCGGGCCAGGCCCAACAGCGTCCCGTGCTTGACACACTGAAGACGACGGCCGAGGCGTCGAACTTCGAGTCCACGTCAACCTACGCCGACGTGATGAAGTTCATGACGACGGTGGCAGAGGCGTCCCCCCTCATTCACATGTCCAGCTACGGCACCACATTTGAGGAGCGGATGATGCCGCTCGCCGTGGTCGGCACCGGCCTCAAGGACGGGTCGCCTGCCTCGGTGTTGGCCACTGGAAAGCTGCGTGTGCACATCCAGGGCAACATCCACGCCGGTGAGGTCGAGGGCAAGGAGTCCGCGCAAATCCTGCTGCGGGAGTTTGCCCAGGGTCGTCACGCCGAATGGCTCGAGTCGATGGTGTTTCTCATCACGCCCATCTTCAACGCCGACGGCAACGAACGCTTCGGGCTGCGCAACCGCGGCCGACAGCACGGCCCCATCAACGGCATGGGCACACGCGCCAACGCGCAGAACATCAACATCAACCGTGACTTCATGAAGCTCGAAACGCCCGAGGGTCGTGCGTTTGTAAAGTTGTGGAATGACTACGACCCGCACGTCGGCATGGACCTGCACACGTCCAACGGTTCGACACACGCGTATCACCTCACCTATTCGCCACCGCTCAACCCGAACACCAGCGCCCACATCATGTCGCTGATGAAGGATGAGTGGTTTCCGTTTGTGACCGCTCAGATTCGCGAGAAACACGGTTGGGAAACGTTTTATTACGGCAACATCAGCAACCCAAGTGGTCGTGGTGGTGGACGCGGGGGGGCCGCCGGTCGCGGCGGCGCGGCTGGTGCGACGGCTCCGCCGCGCGCGTGGGGCACCTTTGAACACGTGCCTCGCTTTCACAACAACTACGTGGGGTTGCGCAATCGCTTCGCGCTGCTGAGCGAGGCCTACTCCTACGCCACGTTTGAGGACCGCATCAAGGCCACCAACTACTTCATCGAAGAGTCGATGAACTTCGCCCACCGCAACGCGGCGCGTATCAAGCAGGCGGTCGAGAACGCCGACCGCGAGGCGCTCGCCGGCAAGGCGTTGGCCACACGTGCGCGCATCGCCAACGGCGGCATGATTGAGATTTTGATGGGCGAAGTCGAGGACGACAAGAATCCCATCGACGGCGCGCTGATGAGCAAACGCAAGAACGTGTCGGTGAAGGAACAGGTGATCGATCGGCTCTGGTTCGAACCCACCGCCACCGAGACAGCCCCGGTGGAGTACTACATTCCCGCAGACGCACACGCTGTCCTCAATCTCCTGAGAACCCATGGCATCGAGATGCGGCAATCGCCACACGTCACAGGCCTGCATCACTACGTCATCAAGGAAAACACGCAGGCCGCCCCGCGCGCCGGCATCGACATCAACGGGCATGCGCTGCGCACACTCACCGGCGAATGGGTCGCAGGGGATGCCGCTGCCCCGGCCGGGTCATGGGTGGTGCCGATGAACCAACCGCTCGCGCGTCTCGCCTTCTACCTGCTGGAACCGAACAGCGACGACGGCGTGACCACGTGGAACTTCCTCGATCCCATGCTCGGTGAGGGCGTGACGAGATATCCAATTCTGCGGAAACAATAGGTATGCAACGCGCGATCGTCACGGCGCTGTATGCAGCGCTGACGATACTGATGACCTGGCCGGTCAGCGTCATGCCGGCCAGCGTGAAGATGGGAGGCGGCGCCGACCCCAGCCTGTACGTCTGGACGATCGGCTGGGGCACCCACGCGTTGACCACCGCGCCGTGGGCCGCCTTCAACGCCAACATCTTCTTTCCGTATCAGCACACACTCGCCTATTCCGAGAACCTGCTCGGCAGCGCACTGCTGGTGTTGCCGGTGATGTGGGTGACCGGTGACGCGCTGGTCGCCACCAACGTGACGGCCGTATTGTCGGTGCTGATCTGTGGTCTCGGCGGGTATTTCCTCGCCCGTACGCTCGGACTCTCGCCCGTCGCGGCCTTTCTGTGCGGACTGATTTTCGCGTTCACCCCACCGCGGTTTGCACGCCTGGGCCAACTGCACCTCACCGCCGTGCAGTGGGTGCCGTTTGCGATCGCGTTCATGTATCGCTATCTCGATCAGGGACACGCTCGCCATCTGCGTTGGGCCCTCGCGTTCTTCTCGCTCCAGGCCTTCGCCTCCGGCCATGGCGCGGCCCTGCTCGTACTCGCATTCGCGATCATGTTCGTCTTTCACCTCCGGTGGGGCCTTCCGCTCAAACCCGTCGAACGTCTCAAGGACGTCGGCATTCCAGGGGCACTCGCGCTGCTGCCGGCGGCCCTCGCCTTCATTCCGTACTGGCTGGCGCGTCGCGACGTGCCGCTCGAACGGATCCATGACGACGTAGGGGTGACGTGGTCGAGTTATGTCAGCTCACCGACGCATGTGCATCAGGCCGTGCTCGGATGGCTGCCGGACTGGGGGTGGCTGCAGGAGGCGCCCGACGCATATCTGTTCCCGGGCATCCTCACGGTCCTTCTGGCGGCGTGTGCGCTGGCGTACGGACGTCGATTCGCGGATACCGCGCGCGAACGATGGGTGTATGTCGCGATGGTGGTGGTCACGTGGTGGCTCACCATTGGGCCTCCCTTTTCGATCTGGCGGTGGCTTTACTGGATGCCAGGCCTCAACTTCATCCGGGTGCCATCACGGTTCACGATGCTGGGCGTACTGGCGCTCGGCGTGCTGGCCGCCTACGGATTCGAACGGCTGACCCGTGACTGGCCCCATCGTCGGCGGCTGGTCGCCGGCGCGGTGGTGTCTGTCGCGTTGCTCGGTGAATTTGTGATGATGCCGATGGACGCACGACCGTTCACACTTGAGATTCCAGCTATCGATCGCTGGCTTGACAGCCAGCCCAAGCCGTTTGCGATTGCCGAGGTCCCGGTGTCAGCGATGGACGACGACGCGCGGCGGGGCGATGTAGCCACGATGTATATGCTGCACACGCTGGCGCACTATCAGCCGACGGTGCTCGGCTACAGTGGCGCCGAGCCTGACAGCTATCGGCCTTTGTACGACCAGTTGGTCGCGTTTCCGTCCGACGAGAGCATCCGCCATCTCAGCGAACTCGGCGTCACCTACGTCGTCGTGCATCTGGAGTACTTCACAGACGAGTACCGCGTGGAATACCTGGAGCGCCTGGCCTCGTTCAGCGACCGTCTCGTGCTTGTGCACCAGGAAGGCCTGGGGCAGGTGTATCGCCTGCCGACACCGTGATCTGGTGACAGGGCTTTTCACCATGGAGTGCATGGGGGGCCATGGAGAAAGACCTGAACAATGGCACCCCGTTTGCAATGGCGCGGGTATGCCGGATGTCCAACGGAATCCCATCACC
Source organism: Vicinamibacterales bacterium (assembly GCA_038319675.1). Lineage (GTDB taxonomy): Bacteria > Acidobacteriota > Vicinamibacteria > Vicinamibacterales > SCN-69-37 > SYFT01. The sequence continues at coordinate 10,919 of JBBQDM010000023.1, forward strand.
TCAGTCGTGATCGCCGCGGCGATTGAAGTGCACCGATGCCTCGGGCCGGGCCTGATGGAGGGCGTGTACCACACATGCCTGTTTCATGAAATCGTGCGGCGCGGCTTGCGAGTCCAGCGTGAGGTCCAGGTGCCCGTGGTCTTCAAGGGAACCCGGTTGGACTGCGGGTTTCGGCTCGATCTGTTGGTGTCCGAGTCCGTGATCGTTGAAGTGAAGAGCGTCGAGCGACTCAGCCCACTTCACTCCGCGCAGGTGCTCACCTATCTGCGGCTGACGGGTGCGCGGCAGGCCCTGCTGATCAACTTCAACTCGCTGACCGTCTTGGAGGGGCTGAAGAGCTTTCTCGGTCACGGGGACACTCCCACTCCTTGATCCGGATACGGGAGCTTCTTACCCACCGTCTCTCACCGCGGGAACATTGGGGACCAGCCATCAAGAGCTTTTCACCATGGAGGACATGGGGAGCCATGGAGAAAACGCACACAGAGTCAACGCTGTCGGCGTCTAACGCATGGGTTGGGTGCCGCCAGAGGCGGCAGATGCGGGTGGAGGGTGGCCGTGAACGAATGCACCGCACAAATGGGAAGGGTGTATTCGTTCACGGCCACCCTCCACCCGCACGGCCAGGCTTCGCCTGGCCCCCAACCCTCACGGTCAGTGAGGGTGTATTTCTCCATGGCCCTCCATGTGCTCCATGGTGAAGACCAACGTACGTCCGGCTATTTTTTCAGCTTGGCGAGCTGTTTCTCGACGTCCGTGATGGCCGCCTGCAGTTGTTTGCGGCGTACCGGATGTTCGGTGGCGTCGAACTGCCGTCGCAGTTCGGAGAGCCCGATCGTCAGAGAGGTCATCTGTGCGTGTGTGACCGGATCAATCGTGATCTTCGGCGCACGGCGCTCGCGACGGGCGGCCTCCCGCTCGTCGGCCAGTTCCTGAATTCTCGCGTCCGCGTCAATGAGGCCTTCGCCAGCATCACCCATATCGTCATTATCTCAGAGCGTCGTGCCGGGCTGCGATAGGATTGACGTCCATGCGCCACACCCTCCGGTTCCTATCGGTCCTCGTGCTTCTGGTGACCATCACCACTGTTGTGCGCTCAGAAACACAACAATCTGGCATTACGTCTCTGCTGGGACGACCGCTTACCGCCCCCACCATTCCTCCGGAGGCCGAGGCGCGAATGAAGGCGCAATTGGCCGAGGCCCTGGCCCAGTGGGAGCAGAACCAGAACGACCCGGACGCCTTGATCTGGGCCGGTCGTCGCGCCGCCTACCTCGGGCAATACCGGGAGGCCATCGATATCTTCACTGACGGCATTACCCGGCACCCCGCCGATGCCCGGATGTACCGCCACCGCGGCCATCGGTACCTGACCGTCCGGGACATCGACAAGGCCATTGCCGATTTCGAAAAGGCGGTGAGCCTGATCGCCGGTACGCCCGATCAGGTCGAACCTGACGGCCAGCCCAACGCGCGCAACATTCCCACAAGCACCCTGCACTCGAACATCTACTACCACCTGGCGCTGGGGTATTACCTCAAGGGCGACTTCGGCCGGGCGGCGGACACGTGGATGAAGGCGCGTGATGCGGTACGGAACGCCGACAATCTCGTGGCGGCCAGCCACTGGCTCTATCTGTCCTTGCGCAGAGCGGGACGCACTGCGGAGGCCGAAGCGGTCCTTGCGCCGATCGTGCCCGAGCTCGAGGTCATCGAAAATGGCAGCTACCATCAGCTGCTGCTCCTGTACAAGGGTGTACGGACTCCCGCCGACGTGCTCGCAGCCGCAGGTACGGGTGCGGGCGGAACGTCCGTGCGCTACGGGGTCAGCGCGTGGTATCTGATCAACAACCGGCGCGGTGAGGCCGCGTCGTTGTGGGCGTCGATCCTCGAAGGACTGGACGATTGGGCGGCGTTCGGCTATCTGGCTGCCGAAGCCGAGGTCGCCGCCCGCCGCTGAGCGACCCGGTCGGTCACGCCCGACCGATCAGCGCCCTGACTCAAGATCGGCGATCAGCGCCTTCATCTCGGCAATTTCGCGGCGCTGTGCGGCAATGATCTCGTCGGCCAGCTTCCTGACACGTGGATCGGTGATGCCAGCGCGCTCGCTCGTCAGGATCGCCATCGAGTGATGCGGAATCATGGCGCGCATGTAGGAGACCTGATCGACGGTCGCCTGACTGCGCACCAGCCATAGCGCCGCCGCGAAGACCACGACACTGCCCACATAGATCGCCACGTTGATCGTCTTGTTTTTGTACATGTTCAGCATGAATGTGAGCATCACCAGGGCCATCACTGACCCCATGATCACCGCCATATACGCCCGCATCTCACTGAAGAACACATGGTCGACCTCGTAGGTGCTCAAGTAGGTCAGGCAGAACATCACAATGGTCGAAGTGAGAATCATCGCGCCGAATCTGAGATACATCTTCACGTGTGGCACTCCTTTATGGGGGTAAATTGCAAAACACGTGCCACGACGACACTCCGGGTTACCCACCCAACTGCCGTCGGATGAACTCGACCACTTCCGGCAGTCGGGAATCCACAAAATGGCCACGGTCAGCAAGTTCGAAGTACGACGCCTTCAGGTGCGCCGCCACGTGCCGGGCCTCCGCAATCGGAATATGGGGATCGTCGGTCGAGTTGAAGATGGCGGTGAACTGCTGATTGTCGCGAATCTGCTTCCACTGCCACGGCTCTGCGTAGTACCCGCTTTGCGCTTCGAAGCGGTCCCCGAGATCGGTGTGACAGACCCCGACCAGCACGGACCCGCGGATCGGGTGTGTCTCTGCGTACCGCATGGCCGCCACTGCGCCCGATGAGTGACCGATGAGGATCGTGTTCGCGTCCGCACCGAGTGCATCGATGAACGGCAGCCAGAACCGCGCTCGGGCTTTGACACTGTCAGGAAACTGGCGGTTGATGACGAGGCCTCCGAGCGCCGTGAGTTCGCGCTCGACCCACGGATACCAGGCGTCGGCCGGCGAACACCCGCCATTGCCGGGGATCAGAATGACTGTAGGCGGCACGACACCCTCATGGTATTCGAGGTAGCCTGTAGGCATGGAATCGGGTGGCGTCACGATTGTCGGAATTGGCGCCTCAGCCGGCGGGTTGGGCGCGTTCGAGGCTTTTTTCTCTGCCATGCCCGCCGACACCGACCACGGCATGGCGTTTGTGCTGATTCAGCATCTGGCGCCCGACCACAAAAGCCTCCTCCGGGAGTTGGTCAGCCGGTACACCACCATGCCGGTCCTTGAAGCCGAGGATGGGATGCGGGTGGAAGCCCACAAGGTGTACATCATCCCGCCCAACCGGGACATGTCCATCCTGCACGGGTCACTGCAGCTGTTTGAACCCACCGCCGCTCGCGGGTTGCGGCTGCCTGTCGATTATTTTTTTCGGGCACTCGCCGAGGATCAGCACGACCGGGCCATCGGCATTGTGCTGTCCGGCACCGCCAGTGACGGCACGCTCGGGGCCCGTGCCATCAAAGGCGAAGGCGGCATGGTCATGGCACAGTCGCCCGAGTCGACGGAATACGACGGGATGCCGCGCAGCGCCATCGCCACTGGCATGGTGGACTACGTCCTGCCACCTGGGGAGATGCCGCAGCAGCTGATCGCGTTTGTCTCGCGCAGGTTCAGCGGCGCACCGGGGGACCACACCGGGGGCACACGCGGCAGCGAGGACGCGCTGAAAAAGATCCTGGTACTGCTGCGCTCCCGCACCGGTCACGATTTTTCCCAGTACAAACAAAGCACGGTCTTGCGCCGCATTGAACGCCGCATGGCGGTCCACCAGATCGCCGCAGTTGCCGACTACGTGCGGTATATGCGCGACGTGCCCGCCGAGGCGAAGGCGTTGCTGGACGACCTCCTGATCGGCGTCACCAATTTTTTCAGGGACACCGACGCGTTCGCAGCGCTCGAGGAAGTGGTGGCGCACCTGTTTGAGGACACCCCCGCCGGCGCGACGATTCGTGTCTGGTGCGCCGGATGTTCAACCGGCGAAGAGGCGTACTCCATTGCCATCCTCCTGCAGGAGCGCATGGAGGCCCTCAAGCAGTCGTACACCATCCAGTGTTTTGCCACTGATGTGGACCGCCGGGCGATCGACATCGCCCGCGCCGGTGTCTACCCCGCCAACATCGTGGCCGATGTGTCAGCGGAACGACTCGCGCGGTTTTTCACCAGGGAACCGGCAGATGGCAGTTACCGCATCCACAAGTCCCTCAGGGACATGCTGGTCTTTTCGGAGCACGACATCATCAGGGATCCGCCGTTCTCCCGGATAGACCTGATCAGTTGCCGCAACCTGCTGATCTACATGGGACCGGAGCTGCATCACAAACTTATTCCGCTGTTCCACTACGCGCTCAAGCCCAAGGGCGTCCTGTTTCTCGGGACATCGGAAACCGTGGGTGAATTCGGCGACCTGTTCGCCGTGCTCCACCGCAAGGCCAAACTGTACCGCCGGAAGGAGGGTGACTTCTCGGCCTTCCGACCGTCGCTCGACGCGTTGCGCTCCCGCTCAGTGGTGGCCCCCACACGCCGCCCCGATCCCACGACCCGCGCGGGCACGACCGCGCGACTGCGTGCCCTGACCGAACAGGCCGTGTTGCAGCAGCATCTGGTCGGCGCCCTGGTGAATGCCCGCGGCGATCTGCTGTACCTGCACGGTCGCGGTCACCTCTTCGAGCTCGCCCCTGGCGAAGCCGCCATGAACGTGCTGACGATGGCGCGGGAAGGATTGCGACGCCCGCTCACCACGGCGTTGCACAGTGCGGTTGCCAAGAAGACCCTGATCCATCAGACCGGCATCGTGGTGCAGACCGAGGCCGGACTCATGCCGGTCACCATGACGGTCCGTCCCGTGGACGGCGGCCCGGGTGTCGACGCAGAGAACGGTCTGTTCGTCGTGATCCTGGAAGAGGCTCCCGCCGTCGCCGCGCCAACGCCGCCCGCCGTCGCCGCCACGGCCGACGACACTGGTGACGCCCGCATCGCCGCGTTGACACAGGAACTGCGCGCGAAGGAAGAATACCTGCAGACGACCAACGAGGAACTCGCCACCTCGAATGAGGAGCTGCGCTCGTCCAACGAGGAAATGCAGTCGGTCAATGAGGAACTGCAGTCGGCCAACGAGGAACTGGAAACCTCCAAGGAAGAACTGCAGTCGATGAATGAAGAGCTGGCCACGGTCAACGCCGAGCTGCAGACGCGGCTGAGCGATTTGTCGCGGGCGAACAACGATTTGAACAACCTGCTGGCCGGCACCGGCATGGGCACGGTGTTTGTCGACCATCAGCTGCGCATACAGCGTTTCACCCCGGCGATTACACAGGTCATCAATCTGATTCAGACCGACCTGGGCCGACCTGTCGGGCACATCGCGTCCAACCTCGTGGGGTACGACACGTTCGTGCAGGACATTCAGTCCGTACTCGATGAGCTCACGCCGAAGGAAGTCGAGGTGCAGACGCGGGAGGGCGCGTGGTTCCTGTTGCGGATTCGTCCGTACCGCACGCTGGAGAATGTCATTGAAGGTGCCGTCATCACCTTCACCGACATCACGGACATGAAACAGGCCCGCGCAGCCTTGATGGAGTCCGAAGGCCTGCGACGGTTGGCCATTGTTGTGCGGGATTCGCACGACGCCATTCTCGTTCAGGCCCTCGACGGCGGCATTCTCGCGTGGAGTCCAGGCGCTGAGCGGGCGTACGGGTGGACCGAAGCCGAAGCCCTGGCGATGAACATCCGGGCGCTCATTCCGACAAGTGAACGGGAGTTCTCGGTCCAGAAGATTCACGAGTTGGCCCACGCCGCGCGGCCGGCCCCCTACCTCGCGCATCGCCTCACCAAACAGGGGCAGACGGTCGCGGTCTGGCTCACCGCCGCCCCCCTCGTCGATGAAGCCGGCACGCCGTATGCCATCGCCACAACGGAGCGCGCACGTGAGTGACGACGCCGACGACCTGCGCCGCAAGGCGGAAGCCCGTGCCCGGGAGGAGGCGTCGCCCACAAAATCGCCGGTCGACCCCTCCAAGGCGCTGCACGAGCTGCGGGTGCACCAGATCGAGCTCGAGATGCAGAACGACGAGCTGCGCCGCACCGAGGGGGCACTTGAGGCCTCGCGTGCCCGCTATTTTGATCTGTACGACCTCGCACCGGTGGGCTACATCACGCTCAACGAGGGCGGGCTCACACTTGAGGCCAACCTCACTGCGGCACGCCTGCTCGGGGTGACGCGAGGAACGCTGGCGGGGCAACTCCTGAGTCACTTTATTCTGCCGGACGACCAGGATACGTACTACCTCCACCGTCGCAGCCTGTTTGCGACAGGCGTGCCGCAGGTGGTCGAGCTGCGCCTGCGGCGCGAGGATGGCACGCCCTTCTGGGCACGCATTGACGCAACCACCGCTCCGGACGTTGAGGCTGGAGCGGAAGTGTGTCGGGCCACCGTGAGCGACATCACGGACCGGAAACGCCTGGAAAATGAGCGCCTCCAGTTTGAGCGTGAACTTCAGCGGGCACAAAAAATGGAGAGTCTGGCGCGGATGGCCGGTGCCATCGCCCATCACTTCAACAACCAGCTCGGCGTCGTCATTGGCAACATCGAACTGTCGCAGGGTGTACCGGCAATACGGGCCGAGTGCCTGGAGGACGCGTTGGTGGCCGCCAGGAAGGCGGCAGCGGTCAGCGGATTGCTGTTGACGTACCTGGGACAGAGCTCCGGCAATCACGCCCCGCTCGATTTTTCCGAGGCGTGTGCCCAGATCCTCCCGATGCTTCGCGCGGCTGCGCCTGGACATGTCATCGTCGAGACCGAGCTGCCGATGCCGGGGCCGACGGTCAACGGCAACGCGGTGCAGTTGCAGCTCATGGTGACCAATCTGGTCACCAACGCGTGGGAAGCGGTTGGCGGCGTCGCGTCCACCGTGCGCGTTACAGTGACGCAGGTCCACGGTGACGACATTCCGGCGGGCCGTCGCTTCCCCGCGGAGTGGCAACCCGCAGACCTGACCTACGCCTGCCTCTCGGTCAGAGATCAGGGATACGGGATCGACGCGCAGGATGTCGAGAAGTTGTTCGAGCCGTTCTACACCACCAAGTTCGTCGGTCGGGGCCTCGGCCTGCCGGTGGTGCTTGGCATTCTGCACGCGCACAGCGGGGGCCTCGTCCTCGACAGTCACCGCGGCCCACACAGCGGCAGCGTGTTTCAGGTGTATCTGCCGCTGTCGAGTGAAACAGTGTCACCCCCATCCGCACCAGCGACGTTAGACGCGACGACACCCACGACGTCCCGCACGGCTGGCACCGTGTTGCTGGTGGAGGATGACGAGTTGTTGCGGCGGTCGGCCTCGCGAACCCTGACAGAACTGGGATATCACGTGCTTGAGGCCGGTGACGGGGCAGAGGGTGTCGACATCTTCCGCCAACATCGCCACAGGATCGGGCTGGTGCTGTGCGATTTGACCATGCCTCACCTTGACGGATGGGAAACCCTCACGGCTCTTCGGCGAATGGCACCAGACCTGCCCGTCATCCTCACCAGCGGGTATGACGAGGCGCACGTCATGGCGGACGATCGGGCGGACCTGCCGCAGGCGTTCCTCGCCAAGCCCTTTGGAATCGCGGCCCTGCGAAGCGCGATTCAACGGGCGCTGACCACCCCATCCCCCTGAGCGTGGACGGCTCTCGTCGCTTCGAGGCACCCGAGACAGCCCCGGGCTGTGCGCAACAGTACAGCCTGACGGCCGGGACACGCGCACAGTAGACACATGCGATTCAAAATCGGCGTCATCGCGCTACTCACCAGTGTGTTGTGTGGACCACTCGCGGTTGATTCTGCGTCAGCCCAGGGGCGAGGCCGCGGCCAAGGCCAGGGCCAGGGGCAGGGGCAGGGGCGGGGCAACGAAGAGGCCAAGAAGCCCGTCGTTGTGGTGCAGCACTACTTCAACGACCACGAACGTGACCTGATCCTCCGGCATTACACCGCCGGGCTGCCGCCTGGTCTGGCCAAACGTGGTGGCGACCTGCCACCTGGCCTGGAGAAACAACTCCGCCGCAACGGCACGCTGCCCCCGGGGCTGCAGAAAAAACTCAAGCCGTTCCCACGCACGCTGCTCGATCAGTTGCGGCCGCTGCCGTCCGGGTACCGGTACGGCATCGTTGACGAACACGTCGTGATCTACCGCACCGACACGTTCGAGATCGCGGACATCATCCTGCATATCGTGCGCTGAGCACTACAGCCGGATGCCGATACACCGCGTGGTCGTGGTGGGAATACTGGGCGTGATGGCGGCCTGCGCCACCACGCCCACACTCACGTCCCTCCCTGCGGTGCCTGTCTCTGAGTTGTCGTGCCTGTCAGACACTGATGACGTCACGTGGGTGCGCACGGCGCCACCTGCGCATCAGCCAACACTCGATGCGTGGTGCACCTCGGTGGGACCGCCGTGGCGGCACACCGTCGCGTCATCGATCGCCCCGATCGACACCGTGATTGTTGTGAGCTGGAATCTCAACGTCGGTCGGGGCAACCTCGACGATCTGTTTTCCTACATGCAGACCGAGCTGAAGGATGAGTTGGCAGACGCCCGTGTCGCGTGGGTGTTGCTGCTGCAGGAGGTGCACCGGACGGGTACGGCGGTGCCTGCCTCGCCCCGCTTCCCTGGCACCACACCCCGGGCGATTCGTCCTCCTGCCGGGGCACCGGACATTGTGCAACTGGCGCAGGCCCGTGGACTCTCGGCAGTGTATGTGCCCTCGATGCGCAATGGCCGCGACCAGGACCGCGGCAACGCCGTGCTCACCACGCAAGCGCTGATCGAACCACGAGCCATTGAGTTGCCATTCGGCTCGCAACGCCGCGTCGCCGTCGGCGCGACCATCGTTGTGCCATCCGTCCACGCACGGGAGGGGATTCAGGTGATCTCGACGCACTTCGATACAGGCCGCGATCGGGTGCCACAGGCGAATGCACTGGCTGCAGCGGTGTCGTCGCCCCACGCCACGGTCGTCTCCGGCGACTTCAACTCCGTCGAGGGACGGAACGACGGTACGTTCAAGGCCCTGGCAGGACGCCTGTCAGCCGAGTCCTGCGGCGACAGGCGCACACATGCGTGGCCGTGGCGATTGGAGCTGTTCTTCGGCGGCTGGGTCGGCCGCCTTGACCATATCTTTACAAACCTCGCGGACGACGACTGGTCCAGAGAGTGCTCGACCATTCCGCATTTTTTCGGATCAGACCATCGACCGATCCTGCTCGTGCTGACGAGAGCGGGACAGCCTATCTGAAGATGCGGGCAACGTCGTTGAAGATGACGGTCACCATCAGCATCAGGATCATTGCGAAGCCCGCGAAGAGAATGCGCTCCTTGACCTTGATGCTGAAGTCGCGGCGCGCGAGACCTTCCATTGCCAGAATCACGATGTGGCCACCGTCGAGCACGGGGATCGGCATGAGGTTGAGAATCCCCAGATTCAACGAAATCATCGACATCAGGGCGAGGAGCGCGACCCAGCCAAGCTGCGCGGTCTCTCCGGACACCTGGGCGATTGCGATCGGTCCCATGAGCTGATTGACCGGCGTCTCGCGTGTGAAGAGGCCGGCGAAGGTCGTGCCGATGAGTTTGCTGCTCTCCCAGTTCTGCTCGACACTCATTTGGGCGGCCTGCAACAGGCTGGGTTCGATCCGCCGGGTCTCGCCACCGGAGATCTGCATCCCCACCATGCCGATCTCGCCGACCAGTTCCGGCGTCACCACCACGTCCTGTACGGCGCCGGCACGTTCCACCGTAAACGTCATCGCCACGTCAGGACTCTTCTGGATGCGCGTGATGATGCCTTCGCGGCCCAACCCCTGTTCCCCGTTCACGGCGAGAATCACGTCTCGCGCCTGCAGCCCGGCGCGCGCCGAGGGGGAGCCGGCGTTGATCAGCATCACTTGCGGACGAAGCACCGGGGCGACGCCAATCGTGCCAGCATCGAACCGCCCTTCGGCGTCCGGCGTCAGGCTGATGTCCACATAACCGCCGTCGCGCTCAACCACCAGCGTGGTCTCGCGATTCGCCCGCATGAGTACCGCGAGGTCGAACTGGTCCCACGTGCCCACGTCGGCACCGTTCACACGCACCACACGGTCGCCCACCTGCAGGCCCGCGCGCGCCGCCACGCCCTCGGCCGCCACAGCCCCGATCACCGGCGGCCCTGTCCGATACAGCGGCTCATCAGCCCCCTGCGTCAGAATCACCGTCGTCAGAATCAGCGCGAGCGCAATATTCATCACCGGTCCGGCCAGGTACACCTGAAAGCGGATCCACTTGCTCTTGGAGAGAAATTCTGACGGGTCGCCCGACGGCGTATCTTCGACCGTCTCGCCGGCCATCTTCACGTAGCCGCCGAGCGGAATCGCCGCGATGCAGTATTCGGTATCGCCACGGGTCACCTTGAACAGCTTCGGGCCGAAGCCCAGCGAAAACGCCAGGACTTTCACGCCATACCAGCGGGCCACCAGAAAGTGCCCCAGTTCGTGGACGAAGATGAGGACGCCCAATACGAACAGGAACGGCCCGATAGTCTGCAAAAAACCCAAAATGGTGTCCATAGGAAGTTGCCCGTTACAGGGCTATGACGATGGTAGCGTACGGACGGTTTCGGCTGAATGGCGGCGGGCCCAGGCGTCCACCTCACGCACGTCGGCGAGGGAGGCCGGCACCGACGTCTCTCGACCGGCGGCATCCAGTGCCTGCGCCACCACCCGGGGAATATCCACAAAACGGAGGCGCTCGTCGAGAAAGGCCTCGACCGCTATCTCATTGGCCGCATTCAGCACCACCGGCCAGGCGCCGCCGTGCTCGAGCGCATCGTAGGCCAGTTGCAGGCAGGGGAACCGTTCGCGATCGGGCGGCGCAAACTCGAGCGGCCCCATGTGGTGAAGGTCAAGAGGCGCCACAGGCGCCGGCCATCGGTCGGGATAGGAACACGCGTACTGGATCGGCAGCCGCATGTCGGTGATACCCAGTTGTGCGATCACCGAACCGTCGGTCAACTCCACCATCGAGTGGACGACCGACTGCGGATGCACCACTACATCAATGCGCGAGCCGGGCATGTCGAACAACCAACGCGCCTCGATCACCTCAAGGCCCTTGTTCATCAACGTGGCAGAGTCGATCGTGATCTTGCGCCCCATCTCCCAGGTTGGATGGCGGAGGGCGTCAGCGGGGGTCACCCGCGCGAGTGCCTCGGTGCTCCACGTACGGAAAGGTCCGCCTGACGCGGTGAGCACGAGCCTGGACACGTCGTCCGGCGAACGGCCGTGCAGGCACTGATGGATGGCGTTGTGCTCCGAGTCCACCGGCAGCAGCGGCACGCCACGACGCCTGGCGGCTTCGACCATGAGTGCGCCAGCCATCACCAGCACTTCCTTGTTGGCGAGCGCCACACGTTTGCCGTGATCGATCGCGGCCAGGGCGGCTTCAAGTCCAGCGGCACCAGACGACGCGCACAACACAATGTCGGCGTCCGGATGTGTCGCGGCGGCGAGCAGTCCATCAGACCCGGCCAGCATGTCGCGAGGGTGATCGCCTGCCGGGAGCAACCGCTTGAGCGCATCACGCGCGTCCGGCGTGGCCACGCTGACAAGCGACGGGCGATACCGCACCACCTGCTCCGCCAGACGCTCAACGTTTTGCCCCGCAGCCAGTGCGACGACCTCAAGTCGATCCGGATGGGCGTCCACCACCGACAGCGCGCTTCGGCCGATCGAGCCTGTCGCGCCAAGGATGGCGAGTCGCACCCGCATCAGGCCACGTACCTCAGAAACAGCACGAACACCGGACCGGCAAACAGGTAGGCATCGATCCGATCGAGCACGCCGCCATGTCCGGGGATCAGCGTCGAGCTGTCCTTCACGCCGGCACTGCGCTTGAGCATCGACTCGAACAGGTCGCCCGCAATCCCGGCGGCACACAGCACCACACCGAGCGCCAGACCTTCAAACCAGGTCGTGCCGACTATCCAGAGCGGTGCCAGCAGTGCGCCAACGACAGCTGCGGCGACCACGCCGCCCAGTGCGCCTTCGATGGTCTTGGCGGGACTGACCGTGGGCGCGAGTTTGCGCGAGCCGAACGCACGGCCGGTGAAATACTGCGTGGAATCACTGACCGTGATGAGCACCAGCACGAAGACGAGCGTCATCGGGCCATAGATGACGTGCACCCAGGCGAGCGCGCCAAGCGGCACCCCCACATACAGCGGGGCCATGACCAACATCGCGGCACGTGTGACCACGGCCGGAGAGGGGGCGCCACTGCCGAGCGTCACCAGGCCGGCGCCCACGACCAGTGCGAGCAGCACCGGCACCAGGGGGCCACCCGTGATCAGGTCTGAGGTCAACGCGGTGGCGACACACACCACCAGGGCCGCCGTCATCACCACGGGTCTGGACACGGGAGCGCCGACTGCTGCAGACAAACCCGCCACTTCTGCAGCGCCGAGTGCCGCGATGACTGCAGTGAGCGCCACAGCGGCCCACCACGGTGCAAAAAACACCACGCCGCCAAGGATGGCAATCAGCACCACCGAGCTCAACACACGAGTCACGGATTATTTCAACGCCTCAACGGGAGCCGACGATACCGCCCCAAATCGGCGATCACGCTTCTGATACTCGGTGATGCCCTCCAGCAGGTGTCGCGCCCGGAAATCCGGCCACAATGTCTCGGTCACCCAGATCTCGGCGTAGGCAATCTGCCAGAGCAAAAAATTACTGACGCGAACTTCACCGCTGGTGCGAATCAGCAGATCCGGATCGGGCTGGCCGGCGGTGTACAGCAGCGACGCAAACACGTCTTCGGTCAGCGCGTCCGGCGCGATGCCCCGGCGCAGCGCCTCGCGCGCCGCGTCCACAATTTCGGCGCGCCCCCCGTACGAGAGCGCGATATTGAAGATCATCCCCGTGTTGTTGACCGTGCGGGTCTGGGCCGCCTCAAGCTCCTCCCGCACGTCACGGCTCAGCCGGTCGAGCTGGCCAATGACATGAAAGCGGATGTTGTTGCGGAGCAGCGACTTGAGTTCGGCACGCAGATAGTGGCGCAGCAACCCCATGAGTGCGGACACTTCCGTCTCGGGGCGTTTCCAGTTCTCCACAGAAAATGCATACAGGGTGAGCACCGAGATCCCCAGGCGCGCCGAGGTCTCGACGGTGTCGCGCACGGCATCGATCCCTGCGCGATGGCCTTCCACCCGCGGCAGATGCCGGGTGGCCGCCCATCGGCCGTTGCCGTCCATGATGACCGCCACGTGTTTCGGCAGCCGGGTGAAATCGATCTGTGTCGCCAAAGCCTGTTCGGGCGATCCCGTTGGCACGGCGGCCAGCACGTCAGCGAGTGCCATGCGGCAAGTCTATCCCGTCTGGATAGTCGACCGACACCAGGGTCAACCCACACGCCGGAGCGGTATCCCCCGCCTGCCCGCGATCCCGACTGCGAATCACGGCCGAAATCGACGCGGGGTCACGACGCCCGGCTCCCACATCCACCAGCGTGCCAACGATGGCCCGGACCATGTGGCGGAGGAATCCATCGCCGTGCACCTCGATCGTGAGGCCGTCACCCGTCGGGTGCAGGTCCACGCGGGTCACTGTCCGGCACGTGTCCGTGACCGACGAGTGGGCGGACTGAAATGAGGCGAAGTCGTGACTCCCGCACAGGAGGTCAGCCGCCTCCCGCATGGCGTCGGTGTGCAATCGTCCCGGCAGATGCCAGACAAACCACCGCTCGAACGGTGACGCCACCTCGGAGGTGACCATGCGGTAGCGGTAGGTCTTGCCGACGGCCGCAAATCGCGCATGAAACTCGGGCACCGCCTCGTGCACCGAGAGCACCCGCACGTCGGGGGACAGACGCATGTTCAGCGCGCGGCGGATGGCGTCGACACCAAGCGCCGTGGTCACCCGCACCGACGCCACCTGCCCAAGCGCATGGACACCGGCGTCGGTCCGCCCGGCCCCCGTCACCACCGGCGGTGTCCCCAGCAACGGGACAAAGGCCTCTTCAAGCGCGGCCTGAATCGTCGGCCCATTCGCCTGTCGTTGCCAGCCCTGGTATGCGGTTCCGTCGTAGGCCACCACCAGCCTGAGCGTGCGGTCATGCGCGTCAGCCACGATAGGCCCCAAGACAGCGTTCCGCGACCGCACGCCACGTGAAGCGTTCCAGCACCAGGGCGCGCGCAGCCTCACCCATCCTGCGCAGACGCGCCTGGTCACTCAACGCGTCCACCACTGCCGCACGCAAGGCACCCGCATCGTCGGGCGGCACCAACCAGCCGGTCTCGGGCGTCACGATTTCAGTCAACGTGCCCAAGCGCGACCCCACCACCGGCGTGCCACACGCCATCGCTTCCAGCGACGACGTCACGCCGCTGTCCACGAGGGAGGGCAGGACGATCAGCGCGGATGTCTGGTAGAGGCGCACAACGTCTGCGTCGGGCAACCCTCCATGAAACACAACGGACTTGCCGGCGGCCAGTTTCTCCACGCGAGCGCGATAGTCACCGTCACCACTGCCTACGACATCCAGCGTCACATCATCAGGCAACGCGTCGAGCAACACATGTAAGCCCTTGCCGGGAAAGAGTCGACCGAGGTACACCACACGACGGGCGTGGCGTCGCGCGGCGGGATCGGGGACGAAGGCGTCGGTATCGACGCCGCTGGAGATCACCGTGGTCGGTCGGGTGATCCAGGGGTTGAGCGATCGGTTGTAGTGGGAGATCGGCAGGAACCCGGTCATCAGATTCGCCATGGGGATGTATCGCGAGGGCCGTAGTCCGGCGCCACCTGCCAGGTCCGTGAGAAACGTGCGTCGCCGCCACATCCAGCCCCACAACATCGCGAGGTCGGTCACGAAGGTACGGGGTTGCAGGCAGTGAATCACGTCGCACGCGAGCAGGGGGGCGAGATGGCCAACCGAGACCGGGTTATGGATGCCCCCGGCATGGGTCACCGGCCGGACGTAGCGGATCGTGAGATCGTCCAGCCGGATCGTCCTGGACTCTTTGCCGAACGTGAACAACGTGGTCGGGGTCAGGTGTGCGAGGGCACGAGACAGTTCGAGAGCGTAGCGCTCACCGCCGGCAATCACCGAATCTGGGTCAAACGACGTCGGCATGACGAGGCCGACCTTCGGCGTAGTCATGGGAGCCGTTTCACGGCAGGCAAGGGCACCAGAAATGTCGTGCCCTGCGCGACCAGGCCGGCCTCACGCTGCATGAAGCCGCCCACAAAGCTGTACGGCAACGCGAGCAACACGTCCGGCTTCGCAGCACGGAGCGCCGCCTCATCCACGATCGGCACATCGCTGCCAATCAGATACTTGCCGATCTTGAAGGGATTGGAGTCAGCGGCATACGGCAACTCGGCGCTGCCCAGTCCGCAGTACTGCAGAATCGTGTTGCCTTTGGTGGAGGCGCCGTACACCCACGTGGTTTTGCCGGCCTTCCGCAGACGCGCCAACTCCTCCACCAGATCGTCCCGGGTCTGCGCGATACGATCGGCAAACGCCTGCCACGTGGCCAGATCACCAAGGCGCTTCTCACGTTCTTCCGCCCGCAGAGCCTCCAACCGAGGCGAGGGGGCGACGCCCGCTGACGTGTGACGCACAAATACCCGGTAGCTGCCGCCGTACACGTCGTTGAGCGAGGCGTCCACAATTTCGAGCTCTGCCGCGTCCATCACCCACTGCAGGGACTCAAGCCCGTAGTACCCGGCATGTTCGTGCACGATGTTGTCGTACATATTGGTGTCGAGCATCGAGGGCAGGTAGGCCATCTGAATGATCCACGTGCCATCGGGCGCCAGGCAGGCCGCGACATCACGCGCAAACGTCACCGGATCGTCCAGGTGATAAAACATCGCGATGCTGAATACCAGGCGCGCCTTGTTCACCCCAAGGCTCTCGTAGCGGTCGCGTGTGAAGTAGCCCCGCGCGTGGTGCAACAGCGGATCGTCGAACACAAGCTCGATGTTCTCGGCGGCATCGATACCGGCCAGCGTGAAACCCTGATCGGCGAACATTGACAACAACGTGCCGTCATTGCACCCGATATCGAGCACCACGTCCCCGAACGTCAGCGGCACCGCGCGTCGACCGTCAGCGGCGACGTCGGCCAGCACTGCCCGCATCCCGCTGTTGGACGAGCTCTGATACGGGTACGCGCGATACATCTCCGTGAGGTCAAGGTGGTGCCCCATCTGCAGCAGGCCGCAGTGCGCACCACCCTCGGACCGGCACAACACCATGTCCATCGGATACGGCTGCATGTCGGCGCGATACGACAGGTCGGTCGGAAAGATGGACGACAGGTACTGCGCCCCGAGATCCACACACGGATCGAGTGCCGGATTGCCGCACACGCGGCAGCGGGTGGCTTTCGGCGAGGTCATGGTCGTCATCGTCGGGAGTCCATCAGAGATGCGGCAAAAGGAATGACAGCACGCGCCGAGGGCCACGCCGCGTCGGGCGACTCCACCGTCTGGTCCTCGCGCGGACCGCTGAACGGCACGGTGCGTCCGAGCGCGTCGGCGACCTCGCGCAGACTGACCGTGTCGCGCGCACCAACTTCGATCAGGCCCGTCCGATCGAGGTGCGTCGCCACCCACTCAGCGGCAAATTCCACCGGCGTAAACGCATATCGGCTTTCAGCATCGACATACACGGGTTGACCACCGGCTATATCCACGATGGACCCTTTGGCCATCGCCGGGCCGTACAACGCGGTGAGGCGCACCACCAACGCGTCCGGTCGCTCACACAACACTTCGGCCGTGGCTTTGTGACGACCGTACACGGTGTCGCGCTCGCACCGCGCCGACACACTGCTGATCTGCACGAAGCGCTCGAACGTCCAGTGGTAGAGCAACTCCGCCGTCTTGCCGACCGTTTCGGCGAAATCCAATTCCGGATGCTGGCGCGCCCAGAAGCGCCTGGACGGCATGGCCGTATTGATGACCACGTCATACGTGCCGTGCCGGGCGGCGTCGTACGACGCGCGCGTGACAGCGGTGACGTCACAGGCTCGTCGCACCAACGCCTGCGTCAGGGCCGTGCCGAAGAATCCGGCTGCGCCGACCACGGCTACGCGTTGCGCCATATCAGGATGGAGGGTTGATGAGATCTTCGCGCACGATGGGGGGATGGCAGTCGTCCCACCGTTTCGACAGCAGGGCAATCGCGGTCACCGGCGTGATCGCGTAGAACGCATGCGTGACGCCCATGGGCGTGCGCACACACATGCCCTTGCTCATATGGATCAGCTTCTGGCCGTCGGGCGCATCCGCATCCCGGCTCACCATGGCTCCCTCTCCTTCCACGATCAGGAAATACTCGTGGAACTCCGGGTGATAGTGGTTGCCGCGGGTCTTGCCCGGCTGAAAGTACAACATGTTGAACTCGACAATGTTGTCCTGGGGCAGCCAGGTAAAGATGCCACCACGACCATCGCTGAGCGTCGCGATATTGCAGCTGGGGTGCAGAAGCTCCTGTGTGGCCATGCGGTTACTGTATCTGACGCGACCCGGGTTTGGTGACCGGTTGCCCCGCCTTGCAGAGCGGGCAGGTGTCCGGCTCCCAGGTGGGCAGCGCCAGCGGCACCAGCGCGCGAAACGGCACATCGAGCGAGGACGCGCCGCCGCTGCGGTCGATGATCGAGCCGGCGCCCACCACCGTGGCCCCCGCGGCCCGCGCCACCACCATCGTCTCCCGCGTGGAGCCCCCGGTGGTCACGACGTCCTCGATGATCACGACGCGATCGGCGGCCGACAGCGAAAAGCCACGCCGCAGCGTCAGCACACTGTCCTGACGCTCGGCAAAGATGGCACGCAGGCCGAGCGCTCGTCCCACTTCGTGGCCAATGATCAGGCCTCCGAGTGCGGGGGACAACACCACGGTGGGAGCGAGATCACGCAGCACATCCCCGAGCGCACGCCCCAGGACCTCCGCGTGGGCCGGGTGCTGCAGCACAAGCGCACACTGCAGGTACCCGCTGCTGTGCAGCCCTGACGAGAGACGGAAGTGGCCCTCGTGCAAGGCGCCTGAGTCACGAAAAATCTGAAGGATGTCTGTCACCGTTGCCCCCGCAACTCTTCCTCGAACAACGTCAGGATGCGTTTGTATTCGTCGGCCCAGCTGGTCTCTTCGGTGAACCCATGGTTCTCGACCGGATAGCCGACCAGATCCCAGTTCTCCTTGCGCAGTTCGATGAGGCGCTGCGCGAGGCGGACCGAATCCTGGTAGAACACATTCGTGTCGACCATGCCGTGCAACATGACCAGGCGCCCCTTGAGGCCTTCAGCAAAATAAATTGGCGAGCTGCGGCGATACGCCTCGGGGTCGTTCGCGGGGGTATTGAGAATGTTCGACGTGTACCCGTGGTTGTAGTGGGCCCAGTCGGTGACGGGCCGCAGCGCCGCACCGGCCGCGAACACATCGGGCGTGTTGAACATCGCCATCAACGTAATAAACCCGCCGTAGCTGCCGCCATACACGCCGATGTTCGCGGCGTTGACCTTGTGGTTCTGCACAAGGAACCGCGCACCGTCCACCACGTCCTCAAGATCCTTGCCGCCCATGTGACGGTAGATCCCCGTGCGCCAGTCACGCCCGTAGCCTGAGCTCGCGCGGAAGTCGGGGTCCAGCACGACGTAGCCCTTCGACGCGAGGATGTTGTGGAACATCATTTCGCGGTAGTAGGTGGACCAGTATTTGTGTGCGTTCTGCAGATACCCCGCGCCATGCACAAACACAACGGCCGGCCGACGCGGGTCGCGACGAGCCCCCACCATCTCGGGCGTGTAGAGTCGCGCGTACACATCCTGGCCGTCCCTCGCCTTGTACGTAATCACCTGGGGGTCGATCCACTTGTGCGCACGCCACTCGTCGCTCGGCGTCGTGGTGACCTGCGGCGCCTCGGCACCCGGGGTCATCGGCATCACGTGCAATTCGGGCGGCTTGGTGGTGTAGGAGTGGATCAGGGCGATGTGCTGCTCGTCAGGCGACAGCGTCACCTCGTTGGACCCGACCATCGATGTCACCTTGGTGCGTGCGCCGCCGTTGACCGACATCGTATAGAAGTGGCGTTCACCTGGATGGACTTCGTTGGTGGTGAGAAACAGCCGCGCACGGTCGGCCGACAACTGCGCACCGGTCACTTCCCAGTTGCCGGTGGTCAGGGCCACGGCCTCGGGCTGCGCGGCGCTCATGTCGAGCGAATACACATGCATGTAGCCGGACTTCTCCGACATGAAGAGAAATCGGTTGCTGTCGGGCAGCCACGCCAGCCCGCCGCCCCTGCCGCTCAGGCCCATGTTGCGTACCCACGCGTCATCACGCAGCGTATCCACGGGTGTGGCGGCGCCGGTCGTGGGATTGATCGTGACCATCCAGCGGTTCTTGTTGTCCTGAGCCGTGAGCATCACCACGGTATGCGCGCCGTTGGGCGACACATCCACGCTGCCCCAGTTCACCGTGCGCGGTGTCAGGGTGGCATCCGGGATCGCCGTGTAGTCGGTGCCCGCAAAACTCGACGCATCCGCCCACACATGGCGATTCTCCTGCGTGTCGAGGATTGCGAGCTTGCGCACTGACAGGTTGTCGCCCACGTTCGGACGACCCGGAATCATTTCAGGGTACGACGACGTGGTGATGTAGTTCGGGGTGTCCTGGCCACGGGCCGGCACTTCGGGCTGCTCGGTGATGAAAATGTAGACATACCGGCCGTCACCGGCCAACTGCATGGCCGCCACTGACTGGCGCTCGGCGAGCTGAAAGCGGGCGATCGGTGTCTGTTCAGCAGCTCCACCGCCGCCGCGCCCACCGCCACGGCCGCCCCCACGACCACCACGGCCGGCCGCAGCCTGCTGCCGGTTCCGCAGGAATTCAATGAGTTTCAGTTCTTCTTCGCGCAACAGGCGCTGGGCTTCGGTCTCCCCCGCCTGCCCGCCGCGCCCGGCACCACCCGCACGCGCACCCTGCGCCCCGCCGCGTCCGGCTGGGCCCCCGGGGCCACCGCCGCCCGTCGCGGCAGTGCCGGCCGCCACAATCTCGGTCAGTTGCACCAACTGCGGTTCGGCGGCCGTTTCGAGAGCCATCAAATAGAGGTTGCCGTCGCGCTGGAACGTAATCGCCGTATCGTTCTTCGCCCAGCGTGCGTCGGATTCGTTGGCTGACGTCCGCGTGAGTTGCCGACGCGCACCGGAGGTGGCGTCATAGATCACGATGTCGCCGCTTTCGGTGGTCAGCAACCGGCGCCCCGTCTGATCGGGACGGCCGGTCTGAGGCGTCTCAATGGCGCTCACCTCCTCCGGGGTCATCTCCCGAAGGCCTGTGCCGTCACGGTTGACCTCGAATGTGGCAGACTCCTCGGCCCCGGCCTTCTGCCAGTTGAAATAAATCTTCGTGGAGTCTTTTGACCACCGCACATTGCTGGGTGACGACCCAATCAGGGCGGGACCCCGCATGATCGAATCAATGGTCATCGCCACTGGGGCCGGCTTGGCGGTGGCCGGCGCCTGCTGGTCGGCAATGAGGGCGGAGGCACAAGCCAGAAGAGCCGGAAGGAGCAGTAGCGGAAGTCGGCGCATGGTTTGCATTCTCATCACGAAACGGCGGAAATCCTTGGTGATTGGCTCGGGACCTTCCGCGAACCGGGACGACCGCGTCCCGGAACCGGGAACGAGCCTGTCGGGGCGTAGTATAGAACGTTTGCGAACCCTGCCGGTCCCTCTCGCGTCCTACTACGGGACACCTGGGCTCGACGGCCGACATGGCGTGATGGATGTTTTGGAGATGGCAACGATGATGACTCGTACTTTGGCAACCCTGACCGTACTCGCACACGTGACGCTCGCCCCGGCCCCGACGCTGGCGCAGCAGACCGGCACACCGACAAGCCAGGGGGCCGGCCCGGTTGTGCAGTTGACGATGGCGCAGGCGGAGGCCATGGCGCTGGAGTCGAATCTGCAGCTCAAAGTGGATCGACTGGACCCGGCATTGGCCGACGAGGCCCTCGCCTCTGCTCGGGCGGTGTTTAACCCGACGCTCGGCTCGAGTTTCAGCCGTGGGTCGTCGCAGTCTCCCTCGGGCAGCGTGTTTGAAGGCGGCGGGACGGTCAACAGCACCAGTCTGTCGATGGCGACGCAAGTCACGCAGCAGCTGCCCTGGTACGGCAGCAACTATCGCCTGGGGTGGAACGCGGGTCGCAACGAAACGTCACAGCTCGGCGCCAGCTTCAACCCGCGCCTGAGCGCCGGACTGCAGTTCAATTTCACGCAGCCGCTCCTGTCAGGATTCCGCATCGACGGCCAGCGGGCGCAGCTCGACACCGCCCGCCGGAACCGCTCGATCGCCGACGTGCAGCTCGACGAACGGATCGTGACCACCCGGGTGCAGGCCCAGCTGGCCTACCTGTCGCTGGTCGGGGCGATCGAACAACGCAAGGTCAGTCAGCTCAACCTCGACTTGGCCAATCAGCAGCTGAAGGACAACCAGGCACGCGTGGAAGTCGGCACGATGGCGCCCATCGACATCA
Source organism: Vicinamibacterales bacterium (assembly GCA_038319675.1). Taxonomy (GTDB): domain Bacteria; phylum Acidobacteriota; class Vicinamibacteria; order Vicinamibacterales; family SCN-69-37; genus SYFT01. The sequence goes on from JBBQDM010000023.1 coordinate 32,524, forward strand.
TCGAGGCCGAGGCCGAGGTGGCCAACCGTGAGGAGGCCGTCATTCGTGCAGACGCCGCCATCGCCACCGCGGAAGACAGCCTCCGCGCCCTCATCCTCGATCCCATGCGCGCGGACTACTGGCAGGTGCGTTTTGAGCCCACCGAGGCCATCTCGCTGCAGGAACGCACGGTCAACGTGGACGCGGCCATCGCCACCGCGCTGCAGGAGCGCACGGAACTGATCGTCGCCCGCAGCCAGATGGAGATCACCGATATCAACCTCCGGGTCACCAAGGACAGCACGTTGCCCTCGATGAACCTGCAGCTCAACTACAGCGCCAGCGGCACCGGCGGTACGCAGAACTTCTACAACAACACCACGTTCCCCCCCGTGCTCGACCGCACGCTCGAGCGTGGGTTTGGCGCCGTGGTCGGCGACTCGTTCCGCAACAACCTGCCGACATGGAGCGTGGGGCTCAACGTGTCGTACCCGGTCGGCAAGAGCAGCGCCGACGCCAATCTGGCCCGCCAGCGCATCCAGCGCCAGCAGCAGGAAGCCAATCTGCGAGCGGTTGAACTGCGAGTGGTGAACTCCGTGCGCACGGTGGCCCGCGAACTCGACACCAACTTCAAGCGTGTGGAAGTGACCCGACTCGCCCGTCAACGCGCAGAACGTCAGCTCGACGCCGAAGAGCGCCGGTTCGCCGTCGGCCTCTCAAGCACCTTCACGTTGCAGCAGCGCCAGCGCGACCTCGCCACCGCCCGCAACAACGAACTGTCGGCCATGATCGACTACAACCGGTCGGTGATTCAATTCGACGCCATCCAGAAAGCGCCTGTGCGGTAGGCCCATCTCCGCGTCTAAGATGTGTGCGTGCCCGTCACGGCGACCGTCATCACGCTGAACGAAGCCGCCCACATCGAGGCCTGCCTGGCGTCGCTCGCGTGGGCTGACGAGGTCATCGTGGTCGATAGCGGCAGCACCGACGGCACGCCCGACCTGGCGCGGAAGGCCGGGGCCACCGTCATCGAACGGGCCTGGCCCGGGTATTCGGCACAGAAAGACTTTGCGGCGGCCCAGGCGGCTCACGACTGGATCGTGTCCGTGGACGCCGACGAACGGGTCACGCCTGAGCTGGCGGATGAAATCAGGGCCACCGTGGCTAATCCGGGTGACCGCGTCGGCTTCCGGGTACCGCGGGTCACGTTCCATCTGGGGCGCTGGATTCGCACCACCGACTGGTATCCGGATTTTCAACTCCGCGTCTACGACCGTCGTCATGCCAACTGGGCGGTGCGACGTGTGCACGAATCGGTCACGCCGCGCGGGCCGATTGGGTACCTGACACAAGACCTGCAGCACTACGCCTACCGCGACCTCGCGCATCATCACGAGACGATGCAGCGGTATACGACATTGGCGGCGCAGCAGATGGCCGACGAGGGGCGACGCGCGAGCCTGTGGGGATTGCTGCTGCATCCACCGGCGGCGTTCCTGCGCAATTACGTCCTCAAACGCGGCTTCCTCGATGGGGCCCCTGGCCTGATCATCTCGGCAATGAACGCACACTACGTGTTCCTCAAGTTCGCCAAACTCTGGGCGCTGCGATGACCTCGGTCCATCTCGACACGGCGCGCACGTGGCGGGGCGGGCAACACCAGGTACTACTGACTGTCACCGGCCTCAGTGAACTGGGGCACCCGGCCGTGCTCGTGGCACAGGCCTCAGGGGAACTGACACGCCGGGCGACCGAGGGCCTGCGCACCGTGGCCCTCAATCCTGGTGGCGAGTTTGATCTGCAGGCGGGCTGGCAGCTGTATCGAATCCTGCGGTCCTACGCGCCCGAGGTCGTGCACGTGCACGACCCCATGGGCGTGGCACTGATGGCCATGGCGCTCAAGTTTCAGCCCCGCCTGCGCCCCCGCCCACTCATCGTCGCCTCCCGCCGTGTGGACTTCCATCTCAAGAAGAACGCCTTTTCACGATGGAAGTACCGGCACATCGACGTGTTCATCGCCGTGTCAAAGGTGATTGCGCGAATCCTCGTGGAGGACGGCATCCCGGCCGACCGGATCGAAGTCGTACACGACGGCGTGCCGATCGGCACAATCGACAAGACTGAGGCGGCGGATGTGCACAAGGAGTTGTGGCTGCCCCACGGGGCACCCGTAATCGGTAATGTCGCCGCACTGGTGCCGCACAAGGGCCAGAAGGATCTGATTGCTGCCGCCGCCAAGGTCGTGCGCGCGATCCCCGACGCACGTTTCGTAATTCTGGGAGACGGTGAGTTGCGGCCTGCACTTGATCAGCAGATCCGATCACTGGGCCTGGAGCGGCATGTGTTCCTGGCTGGATTCCGTCCTGACGCGCTGGCCCTGCAAAAGTCATTCGACATCTTCGTGATGAGTTCGATCACTGAAGGCCTTGGCTCCTCGATGCTTGACGCGATGGCGTGTGGCACACCGGTGGTTGGTACGCGAGCGGGCGGCATTCCTGAGGCGATCGAACACGGACGCACCGGCTTGCTGGTGGCCCCGCATCACCCCGATGAACTCGCCGCCGCCATCGTGCGCCTGCTTAAAGACCCCGCGCTGCGGGCGTCACTCGGCACCGCAGCCCGTGCGCACGTCGAATCCGCCTTCAGCGTGGACCACATGGTCGACGGCACTCTGGCTGTCTATAAGAGTCGCCTCGCGGCGCGCACATGAGAGGCCGGGGGTTCCTTGAATACTCCGTGGCCTCCGCGCCTCCCTGTGAGAAGCCCTACCTCGGTTTGCACACACCCTTCAGCGGACACTGCGAGTCGCGCTGCGGGGTGCGAAAGCCGCACGCGCCCATCATGCCGAGGTGGCACAACGAGAAGTCGTAACGCACCGGATCGGCCGGATCAAGTTTGCGCAGTGCCGCTGTAATCTCCGCCGCCATCTTCCAGCCAGGCGACACACGTTTAGTCAGGCGCAGGCACTGACCTGTGCGAATAGTGTGCGTGTCGAGCGGAATCACGAGTTGCCCAGGGTGCGGCGTCTTCCAGCCGCCCGGATCCACATCATCTTTCCGCACCATCCAGCGCAAAAACAGATTCAGCCGTTTACAGGCACCACCACTCGATGGGCGGCTGAAGAAGAAGTACACGCCCGGCGCCTCGGGCACGGTGCCGTAGGCTGGCGCCAGGTCGATCGCGCGTGCACGCGTCGAGAACGACTCGAGTGAGTCCGACACATCCGGGGCGTCGGGCGTCCACCCGACCGCGTAGTACGCCTCGATCGACCCGGCCTGCTCGATCATCGTCTTCAGCATCCAGAGCAGCGCGACAAGGTCACGGCCCCGAATCCAGCGATGAACAAGGGGCAGCAGCGGCACGCCGTGCCTGGCGGGATTAAATTGTCGAATGAAACGCGCCGGCCGGGGACCGAGCACCGCGCAGACGGCTTCGATCGAATTGACCACCGATTGCACCCGGCCAAACGCCAGCCCCGCGGCAATAAACGCGATGACTTCCCTGTCGTCGAGCCGGTCATAGCGACGCACGACTTGAATCGGATCGAACGCCGATTCCGGGTGGTTAAAGGAGTGGTAGAGCGCGTCGAGCCGCCGCGGCAGATCTGAGGGCATGTGTCAGCTGTTCAGCCACACAATGGCCGCATTCAGCGTCGCCGCGTAGGTGACCCACACCAGATACGGCACCAGCAACAGGGCCGCGGTGCGATCCACGCGTGAGAAGGCGCGGATCGTCAGTCCGATGAGCACCCACAACACCATCATGTCCACAAACGCCAGCTCGATCTGCTGGAACCTGAAGAACACGTACGACCAGGCGAAGTTGAAGACGAGCTGGGTCAGAAAGAGGCGGAGCGCCGCTCCCTGCTCGGCCCACCCGCCACGCGTCCAGACACGCCAGGCCGCGATCCCCATCAGCGCGTAGAGCGCGGTCCAGACCGGACCAAACACCCAACTCGGCGGGTTCCATGCGGGTTTGGCGAGCGCGCGATACCACTCGGTATCACCGCTGGCCGATGTCAGGCCCACCAGGGCCCCGCCGCCGACACAAAGCACGAGCCAGAGTAGCAACGCGATCATGGCGTCCTGGAGTAGGGCCGCAGGCCCAGCAGCATCTCCGCTCGCTCGGTGAGCAGCGTGGCGGCGTGGGCGGCATCGGTGTATGCCGAGAGCTCCTTGGCCACGAGGGCATACACCGTCTGACGATCCTGACTGGTGTCAATTTCGACACACTTGTTCTTGCCCTTGAAGAACTCAACCGTCGGCAGCGTTTCAGCCTTGAAGGTATCGAACCGCAACGTGATGCTCTCGACATTGTCATCACTCCGGCCTGAGTACTTCGCGCGGTCCAGGATCCGCTGCACGAGGACGGCACTGGGGCACTCGAAGTACAGCATCGTCGGCAGGGCGGCGTCGGGACCGAACACCTCGTACCACGCGTCCAGATTCGACAATGACCGCGGGAACCCGTCCAGCAGAAAATTGCGTCTGCCGGTCGTGCGAGTGACACGCTCCATCGCCTGCGTCAACAACGCCACCACGATCTCGTTGGGGACCAATTGTCCCGCCACCAGGCACTCATCGATGATCGCCGCAGTCGGCCCACCGGCTTCACGCGCGTCCCGGAGCAACGTGCCGGTGGAGAGGTGTGTCCAACCCAGCTGCGATTCGGCCAGTTCGCACATCGTGCCCTTGCCGGCACCAGGCCCGCCAAGCACGAATACAACGTTGGGTGTCGGGCACGGCTGTCGTGGGTCGCAGTGGTGCACCGTGATCGTGGGCGCAGGCGCGACCCCCATCTTGTAGGTGTCCCATGCCCGATCGATCGGCGGCAACTCATCGTCGCACACGATGTGGTACGCGAGATGTCCATCGAGCCGAGAGATCCGCCATGACTTGTAGCTGTTGGAGTAGGAGAGGGACGGACTTCGGGCGGCTTTTCCGTCAGCGCGATCCCACGCCAACTTGCCGTTCCAATATCCGATGCTCGACACCGTGCCCGATTCAGATGTGGCGGGTGGCGCTGTCGAAGGTACGAACAGGCCGTCCACCTCAGGCAGGCCCGAGCCAGACACCTCGATAAAAAAACTGTTCGGGCCGTGGGCGTCGATCAGGTTCACAGCTGCTCCCGTTGCACTGCCGCTGGTTCGAAGAATACGGGCTGCCCGACAGTGAGGCGCCCTCGTCGGGTGACGGTACCATACACCCCGGCTTTGTTGTCCCTCACCCGGACGATGGCCTTCAGCACCTCGGTGTTTGCACGTGCCGACTCGGGGTCGAGGTTGACCATTGAGCAACGCTTATCGTAGTTGGTGACGTAAATGGCGGCCGCCTCGTCGGTGTCACCGAACCAAAGCACGCCACCGACCCATTCCTCCTCCTCAAACGGCAGCGATCGCGACGAGGCCATCAGGATGTTCGGACGGAACCGTCGAACGTCGGGCAACTGCGCTGAGAGAGTGCCGACTTCAGTCACTGTGCTTGAGGTGATCAGCGAAATGCTCGCTTCGTCGAAGATGCCACGATTGAGGTGCACCATCTCGACGGGTGATCCGGAGCGGCGACCCACCTCCGTCGCCAGCTCCTCACCGAACAGCGCCAGCAGTTCGCCTTCCAGTGTGCGCACATGTGTGGGAAGCGCTGCAGCGTCGTCACTCCCGTGACGCTCTGGAGCGAACAGGATCATCTCCGGCAGCTTCGATGCCGTGAGCCACGGGAACCCGTTGCGGTCGTCAAGCCGACGGAGACCCAGGCGCCGATCGCCATCGAGCCCGTGCCACCCCATGTCGGCCGTCTCGATGCGTTCCCCGCCCATGGACTTCACCGGGTAACGAAAGAGCGCCTCTACTTCACCAACTTTGATTCGCATGTGTGTTGTTGATCAGGGGCCTGATTTTAGACCAATTGTCATTCCAGGCCGCCCGGCTGACCGCCGTCCTCTACGAGCCTGAGTCTGGGCAGGCGCACGGCGTAGGCGCTCAGGGTAGGCGCTCGGCGGAGGCGGGTCCTGCCGCCAAACAGCCCCATCTGGTGCTCGCTGCGCTGCGCGCCAGACGGGGCGGCCCCGTTCGGCGTCACCCGCGAGCGCCGAGATGTCTGCGGGAACCTGTCGTCTGGTGCAATGCAAGTTAGACGGCAGTGTCCGCATCGCCGCGCCTCGGCCCAGCGTCGATGCTTGCGATGACCGCCCAGACGAGGAGACCCAACGTCGGAAGGAATCCGTCGCCGATGGAAAACCCGGTCACAAGGGCAAAAAGGCCGACGACAGCGGTCGCCGCCACCAGCAACCAACGCCGGCCGCTCCACGCCGCCCAGCTCGCAACAGCTGCGGCCACGGCCGGCACAGCGACCATCGCAAGCGCCTCGCCGACCGTGGGAAGTCGCCCGCCGGTCATGAACGGAATCGTCGTCATCCACGCGGCGGTAACGAAGCACGAGACCGTGGCTGCCGCAGTGAGGCCGAACATCAATCGGTAGGAATGCGCCAGGCCCATTTGTCCTCCGCGAACTCCCATATTGTCATCCAAGGCCGCCCGTTGAGCGCCGCCTTCTTCGGTCTGGCACTGCGTCGGCGCTCGGCGGAGGCGGGTCCTGCCGCCGAACAGCCCCATCTGGTGCTCGCTGCGCTGCGCGCCAGACGGGGCGGCCCCGTTCGGCGTCACCCGCGAGCGCCGAGATGTCTGTGGGCCGGTCGCGCCCATGAGACACCTCCTGCAGTGAGGTCGAAGTGTCTACTTTATCGAGGGAAGATCAGCCGTCGGCTGCAAGCCGAGTTAGGCAGTTCTTGGCGCGGGTGTTACATTAGCCTTGGGTAACCGCCATGTCGATGACATTTGAGATCGAGATCGATCGTGAGGACGATGGTCGATGGATTGCCGAAGTCCCTGCCCTGTCTGGAGTCTTGGCGTATGGCAGGACTCAGGACGAAGCGGTGGCGCGAGTGCAGGCCCTGGCGCTCAGGGTGCTGGCCGAGCGGCTGGAACACGCTGAAGCGCCTGCTGAATTCTTGACGGTCACATTCAGCGCAGCGTGAGCACATGGCCGGCGACGAAGGCGCGTCGCGTACTGACGGCGCTCAACAAGATTGGGTGGCAGATCAAACGGCAGTCTGGTTCGCATCGGACCCTCAGTCGAGAGGGATGGGCAGATACGGTCTTCGCCTTTAACGATGCCGATGAACTCGGCCCGAAGATGTTGAGTCGGATCGCCAAGAAGACTGGACTGACTCGCGACGATCTCTAAGCAGCTTATCGACCTGACGCGCTTGTGCTCAGCCGCGCGTACGATCAATGGCCGCGCCGCTTGGCTCCGGCTCGCTGAATGTCCGCCACCGTCGTAGCCGCATCGCGAGTCGCTTGGGCCAATTGGCTCAGTTCCTCATCAGTGACGACCCCGAGAGCGATCATCGACGCCAGGCGTTGAATCGCAGTCGAACGCCGCAAGTCATTGAACGCTGCAGCGAGACGAGCATCCCGCTCGTTCACCACACGAAAGAGACGTAGGTATCGATCGTGAGCTGAACTGTTCGTGCCTTGTATTCCCGTCGCGCACTCCTGGAGCACTCGGGCGCAATAACGATCCAACGCTGTCTGATGGATCGCCCGAATTACTCGCCAGTCGGCCTCTGGAAGCGTCATGGGGTCTTCCTTGTCTGCCTAACGCCAGCCGTCAGCCGCGGCGGCGCTCAACTTCACACGCGACGCCGTCGACTGCACGGCGAGTTAGGCATCGCGCCCGGATGCACTCAAGCCCACTGGCCGAACCGAAACAAGATCGTTGTCGGCTGCTTCGCGGAGGTCGGCGGGATGAAGTGTCACGAGAGCTTGGGTTCGTCCGGATGCCGCAACGAATTCGACCCCGACTGCGTCAGGCGAGTACACCTCGACCACAGCCCCAAGATCGCCGGCCCGCAGTCCGTGGGCGGGTAAATCGTGAGTGAGGACGACGACGTCGAGGGGATGCAGCGTCATAGGGCGTCTCCCGGATATGCAGTCACGAACCGCGGCACGTCAGTATTGATTAGAACGACCCACACGCTGACCACGCCCGCTGACTGCCCGTTCGGTCCTATGAGGATAGCCCGAATCGTCCATGGCTGACCGTGGGGCTCGGGCCGCTCACGCTGGGCCGGTTGGCTCAGGTGCTGAATACGAAGGTCGGCCTCCAAGGTCTGCCAGTCGTCAGCGGAGTAACCCAACGCGGCGAAAAACCGAGCCTTGAATCGACCTACCGGATGCGTCGGGTTGAGAAGGTACCCATGCAGTTTCATGGGCTCAATCTCCGCACGGTGCGCATTTGGAAGGAGCACGACCGATTCTACCGTCGTCCCTGCTCGGTGTTGAACGCGGATGCCTAACTACTCTTGGAGTAGACCGCTAAATGAGCCCCCGCAGCCATACACGGGCCGACGAGTAGCTTCGTTTTGCCAACTCCTTGAACCAGCAGATGATAGCCGCGATCCCATCCTGGTGAACCCTGTGGATAGCTGCGAGCGTCCTGGATGGCTGCAAGGCCCCGCAGCTATGCACAGAGGCCCCCAGCTTCTATCCTCCGCATCGGATTGCAGGCCAGGGACTTGCCGTGATTCGAGACGCGACATCCGTCGTGGATGGCTGCGAAGCCGCTGCAGCTATCCACTTCAGGCCCGGATCCCGCGCCCAGACATCTCGGCGCTCGCGGGTGACGCCGAACGGGGACGCCCCGTCTGGCGCGCAGCGCAGCGAGCACCAGATGGGGCTGTTCGGCGGCAGGACCCGCCAACGCCGAGCGCCGACGCCGAACGCCACGTTGAGCGCCTACGCCCAGCACCGGCGCCGAGCACCGACGCCAATCTCAGCGTGACTGATTCGTCAGGCGTTAGGCTCCGACCACACGGCGAACTCGTTGCCGCTTGGCTCAGTGAAGTGAAACCTGCGGCCGCCCGGGAACGAGAAGATCGGCTTCACGATCTCGCCACCCGCCGCAACAACTTTGGCCAGTGTGCTTTCGAGGTTCGCACTGTAGAAGACGATAAGCGCACTGCCGTGACTGGTGCGAGCGGCCAGGTCTGACTTGAAGAAGCCACCGTCAAGGCCCTGACCAGAGAACGCCGCGTAGTCGGGGCCATAGTCCGCGAACACCCACCCAAACGCCTCTTGAAAGAATCGCTTCGTCGCACCCACATCCCGCGCGGGAAACTCAACGTAGTTGATCGTCTCGTGTGTTGGCATGCCTGCCTCCGACGCTCAGAACGTGGTGATGGCCCGGCCGGTTTGGCACAGCGGGCACTCGTCCGCTGCGTGATTGTCGGGGGCGGGGTATTCCACCAACGCGACGTTGGGCACTCCCAGGTCGACCATCGCTTCAAGTCGATCACAAATCTCGGCTGTGGCCACAACCGTACCGCCGGCCTCCTCGATCAAGGCCTTCGCCCTCTCAAACGTCTTCCCCGTATTCCGCACATCGTCAACAAGCAACACACGACGGCCCTTGACGACGTCACGATAAAACGGCCGCAACACGAGCGCGCCTCGGCTGTCAGTCGACACGGGCGCAAACTGCAACGCCGGCTGACTGAGTGGACGCCGGCCATCAAGCAACCCCACCATCGTGTGCCCGAGCAACGCACCACCGAGCACCGGACCGGCCACCACCTCCGTGGACTTCACCAGGTCGACGGGCAACGCGTCAATCAGGTCCTGCGCAAAACGCCAGATCGTCGATGGATGCTGGAACAATCGATGGGGGTTGAGGTACACGCTGCCGTGATAGCCGTTGCCATAGTCAAAATGGCCGTTGACCATCAGGACGCCGTGGTCGGTCAAGCGCTGCAGGGGGGTGTTCATCGTGGTTCCTGGTTCCTCGGTTCCTGGTTCATGGTGCTGTTCGGGGTGCTGGGTTCTAGGTGCTGGGTTCAGGGTGCTGGGTTCAGCACTTCGGTCCCCGGCACGGCGGGATTGGTATACAGGACGCGGCCGGCGACGATGGTGGCGGCGACGGCGCCTTTGAACGAGTAGCCGTCGAACGGTGAGTTCTTGGATTTTGAGACAAGGTCCGCTGTGCGGATGGTGACCTCGGTGTCGGGCGAGAGAATCGTGATGTCGGCGGGCTCCCCTTCACGCAGTGTGCCGCCGGGCAACTTCAACAACTGAGCCGGGTTACACGTGAGCAACGCCACCAGGCGAGGCAGCGACAACACCTCCCCATGCACCAGGCGATCGAGGCAGATTGGCACACAGGTCTCAAGTCCCACGATGCCGAACGGTGCGTGATCAAATTCGAGTGCTTTTTCGTCTGCGTGATGGGGCGCGTGGTCGGTGGAAATCACATCAATGGATCCGTCGCGCAAGCCTTCGATCATCGCCAACCGATCAGCTTCCTCGCGCAGAGGCGGATTCATCTTCAGGTTGGTGTCGTAACCGGCGCCCTTGGCCAGTTCCTCGTCGTTCAGGGTGAAGTGATGCGGTGCCACTTCACACGTCACCTTGATGCCGCGCGACTTGCCCTCACGCACGGCGCGCAGCGTCTGCCGCGCACTCATGTGCGCCAGATGCACGCGTCCACCGGTCAATTCCGAGAGCGCGATGTCGCGCTCCGCCATGATCGACTCGGCCACGCCGGGAATGCCGCGCAGACCGAGCATCGCGGCCACGGCGCCCTCATGCGCGACGCCGTCACCCTTGAGGGAGGGGTCCTCGCAGTGCTCGATGATCGGCACATCAAACATCGACGAATATTCCAGCGCACGCCGCATCAGCATCGCCGTGCGCACGGGGTGTCCATCATCGGTGAACGCCACACACCCGGCCGCGCTCAGGTCTCCCATCTCGGTCATCTGGTCGCCGCGCTGCCCCACCGACACCGCGCCAATCGGATACACACGCGCCAGGTTCGCCTCCGCTGCACGTTTGAGGATGAACTGCGTCACTGAACTCGAGTCATTGACCGGATCGGTATTGGGCATGCAGGCCACGGCCGTGAACCCGCCCACCACAGCCGACCGTGTCCCCGTCGCGATGGTCTCCTTGTGCTCCTGGCCCGGTTCACGCAGGTGCACATGGATGTCGATCAGCCCCGGCGTCACCACCCATCCGGCCGGCACCTCCACCACACGCGCATCACCGGCCGGCACGTTCTTGCCAATCCGCGCGATACGCCCGTCGGTGATGAGCACATCAAAATGCCCATCCCGCCCAGCGGCCGGATCCACCAGGCGCGCGTGTTTCAACAACAGGCTCTGCGACGTCATCACTGCACATCCTCACCGGCCAGCAGGTACAACACGGCCATCCGCACCGCCACGCCGTTGGCCACTTGATCCAGAATGACCGACCACGGCCCATCCGCCACAGCCGAATCAATCTCCACGCCCCGGTTCATCGGTCCCGGGTGCATCACAATCACATCCGACGCCGCGCGCTCGAGTCGTGCGGGCGTCAACCCAAACAACGTGAAGTACTCACGCACCGACGGCAGGAACAGACCGTTCATGCGCTCATGCTGCACGCGCAACATCATCACCACGTCGGCACCCGCCACCGCCTCGTCGATCGAGGTCGTCACATGCACACCCAACTGCGAGAGCCCCAGTGGGATCAGCGTGGCCGGACCACACGCGCGCACCTCGGCGCCCATCCGTGTCAGCAGCAACACATTCGAGCGCAACACGCGGCTGTGCATCAGGTCACCCACGATGGCCACCTTCAGTCCGGCCAGCCGCCCTTTGCGCTCCCGAATCGTCAGCGCATCAAGCAGGGCCTGCGTGGGGTGTTCGTGCATGCCGTCACCGGCGTTGACAATTCCGGCACGGCAAATGCGCGACAACAGATGCGGAGCGCCCGACGAGGCGTGTCGCAACACGATAAGGTCTGGCGACATCGCCTCCAGCGTGCGGGCCGTGTCGGCGAGTGTCTCGCCCTTGGCTACACTCGACCCCACCGCCGTCACTCCCATGGTGTCGGCGCTCAAGCGCTTTTCGGCGAGTTCAAACGAGAGTCGTGTGCGGGTACTGGCCTCAAAAAACAGATTCACCACCGTGCGGCCACGCAGCGCCGGCACTTTTTTGATCGTGCGGGTCCCGATCTCCTTCATCGCTTCCGCGGTTTCCAGGATTAGCTCGATCTCATCCGGCTGCAGATCGGCGATCCCCAGCAGGTGACGACTGCGCAATCGTGTCAGCGCCGGAGGCGTGGACGCCGTGGTCATGACGCCGCCTCCACATCATGGACTTCCACATCGTCATGCCCATCGATCTCGGTGAGATGTACCTGGACGGACTGCTGACGTGATGTCGGCACGTTGCGCCCCACGTAGTCGGCGCGTATCGGCAACTCACGATGGCCGCGGTCCACGAGTGCGACCAACTGAATCGCGCTCGGCCGCCCGAAGTCCACCAGCGCGTCCAGCGCCGCACGAATCGTGCGCCCGGTGTACAACACGTCGTCGACCAGGATGATGACCTTGCCATCGAGCGAGAATGGAATTTCGGTGCGGCGCAGAATGGGTTGGGGGCCCACTTGATGTCGCATCAGGTCATCGCGGTACAGGGTGATGTCGAGCGACCCGGTAGGCACAGGCGCGCCACCGGCGGTCTGGAGATGGGCGGCCAGCCGTGCGGCCAGGGGCACACCACGGGCACGGATGCCGACAAGGGCCAGGTGTTCCACACCGCGATTTCGTTCGAGAATTTCGTGCGCAATGCGCATCAGGCTTCGCCCGATGCGATCGGCGTCCATGACAACAGGCATGTATCCCCTCTTTGCGGCCTCGCAGGACCACGTTAAAGAAGCGACCGCCAGTCTACTACTTTTCGTGTGTGGAGATGAACGTGACTGGGTGGTTGCGACTGTAGGTGCGGACGAACAGATCGGTGCGTGCAAACCCATCCATGTCGCGCCCCACGGGCAGGCCCAGGTAATAGAGCACGGTCGGCGCGAGATCCACGATCGCGCCACGCGGCAGCTGCCCGCGCGCCACATCACGGCCGTAGGCCAGCAGGAATCCATCCGGCGCGCCTTCGTGACTGCCCGTCAGATCGGGACGACCCAGCAGGCGCGCGAGCCATCGCTTGGGCAGACTGACCGGTTCCATCCCGAAGCCCGACACCACCAGCAGCAGGTCCCCTGGTCGGAGACGTCCGAGCGCAGCGCCGACGTCGGCATCCACCTCATCGTAGATGGCATCCAGCTTGGCCACATCCTCGGCGGTGCGTCGACCCGGGCGCGCCGGATCCACCGTCTCCCAGAACGCGTGCGCGAAGGCATCAAGGCTGGTCAGGCGCAGAGCCGTGACGTGGGGCGCAAACTGCGGTTCAATACGCGCCGCCGCTTCGCGATACACCAGATCATGCGACCCGAGGACAAGTTCATCGGCGGGGACCACCCCGACCGCCGGTCGCTCCTGGAACGCGACGTCGTCAAAGACCTCGCGCGCGATGTCGACGGCACTGGTCGGCACACCGGCGCGTGCGTCGGCAAGGCGCAACGGCGACCGCGACCCGATGTGAAACTGGTCGCTGATCAAGTACCCGCGAAACACCGTGGACGCAGTGACAGGAAAGGTGAGCGGCCAGCGCACGATACCGGACGCCAGACCGTAGTCGGCGGCAATATCCCAGAACGGGCGCGCCCGCACGTCGGCACGCGTGCGCAGCTCAGCCTGAATGTATTGCTGATAGACCAGTCCATACGCGAAGCAATAGTCCGGCAGCAGATCCACGACATCGGTGTCGTTGACGTTCGTGCGGAACACGGCATTCGAGCGCACGCCGTTTTTCGCCGGATACTTGCCTGTGGCAGCGGCCGTCCACACCGGTTCCGCCTGGGTCGGCTTGAGCGTGGCGAGATCCATCACCGCGCCGCGGTCGAGGATGCGCCCCAGGTTGGGCAACCGGCCCGCCGCCACGCGCTCACGAATCACCCCAAGGCTCGCGCCGTCGAGCAGCAACAACCGCACACGTGGCGCCACCGAGGCCAGGACGGACGGCGTGCCGTCGCGGGCCCCCGTCGGCGCCATCACCCGAGGCACCACCGGCACCGGCAATTCTCCGGGGCCGCGCACCCACAGCGGGACGGCCACCGACGCCACCAGGGCCACGGTCAACAACACGCCCGTGGCGCGGCTGCCTTTCTGCCCAAACGAGTACCGCAACACGGCCGTCGCCACCAACACCACCGCCGCAATCGTTTCGGCCACCGCCGCCGTCTGCATGGGGCCCACCGCCGACTCCCCCAGCACCGCCCGGAACCCCTGCAGGTTCAACCACGTGATCACGGCGGACGTCGCCGCGAAGACCGCCCCGAGCCACGCAAGCAGACGCACGCTCAACCATCCGGGATGCAGAGGCCGCGAGGCGATCCCCTCCCGCACAAGGATGACGATGTAGACAGCCACGGTGAGGTGCAGCCCGTAAAACGACACCAGCGCGCCGAACCACCGCGCCGTCGTGGCCGAGATCAGCGGCACCTGCGGATTCAGAATCAGCACAAGCACGGCCAGATAGATCGCCCCGAGGACGCCGGCCGTCACGGCGTTGGTGAACATGCGCAGGTACCGCATGGGGGCTAATGTACACTTTGGAGGATGCCGGTCGATATCCCGGCCGTGGTGTTGCACAACACCCGGCTCTCCCCCGACTACAACGTGATCGCGCTGCAGGCGCCGGCACTGGCCGCGCTCGCCGCGCCGGGTCAGTTTGTGATGCTGAAGACCGCACCCGGGCTGGACCCGCTGCTGCGGCGTCCATTTTCCATCTTCGAGTTGCTGCGCGACGACAATGGCGCCCTGCGCGGACTGACTGTGCTGAACAAACGTGTCGGCATCGGCACCGGTCTGCTGTACGACGCGAAGCCCGGAGATCAGATCAGCTGCCTCGGTCCACTTGGACGGCCATTCGTGCCGGTCGACGCACCCGCGCAGGCGTGGATGGTCGCCGGCGGCGTGGGCCTGGCCCCGTTTGTCACACTGGCCGAAGCCCTCGCCGCACGCGGCACCTCCATGACGCTCTTCTACGGCGGCCGCAGCGCCGCCGACCTCTACTACGCCGAGTGGTTCGAGGCCCAGGGCGCACGGCTCGTCCTCACGACCGACGACGGCTCGCGTGGCGAACCGGGGCGCGTCACAGGTCCACTCGCACGCGAACTGGCGGCACTGGCGCCGGAGGCCGCGGTCACCCTCTATGCGTGTGGTCCCACGCCCATGATGCGCGCGGTCGCCGACCTCGGTACCACGCACGCACGCACGACCTTCGTCTCACTCGAGCCGGTCATGGGGTGCGGCATGGGCGGCTGTTACAGCTGCGTCGTCCGTGTGCACCGGCCCGGCGGCACACACCTGGTGCGATCATGCATTGACGGCCCGGTCTTTGATGCATCCGCCCTCGTGTGGGATGCGCTGGCGGGAGGCCACTGATGGCAGACCTTTCCGTGCGCATCGGCTCACTGACGCTCAAGAATCCCATCATCGCGGCCTCCGGATGTTTTGGGTACGGCGTGGAGTACGCAAAGGCGTTCGACATCTCGACTCTGGGCGGCGTCGCGGTCAAGGGCCTGTTCCTCAACGAGCGTGAGGGCCACGCGCCCCCCCGCATCGTGGAGACCCCCGCAGGCATGCTCAACGCGATCGGCCTGCAGGGCATCGGCGTGCACCGGTTCGTTGCGGAAAAGTTGCCGGAGTTGCGCGCGCTCGGTGCCACGACCATCGTGAACGTGTGCGGCACCACGATCGATGAATATTGCGAGGTGTCACGTGTGCTCTCCGACCACGAGGGCGTGCACGCCATTGAGTTGAACATCTCGTGCCCGAACATCAAGGAGGGCGGCATCCAGTTCGGGTGCAGTCTGCTCGGCACACACGACGTGGTCTCCGCGGTGCGCAAAGTGACATCACTGCCACTGATTCCGAAACTCACCCCGAATGTGACGGACCCGGCCTCGTTTGCCCGGGCGTCTGAAGAAGCCGGGGCCGATGCGGTGTCACTCGTGAACACCTTCCTCGCGATGGCCATCGACGTGGAAACGCGCCAGCCCAAACTGACCAACGGGATGGGCGGACTCAGCGGACCGGCCATTCGTCCGATTGCCGTGCGCATGGTGTACGAGTGCCGGCGCGCTGTGAAGATTCCGATCATCGGCATGGGCGGCATCGCGACGGTCGAAGACGCGCTTGAGTTCATCATCGCGGGCGCCGATGCCGTGCAGGTGGGCACCGCCAATTTTGTGGACCCCTTCCTGTGGCAGGGGCTCATCAACGGCATCAACGCCTACCTCGATCGTCACGGCTTTGCGAGCGTGGCGAATCTGGTGGGCCAGGTCAGGTCACGCTGAATGAATCCGATTCTTGTCGCCCTCGATCTCTCCTCTGCGCGTGACGCGCTCACGCTGGCCGATACGCTGCGCGGCACCGTCGGTGGCTACAAGGTCGGCAGTCAACTGTTCACCGCCGAAGGGCCGGACATTGTGCGGGCGCTGACCCTGCGCGGCGATCGGGTGTTTCTCGATCTCAAGTTCCACGACATCCCCAACACCGTCGCCGGGGCAATCGGATCAGCCTGTCGGCTCGGCGCGTGGATGATGAACGTGCACGCGGCCGGAGGTCCGGCGATGATGACGGCGGCCAAAGAGGCGGCAGACCGGGCGGCCGTGGACGGGCGGGAGCGCCCGATTGTCATTGCTGTCACGGTGCTTACCAGCATGGACGCCGCGACCCTGGCGCTGATCGGCGTGCACCGGACGCCACTGGAACAGGTGGTACACCTTGCACGCATGGCGCAGGACGCCGGTCTGGATGGCGTGGTCGCCTCCCCGCTGGAGACGGCCGCCATTCGCGCGGCGTGTGGTCCTGATTTTCAGATTGTGACTCCGGGTATTCGCGGTGGGGCCGCCGGAGACGTGAAGAACGACCAGTCGCGTACGATGACGCCCGTTGAAGCGGTGCACGCCGGCGCGAGTTATCTGGTGGTCGGACGGCCTATTACGGCCGCTGCCTCGCCGCAGGACGCGGCGAGGCAGATTGCTGACGAAATCAGGTCTCTTATTTCGCCGTAAAGATGAAGTGTCCGCGGCGGTTCTCTGACCAGCACGATTCCACTTCGTCGGTGCAGAACGGCTGTTCCTCACCCTTGCTCACAATGCTCATGCGCGTGACGGGCACCCCGAGACTCACCAGGTAGTCACGCACCGACGCGGCGCGTCGCTCGGCCAGCGCGAGGTTGTACTCGTTGGTGCCGCGTGAGTCGGCGTGGCCCTCGATCGTGATCGAGGTCGAGACCCAGCGGCGCAGCCAGTCGGCGTTCTTTTGCAGGCTCGCGCGCGCCGTGTCTGACAGGTCCGCGCTGTCGTAGACAAAAAACACGTCCGTCAGCGGCTTCTGCTCGTTGAGTTGTGCCAGCGTCATGCTCGCAAACACCTGCTCCTCGGTCGGCGGTGCCGGCGGCGGTGGCGGTGGTGGCGGCGGCGGCGGTGGGGGCGGCGGCGGCGGAGGCGGTGGCGTCACCACCACAGGCGGTGGCGGCGGCGGAGGCTCCGGCGGGGGCTGTTTGGCCCCGCACGCGACGGTCACGGCCAGCGCGCCAGCCAGGAGAGTGAGTGAGAATAGCCGAATCATGGATCGGTGCATGTCACGGAGCTTACAAACCCGGACGTACGGTGTCAACGACAACCGTATGACGCCCGGGGTGACAGCCCGCCTACAATCTAGTGGCACATGGACGCGATGCTGGCCGCCACGGCCGATGCTGAAGATCGACATTTCTGGTTCAAGGGCCTCCGGCGCACGGCGCGACAGATGCTGGAGACCGGGCTGGCGGGTCGGTCGGTTGGACAGATTGTGGACTGCGGCAGTGGCACGGGGCGTAATCTTGACTGGCTGCGCGCCTACGGGCCGGTCGCCGGCATCGAACTGTCACCGACAGGCCTGGCGGTGGCCCGAGCGCAGCACCGCCCGGTGATCCGTGGCACTGTCACTCAATTGCCGTTCGCTGATGCGTCCGTGGACGTGGCCACGTCGTTCGACGTGCTGTATTGCTTGCCGGATGAGGCCGAGAAGGCGGCACTCCGTGAAATGCACCGCATTGTCAGGCCGGGGGGCCTCGTCCTGATTCATGTGGCTGCGCTCGACATCCTCCGCGGATCCCATTCCACCCTGACACAGGAGGTTCGGCGGTATACCAAGGCCGGCCTTCGCGCGCGCGTGGAGGCCGCCGGTTTTCAGATTCAGCGTCTGACTTTTACCAACGGAGCGATTTTCCCTCTCACGCTTGTCGCCCGCCTGGCGGATCGCCTGCGCGGCCGCGCTGACGTGGCCTCGACTGCGGATCTGCAGGTGCCATCGGCCTCCGTCAACGCCATCCTTGACGGTGTGCTGCGCCTGGAAGCGCGGGCGCTGAACTACGTCAACGTGCCGATCGGGTCGTCCTTGTTGTGTCTGGCACGACGCGCGTGATGGCGGTCAGCGCGCTGCGGGCTCGATCCGCACCTCGAACACACGAAGACCGAGCTTGCGGCGGTCAGCACTCTCTTCGCGGTCGGCCGGCACGTACGTCTCAGACGCGTCAAGGGTGACGACGCCCCCGGAAGCCGCCAGATCGGCTGCCGACAGTATGAACGCTTCCGTGAAGTCGTCGATGATGTGGCGACGGCCCACTTCGCGCGTGCCAAGGCGCACGACCACATCACTGCCGGTCGCAAAGTACCGATGGGGGGACTCACCGGTCAGCGTCAACGTAAGGTCCCCTGGTGGGGCGGCGACGACCAACTGCGCGCGCCCGCTCATCCAACGCCAGGAGAGGCCTGTACCCGGCTGCTGCTCGGGTTCATGCCATCCGGGGCCGTACACCCACAACACGTCGTCGTATGTGGCGGCGTCGAAAAATTCGAGCCCAATCGGGCGACTGCGACGGCGGCCCTCGACGCCCACCGACAGGGTCGCGTAGGGACCGGCACCGGTCGGCACGCCGGCCGGCAAATCGATCCACTGCAGGAAGTGCGGATCAGACGGCGCGACTTGCCAGCGCGACACTTCACGGCCATCGAGTCTGGCCACGAGTGTCTTCGGCGTGATGCCCTCTTCGGCCAGATGGCGTCCACCGATGACCACGCGCAACGGCGCCGGATCGCGGCGGAGGTAGGCCTCCGCCGGTGCGCGATGGGGACCGAGCCCCAAGGCTGAGGTCACGCCACCAATCTCCGGCGTCACCGCCCAGCCACGCCTGAGCATCCACCGGGGGGGCGTGATGACCCAGACATCCACATCGGTCGGCCGCGCGATGGCCAGCAGCTTCCGAGTCTCCGGATGCCAGGCGTACCGCGCGTGGAGGGTTGTGGAGCGAGGATCAATCAGCGCCAGATCGCGGCGCACCGGATTTGCGAGAAACCAGACCGGCCCTGGCGCCCCGGTCCGCCAGTAGTCCACGACCGCTTTCACCTCGGCGCCAGGGTCGATCGGCAACACCGTGAGCGGCTTGGTCTCGCGAACCCAGACAAGCGCCTGTCGTGCCTCCGACGCAATGCGCCCGTGCATGCCGACCGTCGGGACATCGAGATCCCTGAGCGCACGAAAAATCGGTGCACCGTCACGCCCGTAGGCCGCCAGCGCGGGCTGCGCCACCCAGACAGACGTCAGCACCAACAGGACACTGGCGATCAACGCCATCGGGCGTCTCAGCACCGAGAGAGCCACAACCGCAAGACCGGCGATCGGCACCAGCAACGGCAGGCTGTAGCGAATCGTCGCGGTCTCCTGGAAGGCCAGGTGAAACACGCCGTACGGCACGAACGCGACCACCACCAGCGCCAGCACCGGCCGGCTCCGCCACACCAACCAGATTGCGCCGGCGGCCGCCAGGCCGAGGACGATCCACGCCAAAGACTCGTGCAGCCACGGCGTGACAAACGTCCGTCGCAGTGCTGCGACCAGCAACAGCCACGACGGCCGCGTGGCGAGCATCTCCACTCCCATGAAGTCGTGGGCCCCCTGCGATCCCAACATCGTGATGTACGCCGTCCAGCCTCCGCTGACCATCACCAGAGGGATGAACCACACCAGCACACCGGCAGCGGCACTGCCGACCAGCCACACCACCTCGCGCCAGCGCCCGTGCGCGGCGAGTTGCCAGACACACACACACAACAGAGGGCCGGTGAGCCACATCGTCTGCGTGCGAAGACCAATGATCAGTCCTGCACCCGCAGCCGCCCACCACCACAGTGGCGGCAGCCTGTCCTGCGGTGCGGCACGAAACATTCGCAGCCCCACGAGCAGCGGGGCCTGCACCGCCAGCGCCGCCACCAGTCCCGGCACATCACTCAGCGGACGGCCGGCGGTCAGCCAGAACAAGGGGGACACCACCGCAAGAGTCGCGGCCAGTGCCGCCTGAATGGTCGTGAAGCCGACCGCCATCCAGAAGGCGTACAACACCCACACACCCACCGTCGCGGCACCCACACTCCAGAGCGCCAGGCCAACAGCCGCCCGCCGATCGCGCGGCCACTGCGGGGCGACCACCCTCACCGCAGCAGTCGTCACCTTGCCCGCAGCAATGTAGAGGGGATATCCGGGCGGATGCGGGCGATGCTCGGAGACGTCAAACGCCTCGACACCCAACGCAAAGTTTACGGAGTCGAGATCCTCAAGGGTCCGGGGCAACGCGGCGCCATGCGCCAGCGCGACCACCAAGCCGACGACCGCGAGGCCGACGACGGTCAGGCGCCGACTACTCGTCCCAGTCGTCGTCAGCGTCGTCCTCGTCGTCACCGTCGAGTTCGTCCACGTCATCGTCGGACTTTTTGTCGTCTGCGTCCTCGTCTTCCTCATCTTCGTCGTCATCGTCGACGTCAAAGTCGAGGGGATCAAGCGTGGCGATGCGCAGGTTGCTCGCGCAGCCGTCGCAGACCCAGGGGTCACCCACTTCCATTTCTTCGAGGTCGTCTTCGTCGATCTCGATTTCGATGTCACATTCCGGGCAGGTCGCCATACACTCTCCTCCGAGACTGCGATTATACCGATGCCGTTCTACGCGCTGCAATCGACATGATGCACCATGACGATGAAATCTGCGACCAAACGTATTTTGCTGGCCCATCGGGAGGGGCACGTGCGCGACCGGTTCGCGGCCGCACTGGCGGACGCACGGCATCAGTATGTGATGGCGTCAACAGCGGACGAGGCGATCGCGGCCGCCGCGCAGCGGGATCCCGTCATCAGTCTGGCCCTGCTGGATCTCGGTTTGGATGCGGATCCGGTGTCGCTCGTACGGCGTTTGCGCGCGGCGACGCACACGGCACTGCCGGTGCTGGTCTTTGCGGGCACGGTGGAAAGTGCGGCGGCAAGCCGTGCCCTGATTCCCGCGGCCATCAGCGGCTACATCAATGAACATGCAGCCACCGCGCAGATCCTGCCGGCGTTGGCGCCTCATCTGTTTCCAGCCAGCTTCGACCGGCGCCTCGCGCCACGCACCGTGCTGAGTGTGCCGGTGTCGTATCGGTCGGGGACGACGATTGCCGGGGCCGTCACGTTGAACATCAGTCGCGGGGGACTCGCGGTGCGCACGTTGAGTCCCCTGGAACCCGGTGCAGCGATTGTGGTCAGATTCCGGCTGCCACCCGCGTCGGAGGAAATCGAACGCGCAGGCCACGTCGTCTGGGCCGACCAGCGCGTCGGCATGGGGATTCAGTTTGAGGTGGAGCTCGAGGAGTAACGCAAGAGCCGCAGGCTGTTGGCGACCACGAGCAGTGACGCCCCGGTGTCGGCGAGCACGGCAATCCAGAGTGTAGCCGCCCCAAAGACCGTCAACACCACAAACGCCGCCTTGAGTCCGAGGGCGATGGCGACATTGACCTTGATTGTGTGTAACGTGCGACGACTCAAACGCATCAGGAAGGGCAGACGTGACAAGTCGTTGCCGACCAACGCCACATCCGCCGTGTCGAGCGCCACGCCGGAGCCGGCTCCCATGGCGATCCCGACATCGGACGCCGCGAGCGCGGGTGCGTCATTAATGCCGTCCCCCACCATCGCGACGACCGCGTGTTCGCGCCGCAGCAGGTCGATGAGCTCCACCTTGTCGTCAGGCATCAGGTCGGCGTAGACCTCGTCCACGCCCGAGGTGTCACGTGCGACCTTGGCGGACCGACGGGTGTCGCCGGTCAGCAGCACCACGTGCTCGACACCTGCCGCGTGCAGATCGCGCACCACACGGTCGGCTCCCACTCGCAACGTGTCGGCCAGGCCAATGACGCCAAGCGCGGTGCCGTCACGGGCGATACACACCGGCGTGGCGCCCGTCGCCTCGATTTCCGCCATGCGCGCATGCAGGGGCTCGGTGCACAGGTCGCGGGATTCGAAGAAACGGTGACTGCCGATCACCGCCAGGCCCGAGGCGACCGTGGCTTCGGCGCCCAAACCTGGCAACGCGCGAAAGCCGGTGCCCTCGGCAAACGCGACCCCTGCCGCACGTGCGCGTTCGACAATGGCGCGACCAATGGGGTGTTCGGAACGCGCCTCGAGCGAAGCCGCAACGGCCAGCACCTCGTCGTCCTCCGCGGTGCCCACACCCTTGACGTGGGTGACGACCACCCGTCCTTCCGTGAGGGTGCCGGTCTTGTCGAAGGCGACACACCGGACAGCGGCCAGACGTTCGAGGTGTGCCCCCCCTTTGATGAGCACGCCCACACGGGCCGCCGTGGTAAGCGCGGAGACAATGGCGACCGGCGTCGAGATCACCAGTGCACACGGGCACGACACCACAAGGAGCACAAGGGCGCGATAGAACCACTCGCCCCAGGCCCCACCCGCGAGCGACAACGCCTCGACCGAGGCCAGGGTCGGCGGCACGACCGCAATGAGCGCGGCCATTACCACCACGGCCGGGGTGTAGAGGCGCGCGAACCGATCAACAAATGTCTGGATGGGCGCGCGCCGCGCCTGGGCCTCTTCAACCAGATGAATGATGCGGGCGATGGTGCTGTCCGCGGCAGGTCGGTCCACACGCACGTCCAGCGCACCGCTGCCGTTGATCGACCCCGCATACACGGCATCGCCGACCGTTTTTTCCGCCGGCCACGACTCCCCGGTGATCGGGGCCTGATTCACCGCCGATTCACCGTGCAGTACAGTGCCATCGACGGGCACACGCCCACCAGGCGACACAAGCACGATGTCGCCGACCGCGACCTTGTCCACCGCCACCGACACCACCGTGTCGCCGCGTCGAACGAGCGCCTCGCTGGGTGCGACGGCCATCATCTCGCGAATGGCGCGACGGGCCCGGCTGAGGCTGCGGGCTTCCAGCCACTCGGAGAGCCCGAACAACCACACCACCATCGCTGCCTCGAACCACTCTCCCAGGCCAATGGCCCCGACGACGGCGATCACCATCAACACATGGATGTCGAGCACACGCTGTTGCACGGAGCGCCACGCGTGGCGAGCCGGTTGTTGCACGGCCAGCAGCACGGCTGCGCCAAACGGCACCGGGGCCCACGGCGACGACAGCCCCCACTCGAGCGCAGCGCCGAGGCCAATGAACGCCCCCGCCAGCAGCAGCGCGCGGTCGGGAGTCGTGACAGGGTTGGGCGGGCGAGACACCGTGACCGGCGCGGCGTCAGTGGTGCAACACGCGTCACTCATCGGCGCCCTCCGATTTCTGCCGCGTGTGTGCGGGCATCACGCAGCAGATCGATCACATGGTGATCATCGAGCGCATAAAACGCGTGACGACCGTCGCGTCTCACACGCACGAGCCGCGCCGTTCTGAGCAGGCGCAACTGATGCGACATGGCCGACTCGGAGATGCCGACCGTGGCGGCGAGGTCACACACGCGTTGTTCCCCACCACTCAAGGCGTCCAGAATGCGGATGCGAGTCGGGTCCGCCAGGACCCCGAACATTTCGGCGATAGCCTCGTCGAGCATGACCTATTGATATATGAGCATATGTTCATATGTCAAGGTATTGCTGCGAGTTGGACAGCAGAGCTTTTCACCATGGAGAGCATGGAGATCCATGGAGAAATGCGAACAGACCGTAAGGGTTGGGGGCCCGGCAAAGCCGGGCTTGGCGGGAGGAGGGCGGTCGTGAATGAAAAAGAGTCGGGAGGCTTTTCCGCTCCATCACAGTCAAAAAAA
>JBBQDM010000024.1:0-52707 GCA_038319675.1 Vicinamibacterales bacterium
CGAGTGAGAATACCGGGAGTATTTGAGCGAGGAGCAACGCCGCCGATCGGGATGCCCCGCCAGGAAGGCGCAGTGCTTCTGTCGTGTCCGCGCCACTAGTCGCGATCGTCGGGCCCACCGCCACCGGCAAAACCGCTCTGGGTGTGGCGCTGGCCGAAGCGCTCGGCGGCGAAATCATCTCCTGCGACTCAACCGCGGTCTACCGCGGCATCGACATCGGCACCGACAAGCCGACAATGGAGGAGCGGCGGGGGATTCCGCATTACCTGATTGATAACGTGGATCCGAGAGAGACGTATTCTGCGGCGCAGTTTGCCCGCGATGCGGCGGCGGTGGCGCATGACATTCGCGCACGGGGCAAGTGGCCGATCCTCGTCGGCGGCACAGGCTTCTATTATCGCGCTCTGGTGCGGGGGTTATTTCCGGGACCGGCACGACATGACGACATCCGTGCGCGCCTCGAACGGGTGGCCGCGCGGCGTGGCGTTGAAGCGTTGCACCGCTGGCTGAGCCGTGTGGATCCGGACTCGGCGCTACGGATCATGCCGCGGGACCTGAAGCGGCTCGTGCGGGCACTTGAGGTGTACCTCGTGACCGGACGTCCGCTGACCGCACATTTCGCCGACACCGTCTCGCCACTGGCCGGATGGCAGGTGCTCACACTCGGCCTGATTGATCCACGGCCTGACCTGGAACCGCGTGTGGCCCGTCGTGTGGAGGCGCAGTTCGCCCGGGGCGTGGTGGCCGAAGTCGAAGGGTTGATCGCCGCCGGCGTGCCGGAGACGGCGCACGCGTTCAGCGGCCTCGTGTATCGGCAAATCATCGAGATGCGCCAGGGCGTGCGTGACGAGGCGGCGACGCGCGCGCTGATCGTGCGCGAGAACATGCGCTACGCCAGGCGTCAGGTCATGTGGTTCCGCAAGGAACCCGACGTGCGCTGGCTGCACGGCCCGGGTTCGGACCCGGCCATCCAGGCCGAGGCGCTCGCCCTCGTCCGCGAATTAGTCGAGAACTAGCCCAGGATCTACACCGGAGTTTTCACCATGGAGAACATGGAGAGCCATGGAGAAGACACGTACACGTGTGACAGGGAGGCACGGAGAGCACGGGATCTGCGGCAGTTGTCTGTGACACGGGTTGGGTGCCGCCAAGGGCGGCAGTTGCGGGAGGAGGGCGGTCGGAAACGAAAGACGTCGGTTGTCTTTTTGTTGACGTCTTTCGTTTCCGACCGCCCTCCTCCCGCACGGCCAGGCTTCGCCTGGCCCCCAACCCTCACGGACCAGTGACAGGCCTTCCTTCATGGCCCCTCATGGAGCTTCATGGTGAACCGCACTACTGCGCGGCAGCAGAGCGCTTCCGACGTTGGCTGAACACGGCAGGCTAACCGATCCACAATGGGCGTACGTATGCCCCGTCCCATCACCCGCATCCTCCTCATCGTTTTGGACTCTGTCGGGTGTGGGGAATTGCCCGATGCGGCGGTGTACGGCGACGAGGGCTCGGACACACTCGGCCACATCGCGGACGCCGTGCCGCTGCGGGTGCCTACACTGAGGTCCCTCGGACTCGATCGCGTGGCACGCATCAACGACGGCGCGAGCGCTGCAGTGGCGCGCCACGTCGGCTCGCCGCGTGGAGCGTTCGGACGGATGGCAGAAGCCTCACCCGGCAAGGACTCGGTGACCGGTCACTGGGAGCTGGCGGGCATCGTGCTCGATAAACCATTCCCAACATTCCCGTCAGGGTTCTCCGCGGAAGTGATCTCCGAGTTCGAACGACGCATCAGTCGGTCGTCCATCGGTAACGTCGTGGCCTCCGGCACGGAAATCATGGAGCGGCTCGGCCCGGAGCACATGCGGACGGGTTCGCCGATCATCTACACCTCCGCCGACAGCGTCTTCCAGATCGCCGCGCACGAAGGTGTGGTGCCTATCGACGAGTTGTATCGCTACTGCGACGTGGCGTTTGATCTGGTGGGCCGTGGCCTGGGTGTCGGACGAGTGATCGCGCGCCCGTTTGTGGGGGAGCCTGGCACGTTCCAACGCACGTCGAACCGCCGCGACTACGCACTCGATCCGATCGAGGACACGGTGCTCGACCGGCTCAAAGCCGCCGGCCACCCTGTCGTCGCGATTGGCAAGATCGACGATCTGTTTGCGGGACGGGGCCTCAGCACCGCCGTGCACACCACGTCAGACGACCATGGCATGGACGTGGTGATGGAGCAGATGGCGACCACAGAGCGTGGACTCATCTTCGTGAACCTTGTGGACTCCGACACAAAGTTCGGTCATCGCAATGACGTGGCTGGATACGCCGCCAACCTCGAGCGCATCGACGCGCGCCTTGCGCAGGTGTTGCCGGTGCTGCGCGACACCGACCTGCTCATCGTGACCGCGGACCACGGCAACGACCCGGCGACACCGTCGACCGACCACTCCCGTGAGTACGTGCCCGTGTTGCTCGTGGGCGCTGCGGTCACACCCGGGCTTGACCTTGGGACACGTGCCACGTTCGCGGACCTCGGCCAGACAGTAGCCACGGTGTTTGGTGTGCCACCGATGGCTCACGGTGTGGCGATGCGGTTCGCCGCGCAATAGAGCTGTTTAACATGAAGGACGATGAAGGGCCGTGATGATCGTGAAGGAAGAGAAACGAAAAAGGTTTCGGGTAGGTTTTTCGTAAGCGACAGGAGCCGAAAAACCTACCCGAAACCTTTTTCGTTTCCGACCGCCCTCCTCCCGCACGGCCGCCTACGCCAAGGCTACGGCGGGCCCCAACCCTCGCGGGTCAGTGACAGGCATTCCCTCATGGATCCTCATGGAACCTCATGGTGAAAATTCTTGAGCGAAAAATTCCGCGCTAGACTGATGCATCATGTCGTCGATCCGCGAACAGCTGGAAGCACGGGAAGAAGAGACGCTGGCGCCGCAGGCCTCGCGCAGTCGCACCAGCAAGGGACGCGAGCAGCACGAGCCGCCGGATCCGATTCGCCCCATCTTTCAGCGCGATCGCGACCGGGTCATCCACTCAAAATCCTTCCGTCGTCTCAAACACAAGACGCAGGTGTTTTTTGCACCGGCTGGTGATCACTACCGCACGCGATTGACGCACACGCTTGAGGTGTCGCAGATCGCGCGCAGCATCGCCAAGGTGCTGCGGCTGCACGAAGAACTGACCGAAGCCATCGCGCTCGGGCACGACCTCGGCCATCCGCCGTTTGGTCATGCCGGCGAACGCGTCATCGACAAACTGGTGCCGGGTGGCTTCAGTCATCACGAACAGAGTCTGCGCATCGTGGACGTGCTCGAGAACAACCGTCAGGGCATGAACCTGTCGTGGGAGGTCCGTGACGGTATCGCCCGCCACTCCAAGGGCAAACATGGCCTGCCGGTCGGTGCCCCGCCCGAACACCGGGCCTCCACCATCGAAGGCCAAATCGCCCGCGTGGCCGACATCGTCGCCTACGTGAACCACGATATTGACGATGCGGTGCGGGCCGGGGTGCTTGACCCGGCCGACCTGCCGAAAGGCGCCACCCAGTGCCTGGGCGAGAGCTCGTCCCAGCGCATCAACACGATGGTGACCGACGTGGTCACCGAAACCCTCAAGGGGGACCTCACCGAGATTCGGATGAGCGACGACGTGTTGCAGGCGACCCTGGAGATGCGCACCTTCTTGTTCCAAGCCGTCTACGAAAATCCTCGGGCGACCGCGGAATTCGAGAAAGCAGCAGGGATTTTGGGCGGGTTGTGGGACAAACTCAGGGCCAATCCCGAGCCGTTTCTGGACCCGGTCACGATGGAAGCCGAGGGCCTGGAGACTGCCGTCTGCGACTTTGTATCCGGCATGACCGACCGGTACGCCGTCGCCCTGTTTGAGGACCTGTTTGTGCCCCGGTCCTGGAGCGTCTAGACATCCGGGAGGCCCCCCCGTGGTAGAATTCTTCGTTTGCACTACCGGCTGGGGCTGGTAGAGGGGACCATGAAGCTCGATATCAGCCGTGTACGTCGGGACGCCCATGACATCAATCGGCGGTATGCCCCCGAGGTGTTTGCGGCGCTGAAGGATGAGTTTCGGGTCGTCGGCGAGACAACCGTGACCGGGTCGGTGCGCCGGGATACCGGCACCGCCGTGGTGCTGGCGGTGACCGTGACGTCGACGCTTGAGATGGCGTGCAGTCGCTGTCTGGAGGCGTTCACAGTACCGGTGGCCTCGTCAGTCGAGACACGGTTTGTGCCGGCCGGGGAATTGCCGGTCGTGACGGCCGACACCGCGCGGTCGGGTGAGATTATCGACGACGTGGAGGAGTTGGAACTCGGGTTGGCGGAATACCGCGACGAGACCATCGACCTCGGCGACGTCATCCAGGAACAGTTCGTGCTGGCGCTGCCGATGAAGCCGCTCTGCGCCGACGACTGTCAGGGATTGTGTCCGGTGTGCGGAGGGAACCGCAACCGGGATGTATGCGGGTGCTCGCAGGAGTGGGTGGATCCACGACTGGCGGCGCTCGCCGAGTTGAAGACGCAGAAGCAGGACTAGAACGATGCCAAATCCAAAGCGACGCCATTCCAAATCACGCACGTCCAAGCGCCGGACGCACGACTCGTTGACCAAGGTCAACTCCATGGCCTGCCCGCAGTGCCAGGAGACGAAGCTGCCGCACCAGGTGTGCGCCAACTGCGGCTTCTACAACGGCCGCCAGGTCCGCGCGGTCAAGGAAGACTAACCTCTGTCGCACCCGGCCATCGCGGTCGACGCCCTCGGAGGCGACCATGCTCCCGGCACGGTCGTCGAGGGCGCGGTAGCGGCCGTGCGAGACCTGCCGGTCTCGGTGCAACTGGTCGGTCCCTCCTCGGTCATTGCCGCGGAACTCGCCCGCATTGTCGGGCGTGCGACCCCGGCGTATCTGTCCCGCATTTCCACCGTTGAAGCCCCCGACGTCATCGGCATGACCGAGTCGCCGCTGGCCGCGCTGCGTCGCAAGCCGCAGGCCACCATCAAGGTGGCGGCCGAGCGCGTCGCACGCGGCGAGGCGGATGCCCTGTACAGCGCGGGGCACACCGGCGCCACGCTCCTGGCGGCCCACGGCGCGTTCGGGCTGCTGCCAGGGGCGGAGCGGCCTGCGCTCGCCGTGTTGGTCCCCACCGTGACCGGTGAGGCCGTGCTGCTCGACACCGGCGCCAGCCTCGATTGCCGTCCCCGACACCTCGTGGAATTTGCGGTGATGGGCGAGGCCTACGCCCGGATCGTGCTGGGCCTCGACGCGCCGCGTGTGGGACTGCTCTCGGTGGGCGAGGAAGCCGGCAAAGGCAATGAACTGGTGCGCGAGGCGCATGCGCTGCTGTCGGCCATGCCCGGACTGAACTTTGTAGGCAATCTTGAAGCGCGCGACTTCTTCTCCGGGCAGGCGGATGTGATTGTCTGTGACGGGTTCACCGGCAACATCGCGCTCAAGGTCGGGGAGGGGCTCGTGGACACGCTGGGCACGCTCCTGCGCCGCGAGATGGGCCAGTCCGTCTGGACCCGCCTTGGCGCGTCGCTGGCGCGGCCCGCCGTGCATCGTCTGCGCCGACGGGTGGACGCGGGCGAACATGGCGGCGCGCCGCTGCTGGGCGTCAACGGCCTCGCGATGGTGGGACACGGTCGGTCGGATGCGCGAGCCATTCGGAACGGCATTGCCCTGACCGCCCGTCTCGTCGAGGGTGGCGTCGTCTCACGACTTCGGGATGCGCTCGGTGGGTGACCAGTTGCCCAATCGTTGTGTCTGTGCTGAAGTAAGAAGGCTGTCATGTTGATGTTGACGGGCCGTGTGGCCCTGGTGACCGGCGCGTCACGCGGAATTGGACGAGCGATTGCCCTGTCGTTGGCGGCCGGTGGTGCCCATGTGGTGGCCGCCGCGCGTGGCGACAATGCCGCGGGCACCGTGGATGCCATCCGTTCGGCGGGCGGCATGGCCGAACTCGCGACGCTCGACGTGACCGACCCCGCGTCGGTGCAGGCCGTCGTCGCCGACGTGCTCGAGCGGCACACAAAGGTCGATATCCTGGTCAATAACGCGGGCGTCACCCGTGACCAGCTGATGTTGCGGATGAAGCGCGACGACTGGGACGCGGTGATCGCGGCCAACCTGACCGGGGCTTACACCTGCGTGCAGGCTGTGCTCAAATCGATGGTGCGGGCCCGACAGGGACGCATCATCAGCATTACGTCGGTGGTGGGCGAGGCCGGCAATGCCGGACAGGTCAATTACGCGGCGTCCAAGGCGGGCCTGATCGGGTTCACCAAGGCGCTGGCGCTGGAAGTGGCCTCGCGCGGGATTACCGTGAATGCGGTGGCCCCGGGGCTGATCGAGACCGACATGACCAAGGGGATGTCGGAGGGGGCCCACGACGAGTGGGCGAAGAAGATTCCGCTGCAGCGCCTCGGCACCCCCGAGGACATCGCCGCGGCCGTCAGATTTCTGGCGTCCGACGAGGCAGCGTATATTACGGGACATGTGCTTGCCGTAAATGGCGGCATGCACACATAAAGGGAGAGTGGAATGGCCGTCGCAGATCAGGTGAAAAAAATCATTGTGGAACAGCTCGGCGTGGACGAAGACGAAGTGACGACCGACGCGTCCTTTGTGGATGACCTCGGCGCAGACTCGCTCGACACGGTGGAACTCGTCATGGCCTTCGAGGAGGAGTTCAGCATTGAAATCCCCGACGAAGACGCCGAGAAGATCACGCGCGTCAAGGACGCGGTCGAGTACATCGAGAAGCACGCGAAGAAGAAGTGAGCAGACGCGTCGTCGTTACGGGAGTCGGGCTGATCTCGTCGGTGGGTCTCGGGACCCAGCCGACGTGGGAGGGCGTGTGTGCCGGGCGCAGCGGGATCGGACCGATCACGCGCTTTGATGCGTCCTTGCACGCCTCCCGGATCGCGGGTGAGGTGAAGGGGTTTGATCCCCTGAACTTCGTGGAGAAAAAAGAGGTCAAGAAGATCGACCTCTTCATCCAATACGCCATCGCCGCGTCGCAATTTGCGGTCGACGATGCGGCGTTGAAGGTGACGCCGGAGAATGCCGAGCGCACGGGCGTGTTCATCGCGTCCGGCATCGGCGGGTTCCTGACCATCGAGAACGAACACAAGGAACTGCTCAACGGTGGACCGCGGCGGATCTCGCCGTTTTTTATCCCGGCCTCGATCATCAATCTGGCGGCCGGTCACGTGTCGATCCGATTCGGGGCCAAGGGGCCCAATCTGGCGACGTGCACCGCGTGCACGGCGTCGGCCCATGCCATCGGCGAGTCGTTCGAGATCATCCGGCGCGGCGACGCGGACGTGATGATTGCGGGCGGGTCCGAGATGGCCATCACGCCGATGGGGGTGGGCGGGTTTGCGGCGATGCGTGCGTTGTCCACGCGCAACGATGAGCCCACGCGGGCGAGTCGTCCCTTCGACAAGGATCGCGACGGGTTCGTGATCGGTGATGGCGCCGGCATGCTGATTCTCGAAGAGCTTGAGACCGCCAAAGCCCGCGGCGCGCAGATTTACTGCGAGTTGGTGGGGTATGGCCTGTCGTCGGATGCGTATCATCTGACGGGACAGCCGCCTGACGCCGATGGCGCGGTGCGCTCGATGCAGATGGCCCTGCGCAAGGCCGGCATCACGCCCGATCAGGTCAACTACATCAACGCCCATGGGACGTCGACGCCCATCAACGACCCGACCGAAACACTGGCGGTCAAGCGCACGTTTGGCGACCACGCCTCACGGCTGGTCATGTCGTCGACCAAGTCGATGACCGGGCACCTGCTGGGCGCGGCCGGTGGGCTTGAAGCGGGTATTACCGCGCTGGCCATCAAACACCAGATCGCGCCGCCGACCGCCAACCTCGACAACCCGGATCCGGCGTGTGACCTCGACTATGCGCCGCACACCGCCCGGCCGATGACGATCAACTACGCGTTGTCGAACTCGTTTGGTTTTGGTGGCACGAACGGCACGTTGCTGGTCAAGCGCTTCGACGACTGACGCCTCCGCCGGCGGAGCATGCGCCGGCGCCTTCGACCACGCGTGAAGAAGAGAACACACCATGAAAATCGCCGTCTGCATCAAACAGGTCGTGTCGCGTGAATGGCAAGTGCGCGTCAACGACGACAAGACGTGGGTCCGCGACCAGGATGCCGCCTGGGAATTGAACGAACCCGACGCGTACGCGTTGGAAGAGGCCTTGCGCCTGAAGGAAAAACACGGTGGTGAAGTGGTGGTCGTGTCCGCAGGGCCCGCGCGTGTCGCGCAGGTGATTCGCGAGGCACTGGCGCGTGGCGCCGATCGCGCGATTCACGTGGACGGCGACCATCTCGCGACTGCCGATGCGTTTGCCGCCGCGGATGCGCTGGCCGCCGCCCTCAAGGAGGAAGCGTGTGACCTGGTGTTGACCGGTCTGCAGTCCGACGACCAGGGTTTTGCGCAGGTCGGCGTCATTCTGGCCGAGCGCCTCGGCATGGCGCACTCGACCATCATCATGGAAGTGCAGGTCGACGGCGCCACGCTCAAGGTGAAACGTGAGCTGGAGGGCGGCTGGTTCCAGTGGATCAGCATGCCGCTGCCGGCCGTGCTGACGATTCAGAGCGGCATCAATCAACTGCGCTACGCGACGCTCAAGGGCATCATGGCGGCGAAGAAAAAAGAGGTGAAGACGGTGCCCGCGCCTGCGGCTGCGGCCGCGCGACAGCGCATCCTCTCCATCTACGTGCCGGAAAAAACCAAGGCGACGCGACTCATCGAGGGGACGCCGGCCGAAGCCGCCGCCGAACTCGTGCGTGTGCTGCGTGACGAAGCGAGGGTGTTCTGATGATGTTGGTGATTGCCGAGCAGAAGGACGGCGTCCTCAATCGCGCCTCGTGGGAGGCCGTGGCGGGCGCGCAGCAGATGGGCGAGCCCATCACCATCGTGGTGCCGGGTGCCAATGTGAGCGGTCCAGCTGCGGAACTGGCCGCGGCGGACGTCGCCGGTGTCATCGCCCTCGAGCACGACGCGCTCGCGATGTACACGCCTGACGGCTTCGTGGCGGCGCTGGCTGCCTTGATCACGGCTGAAGCCCCGTCACACGTCGTGTTGCCACACACCTATCAAACGCGCGATTTTGCGGCCAAGCTGGCGGCACGACTCAACGCGCCACTCGTGGCCGATTGTGTGAGCTACAAGAAGGTGGACGCCGCACATGTCTACGTGCGGCTGATGTTCCAGGGCAAGGTCAACGCCGACGTGGTGGCCGAGGGAGCCGGGCCGCACATCGTGACATTCCAGATCGGCGCCTTCCGCGTCGACGCGGTGAAAAAAGGCAGCGCGGCGGTCGCCGTGCGCCAGGTCGCCGCCGAGGTGGACGCGTCCGCGATTCGTCAGACGCCTGAAGCGCCGTTCCGCGAGGCGAAGCAGGCCGTCGACCTCTCACAGGCCGAGCGCATCGTGTCGGTCGGTCGAGGCATCAAGGGCGAGGAACACATCGCCATGGCGAAGGACCTGGCCGCAGCGCTCAATGCCGAACTTGCGGCGTCACGTCCGATCTGCGACGCGGGCTGGTTGCCGATGGAACGGCAGGTCGGCTCGTCCGGTCAGACGGTGGCGCCGAAGTTGTATCTCGCGCTTGGCATCTCCGGTGCCATCCAGCACGTGGTCGGCATGAAGGGCACCCGGACGATCGTGGCCATCAACAAGGACGCCGAGGCGCCGATCTTCGAGATTGCCGATTACGGCATCGTGGGAGACCTCTTCGAGATCGTGCCGGCGATGATCACGGCACTCAAGACCTAGACGTCATGCGCCGGCACAGGACGTGATCCAGGACTATCCCGCGCCACCGCCGGTTCCGGACGGCTGGTTTGTCCGCGCCCAGCGCTGGGCGAGTGTGGCCGCGCAGTTTTTCTCCGTCCACATCGTGCTGCAGGTCACCGCCCTTGGCGCGGGCCTGCTCTTCACCAACTTCCTGTCGGTCGAAGAGTTCGCGGTGTATACCGTCGCGTCGTCGATCCTGGTGACCTTCGGGTTTTTTACCGACCTGGGCAGTTCCTCCGCCCTCATGCACTTCTACCATCAGGGGACGCGCGGTCTCGACTCGTACGACGAGATGGCGCCGGCGGTGTTCCGCCTCCGGTGGTGGTTTTATCTGGCTGGTGCGCCGATCGCGGTATTGGTGATGGTGCGCTGGGGGCTGACGACCACCCAGACGACCACGGAGCTCGCCACCCTCACAGCGTTGCTGCTGGCCATCGTCGGGTGGCAGGTGGTCGGCACCACGCGGCTGCACGATCTGCGTCTGCGCGGTCGATTTAGCGACAGTTACCGTGCGGAAATCTCCGGCGCTGTGGCGCGTCTGGTGCTCGCCGCCACGGTGGTTGGTCTTGGCGCACGGAGCGCGACGGCGGCTGCGGCGACGGTGCTGGTGGGCGCGGCCGTGACCGCCTGGTTTGCCCGTGGCGCGTTTGAGGGACGACCAGTGGGGCGAGGCACTCCGGCCGCCCGGCGCGCCGTCATGCGGTACCTGCTGCCGACGTTGCCCAGTGCCCTCTACTTCGTCATTCAGGGACAGTTCATCGTGTGGTTTGCGGCGATCTTCGGTGGTCTGACGGAGGTGGCCAACATCGGCGCGCTCGGCCGACTCACGCTGGTGGTGGGAGTGTTTGCGGGCCTGATCCAGGTGGTCTTCCTGCCCAGGCTGGCCGGCATGGCCGACGAACGCCTGTTTCGCCGCCGGTTTTTTCAGTTCGGGGCGATTCTGGCCGTGCTCTCTGCCGGTATGGTGGGGGCGACATTCCTGATGCCGGGCGTCTTCCTGTTCGTGCTCGGGCCGTCGTATCAGGGACTGACGTACGAACTGCAGTTGATGATGGGCAGTGCCAGCCTCGCGCTTGTCGGTGGATACGTGGCCGCCGTCAACGGGGCGCGATCGTGGAATCGCTGGCAACCGGCTGCACTGATGGTGCTCATCGCGTGCCAGGCCGTTCTCGCGTTTCAGCTACCCCTGCACACCACGGTCGGGGCGTTGTGGTTCGGCGTGGGGTCCGCCACCGTCGGCTTGCTGGTGCAGGTTGTTATCGTGACCGGGGGCCTGACGCGACCACATCTCGTGAAATGGTGATCGGCGCGTGGGGCTAGGCGCCGAGGTCGAAGTGGCGAATCTCGGTGATGGAACGGCGCAGGTCAGCACGATGGTCCGGGTGGGCGATCGAGATGAGGGCGGCGGCGCGTTCACGCAGGGATTGGCCGAAGAGGTTCACGGCGCCAAATTCGGTGGCGATCCAGTGCACATGGCCGCGTGTCGTCACCACGCCGGCCCCGGGTCTGAGCGCGGTGACAATGCGCGACATGGTGCCACGCGCTCCGGTGGACGGCAGCGCAATCACCGGACGTCCGCCACGCGAAAGGGCGGCCCCGCGCATGAAATCCATCTGCCCGCCGATGCCTGAATAGATCGAGAAGCCCAACGAGTCGGCGACGACCTGGCCTGACAGGTCGACTTCCAGCGCCGAGTTAATCGCCACGACGGCGTCGTTCCGCCGGATGAGCGCCGTGTCGTTCGTGCGGTCGCACGGGTGAAACTCGACAAACGGATTGTCGTGCACGTAGTCAAACACCCGCTGGGAACCATTCACGAAACTGGTGACCGTGCGTCCACGGTGGACGTGTTTGCGCAGGTTGGTCACGTTGCCGGCCTGAATGAGATCCACCAGGCCATCCGAGAACATCTCGGAATGCACCCCAAGGTCGTGTTTGTCAGTCAGTCGCCGCAGCACGGCATCGGGAATCGACCCGATGCCCAGCTGCAACGTCGCCGCATCCGGCACCAGCGCCGCCACATGTGTCCCGATCGCATCGTCGACCGGGCCGGACGCGCGGGGTGGGTGACCGGGCAGGGGCCGATCGGTGGCGACCACGTGATCCAGACGCGAGAACGGCACGAGCGTGTTGCCATGGGTACGCGGCATCCGGGCGTTGACTTCCGCAATCAGCAGAGGGGCCGACTGCGAGGCGGCCAGCGCGGCATCCACCGACGTGCCCAGCGTGCAATACCCATGGCGGTCGGGGGGCGAGAGCTGCAGCAGCGCGGCATCGAGCGGGATGCGCCCTGAGAGAAACAACGACGGAATGTCAGACAGAAACACCGGCACGTAGTCGGCGCGCCCCTCGTTGACCGGCACACGGAAGGCCGGTCCGGTGAAGAGCGAGACCGAGCGCAGGCCGCCGTGATGGCCTGGCGCCACAAACGCGATGTCGCCCTCGGTGTGCAGGTGGTAGACCGTGACGTCCACCAGATCGGTGCGCCGCGCCATCGCGTCGAGCAAGGGGGTCGGGGTGGCGGCCGCCCCATGGACAAACACCCGCATGCCGGATCGCAGAGCCGCCACCGCCTGGTCCGCAGAGACCGCTCGCTGTTGCCAGTCGTGCACGGATCAGCCCTTCAACAACGCGAGAATTTCGTCGACCGACTTCTTCGCATCGCCATACAGCATGCGTGTCTTCGGCTTGAAGAAGAGCGGGTTCTCGACACCGGCGTACCCGGCACCCTTGCCGCGCTTAAAGACGATGCACGCGGCCGACTCCCAGGCGTGCAGCACCGGCATGCCGGCGATCGGGCTCGACGGATCGTCAAGCGCGCTGGGATTCACGATGTCGTTCGCGCCGATGACCAGGACCACATCGGTGGTGGGGAAGTCGTCATTGATTTCGTCCATCTCGAGGACGATGTCGTAAGGCAGGTTGGCTTCAGCCAGCAACACGTTCATGTGGCCGGGCAGCCGACCAGCGACGGGGTGGATCGCGAACCGCACGGTTTTGCCCTCCGCACGCAGCAGCTGCACGATCTCCTTCACCGGATGTTGCGCCTGCGCCACGGCCATGCCGTAGCCCGGCACGACGATGACTGACGCCGCGTCCTTCAGGAGTGCCACAACCTCTGCGGCGGTGGTCGCGACCATCTCGCCCTCCATGACGCCGCCTCCGGCCGGGGCCGACCCTTCGTCCGCACCAAAGCCGCCGAGGATGACCGACACAAACGACCGGTTCATCGCGCGGCACATGATGTAGCTCAGGATGGCACCCGAGGAGCCCACCAGGGCGCCGGTGATGATCAACAGGTCGTTCGACAGCATGAAGCCGGCCGCCGACGCGGCCCAGCCAGAGTAACTGTTGAGCATCGAGACGACCACCGGCATGTCGGCGCCGCCGATCGCCATGACCAGATGCATGCCGATGACCGCCGCAATGGCCGTCATGATGAGCAGCTCAGGCAGTCCGTCGTGTCCCTTGCCGAGGTAGACGTAGCCCAGCCAGACACACGCGATGAGCATCGCCAGGTTGAGCAGATGCCGGCCGGGCAGCATCAGCGGTTTGCTGCGAATCACGCCCTGCAGTTTGCCCCACGCAATGATCGACCCGGTGAAGGTGATCGCGCCGATGAACACGCCGAAATACGTCTCGACATCGTGAATCGTCTTGTCGATCCCCTCAAGCGCCACCAGCGGCGCCATGTGGTTGCTGATGCCCACCAGCACGGCGGCGAGGCCGACGAAACTGTGGAGCAGGGCCACCAGTTGCGGCATGTCCGTCATGGCCACGCGTGAGGCCACCAGCGCGCCAATCACGGAGGCGACCAGCAGCAGGCCGATGAAGGCCGGGGACGTGAGAATCCCCACGTGCATCGCCACCGCGAGCATCGCCACGCCCATGCCGACGGCACCGAACTGGTTGCCACGCCGGGCGGTTTCGGGATGGGAGAGCCCCTTGAGACTCAGAATGAACAACACGGCGGCCGCAATATAGGCCGTAGTCAGCAACGACATCGTCATCGGCGGAACATCTTGAGCATGCGGTGGGTCACGAGGAAGCCGCCCGAAATGTTCAGGGCCGCGAGGAAGATGGCGATGGCGCCGATGAGGCTGGGGGCGTTGGTCACACCGCCGCCAATCTGCAGCATGCCGCCAATCACGATGATGCCGCTGATGGCGTTGGTCACACTCATCAGCGGGGTGTGCAGCGCCGGCGTCACACTCCAGACCACCTGGTAGCCGATGATGCACGCGAGCACAAACACCGTCAGATGCGTGAGGAAGTTCTGCGGCGCACCCAGGCCAATCGCGAACAGGGCCAGCCCGGCGACCCCAATGACCGTCCACGACGTATTCCCCGCCGGCGCCCCGTGGCCGTGAGACTTGGATGACGCCTTGCTCGGCGCAGGCGGTATCTTTGTCGCCGGCTTGTCCGCCGAAGCTGGAGAGGCCGTAAGTCGCGCCGTAGCTGGTGCCGCAGGCGCCGGTAGCGAAGGCGGAGGCCACGTCACCACCCCGTCCTTGATCACCGTCATCGGCCGGACGATGTCGTTGGTGTCGTCGATGGCGAAGTGTGCGGCACCCCCCATCTCGTCGAGCAGATGCACGATGTTCTGGGCGTAGAGGGTGGAGGCTTGCAGGGCCAGCCGGGAGGGCATGTCCGTATACCCGATGACCGTCACACCATCAATCGTGACGGCCTCACCCGGCGAGGTGAGTTCACAGTTGCCCTGCATTTCCGCAGCAAGGTCCACTACGACCGAGCCGCGCTTCATCGACCGCACCATGTCGGCGGTGATGAGAATCGGGGCACGTTTGCCGGGAATCAGCGCGGTGGTGATGATGACGTCCACGTCCTTCGCCTGTTCAGCAAAGAGGGCCATCTCGGCCGCGATGAACGCCGGACTCATCTCCTTGGCGTAGCCGCCCTGACCGGAGCCGTCCTCGTCGATCTCGACCTGCAGGAACTCGGCACCCATCGAGGCGACCTGTTCCTTCACGACCGGACGTGTATCGAAGGCGCGTACGATGGCGCCCAGGGCGCGGGCCGCACCAATCGCTGCGAGTCCGGCCACACCGGCCCCGATGACCAGCACTTTGCACGGCAGAATTTTGCCCGCGGCCGTCGTCTGCCCGCCCATCGGGCGCTGCAGCACGTGCGCGGCCTCGAGCACGGCCCGATAGCCCGAGAGATTGCCCGTGGACGACAGCGCATCGACCTTCTGGGCTCGGGTCGTGCGCGGCACCTGGTCCATCGCCACGACGCTCGCGCCCCGGGCGACCAACTGGTCCATCAGCGCACTGTTCTGCGCAGGGTAGATGTAACTGATGAGTGTCTGGCCCGCCTGCAGTCGGTCCGCCTCGGCGTCCACCGGTGGGCGAAGTTTGACGACCACCGGGGCGGCCCACACCTCGTCGGTGGTCCCGATACGGGCACCGACCGCCGTGTACGCGTCATCCGCAAACCCGGCGGCGAGTCCGGCGTTGGTTTCCACGACGACCGTAAAGCCGAGTGATTGGAGCTTGGACGCAGAGTCCGGGGTGGCGGCCACCCGACGTTCTCCGGGAGTGACCTCCTTGGCGATGCCGACGATCATGGACACATTGTACTCAGAGCCGCGCCCGCCATCCTCTCCATCCTCCATCCTCCATCCTCGTGAGTACAATGCCCCCATGGATTTCGACGTCTGGGTATTCCGGATTGTATTCGTCGCCTTTGTGGCGGGATTTCTGGCACAGATGTCCACGCGCCTGAAGCTGATTCAGGCGGCCCCCAACAACTTCACGGTCGACCACATGGGCGCGCGGGTGGACCGGTTTGTCAGTGAGGTGATCTTTCAGTCCAAGGTGATCTCCGGGCGTACGGCGACAGGCATCGCCCACCTGGCCGTGTTCTGGGGATTCGTGGCGTTCGGCGGATTCACGGCGGCAGAGATGCTGCGTGGGCTCGGGCTGGTGGATGTCACCCACACGACGCCGTTTTATGTCTACAAGCTGCTGTTGTTGCCGTTTGCGGCTGGTGTGTTGATCGGGATTACCGGTCTGGGGATTCGGCGGGCATTCGTGCGGCCGGCAGGCCTCGGTGCGACGGTGTCAAAGGAGTCGCTGCTCATCGCGGTGTTCATCGCGGTGTTGATGGTCACCTACTTCGTCAGCTTCTTCCACGAAGCTGATCTGCTCGGGCGCGTGAACTGGTGGGTGCACATGCTGATCATTCTGATCTTCATGGTGCTGCTTCCCAATTCGAAGCACCTCCATCTGATCCTGTCGCCCGTGGCGGTATTTTTGAAGTCACCGGTGCTGGGAACGGTGCCGAACCTCGACTTTGAGAAAGAGGAGGTCGGGCTTGAGACGGTCAAGGACCTGCCGTCGAAGACCGTGCTCGACGCGTTCTCGTGTGTGGAGTGCGGCCGCTGTCAGGACAACTGCCCGGCGTTCGGTACGGGCAAACGGCTGAATCCGAAGTTGATTCCGCTGCAGAACGAAGCCGCGCTGCTGGCGGGGGAGCGCGACAAGAAGCTGGTGGACGTGTACGACCAGGACGTGTTGTGGCAATGCACCACGTGTGGCGCCTGTGAGCAGGCGTGCCCGGTCGGCGTCGAACATCTGCCCAACATCATCGGCGCGCGACGAGGCCTGGTGTCGAACGGCGAGGCGCCCGAGTTCCTCACGCCGGTGTTCACCAATCTCGAACGACGGCAGAACATCTGGGGCCTGATGTACGACCAGCGCACCAAGTTTGTGCAGTCGACGGCGCTCGAGACGTTCGACCCGGCGAAACACGAATACCTCGTGTGGCTCGGGTGCGCCGGGGCCTTTGAGGCCGACTACCAGAAATCGATGCGGTCGCTGTTTGACCTGCTGCGGTCACGCGGCAAGACCTTTGGCGTGCTCTCCAAGGAGCGCTGCACCGGTGACGTGGCCAAGCGCGCGGGCAACGAATACATGTATCAGGAACTCGCGACGCAGAACATCGCGGACCTGACGGCGGCCGGCGTCAAAAAAATTGTCACCTCGTGTCCGCACTGCGTCAAAACCATCGGCCACGACTATCAGCTGATGGGGTACGAGGTCGAGGCTGTGCACTCGGCGACGCTCGTGGAGGAACTGACGCGCGACGTGATGCTCGAGTGGGCTGAAACAGACAACGTCACCTATCACGACCCGTGTTACCTGGGCCGGTACGCCGATGTGCACGCGGAGCCGCGCGCACTGCTCGAACGTTTCGGCGCCACGGTGACCGAACCGGTGCGGCACGGCGACAACCCGTTCTGCTGCGGCGCCGGCGGTGGGTTGTTGTTCGAGGAACACGAGTCGGGTAAACGCATCAGTCAGGAGCGCTTCGAGCAGTTGCAGGCGACCAAGGCCGGCACCGTGGTGATGGCGTGCCCGTTCTGTTCCATCATGCTCAAGGGTGCGCAGGCTTCCAGCAACGCCCCGGTGCAGATGGTGGACCTGATGACGTACGTGGACGGTAAGATGAAGGCGCTCAAACCCAAGTGTGCGCCTGATGATCGCGCGGCCACTCCGCCGCAGGCTGACGCACACGGATGACCTCCGATCCGGCCTGGCGGCAGTCGTGGTCCAAACGGGCACAGGTCGCCGCCATTGCGTCAGTGGGCTGGCCGATCATCGAGGCGCTCGCCGCGACGTGGACGTATCGTGTCCGCGGGCTCGAACACCTGCAGGCCGTCGAAACAGCGGGACAGGTGCCCATCCTCGCGTTCTGGCACGGCCGCGTGTTGCAGGCCATCCCCTGGTTCCGCGACCGCGGCATCATCGTCATCACCAGCGAAAACTTCGACGGCGAATGGATTGCGCGCATCATCGGGAAGTTTGGCTACGGCTCCGCGCGCGGGTCATCGTCGCGCGGCGGCGCGCGCGCGCTTGTCCAGATGCGGCGGATGTTGTCGGCCGGCCATGCAGTCGCGTTTACGCTCGACGGTCCGCGGGGACCCGCACGTGTGGCGCAACCAGGCGCCGCGTGGCTGGCCGGCGCCACCGGCCATCCCATCGTGCCGTTTCATCTCGAAGCCGACTCAGCGTGGACCGCGCGCAGTTGGGATCGCCACCAGATTCCGAAACCCGGCGCCACAGTCTCACTGGTGATCGGTGCTCCGATGTATGTGGACAACACGGATGAAGCAACCGTGGAGGCGGCACGCCGCCAACTGGAGGACCGGCTGGCCGGCTTGGAACAATCCATCCTCCATCCCCCATCCTCCATCCTCCATCCTCCATCCTCCATCCCCCATCCTCCATCCCCCATCCTCCATCCCCCATCCTCCATCCCCCATTCTCAATAACATGCTCCTCCTCCACTCCCCCCGCTTCTCCGAACACACCCCGCCCCCCGGGCACCCGGAACGTATCGAACGCGGCGAGACGCTGGAGGCTGTCGCGGCAGCGTTCGCCGCCGGTGGCGGCACTGTGCGCGAACCGCGCATGGCGACGCGCGAAGAGCTGGGGCGTGTGCACACGGCGGCGTATCTCGATGCCATCGAGGCCACGGCCGGCCGGGCGGTGATGCTCGACGATGACACGTATACCAGTCCGGAGAGCTACGACGTGGCGCGGCTGGCAGCCGGTGCCGCCATCGAAGCCGCGCACCATGCGTGGACGACGGGAGAGCCTGCGATGGCGCTTGTGCGACCGCCGGGACATCATGCTGAACCCGACAAGGCCATGGGGTTCTGCCTGTACAGCAACATCGCCATTGCCGCCGCCGCGTTGCGCGCGTCAGGCGTCGCGCGCGTCGCCATTGTTGACTTCGATGTCCATCACGGCAACGGCACGCAGGCGGCGTTTTACGACGACCCGTCTGTGTTGTTCATCTCGAGCCATCAATATCCGTTCTGGCCCGGCAGCGGCGCTGACACCGAGCGGGGCAGTGGTGCGGGGCTCGGGTACACGCTGAACCTGCCGATGCCGGCTGGTGCCGGAGATGCCGACGTGCTGCAGGCCTACGAGACACACGCCATTCCCGTGCTCGACACATTTCGGCCGGAGGTGTTACTGGTGTCAGCCGGGTACGACGCCCATGAGCGCGACCCTCTGGGCGGCCTCAGGATGACCACCGAGGGCTTCTCCCGCCTGTCCGCGCTTCTGGCCGCCGCCGCCCGCCGCCTGTGTGGCGGTCGCATCGCCCTGGTCACCGAAG
The DNA here is from genome assembly GCA_038319675.1 of Vicinamibacterales bacterium. GTDB lineage: Bacteria > Acidobacteriota > Vicinamibacteria > Vicinamibacterales > SCN-69-37 > SYFT01. Next base: position 18,976 of record JBBQDM010000024.1, read on the forward strand.
GTGGCTACGACCTCGGCGCCTTGCGCGAGGGCATCGAGGCGACGATTGCGGCAGTAGCCCTTTCGCGGCAATAGAGCGCTTCACGACGGTTCCAGGTTCTCCATGGTGAATACTCCGAGTAAAATGCCGAAGTGAGTTCGTACAAGCCCCAAGAGATTGAGCAGAAGTGGCAGAAGCACTGGGCGGATACCCGTGCGTTCGAGGTGACCGAAGACCCGTCCAGGCCGAAGTTTTATTGCCTGGAGATGTTCGCGTATCCGTCGGGGCACGCCCATGTGGGCCACGTCCGCAATTACATGATTGGCGACATCATGGCCCGCACCATGCGCATGCGCGGGTTCAACGTGTTGCATCCGTTCGGCTGGGACGCGTTTGGTCTGCCGGCCGAAAACGCCGCGATCAAACACAAGTTGCATCCCGAAACATGGACCCGCGACAACATCGCCCACATGAAGGGCCAGTTGCAGCGGCTCGGCATCAGCTACGCGTGGGAACGCGAGCTCGCCACCTGCGACGCGATCTACTACAAGTGGAATCAGTGGCTCTTCACCCGCATGTTCGAGAAGGGGCTGGCATATCGTCGCCGCTCGAACGTGAACTGGTGCGAGAGCTGCCAGACCGTGCTCGCCAACGAGCAGGTCGTCGACGGCGGCTGCTGGCGCTGCGGCACAACAGTGACACTGCGGGAACTTGAACAGTGGTGCCTGCGCATCACGGCCTACGCCGATGAACTCCTGAGTGCTGCGGAACACCTTGCCGGCTGGCCGGAAAAAGTGTTGACGATGCAGCGCAACTGGATCGGGCGCTCGGAAGGTGCGAAGGTGCGCTTCGACACGATTGAGGTGTTCACCACTCGCATCGACACGATCTATGGGGCCATGTTCGTCATGCTCGGGCCCGAGCACGCATTGGTGGAACAGTTTGCCGCTGAGTCTGCGGATCCGGTCGCCTTCCGCGCGAAGGCCGCCGCGTTCCGGGCGCAGGACAAGTCTGCACGCATGACGGGTGAGGTCGAGAAGGAAGGCTTTGATACCGGACGCACGGTGACCAATCCGTTTACCGGGCAGCAGGTGCCCGTGTGGATCGCCAACTTTGTGCTGGGCGACTACGGCACGGGCGCGGTGATGGGGGTGCCCGCACACGATCAGCGCGACTTCGAGTTTGCCCGCAAGTACAACCTGCCCGTGCGTGTGGTGGTGCAGCCCGAAGGCGGCACGCTGGATGGCGACACGTTGACGGAGGCCTACGACGGCGACGGCGTGCTCGTCGACTCTGCCGAGTGGAACGGCCTGGCCTGGCCGGAGGCCAATCGACGGATGACGGCTGAGGCCATGGCGCGCGGCATCGGCGAAGGCACGGTGCAGTATCGCCTCAAGGACTGGGGCATCTCGCGTCAGCGGTACTGGGGCACCCCGATTCCGATCATTCATTGCCCGGCGTGTGGCATGGTGCCGGTGCCCGACAAGGATCTGCCCGTCGAACTGCCGAGAATGACGGAGTTCAGTGGTCGGGGAGACTCACCGCTCGCGCAGGTACCGGAGTTCGTCAACGTGGCGTGTCCGACGTGTGGTGGAGCGGCTCGGCGTGAAACCGACACGATGGACACCTTCGTGGACTCGTCGTGGTACTTCTACCGCTTCTGCGATCCGCACAACAACGACCTGCCGTTTGATCCCGCAAAGGTCGCCTACTGGGGCCCGGTGGACTTCTACAGTGGTGGTGTCGAACACGCCATCCTGCACCTGATCTATTCGCGCTTCTTCAGCCGGGTCTTTCGCGATGTGGGGCTCGTCACGATCGACGAACCATTCACCCGTCTGCTCACGCAGGGCATGGTGCTGCGTCATGGCGCGGTCATGTCGAAGTCGAAGGGCAACGTCGTGGACCCGGACGACATGATTCAGCAGTTCGGCGCCGACGCGCTCCGACTCTATGTCATGTTCGTCGCGCCGCCCGAGAAGGAAGTCGAGTGGACCGACACCGGACTTGAAGGCGCGTTCCGCTTTCTGAACCGCGTGTGGCGGATGGCCGACCATCTGACCGACATCATCCGCACCGCACCCGCGACGACAGGGCTGACGTTCGACGAAGCCGACCGCGCGATGCGTCGCAAGACACACGGCACGATTCGCCGCGTGACGCAGGACATCGATCCGCGCGTACACCTGAACACCGCCGTGGCGGCCTTGATGGAACTCGTCAACGAGCTGTATGCCTACGCCGAACTGCGCGGCGTGCGGCCTCTGGGTGTCGACGATGAAGCCCGGGCGTCGGTGGATCGGCCCGAAACAGCGGCCGTGTTGCGCGAATCGGTGGAAGCGCTCACCCTGATGCTCTCCCCCTTTACCCCGCACATGTGTGAGGAACTGTGGGCGCAGATGGGGCATGCTGACGGAGTGGTCGCCGCCGGCTGGCCGATGGTGGACGAAGACGCCGCCCGTGAGGAGTCGCTCGAGATTCCGGTGCAGGTGAACGGCAAGTTGCGGGGTCGTGCGACCGTGGCCCCGGATGCCACGGACGCGGCCATCGAACAAGCGGCGCTCGAGGCCGTGGCCGCGTATCTGGACGGCAAGACCGTGATCAAGGTTGTTGTGGCCAAGGGCCGGTTGGTGAGTGTGGTGGTCAAATGAACAAGCGCACAGGACGACTCGGGATCTGGGCAGGCGTGGCCACGCTCGCGCTGAGCGCGGTCGTGTCGTCCGGCTGCGGCTACGCACTGGCCGGGCGAGGTTCGTTCCTCCCCGAATACATCCGCATCGTCGGCATCCCGGCCTTCGAGAACAAGACGGCCACGTTTGACCTCGACCGCGTGTTGACCGACGCCGTGCGTACGGAGTTCTCAGGGCGAGGGCGCTATACGGTGCGACCGGATGTCGACAACGTCGATGCCATTCTGACGGGGGTGATCACCGCCGTCCGTCTGGACCCGACCGCGATCACGGCCGGCAGCCAGGCCTCGCGTGTGGCCCTGGTGGTGACGGCGTCATTTGAGTTCAGGGATCTGCGCGACAACAAGGTGCTGTGGTCCAACGCCACCATGCAGTACCGGGAGGAGTACGACACCTCCACCGCAGCGGCCGGTGGCGACGTGACGGCCTTCTTTGGCCAGAACGCCACTGCCATGGAGCGACTCGCGCAGAACTTCTCGCGATCGGTTGTCACCCAGATTCTCGAAGCGTTTTAGGCCTCCACATCGTGCCGAATCTGGATCTCGACGCACTGCGCACCCACATCAAGAAGCGGGACCTGCAGCGCGTGTATCTGTTCGTCGGCGAAGACGTCAAACTCGCCGACCGCATGGTCGACGCACTTGAGGGCACCGTGGACGAAGCCGATCGCCCCTTTGCGGTCGATCGGGTCTACGCGGGCGAAGCCGGCGGGTTTCCTGTGGATATCGCCGCCTCGTGCCGCAGCCTGCCCATGCTCGGTGACCGTCGACTCGTCATCGTCATGCGCGCCGAACGACTGCTGAAGCCGAAGCGCGCCGGCAAGGCCTCCGACGATGAGGCTGACGAGGCGGATGAGTCGGGGGACCAGGAGTCCGCCGCGAGCGACATGACGCCGCTCGAGGATTACCTGGCGGCCCCGTCAGACTTCGCGACGCTGGTGTTTGTTGCCAGTGAAATTGATCGCACGCGTCGGTTCACCAAACAACTGGTGGCGAAGGGCCTGGTGGTGGAGTTCGGTGGGATTCGTGCAGACAGGCCCGCAGGGCAGCGCGACGCGGACGCCACCGCCACCGAGTGGGTCAAGGCGGAACTGGCGCGCGAAGGTCGGACGATCGAACCCGCCGCCATCAGGATGTTGGTGTCGCGCGCCGGGGGCGACATCTCAAAGCTGCGCGGAGACCTCGAGCGCCTGCTGCTGTACGCCCAGGAGCGCTCCACGATCACGCTGGCGGATGCTGACGAGGTCGCCACCGACGCCGCGGGTGTGCAGGACGACTGGGGCATGACCAACGCGATCAGCGCGGGTGATGCCGCACGCGCCCTGCGCGAAGTGGCACTGCGGTTCGATCGCGGCGACTCGCCACACGGTTTGGTGGGGCAGTTGCGCTGGTGGGTGTCGAACAAACTGGTGGAGTGCGCACCCGAGCGCGTGAAGGACGCGCTGGAGGCGCTGCTGCGCACCGACCTCGCGCTCAAGAGTTCCGGCGGCGACGACCGTGTGCTTATCGAACGCCTCGTCGTCGAACTCACCGGTCGTCCAGTTCCACAGCGGCAGTCCTACGGTGGGGGCTACGGCCGGCGGTAGACCATTGCGATAGAGCTTTTTCCACCATGAGGTTCCATGAGGATCCATGAGGGAATGCCTGTCTGGTGAGGGTTGGGGGCCAGGCGTTGCCGGGCCCATGCGAATGGAGGGCGGTCGCGAACAAGAACGACGTCGGGTGTCTTTTTTCGGTTTCAGCGATGCAAAAAAAGACACCCGACGTCCTTCTTCTTCGCGACTGCCCTCCGTCCGCACCTGCCGCCTACGGCGGCACCCAACCCTGGTCCTCAGTCGCCTTCGGTGCTCTCCGCACCTTGTGCCTGTCCGGGCTTTGCGTTCCGTCCCCACGGCTGAACAGACAGCCTCAGCTGGCATCTGGGTTGCAAACACCGCGGCCATGCCAACACTCCAACGTGATCCCGTCGCTGCGAGCGTCATCTTTGCCGCCATTGAAGTCCACCGGTCGCTGGGCCCAGGACTGCTTGAAGGTTTGTACACCTCGTGCCTCGCGTATGAGCTGCACCAGCGTGGCCTCCTGGTCGAACAAGAAGTGCCGATCCCTGTGATCTATAAAGGGGTCCGCATGGACTGCGGCTTCCGCATGGACATCTGTGTCGATCAATCAGTCATCGTCGAAGTGAAGTGCGTGGACCAGTTGATGTCCGTTCACACTGCGCAGGTGCTGACGTATCTCAAACTCTCAGGCATGAAGCAGGCGTTTTTGATCAACTTCAACGGCGTCACACTGATGGAAGGTCTCCGCAGCTACCTGGGTACCCGGGTAGAGCTTTCCCACTGAGGAGCGACCGGGGTCGCGCACTACCCAGGGAACCCGGAGGGCTTGCAAAATCCGACGGGCGAGATTGCGATGTTAGCGCACAGGCACGGAGTGTCTGGGTGCAGCAGAGACGACTGACGACGGGGTTGGGTGCTGCCGTAGGCGGCAGGTGCGGGTGGAGGGCGGTCGCGCACGAAAATGACGTCGGGTGTCTTTGTCCGACGTCATTTTCGGGAGCGATCGCCCTCCACCCGCACAGGTCCGGCAACGCCGGGCCCCCAACCCTCACTCAGACAGGCATTCCCTCATGGATCCTCATGGAACCTCATGGTGAAAAATCAGGACGCTCTATTACTCGCCGCGAAGCGCCTCGATCGGATTCACACGCATCGCGCGACGCGCAGGCACGTAACTGGCCACAGCCGCCATCAGCATGAGAAACACCCCCACCGCCGCAAAGCTGAGCGGGTCAGTCGGCGTCACGTTGTAGAGCAGTGACACCGCGTTCTGCGTGACAAGCGCGGCCGCCACCAACCCCACGACGACGCCCGTGCCGGCGAGGATCAGGCCTTGTCGGAGCACGAGGGTGCGGATGCTGGCCTGACTGGAGCCAAGTGCCAGACGCACGCCGATCTCGCGCGTGCGCTGCGACACCGAATACGACAACACCCCGAAGACCCCAACGGTGGCCAGCAGCAGCGCGACCGCGCCGATCAGCCCGAACACCCAGCCGAAGATCGCAAACTGCCAGAAACTCAGGCGCCGGAGTTCCTCCATCGTCTGAATCGCAAAGATCGGAATGGCCGGAGCGGCGGCGCGCACCTCGCGGCGCAGCGCCGGGCCGACCGCCGATGGATCGCCATCCACATTGACCGTAAAGCCGGTGTTCGCAGTGTCTTGCCACGCGTGAGGCACGTACACGACAGGTTCCTGGGCTTCGTTGGTGTCGACGGAATGCCGCACATCGGAGACGACCCCGATGATGGTGAACCACGGCGCGTCCCCTGGTCCTTGTGGCACCCGGATGCGACGTCCCAGCGGACTGCCGTCCGGAAAGAACCTGGTGACCAGCGTGCGGTTCACGATCGCGACCTCGGACCGTGACCAGCCCTGCGATTCGGTCATGTTCTCGCCGGCGACGATGGTCATGCCGAGCGTGCGGACGAAACCGGGCGACACCCCGACAAACGCCACTTCCGGTTCGCGTCCTGGCTCGTACGTCACCCCGTCGATCTGCAGCCTGCCGCCACCGCCGCCACCGTCGAGCGGCACAAGGTTGGACGCAAACACACTGCGCACACCCGGGAGACGTTCGAAACGTTCGACCAGGTCGCGCGTGGTACGGCACATCGCGCCCTCAGGCACAAACTCCTCGCCCGAATAAAACACCCGCAGCGTGACCAGCGGGGCCGGGTCGAACCCGACGTCGTAGTCATCCATGTTGATGAACGTACGCACGAACAGCGCAGCGCCAACCAGCGACACCACCGCCAGCGTCAGTTGCGCGACCACCAGCGTGTTGCGGGCCCACGATCGCGCGCCACTGTTGCCGCGTGTGCCTTCCTTCAACTCGTCGTGCAGCGTCCCACGCGTGGCATGCACGGCCGGCACCAGACCAAACATCACGGTGGTGCCGATCGCCACGACCACGGCGTAGCCGATCGACCGCCAGTCGATCGCCCATCTGACGTAGTACGGCACCTCGTCCGGGGGGATGGACGCCGTCAGCAACTGCGTGCCCGCGTACGCGACCGCCAACCCCAGCGGCACGCTCAGCGCGCCGAACACGGCACTCTCGGTGAGCAGTTGCCGTACGATGCGGCCTCGTCCTGCGCCCAGCGCCGCACGCACGGAAATTTCCCGACGCCGCACGGTGGCTCTGGCCAGCAACAGGTTCGCGGCGTTGGAACACGCGATAAACAACACCAGTGTGGCGGCCCCCATCATCAGCCATAACACCAGCGTCACGTCGTCGGGAATGAACTCCTCGCGCAAGGTGATCACACGGGCGACCCACCCTTCGTTGGTGCCGGGATGCTGCGTCGCCAGCTGCTGGCTGATCGCGCGCATTTCCTGATTGGCCTGCTCCAGCGTGACTCCCGGTGCCAGTCGCGCGTAGGGTCGCAGGCTGCGCGCGTCGCGCGTGGTCTGGTGCACCAGCGGGATCACCGGCACCCACAGTTGCTGGTTCTGTGGAAATTTGACGCCCGGCGGCATCACGCCGATCACGTCATGCGGCAGGCCGTTGATGAGCACGCGTCGATTGACGATCCCCGGATCCGACAGGTAGCGCAGTCGCCAAATCTCGTCGCTGATGAGCACGACACCTGCCGCGCCCGCCACATCGTCGGCGGCGGCAAAGTCGCGTCCCAGCGTCGGGCGAATGCCGAGCATGGAAAACAGGTTCCACGAGACGGCGGCGGCGCGATACCGTTCCGGGTCGCCGGCATCGGAGAGCGTGAAGCTTCTGTATGAGATGAACGCCAGCGTCGAGAACGCCCGCTGCGCCTCGGCGATGTCGCGGGCGTCCGGCCACGAGAAGCCGCCGAACTGCATGTTCGACGCCGGCTGCGTGTTACGCAGCACGACGAGGCGTTCGGGGTCGTCATAGGGAAAGGGCTGGAGGAGGACGCCGTCCACCACGGAGAAGAGTGTGGCGTTGACGCCGATGCCCGTGCCGAGACACAGGATGATGACAAGCGCAAAGCCCTTCTGGAGGGCCATGCTTCGGAGCGCGTAGCGGAGGTCCTGGAGCATGGGGTCAGCGTCCCTCGGTCGCGCGTTGTGTATACACCGCCCGAGCCGCGTCGAGTTCGCGCAGGAAGTGGTCACGTTCGGCGTCGGTGCGCCAGGTGGCGCGCCCGGCGCGCACCCTGATGGCGTCCACCACCTCGCCGAGAAACGCGGCGTCCGCGCGCGAAATCCACGAACGACCGTTGTGTTCGACGTACACCGGCGACGTCTGGGCAAACACGTAGCTGTCACCGACGTACGGGTGCGGCCCACCGACGACACGCGCGGCCACCCAGCCACCCTCAGGCAACGAGACCTGCCCGGCAAACACCGCCCGACGCCCATCGGCATTGGGTGTCACGGTGTGCGCGATGGCGCCATTCACGATGATCTCGAGACGATCAAACGGCGCGATCGATGTGACCTCGGCCGTGGTCTGCAGCGTGCCGCCTTGTGTCAGGACGGCACCCGGCTCCTGACCGCTGACGTGGAGTGACACCAGGGGGGCGTTGGTGCTGAAGGTGCGCCCGGCTTTCACGGCGTCAAGCCACGACGACACACGCAGCGGCCCGGTGACCTTCGCATACGTGCGTGCGGTGCCTGGCGGCGGATCGCGCCACACGTCCGGGAAGTTGTCGGTGCCGCCGGTGGCCGGCACCCGGAAGCCGGCATTCAGCAGGCGGTAATAAAACTCGGCCGACGCGAGTTCGTCGGACCACACCGCCTGCACGTCATAAAAATCCCCACGCCCGAGCGCCAGGTCCACCGGAATCAGCGTGCCGGCCCACCCGGCCGGCGCATCGGTGCGGTTGAGGAACGGATGCATGAATCCACCGAGACCGCCCTGCCCACGGGCATGATCGAGGTACGGGAGGTCGCTGGCAATCTGCGAAAACGGTGTGTTGCCGGCGCCACCGATAAGCGGCAGCTTGAACTGCTGAATACCGAGCAGGCCCAGGTGGCCGAGCGAGCCCCGGAACTCCTGGCCGAACTGCAGCAGGTGTGAGGACGTCGATTCCCGAATCGGCTCCCCGGTCAGGTCCTGCCACCGCCCCATCAACCGTGTACCGTCCATGTGGATCAACACATGGGTGACGTGCAGATCCTCCGCCAGTGACTGGGCGAAGAGCCAGCCGTGCGACAGACCGAACCGGCCCTGGTGCAGGTCGTGGGCATGGGTGTCGCCGGAGTACCACCCGCGCCCGGGCATGTCGATCAGACGCTCGAGACGTAGGACTGTGCGCTGAGACTCGTTGGCGCCAAGCGACACCCGCTGGGTGACGGGTTCGTATTCCGGTCCACGAAGGGCAGTGATGATGACCTCGCCCGCCGGCACGCGCACCGCGGCCGTGCCGGCCGTGTGGAAATAGTGTGTTTCGGTGACCGCCATGACGCGCGCGAAGCCGTCATCCGGGGCATAACTGCGGCCGTCAGACGCGGTGATCGTGAGCCGTGCCGGCATCGGCTGATTGTCGGGACCGACGACCAGCACCTCCAGCCGGCCTGCGGGCACGCGCATCCGGCGGTTGGTGATGGTCACCGGCGTCCAGGATGTCTGTGGTCCGCCGGGCATCGGCACTGTATACAGCGTCATCGGGCCGGTGGCGTTCGACATGAAGGCGACGCGGCCGCCATCGGGACGGACGACCGGCGAGAACTCACCACCGGGATCGGGCGTGACCACGGTCGGGTTGCCCCCGTCGATCGCGATCATGGCGATGTCGTTCGAGCCCCCTTCGTCGGTTCCGTACAGCAGTGCGCGCCCGTCGGGCGTCCAGCGCGGGCGCATCCGGTATTCGGACTCTTCGTAGTGGAGCAACGTGGGCTCACCACCCGCGAGCGGCTGCGTCCAGATGCCTCCCGTGCCAAGGCGATTTCGGACCGGCTGCACGAACGCGAGCGACAATCCATCCGGCGAGACGGCCGGCTGAATCTGATCGCCCTGCCCACCCGCCACCGTCGTCACGACGCCGTCGGCCAGGTTGACGTTGAGAATGTCGAACCCGCGATGACGTGAGGAGACGAAGAGCAGCGCGGCCCCGTCGCGTGTCCACACCGGGGAGAAGTCCACGGCGTCATGGGAAGCCACGCGTCGCGCGTCGCCGCCGTCGGCCGGGATGATGCCGACTTCAAGATTTCCAGCGACGTCCATCGTCACCGCCATTGAGCGGCCGTCAGGGCTCCAGTCGGGTTCGAAGTAAGAGTGCGGGCCTTGCGTCAGCGCGACAGCTTCGCCGCCGCTGGCCGGCACCTTCCAGATGTCACCCTGCATGGAGAAGGCGAGCCACTGGCCGTCCGGACTCCAGGTCGGTTCGGCAGGACCGGTGGTGACTTCCGGGAACAGATGGCGTTCGATGCGGTCGGAGAACCCGAACCGGTTGGGGCCCGCTGACACAGGCGTGAGCACCAGTGTTACCATCGCGCCGATCCCCACGAGACTCCATGCCATGCGTTTCTGCATCTTGTTGCTCCTCACTGCGTTGACCTGGCAGGCATCGCCTGACCGGCAGCGTCTACTGAATCCGGCGGACCCGGCGTTCTCCGCACAGGCGCCCGAGCGATCGCGCGTGCGCCTTGACACCACCGCGGGGGGCGTCGTCATCGAGGTCATCCGCGCGTGGGCCCCACGGGGCGCTGACCGCTTCGTCAACCTCGTCCGACACGGATACTACGACGAAGCGCCCCTGTTCCGGGTTCGACCAGCCACCTGGGTGCAGTTTGGCATTGCCGGCGATCCGAAAATCGCACAGGCGTGGAGGGAGCGGAATTTTCCAGACGATCCCTTCCGCGAGACCAACGCCCGCGGCACCGTCGCCTTTGCGTTTGCCGTGCCGAATGGCCGCACGACGCAGGTCTTCATCAACTTGAGGGACAACGCGGCCACACACGACGGAGAGCCGTTTGTGCCGTTTGGTCGAGTGGTTGAAGGGATGGAGGTCGCCGATCGGTTCAACGCGGAGTACCGCGAGGGCCTCGGCGGCATCCGCGCGGGCACACAGGACGCCGGGTTCGCGGAAGGGGCCGCGTTTTTCCGGCGGGCATTTCCGAAGCTCGACTGGATCACACGCGCGACGGTGATGCGCGAGTGAAGGGGGCCTGCCGTTACGCGGGGGTGGACTTCTTGGCGATCGACGTCGCGAGGCGCGACTTGTAGCGACCAGCCGCGTTGTCGTGAATGATCTTCTTCGCTGACATCTTGTCGATGAGCGAGAAGGTCGCGTTGAGCACGGCCTTGGCTTCGTCGGTCTTGCCGGCGTCGATGGCCGCGCGAATGTTCTTGAGCCCCGTGCGGAGCTTGGAGCGCAGTTCGCGGTTGTGCGCCGTGCGCTTGATGGTCTGCTTGTTTGCCTTGACGGCGGACTTGTGTCGAGTGGCCACGTGATGAAACCTTTGTTGGTGGGAGCGAAACGGTCGCCCCGAACTTCGGAAGTATACCACCCGGGCGAGGGCAGTCTTACAAAAGCAGTCTTACAACGCTAGCCGTCACCGCGCTCCTTGGCCTCGCGGCGACGACGTTTTTCGTGTTTGTCCACGCCATACGGCGAGAGCGTGACCTTGCGTGCGGGGCGGGGCCCGGCCAGCCGGGCCAGTTCGAGCATCGCTTTGACCTCGGGGGTGGGCTCCGGCGTGACGTCCTCGTAGAGTTCACGGGCCTTGGCCTTGGGCAGGTGCTGTTCGGCAAAACCCCGCACAATGACCCGCAGCCGGTGGCCCTGGGCCTTGCTGACCTCCACCACATCGCCGAGTTTGAGCTCGCGGTGGGGTTTGGCCGACTGGCCGTTCAGGCTGACTTTGCCGCCTTCGCAGAACTTCTTGGCCTCTGTGCGGGTTTTACACAGGCAGGCGACGTCCAGCCACACATCAATACGCATTCGCCCCTTATCATTTCATTATGCGAGGTACGCGTATCGTGGTGATGGCCGTCGGACTCGGACTTGGGTTGTTGGTGCTGGCAGGATGTCAGCCGGCGCCGAAGGACGAGGACATTGCCGACCTCGGGTTCATTCTGAAGAATCCGGACGGGGAGGATGTGCGTCTCTCCGACTATCGTGGCCGACCGCTGATCATCAACTTCTGGTTCACCACCTGCCCGCCGTGCCGGTATGAGACGCCGACGTTCATCAAGCTGGTGGAGAAGTACAAGGACAAGGGCTTCACCGTGCTGGGCATTTCCGTGTCGGACACGCCGGAGGAGATCAAGGCGTTCGCGGCCGAGTTCGGCATCAACTATCCGTTGTTTGTGGCCAAGGACCGCCCTGATGTGATGGAGGCCTACCGCGCGATCATGGCCTATCCCGTCTCGTGGTTTGTCCAGCCCGACGGTCGCGTCTATTACAAACACATCGGCTCCGAGTCACCCGAGTGGTTCGAGCGGCAGGTGATGGGTTTGCTCGAAGCCAGCGGGTTGTGAGCCACACATGACCGGTCGAGTGCTCCTGAGCGCCGCGTTTGTGGCCATCGCCTTTGCGGCGTGGCCGCTGATCGGTCGCGAATCCCGCGCGTCGGGCGCCTGGCTCGGTGTGGTGGTGATGGCCGGCTCGGCGATGATGGTCGCCGCATTGTCCGCCTCGCAGTTGTCGATGACGATGCCGACGGGGCGTGCGTGGTGGCTGCTCGGTGCGGCGGCGGTGGCCAATGGCGCCGCCGTCTATGTGTACGCGTCGAACACGGCCAACCCGGCGGTGCCGACCGCGGCGTTTCTGGTGACGGTGTCGGTACTGCAGGTCACCGCCGTCGCGGTGCTGGCGTGGGCGATGCCCGGCGGCCAGGTGCCGACCGCGCGTCAAGCCGCCGGATTTGTGTGTGCCGCCGCAGCGGTGTATCTGCTGACGAAGGGATGACGCGGTGACACTGCAGGACGTGATTCTCTTTTCGACATCGCTGCTCGCCATCGTCAACCCGGTGGCGTCGGCGGTGCTCTTTGCCGCGCTGGCCGGCAAGTTCTCGTCACAGATTCAACGGAGCATGTCGAATCAGGCGGCCTTCGCCATTCTGATCATCATGCTGGTCTGCGCCTGGCTGGGGAATTCCATCCTCGGCCTGATGGGCCTGACCACGCCGATGTTGCAGGCGGCGGGCGGACTGATCCTGCTCAACTACGGCATGAAGATGGTGACCGTCGTTGAAGACGTCAAGCTGACGGCGGATGAGAAGGAGTCGGCACATGAAGTGTCGGTGGAACACTGGAAGACGCTGGCCGTGGTGCCGATCGCCATTCCAGGTTCGGTCGGAGCCGGCACGATCACCACCGTCATCATTCAGGCCAGCACGTTTAATTCGATGCGCGACCTGACCATCATCTCCGGCGTCTCGCTCGGCATCGCCATCATCATGTGGATCACGTTCCGGTCCGCCGGCCCCATCGCCAGACGACTGGGCCCCATCGGCATGAACATCATCACGCGCGTGATGGGCATCCTCGTCGTGGCCACCGCCTTTGGCCTGATGGGCCGGGGCATCGCCGGCCTGCTGCCCGGACTCGCACAGTAGCCCTCATCCTGCTTTAGTGCCCGGATTTTTCACCATGAGGTTCCATGAGGATCCATGAGGAGAGGCACGTACTTGACCGACGAGGCCCAGAGAGCAAGATCACGGACGGTCGGGGAGCGGGTTGGGTGCCGCCAGAGGCGGCAGATGCGGGAGGAGGACGGTCGGAAACGAATGCACCGCATGAATGCGCCCGGTGTATTCGTTTCCGACCGTCCTCCTCCCGCACGGCCAGGCTTCGCCTGACCCCCAACCCTCGCGGGTCAGCGACAGGCATTCCCTCATGGGTCCTCATGGAGCCTCATGGTGGATCGCTCTATGGGTCGCGCCAGGAACACACGTCAGAAACGTGTACATCGCGCGCTCTGGGCCGCTCCGAGGCATGTTATTGTCAGCTCAACGTCCAAAATTGTCGGTGCGACGTCAAAATTGTCGGAGAGCGAGACCCATGAAAAGGCAACACGAAGAAGGATTTACGCTGATCGAGCTGCTGATTGTGGTGGCGATTATCAGCATTATTGCGGCCATCGCCGTGCCCGGCCTGATGCGGTCGCGCATGGGCGGCAACGAAACCTCGGCCGCCGCCTCGCTGCGCACGATCAACGTGGCGGAAGTGTCGTATTCGTCCAGCTGCGGCAACCAGGGCTTTGCGGTGGCATTCCAGGTGCTGGCCACGCCACCCCCCGGACAAACCGAGTCGTTCATCTCGCCGGAATTTAACTCGCCCACGCCGATCAAGGCCGGCTACAACTTCACCCTGGCCCCAGGCGCCGGGGCCGCGGCCGGCCTCAACGACTGCAACGGCACGGCGACGCAGACGGCCTACTACGCCACGGCGGTGCCACAAACATTCGCCTCGACCGGCGGTCGCTCATTTGCCACCACTCAGGCAAACACCATCTGGCAGGTCTCCGCTGCCGCAGCGCCCACCGAACCGTTTGGCGCACCTGCGGTGCCGTATTCGTAGAGACCGCGTGCACGAAGAGACAGTACGGAGCAGACGGACTTTAGTCGGTCTGTTTCCGACGGGCTAAAGCCCGTCGGCTCCGAAATGCTGTTTACTGCATTGCCTCATTAAAGAGGCCCCTGGCCCTCTCCAGCAGGGCCTCAATTCCCGAAACGTCCTTGCCCCCGGCCTCGGCAAAATCCGGCCGTCCGCCACCGCCGCCTCCGATGAGCGGCGCGAGCGTCTTGACCATCTGACCGGCCTTGAGGCGGTCGGTGAGGTCTTTGGTGACCGCCACCAGCAGCTGTACCTTGCCGTCGTTCTCCGCGGCAAGGACGACCACGCCGGTCTTGAGGCGGTCACGGAGCGAGTCGCAGAGGCCGCGCAGCGCATCCTTCTCGAGTCCGCTGACCCGACGCGCGACAAACTTCGCCCCCCCCACCTCCACCACATCGTCATCCTGCCCACCGGCTTTGGCGCCGCCGAGGGCGAGCTTCATCTTGAGCTGATCGTTTTCCTTGGCGAGGCGCTTGGCGTCCGCCTGCAGACGCGCGATCGCGTCGGGTGCCTGGTCGATCGACGTGCCCAGAGCCGCCACGGTGCGAGCCACCGCGGTCTGCGTCTGTTGCAGATGGGCGACCGCACCCGCGCCAGTGATCGCTTCGATACGCCGAACACCGGCCGCGACGCCGGCTTCTTCGGTAATCACAAACGGCCCGATGTCGCCGGTGGCGCGCACATGCGTGCCGCCGCACAATTCGGTGGAGAAACCCTCGATCTGCACGACGCGCACCTTGTCGCCGTACTTCTCTCCGAACAACGCCATCGCCCCGCCCTTGATGGCGTCTTCAGTGTTCTTCACATCAGTCACCACCGCCGTGTTGGTGAAGACCTGCTCGTTGACGATGCGCTCGACGGCGAGGCGTTCATCAGCGGTGAGTGCGGAGAAGTGCGCAAAGTCGAAGCGCAGCCGGTCGGGCGCCACGAGTGAGCCCGCCTGGCGCACATGGGTGCCCAGTGTCTGGCGCAGGGCCGCGTGCAGCAGGTGCGTGGCCGTGTGATTGCGACGGGTGGCATCACGCACGGTGGTGTCCACAGTAGCGGTGACGGTCTGGCCGTTCTTGAGTGTGCCGGCCACAACTGTCACGTGATGCAGTCGTGGTGCCGTCGAACCCGCGCGTGGGCGTGACACCCCGGTGACGGTCGCCTCGAACTCGGGTGACGACAAGCGTCCGACGTCGGAAACCTGGCCGCCCGATTCCACATAAAAGGGCGTTTCTTCAACGCAGACAAAGCCGCTCTCGCCAGGCTGCAGATGACCCACCGTCGTGCCCGACTCCGAAAACAGCGCTTTGACTCTCGTGGTGGTGTGGGTGAGCTCGTAGCCAACAAATGTATCCGTGCCGAGTGCCTTCTCAACATCGGCGTCAATGGTGATCAGACTCTTCGTCGCTTTGAACGAACTTGACGACCGCGCACGGTCACGCTGTGCGCCCATGGCCGCATCCAGCCCCTGCTGATCGATCGTGAGTCCGCGCTGCCCGGCGAGGTCTTCCGAGAAGTCGAGCGGCACACCGAGCGAGTCGTACAGGCGGAACACCTCGTCGCCCGGCACCACGGTCTGACCTGCAGCCACGGTGCGGTCGAGCAAGTCCTCAAGTTTCGGCAGGCCCGCCGTCAGCACCACGTCGAAGCGCTCTTCTTCAGCCCGCACCGTGCGCACGATCGTGTCGCGGTTGGCGCGCAGCTCCGGATACGCGTCGCCCATCTCTGCAATCACGGTGTCCACAAGCTCGTGCAGGACCGGCTCGGTAAAGCCGAGCTTTTTGCCGTGGCGCATCGCGCGACGCATGATCTTGCGCAACACGTAGCCGCGCCATTCGTTCGAGGGCAACACGCCGTCGCCGATGAGGAAGGTCATCGCGCGCAGGTGATCGGCGATCACGCGCATCGAGATGTCGGGATGGTCGGCGACCGAACTCGCGGTGTACGGTCGGCCGGCCTTCGCGGCGATGGCCGACAGGATCGGCGTGAACAGGTCGGTGTCGTAGGTGGCGAGTGTGCCCTGGATCACCGTGGTGATGCGTTCAAGGCCCATGCCGGTATCCACCGACAGCGCCGGAAGCGGCCGCAGGGTGCCGTCAGCCTGCCGGTCGAACTCCATGAACACGTTGTTCCAGATCTCGATGTAGCGCTGGCAGGTGCACTCGATGCCACGACACACGGCTTCCGCGCACGGGATGTCGTCACCGCGGTGGAAATAAATTTCGGAGCAGCGTCCACACGGGCCGGTGTCACCCATCGACCAGAAGTTGTCGGCCGCGCCCAGTTCGGCGATGCGCTCAGCCGGTACCAGCTGCGA
The DNA here is from genome assembly GCA_038319675.1 of Vicinamibacterales bacterium. Classification (GTDB taxonomy): domain Bacteria; phylum Acidobacteriota; class Vicinamibacteria; order Vicinamibacterales; family SCN-69-37; genus SYFT01. The sequence goes on from JBBQDM010000024.1 coordinate 35,494, forward strand.
CCACACCGCAAACGACTCGTCATCACGCGGAATGCCACCTTCGCCTTTGAAGATGCTCGGGTGCAGGCGTGCGGGATCAATCTTCCACACCGTGGTGAGCAACTCCCAGGCAAACGGAATCGCGTCGGCCTTGAAGTAATCGCCGAACGAGAAGTTGCCGAGCATCTCGAAGAAGGTGTGATGCCGCAGCGACGGGCCCACATTGTCGAGGTCGTTGTGTTTGCCGCTCACCCGCATGCACTTCTGCACGGTGGTCGCCCGCACATAGTCGCGCCGCTCGGTACCCAGAAACGCGTCCTTGAACTGGTTCATCCCGGCGTTGGTGAACAACAACGTCGGATCATCCGCCGGCACCAGTGGCGATGACGCGACGATGCGGTGCCCACGCTGGGCAAAAAAATCGAGGTAACTCTGGCGGATTTCACGGGCGGTCATGACAGCACAACATTGTACAGGCTCCGCCCTGAGCAGCCGGGCCTAGTCGTCTCGGCGCTCCCTGATGACCGTGGCGATGACGTCGGCCGAGAAGCCCCGGCGCAGCAGTTGGGCGAACAGGCGCCGGTGGTCGGGGGCAGGGAGGTGGCGGGGCAGGCGCTTGCGGGCGATGAAGCGCCGGATGGAGTCGACTTCGTCTTCGGGCGGCACCGCCTCCAGCGCCTCGCGGATCAGCGGTTTGCTCACACCGCGGGCCTCGAGCTCGCGGGCGATGCGCAGGCGGCCACGGCCCTTGATGCTGGCCGCCACCCGTACATGGCCGGTGGCCACCCGTCGATCGTTCTGCAGCCCGTCGGCGGCCAGGCTCTCGAGAGCGGCATCGATGTCGTCGGGGCTGTGTTCCTTGGCGAGCAGTTTCTCGCGCAGTTCGAAGGCCGTGTAATCGCGTCGCGTCAACATCCGCAGCGCGGCCACGCGGGTCTGGGTCATCGACGGAAGGAGGCGCTGCCCGGCGTGATCCCGCGCAACCGCATCTTGAACTCTTCGACGTTGGTGACCCACCGGACGGCTTCGTCCACCGAGACGGTGCCGGCCTGCGTCAGGGCAAGGATGGACTGGTCGAAACTCTGCATGCCGTATTCGTGCGAGCCGGTGACAATCGCGCTGGCGAGCAGGGAGGTCTTGTCCTGGTCGGCAATACAATCCCGAATGTAGGCGGTCGACACCAGGACTTCAGCGGCCAGCGCACGGCCACTGCCGTCAGCCTTCGGCAACAGGCGCTGCGAGACCGCCGCGCGCAACACGCGTGACAACTGGTGTCGGATCTGCCCTTGATGGTGCGGCGCGAACACCGACACGATGCGGTTGACGGTCTCGGGGGCATCGAGTGTGTGCAGCGTGGACAAGACGAGATGCCCGGTCTCGGCCGCCACCAACGCCGTCTCGATCGTTTCCGCGTCACGCAACTCACCCAGCAGGATCACGTCCGGGTCCTGCCGCAACGCACTCTTGAGTCCCGCCGCGTACGACGGCACATCGATGCCGACCTCACGCTGACTGACCGTCGCCTTCACATCGTCATGCACAAACTCGATCGGATCCTCGATCGTGAGGATGTGCACGGCGCGCGTCTGGTTGATGGCCGCCACCAGGGCGGCCAGGGTGGTGCTTTTGCCGCTGCCGGTGGCTCCGGTGACCAGCACCAGGCCGCGCGACTCGTTGACAAGCGCCGACACGGACGCAGGCAATCCCAGCGCGTCGAGTGCGGGGATGTGGGCAGGAATCAGGCGCAACGCGACCGCGAGTTGGCCACGCTCGCGGAAGACGCTCGCGCGGCACCGGCCGACACCGGGCAGCGACCACGCGACGTCCACCTCATGCACGAGGTCGAGCCTCGCGAGCTGATCGGCGTTCAGCCACACACTGACGAGGCCCTCAAGGTCGGTCTGCGTCACGGCCGGCATTGACGCCCACCGGCTGAGGTCGCCGTTGATGCGCACCAGCGGCGGCTGTCCGACGCGCAGGTGTACGTCTGAGGCCTGCTTGGCCGCGGCCTCTGCCAGAAGTGCGTCGAACGCCGCCCGGTGTGACATGGTGTCTCCTACTTCGCAGCGACCGGCATGTCCACGTAGGTCAGCCAGCCGTGACGATCCTCGACCTCACCATTGATGTAGTTGAAGAACGCTTCCTGCAACGCCGCAGTGACGGGGCCACGTTTGCCGGATCCGATCGTGATCTTGTCGACCGAACGAATCGGCGTGATCTCGACCGCCGTGCCGGCAAAAAACACTTCGTCGGCGATGTAGATCATCTCGCGCGGCAACTGAGCCTCACGCACTTCGAAGCCGAGTTCGCGTGCAATGGTCATCACCGAGTCGCGCGTGATGCCCGGCAGTACCGACGACGACATCGTCGGCGTGTAGAGCACATGGTCGCGCACCAGGAACAGGTTCTGGCCGCTGCCTTCACTGAGGTGACCGAGGGGATTCAGCGCGATGCCTTCGCTGTACCCTTCCACGACGGCTTCCATCTTGATCAGGCCGGAGTTGGCATAGTTGGCCACCGACTTCGCCATGGCGGGGAAGGTGTTCGGCGCACTGCGCGTCCAGGAGCTGACCCGCACATCCACGCCGTTTTCGAGCGCGTCCGTGCCGAGGTACGAGCCCCATTCCCACACCAGAATCAACGCCTCCACCGGACACGACAGGGGGTTGACGCCCAGCGCCTCATACCCACGGTAGAGCAGCGGCCGGATGTAACACGCGGGCAGGCCGTTGGCCTTGATGGTGTCGAGCACGGCCGTGGTGAGGTCGGCCTGGCTCATCGGGTAATCCATCCGATAGATACGCGCCGAGTCGTACAGTCGCCGCATGTGGGCATCCAGTCGGAAACAGGCTGATCCCTTCGGAGTGCTGTAACACCGCGCTCCTTCGAACACACCCGATCCGTAATGAATGACGTGCGACGCCACGTGCATCGTCGCATCCGCCCAGTTCACCATTTTGCCGTTCATCCACACCTTGCCGGTGGTGCTGAATGCCATTGTTCTACCCCTTTCACTTCGTCGCGATCACGACCCAAAGTCTACTGTACGCCTACTGGCTTTCCCCGCAAAAGGGGCACCGGGTGCCGCGTGCCGGCAGTGGCTTGCGGCAGTGCCAACAAAAACGTGCGGTCACAGTGTCGCGTGGACGCAGGCGCGTGGGCGTCGGCGCGGGACGCGGACCGGGTGTTGAACGTGGCGTGGCTCCGGCCCCGGCAGGCGCGGGCGCCGTGGGCACCGCGGGCGGCGGCTTTCTGACCAGATCGCGCCGGGCGGCCAGCAAGTCGTTGAGCAAATCCTCCGCACGCTGATACCGCGTACCCACGTCCGGCGAGAGCGCCCGCATGACGATGTCGTCGATGATCTTGGGGATGGCGCTGTTGCGTTCGCGCGGCGGCGTGACGAGTTCCCCACGCTTGAGTCGCACGAGATCGGCCGGGGCCGGCGTGTCGTACGGCAACGTGCCGGTCAGCATCTGATACATCGTCACGCCGATGGAGTAGATGTCCGACGCAAACACGGCGCGCCCCTCGAACTGTTCGGGGGCCATGTAGGGGGGGCTGCCGATGACGGTGGTGCCGTGCGCCGCCATCTCGAGCACACGCGATGTGCCGAAGTCACCGACCTTGAGCAGGCCCTTTTCGGTGACGAACACGTTGGCGGGGCGCAGATCGCGGTGCAGAATGTTGTGTTTGTGCGCGTGTTCCACCGCGTTGCAAATCTGCGCGGTGTAGTCGAGCGCCTTCATCAGGTCGAGCGCCCCCTGGTGGGCAATGAGTGTCTCGAGCGTCTCGCCCGGCACATACTCCATCACGATGAAGAAGACGTTCTCCTGCTTTTCGGCCGTGATGACGGTCACGATGTTGGGGTGCCCCAGGGCGGCCAGCAGCCGCGGCTCCTTCAGCAACTCACCAAAGTCGAGATTCTGCCGGTGTGGCACTTTCAGCGCCACTTGTTTGGTGATCCACGTATCCTCAGCGAGGTAGACGGTGCCAAACCCGCCACTGCCCAACGGCTCAATGATTCGATACTTGCCCAGACTCTGGCCGCGGAACACCATGTGCGAGCACGACAATATCAAATGAGGCAATGGGGCAGTGAGGCAATGGGGCAATGGAATGGGGCAATGTCGTGAATGGGGCAATGGAATGGCCGCAATGACGGGAATGGGGCAATGAGGCGCGTGTACATGCCGGATGTGCCTGATGGGGAAGTGCGCCTGGAGGTGACGGGGGATGAGGCGCATCATCTGGCTCGGGTGGTTCGGGTGAGTGTGGGTGAGGCGGTCTCCGTATTCGACGGGTGCGGTCGTGAATGGCTGGCGCGGGTGGACGCGGTGGGGCGCCAGACTGTGGAGCTGCTGCTGGAAGGGGCCGTGACGCCGGTGGCTGAACCCCCCGTGGTCGTCACGCTGGGGATCGGGGTGCTCAAGGGCGACCAGATGGACGCCGTTGTGCGGGATGCCACGGTCATGGGCGTATCCATGGTCGTGCCATTGGTGACCGACCATGTGACAGTCCCGCATCGGGCGTGGCGAGACGATGGTGCGCGGGCGCGGTGGGAGCGGGTGGCCATCGCTGCGGCCAAACAATGTGGACGTGCCGTGGTGCCGACCATCACACCGGTCACCCCGTTGAATCAGATGTGGGACATGGCGGTGGGCGCCGGCGACTCCGAGATCACGCTCGCGTGTATCGAACCTGCGGCTGCAGCCGCACCCTCAGCAGGCGCACCGTTCGCCGAGACAGACTGGCGCGCTGTCGCACGTCCCGCGTCAGCCCTGCTGCTTGTGGGGCCCGAAGGCGGGTGGAGTGCTGCTGAGATAACGAAAATGGCCGAGCGACACGGATATCCCGTATCGCTCGGCCCCCGCACCATCCGCGCCGAAGCTGTCCCGGCTGTGGCGATGACGATGCTGTGGTCAGTCTGGGGCTGGTAGCCCCGTACTACGTGCGCGCCGCCGCTTTGTGGATCGACTTGGAGGCGCTCTGCGCGGCGTCGTCTGCCGCATGAAGCACCTGCTCGTAGGTGTCCTGGCCGTTCTGCACGGCTTCTTTGCCTCGCGACACGACGTCGCCAACCATGTGTGACACCTTTTCTGCGGCGACCCCATAACCTTCCGACGCCTTGCGGCGCAGACGGCCGGTGGTTTCCGAGATCTGGTGACGCATGTCAACGCCAGTCTTGGGGGCAAGCAGCAGCGCGACGGCGGCACCAACAGCGGCACCCATCATGATTCCGGTCATAAAACCGTAGCTGTCGTTCTCATTTTCGTAGTTCTTTACTTCACGCATTATTGGCTCCTTCATGTACAAAAGTTGTTTCTTCAATGGCTTTCTGGGAGAGATCCCGGCGTCGACGGGCCCGTGTGCCCCCGGCGCGGAACGATGACACGGCGGCGAGCACGCCCTGCGTCACGGCCCACCCTGGCAGCACCGTGGACTTGACGACGTTGGCCGCATGGCTGATGCCGTCGCCGACGTCCTTTACGCGATCGACTTGAGCGCTGACGCCGTCCAGCACGCCATTCACACGCCTGGTCAGCGGTTCGACGTGGCGTCGTTCCAAATCAGCGAGGGTGCTGAGGGTCTGCGCATACAGGCGGTAGGCGAAAATGGCCATCGCCGCCAGCGCCAACACCTGCACCACGCTGGCAATCGCCAGCATCCCCAGCCACAGATTGATATTGCCTAGTTGGTCAGTCGTGCCCATGTCAGTGAGATTGGCAGACTCACCGGCAAAATGCTGTCGCTTTTGGCACAGGCCGGGGGGCCGGACGCCCGAAGGTATCCGTGCTAGACTCCCGCCGATCGACTTACCCGAAAGGATGACCCCATGCTCCCTGCACGCCTCGTCGTCACCGTCGCTCTCGTGAGCGCTCTGGCCCTCACGACCACGACGGCCATGTATCAGTCCTCGACCGTCATCATCACCGGTAACACCGGCGCCTTTGAAAACGACCCTGGCGGCTGGATGTTTAACCGCGACTGGACCTCGGCTACTCCGTTCGAGTTTTCACTCGATGCGGCCAGCATCGGGGCAGGCAGCATTTATGTGCTGCCGATTCAGAACTCGTTCCCGAATGCCGGCGGTCGCGACAAGTTCATTGCGGAGCACTTCCTGTTGACGCCGATGGACGAAGTGGAGTCGATCAGTTGGGACTTCCAGGTCGGCACCAACCGTAATCTTCCGAACGACTACAAACAGTTCTACTTCAACGCGTACGCCAACTTCCCAGGACAGACCGGCTACGGCAACTGCGTCTACAACGTGGTGCCGTCGGCTGGCTCGAACAGTGGGTTCACGACCGTCACGTTTGATCCACAGGTGGTGCCATCCAAGATCACTACCCGCACCGGTTCCCCCGCGGCCTGTCCGGCGAGAGCCGCCAACATGCCCGCAGGCTCAACGCTTCGCATGTTCGCGATCAACGTGGGTGACACCTCGTTCACCGATACCGGGGTGGATGGATACCTCGACAACGTGGTGGTGACCACCACTAACGGCACCACGGTCTACGACTTCGAAGTCGTGCCGACGACGATCGAACAGTGCAAGAACAACGGCTGGCGCGCATTCGGATTCCGCAACCAGGGTCAGTGCATCCAGTTCGTAAATACAGGGAAGTAGAGTAGACCGAAGGCAGTACGGAGCAGACGGACTGCAGTCCGTCTGACACCGACGGGCTGAAGCCCGTCGGCTCCGTACTGTCTCAATCCTCAAGGCCTGAGGCGAAGGCGCAGCCCCACCCAGCCGTCTTCGTCCCGACGCTCGGCGAGCTCACATCCCGCGCCCGTGAACGCGACGAGCACGTCGTCGGCTTCGGCCAGCGTGATGCCGCTGAGGATGAAGGTGCCGGTCGGGGTGGCCATGGCCACGAGCCGGTCGACGAGGCGAATCAGCAGGCCGCCGGTCAGGTTGGCGATCACCACATCAAACGGCTCACCAGAGACGAGACTCTCGCGTTCGAGATCCACTTGACGAATGTTGAGGCCTGACGTGATGTGGTTGAGCTCCGCAGATTCGCGCGCGCTGGTAATCGCATCGATATCGTAGTCGAGGGCGACGACAGGGGCCGCGCCGAGGCGGAGGGCGGCAATGGCGAGCACGCCCGACCCGGTGCCGACGTCACACGCGGAGCGACCGGCCATGGGCACCTCCTGCAGCAACGCGAGACACAGGCGCGTGGTGGCGTGATGGCCGGTGCCAAATCCCATCGACGGCAGAATGGTGATGACGGTGGAGTCGTCCGTGGGGATATCCCACGGTGGCGCGACGGTCAGCGCGCCCACGCGCACGGCGGTGAGCGCCGCCTGGCTGCGCTCGGCCCAATGTTCGTCGGGCACGTCCACTGGTGTGCAGGTGATCTGCAGCATGGCGGCAGAGAGGTGCGCGGCCGCCGCATCACGATCGGGTGCAGACGTAAAAAAGATGCGCAGCGCGGTGCCCCCGTCCTCCACGGCAGTGGGCGAGAAGTCGTCGACCTCAGCCAACACAAATCCAGCCTCGTCGTACCCCGTGACGTCGAGGCCGGCGTAGAGACGTTCCTGGCGCGACTCAGCCAAAGAGATCCTTCACCCGCTCAAAAAACGGCTTCCCCTCATCGTCGCCGTCCACGTCGCGGGCGGCAAGGGTGTCGACCGGCATGGTTGTGCCGAGTTGTTCGATGAGTTTTTTCTGTTCCTTGGTGAGTTTCTTCGGTACGTCGACGACGAGGCGCACGTGCAGTGCGCCGGCGCTGCGGCCCGACACACTGGGCATGCCTTTGCCTTTAAACGACACGAGCGTGCCGTTGGACGAGCCGCCCGACACGTTGACGTCGATGGCCCCATCCGGCCCTTCGACCTTGAACGTGCCGCCGAGGGCCATGACCGGGTAGGGCACACGCACCTCCATGTAGAGGTCGTCGCCTTCGCGCACAAAGTTGGCGTGGGCCCGCACGTGTACCACCACGTACAAGTCGCCGGGAGGGCCACCCTGCGCGCCGTGTTCGCCTTCGCCATGCAGGCGCAGACGCTGACTGTCAGCGATGCCGGCGGGAATCCGCACGGTGACCTTGCGGTCGCGCATCTGTCGACCGGTGCCGCGGCACGAGGTGCACGGCTTGGGAATGATCTGTCCCGTACCCCGGCACTGGCCGCAGGGGCGCGACACGACAAGGAAACCCTGCTGATACCGCAACTGACCACGCCCGGCACACTGCGGACATGTCTCACGCGAAGAGCCCGGCGAGGCCCCTGTGCCGCCGCACGGTTCACAGCCTTCTTCACGCGGAATCTGAATGGGTGTTTCCACACCGCGGAAGGATTCCTCGAACGTGATCTCGAGGTCGAAGCGCAGGTCGCTGCCGCGCACCGGGCCGCCGCGTCGACCGCCCCCGCCGCCAAAGCCGAAGAAGTCGCCAAGGATGTCGGAGAAGTCACCGAAGATGTCCGGGTTCATCCCCGGTCCACCCTGCGCCGCGCCGGTCACCCCGGCATGACCAAACTGGTCGTAGCGCGCACGTTTGTCCGCGTCGGCCAGCACCGAGTAGGCTTCGGCCGCTTCCTTGAATTTATCCTCGGCCTCAGGATTGCCCTGATTGCGATCGGGATGATGCTGCAGCGCGAGTTTGCGATACGCGCTCTTGATCTCCGAGTCTTTTGCGTTCCGTCCGACTCCAAGAACCTCGTAGTAGTCCCGCCGACTCACGCCTTGGCCACCTTGACCATGGCCGGTCGCAGCAACTTGGACCCGATGCGGTAGCCGCGCCTGAACTCCGCGACGATCTGGCCATCGGGCCGGCCGTCGGCGGGCTCGTCAGAGACAGCCTCGTGCCATTCGGGATCAAACTGCAGGCCCACAACGTCGAGTGGCTCGACGTTGCGTTTGCGCAGCTGGTCGAGCAGCTGCCGGTGAATCAGCGTGATGCCCTGGTGATAGGTCGCCAGTTCGGGGTTGGAGTCGAGGGTGCCCGGTGCCGCCATCGCGCGTTCGAGGTCGTCGACCACCGGCAGGACGTCGCGCACGACATCCATCGTGAGGTAGTCGGCCAGGTCGCGGCGTTCGCGCTCGATGCGTTTGCGGTAGTTCTCAAACTCCGCCGTCATCCGCAGCAGACGATCGTAGGTCTCATCGCGATCCTGCTGCAGTGCGGCGACGTCAATCTCGGTCTGGTCGTGTGCGGCGCCGTTGCCCGGCGCGTCGGTCATCTCGTCAGTCATGGCTGTGCGTTAGTGCCCTTCAAGAACCCGGGTCACGGCTCGGGACACGCCGTCGACCACTGAAATTGCGCGCTGATACCGCATGCGGGTGGGGCCAATCACCCCGACCGTGCCCGCGCGTTGTCCATCGTTGAACGTCGAAGCCACCAGGCTGAATGGATGCATCTCGGGACTGGCATGCTCCGACCCAATCACCACCGTCAGGCCGTCCGACTCGATGTACGACGTCAGCAACTCCACAAGCCGGTGTTTTTCTTCGAGCAGCCGGAACAGCGCGCGCAACGTTTCGAGCGTGAACTGCTCGCGATCCCCCGCGGCCCCCATGGCGCCTTCAAACAGGAACGACGTGCCCTGCACCACCACCGTCTCTTCCGGCGTGGCCAGATCGAGCCCGGTTTGTGCCAACTGCAACGCACGCGTCATCAGCGCGTCGTACAACATGCGCTCCTCGCGCATGCGCGCCACGATGGCCTCACGCGCCTCAAGCAGCGTCAGTCCCGTGAACTCGGCATTGATGTACTGCGCGGCCTGCTGCAGCACGTCCATGTCATACGGCTCGGCGGTCTCCACCACCTTGTGCGTCACCTGATTGCCCGTCGCGACCACGATGATGAGCACCCGGTGCGTGTCGAGGGTCACGAAGTTGATGTGGCGCAGACGCACCGTCGGGCTCGACGGCGTCAGCGCAAACGCAATCTGGTGCGACGCCTGGGCCAGTTCGAGCGAGACACTTTCGAGCAGATCCCCCACAGACCCCGTGCGCCGCAGGCGAGACTCAATGTCGCCGCCCGTGCGGATTCGCCGACGGCCCTGCAGCAACGAATCCACATACAGGCGATACCCGGCATCAGTCGGCACCCGACCGGCGGACGTATGCGGCTGTTTGACCAGCCCCTGCTCCTCAAGCCGCGCCAGAATGTTGCGCACCGTGGCCGACGACAGCCCCAGCCCCGAGTGTTCCGCCAGCCAGGCAGACGACACCGGTTCCCCCTGCTCGATATAGTCCGAGACGAGGCGCGCCAGAATACGGCGTTGGCGATCGGTCAGGTCAGGTGAAGTCATTGTATTAGCACTCGTGGTGTCCGACTGCTAACCAAGTATAGCCTACAGCCGCCTGCGGTTGGCTTTACAGCCGGGCGCGAGTCCGCAGGGTTGCCGTCGCGGCCCGAGCCTCCGCGACGAGTGCGGGTCGTTCAGCCCACGCCACCTGGCCGTCACGGGCCACGATCTCGCCATCCACGAGCGTGTATCGCACATCGGATGGGCGCGAGGCGTAGACCAGCGTGGTGTACGGATCGAGCGCCGGCTGCTGATGTGGCTGATCGCGACCCACCACGATCAGATCGGCCTTTTTGCCGATCTCCACAGATCCAATGTCGTGTGAAAGCCCGAGTGCCCGCGCACCTTCGCGCGTGGCCATGGCCACCACATCACGCGCAGTCAGATGTCCGGGCCCCAGCCGCATCGCCTGCAGCGTGGCCGCAAGCCGCATCTCCTGAAACATGTCGAGGGTGTTGCTGCATGCCGCGCCATCCGCGCCCAGCGACACGCTGATGCCGCGCTGTCGCATCTCAGGCACCGGCGCCGTGCCGCTGCCCAGCTTCATGTTGGAGCTGGGGCAGTGCAGCACTTTGACGTCGCGTTCGGCCATCATCGCCTGCTCGGCATCTGTCACCCACACACAATGCGCCGCACACAGGTGCGACGTGGCGAGGCCCACCGAGGCGAGATAGGCCATGTTGTCGAGCCCGGTGGTACGACGCACGATGTCCACTTCCTCGCGTTGTTCCGACGCATGGGTGTGCACCAGCAGTCCGTGTGTCTCGGCCGCCGCTGCCGTCATGCGCAGCAACTCCGGCGTGCACGAAATCGCAAACCGCGGCGCCAGCGCAATCTGCAGGCGCCCGTTCGCCGCGCCATTCCACCGGCGGGCGAGATCGATCGTTTCATCGATGCCCGCCTGCGCGGCCTGCCACAAGCGCTCCGGTTGCTCGCCCGCCACGTCCATCAGGCACTTGCCAACAATGGCGCGCAGTCCGGTCGGCACCAGCGCGTCACACACGGCCTCCGTCCCAAACACCGTCTCCATCGTCAGCACCGTGGTGGTGCCGCCGGCGAGCAGTTCGGCCGCCGCCAGACGCGCGGCAATGCGCAGGGTGTCGTCGGTGTGCGCCGCTTCAAGCGGCCACACCCGCTGCTTGAGCCACGCGAGCAGCGGCAGATCGTCGGCCGACCCCCGAAAGAGTGTCTGGCACAGATGAATGTGCGTCTGGATGAACCCCGGCAACACGTACGCGCCGCCCGCATCGATCACCTGATCGGTCGGCCCCGCGTCAGGCACCACCCCAATCGCCACAATCCGCCCGCCCTCAATACGCACGTCGCCCTCCACGACATCCCAGGTGTCGTTCAGAGTGACGATGCAGGCGTTGCGGATGGTTAAAGCCATTCGAGATCCAAAACCGGATTATTCACCATGAGGTTCCATGAGGATCCATGAGGAAGAACATTGTGTCGAAAAAGAAAGACGCCAGTGTCTGACGAGTGGGTTGGGTGCCGCCAGAGGCGGCAGCTGCGGGTGGTGGACGGTCGGGAACTAATACACCGCTTTAATGCTAAGGGTGCATTCGTTCCCTACCGTCCTCCTCCCGCACGGCCAGGCTTTCGCCTGGCCCCCAACCCTTATTTGTCAGCGTCAGGCATTCCCTCATGGAACTTCATGGAGCTTCATGGTGGAAAGGCACTATTGTCCGGCGCAATTCACCGGTGCAAGTAGCAGACCTGCCACGGGTCGGTGCCTTCGAGGAAGGCCTCGGAGATGTGTCGTGGGCAGAAGGGCGTCGCGAGTTGTCCCGAGAGCGGGTCGACGTTCGCAAAGACGATCCCATCGGGCACCGAGAACGATTGGTCGGCGCGTGCGGCGAGTGCGCGCGACATGAACGCACTCCAGATCGGCAGGGCCGCCTGCGACCCACCGAGGCCGATCGGTGTGTTGTCGTCGAGGCCCACCCACACGACGGTGAGCAACTCGGGCGTGAAGCCGACAAACCATGCGTCACGCAGGTCGTTGGTGGTGCCCGACTTGCCGGCGGCGTTCAGGCGGAAGCCCTGTGCCCGCGCCCCGGCGCCGGTGCCTTCATTCATCACGGCGCGCATCATGTTGGTCACCAGAAAGGTGGTGTCTGGACGCGCGATGTCCTTGGTCTTCGGCGGAGGCACGCGGCGTGTGGTGGGGCCTTCCACAATGCTGGTCAGTGCGCGGGCGGGGCGCAGGCGGCCGCCGTTGACGAAGATGGTGTACGCCGTGGCGATCTCGAGCGGCGACGCTTCAAAGACACCGAGCGCGATGGACGGATAGGGCTGCGCGGGCGTGCCGACGCCCACCGACTTCCAGAGATTTGCGACCTGGTCGTATCCAATCTGCTCCGAGAGTTTGATGGCGGGGATGTTGCGCGAGAGCGCGAGCGCGCGCCGCAACGTGATCGGCCCATCGTATTCACCCCGGTAGTTGCCGGGTTCATAGGGCCTCTCGCCATCCATGAACACCGTTGGCTCATCAATCACGATCGTCGCGGGCGTGGGCGACGTGGTGCCCTGGGCCACCATGTGCTCAAACGCGGCGAGAAAGACAAACGGTTTGAAGATTGAACCCGGCTGGCGACGAGTGGTGACAGCCCGGTTGTATTGCGACTGGTTGTACGCGCGGCCGCCCACCATCGCGAGAATCTCGCCCGTCCGCGGGTCGAGCGTCACCAGCGCCGCCTGCACCGGGCCGATCTTGCGGCCCGCCAGCTGTTTGTCGAGTGACGCAATCCCTTCGCCCACCACCTCCTGCGCGATGCGCTGCAGGTGCAGATCGATCGTGGTGTAGACGTCCACGGGCGCATTGGCCTTGAGCACCCCCTCCGCTTGCTCCTCGAGCAGATGTGTCACGTAGTCGACGAAGTAGGGGGCCTCGTTCTCAAGCGCCCGCGACGCCATGCCCAACGGCAGCCCACGCGCCGCCTCGGCCTCCTCCTCGGTGATGAACTCGGCATCCACCATCGCGCCAAGCACGACGTTGCGCCGTTCCACCGCTCGTTCAGGATTACGGAACGGGGAGAGCCGCGAGGGTGACTGCAGGAGGCCGGCGATGGTGGCCGCTTCCGCCAGCGACACGTTGCGCACGTCCTTGCCAAAAAAGATGCGCGCCGCTTCCGCCACACCGTGAATGGCAAACGGACCGCGCTGCCCGAGCACCATCTCGTTGAGATACAGCTCGAAAATTTGATCCTTCGACAACCGTGACTCCAGCACCACGGCCATCAGCTGCTCCTGCAGCTTCCGCTTCATCGTCTGTTCACGCGTCAGGTAGGTGTTCTTGACGATCTGCTGGGTGATCGTGCTGCCGCCGACCAGATATTGCCGATCGCCGAACAGGTTGGTGAAGATGGCGCCGGCGGAGCGGATGACGTCCACACCGGGATGGTCGTAGAACCGTCGGTCTTCGATGGCGAGCACGGCGTGTTGCATGCGCTCGGGGATCGACGCGAGGGGCGTGAAGCGCCGTTTTTCGCCCGAGGCAAACGCGGTGAGCATCGGCGCCTCGAGTGTCACCGCACCAGACGGCTTGTCGGTGGACTCGTCGATGAGCCGGGCAATCACCGGTGTGGACCCTTTCGAAAACTCCACACGCACCACACGGGTATCGCCCTCGGTGGTGACGCGCGGGCGCAGGCGAATGCCTTCCTCGGTCACCGCGAATTCCCCCGGGTCGTCAGGATCGGCACGTTCGGCATAGCCGACGTCGTTGAGGCGTGCCACCAATTGCTGGGGCGTCAGGCCGTTGCCCGCGCGCAGCTCAAACGGTCGACCAAAGATGCGAGGCACCGACTGCTGTTCGCCGTTGAGCCGGGCATCAATCTCGGCCGCGTAGGTCGACCAGAGATAGGCCAGGAAGATCCCGCCCAGCACCAGGGTGATCGCCATGGGCACCCCCAGCCAGAGCAGGAGGGTCTTGTGGCGGCGGAGTCTGGCGGAGAGAGGCTGGGCCTTGGCGCGGCGGGGGCGGGACGGTCGGGTAGAACCCCGTGCGGGACGGCTGGTCATGAGTCCCTGAAAGTGTATATTCTTCACTTTGTTAATTAGGTGAACGAAGCCGGGCAAATGCGATTGTGACCATACACGCAGACTTCGACGACGCTGGCGGTGGCTCGCTGAACACCCGCCGACTCAACCGGCAGCGGTTGCTGGAAGCCGTCCGCCGGACGGGGCCCATTTCGCGCGCCGATCTGGCCAAATCCACCCGACTCAGCCCTCCCACCGTGTCCGCCCTGGTCGAAGACCTGCTGCTGGAGGTCGATCTGCTGCACGAAGTGGGCATGGGGACGTCCAAAGGCGGACGCCCGCCCATCATGCTGGAGTTCAACGCCGAGTTTGGGTATTTGGTCGGGGTCGACGTGGGGTCGCGCACGCTGCGCGTGGCGCTCACCGACCTGCAGGGCACGGTGCTCGCCCGGCATCAGGAGCCGACCAATGCGACGTCGGGCGCGGCCACGCTTGACCAGATTTATGCCGCAGTGGATGAGGTCTTCCGGCAGGCGGGCCGCGATCGCACGAAGTTGTATGCGGTGGGCATCGGCGCGCCCGGCATGACCGACGTCACGACCGGGCGGGTCATCGAGGCCGTCAACCTGCCGGGCTGGGTGGACGTGCCGCTGCGCGAACTGGCCGAGGCGCGATTGGGCGTGCCGGTGCGTGTGGACAACGACGCCAACATGGCGGCGCTGGGCGAGCGATGGCTGGGCGTCGCACGGAAAGTGGACGACTTCGTCTTTATTGCCCTGGGCGCAGGCATTGGTGCCGGGCTCGTGGTCGGCGGTCGCGTGCATCGTGGTCATCACTGGTATGCCGGTGAAATCAGCCACATGAATCTTGACTACCGCGAGTGGGAGGCGGACTTTGGCAAACGTGGCTATCTGGAGAGCCGCGTCGGCGCGGCCGCGATCCCCGAGTTGCAACACGCGCGCCCACTGGTCGAAGGCGTGGCCACGGCCGGGCGTGATCGTGCGGCGACCGTGGCCTACATCATCGACGCGGCCCGTAGCGGCGACACCCGTGCCGCCGCTGTCTTTGATGAACTCGCGGTCTATCTGGGCACCGCTGTTGCCAACATCGTCGCCGTGCTCGACCCGGCACTGGTCGTTTTTGGTGGCGGGCTCAGCCATGCCGGCGACTTGTTGCTCCAGCCCGTGCGACGTGTCGTGTCGCAGATTGTGCCGAACCTGCCGGCACTCGAAATGTCTTCTCTGGGCGACGATGCCCAGTTGATGGGTGCGGTCAGCTCGGCGATGGAGCTCGCCGAAGACCGCCTGGCGACGTGGCTTGGTGTCACGTCCTTTCCTTCGCGCGCGGTGGGCCGCGTCGCCTCCCGATAGGATTCCATGGCTTTCTCCCCCGACTACGTCCGTCTTGTACTCAACGAAAACTTCGAAGACGCCAAGGCGCTCTTCCTCGACCCGTTGATGGCCATTCATTACGCGCATCTCTGCATGTTGCGTGACACCGGCATCGTGTCGCTCGAGGATGCCCGCACGATCAAACGGGCGCTCGAGGGCATCGACCTCGACGCGGTGCGCAAGACCGCGTATGACGGCTCGTACGAGGACCTCTTCTTCTACATCGAGCGGCAGGTGGTGGACGCGTGTGGCGCCGATGTCGCCGGTCGCCTGCACACCGCCCGCAGCCGCAACGACATCGACATGACGATGTATCGGATGCTGATTCGCCAGTGGGTACTCACACTGCTCGAGGCCACCGTGCAGCTGCGCCAGTCGCTGATCGGGCTGGCCGCCAGGCATCGGCACACCGTGTATCCCGCGCACACCCACACCCAGCCTGCGCAGCCGTCGACCGTCGCGCATTATCTGCTCGGCGCGATTGAGCAGTTGGAGCGTGATGGCACCCGCCTCAAAGCGGCGTTCACGTGTGTGAATCAGAATCCGCTGGGTGCGTGTGCCATCACCGGCACGGGCTTCCCGATCGATCGCAATCGCACCAGTGTGTTGCTCGGGTTTGACGGGCCCACGGGCAACACCTACGGCAGTATCGCCACGGTCGACTATCTGCTCGAGAGCGCGGCCGCAGCCGGCGTCACCCTTGTGGGCGTGGGGCGCCTGGTGCAGGACCTGTTGTTGTGGTGCACGATGGAGTTTGGCTACCTGCGTCTCACCGACGGCTTTGTGCAGGTGAGCAGCATCATGCCGCAGAAGCGCAACCCCGTGGCGCTGGAACACGCGCGCGCCCTCGCGTCGAAGGCGTTTGCCCAGGCCGGCGCCATTCCCGTGGCCGTGCACAACACGCCTTTCGGCGACATCGTGGATACCGAGGACGACCTGCAGCCGCTCGTGGCCGCGATGTTCAAGGATGCGATCCGCGCCGTGTCACTCGTGGCCGTCGCGCTTGATGGTGCCGATGTGGATGTCGAGAAGATGCGCATGCGCGCCGGTGAAAACTGGATCTCGGTCACCGAACTCGCCGACACGCTCGCGCGTGAACGCGGCCTGCCGTTCAAGGCGGGGCACACCATCGCCGCCCGTCTCGTGCGCGGTCGCACGGCCAGCCCGGACAAATCACTCGCCGCGCTCGTGGCCGAGATCTCCAAAGACGTCACCGGCGCCGCGATCGAATACACCGACGCCGAACTCGACGAACTGCTGAGCCCCGAACACTTCGTCGCGATCCGCCGCACCCACGGTGGTCCTGCGCCTGAGGTGACCGGTGCGGCGATCGAGGACTCGCGCGGGTTGCTCGCCGAAGATGCGAACTGGATTGCGTCAACGCGTGCGCGCCTGCTCGGCGCCGAGAGCGGCCTGCGCGCAGCCACAGTGGGCATGGGTTAAGAAATTTTTCACCATGAGGTTCCATGAGGAAATGCCTGTCACCGACAAGTGAGGGTTGGGGGCCAGGCAAAGCCTGGCCGTGGGGGGGGGGGGGGGGGGGGGGGGGGGGGGGGGGGGGGGGGGGGGGGGGGGGGGGGGGGGGGGGGGGGGGGGG
>JBBQDM010000025.1:0-50539 GCA_038319675.1 Vicinamibacterales bacterium
TGACCCTGCCAGTCGGTGCAGCGGGTCTGTGGAACGTTCGGACTATCCATGTGGTCCCCGCGCCGGCCGGTGCCGATGCGGACTGGGACGTACACTGGGCCAGCTTCGTTTTCAGCGTGAGGTGAGACGCGCCTGAGGTCGTGGGCTTTAATCCCCACCAGCCGGCCGGCGCCTGGCAGCGGTTGAGGTGTGGCGAATCTTCCAGGAGCCGTTGACCTTGGAGAGCACGAACGTCGCCAGTCCGCCGCTGTCCAGCAGGCGCTCACCGGTTTTGGCTTTGATCATGTAGTCGGCGGTGACGTAGGCGCTGTCGGCACCCAGCACGTGAGGGACCACGTTGGTGTGCGCGAACTCCAGGTTCTCAAACGCCTTCAACTCGGGTCCAAGGTGCGTCTCGCTGTAGTTCTTCCATCCTCGATTGATGCCGCTGCCCTCATAGACGATCGTCTCCGGCGCGTACATGGTGGCCAGCTTCGCGAGATCCTTGGCCACGAACGCGGCGTCATAGGCCGTAAAGAAGTCCAGCAATTCCTTCTCGGCTGGCGTCACGGCCCGCGGCTTGAGCGCCATTGCGCACACCGAACAGGTGCCGGCCTTTGTGTCCAGGACGTGAGGATGCATTGAACACGTGAAGAGCTCGGCTGCCTGCCACGCCGACGTGTGCGACGTGCCTGTGGCCAACAACGCGACGACCAGGGTGAAGGCGAGTGTTCTGACGATTTTCATGTGGGTGCTCCTGTATTGGGATTCTGCGATGCCCATTCTACTCGTGGGCTTCATCGCGCGGGGGACGGCGAGGATTAATTCCCGTTAATGGAGCCGGCGGCGCGTCGCAACCGCACGGTGAATGTGGACCCTCGCTCAGGCTGGCTTCGCACATCGACGGTGCCACGGTGGGCCACAACAATCCGCTTCACGATGGCGAGCCCCAACCCCGTGCCGGTGGCACTTCGGTCGGCCGCGTCCGCGCGGAACAGCCGATCAAACAGACGCGGGAGGTGTTCGGCTGAGATCCCCACGCCGGTGTCCGTGATCTCCAGTTCCGCGTCAGGCCCTGCTGCGCGAAGGTGAATCACCACGCGGCCTCCCTCCGGCGTGTATTTGACCGCGTTGTCGCCCAGGTTCAGCACGGCCTGTTTGATCCGCACCCCGTCGCCTCGAACCGTCACACCGGCCTCCACGTGCGACTCGACCGAGACGCCCCGCAATTCGCCGAGCGCAGAGATGATGTCGGCCGCTTCCGTTACCAGGTGCGACATATTCACGGCCGCCCCGCTCCGAACCGGGGCATCCGCCAATGCGAACTCGCGTAAGTCCACGACCAGAGCGCTGAGATCATCCACTTCCTCCCTCAGACTCTCCAGCAATGCACGGTCGCCAGGCGACCGGTCTGGGGTGCGCAGCGCAGACTCCACGGTTCCCTTCATGATCGTGAGCGGCGTCTGAATCTGGTGGGAGACGTCGCCGGCGAACTGCCGGAGGGAGTCAAACCCGCGCTGCAGCCGGTCGAGCAGCTGATTCAGGGTGGTGACGAGCCCGCTCACCTCCTCGTCCGTCGCGTGCACGTCCACCCGGCGGGACAGGTCGGTCGCCTGGATCTCCTCAAGGGTCACAGTGATCGACCGCATGGGAGCCAGCGCCCGCCTGGCCATCAGCCAGCCTCCAGAGCTCGACAGCAGCAGGACGATCGGAATCAACGGGAGCCACGCGAGCGCGATGGTGTCCAGGGTGGTCCGCACGTCGCCAACGGGATCACCAATCTGCACGTAGGCAGCAGCCCCTGGCACCGGTGCGCAAATAAATCGGAGCTCTCCAGATCGCTCCAGATCCAATGTGAAGAAGACCGGTGCGCGGACGCCGGTGGCGGCGGCGTGGATGAGCATCTCGTGCTCACCGAGGGTGGGCTCTGTGGCCTGCAGAATCAGGTCGCGGTACAGCAGTGCGCCGTGGTTGTCCCGAACCATCAGAAAGCGCGACCCGACGGATGAACGGGCAAACACCTGCCGGATGTTCGCTTCGGTCAGCGGCACGTCGGCGAGTGCCTGCACCAGGTTGGTCGCCTGTTCCGCCAGCTCTTCGTCATGGTGCCGGTAGAGGGTGCGCGACAGGACCAGGTACGCGAGCAACGCAAACAGCACGAGCGTGAACGCGAGGGTGCCGACGTGCAAGACCGTCAGGCGCGCCCGCAGGGTCCTAATCAACGGTCTCTGGTTCACGAATGACATATCCCTCTCCCCGAACGGCATGCACCAGGCGCGGTTCACCCGGCAGCTCGATCTTCTTGCGCAAGTGGTTGATGAAGACTTCAATCACGTTCGTCAAGCGATCCCACGTGAAATCCCAGACGTGCTCAGCGAGCATGGGCCTGGTGACGACGTGTCCCGCATGACGCATCAAATACTCAAGGAGGGCGAACTCTTTCGTCGTGAGATCGATCCGGCGTTCGCCCCGCTTGACCAGTCTCGTCACGGGATCCAGGGTCAGGTTGCCCACCGTCAGCGGTGTCAGCGCAGCCTCGCGATGCCTCCGGAGTAACGCCCGCACTCTGGCGCTCAGTTCCACGAGCTCAAACGGCTTGGTGAGGTAGTCATCAGCGCCTGTGTTGAGCCCCCTGACGCGGTCATCGACAAGGTTGCGGGCCGACAGCATCAAGATCGGCATGGTGTGGCCGAGCCCGCGGATCTGGCGGCAGATCTCAAAGCCGTCAATGTCCGGCAGCATGACGTCGAGGATCAGCAGGTCGTAGGTGGTGGCGCTCGCCAGCGCCAGCGCGGCTCGTCCATCCGGCGCGACATCCACGGCGAGCTGCTCAATGGCAAGCCCGTCCCGGATCAGGTCCGAGACTTTACGCTCATCTTCTACCAGCAGGATCCGCACGGGGTCATGATCACATCAATCATCGGCAGTGTGCGCAAGGTGGCGAGGATTAAATCTCATTAATAGAGCACCCCTTCCATGCTCCGCCTGCTCTCACGTGGTATCAATGGAGACCACCCTCGGCTTCTACCGCCGCGGTTCGACCAATCCAATAAGTTGTGCACGAACCCAGATAATTGCCGAGCGTTGCCACTGCTACAAGCCAGGCAATCGAATATCCCTGCCGCACCAGCACGACGAGCGCGGCTTCAGATCCGCGCGGCAAGACGGTTGCCGCCAGAAAGCTCCAGCCGAACAAGGTCAGGTAGGCTGTCGCCACACGAAACTGGCCCAATGCACGTCCCAGTTCGCGTCCGCGCCCGCAGGCGACGGCACGACATGGATTGTGCGCACGTTCCAGAGTCCTGCGGCACCGGCCGAAACCGTGACCACGCCGTCGGCGGAGGAAATCAGCTCGTGGTCTTTCTCAGCCGGTTGTCCGTCGACAGGCGCACGACCCGCATGGATGCGCGCATTGGCCAGTGGCTGTCCCTGGAAAAGGATCCGCACGCGAAGGGCCGTCGTCGCGCGTGGCGCCGAGGGGTCACTGAGCGGGATGAATTCCAGCGGATGCCCGGCCACGCGATCGAACGCACGCGGGCCTGTGCCGAATTCCACCACCGTCTTCGCGTATTTGGCATACCGGCGGACGATGTCGGAGGTGGGCAGTGTACCTGCCAGTTCGAAGCGCTTCAGTGCGTCGGCGGCACCCTCAAGCACCAGGTATTTACGAAAGCTCTCAGCGGTTTCCTTCACCTGGCGCCAGCCGAGTGTCGCACCAATGACTTTCTGGCCCGGCGTGTTGGGGCGGTGACGCAGGAGCAGGGACACGCCGTCGATCGACCGCGCCGTGATCGTTTCTTTCCCCGAGGCGCCGATGACCGTGGCGTTGGTGATGCGGTCGACCGCCACCGCGGACTCGCTGGTGGGAAACGCACTGCTGGTCTGGCCGCGCACGACGATGTCGCTGCTGCCGGAGGCTGCCATCGGATCAGGCACCAGCCAGAAGTCATGGGCCGCCACACTCAGTGTGGCGGCGGTGATCAGAATCGCGGTGAGCGGAGTGGAGCGGCGCATAATTTTTTACCTGCCGCGTCCTAGCGCTGAACCTGGTCGAGCTCGGTGGCCGGCCGTCGGCGGGCCGCCGTCGACGTGTGACGGATCTTCCAGCTGCCCGCGTTCTTCGAGAGCACCATGGTCGCCAGCCCGCCGCTGTCGACCAGACGCTCGCCGTTCTTGGCCTTGATCATGTAGTCGGCCGTGACATACGCGGCATCGGGACCAAGGACGTGGGGCACCACGTTCGTGTGCGCGAACTCCAGATTCTCGAACGCCTTCAGCTCAGGGCCCAGGTGGGTCTCGCTGTAGTTTTTCCAGCCGCGGTTGATGCCGCTGCCTTCGTACACGATGGTTTCGGGCGTGTACATCGTCGCGAGTTTCGCCAGATCTTTCGCGACAAACGCGGCGTCGTAGGCCTGGACGAAGTCCACCAGTTCCTTTTCGACCGGTGTCATGGCGCGCCCCTTGAGCGCCATGGAACAGACCGAACATGTTCCCGCCTTGGTGTCGAGCACATGCGGGTGCATCGAACAGGTGAAGAGCTCTGCGGCGGCCTGCCGTGCCGACATGTCTGATGGCACGGTGGTCAGCAACGCCACGACGAGTGCAAATGCGAGTGTTTTGAACGTTCTCATGTCAGTCAGCTCCCTTGGAAATTAACGCTGATTCTATCTCCTGGCTCAAATGGCGGCCGTCTGGTGTTCAATTAATTCTGATTAATAGAAGCCCGATCGCGAAGTCTCGCGCGCGTCACATGTTACAAAGGGATCCACCTGTGTTGACGAGGAGATCGAGATCATGAAGTGGCTGCTCCGGCTGGTCATACTGACCCTGGCGCTGGTCGCGATCGCGGCCATCGTCACACGAGGTCGCGGCTTTTCGTCGCGTGGAAAACCTTGGGCCACCGAAGAGCGGATAGCTCGCGCCGCACGCCGTTGGGCCACGCCGGTCTCAGTGCGGGGGCAGGCGAATCCTGTCCCGGTGACGAGCGAAGTCATTGAAACGGGCCTGAAACACTGGGCGGACCACTGTGCGAGTTGCCACGGCAATGACGGCAGCGGCGACACGACACTGGGGCGAAATATGTATCCCCCGGCGCCAGACATGCGTGGGGGTGCCACGCAGGCCATGAGTGACGGCGAGCTCTTCTACGTGATCGAACGGGGTATTCCCCTGACCGGGATGCCCGCGTGGGGCACCGGCACAGCCGACGGGGAACGCGCGTCCTGGGAACTGGTGCGATTCATTCGCCACCTTCCGAAGCTGAGTCCGGAGGATCTGGCGCGGATGGAGACGCTCAACCCGAAGAGCCAGATGGACGCCGAACAGGCAGCGGAAATCGATGATTTCCTGTCGGGCGCACCAAAGAAAATAATTCGATAAGGACAAGACATGATGAAAAAAGCAACAGGAGTTCTCCTCGCCGCGTTCGTACTGTGTCTCTCAGTCGTGAGCGTGATGGCGCACGAGGAAACCTACAAAGGCACAGTGGTCGCCACACACGCCGCCAAGGTGCACGTGAAGGTGATCGACGACAAGACGAAGAAGGAGTCGACGATGGAATTCGACGTCTCGGCGAAAACCAAGGTGCTCCGGGGCGACAAGGTGGTTACCTTTGCGGCGGCCAAAATCCAGAAGGACGAACGAATCGCCGTCACGGTCAATCACGATGACGAAGCGACGGTCGCCCTTGTGATTCGGCTGGCGGCCCCAGCCGGCCAGTAGGTCGGGCGATGGCACATCCAACCCGGCGGACGTTCGTCAAGGGACTCGCGGTGGGCGGAGCTGCGGCGGGTCTGGGCCTGTGGCAGGCGCCGCTGTGGGCGCAGGCTGGCACGCGCCAGCCCACGCAGGAGCTCTCCGGCACGTCGTTTGATCTGCGGATCGGTGAAACTCCGCTGAACTTCACAGGACGCCCGCGCACGGGTCTCACGGTGAACGGGTCGCTGCCCGCCCCCACGCTGCGGTGGCGGGAAGGCGACGACATCTCTCTGCGTGTCTCCAATCATCTGCGCGGAGAGGACACGTCGATCCACTGGCACGGCATTTTGCTGCCCGCCAATATGGACGGCGTGCCTGGGCTCAGCTTTCACGGTATTCATCCGGGCGAGACCTACGGGTATCAGTTCAAGGTCAAGCAGAGCGGCACGTACTGGTACCACAGTCACTCAGGCTTCCAGGAACAACGCGGCGTCTACGGTGCCATCGTCATTGACCCGCTCAAGCCTGCGCCGTTTGCGTACGACCGCGAACACGTCATCGTGCTGTCGGATTGGACCGACGAAGACCCGGCCCGGGTCTTTGCCAAGCTCAAGAAACAGTCGGACTACTACAATTTTAATCAGCGCACGGTGGGCGACTTCGTCCGTGATGCCAAACGCATGGGACTGGGCGCGGCACTGGCGGATCGGAAGATGTGGGGCGAGATGCGGATGGCTCCGACCGACCTGTCGGACGTCACAGGCCATACGTACACCTACCTGATGAATGGCATGGCGCCGGCCGGCAACTGGACCGGACTCTTCGCGCCGGGCGAGAAAGTTCGGCTGCGGGTCATCAATGGTTCAGCGATGTCGTATTTCGATGTCCGGATCCCTGGCCTGAAGATGACGGTTGTCGCCGCGGACGGCCAGTACGTCCATCCGGTCAGCGTTGACGAGTTCCGCATAGCAGTGGCTGAAACGTTCGATGTCATTGTCGAACCCACCGAACAGGATGCGTTCACGATCTTCGCGCAGTCGCTCGATCGCACTGGCTACGCTGCGGGCACGCTCGCCGTACGGCAGGGATTGCAGGCGGAGGTGCCGGAACTGGACGCGCCGCAACTGCTCAGCATGATGGACATGGGGATGGCACACGGCGATATGGCCGGGCACGACATGTCCGCGATGGCCCCGGCGGCGGCAGCGCCGGCCGTAGCAGCTGCGGCCGATCCGCATGCCGGCCACGTCATGCCGCCCGCGCAGACAACGGCCAAACCTGCCGCGCCCATGGGCGGCATGCAGATGCACCCCGACAGCGAAAAAGGGAGTCCTCTTGTCGACGGGCAGGCGATGGCGCCGATGTCCCGACTGGACGACCCCGGCGTCGGGCTGCGCGGCAACGGCCGACGTGTACTGACCTACGCTGACCTGAGAAGTCTCTTTGACGATCCCGATGGCCGCGATCCGGGCCGCACGATCGAGCTGCACCTGACCGGGCACATGGAGAAGTTCTCGTGGTCGTTCGACGGCATCAGGTTCGCCGATGCCGAACCGTTGCAGCTCCAGTACGGGGAGCGCATGCGCATTGTGCTGGTCAACGACACGATGATGACGCATCCCATTCATCTCCACGGGATGTGGAGTGACCTGGAAAACGACGCCGGGGAGTTTCAGTTGCGCAAACACACCATCGACATGCCGCCCGGGACCAAACGTGCCTACCGTGTTCGCGCCGACGCGCTCGGGCGATGGGCGTTTCACTGTCACTTGCTGATGCACATGGAAGCCGGCATGTTTCGGGAAGTGCGGGTGGACGAGTAATGTCGCGCGCTGTCCTGACATTCGTGGTCGCGGTCGGCCTGACGACCCTGGCAGGGTCTGCTGCCGCCCAGACCGCACCGCCGCCACCGCCGCCGGCGAAGCCGCCCGTGGAAGATCATTCCGCACACATGGCTCAGGCGGCCAAGAAGACGGAATCAAAGGAGCCCATTCCTGTCGTGACGGATGCCGATCGCGCGGCGGCGTTTCCTGCGGGTCTGCAGGGCCACGCGATGCACGAGGGGGGGGCCAATTTTATGGTGCTGTTCGACCAGCTTGAGTGGCGCGGCGGGCGCGACGGCGGCATCAGTTGGGAGAATCGGGCGTGGATCGGTGGCGATGTGAATCGCCTCTGGTTGCGCGCCGAAGGTGAAGCCGACAAGGGACGAGTCGAACAGGGATTCGGCACGGCGCTCTATGGCCGCGGCTTTGCCCGATGGTGGGATGTGGTCGCCGGCGTACGACAGGACTTCCGGCCCGGACCGTCACAGACGTGGGCCGCGATTGGCGTCCAGGGACTGGCACCCTACTGGTTTGAGGTCGAAGCCACGGGGTATGTCGGCGCGGGCGGTCGTACGCACATGCGCCTCGAAGTTGAGTACGAACTGCTCTTCACGAACAGACTCATTCTGCAGCCACTGATAGAGGCCGAGGTCTACGGCAAAGCCGACGAGGCACGAGGCCTGGGCGCAGGGCTCACGTCGCTTGAGACGGGCCTGCGGCTGCGCTATGAGGTGCGCCGGGAGTTGGCGCCGTATGTCGGCCTGACCTGGGAGAAAAAGTTCTTCGGAACCGCAGACTTTGCTCGCGCCGCAGGCGAGAACGTCAGTGGCGCGCGTCTGGTGGTCGGTCTCAGAACCTGGTTCTGAGCCCGACTGCACCGACGCCAGAGCTCAGGCGCAGGTGGCAGCCACCATCTTGACGGTCTTGACCTGCAACACGCCGGGCATTGCGGCCATCGCTTCCTTGGACATCTTGTGATCCTTAGGCATCGCCGCAGCTTTCAGCGTGCCGGTCACTGCCACCTTGTGCCCGACGTGGGCCTTCAGCTGGCCGCCGGACAGGCTATACGATTTGGCAGTCGCATCGCCCGCCAGTGTCCCGTTGTTGAGCACGTACTGCCCGGCTTTCGCACCGGCTGCCACGCAACCGGTGACGGTGATGGGGCCGGTCTTGGTCTGGACCGCAGGGGCGGCAGGCGCCACCCTATCAGAAGCAGCCGCAAGGCGCACCACGACGGCCTCGTCAGGCGTGGCGTCCATGTCGGTCGTCACCGCGATTCGTTCGTCCTTCTTCACCTTCGCGTCGGCGAATGTCACGACCTTGTCCCCACGAAGGACCTTGGTCTTCGCCGTGATTTTGAATGTGTGGGTGGCTTCCTTCTTCGACATGTCATCGACTGCCCTGACTTGCAAGGTGGTCTGAGTCACCGCTACCACCGTGCCCTTGTACGTCATTGGATGGGCGAAGAACGACGCGGTCAGACCTGACGCGACGATCAATACGGGAATGATTCTCATTGGTGTCTCCTTATTTTACAGGCTAGCGCACCTGCGCCCGGCAGGCAGTGCCGGAGAGAACACGGTGACGGGCCGTGGTGATTTGGCTCAGGTCCGCGGGCGTCGAACGGTAAAGGTTGAGCCTTGTCCGGGCTGGCTCGTAACGTCGATCGTGTCGCGATGCACATCGACAATCCGTTTCGCGATAGCGAGGCCCAATCCCGTACCTGCGGCAGTCCGATCGAAAGCGTGGGCGCGAAACAACCGGTCGAACAACTGTGCCCCCAACCCGCGCACGCGATCGACACGTGGCCACCTGCAGGTGTGTACTTGACCGCGTTGTCGCCGAGGTTCGATACAACCTGCTTCAGGCGGATGGCATCACCTCGCACTGTGACGCCAGGTTCGATCTCCGCATCGACGCCGACGCCTCGTAGTCTCCCAGTGCCCCGATGATATCGGCGGCTTCGGCGACCAGCAGCGAGAGATCGAGGCGCGCCGCGCCGTGCACCGGCGCGTCCGCGAGCGCAAACGCCCGCAGGTCAACGACGATGGCACTCAGTTCGTCGGCTTCTTCTGCCAAACTCTGGAACACCTGTCGCTCTTCGGCCATTGGCGTAGGCGCGCGGAGCAGCTGACTCGACGGTCCCCTTCATGATCGTCAGCGGGGTCTGTGTCTCCCTGACGTCGCCGATTTTTACTAATGGCAGGTGCGCCGAACGTCCGAATTCGGTGCTCACCGTCGCGGTACTCCGTCGACGCCGAATAAAATCCCGACGTCGTCAACGTGACCGTGATCCGACCAGTCCCTGTGTTCTCCCAGAACCAGCCGTGGACGCCTGGTGTGGGCGCCAGGAATGATCCCGCAGCGGCTGCGCCTGTGGCCTTGCCGTAACTTTCGGAGTAACGCGCGGCCGTCCGTCAGTGAGAATTAATTGTAATTAATGGACTCAAATGGAACACAGGTCACAGAAGGCGTTCTGTCATGTTGACGATACGGAATCACTCCGTCAGACAAGAAGGAACAAGAGCATGCATACCCACACGAATCAAAGCTGCATCGACGCGTGTATCACATGCGCGCAGGAATGCGAACACTGCGCGAACCACTGTCTCGGCACGATGGCCGAGTGCGCCCGGCTCTGCATCGACTGCGCGGACATCTGTTGGACCGCGGCGAGGTTTATGAGCCGCGGCTCGCAGTTTCACGAGCAGATCTGCCGGCTCTGCGCCGAGATCTGCGACGCGTGCGCTGCTGAGTGCGAGAAGCAAGGCGACACCGAGTGCAAACAATGCGCAGATGCCTGCCGTCGCTGCGCCGCTGAGTGCCGCAAGGTCAGCCAGGGCTGACCGTGCGAGGCCGCTGAATTACTGAGGCGGGATTCTGGAGCGCGCGCCTGGACAGCCACGATGCTGCCTAGCGCGCGCGCTTCTGGCTCCGCGCAGTGCGGGCACGCCACGACAAGTCGACGGACAAGTAACGTGATGCCGGCAATCCACCATCCCCGGACGGTGCCGCGAGACCGCTACAAACACTGCGGACTTATCTCACCATGCGCCGAAAAACTCCGCACCCGCTTCCGCCCTCCACCTGAGGAACGCAGAAAACGCACGGGAATGTGCATTCTGGCCGTGCGACTTCGTTGGTGTCCTTCTTGCTCTTTGGATGTCTTATGACACTGGCGACAGATGTTGCGCTGACTCTCGTGTTAGCCATGGTCGTCGCTCGGCGATCTGGCTCCGCATCCCAGTGTCGCATGAATCTCGTGTTGTCCGTTTCCAAAGGAAGAGAGTCTAAAATGACGAAAACATTTGCAGTAGTTCTAGTAGTTCTAATGACGTTCGCTGCGGGCTGTGAGAACTCCATGACCGGGCCGTCCGGGTCGAGGTCCATGACCGGGACGTGGGCCGGCGGTGCATCAGACTCGTCGGGTTCGCTGGGCGCAGGGAGCATGATGGGCCAGGTCGGCATGGGGACGATGACGTGGCCGCTGACGCAAAGCGGGTCCACGGTCACGGGCACCATGACCTTCTCCGGCATGCAGGGCCGGATGCCTGGTGCGTTCTCGGCAATGATGACCGGCGACGACATGACCTTCACGATGGATATGGCGGCCGGCAGCATGATGACCGCCGGGTGTTCGTCGAGAGCCACAGGCACCGGTCGCGTCAATCGCGCGACGATGGTCATGACCGGTACCTACGTCGGTATGAATTCATGCACGGGTGCGTACACCAACGGTCAGATGACGATGACACGGCGGTGAAGTTGCCGACAGGTGTAACGCATGAGTGAGCCACAAAAGATCAGAGTCGCCGTCAATGGATACGGGGTGATCGGCAAGCGGGTGGCCGCAGCAGTCCTGCTCCAGAGCGACATGGTGATGGCGGGTGTGTCAGATGTCGTGACGGATTGGCGGGCGCGGATGTCGGCCAGGACTGGCGTGCGGTTGTTCGGCGCCACGGACGAGCACGCGAGCGCGATGCGCGCCGTCGGGCTGGACATCACGGGATCTTTGGACGACCTGCTTGGTGGTGCTGACGTGGTCGTGGACTGCACGCCAAAACATGTCGCGGCGAAAAACATCGACGTGTACCGCCGCCGGGGCCTCAAATTCATCGTCCAGGGCGGTGAGGCGCACGAGGTCACCGGCCATTCCTTCGTAGCTGAGGCGAACTATACGAGCGCACTCGGCCGCGATGCGACTCGGGTGGTGTCGTGTAACACGACGTCCATCGTCCGGACGCTGACCGCGCTGAAGCGGGCCGGCCTCCTTCAGCGTGCGAGAGGGACGTTGCTGCGGCGCGCGACCGACCCGTGGGAGAGCCATGCCGGCGGCATCATGAATACGCTGGTGCCGGAGCCGGAGATCCCCAGCCACCAGGGCCCGGACGCACAGAGTGTCGATCCGGATCTCGATGTGGTCACGATGGCAGTCAAAGTTCCGCAGACGCTGGCCCATCTGCACTACTGGTCGGTGCAGATGACGCGCCACGCCAGCAAGGCGGAGGTGCTCGATGCCTTTGGCGCGTCGTCGCGCATCGCGATGATTCGCCTCAGCGACGGCCTCGTGGCGCTCAACAGCGTGAAGGAGTGCATGGCTGACCTCGGCCGGCCGCACGACAACCTGTATGAGGTAGCGCTCTGGGCTGACATGCTGCGGGTGCAGGGCGGCGAACTGTTCTACGCCTACATGGTCGACAATCAGGCTATCGTGATTCCAGAGACGATCGACGCCATTCGGGCGCTGACCGGGCTGACGACCGACCCGAACGAGTCGATCTCCATGACAAACGCGTCGCTCGGCATTGAGAAACGGTTTTTCTGACGGAGACGACGTTCAATGGGACACAGCCGCATCGGGACTATTGCGACATGCTGTCGTGATATGACAATGATCAACACCACGTCTATGGAAGATCTCGTGTGCGGTATGGACGTCGATCCGGCCACTGCGGCGGCACGAAGCGAGTACCAAGGCGAGACCTATTACTTCTGCGGGGTGAAGTGCAAAGAAACATTTGATCTCGATCCGACGCAATACGTGGGCGCGGCTGCGGAAAAGCCCAAGAGCGGCGGCTGCTGCGGTTAGCTGACGAGAGTCCGGAGGACGTGCCGTATGTACCCCGTCCTGTTCCGATTGGGGCACTTTGAAATCACCAGCTTTGGCGTAGCGATTGCCGTGGCTGCGATCGTGGGCTGGCAGATCCTCTCCCGTGAGCTGCGGACCGCAGGCCTCACCGACAGTGCCTCTGATCTGGCGCCGTTCGCAATCCTGGGGGGCCTCGCTGGGGCGAAGCTGGTGTGGGCGGTCGAGCACGTCTCCTTGTACGAGCAACCGTTTCTCGATCTCGTGTTCTCGCGGGGTGGCTTCAGCTGGTTTGGTGGATTGATTGGGGGTGTGGGCACGGGCATCGCGCTCGTGCTGCGGAAACAGCTGCCGCTTCTGCCCGTCCTGTCGGCTGCCACACCTGCCTTGGCCATCGGGCATCTCATCGGCCGCATCGGCTGCTTTCTTGTCGGGGATGACTATGGCCGGCCCTCCAACCTGCCGTGGGCCGTCGCGTTCCCCGAAGGACTCCCGCCAACTCTTGAGCGGGTGCATCCCACTCAGCTGTACGAGGCCGTATGGCTTGCCGGTCTGGCGTGGCTGCTGATCCGCTGGCGGCGTCGCGGCGTCACTGACGCGGCTGTTCTTGGTCGGTACCTCGTGTTGGCCGCCGGATTTCGGTTTGGGTTGGAATTCATCCGCGTGAATCCAGAGGTCGCGCTGGGGTTGACCGTCGCCCAGTGGATTTCCGCCGGAGTGGTACTGACGGGCCTCACCGTCCTGGCCCGCCGCAGCCGCTGAAGCACAGTGCGACCGTGAACCGCTCACTTCTTGATGTCCAGACGTCGGGCCGTTCCGGAGAGTGTTTCGAAGGCTGTCCATCGGCTGTGACACAGCGCCCAGCGCGTGTCCTCGTAGACTGCGGACACAAAGTCTGTACCGCGCACTTCGACGGGGATGCCGCCTGCCGGGTTCTGCGGCGTTGGTCTGTCGCGGTCCACCCATGTCACCACCACTTCGGCGCACGCATCCCCCGGGGTGCTCTCTTTTGGCGCGCACGCCTGGCGACTGCCGAACGCGAAGGACACGATTGGCTTTCCGAGGCTGTAGCTGAGAATGATCTTGGACGCGCGGTTACGTTCGATATCGGCCCGCTCGTCGCGGTAGCCGTTGCCGCCATCACACGTGCGTGAAAAATTGTGGAGTACCTCCTCGGCGGTTCTGGAGGAGTCCGAGAACAGCGTCAGAAAGTCCAGCGCCATCGCGCCGATCTCGGCAACGGAGTCGTGGACCTTGACGGGGGTCGCCCGCTGCACGCGATGCTCGCGTTGGACGAGAGCCCTGAGGGCATTTCGCTCAAGGTAGCGCTCAATCACGGTGAGCACCAGATCGACAACAAGGGGCGAGTCCACCCGGGAGGGGGCCGTCCATCGGACTGACATGCCGTCTCCGCTGAACGCGCCGAGCGGCGGCACCGCGCTCCAGATGTACTCCAGACGATCCAGCGCTGTGTCCGGATCGACGACGTCGGCCGAGAGGGCAATCGAATCGCCGATCGTCGCGAGGCTGGCCGGTTGGTTCTCCCTCGGCGGAGTGACGCTCACGCCGATGATGGTGGGCGGCGTATTGATCGCGTTCGGAACGGTCTCGGTCGGGCCGCCTGACGGTGCCGTCGAGGCGCCGGAACACGACCATCCGGTGACGGCGATAAGGCCAAGGCCCACGAATCTCGAACACGCGGCTGACCGCACGGTGTCTCCTGATCACCCGAGCCGTTTGGCGACGGCCTCGATCGCCTTGAGTCCCTGGCCAAAGCGCGACATGGCTTCACGATGCAGCGACAACTCACTGTAGGGAAGGAACCGGACGTCGAGATGTGACACCGTGCGGAACGCAGGACGAGCCAGTTGCGCACGGACATCGTCTTCCCGGGCATCGGGGGCCACCAGAAACAGCCCTCGCACCAACGGCTCGGAACCACCGAGCGCCAGATCCAGCAGCCGTACGATGCCTGAGTAGATCGTCGTGCTGTGCTCGACTTCAAATGCAGCGGTCACGCGCCGGTCGTCGCGATTGATCCAGAGCACGTCAATCAGTCGGATGGCGTCCGCCCCTGCGATGCCTTGGAGCGCGGGGGGCAAGCTGCCAAGGCACCCGTCCGCCAGGCGCCCACCCTCGTATGTCCTGGCGCGATCGTTGGCGGCGATGTGGACGTCGAAGCCGAGCGCGACCCCGAGGTCGCGCAACCACCCCTGCACCTGCGTGTGCGTGTGGTCTTCTGCCTCCATGCGCTCGCGCCCCTTCCTGGCGCGGGCGTCTTCCCGCACCTGTGCGAGGTCGACCTGCCACTGCTGGAGCGCCGCGCCATCGGCACTCTGCGGTGGAGGAGGGAGATACCGGCCGGATCCCACGTCAAACAGGAGGCCCGCAATCGCACCAAGATCGTTTGACAGCTGTGACCGGTACTCCGCGTTCAGGCGCAGCATGCCGGCGCGCATGGCGAGGTACTCGTCCCACCGGCCCAGCTTCACGCGAGCGCCCGTGAGCGCGTTGTAGCCCTTGACGATCGCGGTGTTGAACGGCGGCGCGATCGTGGGATGCAGGAAGTACAGCAGATTCGCCGCCGCGGGTCCCAGTCCTTTGATCCGTCGTTGGTCAAGCGTGGCGATCTGAGCCAGCACGCCTGCTTCGTCGTCGCAGCACGCGCAGCCCTGCAGAAAGCGGCCGAAGGCGCGCTGATTCTCCGGGTCTTCGTAGATATCGGGAATCCGCAGCTTCGGCTTCCAGAGAAACGCGTGGTCCGCACCCTTGAAGATCTGACGCTGCTCGGCGATCGAACCGACGACGGTCTGGAGAGACGAGCCGTTGTACACGTTGCCGAACGTGCCACCCTCGATCTCGGCCACGACTTCCTGCAATCCGCGGCGGATCGACCTGAAGTTCTTCAGCCGCTCCTCCCAGAGAAACCACGTGTGGTACGTGCCGCCGGGATCCTGGCGCCATCGGTCGATGAGTGATTGCAGGGCTGTGTCAGGCATGTGGGCGCGAAGTGGCCTCCGCCGAGCGGAACGTATCACGGTGCGTTCGCGAGTTAAAGGATCGCATGAGTTTCTATAAATTAAGATCAATTAACAAAACGTAGTGGATTAGTCCCTGCATGTGAGGAAGATCGCTCACGTTCTGACGGCGAGTTTTTCGCGAGGGCGCTACTGTCAACGTTCGACCCGTGGCACGGCATATGCGTGCGAAGTCTCCAATGGTCGGCCGTCTCTCTCCTCGTCGTGTCGGTCTCGTGGCGATGGCCCTGTGGCTCTCCGTTGCGCCCCAGGTGACGATGGCCATGTCGGGCTGTGGGCCGTGTGAGCCCGCTGCGGACCATCACTGCCAGGATGCGCCGTCGATAGGCTATTGCTGCACGCCGAGGACCGCGGTTGCGGTTCAACCCACCCTTCGTCCGACCGCGCAAGACGCGTGCGTCGGCGCCGCTGGTGCGGACGCCCGGTGGTCAGTGCCTGACGACGTCGCAGCTGTCAGCACCGGACGGGCGCGCATCCGGTTGGCCCGGTTACGTTCGTCTGCCTGTCCGCCCATCAATCGTCCCGTCCTCCACTCGGCCCTCCTCCTGTAAAGCGCACCAACTGTTCTCGTATTCGCACGCTGACGCGAATTCGCGCGCGCCGCGAGACTGCGGGCGCTGCACATGCAATCACAGGAGAATGCCATGGCTACAGAATTATGGAATGTCGTACTGGCCGCAGGTAGCGGACGACGTCTGGCGACGGTCACCCAAGGGACACCAAAACAGTTCTGGTGTTCCGACGGACGGAATTCGTTACTTGACGATACGTTCGCGCGGGTTGCGCCTCTTGCGCCCAGAGCACGGACGACCGTGGTGGTCGATCGCGCCCACCGGCGATACGTGGACGCAGCGGCGCGGCCCTGGCCCGCAGCGTGGTTGTTGTATCAGCCCGCTGACCGCGGCACGGCAGCGGGGGTGCTGCTCGCGCTGAGCCCTGTCCTTGATGCGGACGAAGACGCCGTTGTACTGCTGACGCCGTCCGACCACGGTGTGGCGAACCCGGCGGTCTTCCGAGCGGGCGTCTACGATGCCGTGGCCGCCGTGCAGTCGGGTCGAGCGAACGTCGTGCTGTTCGGCGTGGAACCAACGGCACCAGCGACCGACTACGGCTGGATCTCGCCAGGGCGACCGTTCGGCTGGGCCGCCGACCGACCGATCCGACCGGTGCTCGGCTTCACCGAGAAACCCACGCTCGACATTGCTCGACGCCTGTTCGCCAGTGACGCCTTATGGAACACGATGGTTGTTGTCACCCGGGCATCGTCGTTACTGCGCCTGTACGAAAGGCACCTGCCACATTGGGCCAACGCTTTCGCGGCGTATAAGCGATTAGCCGTCCACCAGCGCCAACCGTTCCTGGATGAACAGTACGCGGCGCTGTCGTCGGTCGATTTGTCGCGCGATGTGCTCACGCCTGCGGACGGTCTCTCGGTGTACTCGTGGGGGCCGACGATCGGATGGTCGGATCTCGGCACGCCCGATCGCCTGCATCAATGGCGTGAGGGTTCCAGCACCGGGCTCAACGCGATGCCAGCGCAGTTGAGCGCGTGAGTCCGCGCAGATGTGTCCCGGCGAGGTTGTAGGAGGTGTATATGACGCGCTATTTCCATGAAGTCAACGGCGAGATCTTCGAGATTGATGTGTGCGCGATGTCCTGGGCGAATGATGGCGTGGCGGAGTTCTTCGTCGCGTACGTCAGTCGCTTCGATCGCACCGCACTCGTGCCCGTTACGAACACCCTTGGCCGGCGCGAAGTGTACGGCCCCACCGAAGCGTGGGCCGTCAGGAACGCCCGCGACATGTTGGCGTCCAACACCTGGCGCGCGAGCACTCGCTGCGGACCACGCTGCGCTCCCCGACAGCCGCGGCGATTGGTTAATTAGCATTAACTAATCGAGTTTTTCAGCAAGCCTGGGGAGAATTCCACTGTTCTATCGACCCTGCCACAGCGACGGGCCGCCTATGTCGAGGGTGGCGCCGACCAACACGGCGGCACGGCAGTTGCTCTGAGACGTGCACATGACCAGAGTTGAGATAACGTCGTCAGCTCTTTCGGTGGTCGCGCTGTTGGCGACGGGCGTGTGGCATATCAGTGAACGCGCGCTTGAGACGGGCGATGCCGCACAGTCGTTGATGACCACTGATGCGGTGGCACGCGTGGCGAGCGATCGCCAACACTCAGTGGTCCTGCTCCACTCGCTTACCGGAGCATCGCTTGGGCAGTCAGCGGCGCAGCGGGGCCTGCTGACCGATCCCGTACGCGAAGGCATCGGGTCCGGCATCGTCCTGGACAGTCGCGGTCTGATTCTCACCAACGCCCACGTCATCGAGTCCGCCGGAGAGATTCACGTACGGCGCCCTGACGGTACCGATGTGGCGACGACGCTCGTGGGCACCGATCGCGAGGCCGACCTTGCCTTGCTGCGCGCCGCCGACGCAACAGGACTTACGCCGGCGGTCCTCGGTGATTCCGACCGCGTCACTGTCGGCAGTCATGTTGTGGCAATCGGGAGCCCGCTCGGCCTGCACCATACAGTGACGGCTGGCGTGCTCAGTGCCAGAGGCCGGCAGATCGATTCCACGGGTGTGGAGTTTCTGCAGACCGATGCGGCCGTGAACCCGGGGAGCAGCGGCGGCGCCCTGTTCGACCTCTCCGGCCAGGTCATCGGTGTGCTGACCGCATTGATCTCAAGCGGAGGTGAAAACGTTGGCCTCAATTTCGCGATTCCAATCAACACGGTCAAGGACCTACTGCCCCCACTTCTGGAGAACAGGTCTGTGCATGGCTGGCTCGGAGTCACGACGCTGCGCTTGACCAGCGCCGGTGCGAAGGCCTTCGGACTCGACCGCGCCGATGCGGGACTGGTGGTGGCCGAGGTGGCGGGCGCGGGGCCCGCAGCGGTCGCCGGCATACAGCCTGGCGACATTGTGTTGGGGATGGCGGGCAGTCCCATGGTGGCTGCCCATGATGTGAATCGCCGCGTGTGGTACATGGCCCCTGGGTTGAGCGTGCGATTACGTGTGCTGCGCGATCGCCGGTACATCGAGCTGCCGGTCACCCTTGGACAGCGGCCTGCCGTGAAGTGACAGCCGGTTCGCCCGGCCAGGATTCAGCGTACGACGATGGTGCCGACTTACTGAGGAGCTTGCAGATGAGACGAATGATAGCGAAGGGGCTGCTACTGGGCAGCGTAGTTGGCGTGCTGCTGCTTGTGGCGGCGGACGCCGAGGCCATTCCGGCGTTCGCACGGAAGTACAAAGTGGGGTGCAATGTGTGCCACACGGTGTATCCGCAGTTGAATCGGTTCGGCCGCGATTTTCGGGACAACGGCTTCCGGATGCCCGACGAGGTTCAGGAACTGCTGAAGAAGAATTCCTCCCCTGTGGCCAGCCACGATCCCGCCACTGGAGGCGCCGCCGCGCAGGAGGGCGCGGACTTCTGGTCGTTCATTCCCGAAGAGATTCCGTTCAGCATCCAGGCCAAGCTCCATGGCGTCCTGAACCCGAAGGGCGACATCAAGACCGATTTCCAGTTCGAGGAGCTCCAGTTGCAGAGCGGCGGCACGTTCACGTCGCGTGTTTCGTACTACCTGCATCACCATCTAGCTGAAGAAGGCGAGCCGGGTGAGCTGTACGCCGGATGGCTCCGGTTCAACAACCTGTTCGGATCCAATTGGCTCAACGTCACCGTTGGCCAGGCGGAGCTGCCGTTGTCGTTCTCGCCCGAGATCGAGCGTCTGTCCTCGTTCGAATATCTCGCCTACGATCGGGAGTTGGGTCCCAACACGTTCAACCTCAACCGGCCGCAACTGGGAGTCCAGCTGTTTGGGCAGTCAGAGCGCGGGACGAAGATCTGGGCCGGCGTCGCCAATGGGTCTGGTCTGGCTGTGAACGAAGCCACCGAGACGTTCGATAACAACAGCTTCAAAGACGTCTACGCCAGGGTCGGCCAGGAAATCGGGGAGCATTTCATCGGCGGATACGCCTACCTCGGCCGGTCGCGCGCGGGCTCAGCACCCGACGGCGTGTCGAACACGTTCGTCCGTGTCGGTGCTGACGCCTTTGTGAACCTGTCGACGGTCACGATGTCCGCCACGGTGCTGTATGCGCGCGATGACAATCCACTCGGCACAGGCGAGCGCCGCTCGTTCACCGGCGGATTCGTGGAAGCGGACCTCCACCTGACGGATCGAACGGTGGTGTTGTTGCGGTTCGATGGGGTCAGGCAGAAATTGCCGGCCATGTTCGAGTTGCAGGAGGCTGAGGAGGCTGACGAGCCGCTGTTCCGTGTGAACACCTTCGCGTTTACGCCGGGCGTGCAGTTCCTCGTCCAGCCGAATGTGAAGCTGGGCTTCGAGTATCAGCTGAGGCAGAGCCGGCGGGAGGACCGAGGCATTGTCCTATTTCACGTGAGTTTCTAAGCGGGCGCGCCACGCCCATTGTTGTTGTCAACCGTTACGAAGGAGAGTTGTATGCGTTCTTATGTGAAAGTCTCGTTGTGGGTAGTCGTTGGCTTCATTCTGATCGTTCCTGCCACCTATCGCGTCGCTGCGGAACCTGGCCCTGGGGCGGTTCAGGGGCACCAAGGAATGGGCGGCATGCAGCACGGCAGCATGCAACCCGCGATGACGCCGACCGACAAGTTGATGCAGGACCTCGGCACGATGATGGCCGACCTGACAACTGCGATGCGCGATTTCAGGACGTCGCATGAAGCAATGGCCGGCCAATCGGGCGGCCCGCTCGTGGCGTCGATGCAGGGGATGCTGGACCAGATG
Organism: Vicinamibacterales bacterium; assembly: GCA_038319675.1. Taxonomy (GTDB): domain Bacteria; phylum Acidobacteriota; class Vicinamibacteria; order Vicinamibacterales; family SCN-69-37; genus SYFT01. The sequence goes on from JBBQDM010000025.1 coordinate 20,404, forward strand.
CGCCAATTCCAGGAATCGCTGCACCAGATGGCGAAGGCAGAGACGCTCATGCGCGATGCCGGCGCGATGAAGAGGATCCAGCAGGCCGGTCGGGACTTCCAACAGATGGGCAAGGCGTACCAAGCGATGCTGAAGAGTATGGACAAGGTAATGAAGAACGCTCACCGTGACCAGGGCAGATAACGGGTCGCCGCAGGTGGCCGCGTGGCACCTGCCACGGGCAGGCCGGCCGAAGCACAGAAGGGGTGGACCGACGTGAGCCTGAACCGCACAAGCGCAGTCATTCTCGTAGCAGCGGCGTTCATACTCCTGCTGTGGCAGGGCGTGAATCATCTTTGGCTCATGTCCTCGTCGATGGGCGTCTTTCACTCCGCCAATCTCGCAATGGCCGCGGTCGTGGTGTCAGGGGCAGCCCTGTTGGTCGAAGGGCTGTTCCGAAAACATAGCGCCAATCTTGAGTCGATCAACGCGAAACTTGCGAGCCATGCCCACGAACTGGAGGTCGCGTATCGGCATCTCCAAAACCTGGAAGCGCAGCGTGAAAATCTGACGCACATGATCGTGCACGACATGCGCGGTCCCTTGACGGAAGTGGTCGGCTTTGTGGAGCTGGCGCAAGGCGACGCAACCGATGAGAACCGCCAGAAGTGGCTGGCGCATGTTCGTAACGGGGGAGACCGCCTCGGGCGGATGGTCCAGAATCTACTCGATATCAGCAGGATGGAGTCCGGCCAGTTGGCGCTCAATCTCGGTCCGCTGGATATCGGGGAGTTGGCCCGCCAGGTCATCGACGACGCAGCGCTGCAACTGTCACAGGCTGAGGTCGACGTCGACTGTCACCTCATCGACCTTCCCATTGAAGTCGTGGCGGATCGGGAGATTCTGCAGCGAGTACTGGGGAATCTCTTGACCAATGCGATCAAGTTCAGCCCCTCCCATCAGTCCATCCTCGTGAGCGCCTGTCGCGACCCTCAACGGGGTGAAGTGGTTGTCGCACTCGAGGACCACGGCCCTGGAATTTCGGAAGAACACCACGGTCGGATCTTCGAGAAGTTCCAGCAGGTTGGCGCCCGGGATCACGGAGTGAAAGCTGGCGTCGGACTCGGACTTGCTTTCTGCAAGTTAGCCATGGAAGCCCATGGAGGGCGTATCGAGGTGGACAGCCAAGCTGGCAAAGGGAGCACGTTCTCGATCCACTTGCCCCTGCTTCACATCGCGCACGCTGCTGCCGAATAGTCACCGCGACGCGTACTTCTCCGGGTTCTTCTCGAACGCGGCCTTGCACGCCGGGCTGCAGAAGTAATAGGTCTTGCTTCTGTGGGTCACCGTCGCTGCCGCCGTCGCCTCATTCACCTGCATGTCGCAGACAGGATCTTTCACCATGAGCCACCTCCAACGAGTTCGTACACTAACACTCGCTGCAGATGACGTTCGCACCAGTCACATCCCAGCAATCGATAATTAACAAAGATTAACAATGCGCGCGACCTTTGTTGACAATTCAACACCGCTGAGAAAAATTCCGCGACGCCTCCGGTATCGAGGGCGTGAGAGCGATCGTTCTTCTCATACATCGGCACGAATAGACACGGCACAGAACCTGCACCACATGAGGCCGATGCGTTTCCTCTTGTCCACACGTGGCCGGTTTTCGGCGCTTGTCTTGCTCGTCTCGCTCGTTGTTCCGAGCGGGCTGGCGGCGGCCGATACCGCAACCGCGCATCAGGAGTGTGAACGAGAGGGGCATCCGTGCGGGACGTCGGCTCTCGTCGCCCCGTGCTGTTGCCACGCCGGGCCAGTCGAGCCCCCCGCGTCGACGGCAACGACGTCGGGTCGTCAGACGTTGACGCATGAGCAGGGGGCGTTGGTGCAGGCCGCTCCGTTCCTCGTGGTTCCAATGGACGCTGACGCCGTGTCATCGGCTGTTCTGCGCATGCACGCACCGCCTCACGGCTATTACCGAGCCGATCTCTCCCTGCTCCTGTCCATCCTCCTCATCTGATCCGGCGCACACCATCCGGCCCGCAGCCGTCCAGGCGACATAAGCCTGGTGCCGGTGTGTTGTGACCGTGTGATCCATGTCAGCCCGATGGCTGGTGTGTGGCCGCGCTGTTCCCGAAGAAAGAGGATTCCATGTTCAGGTGTGTCTTTGTGTTGATGTCGTTGACGATGGCGGTGCCGGCCGCTGGGCAGGAGCGGCCTGTCGCATCGCCCCGATCGGAGTTGGGCGTGCTCGCCGCGATGGTCGCCGAACTCGAGCAACGCAATCCCGAGTTGGCCGCCGCGCGACGCGAAGTCGACATGCGCGTGGCGCGCATTGCCCCGGCCGGCGCACCGCCCGACCCTACCGTCAGCGCCGGGTACATGAGTGGCTTGCTGCGGCCACCGTTTTTCCCATCGTCATCCACCCCCGGCGCATTCCGGCAGGTGGGCGTCACACAGGAGTTGCCCTATCCCGGGAAGCTTGCTCTCCGTACACGAGTTGCCGCCACCGAAGCGGACATGGCGCGCTGGTCGTACGAGGACACCCGGCTGCGACTCATCGCTGATTTGAAGGCGGCGTATTTTGAGTACCTGCTGATCGACAGCACCCTAGCGATTGTCCAGCGCAACCGAACCGCGCTTGAGCAGTTTCGAGGGATCGCGGAAGCGAGATTCTCGGTCGGCAAGGCCTCGCAGCCGGATGTGCTGCGGGCGCAACTGGAATTGTCGATTCTTCTCGAACGCCTGGCGTCGCTGGAACGTGATGGCGTCATGCTGCGCGCCGACATCAATCGGCTGCTCTATCGGCCGCAGGATACGCCCATTTCGGTCCGGGATCCGATCACCATCCGGCCGGTCGATCGCGTCGTGGATGCGGCCCGGGCGCAGGCGACCGATCGCTACCCCGCGATCAAGCGCGATGAACAGCAGATCACCAGAGGACAACAGGCTCTCGCGCTGGCGCGAAAGGAACGCCTGCCTGATTTCGGCATCAACGTCACCACGCAAAAATTCGTCGGCGGCATGCCGTGGATGTACGGCGTTGATTTCATGGTGAAGGTGCCGATCTTCTGGCGTCGCAAACAACAGCCGATGGTCGCCGAAGCGGCGGCCGCGCTGGAAGGCGCCAACCGAATGCGTGAGAGCACGGTGTCAGACGTCACGGCCCGCGTCACGCAGGAGTACGCCGCGATGACGACCAGCCAACGGCTGATGGACCTGTACGGCGACAGCGTGCTGCCGCAGGCCCGTTTGGCGCTGGAGTCGTCAGTGGCCGCCTACGAGGTGGGGAACGTGGACTTCCTGACGTTGCTCGCCAACTTCATCACCGTACTCAATTACGAGATCAGTTTCGAAGAACAGCAGGCGCGCTACCGCCAGGCGCTGGCGCGACTTGAACCACTCCTGGGCACCGAGTTCATTCGGTAGCGCCCGCCAGACGAGGACATCACGATGACTCATGACGATCATTTGCAGCCACCTCCCACGCCGGCCGAGTCGGCGCGCCAGGACTGGAAGGCGGCCGAGCGCCGCAGACCGGCAGGGCCTTATGCCATCGTGGCGGTACTGGCGCTGGCGGCCGGCGTCGGCTTGACGTTCGCCGCACTCCGCTTCTGGCCTGGGTGGTCCGCGCCGCCGGCGGGTACGGCTCCCGCAGCTGCCGGGCACGACACCATGGCGGCGGTGCCACCAGACCCGCCATCGGAGACGGCCGTATTCATTTCCGCCGCCCGTCAGCAACTGATTGGTGTGCGGACAGCCGAGGTGACACACCAGGCCCTTGAGACGACGATTCGCACCGTCGGTGTGCTGGCGTACGACGAGACCCGCGTCGTCGAAATCCACCCGAAGATCGCCGGCTGGGTGGAATCCGTGTCGGTGGACTTTGTCGGCAAGGCCGTCCGCCGCGGTCAGGCGCTGTTCAGCATCTACAGCCCCGACCTGGTTGCCACCCAGAAGGAGTATCTGCTCGCGCTCAGGGCGCAGGCGCAACTGGGCGGCAGCCGAGTCGCCGAAACCCGTGAGGGCGCGGGGTCGTTGCTGGCCGCGACGCGCGAGCGGTTGCGGCTGTGGGACATCAGCGACGCGCAGATCGCCGAACTGGAACGCACTCGCGAGCCTCGCAGGACGATGACGCTCTACTCGCCGTTTGATGGCACGGTGCTCGAGCGCAACGCCTTCCCGGGACAGTACGTGTCCCCCGAAATGAGCACGTTCAAGATCGCGAATCTGTCGACGATCTGGGTGCTCGGTCAGATCTTCGAATACGAGGTGCCGCTGGTGAAGCTCGGCCAGGAGGCGGAGATTCAGTTTCCCTACACCCGGGCCGGCCGGGCGCTGACGGGCCGAATCACGTTCATTTATCCCGAAGTGGACCCGATGACCCGCCGCGTCAAGGTGCGCATCGAATTCCCGAATCCCGGTCTGGAATTCAAACCGGAATCCTACGTCACCGTCCTCATCCGTACCGGGGCCGGCCGCCAGCTTGCCGTTCCGAAAGAAGCCGTCCTTGACGACGGGAATAAGCGCTACACCATTCTGGCGCTCGCGGACGGTTACTTTGAGCCACGACCGATCGACGTTGGTGAACCGGTGGATGCGTTTTACCCGGTTCTCGCAGGCCTCAAACAGGGCGACCGCGTCGTGACCTCCGCACAATTCCTGATCGATTCGGAGACCAACCTGCAGGCGGCGATGCAGGCGATGGCGGGGATGCCCGGGATGGAATCGCCGGTGTCGGCGCCCGCCACGTCCGGCGGCCACGAAGGCATGGACATGCCAGGCGCGCCCTCCACGCCAGCTAAACCAGCGACACCGGCCGCGCCGCGCCTGGACATCGTGTTCCGCAGCCAGCCAGACCCAGCGCGGGTGGGCAACAACGATCTCGATGTGATCGTGAAAGACGGAAAGGGCCAGCCGGTCACTGATGCGGTGGTGGAGGTGGTCTTCCTCATGCCGGCGATGCCCTCGATGGGGATGCCGGCCATGCGAAGCGCGGCGACGCTGACGCACGCGGGCGACGGGAGCTACCGCGGTGTAGGACAGGTGCTCATGGCAGGCCGCTGGGACGTGACGGTCGTGGTCAACCGGTCCGGCCAGCGCGCGGGGAGCAAGCGCCTGGCCATTGTGGCGCAGTAGGCGGCAAGGAGACCGACCGTGATTGAGAAACTCATCGCTTTCAGCGCCCGCAACGGGTTCATCGTCGTCATGCTCGTCGTCGCCATTGTCGGCGGCGGCGTGTGGGCGATTCGCGCCACACCCATCGACGCGATTCCCGACCTGTCCGACGTACAGGTGATCATCACCGCCAACTGGGAAGGTCGCAGCCCCACGCTGGTCGAAGACCAGGTGACCTACCCGATCGTCACCGCTCTTATCTCCGCGCCGAACGTCAAAGTCGTTCGCGGGTTCTCGTATTTCGACGTCTCGTTCGTCTACGTCATTTTCGAGGACGGGACCGACCCGTATTGGGCCCGGAGTCGCGTGCTCGAGTACCTGAACGGCCTGCAGGGGCGGTTGCCAACTGGAGTGCAGCCGGTGCTCGGGCCGGACGCCACCGGCGTGGGCTGGGGCTTCGAGTACGCGCTGGTGGACCGGACTGGCAAGCACGACCTGTCGCAGTTGCGAACGCTGAACGACTGGTACGTCCAGTATTGGCTGCGGAGTGTGACCGGTGTTGCCGAAGTCGCTCCGGTCGGCGGGTATGTCAAGCAGTATCAGATCGAGGTCGATCCCAACGCGCTGCTGTCCTACAACATCTCCATTGACATGCTCGCGCAACGGGTACGCGCGAGCAACAACGATGTCGGCGGGCGCGTCGTGGAGTGGACCGGCCGCGAGTATATGGTCCGCGGCCGTGGGTATATCCAGTCGGTCAGCGACATCGAGCTGGTCAGTCTTGGGACGCAGCCGGACGGCACCCCGATTCTGGTCAAAGACGTGGCGCGCGTGCATCTGGGGCCTGACATGCGCCGCGGCGTGGCGGAGCTGAACGGGGAAGGCGACGTGGCCGGCGGCATCGTGGTCATCCGCTACGGCGTGGACACGTACGGCGTCATAGAGGAGATCAAACGGGCCGTCACGGAGAAGATTCAGCCCGCCTTGCCCGAGGGCGTGGAGTTCGTCACCACGTACGATCGATCAGAACTCATTGAACGGTCGATCGACAACCTGACCGAGAAGCTCATTGAAGAAATGATCATCGTCTCGCTGGTGTGCGTGGTGTTCCTCTGGCATCTGCGAAGCGCCTTTGTGGCAATCCTCACGCTGCCGCTGGCCATTCTGCTGTCGTTCGTGGCGATGAGGTACATCGGCCTGGGCTCGAACATCATGAGCCTCGCCGGTATCGCGATTGCCATCGGTGCGATGGTGGATGCGTCGATCATCATGATCGAGAATGCGCACAAGCACCTGGAACACGAGGCCGCCCGGCCGCCCGGGACAGCGGCCAGGAGCCGCCTCGAGATTCTCACCGAGGCCGCACAGGAGGTGGGACGGCCGCTGTTCTTCTCCCTCCTGATCATCACCGTCTCGTTCCTGCCGATCTTCACCCTCGAGTCACAGGAGGGCCGGCTCTTTCATCCGCTGGCGTTCACCAAGACCTTTGCCATGGGCTTTGCGGCGCTGGTGTCCGTGCTCATCGTGCCGTATCTGATGGTGATCTTCATCCGCGGAAAGATCGCGCCTGAAGAAAAGAACCCCGTCAATCGGCTCCTCATTCGCGCCTATCACCCCTTCGTACGGTTCGTGTTGCGACACCGTACGATCACGCTCGTTGCCGCGCTCGTCGCGATGCTCAGCACCGTGCCGGTGTTTCTGAAACTCGGGTCAGAGTTCATGCCGCCGCTGTATGAGGGCAGCCTGCTCTACATGCCGATCACGCTGCCCGGCGCTTCGGTACAGACCGCCCAGCAGGTGCTGGCGGTGCAGGACAAGATCATCAAGCAGGTGCCGGAAGTGGCGTCGGTGTTCGGCAAAGCCGGCCGCGCCAACACGGCCACCGACCCCGCACCGCTCGAGATGATCGAGACCGTGATCAACCTGAAGCCTGAGTCCGAGTGGCGCCCGGGCATGACATCGGAGCGCCTGATCGCCGAACTCGACGAGTTGGTACGGCTGCCCGGTGTGGCCAATGCCTGGACGATGCCAATCAAGGCGCGGGTGGACATGTTGTCGACCGGGATTCGGACGCCGGTGGGCGTCAAGGTGTTCGGCCCGTCGCTGGATGTGATCAACGACATCGCCGCGCAGGTGGAGTCGGCCATCAGCAGCGTGCGGGGCACGCGTAACGCCTTTGCTGAGCGCGTCACGGGCGGGTACTACATCGACTTCACCATCAAGCGTGAGGCAATCGCCCGGTATGGGCTGACCATCCAGGACGTCGAGATGGTGATTGAGTCCGCGATTGGCGGCGCCAACATCACCACCACCATCGAAGGACGTGAGCGGTACCCGGTCAACGTCCGATATCAACGGCACTATCGCAGTGACATCAATACACTTCGGCGTACGCTCATCTCGACGCCCGGGGGCGCGCAGATTCCCATCGAGCAGGTGGCGGACATCTTCACGAGCACCGGCCCCACCGTCATCCGCACGGAGCAGGCGCAGCTGCTGGGCTACGTGTATGTGGATGTCGCCGGCCGGGATATCGGTGGCTACGTCGAGGAGGCCAAGCGAGTCGTCGGCGAGATGGTCACCCTGCCCGAGGGGTACACGCTGGAGTGGAGCGGCCAGTACGAGTACATGGTGCGTGCGGCGAAGCGGCTGAAGGTCGTGATTCCGCTCACCCTGCTGATTGTCATCATCCTGCTGTATTTCAATCTGCGGAATCTCACCAAGATTGCCATCGTCCTGCTCGCGGTGCCGTTCTCGCTGATCGGGGCGTTCTGGCTCGTCTACCTGCTCGACTACAACTTGAGCGTGGCCGTCTGGGTCGGCATCATCGCGCTCGCGGGTGTGGATGCGGAGACGGGCGTGATCATGTTGCTCTATCTCGACCAGGCGTACGACAAGGCCAAGAGTGCCGGCCGGATGCATTCCATGGCTGATCTTCAGGAGGCCGTCGAGGAAGGGGCCGTCAAGCGCATCCGGCCGAAGATGATGACCGTACTCGCGATTCTGCTGGGCCTGCTGCCCATCATGTGGAGTCACGGCGCCGGGGCCGACACCATGAAGCGGATTGCCGCACCCATGGTGGGCGGCGTCATCTCGTCCTTCCTTCTGGAACTGCTCATCTATCCGGTGATCTTCACGATTTGGAAATGGCGGAGTGAAATCCGGCCCTCGTTGGCGGCCGCGCCGGCCGCATCCCCGCAACCACAGGAGTCCTGACATGTTTCGGCATTCACTCACGCTCGCCTGCATCGCTGTTGTCGTCGCGTTCGCGTCCGTTCCCGCCGCGGCTGACGCACAGCCGCCCTTTGAGCTGACCGCTCGTCAGGACCGTTTCTTGGGAGGCACTGCCGGCACGCTGGTGATCGGGGACGGAGGCATCGACTTCCGCACGCCGGATCGCACAAAGGCGCGTCACTGGGACTACGAGGCGTTGAAACAGATACGCATACTCTCACCGACCCGCGTCACGATCGAGACCTACGAAGATCAAGGCCGCCTCCGGTTCGGCGCGGACCGGTCGTACGCCTTTGAGGTGCCGGGCTCGATTCCGGAGTCGGTGGTCGCGTTCCTGCTGGAGCGCCTTGATCGACCGCTCGTGACGGCGGTCATGCCGCCACTGCCGGCGACCGCGCTGTTCCGTGTCGCCGTCAAGAACGCGAGTGCGCGCAAGGGCAGCGACGGGACGCTCCTGCTCTACGACACGGGGCTCGCCTACGTCACCGAGCAGGAAGGGCAGGCGCGGTTCTGGCGTTTTCGCGATGTCTACGGCGTGTTGACGCTGGACCGGTATCGACTCCAGGTGCTCGCGTACGAAGGCGGATCCGGCGACACGCGCTCATTCACGTTCGAGCTGAAAACCAGCCTGCCGCCTGGCATGTTCGACGCCATCTGGCAGCGGGTCAATTCGCCGATCGTCAGGAATCAGGAACGAGTTACGGAGCAGAACAGACAAAGGAGTCCAGACATGACACGAACGAATCACCTCCTCGCCTTGGGACTCGGAGCGGCGTTGACAGCCGCTGCTGTGTTCGAGGTTCCGGCGCTCGCCACCCCGCAGTCGATGTCCAATTCGCCGCAAGTGACGGTGACCCTCGCGACCCGGCCAAGTCCGCCAGTCACCGGAGACAACGACTTCGAAGTCACCGTGCAGGTTGATGCCAAGCCGCTGGTCGGCGCCGATGTCTCGTTGCTCCTGGTGATGCCCGCCATGACCGAGATGGGGATGCCCGAGATGCGGCAGACCATGGTGCTCAGGCCGGCCGAGGGCAATGCCGCCGACGAAGGGAAATATGCCGGCCGGGGCCAGGTGATGATGGCCGGCACGTGGTACGTCACGGTCTCAGTCAAAGTCGAGAACGCTGTTGTGGCTGAGAAAAAACTGACGCTCGTCGCGAGGTAACGAGGTAAGAGACAGAAGGACACCGAGAGAGAGTGAGGACGCCATGAGCACACATAAGTCTCACGATGACAAACGAACGCGGCGCGATCAGTTCAAGCCGGAGCCGGCGCACCGCACCATGAGCCTTGGCACCGCAGTGACCGTCGTTGCGGGAGGCCTTCTATTGACAGCCATATTCTTCGTCACGACGACCCGTCGGCCCGAGGCCGGTGCGGCCGCGACAGCGGTCGTCGCCGGTGCCGATGTGCGGTTGGACGCCGCCCAGTTCGACGATGGGCAGGCGAGGTTCTTCACCTATACCAACGCCGCAAATCAGACGCTGAAGTTTTTTGTGCTCAAGAGTGCCGACGGCGTGATTCGCGCCGCCTTCGACACGTGCGATGTCTGTTATCGCGCGCGAAAGGGCTACCGGCAGGCCGGCGACACGATGGTCTGCAACAACTGTGGCCAGGTCTTCCGATCGGTGGACATCAACGTCCTTCATGGCGGCTGTAACCCAGTGCCGCTCGACCGAACCGTCCAGGGCGGGCAAGTGGTGCTGACCGCTGCCGCGCTGCAGGCGGGGGCTCTCTATTTCTGAGGCCGCCATGCAACTCCGACATATTGCCTTCGCCAGTCTCAACCGTCGCAAAGGCCGCTTTGCATTCCTGCTCGTCGCCGTGACGCTGGGTGTCGGGACCGTCATCGCCCTGGTCTCGCTCTCGACGGCGATGCGGGCCGCTGTGAGCGATGAACTTGACCGCTTCGGCGCCAACATCATCGTGACGCCGAGATCGCAATCGATCAGCCTCGCGTACGGTGGCCTCGATGTCGGCGACATTGCGGTCGATTCACGAGTGTTGTCATCGGATGACGCCGGGCGCATCCGCACCATTCCGAGTTCACGCAATATCAGCACCGTCGCACCAAAACTTGTGGGGACGGTCGAGATCGACGGGACGCGCGTGATCCTGGTGGGCGTCGACTTTCGCCAGGAACGCCGTGTCAGGGGTTGGTGGACCCTGGACGGCCAGTTCTCGACCACAAGCGATGACGTCATGCTTGGCGCAGACGTGAGTCGGATCCTGCAAAAACGGACGGGTGACACGCTGTCGCTCGGCGGTCGTCCGCGACGCGTGACCGCCGTGATCGGCCCGACCGGCGCGGTCGACGATCAATCAGTGTTTGCCGATCTCGGTCTGGTGCAGAGTCGCCTCGGCCTGCCAGATGCGGTGAGCTTCATCGACGTCAGCGCCCTGTGTCGCGAGTGCCCGATCGAGGACATCGTCGCGCAAATCGGCGTCGTCCTGCCGCATGCCCGTGTGGCGCCGATTCGTCAGGCTGTGGCGGCGCGCGAGCGGGCGGTATTGCAGTTCACGCGGTTTGCCTATGTGGTGTCTCTGGTGGTGTTGCTGGTCGGCGGCCTCGTCGTGTTGACGACGATGATGGCGTCGGTCACTGAGCGGACGCAGGAGATCGGTATTCTCAGAGCGGTCGGGTTTCGTCGCACACAGGTCGCCCGTGTGATTCTGCTCGAGGCACTCGGCGTCACAGTGGTTGGCGGTCTGCTGGGATGGTTGACCGGCACTGCGGCCGCGCGCGCGCTCGGGCCGGTACTGGCCGACCTCACAACCTCTCCTCCTGCGGACCTCGGCCTGCTGATCGTCGCCATCGCGCTCGCCGTCCTGCTCGGCACCGGCGGGGGCACATACCCCGCGCTGCGAGCGGCGCGGATGGATCCCTCGCAGGCCCTGCGACACATTTAGGAGATTCCATGGCTCTGGTTGAACTACGGCACATCACGAAGGTCTACAACGGAGCGACCGCACCGGTCGCCGCGCTTGATGGCGTCGACGTCGCCATCGAGGAGGGTGAGTTCGTGGCACTGATGGGTCCGAGTGGATCGGGCAAGAGCACGCTTCTGAGCATTCTCGGCGCGATGACACCTCCATCGAGTGGATCGGTGCGTGTCGACGACATCGACGTGTACGGGCTGCACGCCGAACGCCTCGCCGACTTTCGCCGTGAATACCTGGGGTTCGTGTTTCAGAGTCTGTTTCTCGTGCCCTACCTGACGGCGATCGAGAACGTGATGCTCCCACTGGCGGCCGCCCGCATGGCGGGCATCGCACAGCGAACGCGAGCCGTGGAGACGTTGAACCGAGTGGGTTTGAGCGACAAGGCCACGCGCTTGCCGCGCGATCTGTCGGGCGGAGAGCAACAACGCGTCGCCATTGCGAGGGCTGTCGTCAACCGTCCGCCGCTGCTGCTCGCGGACGAGCCGACGGGCTGCCTCGACAGCGCGACGGGGGAGTCCATCATCGCGTTGTTCAAAGAGCTTCAGGGCAGCGGTCTGACGATCGTCATGGTGACGCATGACGTCGGGATCGCCTCGCATGCCGACCGGGTCGTGACCCTGAAAGATGGTCGGCTGGCTGCAGTGTCTCCATCACAACCACGAAAGGTCGTTCAATCATGTTGCGCCTCATAACCGTCTTCGCCTTCCTCGTTACCCTAGTACTCTCTGCCGGGCCGGTGTCTGCCCAGGTCGCTCCACCTCCTTCCTCGTCCACATCGCCGGTGTCGATTGCGGTCAGCGGAGGTCTGTCCGCTGCATCGCGAGGGAACGGCGCTGCCGCAGGGCTGCAATTGACATTCGACTTGACCGACCGGCTTGTGCTGGAAGCCGAAGGGGCACACCTGGGTCGTGGGGCAAGTGCCGGAGGGATGTCCGGAACGGTCTCCCTGCTGGTGAACCTCCTGCCTGGCGGCGGGAAGACCGTGCCCTACCTGGCCGTGGGTGGTGGGCTGTACGGCGCGTCGTTTGATATGGATGACGAACGATACTTCGGACGCACGTCCATTGCCGGCATGGGCGGCTTCGGGATGATGGGACAGACCAGCGGATCGTCGATGTTCTCTTCGAGCCATATGCCCGCCTTCTATTCCAACCGGTTGGGCCAGATGACAAACCCCGGCAACGGCCGATGGGGCATGCAATCGTTTTCCGATCCCGCCATCAGCCTGGGCGCAGGGGTCAGGCTGGAGTTGTCGCCTCGCTTCTTTGTGCGCCCGGATGCGCGCGTGCTTGTGGTCATCGCGAACGGCACCAGTTACACGGTCGGTGTCATGACGATCGGTTTCGGGTACCGGTTCTAGCTGTACGTGGCAGGAGCGTGACATGGGGCTTCGACTCAAGTTCAACCTCGCGGTCGTGCCACTGACGATCGCGCTGACCGCCCTGATGGTCTGGGTGGACTACCGCCACGAACTTGCCGCAGTCATGGCGTCCCACGCGATCCACGGAGGCGTCGCAGACACGGCGGCACCGACAGGTCCAGTGAAGCCCGACACCATCCCGGAGATCGTCGCTTGGAACAGCGTGAGGGGACACTTCGCGTACGGCGTCGTGTTATTGGTGGCCCTCATCGTCGGCGTCAATGCGGCGCTCGACAGGCTCGTCCTGTGGCCGCTGAGGCAGATGCGCTCGCGACTCGCCCTGCTGGAGCACGGGCACTGGAGGGGAGCGATCGAACCCACTAGCGAAGACGAGATGGGGCGGTTCGGCCGCAGCCTCCAGAGCCTGGGCCCAGAGATCGGGGCTTTGGTCGGCCAGTCGCTCCAGGCGGAGCGGCTGGCGGTGCTCGCCCTGCTGGCGCACTATCTGCGAGGTGAACTCGAGCCAGACGTGCAGGGCGTCGCTCAAGTGGCTGTACAGCTCAATGGCAGTCCTGGGACCGACCCGCGCGAGGCTGCACACGAGTTGGCGCGACGGGCGGCGTCAATGATCGCCACGATCCGCGGTCTCGACCGCGCGTTTCCTGGCGGCGTCACAAACCGAGCCGGGAGGTGAGTGTGGATCCCCTGCGTCAACGCATTCGCGACCTGGCGCTCAATCTCTGGTGGACATGGCAGCCGGATGTGATTGAGTTGTTTCGCGACATCGATCCGCTCTTGTGGCGGGACACTTATCACAACCCGCTCGGCATGTTGCAGCAGCTGAGCGACGAGGATTTGCGTCAACGTGTGCGCGATCGCGCCCTTGAGGCCCGCCTGCACTTTCAGTGCCGCCGGCTTCAGGAGTACCTGCTGGCCGACACATGGTGCGACGCGCATGCGCCGACGTTGCGCACCGAGCCGGTCGCCTATTTTTCGGCCGAGTTCGCGCTCCATGAATCCCTGCCCCTGTACTCGGGCGGCCTGGGCGTGTTGGCCGGCGACTTCCTCAAGAGCGCCTCAGATCTGGGTGTGCCGGTCGTCGGAGTGGGGTTGTACTACGCGAACGGGTATTTCACCCAGCGACTCGACGACGCGGGCAGGCAGCACGAGGACTTCGGTGGTGTCCTCAGACAGCATCTCCCGTTGGTGCGAGCGGCTGCGGCCGACGGTACCGATCTGTCGATTCAGGTGCCGTGCGGAGGTGGCGTGTTACACGCCGGTGTCTGGCTGGCGCACGTGGGCCGCGCCCGGCTTCTCTTGCTCGATTCGAATGTACCGGCCAACACAGATGCGCATCTCCGGGAACTCAGTTCGACACTCTACGGCGGTGATGAACTGACGAGAATCCGGCAGGAGATCCTGCTGGGCATCGGGGGACTCCGCGCACTCCGCGCGCTCGGGATTCACCCGGGAGTCTTGCATCTGAACGAAGGCCACAGCGCCTTCGCACTCCTGGAACGCACGCGGGAACGTATGGAGGACGATGGCGTACCGTTCACCTCCGCCTTCCGACAGACGGCAATCCAGACGGTGTTCACGACCCACACGCCCGTGGCGGCGGGCCACGATCGGTTTGCACCGGAACTCATCGAACGCGAATTGGGATGGCTCCGTTCGGGGATCGGACTTGACGTGCCTGGATTCCTCGCACTCGGCCGCGTCACTCCCGCCGATGCGAACGAGCGCTACTGCCTGACGGTGCTCGCGCTCAAAGCCCGCCAATGCAACGGCGTCTCCGCCTTGCACGGTCACGTGGCCAGGCAGATGTGGCAGTCTCTGTGGCCCGGCCGTCCGGAGCAGGAGATCCCCATCGGCCACGTGACCAACGGCGTGCATGTGTTGTCGTGGCTCGCCCCTTCCATGAAGCGGATACTCGACCGGTTCCTGGCCCAGGATTGGGCGAGCCGGCACGATCAGCCATCAACGTGGGCGCCGATCGCGAAGGTGGACGATGGTGAATTGTGGGAGGCGCACGTCAGGCTCCGCCACGCGCTCATTGAATTTGTTCGGCGCCGGACCGGCGCCTCAGACGGTCTGGATCCTTCGGCGCTCACGGTGGGTTTCGCGCGGCGGTTTGCGTCGTACAAACGGGCGACGCTGCTGCTGACGGACGTGGACCGCCTGGCGCGTCTGTGTGGGGACCAAGGCCAGCCGGTCCAGTTCATTTTCGCGGGCAAGGCGCATCCGCGCGACGACGGCGGCAAGGAACTGATCCAGCAAATTGTCAGGCTGACTCGGGATCCGAGGTTCGCAGGCCGGATCGTCTTCATCGAAGACTACGACGTGAATGTCGCCAGGCACCTCGTCAGTGGCGTGGACCTGTGGCTCAACACGCCCGCGCGACCGCAGGAGGCGTGCGGCACGAGCGGGATGAAGGTTGCGCTCAACGGCGGGCTCAACTGTTCCGTGCTCGACGGGTGGTGGGCTGAAGCCTACGACGGCGAGAATGGCTTCGCGATTGGCTCCCGCGAGGTGCACGCCCACTGGTCGGTGCAATGGCGCCGTGACGCCGACTCGCTGTACGACGTGCTGGAACGTCAGGTTGTCCCCCTGTTCTACGACGTCGATGGCAGCCAGGTGCCGCGCCGGTGGGTGGGGCGCATGAAGCACGCCACTCAGACACTGGCGTGGCGTTTCAGCGCCGACCGCATGGTGACCGACTACGTGCGGGAGTGTTACCTGCCGGCGGCAGGCGGTGTCAGTCAACACATGCCATGACGACGGCTTGCCGCAAACCGCCGTTTAAGACGTGGCCATAACTTCGAGAGAACCGTCACATGAGCGATCTGGAATCACACTTCGAGCACGTTCGTCGCAATACCGTCGGCCATCACCACGCGTTCGCGACACCGTACGGTCAGGCCGAGATCATCTATGCCGACTGGACGGCCAGCGGACGTCTGTACGCGCCGATCGAGCGCAGGATGCTCGAGGACGTGGGGCCGTTTGTCGGGAACACTCACTCGGAGTCGAATGTGACCGGGGCCTCCATGTCCCTCGCGTACGACCGTGCCCGTCAAATCATCAAGGCGCATGTGAATGCTGGACCTGGCGATGTCCTGCTGTTCGCCGGTTTTGGCATGACCTCGGCCCTGCATAAGCTTCAGCGCATCCTCGGGCTGAAAGTGCCGGACGCTCTGAAGGCTTCCCGCGAGTTGCCGGCTGAGCTGAGGCCGATCGTGTTCGTCACCCACATGGAGCATCATTCCAACCACACCACGTGGCTGGAAGCGCTCGCGGACGTCGTGGTGATCGCGGCCACAAGCGAGGGGCTCGTTGACCTCGATGACCTCCGCGCACTGTTGCTGACCTATCAGAGCAGGAAGATCAAGATTGGCGCGTTCACGGCGTGCTCAAACGTCACCGGGATCGAAACACCATATCGTGCCATGGCGCGCCTCCTGCATGAACATGGTGGAGTGTGCTTCGTGGATTTTGCCGCGTCGGCACCGTATGTGACGATCGACATGCATCCGGCAGACCCGAGTGAACGGCTGGACGCTGTGACGCTGTCCCCGCACAAGTTCCTGGGTGGGCCGGGCGCGTCCGGCATTCTGGTTTTCGATGCTGATCTGTATCGCCTGAAGACCCCGGACCAGCCGGGTGGCGGGACAGTCCTATGGACCAACCCGTGGGGAGAACATCGATTCAGTCCGAGTATTGAGGTTCGTGAGGACGGTGGGACTCCGGGGTTTTTGCAAGCGATCCGGGGCGCGCTGGCGGTCACGCTTAAGGACACGATGGGCGTGGTCACCATGGAGCGGCGTGAACGGGAAATCGTCGCGGCGATGTTCCGGAAACTGAGAGCCATTTGCGGGTTGACGATCCTGGCAGACAACATCGAGCGACGGCTGGGGATCTTCTCGTTCTATCTTGACCGGGTGCACTACAACCTCGTGGTGAGACTCCTTAACGACCGATTCGGCATTCAGGCACGCGGCGGCTGTTCCTGCGCGGGAACGTACGGCCACTACCTTCTCCATGTCTGTCGCGACCAGTCGAAGCAAATTACCGATCGGATCGACACCGGAGACCTGTCATCCAAGCCGGGTTGGGTCCGGCTCTCGACCCATCCGACGACCACCGATGAGGAACTCGACTACGTGGTGGACGCGGTTCGACAGATTCGGCGGATGGCCGATCGGTGGGGCAGGGACTACCGGTATGACTCGCGCACCAACGAGTTCTCGTACCGCGGTACGACCTCGCCACTCCAATGCTTGGCCGACGAATGGTTCACGGTGGCCTGACTCTTTCCAGAACTCTGCGGCTCGAAGTCCAGTCGATTCATTGACCGACTAAAATAGTCCTATATAGGCTTATAGCTATGTGCCTCCGTTTCGTGCGCGTCGCCCTCCTCGTCGCCCTTTCACTGCCGGCGTGGCCGGCGCTCGCCCAAACGCTGACGTCGGTCGCGGGCGTCGTGCAGACCGCCAGTGGGAGGCGCGTGACCCATGCCACGGTGGCGTTGCGTCCGGCGATCGGGCCAGAGGTCGTGGTGCGAACCGATGAGAACGGCCTATTCGTGTTTGATCGGCTGCTCGCTGGTGTCTACACCTTGTCGACGAGCGCGGTTGGTTTGTCGCCGTCCGAGACGCGACTGACGGTAACGAGTGCACCGCTCGCTCCGCTGTCGATCTTTCTTGCCGAGATCGTGCATGAGCGCGTCAACGTCGCGGGCGACGTGTCCACCCGCACGCGCGTTCCCGGGTCCACGCATGTGCTGGATCAGCAAGAACTTCAGAAAGTGCAGGTGGCCACAGGCGACATCCACACGATGCTGCGTCAGATCCCGGGCCTCAATATTCAGGAGGAGGACGGCTACGGGTTGCGGCCGAACATCGGAATGCGCGGCACTGGGACGGATCGCAGCAGCAAGATCACGATGATGGAGGACGGCGTCCTGGTGGCGCCCGCGCCGTACTCGGCCCCGGCCGCCTACTATGCGCCGACGCCGGGCCGAATGGAGTCCATCGAAGTTCGCAAGGGGTCCAGCCAGATCAAGTCCGGTCCGATCACCACCGGCGGTGTGCTCAACTACGTGTCCTCGAGTATCCCGGCCGCCTTTCGCGTGCGCGCCAATGTGGCCAGCGGCGCCAACAACACCCACCGGATTTCGGCGAACGTTGGAAGCGCCGGCCGCAATGTCGGTTGGCTGGCAGAGACATTTCAGTTGCAGACCGACGGGTTCAAGCAACTCGATGGTGGCGGCAACACGGGTGTGACGCTGGCCGACTACCTGATCAAATTCCGTGTGAACACGACGCCCACAGACTCGCAGTATCAGGAGCTGGAGTTCAAGGCCGGTCGAACAACCCAGAATGGCCAGGAGACCTATCTGGGTCTGACTGATGCCGACTTCGCGGCCAACCCCTGGCGGCGGTACGCGGCTTCGCAGAACGACAAGTTTGCGTCCACACACGCGCAGTATCAGGTCCGCCATCTCTTCGCACGCCGGACATGGGATGTCACGACTGTGGCCTACCGGAACAACTTCTCGCGTGCGTGGTACAAGCTCGAGAGCGTGATGGGCGCGAGTCTGGCTTCCGTGTTATCCGCTCCGTCCAACTTCCCGCAGCAATTCTCGGTGCTCACGGGCGCGGCGAGCGCCACCGACGCGCTCCTGATTCGCAACAACAACCGCACGTATTACGGGGCTGGCGTGCAGTCCACCGTGGGCGCGCGCTGGACTACAGGGAGTCTGAGCCACTCCCTTGAGGTCGGCCTCCGCTACCACGAGGACGAGGAAGATCGCTTTCAAAATGACGATGCGTTCCAGATGGTGGGAGGACGATTGGTCCTCACTCGCGCGGGCGCACCGGGGAGCCAGGCCAATCAGGTGGTGGGGGCATCCGCGGTGGCGGGCTTCGTGTCCGACACCATCACCGCCGGCGCGTGGACGGTCTCGCCGGGGCTTCGCTACGAGGCGATTGACTTGCGCCGCACCGATTATGCGCGTACGGATCCCGGACGCAGTGCGGCGACCGCGCGATTCGACACGTCCGTGAATGTCCTGATTCCCGGTGTCGGTCTGTCGTACCGCATGAGAAGCGCGACACTGTTTGCCGGCGTCCACAAAGGGTTTGCTCCGCCGGGACCGGGCCTTGCCGCAGAAACCAGAGCGGAAGAGAGCATCAATTACGAGGCCGGCGCGCGCGTGGAGCGCGACACCCTCCACGCCGAAGTGCTGGGCTTCTACAACAACTACACGAATCTTCTCGGGCGCGACACTTTGTCCACTGGCGGTACCGGTGCCGGGGACCTCTTTAATGGTGGGCGGGTGCAGGTGCGTGGACTCGAAGCCTCCGCGCGCTGGTTCATCGTGTCCCGCAGCACGTTGTCGCTGCCTGTGCGTGTGGCCTACACATTTACACAGACCGGGTTCCGCAACTCGTTCCAGAGTAGCTACGGCCCATGGGGCAGCGTGCAGTCCGGTTTCGAGCTGCCGTATGTGCCACGGCATCAGGTGTCGGCCGCGATGGACGCCGAGGTGGGCCCTTGGCGGGCCCGCGCGGACGCGACAGTGGTCGGGCGTATGCGCACATTGTCAGGCACGGGCGCCCTGGTGGAGGCGCGCGCCACGGACACCACGTTTGTGCTCGGCGTCTCAGGGGAGTACGCGCTGACGAGTGAGGCGCGTCTGTACGCCAGCGTCCAGAATCTGACCAACCATATCCATGTGGTGGCACGTCACCCGGCCGGCGTACGGCCAGGATTACCGCGGACGGTGATGGTAGGGTTGCGGGTGGAATTGGGACGGTAGCGTCGTTCATGGCTTCACGGCCCGAAAGAGGGCGAGACTTCCATAGACTGTGGCGAAGCGCCGACACTCCACAACCTGCACAAAGCCAGACTCCTCGAAGAGCTCAGGCAGGCGGCCGGCCACATGGTCGCGCGTGGGGGCGAAACCGTCAAGACACTGGACCGAGAGAAACAATCCTCGCATAAGGACATTGCCGGGCCGTCCCCAGTCAGCGACATGCAACTCTCCGCCTGGGCGAAGGACTCGAAACATCTCACGAGTGGTGCGCTGCTTGTCGGACCAAGTCAAGTGATGAAAGAACAGGCTGGATAGGACCCGGTCGAAGTGGTTTGACCGGTAGGGAAGCGCGTACGAATACGCACAGTCGAACTGAACGGCGGCCAGAGCCGCCATCGCTTTGTGTCTGGCCCGTGACAGCATGGCGATGTCGCAGTCAGTGCCGACGAGACTGGCCTCGGGACAATGCTGCTTTGATCGCACTGCCAACGTGCCAGTGCCGCATCCCACGTCGAGCACCCGCATGCCGGGAGCCAGCTCCGCCTGGCCGATCAATGCCGCCTTGAACGTTCGCTCACGGGCGGTGGCGCCGACAACGGCGTCATACCAGGCGGTGAGAGAATGGAAGCGCAGCGCCGGGACATAAGGCACGACCTATCGTTCCATCAGGAATCACTGCGATCTATTAATTCTCGTTAAGAGAAACCTTCGCCTGCGCCCGCGCTGCCGTGCGCGCATCGCCCGTCAGGGGTTGTGCAGTTGTGCACAGCCGCCACATGAGTGGCCATGTGAGCATCGGCCGTGCGGCGTGACTTTCTCGCGCCGGTCTGAGCTCGAGTGAGTCGCGCACCGTGTCAAAGGCTGCCGCAATGAAATCGCCCGCCCCTGCTTTCTCGGCAGTCGTCCAGCGGATCCGGACGGGTGTCCGCCCAGCGCTCGCGAGGATAGGTCGTTGGGCACTCGTGCTCGTCGTGGCGCTCGCCGCGCTCATCGGGGTTCAGCATGTCTCGCGCGGCACGTCCGTCCGGCATGTCCAGGGCGTCGGGGCCGATGGCACTCCGGTGGCGCCGGGCGAGCCTCAGTTCCCACTCAGCGTCGCCATGCTCACCGGGGCCACGCTCCTCCCGGCGAATGAGATTGAGGTCGCACTCAATGGAGACGGCACGTTCGCGCGGCTCTGGGACG
The DNA here is from genome assembly GCA_038319675.1 of Vicinamibacterales bacterium. Classification (GTDB taxonomy): domain Bacteria; phylum Acidobacteriota; class Vicinamibacteria; order Vicinamibacterales; family SCN-69-37; genus SYFT01. The sequence continues at coordinate 41,046 of JBBQDM010000025.1, forward strand.
ATCTCCGGTCGGCGCAGCAGTCGATCACGTTGCAGTTGTATTTCGGTCAGGACGGCCGGGTCGCCGACACGCTCCGTCAGGTGCTCGCAGAACGCGCGGCCGCCGGTGTGAGGGTCTTCCTTCTGTACGACGCCTTCGGATTTCAAGGAATGCCATCGGAACACCAGGCCGCACTCCGCGCGGCCGGTATCGTGGTCGTTCCGTTTCGCCCTCTACGGCTGTCGACCCTGCACATGGCGCAGAATCGATCCCATGTCCGTGGCATCGTGATCGACGGGCGCATCGGTTGGACCGGCGGATTCAGCATCGACGACCGGTGGCTCGGGGACGGTCGCACCAACGGCAGTTGGCGGGAGACCAACGTCCGGTTCGAAGGTCCGGCCGTCCGGCAACTCCAGGCGGCGTTCGCCGCGGCGTGGGCGGAAGCGACAGGAACACTGTTCAGTGGGCGTGCAACCGTCGGAGACGGCGACGGCGACGGGGTACGCGCCGGCCTGCTCTACGCGACGCCCACAATGGGGAGCACTGCGGCCGAGCGCTTCTTCGCGATGACCATCGCTGGGGCGAGCAGGACGTTGTACATCACGAATTCCTACTTCGCGCCCGATGACAGCTTCGTCGGGCTCCTCGCCGAGTCAGCGCGACGCGGTGTGGACGTGCGTGTGCTGACGAGCGGTCCCCGCACCGACCTGCGGACCGTCCGTTTTGCGGGTCGCGCTCAGTATGCGCCACTGCTGGAGGCCGGCGTGCGCATCTACGAGTGGCAACCGACGACCCTTCACGCCAAGACATTCGTGGTGGACGGCGTCTGGGCCACCATCGGGTCGATCAACTTCGACAATCGGTCGCTGACGCTCAACGACGAATCGACGCTGATGATTCTGGATGAGAAGATCGGCCAACAGATGAACGCGCTCTTTCTCGACGATCTGGATTATGCGGAGGAGGTCACACTCCTGCGTTTCCGTCAGCGGCCGTGGGTGCAGCGCCTTCTCGAACGGGCGGCGAGCGTCATCCAGCGACTGCTCTAGAGGTGCTCGCAGACTCGCATATTGCCTGCGTGGAGGGTGACAGGGATGACATATCACTATGTGTGGCTCGGGTGGTCGATCGGGTTTCTTCTTCCCTGGTTGGCGCTGTATGTGGCCCATCCGCAGTTCCGGCCCGTGATGTGGCGCGTCAGTATTGTGACAGCGGCGTTCGGCCTGACCGAGCCCATCTTTGTGCCGGAGTATTGGAACCCGCCGAGCCTGTTTGAGCTGGCGCAACGCACGGGCTTCGACATCGAGAGCCTCATTTTCAGCTTTGCCATCGGCGGCATCGGGGCCGTACTGTACAACGCGCTCACCAAGCGGCCCTTTGGCACTGTGAGCCCCGCCGAAAGGCAACGGTCCTGGCATCGGTTCCACCCGGTGGCGCTGTGGGCGCCGTACGTGTTGTTTGTCCCGTTGTACTTCCTGCCCTGGAATCCCATCTACCCCGCCATTGTCTGCATGGCCATCGGCGGGATGGCCTCAGCCATCTGCCGCCCGGATCTGAAAGTGAAGGGGCTCGTCGGTGGTGCCGTGTTCCTGGTGCTCTACACGCTGTTCATGCTGGGCCTGGTGTGGTTCACGCCCGGCTACATTCCGCAGGTATGGAATCTGGCCGAGTTGAGCGGCGGCCTGGTGGCCGGCATCCCGCCAGAAGAACTGCTCTTTGGCTTCAGTTTCGGTTGGTATTGGACCGGCGTGTACGAGCACTTCACGTGGCGCACGAGCGTGGCGCGCGCGTAATTTCGTGGTTCGACAGATCACTACATTGGAAGCGGACGCTCACGCGGCCGCGGTCTTGCCAGGCTGGCGGATCCCCGCCAGCTTCGTGCGCTTCAGCATCAGCGCATTGACCGCCACGATAAGTGTGCTGCCGGACATCGACAGCGCCGCGATCTCAGGACTCAGTACGAAAGGGTACAAGACGCCCGCGGCGAGTGGGAACGCGATGACGTTGTAGCCCACCGCCCACCAGACATTCTGGTGCATCTTTCGCAAGGTCGCGCGCGATAGCTCGATCGCGGCGACGATGTCATAGGGGTCGCTCTTCATCAGCACGACATCGGCGCTTTCCATGGCGACGTCAGTACCGGCGCCAATGGCAAACCCGACGTTCGCCTGGGTCAGTGCGGGCGCATCGTTGACCCCATCGCCCACCATTCCCACCTTCTTCCCCGTGGCCTGCAGCTCCTTGACCTTGTCGGCCTTCTGAGCCGGCAGCACGTCGGCCAACACGCTGTCGATGCCGAGATCGGCGGCGATGCGCCTGGCCGTGGCCGCGTTGTCCCCGGTCAACATCACCACCTCGATCTTGCGTTCGCGCAACTTGGCCACCGCCGCCTTGGAGGTCGGCCTGATCGCATCGGCGATGGCGATGAGGCCAATCACGCGACCGGCCTCAGACACATGGACGACGGTGCGGCCATCCGCCTGGAGCCGCGTGGCGTCGGCCTCCAGAGGACCGAGCGCGAGCTGTTGCGTATCCATCAGCAGCCGATTGCCGAGGAACACCGTGCCGCCGGCGGTCTCGGCCCGCGCGCCCATGCCATCCAGACTTTCAAAACCTGTCGGCGCCGCGACGTTGAGGTGCGCCGCCCGACGCAGGATCGCCTGGGCCAGTGGGTGGTCGGACCCCTGCTCGACCGCCGCGGCGGCGGTCAGCAGCATGTCCTCGGTGACCCCTTCCGCCGTCACGAGATCGACCACCTCCGGCTGGCCGACGGTGAGCGTGCCGGTCTTGTCGAAGACGATGACGTTGAGTTTGGTGGCGTCTTCGAGCGCCGAGGCGTTCTTGAACAAAATGCCGTTCATCGCGCCGAGGCCCGTGCCCACCATCACGGCCATAGGCGTGGCCAGTCCCAACGCATCCGGGCAGGCGATCACGAAAACGGTGATGGTCAGCGTCACCGCGAACAGCAAGGGCTGTCCGATCCACCAGAACCACACCGCAAAGGTCAGCACACCCATGACAATCGCGGCAATCACCAGCCATTGCGCGGCCCTGTCCGCCAGGAGTTGGCCCGGCGCCTTGGAATTTTGGGCCTCTTGCACCAGCTTGACGATCTGCGCCAGTGCCGAGTCGGCCCCGACCTTGGTCGCCTTGTAGCGGAAGCTGCCGCTCTTATTGATGGTCGCGCCGATCACCGTGGCGCCCGGCCCCTTCTGCACCGGCATCGACTCGCCGGTGAGCATGGACTCGTCGACCAGGGATTCACCGCTCTCCACGGTGCCGTCGACCGGAATCTTGTTCCCCGGCCGGATCACGACAATCTCCCCCGCCAGCACCTCCGCCGTTGGTACTTCAACCTCGGCGCCGTTGCGGATGACAGAGGCCATCGCCGGCGTGAGATCCATGAGCGCCCTGATGGCCGACGATGCGCCGGCACGGGCGCGCATTTCGAGCCAATGGCCGAGCAGGATGAACACCAGAAGGACGGCGACGGCTTCGAAGAACTGCCCGCCCCCGTCAAAGAAGAACGTCGAGCCCACGCTGAACAGATAGCCGGTGCCTACGCTCAACACGATCAGCGCCGCCATGCCCAGGACGCCTTTTCTGAGCGCGCGCCAGGCGGAGACGAAGAATGGCCAGCTTGGATAGACAATCGCCGCACTGGCGAAGAAGAACAACCAGAGGTCAAGGTCCAGCCCGAACGGCGGCGCGGGCGGCTCGAACATTCCCCCCATCGGGGCGTAGACAAAAATCGGGACGGTAAAGATCAGGCAGATCCAGAACCGGTTGCGCATGTCACGCACCATGGCCGACAGATCCGTGCCGCTATGACCCATTTCATGCGCCATGTCCGCCGGCATGGCGGGCTGCGCGCCCGGCGCCGCGTGACCTTCGTGGCCCTTGCCGGGGGGAGCTGCGGGGGCTGCGTCTGGAGTGGGAACTGGTGCCGGCGCAGCTGTTGCGGGCGCGGCAGGCACGGCGGCCTCATACGCGCGTTGACGGACGGCCGACTTGATATCGGCGACCTCGAGTCGGGTTTCGTCGTAGCGTACGGTGGCGCTGCCGGCAGCGTGATTCACGGTCACGCTTTCCACCCCCGGCACCTCGCCAATCCGTTTTTCCACGTCGGCCACGCTCAGGACCGACAGCATGTCGTGCACTTCAAGCACGCTCGTTTTCATCGCGTCTCCTTGGCCGAGCACATGAAGCACTACATCATCTTGTCGTGTTTGTCGTCACCTACGGGAGCGGCAGTGGTTGGTGCAGCGGCCGCGGCTGACGTCGGCCCGGCGGACGCCGGCGGTGCCGGAGGTGAAACTGGTGCCGCGTGGCCTTCGCGCCCCTCACCCGCCGAGGTGGCGGTGGGCGCAGCCGCCTCATACCCGCTTTGGCGCACGGCCGACTTGATATCGGCGGTGTCGAGTCGGGTTTCGTCGTAGCGCACAGTGGCGCTTTCGGCCGCGAAGTTCACGGTCACGCTCTCGACGCCCGGTACCTCGCTAATCCGCCTTTCCACGTCGTCCACGCTCCAGACCGACAGCATGTCGTGTACTTCAAGTACGCTCGTTTTCATCGCGTCTCCTTCACGGTCTTCCAGGGCTCACGGTTGTGGCCTGCCCCACCGGCGAGTGAGAAAGTTGTAGATGGGGACGAACACGAGTCCGGCATAGACGCCGTAGAGAAAACTCTCGACCAACCCCAGAAAGAATCCCCCCAATGTCAGCCACGTGAAAGCTGGTAAGACCGCCTCCAGGAATGACGCCATGTGCAGGCTCGGGGGCACGATCAGTCCGTAGATCACGCACAGGACGAAGCTGATAGCGGTAAAGAGTCCCAGCGACCAGCTCACGATTTTGATATTCAGCATTGCTCCCGCTCCTTGGGCTCCGAGGTCGACCTTAGTGCTGATGCCCGCCTGCACCGGTGTTCACACTGCGACCTCGCGCGTCGTCTGTGTCTCGGTCATCCTTGCTTCGCTGACGATCACCTTCACGATGACCGCCATGACCGCCGTGGCTGCCGTGACCGAACAGGTGCATCGCGACAAAAACGACGGAGATCACCACCCAGAACCAATTGGCCGCAAGCCATGTCATAACGTGTTTCTCCTGCGGGTGTGTTGTCGCGCCTCCTCGCTCACTATGCGAGGCTTCCATCTGTTGTCTTGAAGCGTTGCCTGGGGTCGCCCACGTTACGAACGTGGTCAATGGACAAGGATGGCATTGAAGAGATCCACGCTACTGTTTCGAAGTGAACAGGCGTCTCGTTGATTTATCCGGCGCCTTTACCTTCGCATGCACCCAGGTTTGGAGCATGCCGACGAAGGGTTGGCGCTTGTCACATTAATTTCCGTTAACGATCCAGGAATCCCGCGACTCAGAGTCTCCTCAGGGCGTACGATGACGTTCGACGCGCATCGGCAAACAGGGAGGTTGTGTCATGCATGTAGGCGTCTGGGGCCTGGCGGCGGTCGTCGTCGTGATCGTCTCGTGGTTGATGTACCGCTATCTGGCACCCGCGAGCTGGAAGGAGTGGACGCGGGTGGGGGTGCTGCAGGCGTTCATCATCGCCTTCTACGCCGAGATGTATGGCTTTCCGCTGACCATCTACTTTCTGGCTCGCTACTTCGGGTTCGATCTCGCATGGACCGAGGGCGGCAACCTCTGGGCGCAGCTGTTCGGCACGCCGGTCGCGCACATCGTGGCGATGGTAATCGGCTATGCGATCGTTTTCTCCGGCGCGACGCTCGTGGCCGATGGGTGGCGACGGATTCATCGGGGCAGGCGTGAGACACGTCTGGTGACGGACGGCGTGTACGCGCGTGTCCGCCACCCCCAGTACACGGGCCTGTTTCTCATCGTCTTCGGCGAAGGCATCGTGCACTGGCCCACGATCGTCTCGGTCGCGGCGTTTCCGGTCATCGTGATCGCGTACACGATGCTCGCGCGCAAGGAAGAGCGGAAGATGCTCGAGCAGTTCGGCGACGAGTATCGCGAGTATCAGCGGCGCGTGCCCATGTTCATTCCCCGCCGCGACGGCGGACATCCGGAGGAGGCTAAATGAGCGCGCAAACCGTCACGATCATCAGCGGCGTTCTGCTGCTGGTGGTCTTCGCCCTCGTCGCATGGAGCCGAATGCGCCGATGATGCCGATGGCGTTGTTGCAGAAATGCGGCGCCAGCACCAAAGAGTGACGGACGGCGCCCTGCCCCGAGTGGGGCGGGGCAAGCGGCCGTTACATCATGCCCATGCCCCTGTGTCTCATCGTGGGGCGCATCGCCATGGAGTCCTTGCCTTCGGCTCCCCATCGGTCTGTTAGCTGCAGCAACCGTGCCCACTCTTGGGTGCGCCTGCGGCTGTGCCCAAGTACTGGTCGGGATTGCGATCGAATTTCTCCTTGCACGTAGCGCCGCAGAAGTAATACATCTGGCCTTTGTGCTCGATGTGTCCAGCGGCGCTCGCCGCCTCAATGTCCATGCCACATACAGGGTCTTTCACGACTTGTGCAACGGTCATTTCGTCTCCTTCGGTTCGCGGCTGATACTGATGACGTGAGTGGGCCAATGCCCACTGTACCCACACGCGACAGGATGGGGCTGTGCTGAAAGGGACAACGCCGCGCGCACCTCAGGGCCCGGCGCCATTCCAGATCACCATCCACCAGCGTCATAACCACCCATTCGTGAATCCAGCACGACGCAGGCCCGTCACGACGTACGGGCACGCGCGCATCAGCCGCCACAGCAAACCCGACCGGTAGTTCTCGCACATCAGCACGACAGGCCCGAGGTTGATCCCGAAATGGTACGGCGAGGTCCAGCCGGCGCCGGCGTCGCCGTCGCGCGGAAAGGTCAGATTGAAGCTGCACCGGAAGCAATACTCGCCCGTGATCTGCGGATAGACGTCCTGAAAGTGCTGCACCGTCGGCAACACGATCTCCGGGGCGAAGGGGAGGGACGCCACCACAGCCCACGGCGCCACAGTCCCATCGTCAGGGCCATACGGCGCGCCGCGGGCGACGTAGTCAAAGAAAGGGCGCTCGATGCCGCGCACTCGCCGCGTCGTCCAGCCTGGGCCATCGCTCGCGGTCAGGCCCCAGAAGTTCTGCCCGTAGCCCGCGAATTCGAGGGGGTTCCGAATCGCATACGCCTGCTGGGCGTAGGTCGCGCGGCGGCTGTTCTCGCAGTAGTCAATGCCCTTGTCTCGCGCGAAGGCGTCCTGAATCCCGCGGAAGTCCAGCCAGATATGTGAGTACTGATGGATGAAGAGCGGACCGCCATAGAGCATTTCGTAGCCGTCGATCTCTTTCCACAGATACGTAGAGGTCCACGCCGCATAGCTCTCCGTTGGCAGGGGATGAGTGGGCGAGCCGAGGCCGAGCGCATACAAGATTATGGCCTCGTCGTAGCCTTCCCAGCGGTAGGGCAGAAAGCCGCTCTCTGGCGTCCACCCATGCGTGACCGTGGCTCCACCGTTGCACGCCCATGGCCAATCGACGCGACGGTACAGTGCGTCGGCCAGTGTCCGGATCTCACGCTCGGCCTCGCTGTCCTGATTGAAATACTCCGCGGCGGCCAGCATGCCAGCCAGCAGGAAACTGGTATCGACCGTCGATAACTCGCACAGGCCGGCGCGGCGTCCGGTGGTCATGTCGAGGAAGTGGTAGTAGAACCCTTTGTACCCGGTCATGCCGGGCGCCGTGCCCTGCGGGCTGGTCCAGAAGAACCGCAACAACGCCAGCGTTCGATCGATGGCGTCGAGGCGTGTCATCCACCCGCGTTCGACCCCGATCGGATACGCCGCGAGCGCAAAGCCGACGGCGGCGATGCTCGCCGGAGCGCCCGGCTCCGTTCTGTCTGCCACGAGACCATTTGCGGAATTGGTCTTGTTCAGGAAATACCCGAACGCGTGATGCTGCAGCGCGTCAAGCCGCGTGTCACCGGAGTCAGCACCGAATCCGAGGCTCTTCATGGGACATCTGCGTGAACGAGGTGATGCTGGTATCGACGGCGAGGAACATCGTTATCGTCTTCTACTCGAGCGGGTCCGCACACGGATAGGGTGGCGCTCGACGCTCCGCCCCGGCCGGGGCGGTCTGGTCACATCAGCCCTTGTGTTTCATCATCGGGCACATCGCCATGGAGTCCTTGCCTTCGGCCATGTGCTCCATCATGTGGCCCATCATGCCCTGGTGCATCTTCATCATCCCGGCATGCATCGCCTGACGCTGGGCCACGATTTCGGTGACGACCAGGGCCGTCGCGTCCGGCTTGGCTGACGGCGTCGCGTTGTTCATCGTCGTCACGAGCGCGCCGAGCTTCTGATCGGCGGCCTTCCTGTCGGCAGTCATCGTGTCGTGTTCGGCCATCATGGCCTGGCACTTCTTCGCCATGTCGGGCGACATCTTCATCTGGTCCGTCATCTGATGCTGGGGCATCTGCGGCGTCTGCGGCGTTTGCGCCGCCAACGCCGAGACCGACACCAACCCAACCGCGACCAAAACCACGTTTCGAACCTGTTTCACACTCATCGTTGGACTCCTTCCGAGTTCACACCGTATCTGTCGATGCTGTCACCGGAACCCGCCTGCGGTTGTGGATAAAAGCACGCATTAATCAAATTTAATGTTCGTCGGCATTTCTTCTGGTGGCTTTGACCAGGGTTTGGTGGCACGATGTGGCGGCTGGAGGAGACTATGAAAACACGAACGGGGATCGCGGGTGTCCTGATGATGGTGGTCGTGGCGGTGGTGAGCGCGCATATCACCATCGGACCGGCCGAGTCGAAGCTGGGTGCGAACGAGCGATACACCGTCCGGGTGCCGACCGAGGGACAGGTCGCGACGCTGGAGGCATCATGAACAGAGTCCTGAGAAGGTGTGCCGCTGTCGCCATCGTTGTCTCAGCCGGTACGCTGGCGGTCGGTGCGCATGACTTCTGGCTTGTTCCGGACGCGACGGTCGTTGGCCGCAACGCCGACATCGTGGTTCGAGGTCAGACCAGCAGCGCCTTTCCCACCAGTGAGTCGGCCGTCACCACCGATCGGATCGCCGAGGCGAGGGTTCTCGGTAGCACCGGCGAGGAGACGATCGAGGCGCGATCGACCGAGGGCACGTCGCTGGTGCTGCGCCATCGCCCGAAGAGTCAGGGGCAACAGGTGATTGGGGTGTCGCTGGGCTGGCGACATGTGAACGAGACTGCCGACAGCTTCAGAAATTACCTGGTCGCCGAAGGTGCGGAAGATGCTCTGAAGCGATACGAGGCCGCCGGCACCCTGCCGACTGCTGCGATCGTGCGTCGGTACGCGAAGTACGGCAAGACGCTGGTGGAGTTCGGTGACGGACCGCGCGCGTTCACACGGGTCGTGGGCCAGCCGCTCGAGTTCGTGCCGCTGACCGACCCCGCGTCATTGCAGTCCGGAGGAACCCTCCGGGTGCGAATCCTCTTTCAAGGCGCGCCGCTTGCCAGGGCCCGGGTCCACGGTGAGGTGGCCCCCACGCCAGGGCGAACCGCC
>JBBQDM010000026.1:0-47025 GCA_038319675.1 Vicinamibacterales bacterium
ATGACGTCGGGTGTCTTTTTTTGCATCGCTGAAATCTAAAAAAGACACCCGACGTCATTTCTTCCGACCGCCCTCCACCCGCACGGCCAGGCTTTCAGCCTGGCCCCTAACCCTCGCGGGTCAGTGACAGGCATTTCCTCATGGATCCTCATGGAACCTCATGGTGGAAATAATCCGGGGCTCCATGGCCCTCCATGACCTACATGGTGAACAGTCCTGGATACGCCGGTCAGGTATAATCGGGAATTCCTGTATGGCCCCGGAAGGGGCAAGGGCAGGACCGGGTGAAGAACTATGACCAATACCACGCTTGACGAGACACGGATGGCTTCGCTGAAGGAGACGCTGCTGCGGCGTCGGGCGGACATCATGGCGAGCTCGACCGGCACCAAGCCGCTACCTGAGGCGGCCGATGTGAACAGCCGCCAGGGCGACCTCGCCGACCAGGCGACCGGCAACAACGAAGTGCACATTGCCCTGAAGCTCAAGCAGACCGACGCCAAGATCCTGCAGGCGACCGAAGAGGCCCTGCTGCGGATGGAAAAAGGGCTGTATGGCATCTGCCGCGATTGTGGCGACCCCATCGCTCCGGCCCGGCTTGAGGCGATCCCCTGGACCCGCGTGTGCATCGAGTGCAAACAGAAACAGAGCGCCTAATGTCCCAGTCACATGTACAGCCTCAGGACCTGTTGTCGATTTTGAAGGAACTGCACCGCGACAAACTCACGGTGCGTGAGCGCCACGTGGCCGTCGCCCGGCACGTGGACCACTACGACTTCAACAACACCTACCAGTACGCGATCGCTCGCGAGGATGTGCATCTGTCGTGGTTGGAGCGGGCGATTCATGAACTGGGTGGCACACCTGACGAGGTCGGCATGCCCACCATCGAGGCTCCGGGCAAGAAGGGCACCTTCACGCCGCTGGTCGAGCAGGACGCCAGCGACGCGCAAGCCCTGGTGGCCAAGTGGCGCCCCCGCGTCGGCACGATCACCAATACACGCCACGCCAAGATGGTCGGCGTCATTCTGGGGGAGACCCTGGAACACCAGCGTTTCTTCGCGCAGATCGCCCAGGGCAATGAGCTCGTGCTCGGGTCGCGCATGCCTGGCGCCAGCACCGGCCACGGCGTCATGACCGACCGCTGGGTCGAGTAGGCCCCAGTGACCCCGGGCGTGAGAGTCGCCATCGCGCTCGGCAGCAACCTGGGCGAACGCGAGGCGCATCTGCGCTTTGCCATTGATCGCCTGACCACCCTGCTCACCGACGTCCGCGTTTCGACCTTCTACAACACCGCCGCCGTGGAAGTGGACGGCCCGCAGCCAGACTATCTCAACGCCGCGCTCTCCGGCACCACCACACTCCCCGCGCACGACCTGCTGACCGCCATGCTCGCGATCGAACGCGAACGGGGCCGGACGCGCCCCTCATTACGCGCGTCGCGCACGCTGGACCTGGACCTCATCTTCTACGGCGACCAGACTATCGCCACGCCCGACCTCACCGTGCCGCATCCCCGCTGGCGGGACAGGGAGTTCGTTATGCGGCCGTTGTCGGAAGTGTGGACGATCACGGAATGAGGCACGCTGTCCAACCACGTCGGGTGCCTTTTCGCTAGCGCTCAAAGCAGAAAAGGCACCCGACGTAAAAAAAGGGGCGACCGGCAACGGTCGCCCCTTGAGTCGTGCGGTGACGCGTGGTTACTGCGCCTTTTTGTAGTAGGTGGTGCGCGTCATTCCCGCGCCGCCGTCGCGGCCGGGGTTGGTCTGCGCCTGCACGAGCCAGGCACCGTCCATCGACATGACGAGCGTCTGGGTGCCGTTGGGCACGGTGGTGGTCACGTGCAGCTTGGCGCCATCCCACTTTGCGGTGGATGTGGTTTCGTTCCCCCCGCCACCCCCGCGACCCATGCCCACGTTCTTGCTGGGTGAGCCGTCGAGGTTGTAGGTCGTCGACATCGTGTTCTCGCCCATCGTACGGGTGATCACGAGCTTGGTGGCATCCTGCGTGATGGTGATGTCGCCACCCATCATGCCGCCGCCACGGCCGCCCATCCGACCGCCACCGCCGCCACCCTGGGGTGCCGGGCTGGCTGCGGCCGTCTTCTCCGCATCCATGGTCCACTTGCCCGCGAAGTTCGGCGTCTGTGCATAGACACTGGTCGCCATCAGGACGACCGCTGCTGTTCCGAGGAATGTTGCTACACGTCGCATAAGTATTACTCCTGCCAATACGGGAACGGCGATCTGCCGTTGCCGAGCTTGTTGTTCAGAACCGATGCCCTGTCGGTCTATTCGAACCGCAGGGCTTCAATCGGATCGAGTCCGGCAGCTTTGCGCGCCGGGTAGTACCCGAAGAAGATGCCGACAAACGCCGCAAAGCCGACCGCCATCACGATGGAATCCATGGGAATCACAGCCGGCCACCCCTGGGTGATCTTGACCAGCTCTGCGAGGGCGTACCCCAAAGCAATGCCCAGCGCACCACCGACCAGCGAGATGACGATGGCCTCGACGAGGAACTGCATCAGAACGTCGCCGCCGCGTGCGCCGATCGCCATACGCAGGCCGATCTCACGCGTGCGCTCGGTGACCGACACCAGCATGATGTTCATGATGCCGATGCCGCCGACCATCAGTGACACGGCCGCGATGCCGGCCAGCAGGGAGGTCATCGTGCTGGTGTTCTCCGTACGGAAGGCGATGATGTCGTCCTGTGTGAGCACGCGGAAGGTGTCTTCGTCACCAGGGAACACGCCCTGGGTGGTGCGCATGGAGGCGCGAATGGCCTCGGCCGTGGAGGCGATGGCGTCGGCACTGTACGCCGACACCGTGATGTTGTTGATGTGCTGGATGCCCTGGAGCTTCTTCTGCACCGTGGTGAACGGCACAAAGGCCTGGTCGTCCTGATTCTGGCCGCCGGCGGCCGCGCCCTTCGGCGTGAAGACACCGAGCACGCGGAACACGTGGTTTCGGACGCGCACGTTCAGGCCCGTCGGATCCACATCGGGGCCGTACAGAAGGTCAGCGACGTTTGACCCAAGGATGATGACCTTTGCGGCCGACTGCACGTCCTGCTCGGTGAAGAACTGGCCGTATTTCATCGGCCATGATCGGATCAGCGGCCAGTCCACATTGGTGCCCTGAATCTGCGTGTTCCAGTTCTGACTGCCGTTGATGATCTGCAGCCGCGTGCTGGCGCCTTCGGTGACCCACTGCACCTGCGGCAGGGCGCGAAGCGCTTCCGCGTCACGGGCCATCAGGCGGCTTGAGGCACCCTCCCCCATGCGGACGGCCCCCTGGGTGAAGTTGCCAGCCATGACCGTGATCGTGTTGGTGCCGGTCGCGCGAATCTGCTCCTCGATCACCGTCTGGGCCCCCGTGCCGAGCGCCACCATGGTGATCACGGCGCCGACGCCGATGATCATGCCCAGCATCGTCAGCGCCGTCCGCATCTTGTTGCGGCCGAGCGCTTTCAGCGCGATTCGAAAAACCATGATGATTGACATGTCATTTCCTCACTTCACAACTCGTACTGCCTAGTGCGCGTCGGCCGCCGCTTCGTCATGCGGAATTTCATCCGGCTCCGGTGGCGGCAGGGCGGCCAATTCATCGGCCGCGTTGCGCCGATGTGAGATCGCCTGGTCGGCCACGACACGGCCATCGCGGAAACGAATCAGCCGGGTGCCGTACTCGGCGATGTCCGCTTCGTGCGTGATGAGCAACACGGTGATGCCGCGTTCGACGTTCAGCCGCTGAAAAATGCCCATCACCTCGATGCTGGTGCGGGTATCGAGGTTGCCCGTCGGTTCATCCGCCAGGATGATCGACGGCTCGTTGATCAGCGCGCGTGCAATCGCGACGCGCTGTTGCTGGCCGCCCGACAACTGGTTGGGCATGTGATGGAAACGCTGGCTCAGGCCGACGATCTCGAGTGCGGCCATGGCGCGTTTGTGGCGCTCGGACGCCTTGAGTTTCTGCACGCCGTTGTAGAGCAGGGGCAGTTCCACATTGTCGAGCGCGGTGGTGCGCGTCAGCAGGTTGAAACCCTGGAACACGAACCCGATTTTCTGGTTGCGCACACCCGCCAGGTCGTCCTTGGACAACTCGGACACGTCCTTGCCATCGAGGAAGTACTTGCCACTGGTGGGCTTGTCGAGCGCGCCGATGATGTGCATGAACGTGGACTTGCCTGAGCCGGAGGGGCCCGTGACGGCCACAAATTCCCCTGGCTCGACATCGAGCGACACACCGCGCAGCGCCCGCACCTCATGGTCGCCCATGTGGTAGACACGCATCAAATCACGAACAGAAATCACCGGCACAAGTACATTGCTCCTTCAGTCACGTGTTCCACATCACCCAACAGCTCATGTGCGCTTCGGGTTATCGTCCGCCGCCGCGTCCGCCGCCACCGCCCATGTTGGAGGGCATGCCGCCGCGACCCTGCTGGCCGGAGAACGGGTTCTGCTGTCCGGTTGAGCCCGTCGCTGCCGTGAGCCAGGGCATCATGATGTTGGTCACCAGTTCGGCACCGACCGTCAGCTCAGCCGGGGCGTTGATGAGTTCCTGGAAGGTGCCATCGGAAATGCCGACCATCACGTTCAGGCGCTCGAGCGTGCCATACGGGTTGGCCGGAGTCGCCTCACGCAGCACCCAGACCTGACCACGTGTGGGCACTCGCACCAATTCGGGGAACAGCTGGTCAATGGATGTTGCACCGGCCATCTGCTCGGGCGTGCGAACGGCCACCTGCGTGCCGTTGCCGCCGCCACGGCCGCCACGGCCGCCGCGCCCACCGGTGCCGCCCGCGCGAGCCATCGCCGCCATCGCGGCTTCACGCTGTTCGGGTGTCATGTTCATGCCACCAGTGCGGCCGGTTGCGCCACCCTGGCCAAACGGATTCGCTTCGGTACGGGCTGCGGGGGCACCCTGGCCTGCGGCGGCGGGTGTCGCCGGCGGCGTGGCCGAGGTCTGTCCGCCCCCCGGAGCCGCCGCAGGCGCACCAGCACCAGGGGCGCCGGCAGGGCCTGCACCACCGGTGCGGCCGGCCGGCGTCGGGGGGTCCTGCTTGAGCGCCGCCCACATGTCGTTGGTCGGGCGGAAGCGCAGGGCACCAACCGGCACGCGCATCACGTTGTTGCGACGCGCCACTTCAATTCGCATCGAGGCCGTCATGCCCGGCTTGAGGCGCAGGTCGTTGTTGAAGACCTTGGCCACCGTCGTGTAGGTCACGACGTTCTGCTGGGTGGTGGGGTTGATGCGCACCATGGTGATTTCCCCTTCGAACTGGGTGCCCGGGTAGGCATCGATGTCGAACACCACCCGCATGCCCGTGCGCACCTTGCCGATTTCGGCTTCGTCCACGCCGCCTTCAAGCCGCAGCGTCGTCAGCGGGCTGGCAATGTCGAAGAACTTGGTCGCGGCCTGCGAGCCCACGATCGTCTGGCCCTTGTCGACCACGCGGTTGACGACCACGCCGTCGATGGGGGACTTGATCGTGGCTTCAGTGACGTTCAGCCGGGCCTGATCGAGGTTGATGCGCGACTGGACCATTCCCTGTTCGGCCGATGCGATCTGCGCCTTGCGGCTCTTGACCTGCAGTTCGGAGGCCTCCAGCGCCTGTTGGGTGATGAGTTTTTCGGCGAAGAGTTTCTGGTTGCGCTCGTAGGCGCGCTCCAGGTCCTGGAGCTGCACCCGCTGGCTTTCCAGCTCGACCATCTGCCTGGCGATGTTGGCTTCCTGCACCAGCACCTGTGTCTCAAGCAGGTCGGTGTTCACGCGGGCGAGCACCTGGCCGGACCTCACCATCGAGTTGTAGTCAACATAGAGCTCGTCGATCACGCCCGACACCTTGGAGCCGACGTTGAAGATGCGGTCGGCCTGCAGTGTGCCGGTGGCGCTCACCACCTCGACGACATCCCCCTGCGAGATGGTCGCCTTCATGAACTCGGGCACCTCCGGCAGTTTCTGGCTCTCGCGGTAGAAATAGACGGCCGCGGCGATGGCGACAATGACAACGAGATAAATCAGCTTCTTCATGATGATCAACTAAGCCTGTTCCGGCGTTGAATGCGCCGCCCCTCGGCGCAAACCAGCCCAACCTTCTTCAAACAGCGTGTACATCGTCGGCACCAGCACCAGGGTGACCAGTGTTGACGCCGCGAGTCCACCAATAACCACTCGTGCGAGAGGGGCCTGCAGTTCGCCACCCTCCCCAATCCCCAACGACATCGGCACCAGGCCCAGCATCGTCGTCAGCGAGGTCATCAGAATCGGCCGCAGGCGGGTGCGTCCCGCCAACTCGACCGCCTCGCGCAGCGGCACCTTGTCGCGTCTGCGGAGGATGTTCGTGTAATCCACCAGCAGGATCGCGTTACTCACGACGATGCCGGCCAGCATGATTACTCCGATATACGCCTGAAGACTGAAGGATGTTGACGTGAGCTTCAGCATCGCGACTACGCCAATGATGGCGACCGGCACCGCGAACATCACGATGAAGGGATCCTTGAGCGATTCATACTGGGAGGCCATGACCGCATAGACGAGCAACACCGCCAGGAGCAGCAGTACCTGGAGCTGGTTAAACGCCTGGCCCTGGGTCTCGACCTCGGCGCCAAAGCCCACCGTGAAGTCCTGCGGAATATCCAGCGTGCCGAGGCGCGCCTGCACGGCTGTGACGGCATCACCCAGCGGCACACCCGCCTGCAGTTCCGCGTTCACCCGGGCGATGCGCTCCTGGTTTTTGCGATCAATCTGGGTCGGCCCGCGCTGCGTGTCCACGGTGAGGACGTTCTTGGCCGGCAGCACCAGGCCGCTCGGGGTGCTGATCAACACGTCGCCGACCGACTCCGAGCGTTCCCGATCCTCTTCGCGGAGGCGCACGATGATGGGAAATTCCTTGCCGCGTTCGCGGAAGACCGCCGCCTGCGTGCCGGCCATGCTGGTTCTGATGGCGGTCGAGACGTTGCTGACCGAGAGGCCGAGCAACGCGGCTTTGGGCCGATCCACACGAATCGACAACTCCGGCCGGCCTTCCTGGCGCCCGATCTGCGGATTGGCCACGCCCTCCGTGTTCTGCAGCACGGTCAGCACATCCTGCTGCAGGCGATTCGAGTCGTCGAAGGAGAAGCCGCGTACTTCGACCGACAGCCGACTGTTCGAATCGTTGCCCAGAATCCGGCTCAGTGACTGGTTGCCGCCGGATGCGCGCGTCGTCACCGACACGCCGGGCAGACCGACGAGAACGGCCCGCAGGTCGGTGGCGATCTGTTCGCTGCTGCGACGACGTTGATCCTTGGGCGTGAGTTTCAGCGTCAGCGAGACGCTGCCGGCTCCACCGCCCATCCACCCTCCACCGCCGGCCGACGACACCAGGGTGACCATCTCGGGGACGTGCTGGTTGACGAGGTCCTCCAATTGCAGCACCGTGGCCTCGCTGCGTTCGATGCGGCTGCCCACCGCCAGACGGGCGTTCACCGACACTTCTCCTTCGTCGGTCTGGGGCATCAACTCGGCGGGGATCGTCTGCAGCATCATGATGGCCGCGACGGTCATCGCGGTCGTCGTGAGCAGAACCGTGGGGCGATGCTGCAACGCCGTGTGCAGCAGCTTCCGGTACGTCGTGTCGAGCGAGTCCAACGTCCGTTCACTCATCGTGAAGAGCCTGCCCGAGAGTCCGGCACGTTCGTGGACGGGTTTCGGCAGCACGAGCAGCCGCGAACACAACACGGGCACAATCGTGACCGCCACAAAAAGCGACATCGAGAGCGAGAACATGACCACGATGGCCAGTTGCGTGAAGATGATGCTCGAGACGCCCGACAGAAAGAGCAACGGCACAAACACCGCCACGTGGGTGAGTGTGGAGGCCAGAATGGCCGACCAGACTTCTTCGGACCCTTCAATGGCGGCCTGCATGCGCGGCTTGCCCATCTCCATGTGCCGGAAGGTGTTCTCAAGGACGACAATCGACGCGTCGACGATCATGCCGACGCCCAGGGCCAGGCCGCCGAACGTCATCGTGTTGAGGGTGAATCCCGAGAAATACAGCAGGGCAAAGGTGCCGATGATCGAGATGGGGATCGAGGTGCAGATGATGAATGTCGATCGCAGGTTCCGCAGGAACGCGAAGATGACGATGATGACGAGGATGGCGCCAAACAGGGCGGCATCGCGCACGCCAGAGATCGATTGCTCGATGAAGATCGCCTGGTCGTCGAGCACCGTCAGCTGCAGACCCTGCACGTCCCGATTGATGCGTACAATCTCGGCCCGGACATCGTCGGCGATCGCCACGGTGTTTTTGCCCGACTGTTTGGTCACGCGCATACGCACGCCGGGTTTGCCGTTGATGCGCGTGAAGGAGCGGAAGTCTTCCGTCGTATCGCGCACCTCCGCCACGTCACGCAGATAGACGGGGATCCCGTTGCGGGTGAAGACGATCAGGTTGCGGATGTCGTCAATCGATTCGAACTGGCTCGAGGCCCGCAGCAGGAATGTGGTGTCGCCCTCATTGACTTCGCCGAGCGGGACGTTCTGGTTCTCGGTGCGAATCGTCTGGATGATGCGGTCCACCGGCAGATCGAGTGCGGTGATCTTCTCGCGCGAGAGTTCCACGCGGATTTGGCGGCGCAAGCCACCGTCGACGGTGACGGATGCGACCCCTTCCACCCGTTCGAGGCGCGGGACGAGATCGGTCTCGGCCATTTCACGCAGCGTGACGCGGTCGTAGTCGCCTTCCACGCCGATGCCCATAATCGGGAAGGTGTTTGAGTCGAACTTGAAGATGGTGGGCGGGTCTGCATCCACCGGCAGGCGGCCGCGAATCCGATCCACGCGGGTGCGCACTTCGTCGGCGGCTTCGTTCAGGTCCGTGCCCCACACGAAGTTGAGGCGCACGGTGCCCGACCCTTCCTGCGCGGTGGAGTTGACCTGTTCGAGTCCTGGCACCGCGGCGAGCGACTGCTCGAGCGGTCGGACGATGAGTTCCTCGATCTCGACCGGGCCGACCCCGGCGTAGCCGACCCGCACGGTCAGGCTCGGATACGACACGTCCGGCAGCAGGTCCACCGGGAGCCGGGTCAGGGAGATGGCACCCAGCAACAGCACGGTCAACGACAACATGAACATCGTGACCGGGCGGTGGATGGCGATACGGGGGATGCTCATGATGTGACTCCGGAGAGGTGTAACTGAAACCTATTGCCCGCCACGGCCGCCCTCGCGACCGCCGCCAGGCATGTTCATGGGGGTGATGCGGTCACCCTCGCGCAGGGCGAGGGCCCCGGTGGTAATGACGCTCTGGCCTTCGGTGAGGCCCTCCAGGATCTCCACGCGGGTCTCGTCCTGCAGGCCGGTGGTCACCGGCTGGAACTTTGCGGTGGCCCCGTCCGGAAGAAACACCCCGCGGCGCCCCTCCACATCCACGACGGCGTTCCTCGGTACGGTCAAGGCGTCGGCCTTGCGTTCGGCGGTCAGACGCACCCGTGCGTACATGCCGGGCTTGAGACGGTAGCCGGGGTTGGGCACTTCGATTTCCATGGAGGCCGTGCGGGTGGCCGCGTCAAAGATCGGCGCGACACGACTCACCACACCCGAGAACGTTTCGCCGGGGAACGCATCCACTTCGACTTCGGCCTGCACGCCCTGTGTGATGCGCTTGAAGTCGCGCTCCACCAGATTGGCCACCATGCGGACCGTGGCGATATCCACGACCTGCAGGATCACGGTGTTGGCACCGGCGAAGGCGCCCTGATCGAGATTGCGGCGACCGACGAAGCCGTCCACCGGCGAGACCACCCGGGTGTTCGAGAGGGTGATCTTCAGTTCATCGATGCGGGCGTCGGTCTGCGCCAGCTGCGCTTTGGCGAGGTCCACGGCGGCCAGGGCCGAGTTGTATCCGGCCTCGGCGTCTTCGACTACCTGACGGGTCTGCAGGCCTTTTTCAAGCAGTTCCTGCTGGCGCGCCAGTGTGGTGCGGCGCAACTGCAGGTCGCTTTCGCGCTGCTTCACAGTGGCGCGATTGACCTCGAGGCTCTGCTGCGCCTGCAGCACCTGCTGCTGCAGTTCGCGATCCTCGATCTTGGCGATCTGTTGACCGCGGGTGACGCGGTCACCCAACTTGGCGGTCAACGAATCAATGCGACCCGCGACGCGCGGCACGATGTCGACCGTCGCCTGGCCCACGAGGTTGCCGACGACCGTGATGTATTCGATGACCTCGGTGCGCGCCGCAGCGGTGGTATCGACGGTGAGGGCTGGACGCCCGGATCCTCGCCCCCCTCCGCGGCCGGCGCCGGCGCCCGGAGCCCCTGTGGCCGTGGCCCCGGACGGCGTGGCCGCTGTCCCTGAGTTCGAGAGAAAGTAATACGCACCCGCAGCTCCAACAAGCAGGACGGCGGCGACGACGAATTTCTGCATGGCGGGGTTACTGAATCCTCTGCACGCGGTCGAATTCCGCCACGGCGTTGATGTAGCGAATGGTGGCCGACAGTTCGTTGTTGCGCGCACTGGTCAGACGATTCTGGAAGTCAATCACCTGGTAGTTGGTGGACATGCCGACGTTGAAGCGCGTGAGTTCGGCTTCCAGTGACCGCTCGGCGAACTCACGGGACTTCTGCGCCGCGAGCAGCTGCTTGTAGGTGCTCTGCACGTCGAGGCCGGCCGTGGTCACGGCCGTCTCGATGTTCAACTCGGTCGACTTCAGGCTGGTGCGCTGCTGCTCCATCTGCAGTTCCGCCCGCAGGTGGTTGGCCTTCTGTGCCGAGAGACCCAGCGGTTTGGAGAAGTTAAACGCCACCTGCCAGGTCGGCGTGTCCAGACCCGCGATGGACCGGAGCGCATCGACGTAGCCGCTTTCCAGGACCAACACCGGTGCGCCACCGAGGCCCGACCGGGAGAACTCGTTGCCTCCGACACCTGCCAACTGGTAGCTGGCTGTCAGGCCGAGGTTCGGCAGGATGCCGTTCTTCGAGAGTTCGAGTCCCATCTCGGCGATCCGGATTTGCTGACGCGCGGTCACGATGTCGGTGCGTTCGGCGACGGCGCGATCGACGGCCGCCTCGATGTTCACCGGCTGCTCGGCGAATGACGGCAGGTCGACCGGATTGATCGTCGCGCGGAAGAACTCGTCGTCGGTGCTGTCCACGAGCAGACGCTTGAAGGCCAGTTCCGCGTTGCGCCAGGCGATTTCGGCGGCCAGCAGGCTCTGTTCCCCGTTGGCAATTTGCAGTTCCTGCTGCACGAGGTCGATCTCGGCCAGCGTGCCAATCTCCACGCGGATGCGCTGGTCGGCCAACTGCTGCGTGGACAGTGCGAGTGAGCGGCGCTGAATTTCGATCGATTCAATCGCCTGACGCAGCGCCCAGTACCGGACCCGCACCTGGTTCTTGATGCTTTCAATCTGCGTCAGCAACTGGATGTCGACAATCTGTTTCTGGATTTCTCCCGTGCGCAGCGCGTTGCGCTGACTGTCGATCGTCCGACCGGCCAGCAGGGGCTGGCTGTACTGGAAGTTCAGGTTTGAGGAGTAACTCGGGTTGCGCGTCGAGAAGCGGCTGTCGGTCGCGTTCCGGTTGTTGCTGAAGTTGAACGAGACCTGGCCGCCCTGCCACTTCAGGCGCTGGCTCATCGAACCACCAAAGGAGTTCACCTGGCTGGTGACGCGTGCGCCACCGTCCAGCTGGGACGTCGACTGCGACGACGCGTTCCTGTAGCTGTAGTTGCCGTTCAGGGTCGGCCGGAAGTTCGCGCGCGCGGCCTGCAGCGTGTAGTCCTGCATCTGCGGCGTGAGCTTGGCGTTCTGGATGTCGAGGTTCTTCTCGAGTGCACGTTCCATGGCCTGTTCGAGCGTCAACTCGACGCGGGGCGACCCCGGCACTTCAGGCGGCAGTGCGCGGCCCACGACGTACGGATCCTGTGACTGCATCTGCAGTCCACCTGCTGACGTCACGGGCGGCGGTCCTGTTTGCGCCATCACCATTGTCGGAACGGTCAATGCCGCCACGACCGCCACAGCCACTCCGTATACCCTGTGCTTCGTCATCTACC
The DNA here is from genome assembly GCA_038319675.1 of Vicinamibacterales bacterium. GTDB lineage: Bacteria > Acidobacteriota > Vicinamibacteria > Vicinamibacterales > SCN-69-37 > SYFT01. Next base: position 12,054 of record JBBQDM010000026.1, read on the forward strand.
TGCTCCGTCTGGGATAGCCGCGCGCGGGCGCGCCGGCACCTGTGAAAACTAAAATTGCTTCTGTGACTTACCGAAAGGAGGTGCCGCGACCGTTCGCGCGGCGTGCGTTGTAGGCCACCAGCTTCGCATACTGATCAGCCGAGAGCAGCTGATACATCTGGTAGATCAAGACCGTGCGCGTCTTGTTGAGAGAGGTTCGCTGGGCCTCGACGCGGTCGACCTGCAGGGCAATCACATCCGCGCCCACGGTGCGCTCACGCAGCAACCGTTCGAGTTCCTCATTGTGCTTCTTGTACTCTTTGTCCTGCGCGACGGCCTCGGGCCACCGTTTGTGGAACAACTCGTCGATCTTCTTGGACTGCTCGGGGGTGATCCCCACTTCCTTGATGACCTCGGGATTTTTCCACCAGGGGCCACGGCGTGACTGGCTGGAGCCACGGTTCGGCGGCTCCTGTCGGCTCTGCGACTGGCTCTGTGTCGTGGGGGTAACCGGCAGCGTCTGTGGCGTGGCCGCCCACGGGTCGGGGCTCGACAGCACCGCCAGGAACACCACCACGCTGATCAGTGAAAGTCTGGTCGTCACACCCTACTCTTACGCCCGGCGAAAATCCCTTGTTTACGCATGGTCTCCGGGGGCGGTCAAGGCTTCAAGGCGGCCGACGACCTGGCCGACGATGTTGTTCGGCGTGGAGGCCCCGGCCGTCAACCCGATTGTCACTGCGCCCTCGGGCAGCCAATTCAGGCCCACTTCTTCAGGAACCGCCGCCGTTGAGGGCAGCCCGATGGGGCGGTGGCGAATCTCAGACGCCGACACCAGGCAGTCCGGATCGGCAATATGGAAGGTCAGGCACCGTTCCGCACAAATTTTTGCCAGATTGCAGGTATTACTGGAGTTGTACCCCCCGATGACGATCATCAGGTCCAGGGGGACCTGGTCCAGCAACTCGACGACGGCATCCTGTCGCTCCTGTGTCGCGCTGCAGATGGTGTCGAACGCTCGAAACACCGTCGGCAGGGCGTCGGTGCCATACCGGGTGGCCATCGCGGCTCCGAACATTTCTCCGATCGCCAGCGACTCAGTCATCAACATGGTCGTCTGGTTGGCGCACCCGATCCGCTGGAGATGCACGTCAGGGTCAAACCCCGGCGAGAGCGCCTTGCCAAACCTGGCCAGAAATTCCGTGCGGTCGCCGCCGTGGACGATGTAGTCGCAGACCCAGGCGGCTTCCTCCCGGTCGAGCACGATCAGAAAGTGGCCATTGGGATACTGGGTGGCCTGTGAGGCCGTCGCCCGGGTTTCTTCATGGGTCACCTTGCCGTGGATCACGGAGGTGAAGCCCTCCTGCGCGTACCGCTTTACGTTTTTCCAGACCGTGAGCACCGAACCGCAGGTGGTATCCACCAGCGTGCAGCCCTGGGCGTCAAGCCTGGCCATGTCGGCGACTGAGACCCCGAATGCCGGCAGGATCACCACGTCATCGGGGCCGAGTGTATGGTCGGTCTCACCCGGGTCACTCAGAAAACGAATGCCCTGGGCGCGCAACTGGTCGTTGACGTGGGGGTTGTGAATGATTTCGCCGGTGAGAAACACCCGTTTATCCGGGAACCGGCGGCGCGTCTGGTAGGCGTAGTCCACCGCGCGGTCCACCCCGTAGCAGAAGCCGAATTCCTTGGCGAGATGCAGGGTCAGGCGCCCGGTGGCGCGGACAAAACCCGACTGCCGCAGTTGGTCCACGACAGCAGAGTCATAGGCGGCGGCCAGTTCCCCGGCGACCGCCGCCTTCATGTCGAGTCCCTTGCGGAAGATGATTGGCGGCATGAGAAGCCACCATTGTATGTCGCCCCGCCTACGCTGAGGCTTCGGCGCGGCTTCGACGTGGCGCAGGTGACCCCGAGTTATCGTCGAGGGTTGCTGGCCAGGATAATGTCGCCGACGCGGGGCGTCATCTCGTCGAGGGTCATCAGGGCGCCAAGCGACGGGCGGTCAAATGCGCCATCCGGCAGGCCCTCGTCGTCAAACGTCGGCGAGGGGACAGGTGTGGTGGCGACGGTGGGCGCTGCGGACTGACCGTCCGAGAGCATATGACTCAGTTCCATGCTCACCACGCCGATCATCAGGCCCGCGGCGGCGGCGGCGGCGAGCCAGCCCGGGCTGACGCGACGCTCGGCAAACGGCTGCCGGGCCGCCGCAGCGGCGGCGGGGAAGCTGATGATTCTGGACGGACGGTCGAGACGGGCAATCCGATCCATGACCTGCCCACGCTGGGCTTCGAGCCGGTCGTCGGTAAACACGGCCTCGGCGTCGGCCTGGCCCAGGTCCTGCACGTCTTCGAGCCATCGGCTCATGTCGAGCGCACGCGCGGCGCACTGGTCACACCGATCAAGATGGGCGGGGCGCATGCCCGACGACCACACCTCGATCAGCGCTGTTTCCGAGAGATGTCCACGACGAAGAACGACGTCAGCGAGACGCATGACGAACCCTGCCTTTCGTTTCCTTGATCGACGGTTTCGCGCCATCAGCCGGCGTGTCACTGGTCGGAGCGAGCAGTGAGCGCAACCGGCGAATCGCGCGGAACAAATGCACACGAACGGTCGATTCGTTGAGGCCGGTGACGGCACTCACTTCCTTCGACGTTCGCCCTTCAAAATGACTCAACACAAACACCAGCCGCTGACGCTCAGGCAACTGGACCATCGCTTCTTTCAGTCGCCGCCGCCGCTCGTTGTGCAGCAGTTGGGCTTCGGGACTCGGGCTCAGTGACGGGAGATTCTCTGTGGGGTCACGTTCCTCCCCATTGGAGTCCACCGTCGGTCGGGCAATCCACCGTTCCCGTCGGCGTCTGGCCTTGAGCCGGTCGAGACACCCGTTGATCAGAATCCGTGTAAACCAGACCTCAAAGGGAAGCTCCTCGCGGAACGTACCCAGATGGGTGTAGGCCTTCACAAACGCATCCTGCACCGCCTCGTCCGCATCGGCCGCGTCACGCAGGTAGTGGTACGCAATCCGGGCGGCACGGCGCTGATGCCGCTCGACGAGCTCGGCATACCGCTCACGGGCCACGTCCAGCCGTCCGGCAGCTTGCGCCGCTTTGACGTCTATCGCGGCTCGCGTGTCGGCTTCGCGGGTGGTATCAGTGGCGATGACCAGATGCTCCTGAAGGGGAATACGAGCCCAGCATACAGGCGTTTACACACAATCTTGAATCCCCTGTGGACCAGAGCGTCAGCGGGAGAGGCGGGTGCCCGGGTAATAGTGGCCAAGGATGGCCCCGACCGAGTCGCCACGGCGTGCCCGGGCCATGGTGCCCCGTTGGCAGAGGCCAACCCCGTGGCCAAACCCGGACCCTGACAACCGGAAGCCGATGGCTGTGCGCTGGATGATGAATCGCGTGCTCATCAGGGCCCGGGGACCCCGGGCGGCGGTGACCACGGTTCGGAGCAGGTCGCCTGAGATGACTCTGGGGCGTTCACCCGCGACCTGGATCGAGGTGACCCGGTCTCCCGGTCCGGTCGCCGCCACCTCGAGTCCCGTCAGCACGGTGCCAACCGATGTGCGTGGATCACCATTCAACAGGCTGCGCCAGTCAGCCAGCGAGGCCTCAAAGATCCATTGGCGATGGGTCAGGCCCGGAACGTCATCGGCCCGCGCGGCCAGATACGAGTGGTTGGTGCCGTTCCACGCGGCGGCCGGCGTGGTGGTGTGCCCCCCACAGTCGGCGTGAAACAGCGCGTCGATGACGGCGCCGTCCAGGCGCAGGACCTGCCCGCGGGTGCGTGCGGTCGCCCCCTCGGCGGCCGGGCCAAACGAGGAAGTACGAAGCCGGTCTGGTTGATACAACTGACAGTGCGTCTGATCACACAGGTCAAAACCGTCAGCCGCATGACGCCCCATGTGGGACACCGCATACGTGCGCGCAATGATCGTCTGCACGTCATAGATACGTGCGGCCGTCGCTGCGGTCTCCCCTGTTGGCGTGATCTCCGACAGCGCGGTCACAGCCACGTAACGCTCCAATGCCACCCGCTCGATCCGCCCGGCGACCCGGACGCGCAGCGTGGTGGAGGGTGCCACACCCGTGACATCGATGGCCCCTGGCATGGTGACGCGACCGGTGCCGCACGCGCCGGCCGCGAGGACGATCAGTGCGGCCGCCCCCGCGCGGTATGTGATTCGTCTGTGAAGCCGCATCATTTCAGCGTATTTTAATGCGGCGTCTCTCTGACGCGATGGTGGGCACAGCGTAACGATGAATTCCGACGCGATTCTTGTTGTTGATGACGATCCCTTTGTGATGGGTATGCTGGCACACGTCGGTCGCGCCCGCGGCCTCGACGTGGTGGGGGTGGCATCGGCCGAAGACGCGTCTGCCGCGCTGGGCCAACGGGCGTTCGCCGTCGTGGTGGTGGATCTGCGGCTGGGCACGGGTTCCGGCTTGGAGGTCATCAAGGAGGTGCGGGCCAAAGACGCCGCGGCGGAGGCCATTGTCATCTCCGCCGATCGCCGACTCTCCAGCGCACTCGACAGTTACGCCCAGGACATCTTTGCGTTTGTCCCCAAACCGTTTGACCCTGCGCAGTTGTTCACCACGGTCGAGCGCGCGCTTGAACGTCGTCGCGGGGCCGTGGAACGACAGCGCCTGACATGGGAACTGCGCCTGCTCAACGAGGTGGCTACGACCGTGTCCTCGTCGATCGAGATTGGCGACGCCCTTCAGGCCGGACTCGACCGCGTGGCCGTCGCCTACGAGGTGCGGTGGGCGGTCCTGCGGTTGCGACCGGTCGATGGCGGTCCACTGGTCGTGCGTGCCGTGTACGGCGTCCCGATCGAATTGGTGCAGCAGGCCTATGGCGCCAAGGCCGAGTGGCCGTCGGACACCGTGTTGCTGGATCACCTGCCCGTGCGTCGTGATGACATCACCAGTGTCGACATTGGCGATGCGCGGCAGGCCTATCCCGTCAGCAGTGCGGTGTCGGTGCCCGTCATGGCCGGTACCGACGCCTTAGGCGTACTCACGCTGGTGGCCGACGTGGTTGAACGCTTCACGGACGACGATGAGCGCGTCTTGACGACGATTGGTCGTCAATTTGGTGCCGCGGTCGCGAACGCGCAGTTGTACGAACGGGTGCATCGCGCGAAGGTGCAGTGGGAGCGCACGTTTGACGCAATCAGCGATCCGATTGCGCTCTTTGACAGCCGCGCCCTCACGATGCGCACCAACGCCGCGCTCGCGACGCTGCGAGGTTGGGACATTCGTGAGACGCAGGGGCGGACATGCGCGGATGTGGGGTTGTGCGGAGGCGGCTGTCCCCACTGCCTCGTCGGACGAGCCCTGCACGAAGAAGACCGAATCGATCAGGAAGTGACGACCCCCGATGGGAGAATCTTCGCGGTGACGACGTTGCCGGTGCCCGACGCGTCCGGTGCGGCCGTGTTGTTTGCCAAGGAGATGACCGAGGAACGGGCGCGCGCCCGGCAGCTGCGCACACTGAGTCAGGAAGTATCGGCGACCAATGCGGAGTTGGTGGCCACCGTGGATCGGCTGCGATCGACGCAGGCGCAGCTGGTGCAGGCGGAAAAACTCTCGGCGATCGGGCAACTGGTGGCCGGGGTCGCGCATGAACTGAACAACCCGCTGACCAGCGTGATCGGGTACGCGCAGTTGGTGCACGAGGAGGTGTCGGCAACGCCGGCGTTCGCGGCGGCAGGACAAGGGCTGCTGCAGGATGTGTCGCGCATCGTGTCGGAATCCGATCGTGCCGCGCGCATTGTGCGGAACCTGTTGACGTTTGCGCGCCGACAGTCGGCCGAACGCAGCCGGCACGATCTGAAGGACCTGTGTGACCGCGTGGTGGATTTGCGTGCGTATGACTCGCGCCTGAAGAGCATCGAGGTGCAGACCGCGTTTGCCGACGACCTGCCGCCGGTGTATGTCGACGGCGGACAACTGCAGCAGGCGTTGCTCAATCTGGTGTTGAATGCCGAGCAGGCGATGAAGGAGGCGCCGGTCAAGCGCCTGCGCATCGAAGCGCTGTCGGAGATCGACTGCGGGGCGGTACTGCTCCGCGTGTCGGATACCGGGCACGGCATCGATTCGGGCAATCTCGCGCGGGTCTTTGACCCGTTTTTCACCACCCGCGTTGTGGGCGAAGGCACCGGCCTCGGCCTGAGCATCGTCTACGGCATCGTCCGCGACCACGGCGGCCAGATCTGGGTCGAGAGTGAGCCCGGCAGGGGCACGACGTTCTCGATGCGCCTGCCCGTGCAGCGCGAGGACCACCGGTTGTGGCGACAGGCCGAGCCGCTGGCGCTGGTCGTGCACGGCGATGCCGTGACGCGCGACTTCATTGGAGCCGCGCTTGGCGGATGGGGCAGCGCGGTGCGGCCGGCCCCGACGGTGCGGGATGCCATCGAAAGCCTGACCGAAGACGTCGTGACGCTGGCGGTGGTGGATCGGTCGGTGATCGAAGGCGATCCACAGCCGTGGATGGAGGCCTGGGCGCGCGTGCGGGCGCGGGTGCCCCTGATTCTGCTCAGTCGCGGGAGCGAGGACGAGGAGGCCGCCGCGCTCCGGGCACAGGCGGCGGTCGTCCTGGCGCCCCCCTATGATTTGTGCGCCCTGCGCACCGCGGTGCAGCGCGCTTTGGACGTTGGGCCACAAGCGGATTAAAATGGACCGTTTGTTTGCGCTCCAAAGGAGTTGTTCATGTCGGGATCAGGTCGAAAAGTCGAATTAGCCTCGGTCGGAATCACCAACCCGGGGACCGTGCACTGGAGTCTGGGTATCGCCAGCCTGTATGAAGAGGCCATTCGCCGCGGAGAGGGCATGCTCTCGGCCGACGGCCCGATCGTCTGCATCACGTCGCCGCATACGGGCCGTTCGCCCAACGACAAGTTCGTCGTGAAGGAGGCGTCGAGCGAGGCCCACGTCGACTGGGGCAAGGTCAACCGGCCGATCGCTCCCGAACAATTCGACGCCTTGCACGCGCGGATGATGGCGGCGCTGGACGGCAAGGAACTCTTCGTGCAGGACGTGTATGCGGGCGCGGACCCGGCGTACCGCCTGCCGGTGCGACTGATCACCGAGAAGGCCTGGCACAGCCTGTTCGTGCACCACATGTTTATCAATGAACCGGACGACGCGGTGCGACTGCAGCACGAGCCGCAGTTCACGGTCATCGACATTCCCAGCTTCAAGGCGGATCCGGCCGTGGACGGTACCCGCAGCGAGACCTTCATTCTGCTCAACTTCGCGAAAAAGCTGGTGCTCATCGGCGGCACCAACTACGCGGGCGAAATGAAGAAGTCGATCTTCACCGTCATGAACTACCTGCTGCCGCTGCGCGACACGATGCCCATGCACTGCTCGGCGAATGTAGGCGAGCAGGGCGACGTGGCGCTGTTCTTCGGGCTCTCGGGCACGGGCAAGACGACGCTCTCGAGCGACCCGCATCGCGGCCTCATTGGCGACGACGAACACGGGTGGAGCGCGGATGGCGTGTTCAACTTCGAAGGGGGCTGCTACGCCAAGACCATTCGTCTCTCGCGTGAAGCCGAGCCGCAGATTTACGCGACCACCGAGCGTTTCGGTACGTTGATCGAAAACGTGGTCATGGATCCGGTCACCCGCAAGCCGGATTTTGACAACGACGCCATTACCGAGAACACGCGGTGCGCGTATCCGTTGAGGTTCATCGATAACGCCGTGCCGGAGGGGCGTGCGGGGCATCCCATCAACGTCGTGATGCTCACGGCCGACGCCTACGGCGTCCTGCCGCCCATTGCGCGCCTGTCGCCGGAAGGGGCGATGTATCACTTCCTGTCGGGGTACACCGCGAAAGTCGCGGGCACCGAACGCGGCGTCAAGGAACCGAGCGCCACGTTCAGCACCTGTTTTGGCGCGCCGTTCATGGTGTGGGATCCGAACGTGTACGCGAAGTTGCTCGGCGAGCGCATCGCGAAGCACAACGCACGCGTCTGGCTGGTGAACACCGGGTGGACCGGTGGGCCGTACGGCGTGGGCACGCGCATGAAGATTGCGCACACGCGCGCGATGATCAACGCGGCGCTCTCGGGCGCGCTCGACGGCGTCAGTTACGACCGCGACCCGATCTTCAACCTCGACGTGCCGACCGGGTGCCCGGGCGTGCCGGCCGAAGTGCTCACGCCGCGCAACACCTGGAAGGACCAGGCGGCGTACGACGAGCAGGCGAAGAAACTCGCGCAGATGTTTGTGGACAACTTCACAAAGTTTGAAGCCACCTCGAGCTCCGCGGTGAAGGCGGCGGGACCGAAGGTTTAGTTGGCGAGCGCACCAGTGCACTTCGAAGTCGTCATTGGGCTCGAGATTCACTGCCAGCTGCTGACCGAGACCAAGATTTTCTGTGGGTGTCGCACCACGTTTGGTGCGGCACCCAATTCACAGGTGTGCCCGGTGTGCCTCGGCCTGCCAGGGGCGTTGCCGGTGCTCAATCGGCAGGCGGTCACGTGTGCGCTGCGCGCCGCGCTGGCGCTGGAGTGCGACATTCAGTCCACGTCCGTGTTTGCCCGCAAGAATTACTTCTATCCCGACCTGCCCAAGGGCTACCAAATTTCACAGTACGACCGGCCGATCGCACTTGGGGGACGAGTGCGTCTCTCTGATGGCGACGTGCGACTCACGCGCATTCACATGGAAGAGGATGCGGGCAAGTCGCTGCACCAGGGCTTTGCTGATTCTGGCGTCAGCACCTACCTCGACTTCAATCGTGCGGGCACACCGCTGATTGAGATTGTGACCGAGCCGGACCTGCGCTCCGCGGCGCAGGCCGCCGAGTGTTTCACGCGACTCAAGGAGATCCTCGTTGCCATCGGCATCAACGACGGCAACATGGAGGAGGGCAGTCTGCGGTGCGACGCGAACGTGTCGCTGCGTCCCGCGGGACAGCAGGCGTTTGGCGCGAAGGCCGAAGTGAAAAACGTCAACTCCTTCCGTTATCTCGAGAAGGCCCTTGAGTACGAAATCGAGCGGCAGCGCGACGTGCTCGCGTCTGGCGGTCGCGTGGCGCAGGAGACACGCCTGTGGGATAGCGACACCGGCACCACGCAGTCGATGCGCTCCAAGGAAGCCGCCAACGACTATCGCTACTTTCCAGAGCCTGATCTGCCGCCGCTGGTGGTCGACGAGGCCTGGATCGAATCTGTGCGTGCGACCATGCCCGAGCTTCCGGCCGCACGGGTGCAGCGCTTCATCGACGTCTACGGGTTGAGTGCCTACGATGCGGATGTGTTGGGGCGTCTGTTGCCGGGTGCCGCGCCGTACTTCGAAGCCGTGGTGCACGCAGGGGCGCAGGCCAAGACCGCGAGCAACTGGATTCAGGGCGAGGTGCGCCGCATCCTCAAGGAGCTCGGACGGGAAGAACTTTCCGAGTTGCCCGTGTCACCCGTTGCGTTAGCAGAGTTGACGACACTTGTTGACACGAAGATTATCAGCACCTCCGTGGCCAAGGACGTCTTCGAGGAGATGTGGAGTTCAGGCCGTTCCGCTCGCGCGATCGTGGACGCGCGTGGCCTCGCGCAGATCGGGGACACCGATGCACTCACCACACTGGTGGATGAGGTGATCGCCGCCAACCCCGGTCCGGTTGAGCAGTATCGCGCGGGCAAGACACAGACGTTTGGCTTCCTTGTCGGCACGGTGATGAAGGCGTCGAAAGGCAAGGCGAACCCGGCGACGGTGAGTGACATTCTGCGTGCGCGTCTCGCGAATCCACGCTCGTGAGGGGCTGACCCCGATGTGCAATAGTTGACAGCGGCGGTGGACCTGCCATACGGTTGAGGAGTCCTCTTCTTGCGATGGCTTCAAAGATTCGACTGGTAACGGTTGACGCTTCGCAGGTGCACTGGCCACTGGTCGGTGCCCCCTGCCACTGCCTGACGGCTTTCTTCAAGGAAGAATTCGTCAAGCATCATCAATGCCTGGTGGATCAACGCGAGTACTTCTCAGAACGCGCCATCGTGCAAGCCGAAGACGCCCTCTCCCGCATCCTCTCCCAAATTGATCAACTCTGTCAGCGTGATGACGCGTGTGAGCTGATCGCCGACCTGCTCAGAGAACTCGACTCGGTCACCAACCTGTCCGCCTGGACCGATCCCGATCGGGTCCACTGACATCACGCTCAAGGCCAACATCATGAATATGAAACTCGGGTCCTGGATCGCGCTCGCGGTTGTGGTCGCGGCACTCATCGGATGGATGGTGGGGGCGTCGGGACGTTCCGCTCGTGAGGAAGCGCGTGTGGGGGCCGAACAGCGCGCTGACATGACGCATGCGCGGGCGCTGATCCTTGAAGGACGGGTCAGCCTGTATCAATCAAACTTCGGCGATGCGAGCCTGAAGTTCGAGGCCGCGCGTGCCGCCCTCGAAGGAATCCAGACACAGTTGCGGGAAACCGGCCAGGCCGAACGCGCCGGCGCTCTGCAGATTGCCATCGCTCACGTACGCGACGCCCAACGGCTCGCCGCCTCATTTGACGCATCGGCGCATACGCCGGCTGACGAGGCGCTCAAAGCCATCGGCCTGCCCTGAGCGCCCCGACAGTACGGCCCAGACGGGCTTGAGTCATCGGGCACGACAGTACGGAGCCGACGGGCTTCAGCCCGTCGGACACAGACGGACTAAAGTCCGTCTGCTCCGAAACCATCCTGTCTCCTCCAAACCATTTCCTATTTCAGAATCGTCGCCGTCAGCGTGACCGTCACGCGCCGATCGGATCCGGGGTCGGCCGACTCTGAGACGGTCAGCGGAATGCCGTCCTGAAGAACCACCGCCAGAGATTCGCCGATCGCCGGAGGACGAACGCCGGCGAGTGGGCCCTCTTTGGGTTGCGCTCCCTGGTAGTCAAACGTGAGCTTCAAGGAGACCGCACCGTTCAGGTACGCCGTCGCAACGGCGTCCACGTTCATGTAGCCGCTCGAAGAGCTGCCGGATGTGCGAATCATGCCGCCATTGCGTTGCATCATCAGCAGCGACATTTCCTTCGTCACCGGAGTACCAGTGAAGCTGTCGGTAATGGTGAGCGTCAACTTGATATTGGTGGCGGCCGGCACCTGCTGTGAACTGGGAAGGTTGAGTGACGGTGCGCTCGGAGGCGCGGGCGGCGCAGGAGGCGCCGGCGGCGCTTGTGGCGCGGCGGGAGGTGGCGTCGGCTTCGGGGGCACTGCCTGCCAGGGCGCGGCAGCGGGAGGCGTGGCTGAACGGGGCCGGAGGGTGCCAGCCGACTGGCCGGCCTCCGCAGTGTGCGCAACTGTGGGTAGAGTCGTTGCGCCGACGACGAACGCGAGAACAAGAATCAATCTACGCATGGTGTCTCCTTGAAAGTCCTAGTAGCGCCCCGCGTCGAGGTCGCCGAACACCGGCGACGTCACGAGCGGCGTCATGGTTAATGGAGTGATCGACAGTGACTCGGGTTGGATCGTGTCGAGCACAATCTGGTCAACAGTGATTGTTTCGATAGGATCGAGCGCCGGAATTCGTCGCGCCATCCAGGCCAACTCTGCGTCAGACATCGCCGGCCGCACAGACGGCAGGCGAATCACGCGCACCGCAGGCGCGGTAACGTCAGGCACCGTCGCGGGAGTCGCCTCTGGCACGGGTTCGATGACAGTGGCACTGGTGGACTGCGGCACGTCGAGCACGACGGGCACGTCGGCAGTGCGGAACCTCGGCACAAGCAACACAGCAATCAGCGCTACGGCCACGCCGGCCGGCACCAACCAGAACGCCAGACGGCGGTGACCACGCGCATCGGCCGTCACATCGTCGAGTCGCCGCTTGATGCGCTGCTCGAGATCGGCAGGCGGCTCCGCCTCCGTCATCGTGCGTGCTGCGACCGTAATGTCATCAGGATGCATCGCCATCGTCCTTCTTGAGTATCCGCCGCGCCTCGGCCACGCGCCACTTCACAGTGCCAATCGGCACACCGAGCATGGTTGCAATCTCGTCGTACGAGTGCTCGCCCGACGAGGCGAGCAGCAACGTATCCCGCAACTTTGGCGAGAGGGCCGCGATGGCCCTTCGCACCTGTGCCAGTCGCGCGCGTCCCGCCGCGAGACGTTCGGGGTCGGCATCACGCGTCGCGACATGGTCCAGCCCGTCGTCCCAGCTCTGATCGTCCCGCGTCGCGACCGTCTGTCGCCGACGCCACCAGCGTTCCCGTGCGCGACGCCGGTCGAGCGCCTGGCGCCACACAATGGTGAGCACCCAGGTCTTGAAGCTGGCCTCACCCCGAAACGCCGCAATCTTGCGCCACGCGAGCACAAACGCCTCCTGCGTCACATCCTCCGCATCGTCGCTCCGCTGCAGGGCCGCCATCGCCGTGCGATACACGGCCCGGTAGTGAAGGCTCACAAGCGCGTCAAAGGCCGCCCGGTCACCGACCTGGGCCGCGGCGACCCACGCACGGACCTGTGGTGTATCGCCGAGTGGGGACCCGTCAGGGGCGGCGTGGTCGGTCCTCGGGGCGATCATGTCGAACACAGCAACGGCAACTGGCACCAGTGCTGTAGACCGTCGCCGTGCCGCTCTGGTTGGGTCGGGAATACACTTGAAGCATGACCAACGACGACATCCTGCACAAAATTCGGGACAAAGTGGACCATCCGGCCACGGTGAAGGAATTGCTGCAGGTGCTCAAGGTTCCGCGCGAGCAGCGCGTCGCATTCAAGCGGGTGCTCAAACGCCTGGTGGCCACCGGGGAACTGATCGAAATCCGCGGCGAGCGGTATGGCCTGCCCGACCGGATGAACCTGCTGGTCGGCAAGGTGTCGATCAATCCGCGCGGGTTCGGGTTTGTCGAGGCGGAACGACCGTCAGACGAGGGACCGACGAGCATCTTTGTGCCGGCCATCCATCTCAATCAGGCCGTGCACGGGGACCGGGTGGTGGTGCGTGTGGAGCGGTCGCGCGACAGCAACCGGGCGGAAGGGCGCATCATCCGCATCCTCGAACGCGGCACGTCCTCGGTTGTGGGTCGTTACGACGTGGACGAACGGGGTCGTGGATTTGTGGTGCCGTTTGATCGCCGCCTGGTGATGGACGTGGAAGTGCCGTCGGGTGAATCGATGGACGCCAAGCCCGGCGAGATGGTGACCCTCACGATTACCACCTGGCCCACCCAGACACGGCCCGCGCAGGGACGCGTGTTCGAAGTGCTGGGCGACATCAACGCCCCCGGCGTGGACACCGCCGTCATCATCCGCAAATACAACCTGCCTGATGCGCACCCGGAGGAGGCCATCGCCGAAGCGCTGACGCTCGGCACCGAGGTGAAGCAGAAGGACATCGCCGGTCGCACCGACTTCCGAAAGTGGCCGACCGTCACGATCGACGGTGAACACGCGCGCGACTTCGACGATGCGATTTCGTTGGACCGGCTCGACAACGGCAATTATTGGCTGGCCGTGCACATTGCCGACGTGTCGCACTACGTCACCGAAGGCTCGGCGCTTGATCGCGAGGCCTACGAACGCAGCACGTCGGTGTATTTTCCCGAGCGCGCCGTGCACATGTTTCCGTCGGAACTGTCCACCGGCCTCTGCAGCCTGAACCCGCACCGCGATCGGCTGGTGCAGTCCTGCCTGATGGAAGTGGACAAGCGGACAGGCGAGGTCGTGCGGCATGAGATGCACGATGGGGTCATCCACAGTCATGCGCGCATGACCTATACCGAAGTGCGGCAGATTCTCACCGACAAGGATCCGGCCGTGCGCACACAGTACGCCGCGCTCGTGCCGCTCATCGAGCGCATGCACGAGTTGTACGAAATTCTGAATGCCCGGCGCCGGCGGCGTGGCTCGGTGGATTTCGACCTGAAGGAATCTGAAATCCTGATCGGCGACGACGGGATGATTGAAGCGATCGTCGCGGCCGAGCGCAACGTGGCGCACAAGTTGATCGAGGAGTTCATGTTGCTGGCCAACGAGACGGTGGCCGAACACCTCGAAACCCATGGCGTGCCGACGTTGTATCGCGTGCACGAGGAGCCGGATCCTCTGAAGGTGGAGGAGTTCGAAGAGTTCATCGGCGCACTGGGCTACGCGTTAACCGCACCCAGTGACCGGATCGAGCCCAGACACTTCCAGAAGCTGGTGCAGAAGATTCGCGGCACCCCGGAAGAAAAACCCATTGCGATGTTGATGCTGCGGACGATGCAGAAGGCCAAGTATGACCCGACGCCGATCGGGCATTTTGGGTTGGCGACGCGGCACTACGCGCACTTCACGTCACCGATTCGCCGATATCCAGACCTGGTGGTGCATCGGTCTCTGCGGGAGTCGCGTCGCGGACTGTTCGAGGAACGGCGCACGGAGTTGCAGGACGACCTGCCGGACATGGGACGGCACACCTCTGAGCGTGAACGTCGGGCCAACGATGCCGAGCGGGAACTGGTGCAATGGAAGAAGGTGCGCTTCATGGCCGACAAGGTCGGTGATGAGTTCACGGGCTTTGTGACCGGCGTCAGCGCGTTCGGCCTGCACATCGAGTTGGTGGAGCACTTTGTGGAGGGCATGGTGCACGTCTCCACGATGGCTGATGACTACTATCGGTTTGTGGAAAAGGCGCACCTGCTCAAGGGCGAGAAACATGGACGCACCTATCGGCTCGGCGACAAGGTGGCCGTGCAGGTGATTCGGGTGGACCTCGAGCGGCGACTCGTGGACCTGGGCCTCACCGAGATCCTCGCGTCAGTCAGTGCGTCCGAACGTAATCGCGGCGCGCGTCGCAGCCGTGCGCCTGAACCACGCACGACACGCTCGTCGCGGAAACCACGCGCCAAGGTGGGGGCCACGCCAATTTCGAAGGAGGAGCGCCGACGTCGCACCAAGGCCGGACGGCCGGGGCCGCGTGAGCGCGCGTTCAAGAAGGCCGCGCGCGGCAAGAAACGCTGAGACCCGGTGCGGACCCTCGTACTCGGGACGGCCGGGCACATCGACCATGGCAAAAGCGCCCTCGTAGAGGCGTTGACCGGCACCCATCCCGATCGCCTCAAGGAGGAACGGGCGCGCGGCATCACGATCGAACTCGGTTTTGCCCATGCGCAGATCGGCGATCTGGCGGTCGCGCTGGTCGACGTGCCCGGCCACGAGCGGTTCGTGCGCACGATGTTGGCCGGTGCCGGTGGTGTGGACGCGGTGTTGCTCGTGATCGCCGCCAACGAATCCGTGATGCCGCAGACGCGGGAACACTTCGACATCTGCCGCCTGCTGGGGATTCAGCGCGGCGTCATCGTGCTCACAAAATCCGATCTTGTGGATGCCGACACCTGCGCCCTGACAGAATTGGATGCACGCGAACTGGTGGCCGGCACCGCACTGGCCGATGCCCCAGTGGTGGCGGTGTCGGCCCACACCGGCGACGGTCTGGCGGCGCTGCGTGATGCGATTGCCGCGTTGGGACAGGGCACGCACAGCGGCGCGCACTCGGGACGCACGCGGATTCCGATCGATCGCGCGTTCTCAATCAAGGGCTTCGGCACGGTGGTGACCGGCACCCTGGTGAGCGGCACTCTCGCCGAGGGCGACACGCTGACACTGCTGCCCCGTGGAGACACCGTACGCGTGCGCGGAGTGCAGGTGCACGGCGCGGTCGTTACTGCCGCCACGGCGCCACGCCGTGTCGCCGTCAATCTCGGTGGCGTCGATCTGCAGACCGTGCATCGTGGCATGACGCTGGCCACACCCGATTCGGTGTCGGTCACCTCGCGCGTGGATGTGCGGCTCGACCTGTTGCCCGGCAGTGCCGTGCTTCGTCATGGAGCCCGCGTCCGACTGCACCAGGGCACCAGTGAGGCGGTGGCGCATGTATCGCTCGCGGCGGTGCGACCCAGCCCGGAGGCGCCGTGGGGGGCCGTGGCACCCGGCGCGACCGCTGTGCACGCGCCATCCGGGGGCCAGGCGTATGCCCGGCTCCGGCTCACCAGCCCCATGGTGCTCACGCGTGGTGACCGCATCGTGTTGCGCCTGCCGTCTCCGGCGCGCACGGTCGGCGGGGGAGTGGTCCTGGACCCGGAGCCTCCGCGTGGCGGGGTGCGACGTGCCGGCACCGCTCCCCGTTTTGTGCGCATCGACGACGTCCCGCTCCACGAGGTGGTGTCGGGCTGGGTCGACGACGCGGGTCTTACCGGCGTGCGTGTAACCGACCTCGCTCGACGCGCAGGGACCACGCCGGAAGGTGTCGTCGAGGTGCTGGGCACCGGAGTACTCCTGCACGATGGCGCGCATGCGCACGTGGTGGGGGAGCGGCATGTGACGCTCGCAGCCGACGCACTGATCAGCTGGTTGACAAATTTTCACCGCGCGCAACCGGCAGAGGTCGGTGCGCCGCGCGAGGCGGTGCGGGCTGCCGTCGCGTCCGGTGCCACGCCTGAGACGCTCGAGGCCATCGTGCGGCGTGCCGGCGCGGTGCCGGTGGCCAAGGGCGAACGTCTCGCACTACCCGCACATCGGCCGGAGGTGAGCGATGCCCAGTCACACGTCCGGCAGGCGATTGCACACGTATTACTGACAGCGGGGTTGCAACCGCCGGACGTCAACGCACTGGCCGCGGCGACCCACACAACGGGAGCTGTGGTGCAGCAGGCCTTGATGGCGTTGGGCAAGGAGCGTCGGGTGGTGAAACTGGCCGATCTCTGGTTTCACGCCGACGTGCTGGCGGGCTTACGGGATCAGGTGCGGGCGCTGGGGGCGGGGGCGGTGTTTGATGTGGCTGCGGCGAAGGCCCGGTTCGGCGTGAGCAGGAAGTTCGCGATTCCGCTGCTTGAGCACCTGGATCGCGAGCGGATCACCCGACGTGTGGGGGACAAGAGACTGGTGCTCTAGTTTCGACGTCCAAACCCTAGGAGCTGATCTTCTTGTCGTCGTCCTTCATCCCGTCCTTGTGGGCATCCTTGAAGTTCCGGATGCCTTTGCCGATGCCTTTGCCCAGTTCGGGCAGACGGCTCGCACCAAAGATCAGGACGACGATGGCGAGAATGATCAGAAGCTCAGGGATGCCCAGTGGGCCAATCATGGCGAACATGGGCCAATACTACCACTGCGGCCGGTCCGTCGGCGCTCAGTGGGCACCAGTCTTGCACAGGTAACGGATGCCATGGCAGATGCGTATACTGGAATGGACACACACGAGCCGCCTATGACCCAGCTTCCCGATACCTCAGGGATGACACCCAATCTCCCGACCGCTCCCACGAGCGCGCGCGGAGTGGTGTCGCAGGGCTGGTTGGGGCCCAATTCCACACTTGGTCACGTTGACGAGCGCAAGATGGGGCGGGCCATGTCGGCCTCGCTGGGTGTGCACGGCGCGGGCGTTCTGCTCTTCATGCTGGTCATGGCGTGGCGTCCCCCGGCGCCGCCGCCGACGATTACCCCCATCGAGAACTACGAACTGGTGTTTGTGCAGATGCAAGGCCCGGGCGGTGGTGGTGGCGGCGGTGGCAATGAGTCACCCGATCCACCGGCCAAGCTTGAAATGAAGGCTGAAATTCCCAAGGCGCCAAAAATCGAAGTGCCGAAGGTGGACGTGCCTCCACCTCCGCCACCGCCGTTGTTGGCCCCGATTCGCACAAGTCCCACCGTGGTGCAGACCTCAGGTACGGTGACGGGTTTGGCGGCAGCGCCCTCCCTGGGCTCCGGTACCGGCGGCGGGGGCGGAACGGGTCGCGGTACGGGTTCCGGCCCGGGCACCGGTTCAGGTGTGGGCCCTGGCTCGGGTGGTGGATTTGGCGGCGGGGCGTTCCAGCCCGGCACGGGGGCCTCGAATCCCGAGATCATTCGCCAGGTGGAACCGAAATACACGCCCGAGGCGATGCGCGCGAAGATTCAGGGCATGGTCGAGCTTGAGGCCGTGATTGGCGTCAACGGCCAGATTACGGAGATCCGGGTGCACAAGTCACTCGATCGCGCCTTTGGCCTGGATGAAGAAGCCATGCGTGTGGCGCGTCAGTGGCTCTTCCGCCCCGCGCGGTACCAGGGCAAGCCGGTCGACATGGTCGTCATCATTCAGATGGAATTCCGGCTCCACTAACCCGCTCGCCGAGCTGTCGAGGTTCATCGGTTCCTCGTTCATGGTTCCGCGGTGCGGTTCCGGGTGCCGGGTGCACGCACCGGGAACCCAGAACCGCACCGCGGAACCATGAACCGATGAACCATGAACCGTCAGGGTTCATTCCCAAGGGGCGGGAAGAGTTGGTTCTCGCTGGCGGCCACGATGGCGGCGACCGCGGCATCGCCGGTGACGTTGGCGGCGGTGCGGCACATGTCGAGGATGCGGTCCACTCCGAGGATCAGCGCGATCCCGGCCACCGGAATGTTCACCGACTCAAGAATAATCACGAGCATCACGATGCCCGCGCTGGGCACGGCCGCCGTGCCGATCGACGCGAGTACCGCCATCAGGATGATGGTGAGCTGCGCCCACAGATCCAGGGGGATTCCGAGCGTCTGTGCGATGAAGACGGCGGCCACCGCCTGATACAGCGCCGTGCCATCCATGTTGATTGTCGCCCCTAGCGGCAACACGAACGCCGAGATCTCTCGCGACACCCCGAGATTCTGTTCCACCGACTTCATCGTGACCGGCAGCGTGGCCGCGCTTGACGACGTGGAGAAGGCCACCAGCTGGGCGGGGACGATGCCGGGAAAGAAGTGACGCAGTTGGATGGGCGTGAACAGGCGCAGTAAAACCGGATAGGTGATGCCCACCTGGATGGCCAGACCCAGCAGCACTGCGAAGCAGTAGTACCCAAGCGCACCGAGCAGCTGCACCAGATCGGCTGGACTGTCTCCGACGACGCTGGTGATGGTGCCGGCCATGAGTGCGAACACCCCGATGGGTGCGAAGTGAATAATGATCTCCACGATCTTCACGACAGTGGCGCTGAGACTTTCGAAGACCCAGATTAACGGGCGGGCCTCGCGTCGCGGGATGAGCATCAATGCTGTGCCGAACAGCAGCGACACAAACACGACGTTGAGCATGTTGCGATTGTCGGAGGCGGCTCCAAGAATGTTCTCGGGCACCAGATCCACCAGGGGCTGCAGCGGGCCGCGCGCGGCCGCATCAGCGGCGGCGGCTTGCCGCGCCTGTGTGTCGCCCTGGTAGGTCTCCTGCAGCCGTGTGCGCAACGACTCCGGAATGGTGTTGCCGGGCTGGAGGATGTTGACGACCGAGAGTCCGATGATCAGCGCAATCACCGTGGTGCCGATGTAGATCAGAAACGTGCGTCCGCCGATGCGAGACAGTTTCTGCACGCTCGATAAGGACGCGACGCCACTGACCAGCGAGGCCGCGACCAACGGCACCGCCACGAGCAGCAGCAGGCGGAGAAAGATGGTGCCGAACGGCGCAATCCAGTCAGCGGTGAACGCGCCCCAGCCTGCCAGCGCCGCCACGACGCCGTAGATCAGGCCCAGGCCGAGCGCGGCCAGAATCCGCCAATGCGTCTGTCTGTACCAGGACATAGGGCATACTACCCTCCCAGCAACGTGAGGTCGAGCGATTCACAGTCCGCAGTCCGCGGTCCGCGGTCCCTACTTCGGGACGGACGCGACCCAGCGGTTCACGCGTTGCTCAAGGATCGTCAGCGGCAGCGCACCGCCTCCGAGCACGGTGTCGTGGAACGCGCGGATGTCGAAGCGATCACCAAGGGCTTTTTCCGCCGCACGACGCATCTCCTGGATCCGGATCATGCCGATCTTGTAGCTCGTGGCCTGACCAGGCAGCACCATGTAGCGTCGGATCTCGGAGCGGGCCTGCGCTTCGGTGGTGGCGGAGTTCGCGAGGAAATACTGCACGGCCTGTTCCTCGGACCAGCCCTTGGCGTGCAGACCCGTGTCAACCACAAGTCGAATGGCACGCCAGATCTCGGAGCCGAGTCGTCCGAACCGTGAATAGGGATCCTCATAGGTGCCCGGCATCTCCAGCGCGAGCCACTCCGAGTACAGGCCCCAGCCTTCCGAGTAGGCCGTGAAGCCCGCTTGTCGGCGGAAGGTCGGCACGGACGTCAATTCCTGCGCGATGGCAATCTGCATGTGATGACCGGGCAGACCCTCGTGATAGGCGATGACTTCGAGCTCGGACTTGGGCATGGCCGTCATGTCCGAGAGGTGAGCGTAATAGATGCCGGGCCGTGACCCGTCCGGCGTGCCGGGATAGTAGTGCTGCGCCGCGCCGGGCTGTTCGCGGAAGGGTTCCACACGTTTGACGACCAGGTCAGCCTTGGGCAGGATGCCGAAGTACTTGGGGAGCACGGCCTTGATCCGATCGATGGCCGCTGACGAGTCGGTGATGTAGGCCTGCCGGCCCTCGTCGGTGTTCGGATAGTAGTAGCGCGGGTTGTCCTTGTTGTCGCGCAGTTCGGCAAAAAACGCCTGCAGGTCGCCTTTGAACTCAACCTCGTCCTTGATGGCCAGCATCTCGGCGCGCAGGCGCGCCACCTCGGCCAGACCGATCGCGTGAATGTCGTCCGAGGTCAGTGTGGTCGTCGTCTGATTGGCGAGGCGTTCGTTGTAGAAGGCGGCACCGTTGGGCAGGGCGCCGACACCCGATGTCTTTTCTGACGCATTCACGCGGTCGGCCTTCTGCCAGGCGATGAGCTCAAGATAGGCGCTCTTGAACGGGCCGGTGAGTGCCGTGCGCGCCTCAGCGAGCAGCGCATCGGCACGCGGCTGATCGATGACGTTCTTCTTCTGCAGCTCGGCAATTTTTGTTTTTACGTCACCCCACACGGCGCTGTCGGTGCCGCTCTCATCAAAGGGCGCGCCGGTGATGATCTTTGTGGATTCATCGATGACGAAGTCGAACGCGAATCGCGGCGGTCGCACACCCTCGGTGGCGTTCCGTTTGGAGATCTCGATCAGCTGGCGCAGTCCGCGGCCGGACTCACGAATGCGGTTGATGTAGCCATTCATGTCCGTCGCGTCGTCGACCACGTGGAAGGCAATCAACAGCTGGGGCAGGAACGCATGCACCGCCGTCATCTGATCGAAAATGTAGGCGTTGGTGCGGAAGGGCAGCGCCGCCTCCGCCTGCTCCAGTTGGTAGATGGCGATGTCGTACGAGGTTTGCGCTTCGGGCGTCAACTTCGTGTAGTCAAACGACGAGCGCATCTCTTTCACGGACGCGCGCTGCCACGCGAGGATCTTGTCCTGGGCCTCGAGTGAAAAATCATCGAGGCTGCCGGACTTGCGCCCGAGAAAGGTCTGCTGAATCGGACTGAACGCCAGTTGTTCTTCGAATTTTTTTTCGAACCACGCATTGATGCGTGCGGTCTCGTCTGTTTGCGCAGACGGCACGGCGGACGTCAACAAGGCAAGGATCAGGGCACCGGCAAAGGCAAGACGTGTCATGTCGTCACGATAACAGGAGAGCGCAGCGGCACACCACCCACAGGTGCCCAACATGCTCGTAATCGTGCATAGATTACACGGCAAGGATGGAAGGCGCTTGGTTTCCTTAGCAAAAACGTGATTTGTGCAATGCGGCACAGGTGTTGCAATAAGAGGGCGTCGAAGGAGTCATCATGCTGACGCAACACAACTCACAACGACCCTCTGTTCGTGATCTCATTCGTACCTCGGGCGTCACGTTCACCGTCGCGCACCACGAACGCCATGATGTCCTGTTCACACAAGGTGACCGCGCTGACTGTGTCATGCACGTGGAAGCGGGTCGCGTCGGCTTGACGATGGTGGCACCCAGCGGGCGGGAGGCCCTGTGCGGTCTGCAGGGACCTGGCGCATTCATCGGAGACGCCGTCCTCGCCGGACGCCGTGAGCGTCAGTGCACGGCGACCGCCTTGTCGCCGACACATGTCCTCGTCATCAAGAAGGACGACATGCTGGCCTTGCTCAGCACCCAGCCGGAGTTTGCCGAACGGTTCGTGACGCACAGCGTGACGAACGCCGCACAGTTGGCGGCAGACCTGGCCAATCAGCTGCTCTACAGCTCCGAGGCCCGTCTGGTGCGTGTGTTGTTGACACTCGCCGGCTGCGACGAGGACGATGCCGTCAGTCGTCCGTTGCCTGACGTGACGCAGGAGTTCATTGCGCGCATGGTCGGCACCACGCGCTCGCGCGTGAACATGTTCCTCGGGCGGTTCAAAAAGGCTGGCTTCATCGAAACGCACGACGGCGTGTTGCAGATCAATCCCTGGAGGGTGCCCGACGTGCCTGACGGCGGCGTTCCTGAGTCTGTCAGCTGGTCGTAGCGCCGATTGCACCAGTGCGTAACGGCACAGTCCGTGCGCGCGGTGGCAGGTACCATCACATGAAGATGAAGAACACGGTCGTTGCAGGCGTGTGCGCCGCACTGGTGCTCATGGCGGGGTGTGGGGGCGCGGAAAAGGGTCGCCAGATGGACGGCGCCTTGCGCGCGGTTCTGGACGCCCAGACTCGCCCGGGGTTCGTTACGGCAGATGCCGAAGGCACGGCGCTGTGGACGCAGACACAGACGTTTTACACACAGCGCGAGTTTGCCCCCGCCTGGATCAGGGACGCCGCGCCGAAGGGGCAGATGGAAGACCTCATCGAGGCGCTGCAGCAGTCGGCACGTGAGGGCCTCGACCCCGAGGTGTACAGCGCGACGATGATTGAGGAGTTGCGAGCGGCGGCGACCAAGGGCGTCTTGACCGACCCCGGCTTCGAACCGGAGGAGGCCGGTCGTCTTGATGTCTGGTTGACGTACCTCTATCTCAAACACGCGGCGGATCTGGCCAACGGCATCTCCGACCTGGCCACGGCCGACCGCCGCTGGCACATCAAGTCCGAGGCGTTTGATCCCCTGGCCCATCTCACCGATGCGCTCGAGCGCGACCGCATCGGTGAGTCATTTGAGGACCTGCTGCCCGACCATCGGGAGTACACCGCGTTACGTGACGCGTTGGCCCGGTACCGCGAGATCGCGGAGGCCGGCGGGTGGCCGACCGTGCCGGACAGTCTGCGGCTCAAGCCTGGTCAGACCCACGCGGAGGTGCCGGCGCTGGCGCGGCGGCTTGTCGCCAGCGGCGATCTGACTGGTGACACGTCCGCGACCGCGTATGGAGGCGACCTGCAGGCTGCCGTGCAGCGCTTCCAGGCACGACACGGTCTGGCGGACAAGGGCCTGGTCGGCGCCGAGACGGTGGCCGCACTCAACGTGCCCGTGGAGGCACGTCTCCTGCAGATCGCGTTGAATCTTGAACGCTGGCGATGGCTGCCTCGTGAGCTTGGGGAACGCTACCTGCTGGTGAACGTGCCCGAGATGCGGTTGCGCATCCACGAAGAGGGCCGTGTGCCCCTGTCCATGGATGTGATTGTCGGGACGTCGACCACCCAGACGCCAATCTTCAGTGACGTGATGAGCTCGGTGGTCTTCAGCCCGTACTGGAATATTCCCGACAGCATCGCGCAGGGCGAGACACTGCCGGCCATGATCAAGGACCCGGCGTACCTGGCGCGGAACAACATGGAAATCGTCGACCAGGCCGGCCAGGTTGTCAGTCCTGCCAGCATGGACATGGACGCACTCGACAACTACCGCTTCCGGCAGCGGCCTGGCGCGAAAAACTCACTGGGCCTGGTGAAGTTCATGTTTCCCAACGAGTTCAACGTGTATTTGCACGACACGCCGACGGAGTCACTGTTTGCCAGAGCCGGGCGGGCGTTCAGCCACGGCTGCGTGCGCGTGGCCGAACCACTCTCCCTGGCGCAGTATGTGCTTCGTGACCAACCCGAGTGGACCACAGAGGCGATCACGGCCGCGATGAACGCCGGCACCGAAAAACACGTGAAGCTGTCCACCCCCTTGCCGGTGTATCTCGGATATTGGACGGCCAGTGTGGACGAGACCGGCGTCGTCCACTTCCTGCCCGACGTGTACGGAATCGACGCCGATCAGTCGACGCGACTGGCGGAACGCCTGAAGCGGCTCACGAAGGCCGACAAACCCACCGGCGGCTAGAGCGTTCGTAATGGACGTCGCGCTTTCGGAGCCGACGGGCTTTAGCCCGTCGGACATCAGACGGACTGAAGTCCGTCTGCTCCGTACTGCATTTCAGCGGTGATAGTCTGACGTCTCCATGATCGCGGCCACGCGCACATGGCGCGTGCTCAACATCGAGATGCGCCTCGACGAACCCGACAGCGACCTGCGTGCCCGCGCGGCACGCGCGGCCGGCATTGACCCGGCGCGTGTGCGGGGGTGCCGCATGGCCAGGCGATCGGTCGATGCCCGGCGTCATGGCGGGCAGCGGCGTCTGCGGTTCATTGTCCACGCCGATCTGGTGATCGATGCCGACTATCGCGGTGAACGGTTTGATGCGGCGGTGCGTGCGGGCACGGTGATTGCGGCTCCGGAGACGGGGCGGTTCGACGTGCCCGGTGCACCGGGGACGGGTCGTCGCGTCGTCGTGGTGGGCTCGGGACCGGCGGGACTGTATGCCGCGCTGGTGCTGGGGCTGAATGGGGCCCAGGTCGAACTGATCGACCGGGGGGCCGAACTGAAGGAACGCGGCAGGGACGTGGTGCGGTTTCACCGGTCGCGCGTCCCGAATGCCGAGTCCAATCTGTTGTTCGGCGAGGGAGGCGCCGGCACGTACTCCGACGGCAAGTTGTATACACGCGTGGACGACCCGCTCGAAGTGCCGTGCCTCGAGCTGTTGGTGGCGTGCGGCGCCACGCCTGAGATTCTGTACGACTCGCGCGCCCATATCGGCACCGACCGGCTGCACAAGATCCTGCCCGTGCTGCGCGGTCGGATGGAAGCCCTCGGCGTCCGGTTTCACTTCAATACGCGGCTCGACGGTCTGGTGCTCGACGACGGGGTGCCGCAGCGGGTGCGGGCCGTCCGTACGTCGGCGGGGGAGATCCCGTGTGACGCCGTGTTTCTGGCTGTCGGCCACAGCGCGAGAGACAGCATCCGCGCGCTGCATGCGCAAGGTGTGCAGGTGGAGGCGAAGCCGTTTCAACTCGGTGTGCGCATCGAACATCCGCAGGAACTGATCACCAGGGGCCGATACGGGGCAGGACCCGAGGCGGCGCTGTTGGGTCCGGCGTCCTACAACCTCATCTGCAAGGCCGATGGTGGTGTGCCGGCGAGTTTTTCGTTCTGCATGTGCCCCGGCGGCACGATCGTGTCGAGCACGAACATCGCCGGGCTGTTGTGCACCAACGGCATGAGCAACTCGACACATTCCTCGCGATGGGCAAACGCTGCGCTGGTCACCACGTTTGGGCCTGCTGAATACGGGCCGGGGCCGTTTGCGGGCGTCGCGTTTCAGGAAGCTCTCGAGCGCAAGTTTTTCGACGCGGGTGGCGCAGATTACACCGCGCCTGCGCAGGCTGCTGATGATTTTGTGGCGGGGCGGCCGACACAGACCACACGCCACTCGAGCTACACCTTCGGCACCACACCCGGTCGCATCGATACCTTGTTGCCCCCACTGGCCCGCAAGGCGATCGCTCGTGCGCTGCTCAAATACGAGACGCAGATCCCGGGCTTCGCGTCTGCTGAAGGGCTGCTCGTGGGGCTTGAGTCGCGCAGTTCCGGACCCATTCGGCTGCCCAGGGACCGCGAGAACTCACGCGCGGACGGGTTTGCGAATCTGTATCCGATGGGCGAGGGCGCGGGCCAGGCCGGCGGAATCATGAGTGCCGCGATCGACGGTGCCCGCTGCGCGCTGCACTACCTGCAGGATCTTGATGCGTCACGTTGACGTGTTCATGTATCGGATTCAGAGCTTTTCACCATGTAGGCCATGGAGGGCCATGGGGGGAGCCCGGTCCTGATTGTGTCGGCGCTGTCTGTGTCACGGGTTGGATGCCGCCAAAGGCGGCAGCTGCGGGTGGAGGGCGGTCGGAAATAAATGACGTCGGGTGTCTTTTTCTGCATCATTGAAATCGGAAAAAGACACCCGACGTCATTTATTTCCGACCGCCCTCCACCCGCACGGCCAGGCTACGCCTGGCCCCAACCCTCACAAGTCAGTGACAGGCATTTCTTCATGGATCCTCATGGAACCTCATGGTGAAAACGATCTGCTGCATCGTCAGCAGAAACCGCTGGCACGATGCGTGACTCAGGCGTCGCGCAGTGCCGTCAGTGGATCGATTCGCGCCGCGCGGCGTGCCGGCAGGTAGCTCGCCACCGCCGCGACCGCCACCAGGACCAGTGAGACGACGATGTACACGATCGGCTGCGTCGGCTCCACGTCGAAGAGCAGCGTGGTCATGTAGCGGCTGAGCAATACGGCACCCACCAGGCCAAGCACCGCGCCAATCCCGGCCTTCACGAGTCCCTGCGTCAGAATCAGGCCGACGATGGTGCCGTGGGTGGCACCGATGGCGCCTCGGACACCAATTTCGCGTCGGCGCTGCGACACGTCATAGGCGAGTACGCCGTAGATGCCAAGAGCTGACAGGAAGAGTGCCAGGGCCGCAAACGCCGTGAGCAGCAACATCAGCGCGCGGCGACTGTCGAATGACGAGTCCACAGCCGCTTCGAGTGGCCCCGCGTCGAACACGGGGATCGCGGGGTCGATGGCCTGCACCGCGCGTCGTACTGCGTCGACCACGTCGGTCGCCGGTCGGCCGTTGCGGATGAACAAGGTCAACACACCGGGCTGACCGCCCCTCATGACCTGGTAGATGAACGGATTGCCGCTCTTTTCCTCTACGCCGTTGTGTGGCACATCCTTCACCACGCCCACGATGACCGGCCACTGCGTCGGATCCTGTGGCGTTGGGCCGAAGGTGAACCGCCCACCAACCGCCGAGCGATTCGGGAAGTATTTGCGTGCGAAGGTCTCATCCACCACAAAAATCGGCTGGGTCGATGTGAGGTCAGCCTCCTCGTAAAAGCGACCCTCAACCAGTGTCAGACCGAGTGTCTCGAGGTAGTCGGGCGTCACGATCACGCGGAACGCGCCAGGCTGTGGTGCACCGGGCGGCAACGTGTCCTGCTCGAGTGTGAACGCGTTGATGGGCAAGCCACCGAGAAAGGGTGTTGCCGCCGCCACCGACGCCGACGTCGTGCCCGGAATCAACCGCATTTCCTCCCGCAGCCGATCGCGAAGGCGCATGGCGGCCTCCGATGTCTCGCGATGTGCGAGAGGCAGCGCGACGCGGGCGGTCACGACACCGCGTGGATCAAAGCCGACGTCGACGGCCATGGCGCGCGCAAAACTCTGAATCAACAGGCCTGACCCCGTGAGCAGCACGAGCGCGACGCCGACCTGCGCCACCACGAGCACACTGCTTAGCGCGCGTACGCCGCGGCCTGAGGAACTGCCGCGTGTGCCCTGTTGCATGATCGCGACCAGGTTTGTGCGCAGCACGTGCCACACCGGAACCAGGCCGATGAGTACACCCACGATGACGGTGACCACAACGGCGAAGCCGAGCACGCGCAGGTCGAGCACGGCCGGCAGGGCCTGCGGCAGCAGACTTTCAAGATAGGTATTTGTGATGCGCAGGGCGGCCCACGCGAGGCCCACGCCGAGCAACGCGCCGATCGATGTCAGCAACAGACTTTCGAGCATCAGTTGGCGGGCGATCGTCAGTCGGCTTGCGCCGAGCGCCGATCGGATGGCCAACTCAGCCTGCCGGGCGTTGGAGGTGGTGAGCAGCAGGTTGGCCACGTTGACGCAGCCAATCAGCAGGACAAAGGCCACGCCCACCTGCAACAGCAGCAACGTGGACCGCACCGGCTCGACGCGCTGCTCCTGCACGCCGCCCACGTTCATGGTCATGCCCGAGCGCTCGACGAACTGCTGGAGTTGGGCCGGAGAGGCATCGACGTACCGCTGCTCGATGGCCTTCGCCTCTGCATCGGCCTGCCCGGCCAGCACTCCTGGTTTCAGTCGACCAAACAACTGGATGCCCACGCCATACCGCGCGGCAGGATTCTCGGCCGCGGGCGGCCAGCTGAGCGGAAGCACAAACTTCACCCGGGCATCAAACGCCTCAAACACCCGTGGCGCCACGCCGATCACCTGGTAGGTCTGATCGTCAATCGTGACCTCGCGACCGAGCACCTCGGGGCTGCCGCCATACTCGGCCAGCCAGTGGGAGTGGGTGAGGACCATCACGCGGTCGGCGCCCGGCTGGTTCTGCTCTTTCGTAAAGAACGTACCAAGGACCGGCTGCACGCGCAGGATCTGGAACATCTCGGCCGTCATCCGCGCACCCGGCACGCGGGTGGTCGCATCCTCGCCGCCAGCCAGGCCATAAAAGAATGTCCACAGCCCGACCACTTCGTACGAGGACGCGTTGGCGGAGTAGTCCATGTACATCGGCACGTTGGCGGGCATCTGCGGCAGTCCCGCTTTGACGGCCGACGTGTACAGCTCCACGATGTTCTCGGGTTCGTCGAAGGGCAGCGGCTTGAGCATCAGCGAGTAGACGCTGGAAGAAATCGCGGTGGTGGCACCGATACACAGCGCCAGGGTCAACAACACGGTGGCCGTGGTCCCCCGACCCTTCCACAGGAGGCGCCACGCGTGACGCAGGTCACCGGTCACGCCGGAAAACAGACCCGAGGATTCTGAAGTGGCAGCAGTGGGTGAGGGGATCTGGGACACGTTACCCCCCCGGAGACGGACTTGACCCTTATTTCGTTCACCGCCAAGAGGGTCTGCGCGATTTCGGTCGCCCTTGTGTTCCGATGGGAGTGGTGCTACCTTCCCATCGGAACCATATGGGAGACACAAAACCTTTGCCGGGACCGGACATCCTCAGGGGCACGCTGGACTTGCTCATTCTCCAGGCGCTGAGTTTCGGCCCGGCCCATGGGTACGCCGTCGCCAGGTGGGTGCAAACAGCCACCGATGACGCACTGGCGCTGGGCGAAGGGACCCTCTACCCGGCACTCCATCGTCTGGAAGAACGCGGGTGGGTGACAGCCGAGTGGGGGCTGTCGGACAACAACCGCCAGGCCAAGTTCTATCGGCTCACCAGACAAGGCACGGCGCGCCTGCGCGTCGAGACCGCGAACTGGCGCACGTACGCCGCCGCCGTGTTTGCGGCACTTGATGCGCCCGCCCCCAAACTGCCGGGCGGTCACTGATGCGCGATCCACGGGAAGACGTTGAACGGGAACTCGCATTTCATCTTGAGATGCGGGTGCGCGAACTCATGGCAGAGGGGTTGTCGGAGAGAGAGGCCCGCGCTGCCGCCGCGCGCCGGTTTGGCGACGTCGCCGGGCCGCGCGAGGCCTGTGTAGACATTCATGAACGACGGAGACGACGGATGACGAAAACCGCGTATTTCAGTGAACTCAGACAGGACATCGTGTACGCGTTCCGCCTGTTGCGCCGTGCGCCGATGTTTGCGTTGATAGCGGTGGGCACGCTGGCACTGGGTATCGGGGCCAATTCCGCGATTTTCAGCGTGGTCAACAGTGTCGTGCTGCGACCACTGCCGTACGCCGAGGCCGACCGGCTTTATACCGTGCGCACGGTGTACCCGGACGGCACGCAGTACGAATTGTCCCCCCCGGACTTCATGAGCGTGCGGGCCGACTCGGAAGTGTTTGAACAGGTTGAGGCGTATGGCGGCACCATGCTGACCCTGCTCGGCGAGGGCGACCCGGTGGAAGTGCCGGGTGCCGAGGTGAGTGACGGACTGTTGTCGATGCTGGGCTTTGGCATGGCGGCGGGACGCGGGTTCGTGGTGGACGACCACACCCCGGGTCGAGCGCGCGTCGTGGTGTTGGACCATGGCTTCTGGCTGCGGCAGTTCGGCGGCGACGGGGCTGTCGTCGGTCGTCCTCTGACACTGGGTGGGCAGTCCGCGACGGTGGTGGGCGTCCTCGCACAGGGCGCACGCCTGCCGTTCAAGGCCGACCTGTACGTGCCGCTGGAATATGACGAGTCGTTCAGCGCGGCCACCAGCACCGGTCGTCGCGGTGAGTTTCTCGCTGTGCTGGGCCGGGCCCGCGGCGACAGCAGGCCCGAACGTGTGGAGCAGGATCTGCGGCGGATTGGCGGCGTGTTGCAGCAGGCGTTTCCGGAGACGAATGAGCGGCTCACGTTTGCGGCCACCCCCCTGCAGGACGTGGTGGTGGGTGAGGTGCGGACGCCGCTGCTGATGTTGCTCGGTGCCGTGGGCTTTGTGCTGCTGGTGGCGTGTGCCAACGTGGCCAGCCTGCTCATGGCGCGGGCATCGGCGCGGCAGGAGGAGATGGCGGTGCGCGCGGCCATGGGTGCGGGCACGGGGCGGTTGGTCCGTCAACTGGTCACGGAATCCGTGGTGCTCGGCGTGATCGGCGGCACGGCCGGTCTCGCGCTCGCCTACGGGGCCGTACAGGTCCTGATCTCGGCCCAGCCTGGAAACATCCCGCGTCTGGATGAGGTGGGCATAAATCAGGCCGTGATCTGGTTCACGCTGGCCCTCTCGTTGATCACCAGTCTGCTGTTCGGCGTGATGCCGGCCCTGCAGGCGACCGGGCGCACACTCACCGACGCGCTCCGGCAAGGCGGACGCGGTGGAAGCGGAGGGCGCGCCGGCCATCGGGCGCGTGCGGCGCTTGTGGTCGGGGAAATGGCGCTGGCTGTGGTGTTGCTCACCGGTGCCGGGTTGTTGATTCGCAGTTTCGTGGAACTCTCACGACCGCCCGAAGGTGTGCACCTGGCCGATGGCGTCGCCTTTCGGATGACGCTGCAGAGCGCGACGTACCCGAACGCAGCGGCGGTGCGCAACGCGGTGACGACCCTCGAGGACCGGGTGCGGGCGCTGCCCGGCGTGACCGCCGTGGCCTCCACCACCACGTTGCCACTCACCGGTCGCGGCAACCTGTCGGGATTCGCCGTGGAGGGAGCACCTCCACCACCGCCGGACGTCAATGCCGAAATCGCCGTCTCGAGCGCCACGCCCGACTATCTGGCGACCATCGGCACCACCGTGCGCGAGGGACGAACATTTACTGTGCATGACAACGAGAATGCACCGCGCGTGGTCGTCATGAATGAAGCCGGCGCTCGTCGCTGGTTTGAAGGACAGGATCCGGTTGGACGATTCGTGCTCATCAACGGCAACCGCACGGAGGTCATCGGCGTGATCGCGGACGTCGCGCAACACGATCGACGGGAGGCCGTCGCGCCGGCAGTGGTTGCACCGTTTGCGCAGCGCACGACGCGCACGATCCGCATGGTTGTGCGGGCCCAGAGCGATCCGCTGGCCCAGATGCCCGCGATTCGTGCCGAGGTGCGTGCCTTTGATCCCACCATCGCCCTGATGACGCCCATACCGCTGACAGAACTGGTCGACAACGCGGTCGCCACGCCGCGGTTTTTCATGTCGCTGCTGACCCTGTTTGCTGGGGTGGCCATTCTGCTCGCGGCGACAGGCATGTTCGGCGTTATGAGTTACGCGGTCGCACAGCGCACGCGGGAGATCGGCATTCGCATGGCGCTCGGTGCCCCCGTCGGGACGGTGGTGCGGATGGTGCTGGGGCGTGCGATTGCGCTGGCGCTGGCGGGTGCCGTACTCGGTCTTGCGGGCGCCTTCACCCTCGGTCGGGTACTCGCGGACCAGATGTACGGTGTGGCGCTGGTGGATCCCGCGACGATTACGCTCGTGCTCGGCGTTCTGCTGCTCAGCGCCATCCTCGCTGCGCTCCTCCCGGCACGCCGGGCTGCCAGAGTGGATCCGGCGGACGCCCTGCGATAGAAGCGGCATCGCAGGGGGGCGGAACCTCCGAGCAGCGTGGTGCGTATAGTTAAAAAAACCATACGCACATGCCGACACCCATCACCGATCATCTCCCGCTCAAACCTGTTGACCTCGAGATTCTGCTCGCGCTGGCCGATGGAGATCGGCACGGCTACGGACTTGTTCAGGCCGTCGCCACGCACACGGATGGGTTAATCACACTTGATCCAGGGAATCTCTACCGAGTGATCAAGCGGCTGCTTGAATCAGGTCTGGTGGCCGAAGCCGGACAGAAGGTCTCGGCTGATGCGGGGGGCGAACGACGCCGGTATTACGCCATCACCCCACTCGGCGGCCGAGTCCTCTCGGCCGATCTGGAACGCCTGCGTCGGTTGGTGAACGCCAAAGCCACGCGCGCAGTCGTGCGAAAGCTGGCGCCATGATTCGTCTGCTCATTGCGTTGTTCCCTCGTCAATTCCGCGAGATGTACGGTGCCGACATGCGGGACGTGTTCCGCGATCAGCTGGCGGCGGCCCGCGCATCCGGACGTCCTTTCGCTGTGCTCATCCTGGAGCTGCGCACCACCATTCGCATGAGTGGCGCGGCACTGCGGGAACACGACCTGGCTCATCGCCTGTTCAGAAGGTTCACCATGATGGATTTCTTCCGCTACGATCTGCGATTCACCGGCCGAGCCCTTGCGCGCGCGCCTCTTTT
Organism: Vicinamibacterales bacterium; assembly: GCA_038319675.1. GTDB lineage: Bacteria > Acidobacteriota > Vicinamibacteria > Vicinamibacterales > SCN-69-37 > SYFT01. Next base: position 44,434 of record JBBQDM010000026.1, read on the forward strand.
CACCGCCATCACCGTCGGCGTGATCGCCATCGGCATTGGCGGGGTCGCCACCATCTTCAGCGCACTCAACGCGCTCGTGCTGCGGCCCATTCCCGGCACCATCGACAGCCATGAACTGTTCACGATCGACCGCCGCTCCGCAGATCACTCCGAGGGTGTCTCGATCTCCGGCGCCCTGTATCGTCACCTCCGCACGTCCACACAGTCGCTTGACGACGTGGCGGTGTGGAGCCGGGTGCAGCTCTCGATGGCGACGGGGGAACAGAACCTCGCCATCACCGGCTCGATCGTCAGCACCAACTATTTCCAGACCCTGGGTATTCGTCCCGCCGCAGGCAGATTCTTCGCGACCGATGAATCGGTTCCCGCTGTGGTGATTTCACATGCGGTGTGGCGACAACACTTTGCGGAATCGGAGCAGGTCGCCGGACGAGTGGTCTCCCTCAACGGCCGGCCGTACACCGTCATCGGTGTGGCACCCGAGGGATTTCGTGGTGTGTTTACACCACTGCGAATGGATGCCTGGGTGCCGCTCAGCGCACAACCACATGTGCGGCCGGGTCGTGACCTCACACATGCACCGTGGTTCTGGATGTTTGGCCGTGTGGCTGACGGGGTCAGCCCTGATCAGGCACGCGCGGAACTCACCACCATCCTTGGTGCGTGGACCACCTCGGACGGCGCGGACGAGTACGCGCAGTACATGTCTGTGCGTTTCACTCCGCTGACCGGGCTACCCGACGATGCCAGGCGCGCCCTCCTGGGATTTGGCGGCCTGCTGCTCGGCGCTGCGTTCCTTGTGCTCATTGTCGCCGGTGCCAACGTCTCGACGCTGCTGGCCATGCGCGCGACGACGCGGCGCCACGAGATGGGGTTGCGTACAGCGCTTGGTGCCGGTCGTGGTCGTCTGGTCCGGCAGTTGCTCACCGAGACAGTCGTGTTGTTTCTGGGTGGGGCTGCGGGCGGACTGGTGCTCGCGTGGCTCGGCACGACGGCACTCGAGCAGCTGCAGCTGCCAGGCACGGATGGTTTGATGCTGGAGCTCTCTCCCGACTTGCGCGTGGTTGGGATCGTCATCGCGATTGGCCTGGTGGCCGGTGTCGTCTGTGGTCTGGGCCCCGCACTGCGTGGCACACGACAGCACCCGGCGCAGCTCGTCCGGTCGGCCACGGCCGGCTCCGGCACGCGCCGCGGTCTTGCGACGAGCGCGCTCATTGTGGGCCAGCTCGCGGCGTCGCTGGTGCTGTTGTCCACCACAACGTTGTTCGTGCGGGCGCTGGCGCACGGCGCCACGATTGACCCTGGATTTGTCCGCGAGCATGTCGGCTTCATGCCGTTCAACACGGAGTCGTTTGGCTACGACGAGGCGAGGAGTGCCGCGTTTTACTCGACGCTGCGCACGCGCGTCGAGGACCTTGGTGGGGTGACAGACGTGGCCTATGGACAAGCCGGGCCGCTGCTCGCGCAGATCAGTGGAGGCGCCGTCACGATCACACGCGCCGAGGGCGATGAGCGCATCAGCGTCCAGCAGACATTCGTTGGTGAAGGATACTTCTCGACTCTGCGCATCCCGCTTGTGGAAGGGCGGGGGATTGATGATCGGGATCAGCCGGGCGCCGTGGCCGTGGTGAGTGAGGCCTTCGTACGACGTGCCTGGCCCGACCGGTCACAGGTGACGGGGCTGACGTTCAGACGCGGCGAGCGGACGGTCACGGTGATTGGAGTGGCGCGCGAGGTGAAGTTCGGGGACCTTGAGGATCCGGAGACGCCGTTTGTGTATCTGCCGCTCGACGACACCCAGATGAGCCAGATCCTGTTCGTGCGCACCGAGCCCGGTGACGTCCGCGTCGCACCGGCGATCACGGGCATCGTCAGGGAGCTCGACCCGGCCGTGCCGGTGCCCCCGCTCCTCCAGCTCTCGCAGGAATCGGCATTGGCACTGCTGCCGCAGCGCGTGGCCGCGATGGTGACGAGCGTGCTGGGTGGCGGAGCAGTGCTGCTTGCGTGCGCGGGACTTTATGGTGCGATCGCGTTCCTGGTGGCGGCGCGCACGCGGGAGATTGGGATTCGCCTGGCACTTGGTGCGGCACCGCGTGATGTCGTGAGGCTGTTTGTGCTCGATGGTCTCAGGCTGACCAGTGTTGGCGTGGCGATCGGGCTGTTTGGGTCAATCGGCGCGGCCCGGCTGGTGTCCGGACTGTTGCTGGGCGGGGATGCCTTTGACCCGGTCGCATTCGGCATCGCGGCCGCGTTCCTGATCATCGTGGCCGCGCTGGCCACGTTTGCGCCGGCTCGTCGCGCCGCAGCCGTGGACCCGTCCATCTCGCTGGCGGGGTGATCGACCTCGGATTTTTCACCATGAGGTTCCATGAGGTTCCATGAGGATCCATGAGGAAAGGCAAGAGCTTTTAACGTGAAGACGGTGAAGGTCGTGATGGTCGTGAAGGAAGGCACGGACATCGCGATCTTGGGGGTGACGACGGACAGCGGGTTGGGTGCCGCCAGCGGCGGCAGATGCGGGAGGAGGGGGGGGGGGGAACAAAAAGCCCCCGAAAAAGGCCGGGCGCCATAAGTTGAACACCCCCCCCCCCC
>JBBQDM010000027.1:0-44288 GCA_038319675.1 Vicinamibacterales bacterium
GGGGGCGCCGGGGGGGCCGGGGGGCCGCCGCGCGTGGCGCGCCCCCCCCCCCCCCCCCCCCCCCCCCCCCCCCCCCCCCCCCCCCCCCCCCCCCCCCCCCCCCCCCCCCCCCCCCCCACGGCCAGGCTTCGCCTGGCTCCCAACCCTCACGGGTCAGCGACAGGCATTTCTTCATGGAACTTCATGGAGCTTCATGGTGAAAACGCTCTACTGTTCGATCCCACGAATCCATCCAGGGGGGACACCCGCTTTGCGCGCTTCGTCCTCGATCGTGGTGATAGCGAGGGTGCCGGATTCGACCTGCTCCTTCATACGATCGAGTTCCTTGAGCGCCTGCTGGCGTGCGTTCATCAACTCGGCACGCTGCGCCGGGTCGTCGCGTGACGCGATGTCGTTTGCGAGCGAGGCGACACGGTTCTCGAGCGCCGACACGAGCAGACGGTCACGCACGACGGCTTCGCGTGCGGCGGTGATGCGCGCGCGCCACCATGCCTGGTCTTTCACCTCTGTCGGCGGCGTATCGGCCGCCTGAGTCACAGGCGGAACGACCTTGGCGTCTGCGGGCGGCACAGGCACGTCCAGGGCTGGTGGATCCGCCACGACGGCGCGTACCGGCGGAGGACCGAGCGTCGCGTCAGTGATGACGCGCGTGGACGCCGACGTGCTCTGCCGTCGCACGGCTTCGCGAATCGCCGCCTCGCCCAGTGTCGTCGGCGGCACATTCCACATCGTCGCCACCAGCCATAACATCGCAGCTACCATCACCACACCTCCCGCCATGACAGACGCCGCGTCTCGGCTCCGTCACGCACCACATACACCTCGACGACCCGTGCGGCCCCACGGTCGGTCCACGCTTCCGCGCGCAGCACCACACGCCCGTTCGAATCTTCGTCAGGCCGACCATCCCGATCCGCCGGATCGTCGGACACCCAGACGGCGGCGTCGATCGTGCCATCGCGCCTGACCTCGGCCACGCGCCACCGAGGCGTGTCCGGGCCCATCGGATATCTGGCAGCCAGACTGCGATTCAGCGCCTCGGTTCGTACACTCACTGCTGGGGAGCCATCAGTATCCCCCAGAACGGTCGTCCCAGGCACATCCCGCCAGTCCTCGACGAGCTCCAGCGCGTGGACGACCCGCTCAGCCGCCGTTTCGGCCGCCAACCCGATTTGCGTCGCACGCCGATGCGCACCGGCAATCTGACGTTCGGTCAACGTCGCCAGCGCGAGCCCGCCTGACAGCGCTGTGGCCATCGCGGTGAGGATCACCACGAACAGAATCACAGACCACCGCCGGAACTGGCCGGATTTCGCAGTGCCACATCAACGGCGGCCTCGAACGTTTCGCGACCCGCACTCAGGGCCACCTCCACACGCACGCGACGAATGCGCAACAAGTCCACGTCAAACAGTGTGTCGCCACTGCCCAGCCACGGCCCATCAGCCAGCGTCGCGATCGCCATCTCACCGAACGCGTCGAAAAACGTGAACGTCAGGCCGGTCACGCCATCGATGACGATTTGATTTGTCGCATCGCCATCGAAATACCGGAGCTGTGCAGCCGCCGCGTCGTGCAAATATCCGCGCACACGCAGCTCAGTCACCACGGCACCTTCGTCGAAGGACTCGAGCGGCCCCGCGAGAGACCGCACCACCAGCGTGCGGTTGGTCACACTCTGGGTATCCCAGAGCCCAAGGCGACCCGCTGGGTCAAAGATGCCCACGGTGGTACGGACGCCAAACCCACATGCCGGCCTCGCCGCGGTGCAGTGTGCGGCGTGCTCCACGTCGACGCTCATCGCGCTTGGCGCGACGACGGCTGCGGTGACGGTCTGTGCCAGGGTGTCCGGTACAGCGAGGATGGTGATGGCGTTGTCGCGGGCGACACCCGGCGCGTCACCGCCGCGACCAATCCTGCGCGGCCACACAGGCGGGATGGTGTCGGCGAGCACTCCTGTTGTCGGTCCTCGATCCACACCCGCACCTGCCGATCGGAGATCACGAGTGATCAGGTCGAGCGCCACACGGGCGCGTTGATGCAGTTCGAGCCGGTCCGGATGCGCCTGCACCAGACGTGTCGTCTGCAACACAAGGGTCACGACACCGGTGAGGATCAGGGCCATGAGCGCGAGGGCGACAAGGGCTTCGGCCAGCTTCATGGCTGCGCCCGCACGATCAGCGACTCAAAGACGATGGTCTCGCGCAAGCGGGGCCCCACGACGTTCGCAACGACGCGCCATAATCGTCCGGAGGTGCCCTCCAGTTGCGCCGTCCATCGCACGGTCAGCAGTCCCACACCATCCACGGAGCGCCCCGCGCGATCGACGCGGCGCTCGCCAGTAGCGGGCATGCTCGGTCTCGACCGCCACTCGTCGAGCACCTGCATCGCCACCCAGGTTGCGGTGGTTTCCAGTTCACTGTCAGTCACCACGCGCGCACTGGTGCCAAGCAGCGCCACGGACGCACTCAAGGCGACCGCGGCAATCCCTGTTGCTACGAGCACTTCGATCAGCGTGAATCCCGACTCGGCACCTCGCATCGCTCTGTGGTCATTGCAACTCTTGGGCCACGGTCAGCGGGGGCGGTACATCCAAATTGGGACACTGCCTCGTAGCCGAACAGTAGAGCGTTCCACCATGAAGGCCATGGAGCGCCATGGAGGAATACGTGTCAGTGACCCACGAGGGTTGGGGGCCCGGCGAAGCCTGGCCGTGCGGGAGGAGGACGGTCGCACACGAATGCACCGGTCGCATTCATGCGGTGTATTCGTGCGCGACCGTCCTCCTCCCGCAGCTGCCGCCTCTGGCGGCACCCAACCCGCTCTCCGCGTCAGTCTCTCACTGTGGAGCACCGGCACGTCGCCTTTCTCCATGGCCCTCCATGTTCCCCATGGTGAAAATCCGGACTCATGCAGGGCAAAGCACCCGTGCGGGAATTACACGAGCAACCCGAGGTACCAGTCGAGGAGCGGCTTGCCAACAAGAGAGGCGACCAGCGCCGCCATCGCGAGAAACACCCCGAACGGCAACTTCGTGCGCATCGAGCCTCGGCCGGTTCCGGCGATGAGCAGGCCGATGACGGCGCCGACAAGCGACGACAGCAGCAACACCACGAAGATCTGCTGCCAGCCGAGGAAGGCGCCAATCATGGCGAGCATCTTCACGTCACCGAGTCCCATGGCATCGGTGCCCGTGGCGCGCAGCCACACCCAGCGAATCAGCAGCAACACACCGGCACCAAGCGCCGCACCTGCGAGCGCGGCCACGATGCCAGGCGCGATCACGAGTGAGAACAGCAGCCCGATGGCCAGTCCACCAAACGTGAGGGGGTTCGGCAATCGAAACGTTTCGAGGTCTGTCACGGCCAGTGCGACCAGCAACGCCGAGAACACCAGTCGCGACGCCAGCGGCAGACCGACCGTCGGCTCCACCCACGCCTGCAGCAGGAACACAACAGCCGTGGCTGCTTCGACAAGCGGATATCGCACGCTGATCGGTGTCGTGCACTGTCGACATCGCCCGCGCAGGAGCAGGTAGCTGACGATGGGGATGTTGTCGCGCCAGGCGATCAGTCGATTGCAGGTCGGGCAAGTGGAGGGCGGGCTGATGAGCGAGCCGCCACGTGGCAGGCGCGCGATGCACACGTTCAGAAAGCTGCCGACCATCAGACCGAAGACGCCGACGACGAGGAACTCCGCTGGCGTCATGCAGGTCCCAGTTCCTGCAGTTTGCGTCGGGCCAGGTCACGGAGCCACCGCTCCTCCGACTGGATGAGCAACTCGAGAATGGTGCGCGCCGCTTCGCGGTCGCCGCCCTCAACGAACATGCTCGCGGCCAGCGGCTTGAGCCACACCGGGGCACCCGGGATCGCCGCCGCCCGTTCGAACTGACGCGCGGCCTCCCGGCGATCACCGGAGTGCCAGTAGTGCAGGAACCCGATGTATTGCGGATACTGCCATTGGGACGGCTCGGCCCGCAGGCCCTTCTCCAGCAGGGCCACGCCCAGATCCAACCGCCCCGGCCCGGTGGGAAACGGCTCGGCGAGAAACAAGGCGCCGAAGATGTACGCGGTGATGAAATACGGGTCCAGGCTTGTGGTGATGTCGATGAGCGGGCCGAGTAGTTCGTAGCGGCCGGTGGTGAGGTGCGACTTCTGGTCCCCCGCGAAATGCTGAATGGCGCGAATCCAGTACACGTCGGCGAGCACGGAGTCAAAGCCCAGGCTCAGTGTACCGATCGTGTCGCCAGAGGTGAGATACAGTTCGCGCGTCTCGGCAACCGAGCGTGGATACACGCGATCGCGTGCCGCGAGGGTGGCCGCCGCCAGCATCACGAGCCCTGCCGCGAGGACGACGACCACGGCCCGCGGGGCGGTCGTCACGTGAACTCCTTCCGCGAGAACACCGCAATCGCAGCCCCCACCAGTCCCGCCGCGTAGGTGACGGCATATGCCACCGTCATCCAGACGTAGCCCCAGGCGACCGGCGGACGACCGTTGACAACTTCGGCCTTGACGTCGAACTCAGAGAAGGCGGGGACGATCGTACCGATGATCTGCACCAGCGACCCCAGCATCGGTGAACTTGCAAGCACCGAGAAACCACGCAACTCCGCGCTCAGCAGCCCAACCACCCACACCCCGAGCGTCAGCACCGTCGACATCACGCCGCTCGACGAGAACGTGGAGACGAGCAGGGCCACAGCCGTCAGCAACATCAGTTCAGCGGTGATCAGGACAAGGACCTTGAGCAGCGCGGGGTCCACGATGGGCACGGGCGACGCGAACGACCCCTGGGGCGTCGTGACGCTGTACCACGTCAGAACCAGGAACAGGGCCAGCGACATGAGCGCCACGTTCACGGCGAGCGTGCCCACCAGCCCAAGGTACTTGCCGACGATGAACTCCCAGCGGTGCAGGGGCTTGGCCAGCAGGCTGTAGATGCTGCGGCGCTCGATCTCGCGCGACACCAGACCCACCCCGATGAACACCGCCATCAGCACGCCCGACATTTCGATGGTGGCCAGACCGAGATTCTTGATGATGCGGACGTCCTGTCCCGCGGTGATCTGCCCGATGAGCACCGACGCCACCACCAGCAGGATCGCGAACCCGCCGATGGCGAACAACACGCGGTCGCGCACACTCTCCTTGAAGACATGCCAGGCGACCAGTCGCACGCGTGTCATGACACGCGCTCCACGAAGACGTCTTCCAGGGTGGCGCGCAGGGGGGTGACGGTGTCGAGGGCGCCGCCGCGCGCGGCGATCTCCGCCACCATCGCCTCGGGCCGCACGTCGGCACCGAGTTCAAACGTGTACCGTCCGTGTGTGATCCGAATCGTCCGCTCGGCCTGCGTCTGCAGCGCGGCGACGGCGGCCGGCGTCAACCCGGTCGCCGTGATTTCCCACCCGCGAGTTTGGCCGCTGGTCAACTCCGACGTGGTGCCGGTCGCGACAAGTCGACCGCGGCTCAGGATGGCCACCCGGCTGCACAACAATTCGGCGTCCGACAGAATGTGGGAACTGAAGAGGATCGTGCGTCCGGCGTCGCGCAGTTCAAGAATCAGCGCCCGTACGTCACGCCGGCCGATGGGATCGAGTCCGGACATCGGCTCATCCAGAATCACCAGTGCCGGTTCATTGATGATCGCCTGCGCCAACCCGAGCCGTTGCAGCATGCCTTTCGAGTACGTCCGTACCGCCCGGCGTCTCGCCTCATCGATCCCCACCCGGTCGAGCATCCCGGCAACGCGTCGGCGGGCATCACTCCCCTGCACCCCGCACAATCCGGCGAAGTAGGTCAGCAGCTCTTCACCGGTCAGGTGGTCGTAAAAGGTCGGGTGTTCCGGCAGGAAGCCAACAGCCGTACGCGCACGTGGGTCCTGCGGCGCATGGCCAAACAGCGAGATGCGACCCGACGTGGGCCAGATCAACCCCGTCATCAGCTTCAGTGTGGTGGTCTTGCCGGCCCCATTCGGCCCGAGGAGACCGAACACTTCGCCGCGCGCCAGTTCGAGTGACAGTCCGTCGAGGGCGCGGTGACGTCCGCGCCGGAGAAACCCGGTAGGAAATTCCTTGGTGAGTTCCTCGAGGGCCAGTATCACGGCGTTATTGCGGCCCGGACTTTTTCAGTTCGTGCTCGATCAGCACCTCGAGCCACTGCGGCTGTATGTTGCCGAGGAATTTGGCGCCGTTGATGAAATAGGTCGGGGTCTGCCCGATGTTGAGGGCCACACCATCCGACACATCCTGTCGCACGTCATTAAGCACGGACGGATACCGGGCCGCGAAATTGTCAAGACCGGTCACCTCTTTGTACCCGTCACGCACCACTTCGGGGGTCAGAGTCCCCTGGTTGTCGAACAACCACTGCTCCATCGCCTCAGCCTGGCCGACCTCACGCGCGAGGCGCAGCGCCACCGATGATTCACACGCGGCGTAGTGATTCATGTTCGGCGTCATGTAGTTGCACTCACCCTCGAGCGGAAAGTCCTTGACGACGTATTTGATCGCCCCGGGATGTGACACCGCATATTTGGCGAGCACCGGCTTGTACCACACGAACCCTTCGCGGCAGGACGGACACTGAAAGTCGTTCCACTTCACGATCACAATTTTCGCGTCGTCGGCCGGCACCCCGACATCGATCCGCGGCATCGCGTCGTACTCCGCCAGCCACTGCGCTACCGCATCTCCGGCCGGGGCGGGTTGCTGCGCGATCGTGCCATCGGCGGCCGCCTGCGACAGCGTGTCTTTGGGGAACATCACAAGGGCCGCCACAGCGGCAATGACGAACACCACGGTGGCACCCATCGCCACCGGCATGCGCGTCAATGTCTCGAAGTCACGACCGAACCGGCCAGGCAGGTCGCCCACAGGCACCGACTGACTCGTGCCCGCCAGCAGAAAGATGGCGAGCACCGACACATAGGTGCCCAGGCAGAGCAGGCACGCCGTGCCCAGCACAAAAAACGACGCGTAGGCCATATACAGAACGACGGCGAGACCCACCGTGGACCACGCGAAAAGATACGCGCCGGCCGGACTCACCGGGCCCTTCCCCTTGGCGCCGCTGTCGGACGTGGTCGTGCCGCCGAACCCGGCGAGCAGCAGTGCCACCCCGAACCAGATTACTCCGAAGAGCGCGGTCGAGATGCCCTGGAAGGAGCCGTACTGGCTCAGGTAGACCTGTGAACAGTTGAACGTCGCGTTGACGTCACAGAAACTTGTGTAGGACGGGTCGGTCAACAACCGGTGATGCACCGTCGCCGACGCCCCTGAAAACCCAATCCCGGCGACGGCCGCCACCAACACCAACAGACGTGTGCGTGAAGTCATACACCGGGATTTGTACCACATCTGGCGCGGGTTCCTGGTTCTGGTTCAAGGTTCCAGTGAACCCCGAACCAGAACCCTGAACCAGGAACTGCGGAACCAGTAACCCTCCGCAGGGGTTACTGAATCGGCGTCGCGGTGCCGCCAGCGACGAACTCGGCCTCTGTCGGAGCCACTGCCGTGAAATTCTGCCACACCGTGTTGGCCGCGTTGGTCGCGAACGACCGGCCGCCTGTTGTGCCGAACGTCTGCGGCGTCGACGACGAGTAGTACGCCGTCTGGGTCACAACAGCGTTGCAGTCAGCCGGTCCGACGGCCGCGCCAGCGCCTGCCGCCAGAGCGTGCGCGTAGCCGCTCTTCAGGGGCGCGTCCGACAGACCCAGGTCCGGCGAGATGAAGCCGACGGTGCTGCCCGGCGCAGGCGTGCCCAGCACGGTGAACGCAACGGCGTAGCCGTTGTTGCCGCACGACGACGAGTACGCCACCTCAGAGGAGTTGACGACCTTCATCGACGCAAGTGCCGACGTCTCGTTGCCCGACATCCGCGCCCGCAGCAGGCCCGGCACGGCGATCGCCGCAATGATGCTGATGATCGCCACAACGATCAGCAGTTCAATCAGTGTAAAACCTTCGTCTTTTTTCGCTCTCATGCTCATGACGCGTATCCCTTCACTATCGGTCACACCCGGTGCTTCGAAATTGAAGCCCGCATCGTGCGACACCCTCCGGGACCCTCTTAAGGCAACCTTGGTACCAGATCGACGCCTGGGTGGGCCAGTTGGCCGTAACCCTCGTCGTTTCCAGCACTTGCGGCCTTATCCCCAACAACTTCGGTCAGCCCCGTCGTCGTCAGGACCACACCGCCACCCACCACAATTGTCAGTACACCACGATTCGCGTCAGTGGGGGGTACTTCAGTGTGACGTGTGGCTTCACGAACATCAGAGCTGTTTAACGTGAAGGACGATGAAGAGCGTGATGGTCATGAAGGAATACGGCGCCCGGCGAAAACTACGACAACTGATTGATCAGCTCGAACAGTGGCAGATACATCGAGACAACCACCACACCGACGATGACGCCCAGCACGGCGATCATCAGGGGTTCAAGGACCGTCACCAGGCCGGCGACCGCCACGTCCACCTCGTCCTCGTAGAACTCGGCGATCTTGCCGAGCATCACGTCAAGCGACCCGGTGGTTTCACCGGCACCGATCATCTGCGCCACCATGGGTGGAAAGACGCCGGTGGCCCGCAGCGGAGCCGCGATGGTTTCGCCGCGTTCGATGCGCCCCCGCGCCTGCTTCACGGCCGTTTCGACCACGGCATTGCCCGACGTCTTGGCGGTGATGTCCAGCCCCGACAGAATCGGCACGCCGGAACTGATGAGCGTGCTCAGGGTCCGGCAGAAGCGCGCCACGGCGACCTTGCGCAGAATGGGACCAAGCATGGGCATGCGCAGCATGATGGCGTCCACACGGTATCGGCCCGACGCCGTGGCGTAGTACCGCCTGAATAAAAAGAGGCCGACAATCACGCCCACGACGAGAAACGGCAGCGCCGCGATGAACATATTGCTGGCCGCGATCACCGCACGCGTCACGAACGGCAGTTGCGCGCCCAACCCGTCAAACAACGACGCAAACGTCGGGATGACCTTCCAAAGCAGGCCCGTCACCACCAACCCGGCAATGGTCAGTACCGCTGTCGGATAAATCATCGCGGACTTGACCTGCGCCTCGAGCTTGACCTGCTTCTCGATGTAGGCAGACAACCGCTTGAGGATCACGTCCAGGATGCCGCCTGCCTCGCCGGCGGCGATCATGTGCGTGAACAAGGGATTAAAGGCGTGCGGCTCCTTCTCCATCGCTTCGGCCAGTGCGGCGCCAGCTTCGACATCGCGCTGCACATTCTTGATGGCCTGCGCCAGACGGGCATCCGGCTCTTCCTTGCCCATCAATTCCAGACACTGCACAAGCGGCAGGCCGGCGTCGATCATCACCGACAACTGCCGCGTCATCACGGCGAGGTTCTTCGACGGCACGCGACGCTGCCGTTTTGGCGACTTCGGTTTGACCATGGGCCGTGCGGCGGGTCTGCCGCCCACACGCGAGGTCGATGTGGCCGTCCTCATGCCACCACCCGGCCGCGTTCAAGCATCGCCAGCAGTTCGTCCTTGTTGGACGTGGCGGCCATCGCCACCTCGCGCGTAATCTGGCGGCTCTGTGTCAGGCGGGCCAACGACTGATTCATGGTCTGCATGCCGAACTTCTCCTGCCCCGACTGCATCGTCGAATAGATCTGGTGCACCTTGTCGTCACGAATCAAGTTGCGGATCGCCGGCGTGGCAATGAGCACCTCGAGAGCGGCGGCCCGCCCCTTGCCGCTCGCCTTGGGCAACAGCGCCTGACACACGATGCCCTCGAGCACGAGTGACAGCTGGGTGCGAATCTGCGCCTGCTGGTGCGCGGGAAACGCGTCAATGACGCGCGTCACCGTCTGGGCGGCCGAATTGGTATGCAGCGTGGCCAGCGTGAGATGGCCCGTCTCGGCCAGCTTCATCGCCGCTTCCATCGTCTCAAGGTCACGCAGTTCGCCGACCAGCACCACGTCCGGGTCTTCACGCAACGCGGCACGCAGCGCCTGACTGAACGACTGGGTATCCGAGTGCAATTCACGCTGATTCACGAGCGATCGTTTGTGGGGATGGACGTACTCGATCGGATCCTCGATGGTCAGGATGTGCGCAGGCCGCTGCTGGTTGACGCGGTCGATCATGGCGGCCAGCGTCGTGGACTTGCCGCTGCCGGTCGGACCGGTCACGAGCACCAGGCCACGCGGACGATCGGCCAGGCGAGCCAACACCGGGGGCAGCCCCAGGTCTTCGAGCGTATGAATCGTCTCGGAGATCAAGCGGAACACCGCGCCGATGGCGCCCTTCTGCATGAAGACGTTGCACCGGAATCGTCCCACGCCCTGCAGCCCAAAGGCCAGGTCGGCTTCCCAGTGTTCCTCGAAAAGTTTCTTCTGCTGATCGGTCAACACACTGTAGGCAAGCGACTGCGTGAGCTCCGGCGTCAGCACCGGCAGCTCAAGCCGCTGCAGGTCACCGTCCACACGCACCTGGGGCGGGCTGCCCACCGACAGGTGCAGGTCTGAAGCGCCCATCGACGCGGTCTGTGCCAGTAGATCCGTCAGCGTCATCACATCACCGTCTCTCTCACCACGTCGTCGAGCGACGTCAGCCCCTCGCGCACCTTCTGCAGCCCGCTCTGTCGGAGCGTCACCATGCCCTCGACCATCGCCTGTTTGCGCAGTTCGCCGGCGGGTGCGCCATCCAGAATCAGTGAGCGAATCGCCTCGGAGGTGGTCATCACTTCAAAGAGACCGACCCGGCCGCGATACCCCGTGCCCCCACAGCGGTCACAGCCGCGCCCACGCCAGGCATGGACGGGCCCCACCAGGTCCTCGATGGCGAATCCGGCTTCGAGCAGGGCCTCGGGTGGGCGTACATCCTCCACCTTGCAGTGATCACAGATGCGACGCACCAGGCGCTGGGCCACCACGAGGTTGACGGAACTGGCCACCAGGAACGACTCCACGCCCATGTTCACCAGTCGGCTCACGGTGCTCGGCGCGTCGTTGGTGTGCAGCGTGGACAGGACCAGATGCCCGGTCAACGCCGCCTTGACGGCGATGGCCGCCGTCTCGCCGTCACGGATTTCACCGACCAGGATGACGTTGGGATCCTGCCGCAGGAAGGACCGGAGTGCGGCTGCAAACGTCAGGCCGATGCCTTCGCGCACGAGCACCTGATTGATCCCGGTGAGGTTGAACTCGACCGGGTCTTCGGCGGTCATGATGTTGACGCCGGGTTGGTTCAGCTGGGAGATCGCGGAATAGAGCGTATTGGTTTTGCCGCTGCCGGTCGGTCCGGTGACCAGCACCATGCCCCACGGACGCCGAATCGCGGCGTCGAAGCGCCGCAGCGCCTCGGCGTCAAAACCGAGACGCGTCATGTCGAGACGGAGCTGGCCACGATCGAGCAGGCGCATGACGATCTTTTCGCCGAACAGGGTGGGCAGACACGAGACACGGAAGTCGATCTCGCGGGTTTGTCCGCGATCGTTGAAACGCGCCTTGATGCGGCCGTCCTGCGGCAGCCGCTTCTCGGCGATATCCATCTGCGCCATGATCTTGATGCGCGACGTAATGGGATCGCGGTATTTGAGCGGCGGGGCCGTCACACGCAGCAACACGCCGTCGACGCGGTACCGAATCCGCAGTTCCTTCTCGTAGGGCTCAATGTGGATGTCACTGGCGCCGCGCTGAATGGCCGAGAGCATCAGCGCGTTCACCAGACGGATGACCGGCGCTTCGCCACTCTGGCGTTCGAGCGTGGCCGTGTCGGCGGCATCCGGGTCGGAGACCACCTCGAGGTCGGCGTCCGTCCCCAGGTCTTCGAGGGCGCGTGACACCAGATCGCCGGCCGCGGCACGTTCCGCGTCGGCCTCCCCCGTCTCGTAGTACTTCGAGATGGCGTCGCGCATGGCCGACTCGGACGCCACCACCGGCTCGACCAGCAGTCCCGTGCGGAACTTGATGTCGTCCATCGCGAAGACGTTGGTCGGATCGGTCATCGCGAGCGTCAGCGACGTGGCGGACCGCCCGACGGGTATGACGAGGTATTTGATGGCCGTCTCGACCGGGACCAGTCGCACAACAGCCGGGTCGAGTTCGAAGAGGCCGAGCGCGATCGCCGGGACGCCGTACTGGCGGCTGAGCAGGGAGGCAATGTCTTCATCCTGCACAAACCCCAATTTGACGAGGTTCGCCCCCAACCGGCCCCCGTTGGTGCGCTGATGCTCAAGCGCCTCCTGCAGTTGCACCGGCGAGATGCGCTTTTCGCGCAGCAGAATTTCTCCCAGACGAACAGCCATGCCCTCCCCACCACCGGGCACAGCCGCACGCCGGGTTACCACCCCGCGCGGAGTCCGATACCGAAGCCGCGATCCTCAGACGAGCGCCCCACCGTGACGTGGGCATCGAGCCACGTCCCCGGTCGCAACGCGACACTCGCCCCACCCGCTCCCAGAGTGGAGCGCGTGCCTTCGAGGTTCCGTCGCACGCCGGCCCGCAGAACGACACGGGGCGAAAAGGTGTGCTCCCCTCCCGCCGCGAGCACCCGCTGAGGACCGGACGGCAGATCGGCCGTGTCCAGGTCAAGGTCTATAGCAAGGGTCAGGCCAGCTGACGGCAGAATCGCCACTCCCACCCTGGACCGCCGCTCCAGCACCCGCACCAGCCCCGATCCGTCGTGAAATTCAGGGGATCGGAGGTTCTTGACGGTCGCCCCGATACGGAAGACACGGGAGTCGATCATCGCGGACAGATCCACGTCAAACGCCCCACTCGACCGGCCTGACAGGTCGCGCCCGCTATCGAGTGCCTCCCCCGCCGTGGCCCCGTCCCATTGGGCAGTTCCCACCCGCCCCCTGACATATTTGAGGGTGCTGCCGATCACAAAACCCTCCGCCAGCGTCTGCAACACCGAGAGGCCGTACTGCGTGGCCGTGAAGCGCTCCACCCGACCCTCGCCGGCCAGACTGAGTTCATCCACCTGCGTGTAACTCAGACCCAGCGGCCAGGTCCCCAAACTTGTAAACCGGGTAGACCGTTCCCACGGTCCGGACGAGGCATCTGCTTTTCGATTACCATTTTGTAATCGTGACCACTCAATTGTCGCCCCCGCGGGCTGCCCACTGGCCAGGCCAGCAGGGTTCCAATACGCCCCCGAGGCATCGTCAGCCACCGCGACGAACGCGCCGGCCATGCCGAGGGCACGGCTCCCGACCGCCTCAAACGGCTGTGCCAGTGCCGGACGAACCCCCAGACCGCAGATGATGAGCAAAAAGAACCCGATTTGTCGCATTTGACCGAGCCTATCAGGAACCCGATGTGGATTCGGCGCGTATCTGTTCGCGACGGTACACTTAGAGAACTTCTCCAACGGCTCGTGCCGTGTTCCCACAACCTTCGAAACGACCGGACTTGCCATGTCTGACACCACCTCTTCGTTACCCGAACCCACACCGACGCCAGAGGACCCGAACTATCCCGGCCTGATGGCCCGCGTCATTGGGGTCATCACCTCTCCTGGTGAGACGTTCAAACACATCGCCCGGACTCCCAAGGTGTCGGGCGCGTTGTTCATCGTCTGCCTGTTGACCGCCCTGGCA
The DNA here is from genome assembly GCA_038319675.1 of Vicinamibacterales bacterium. Classification (GTDB taxonomy): domain Bacteria; phylum Acidobacteriota; class Vicinamibacteria; order Vicinamibacterales; family SCN-69-37; genus SYFT01. The sequence continues at coordinate 13,575 of JBBQDM010000027.1, forward strand.
CAGGGGCTACCGCAGTTCACCGAGTCGGGCCGTGCGGCGGCGCTCGAGATGAACGTGCAGCAGATGGAGAACTTCGGCGTGACCGTCACCGACGAGATGTATGCCCAGATGGAAGCCCAGTCAAAGACCAATGTCGCGGGTTACATCGCACTGGTCTCGACGTTCGTTGTCATGCCCGTCAGTTCCGTCTTTATTTCCCTGATCTTCTGGGTGATTTTTAACGCCATCCTCGGCGGCACCGCCACCTTCAAACACGTCATGGCCGTGGTGGTCCACTCGCAGATTGTGACCACACTGAGTCTCGTCATCGCCGCTCCCATCATGTATGCCCGAGGTCAGATGAGTGCGGGCGGGATCGCTAACCTTGGGGCGCTCGTGCCGCTGGACGAGACCTCATTCCTGGCGAAGTTCTTCGGCATGATTGACCTCTTCATCATCTGGTGGGTGGTCGTGCTGGCGATCGGACTGGCCACACTCTACAAACGCACAACAACCGGGGTGGCGACCGGGCTCTTCATCACGTATGCCGTCATCGCCCTTACGGCTGCCTACTTTCTCGCAGGATAGATTCGAATGAACCGGAAAAAAATCATCATCGGCCTCGTCATTGTCGTGGGCCTCGGCGCCGTCATCTGGGCGAACCTCAACAGCAACCGCTCGACCGGAGTCGACGTAACGACCGAAAAAATCGGCCGCCAGGACCTGGAAGCGATTGTGTCGGCCAGCGGCAAGATCCGTCCCCAGCGGTCGGTCAACATCAGCGCAGAGACCATGGGCAAGGTCGTGGGTCTCGCGGTGAATGAAGGCGACATCGTGACCGCCGGCCAGTTTCTGCTGCAGATCGATCCACGCAACCTGCAGACGCAGGTCAACAGTCGGGAAGCCAGCCTGGCGGCCGCGCGCTCCCAGCTGGTGGAGACGCGCCGCAGCCTCGACAACGTGCGCACCAACCTGAAGCAGGCCGAGGACAACCTCGCGCGGGAGCAGGAACTCTTCAAAGCGGGTCTGACGCCGCGCGCCACGCTCGACCGCGCCGAAAACGAGGTCAAACTGCGACAAGCCGATCTCGCCCAGCGCGAGCAGTCGATCATCACGCAGGAGACGCGCATCCGTCAGGACGAGGCCGCTCTCGAGAACGCGCAGTTCGACCTCGGCAAAGTTCGCATCTCGTCCCCGATCGCCGGCATCGTCACGCGGCGCAACATTGAGGAGGGTGAGACGGTGGTCGTCGGCACCATGAACAACGCCGGCACGGTGCTGCTGACGGTGGCCGACCTCTCGGTGATCGAAACCGAAATCGAAGTGGACGAAACCGACATTCCGTTCATCCAACTCGGCCAGCCGGCGACGATCAAGATTGACGCCATTCCCGACCGCGAATTCACCGGTCGGGTGACCGAAGTGGGCAACAGCGCGATCCAGGCGACAGGCGCGGCCGCCCAGCGCGCCACCAACTTCAAGGTCATCGTGACGCTCGAAGGCGAGGTGCCGAACGTGCGCCCCGGGTTCACCTGCACCACCACCATCACGACGGCCACCCGTGAGAAGGCCATCGCCGTGCCGATTCAGGCCACCACCGTGCGCGAGATGGTGGTCAACGCCGACGGCAGTCTGGTGCGCGCCGCAGTGGTGGCCGGACAGTCGCCCACCGCGCGTCGTGCGTCAACGCCGACGGAACTGGAACCCGGACAGACCCGCAAGGAAGTGGAAGGCGCCTTCCTTGTGCGTGACGGCCACGCCGTCTTCACCCCCATCAAGGTCGGTATTGCCGGCGAACGGTTCTTTGAAGTGCTCGAGGGGCTCACCGAAGGTGACGAGGTCATCACCGGTCCGTTCGCGTCGGTCCGCACCCTGCGTGACGGCGACCCGGTCAAGGCGACCGCAGGCCCCACCACCGCCACCGGACGATAGCCGTGGGTCAGTTTTACGAGGCGGCCAGCATCGCCCTGCAGGCGATCTGGTCGAATAAACTCCGGTCGTTTCTGACCGTACTGGGCAACATCGTGGCGGTCACCTCGATCATCGCCGTCGTCTCGCTGGTGCAGGGGCTGAACGCTTCGGTATCCGAGACGATTACCTCGCGTGTGGGTGCCGACACCTTCATGGTGCAGCGGTCCGGTCCGTCACGCACTGAAGAGGAACAACTGCGCAACGCCGGCAATCCACGCATCACCGCCGAGGATGCTGCGGCGGTGCGTGCGGGCGGCGATCGTGTGGGGCTCGTGATGGCGTCGTCGCAAACCAGCGGTGAAGCCAAGACCCGCCGCGAGACGCTCGAGTCCATGCAGATTCGCGGGGTCACCCGTGAGTACTCACTGCTGCCCACCACCGACATCGAGTACGGCCGGGCGATCTCGTCCTCCGAATTCGACAGCCGTCGCAACGTGGCGATTCTCGGGTGGGACGCCGCCGACCGTCTGTTCGGGGCCCTCGACCCCATCGAAAAGGAAGTCACCCTCGCCGGAGTGCGGTTCCGCGTGGTGGGCGTCCACGTCAAGAAGGGTGCGATCTTCGGCCAGTCGCAGGACGAGTATGCGGTGATCCCGCTGGGCGCCTATCAGCGCATCTTCGGCAACCGCCAGTCTCTGACCCTCACCGTGTTGCCCATCGACCCCACCGTCGTGCGTGAAGCGATGGATGATGTGACGCTGGCGCTGCGGGTGGAACGCCGCCTGCGGCCCGCCGAGCCCGACAACTTCGGCGTCTTGAGTTCCGACACGTTCCTCGGCATCTATGAGCAGGCCACGTCGGGCATCTTCGCGATTCTGATCGGTGTGGTCTCGTTGTCGCTGGTGGTCGGCGGCATTGTCATCATGAACATCATGTTGATGGTGGTCAGTGAACGCACACGCGAAATCGGACTGCGCAAGTCGTTGGGCGCGAGACGCCGCGACATTCTGTGGCAAATTCTGACTGAGTCGATCACGCTGTCCACCTTTGGCGGACTCGTAGGCACCACACTGGGGTTCCTCGTCGCCTTCGCCATCAGCAGCGTCACGCCGCTGCCGGCGATTGTTGAAACCTGGTCGGTCATGCTGGGTATCGGCGTGACAGCCGCCGTCGGTTTGTTTTTTGGCATGTATCCGGCGATGCGCGCGGCCGCGCTTGACCCGATCGAAGCCCTGCGGAAGGAATAGACACACACCATGCGCTGGGGACTCTTCAACGAAATTCTCGTGATGTCGGTGGACACGCTTCGCACCAACAAGATGCGGTCCAGCCTGACGGTGCTCGGCATTGTGATCGGCATCACGTCCATTGTCGGGATGACGTCGCTCATCCGCGGATTCGACCAGTCGCTGCGCGACTCCATCGCGTCACTCGGCCCCGACACGATCACGGTCGCCAAGTTCTCAGGTCTCAGTATGGCCTCCGGCGCAGACTTTCAGGACCTGCTGATGCGCCCCAACATGACGCCGGCGGATGCCGAGGCCATCGAACGCGACGCGCCGTCGATCGCCATCGTGGACATCATGCTCGGCGACGGCGGCCCACCCACCCTGGAGCGGCTGTATTATCGCAACCAGCGCACCAAACAGCTCAATGTGCTCGGCACCACTGAACGCTGGCCCGATGTGGTGCGCGTGCCGCTGGCCGAAGGTCGGTTTTTCACGTCCGGGGAGGTGGAGCGACGCCGCAACGTGGTCGTGCTCGGCCAGACCGCGTACGAAGCGCTCTTCGCCAATCAGGATGCCATCGGCAAGACCGTGCGTCTGGGCATCGTCGAGTACGAAGTCGTCGGCGTGGCCGACAAGCGGCCGAGTCCCGGAGGTTTCGACATCGGCGTTGATGACTTCGTCGTCATTCCCCAAACCACGTATCAGAAGCAGTTCGGTATTCGCGCGCAGCAGATGGGCCGCGGCGAAATGCGCGCCATTCTCATCTCGGCCGTTCCACGCGAAGGCGTGTCGCGCGACGTGGCGATGCGTGAGGTCGAGCAGGTGATGCGCACGCGACACGGTCTGCGCCTCGACGAGCCGAACGATTTCGACCTGATCACCCAGGACGCCGTTCTGGAGTTGTGGGATCAGATCAGCGCCGCCACATTCCTGGCACTGGTCGTGATTTCATCGATCGCCCTGATGGTGGGCGGCATCGGTGTGATGAGCATCATGACGATCACCGTCACCGAGCGCACGCGCGAAATCGGTGTGCGCAAGGCCCTGGGTGCACGACGCGTGGAAGTGCTCTGGCAGTTTCTGCTCGAGGCCATCTTTCTCACCTCCACCGGTGGCGTGCTGGGCATTGTGTGCGGCGCCGGCATCGGCCTGGCCGTGCACCTCATCACGGGTTTTCCGGTGTCGCTGCCCTGGTGGTCGTTTGCCATCGGCATCGGCTTCTCCGCTGGCATCGGCGTCTTCTTCGGCATGGTCCCGGCCATCCGCGCTTCGAGGCTGGACCCCATCGAAGCCCTGCGCTACGAATAATCGGACCGCGGACTGCGGACCGCGGACTGCGGACTGCGGATCCGGGTGTATGCTTCCTTCAGGTCGCTGGAGGGATCGCCTATGAAGGTGTTTGATGCGGCGGATATCCGGAACGTCGCGCTGGTGGGACACAGTGGAGCGGGCAAAACGCAACTAGCCGCGGCACTGCTTTTTGACACCGGGGCCACACCCCGGCTCGGCAAGGTAGACGATGGCACCACCGTCACCGACTACGACGAAGAAGCCATCGCCCGCAAACATACCCTCTCCTCTTCCCTCGCCTGGTTCGAATTCAACAAACACAAAGTCAACCTGATTGACACGCCCGGCATGGGGAACTTCCTCAGTGATGCCAGGGCGGCCCTGCGTGTGGTCGAAGCCGCCGTGGTGGTGGTCGACGGCGTGGCGGGTGTACAGGTGGCGACCGAGCAGATCTGGGAGGCGGCCGATGCACTCAACCTCCCCCGCCTGATCGTGATCAACCGGCTCGATCGTGAACGTGCACACATGCCGCGCGCCCTCGAGTCGCTGCAGCAGACGCTCTCACGCTCGGCGGTCGCGGTACAGTGGCCGATCGGCGAGGAAACCGGGTTCACCGGCATTGTCGATCTCGTCACCATGAAGGCGTGGACGTTTGCCGACGATGGCAGCGGCACGGCGACGGAAGTGCCGGTGCCAGACACGCTTCGCGCGGAGGTGGACGCCGCACGGGCCACGCTCATCGAGGCGGTGGCCGAAGGCGACGAAGCGTTGATGGAACGCTTCTTCGAGCAGGGCACATTGACGCAGGAGGAGTTGCTCGCCGGCTTGGCGACCGGGGTACGCAACAGTCACATCTTCCCCGTGTACTGCACCTCCGGTCTGCGCAATATCGGTGGCCCGTTGCTCGCCGACGCGATCACCACGCTGGTGCCCTCTCCGGCTGATCGCCCCGTCCCCGGAGTCGCCGCTGACGGGACCGAGACCACTCGTCCAGCTGATCTGTCGGCGCCGTTGGTGGTGTGGGTCTTCAAGACGATCGCCGATCAGTTCGCAGGCCGCATCTCGTTGTTCCGCGTCATCTCGGGCACGTTCAAGTCGGACTCCACCGTGCACAACATCACCAGGCAGGCGCCGGAACGTGTGGGGCACCTGGTGGCGTTGGAGGGCAAGACGCAGGCACACGTCCCGGAGATTCACGCGGGTGACCTGGGCGCCGTCGCCAAACTGAAAGACACACATTCGGGCGACATCCTCGGCGATCCCAAGGCTGGATTCACGGTGCACCCGCTCTCGTTCCCCGAGCCGGTCCTGTCGTACGCGATCGTGCCCAAGACCCGCGGCGACGAAGACAAGATCAGCACGTCGATGCATCGGCTGCAGGACGAAGACCCGTCCATCGGATACACGCGCAACGAAGAGACGCACGACCTGCTGCTCTCCGGGCAGGGCCAGATGCACATCGAGGTGACGGTCGCCAAGTTGAAGCGCCGCTTCGGTGTGGAGGTCGAACTCAAACCACCGCACATCCCGTATCGCGAAACGATCTCCATGCCCACCGAGGCGCATGGGCGTCACAAAAAACAGACCGGCGGCCACGGGCAGTTCGGCGACTGCAAGATTCGTGTGGCGCCGTCGTCACCGGGCTCCGGCGTCGAGTTTGAGGACGACATCTTCGGTGGTTCGATTCCGCGCCAGTTCGTACCGGCCGTCGAAAAGGGTGTGCGCGAAGCCTGCGCACGCGGGTACCTGGCTGGCTATCCGCTGGTGGACCTCAAGGTCACGGTGTATGACGGCTCGTACCATGACGTGGATTCCAACGAAATGTCGTTCAAGATGGCCGGACGGCTTGCCATCCGGGACGCCATGACCCGTGCGAGGCCCACGCTGCTGGAGCCCGTCATGACCGTCGAGGTGTATGCCCCATCGGACTTTGCCGGCGACCTCATGGGCGACCTCAACAGCCGCCGCGGGCACATCGCGGGCATGGATACACGCGGCACCAGCACAGTCATTCGCGCGGAAGTCCCCATGGCGGAAATGCTCACGTACGAGCAAACCCTGACCTCGACGACAGGTGGACGAGGCGGCTACCACATGGAGTTCGCACACTACGCCGAAGTCCCTGCGCACCTGCACGCGAAGATCATTGCCGCAGCCAAAGCGGAGGGCAAAGGCGTCCACCACGACGACGAGTGATGATGATGGTACAGTCGCTACATGCGCGTAACTCAAGCTCTCGTTTGCGGCGTACTGCTGGCCGGCACACTGGCGCTCGGTGTGCCCGCACAGGAGCCCGCACCGCAGCAGGATTTTGCAACGTGGCTTGAAGGCGTCCGCGCTGAGGCCCTGCAAATGGGCATCAGCGCGGCCACGGTGACGCGAGCACTGGCTGACGTCACCGAGCCCGAGTCGGTTGTGGTGGCCCGTGACCGTGCGCAGCCGGAACAGGTGCAGAGCCTCGACCGCTACGTCCAGCAGCGCGTCACCACCACCGTGCGCCGCTCAGCGCAGACCCAGGCCGACCGCCACGCCACCGTGCTGCGCGACGTGGAAAAGACCTTCGGCGTGCCACGCCCGGTCATCGTGTCCATTTGGGGTCTGGAGTCCAACTTCGGCCGTTTCACCGGCACCCGGCCCATCGTCGGCGCTCTCGCCACCCTGGCATACGACCCACGCCGGTCCGCGTTGTTCCGACGCGAGCTGTTTCATGCGCTGACGATCCTCGACCAGGGACATATCAGCATCGACGAACTCAAAGGGTCATGGGCGGGGGCGATGGGACAGCCACAGTTCATGCCGTCGAGTTATCTGCGACATGCGGTGGACTTTGATGGCGATGGTCGGGCGAACATCTGGACGTCGCAGGCGGACGTCTTTGCCTCGATCGCCAACTACCTGAAACATGCCGGCTGGACTCCTGGCGAACGATGGGGTCGTGAAGTGCGCGTGTCGAAGACGGTGATGGCGCGTGTCGAATCATCCGTGCCGATGCGCTCCGCCGGCTGTCGCGCTGTGCGCGAGATGACCGAAGCGCGACCACTCGCCGAATGGACTCAACTGGGCGTGCGGCAAGTCAACGGCACGGCCCTGCCCCGCGCCGACATGGACGCGTCACTCGTGCGCGGCCTCAACCGACACTTCCTCGTGTACCGCAACTACCACGCGTTCATCGACTACAACTGCTCAAACGCCTACGCAGTCGCCGCCGGGATTCTCGCCGACAGCGTGCGGTAGTCCAGAGTCTGCACTATCCTTTCGGAGCCGACGGGCTTTAGCCCGTCGGACACACACGGGCTGAAGCCCGTGTGCTCCGTACCGTCGGTGCTGCCGGAACCCGGAGCCGAACCGCGGAACCATGAACCAGTAACCATGAACCCGCGCTAGTCCTGCCGGAGCGCCGTGACGGGGTCGATCCTCGTCGCTCTGAGTGCGGGCACGGTGGCGGCCATGAGACCGACGACGACGGTGATCAGTCCGGCGATGGCAAAGGTCGTGAGGTCAAGCGCCGCGACACCAAACAACAGACTCTCCATGGACCGGCCGAGCAAGGCGGCTCCCACGAGCCCCACCACCACGCCGATCAGCACCACCCGGGCTGCGCCGATCACCACCATCCGGAAGGTGCCCTGGGCATCCGCGCCAAGCGCCATGCGAATGCCGATCTCGGTCGTCCGCCGCGCCACCGCATAGGTCACCACGCCATACACCCCGAGGGCGGCCAGGAACGCCGCACACAGGGCCAACCCGGCCAGCAGCGTCATGTTGAACCGTGGCTGCGCAATCGAGGTCGCCACCTGCTCGTCGATCGTGCTGAGCTTCGCAATGGGCAGTTGCGGATCAAGCGCCGCCATCTCTGCCCGAATGGCCGTCGCCACCGTGGCCACCGGCTGTGTCGTCGCGACAACCACCTGCATCTCGCTGAGCGCAAACTGGAAGTACGGCACAAACACCTCAGGCTCTGCCGATGACGCCAGACCGTCGTGTTTGATGTCAGCCACTACGCCGACGATATGCAGGTCACCCGCCATCGGAATGCGCACGAGTTGATTCAGCGGACTCCGGTCCTGAAAATAGCGACGCACGACAAGTTCGTTGACGATAGCCACTTGTGCGCCCGTCTCCCGGCCGTCGAAATTGTCGAAGCTCCGACCATCCACCAGGCGGATGCCCATCGTTTCGAAGTACCCGGGCATGACGGCCCGATAACGTGCGCGAGGACGTTCGGACGGCGACGCCTCGGCCAGACCATCAATCGTGAACGGCAGTTCGAACTGGACGCCAAGAGGGCTCATCGGAAGTGCCGAGACGGCTGATGCGCGTTCGACGCCTGGAATGGCCGAGACGCGCGTCACAAGATCGTCGAAAAATTGCTTCTTGGTGGCGGCCGGCGCATACCGCGACGCCGGTAACACCACGTGCGCGGCGACGATGCCGGAGGTGCGGTAGCCAGGATCGACCGAGGTCAACTGCACGAAGCTGCGGATCAGCAGGCCCGCGCCCACCAACAGCACGAGCGCCAATGACACTTCCGCCACAACCATCACATTCGACAGCCGACGGGCCGTGAGACTCGACGACGCGCTTCGGGACGAATCCTGGAAGGCATCAATCAGGCGCGGACGCATGGCGCGCCACGCAGGGAACAGGCCGAAGAGCAGGGCCGCAAGCACCGAGGTGACCGCGGTGAACGCGAGCACCGTCAGGTCAAGGCCAATGGCATCGGCGCGAGGAATGTTCGTGGGAATCAGCGGCCGCAGCGCCCCGATGCCCCACCACGCAAGCAGCAGGCCCGCCAGTCCTCCGAGTCCGGCCAGCGATCCGCTCTCCACAAGCGAGCGTCGCAGCAGCGCCCACTGGCTGGCCCCAATGGCCGCACGCACCGCGAACTCCTTCGCCGTGATCGACGCGCGCGCCAGCAGCAGATTGGCGATGTTCACACACGCGATCACCAACACGAGTACCACGGCGCCAAACAAAATCCAGAGTGTGCGGCCGATGTCGCCCACCACCTGCTCGTGCGCGGGTACGAGTGTCACGCCCCACCCGGCATTCGACTCCGGGTAGTCGCGTGCAATGGTGGTCGCAATACGATCCATGTCCGCCTGCGCCTGTGCGACGGTCACCCCGGCCTTCAGGCGACCGATGCTGTTGTACGTACGGTGCGGACGCGAGGCCAGCGCAGCAGGGTTGACGGTCAGGGGCGCCCACAACTCGACCTCCTGGTTCCCGGCTGGGAACTGGAAGTCCTGCGGCATGACGCCCACGATCTCGTAACTCGCATCGTCGAGCATCACGGTACGGCCGAGCACCGTCGGGTCGCCCCCAAAGCGCCGGGTCCACGCGCCGTGGCTCAGGATAATGGTTTTGGGTGCACCTGGCCGTTCCTCCTCCGGCGTGAAGACTCGGCCGTGCACCGGCGCAACACCGAGCACCGTGAATAGCAGCGGCGAGACGTCCACCGTCGTGAGCCGCTCGGCTTCGGTGCCGGTCTGCAGCGTGAACCCCTTGAAGCGCCAGATGGCCAGGCTCTCAAACGTTGTGGTCTGGGTGCGCCAGTCAAGGTAGGTGGCCGATGACACCTGCGCGCGATCCTGATCGAGCGCCCGGTTGTTTTCCCAGGCGACCACGAGCCGGTCGGGTTCGGCATAGTCGAGTGGCCGCAGCAACACACCGTTCAGGACGCTGAAAATTGTTGAGTTGACCCCGATCGCCAGGCCAAGCGTGAGGACTACAACCGTGGCGAACCCCCTGTTGGCCTTCAGGAACCGCCACGCTTCGTTCAGGTCATGTCGCATCGGGAGACGGTATCACCTTCCCTGATGCCCCGGACTTGGCCATGGGATTTCAGGGGGGGCCACGGGCCGACCACCATATAATCCCCGCACCCCCAGATGCCCCTCCCCCCCGGCACACGTTTTGATCCCTACGAAATCGTCAACCTGCTTGGTCAAGGTGGCATGGGCCAGGTCTACCGCGCGCGCGACACGTCGCTCGGCCGCGACGTCGCGCTGAAGATTCTCCCTGAGTTGTTCGCCGCCGACGCCGATCGATTGGCGCGCTTTGAACGCGAAGCGCAGGCGCTGGCCTCGCTCAACCATCCGAACATCGCGCAGGTGTATGCCATCGCGGCGATTCCCCCGGGGCCGGACGCCACGGCCGGTGGCCGTGCCATCGTCATGGAACTGGTCGAGGGCGAAGACCTGTCCGAGCGCATCGCACGAGGCCCGATCCCGCTCGACGAAGCGCTGCCACTGGCGCGCCAGATCGCGTTTGCACTCGAAGCCGCGCACGACGCCGGCATCATTCATCGCGACCTCAAACCCGCCAACATCAAGGTTCGCCCGGACGGCACGACGAAGGTGCTCGACTTCGGCCTGGCCAGGTCCTTCGGTTCTGATGCGACGACGTCGGCGTCTTCGCTGGCGAACTCGCCAACGCTCACCGCGCGCGCCACCGAACTTGGAATGGTGCTCGGCACCGCCGCCTATATGTCACCTGAACAGGCGAAGGGCCGTGTCGTCGATCGGCGCGCCGACGTCTGGGCCTTCGGCGTGGTGCTCTACGAAATGCTGACGGGTCGCAGGGCCTTCGGTGGTGATGACGTGACCGAAGTGATGGCGGCCGTGATCCGCGACACACCGGATCCCAACGCCTTGCCGGCCGGCACGCCGCTCGGTGTGCGCCGACTGTTGCGGCGCTGCCTGGAGAAAGACGCGCGCAAGCGCCTGCGTGACATGGGTGACGCCGGTGTCGAACTTGATGAAGCCATGGCTGCGCCCAACGCCGACGCGCTCGGCCCGGGCACTGCCGTGGCGGCACCGACGGCAGCGCACCGCTCACCGGTCGCGCTCGCGGGCGCCGCCGTCCTGCTCGTCGGTCTGGCCGCAGCCGCCGCCTGGTCACTCAAGCCGGTGCCGGTGATCGACCGACCGATCACCCGATTCACCGTAATGCTTGATGACGGCCAGCGCCTCGGGAATGTGAACAGTCCGAATCTGGCCTGGTCACGCGACGGACGACGTCTCGCGTACCGCGCCGACGGCGTCATTTATGTCCGGAGCCTTGACGATGGGACCCCGCGCGAGGTGGCCAAGTCCGTAGGGAGCGGGCAGTGGTTTTCGCCAGACGGTGACACCCTGCTGTATCACACGCCGTCGGGCCTCTCGAAGGTCTCGGTGGCCGGTGGCGGGTCGCAGGAAATTGTATCGGGCACGGGCTTCGCGGGCATCCACTGGTTCGAAGACGGGAGCGTCGTGTACTCGGATCAGCAGAGCATCAAGCGGATTCCCGACACCGGTGGCGAACCTACCGTGCTGCTGGCAGCGCCCGAAGGGAGCCGGGTCGCCCTGCCTCAGCTGCTGCCAGGCGGACGCGTGGTGTTGTACACGCTCATCGATACGCGCACGTCCCAACGTGTGACAGCCGTCAAGGAGATCGGGGACGTGGCCAGTGAGCCGCGACACGTGCTGCCCGGGGTTCAGGGCGCGCGGTATGTGTCCTCCGGACACCTCGTCTATGCCCTCGATGGACGATTCATGACGGTGCCGTTCGATCTCGATCGGCTCGAAGTGACGGGCTCGGCCGTGCCGCTGCCAGAGGCGGTGTATGTGAGTGCCGCCGGGGCGGCACAACTGGCCGTGGCTGAGACCGGCGCCCTCGCCTATGTCGCCAGTGAGGAAGCGCAGGCGCTGCAGCTGTCGTGGGTGGACGGACCCGGCCAGACGCGTCCAGCTGTGACCGTGCCCCGCAACTACTCGGATTTGATGCTCTCACCCGATGGGCGCCGCGCGGCGCTGCATCTGTGGGACGAGGACAACGACATCTGGGTGGCCGACCTCGTACGCGGCGGACTCACACGCCTGACGTTCACGCCGGACGAGGAGGAAACGCCTGTCTGGTCGAGTGACGGCAAACAACTCGCCTATGCCGGAAGGGCGAGTGACCGGAAGCGAAGCGTGCTTATCCGGGCGGCTGACGGCAGCGCGGCTGCCGTGGAACGAAAGGTGTGGGACGACCCCGATCACTTCCACGTCAACGACTGGTCGCGGGATGGCGGCACCATTTTTGTGGAGATCCGCAGGGCCGGCACGAACAACGACATCCTGGCGCTGGACGTGCAGTCCGGCACGGCGAAGAACCTGCTGGCCTCGCCGTATGCCGAGTACAACGCGCGGTTGTCGCCCGACAGCAAATGGCTGGCCTACGTCTCCGACGAGTCGGGACGGGCGGAGGTCTACGTGCAGCCGTATCCGTCCCTTGACGCGCGCGTACCGGTCTCCACCGAAGGCGGATGTGAGCCGGTGTGGGCGCGCGATGGCCGCAGCCTCTTCTTTCGATCGGATGACAATGTGATGAACGCGGCGGTCACCTCGACATCACCGCTCGAATTCGCCGCGCCCACCGTGCTGTTTCGCGATACGTTCACGCGCACCCAGGGCGCCGGCCACACACACTTCGACGTGGCGCCCGACGGCCGCTTCCTGATGATTGAGAACCCCAACCAGGGCACCACCGGCCGCCAGGAAATCCACATCGTCCTCAACTGGGCCGAAGCGTTAAGGCGGCTCGCCCCAGCAAAGAAATAACCGGCCACCGTATAATCCCCGCACCCCCAGATGACCCTCCCCGCCGGCACACGTTTTGGTCCCTACGAAATCGTCAACCTGCTTGGTCAAGGGGGCATGGGGCAGGTCTACCGCGCCCGTGACACCCGGCTCAATCGCGACGTCGCCATCAAGGTCCTGCCGGATCTGTTTGCGACCGACGCGGAACGCCTGACGCGGTTCACGCGCGAAGCGCAGACGCTGGCGGCGCTTAACCATCCAAACATCGCGACCATCTACGGCATCGAGCCGCCGTCAGCCGGCGCAGAGCGAGCCGCGGCCATCGTCATGGAACTGGTGGACGGCGACGACCTGTCGGTCCGTATCGCACAAGGCGCGATGCCGGTGGACGAGGCGCTCGCGGTCGTGAGACAAATCATTGACGCCCTTGAGGCCGCGCACGACATCGGCATCGTGCATCGCGACCTGAAGCCGGCCAACATCAAGCTCCGGCACGACGGCACGGTGAAAGTGCTCGACTTCGGCCTCGCCAAGGCGATTGATTCCGGTGCCGACGGATCCCAGATCTCCAATTCACCCACGCTGACCGCGCGCGCCACGCAGATGGGCATGATCATCGGCACCGCGTCCTACATGAGCCCGGAACAGGCGCGCGGCCGCGCGGTCGACAAACGTACAGATGTGTGGGCCCTGGGCTGCGTCTTCTTTGAAATGCTCACGGGCACGAAGACATTCCACGGCGAAGACGTCACCGACATCATCTCCGCCGTGGTCAAGACCGAGCCCGACTGGACGGTGCTGCCTCCGACAACGCCGGCGCACATCCGCACCATCCTCACGCGATGCCTGGCGAAGGATCGCAAGGCGAGAATTCCCGATGTGTCGGTCGTGCGCTACATGCTCGATGGCACGATGTCGGACTCCAGCCCCGGCACGGCCATCACGCAGACGCCGCCGGCTCGAACCCGTGTGTGGGTCTGGCCGGCCGTGGCTGCGGTCCTCTTGTGCACGACGATAGCGGCGGGGTGGGCGTGGTATGGCACACGCACGGCTCCGCAATCAGTGACGCGGTTCGTTGTCGCGCCGCCGACGGGCACACTGTTTACGGCGGGTACCCAACTCGGCGCGACTGTGCCGGTCATCTCGCCTGATGGCCGGTGGGTCGCCTTCACCGCGCAGGATCCGACCACACCCAACAGCCGCCGGCTGTACGTGCGACCGATTGACGCCGTCGAGGCCCAGGCGCTGCCGGGCACCGACGGCGCGGCATACCCCTTCTGGTCGCCCGACAGCCGCCAGATCGGTTTCTCCATCCTCAACAGCATGATGCGCGTGGCTGTCACGGGCGGCCCCGTGCAAACGTTATGTGCACTTCGTACGGGCATCACGGCTCGAGGCGGCAGTTGGAGTCCCGAGGGCGTCATCATCTTCAACAACGGCCCGACCATGCTGTATCGCGTGCCGGCAGCGGGCGGCACGGCGGCCCCCATGGGACAACTCGACCAGGGACAAAACGGCCGGCAGTTCCCCTTCTTTCTGCCGGACGGGCGGCGCTTTCTGTTTCACGGCGACTCAGCATCAGCGGCGCAGGCCAACGTGTTCGTGGGGTCGCTCGACTCAGACGAGACCACGCCGCTTGTCGCGGCCGACAGCGGTGCCATTTTTGATGCCTCAAGCGGTCACCTGCTGTTCGTACGGCAGGGCATCTTGCTGGCACAGCTGTTCAACCCGACAACGCTCGTGTTGACCGGTGAGGCGTTCCCGGTTGCAGAGAAGGTGGAGGCCTTGACGGTGCCAGGACTGGTGGCGTTCTCGGTCTCGTCCACCGGTGTCCTCGTGTACGGAATCGGGCTTCCCTCCGGCGATACACTGCAGCCCACCTGGGTGACCCGTCAGGGCACAGTCAGCGGCACTGCGGGCCCCCGGGCAGAGTACCGGGGGGTCGCACTCTCGCCCGACGGGCTGCAGATGGCCGCGCACCGGCACATTGGCGAGGGCGGCGACATCTGGGTGACTGACCTGACGCGCAACGCGACAGCACGATTGACAGTGGATCCCACCATGGAGAATCAATCCCCGGTGTGGTCGCCCGAGGGGCAACGCATTGCCTACACCTCGACCAGGAACGGCAAGTCAGGCCTGTATGTGCAGCCGATTCAGACGACCGGCGCAGAGACACTCGTGTTTGAGGCTGACACCGGACTGCCCCTGCCCGTCAGTTGGACACCGGACGGAAAGGCCCTCATCTTTACCGCCCCCGGCGCGAATACCCGTCGCGACATCTGGAGGGTGGCACTCGACGGTGAACGTGTGCCCACACCAGTGGTGCAGTCGCCGGCCGCTGAGAGCCATGGCCAACTGTCACCGGACGGTCGCTGGATCGCGTACACGTCGAACGAAACCAACTCTACAGAGGTCTACGTCCAGGCCCCGAAGGTGGGCGCGCGCAAGTGGCCCATTTCGCTTGGGGGCGGCGCGGCACCGCGATGGCGCGGTGACAGCCAGGAGTTGTATTACATCGGCGAGGGCAAGTTGTGGGCGGTGGACATTGCCGCCAGGGGCGACACCATCGTCGCCGGCTCGCCGCAAGCTCTGTTCAACCACGGCGGAGTGTCCCAGCATGGCGGGAGCTATTTCTCATATGCCGTGACGGCTGATGGTCAGAAGTTTCTGGTGACCTCACGGCGCCAGACCGGTGCCGCGCTCGAATCGGAAGCCGCCCCAATCGTCGTCGTGCTCAACTGGTTGGCGGGGATCAGCCGGTGACGAGGCCTTAGTTCCAGCGAAGCCCCTTGAGCTGGTCGAGGTTGATGTTCCCTCCCGAGAGGACACAGACCACGCGGGAACCGGTTGGCACCTTGAGTAACCCCTGGAGCAGCGCGGCGACGGGCGCGGCGGCGGCACCTTCGGGCACCAGTTTCGCGTAGTGCATGAGCCACACGACCGCCTCGAAGATCTGCCCATCGGGCAGAGCCACGATCTCATCGACGTGTTCGCGGATGATTTCAAAGTTGCGCGTGCCTATGGTCTTCACGCGCAGGCCATCGATGATGCAGTCCACGGTGTCGAGCGTCACCACACGGCCTTCGGCCACGCTGCGCTGCATGCCGGGAGCCCCTGACGACTCCACGCCGATCACACGGATGCGGGGGTTGAAGGTCTTGGCCGCCTGGACGACGCCTGAGAGCAGGCCCCCGCCCCCGATGGGCACAACAATCACGTCCACCTCGGGCCAGTCCTGCACGATCTCAAGGCCCACCGTGCCCTGCCCCATGATGAGCTGGTCGTCGTCAAAGGGATGGATGTAGGTCAGTCCCTGTTCAACCACCAACTGCTTGGCCTTCTCGTTGGCCTCGTCCCAGATCGAGCCGTGCAGCACCACCTCGGCCCCGTAGGCGCGCGTCGCCTCAATCTTCGAGGGCGTTGCGTTGGCCGCCATTGCCACCACCGCACGAATGCCGTGAATCTTCGCGGCGAGCGCCACCCCCTGCGCATGATTGCCCGCCGAAGAGCAGATGACACCCCGACGTTTTTCTTCTTCGCTGAGGAACGTGAACTTGTTGAGAGGGCCGCGAATTTTGTAGGAGCCGGTGCGCTGAAACAACTCCGCCTTGAGCCGCACGTCGAAGCCAGTCGTCTCAGACAACACACGCGAGGTCAGCAGCGGCGTGTGTTTCACATGCGGCACCATGCGTGCGCGCGCGGCGACAAAATCGGAGAGCGGAGGCAGAGGCACGGGACGATTATCTGTCGTCTGCAGTCCGCGGTCCACAGTCCGCAGTCCGCAGTCCAGAAAGAGAAACGGCCCGGCAGCAGATGCCACCGGGCCGTTCAGTGTTTTGATTTTCGGACCGCGGACCGAGGACCGTTAGGCGCCGCCCGCCTTGCGGGGCGTGGTCACGCGTTTGCCGCCCTTGGCGGTCTTGTCGGCCTTCGCCGTCGGAGCGCCGGTGTCGCCCTTGTTGCGACCCAGTGCCTGACGAATACGTCCACCCACCGACGTCTTCGGCTTGGTGGGTTCTGCGCCGTCGGCGTCCTTGGTGGCCTTGGGTGCCTTGTTGGGATCAAACTCGCTGCCGAGCAGTTCGATCTCCGCCACTTCGGCGCTGTCGCCGCGGCGATAGCCCACACGCAGCAGGCGCGTGTAGCCGCCCTTGCGATCGACATACCGCGGGGCGATCTCCGTGAACAGGTGCTTGACGACGCCCTTGTCCACGATGTCGACCGCCACCATCCGGCGCGCGTTCACGTGCTTGATGGAGCCTTCTTCGGCCGCCAGGCTGCGCTTGGCGATGGTGATCAGCCGCTCCACGAACGGGCGCAGTTCCTTGCCTCGCGCCACGGTCGTCTTGATTCGGCCGTATTTGATGAGGTCAGACGCCTGATTCCGGAGCATGGCGATCCGGTGTTCAGTGGTTCGACCGAGTTTTCGGTGTGCTACTCGATGACGCATAACAGTGCCAGTCCTTGATTACTTCGATTACTCGCCAGATGCGTCGACCCGCATGCCGAGGCTGAGGCCCATCGTGGTGAGGATTTCCTTGATCTCATTGAGCGACTTGCGGCCGAAGTTCTTCGTCTTCAGCATTTCGCCTTCCGTCTTCTGCACGAGCTCGCGCAGCGTCCGGATGTTGGCGTTTTTCAGGCAGTTGTACGACCGCACCGAAAGTTCGAGTTCTTCCACGCTCTTGTCGAGGTGTTCGGTCCCCGTGACGCCCTGCGCGTCACCGGACGCATCAAACGACGACTCGCCGGCATCGTCCGCTCCGACGAAGATCGTGAAGTGGTCACGAATCAACTTGGCGGCCAGCGACACGGCGTCCCGCGGGGTCACCGCACCGTTCGACCACACTTCCAGCGTGAGCTTGTCGTAGTCGGTGGTCTGGCCGACGCGCGCGGCTTCCACCACGTAGTTGACCTTCTTGACGGGCGAGTGCACCGAGTCGATCGGAATCCAGCCGATGCCGAGGTCCTCGTCAAAGTTCTTGTCGGCCGAGATGTAGCCGCGCCCACGCTTGATGCGCAGTTCCATCTCGAGCTTGCCGCCCTCGCTTACCGTGGCAATGTGGGCTTCCGGCTCCAGGATTTCGACATCGCTGTCGGCCTGAATGTCCTTGGCGCGCACTTCCCCGGCCTTGGTCACACGCACCGTCAGCGTCTTCGGCTGGTCGGTGTGCACCTTGATCGGGATCTGCTTGAGGTTCAGAATCAGGTCGGTCGCGTCTTCCACGACACCCTGAATCGGCGAGAACTCGTGGAGCACGCCCTCAATCTTGACGGCCGTCACGGCCGCGCCTTCAATCGACGACAGCAGCACGCGACGCATCGCGTTGCCCACGGTCGTGCCGAAACCACGCTCGAACGGCTGCGCCGTGAACCGGCCAAACCGGTCGGTCAGTGTCTCGCGCTCGAACTCCAGCCGCTTGGGCCGTTGAAAATTTTTCCACAACATGTTCAGTTCCTCTCGCCAACGGGGCCGACGCAGTCGAGCCCCCAGACCTGCGGGTTACGATCACCGGCCTCCCGCTGCAGGTCTGAAGAGCTGCGGGCCGGTGATTGGCGCACGGTGCGCGTCTTACTTCGAGTACAACTCGACGATCAGCTGTTCCTGCACGGGCAGGTTGATCTGCTCGCGTGTCGGCAGCGACGAAATCCGGGCGGACGTGCCCGAGGCATCCACCGTCAGCCACTCAGGAATCCCGCGGCCCTTGACCTCTTCACGCGCGTGCGTGATGGAGGCGTTCTCGAGGCTGCCGGACTTGATGGCGATGGTGTCGCCCTGGCGCACGGCGAAGGACGGGATGTCCACCTTCTTGCCGTTCACCGTGAAGTGGCCGTGGCGCACGAGCTGACGCGCCTGGGCGCGTGAAGTCGCGTAGCCGATACGGTAGATCACGTTGTCGAAGCGGCGCTCCAGCGACTGCAGCAGCAGTTCGCCGGTGATGCCCTTG
This sequence comes from Vicinamibacterales bacterium, assembly GCA_038319675.1. GTDB lineage: Bacteria > Acidobacteriota > Vicinamibacteria > Vicinamibacterales > SCN-69-37 > SYFT01. The sequence continues at coordinate 32,499 of JBBQDM010000027.1, forward strand.
GTCCGGTCGGCCGCTTCGAAGTAGCGACGGAACTGGTTTTCGAGCACGCCGTAGGTCCGCTTGACCTTCTGCTTCTCGCGCAGCTGAATGCCGTAGCCGGCGACCTTCGCACGACGCGACCGCCCGTGCTGGCCGGGGGGCACATTGCGCTTTTCGATCGCGCACTTCTCCGTGTAGCAGCGCTCTCCCTTGAGGAAGAGCTTCATGCCTTCACGCCGGCACAACCGGCAGACCGGTCCGATATATCTCGCCATATCTTCTGTATCCTTCTCCGAAATTCCGACTCAGACGCGACGGCGCTTCGACGGCCGGCACCCGTTGTGCGGAATCGGCGTCACATCGCGAATCGACTTCACGTCAATACCCACCGTCTGCAGCGCGCGAATCGCGGATTCACGCCCGGCACCGGGGCCCTTGACCTTCACTTCCACCGAGCGCAGGCCGTACGTCTTGGCGACGTTGCCGGCGGCCATGGCGGCCTGGGTCGCCGCAAACGGCGTGCCCTTGCGCGAGCCCTTGAACCCGATGCCACCGGCGCTCGACCACGCAATCACGGCGCCTTCGGCGTCGGTGATCGCAATCGTGGTGTTGTTGAATGACGCGTGAATGTGCGCGAAGCCGTGGTGCACCACGCGTTTTTCGCCGCGCTTCTTGAACGCCTTCTTGGGCTTGCCGGCTTTGGCTTTCTCGCCGCCTTCTGTCTTGGCTGTCTTGGCCATCTGCTACTCCGTCTTCTTCCGTGCCACTGCGCCCTTGCGCGGGCCTTTCCGCGTGCGGGAATTGGTGCGTGTGCGCTGACCGCGCGCCGGCAGGTTGCGCCGATGGCGCGCCCCACGGTAGCTGCCAATTTCGACGAGGCGCTTGATGCCCATCGAAATCTCCTTGCGGAGGTCCCCTTCCACGCGGCCCTGTTCGTCAATCACGCGGGTGATGTTCCGGACGTCGTCTTCCGACAGGTCCTTCACCCGAATGTCGCCACTCACTTCGGCGGCCACGCAGATATCCTCTGCGCGCTTCCGGCCGATGCCATAGATGTACGTGAGTCCAATCTCGATCCGCTTTGTGCGCGGAAGATCGACGCCTGCAATACGTGCCATATCGTTATCCCTGCCGCTGCTTGTGTTTTTGATTCGGGCAAATGATGCGCACGACACCCTGTCGGCGCACTACCTTGCACTTCACACAAATTCGTTTTACCGAAGCTCTGACTTTCATCGCTCTTCCTTCCGCACTGCCTCTACCGCGCCGGCAACCGGCGAACAATCCGCCCGCGCCCCGCATCCCGGGACGCCAACTCGACCCTCACCCGATCCCCGACCAGCAGTCGAATGAAGTTCACCTGAGGGCCCGACGCCGCATGCGCCTGCACCTCATGTCGATCTTCACCCTCGCCCACCGCCACTCGATACAGCGCCTGCGGCAACACCGCCAGCACTGTGCCGTCCACCGTCATCGGACGGCCACGGCTCCCGTCTCAACAGCTGCCTGCCGGGCGGTCAGGACCACCGGTCCGTCAGCCCCCACAGCCACGGTGTGTTCGAAGTGCGCCGCGAGGCTGCCATCCTTCGTCACTGCCGTCCAGCCGTCCTTCAACACCTTCACCTCAGGTCGGCCCATCGCCACCATCGGTTCAATGGCCAGCACCATGCCCTCGGCCAGTTTCGCCCCGCGTCCCCGGGTGCCGTAGTTCGGAATCTGCGGTTCCTCGTGCAACTGCTGCCCGATCCCGTGTCCAACGAACTCCCGCACCACCGAAAACCCGTGGGCTTCCACCCAGGACTGCACCGCGTGTCCAATGTCCGACACCCGGCCGCCCACCTTCACCTGCGTGATCGCCTTCTCCAGCGACTCACGCGTCACTCGCAGCAACTCCTGCGTGCGCTCGGGAACCGTCCCGACCGCCACCGTCACCGCCGAGTCGCCATAAAACCCGTCGAGCTTCGCCCCGATATCAATCGAGACGATGTCGCCGTCCTGCAGCGGGCGGACACGCGACGGAATCCCGTGCACCACTTCCGCGTTCACCGACGTGCACAAGGTGGCGGGAAAACCCCGATACCCCTTGAATGCCGGCACCGCGCCTGCATCCCGCACCATCCCCTCCGCCAACGCGTCCAGCTCGAGGGTCGTCATCCCGGGCTGCACCGTCGCTTCGAGCGTCGCCAGCACCTGCGCCACCAACCGGTTCGCCGCACGCATCCGCGTGAGTTCGGCTTCCGACCGGCAATGAATCACCGATGCGCTCCCAGCGCCGACGCCACCGCGGCCGCCAGATCCGCCGCCACACTTTCCTCGGTCTGATCCCCGTCGATCGACCGGAACGTCCCGCGACGGGCGTAGAACTGCTGAATGGCCTCGGTGCTGCGTTCATACACCTGCAACCGCTCACGCACGACATTTTCGTTGTCGTCGTTGCGCTGCACGAGCAACCCACCGCACTTCGCACACGTTGTCGCTCCCGGAGGAGCGCCCACGCCGCACGACCCACAAATCCGTCGACCCGCCAGGCGCTTGACAAGCACCTCGGTCGGCACTTCGATGTCGACAATCACCAGCGGTGCCGTGTCGTCCACCAGATCATCGAGCGCCTTGGCCTGCGGCACCGTCCGCGGGAAGCCGTCGATCACAAACCCGGCATCCGTGTCGGGGCGTTCAAGGCGTTCGCGCACGATCTGAATCATGATGTCGTCGCCCACCAGGCGACCCGCATCCATGACTTCCCGTGCGGCACGCCCCACGTCGGTTCCGGCCGTGACGGCATCCCGGAGGATGTCGCCCGTCGAAATCTTCGGCAGACCGTGCGTGCGCGCAAACCGCGCACCCTGCGTGCCCTTGCCGGCCCCAGGAGGGCCCAGCATGACCAAACGAACGGCGACGTTGCTTCCCAGGCTCACCCTCGGCGACCTCGAATACGGGTCTTCTTCATGAACCCATCATAGTGACGCATGATGAGCTGCGACTCGACCTGCTGCACGGTATCCATGGCTACACCCACAATAATGAGCAACGACGTGCCACCAAAATAGAACTGGACGTTCATACCGTTGGTGATCCAGGACGGCATGATGGCATCCAACTGCTCGCCGATGAACGGAATCGGCTCAACTTTGAAACCGGTCAGCAGGAACTCCGGCAGCAACGCCACCAGCGCCAGGTAGATCGCGCCGGCCAGCGTGATGCGGGCCAGAATGCCGTCGATGTACTCCGCCGTCCGTTTGCCCGGCCGAATGCCCGGCACGAACCCGCCGTACTTCCGCATGTTCTCCGCCACGTCATCCGGATTAAAGATGATCGCGGTGTAGAAATACGCGAAGAAGATGATCATCGTCACATACAGCAGGTTGTAGAGGGGATACCCCATCGACAGCTGTTGCACGATGCCCTGCGCCATGCCGTTTTCCTGGAACATCGGCGCAACGGTCGCCGGAAACGCCAGGATGGACGACGCGAAGATGACCGGCATGACGCCGCCGGTATTGACCTTCAGCGGAATGTGCGTGCTCGCGCCACCCATCATCCGGCGTCCCACCATGCGCCGCGCGTACTGCACGGTCACTTTCCGGTGCGCACGCTCGACGAACACGATGAAGGCCACGACGCCGACCATCACGATGGTCAGGGCAATCAGCGTGAACAGGCCCATCTCGCCCGTCTGCAACTGCAGCAAGGTGGCGGTAATCGCGGTCGGCAACCCGACCACGATGCCGGCGAAAATCAGCAGCGACATGCCGTTGCCGATGCCGCGCTCGGTGATTTGTTCACCCAGCCACATCACGAAGATTGACCCGGTCGTCAGGGTCATGACGGTCATCAACCGGAAGCCCCAGCCGGGGTTGTACACCAGGGGCAAGCCGCCGCTGATGTCCGTGTTGCTCTCCAGGAAGAACGCGATACCCAGCGCCTGGATGATTGACAGCAGGATCGTGCCGTAGCGCGTGTACTGCGTAATCTTCTTGCGGCCGAGGTCGCCTTCCTTCGAAAGGCGCTCGAGGTACGGCCAGACCACCGTCAACAGCTGCAGGATGATCGACGCGCTGATATACGGCATGATGCCGAGCGCGAAGATCGTCATCTGCGACAGGTTGTTCCCGGAGAACATGTCGTAGAGGCCGAACATCGTGCCCGCCGCGCGCTCGGCCAGTTCAGCCAGCGCCGCCGTGTTGATTCCAGGCGTCGGAATCTTGCTGCCGAGACGGTACACCGCCAGGATGCCGAATGTGAACAGCACCCGCTTGCGGAGTTCCGGAACGGCGAAAATGTTCTTGACGCTATCCATAGGTTATCCGGCGATCACTTCGGCCACGCCCCCGGCGGCCGCGATCTTCTCGGCGGCGGTCCCGCTGAACTTGTGAGCCCGCACCGTGAGCTTCTTGGCGAACTCGCCGCGGCCCAGCACCTTGATCAGAGCGCGCTTGTCACGCACCAGGCCGCGCTCGCGCAGCACTTCGGGCGTCACGTCGGAGCCCGCATCAAACACTTCCGCGAGCATGTCCAGATTCACCACCGCGTATTCCACACGGAACGGGTTGGTGAAGCCGCGCTTCGGCAGACGACGATGCAGGGGCATCTGGCCGCCTTCAAAGCCGCGCTTGAACGAAAAGCCCGAGCGCGACTGCGCGCCCTTTTCGCCACGGCCGGCCGTCTTGCCGTGTCCGGAGCCCGGACCACGACCGACGCGGGTCTTGGCATGTTTCGCGCCCTTGGGCGGACGCAGATTATTCAGTGACATGGGTTTACTTCTCCCCTTCGACGTGCACCAGATGCCGCACCTTGTGCAGCATCCCGCGGTTGGCCGCTGTATCCGGCACCTCGACGGTATGCCGGATGCGACGCAGCCCCAGCGACTTCAAGACAACCGCCTGGTTCTTGTTGAACCCGATGGTGCTCTTCATTTGCGTGACCTTGATCCCCGCCATGACTTACGCTCCCACCAGATCTTCGAGTTCCTTGCCGCGCAGTCGTGCCACCGTGGCCGGATCCTTGAGGCCCGTCAGCGCCGCAAACGTCGCGCGCACCACGTTGTGGGCGTTGGGCGAGCCCAGCGACTTGGTCAGCACGTTGTGAATGCCGGCCGCTTCCACCACCGCGCGCACCGCGCCACCGGCGATGATGCCCGTGCCGTCCGGCGCGGGCTTGAGCAGCACCGAGCCGGCGCCAAACTGTCCCACGATGGGATGCGGAATCGACGACCCCGCCATCGGCACACGAATCAGCGCCTTCTTGGCGGCTTCGATGGCCTTCTTGATGGCGGACGGCACTTCCTTGGCCTTGCCGATGCCGAAGCCCACCACGCCGGCGCCATCACCGATGACCACCAGTGCGCTGAAGCTCATGTTCTTGCCGCCCTTGACGACCTTGGTCACGCGGCCGATGCTCACGACCGTGTCCTTCAGATCCATCTGGGAAGCGTCAATCTTTTCGCGAAAGTCCATGTGTTGACTCCGACCTTAAAACTCAAGCCCAGCCGCGCGCGCCGCTTCGGCGACCGCCCGGACACGACCGTGATACAGATACCCGCCGCGGTCAAACACCACGCGCGTGATGCCCTTTTCCTTCAGGCGCTCGGCAATCACCTTGCCCAGCGCTTCCGCGCCGGCCTTGTTGCCGCCGCGGATGTCACCGGTGAACGTCGCCTTGAGCGCCGTCTCCGTGCTTGATGCCGCCGCAATCGTCTGGCTCGCCAGATCGTCAATCACCTGCGCATAGATGTGGGTCACCGAGCGGAAGACCGCCAGGCGCGGGCGTTCCGCCGTGCCGTGCACACGTTTGCGCAGCCGCAGCCGAATTCGTTCCCGACGGTCACTCTTTGTCTTGATCTTCATGGTTTTGCTCCGACTGGACGCTTACGCGCCGGTCTTGCCGACCTTCTTCTTCAGCACTTCGCCCATGTAGCGGACACCCTTCTGCTTGTACGGGTCCGGCTTGCGCAGGCGACGAATGTTGGCGGCCACCTGGCCGACCAGCTGACAATCCACGCCCGTCACCGTGATGTGCGTCTGTTTGTCGACGACCACGTCGATGCCCTTCGGCACATCAAACACCACCGGGTGCGAATACCCGAGCGCGAACACCACCTGCGAGCCCTTCAGCTCCGCACGGTAGCCGACACCGACGATGTCGAGCTCCCGCTTGAAGCCGTCGGTCACACCCGTGACGGCGTTGGCCATCAGGCTGCGCGCCAGTCCGTGATACTTGCCGAGCGCCTTGTCGTCGCTCGTCGGCTGCGCGAGCAGTTCCGCGCCCTCCTGTTTGAAGGTGATGCCGGGAGGCACGATCTGTTTGAGGGTGCCTTTGGGGCCCTTGACCTCGACGGTTCCCTGGCCCACGGTAATCGTGACGCCTTTCGGAACGGGAATCGGTTTCTTGCCAATTCGAGACATATGCATTCTCACCAAATATTGCAGAGGACTTCGCCGCCGACGCCAGCCTTGACCGCTTCGCGGCCCGACATGACACCCGCAGACGTGGTCAGGATGCTCGTGCCCAGGCCCGCCATGACCTTCGGCACATCATTCCGACCGAAATACACCCGGCGGCCGGGACGGCTCACCCGGGAAATCCCGGAGATCACCTTCTCACCGCGAGGCCCATACTTCAGGGCGATGCGAATCACCGGCCCCGTGGCATCGACGGCATCCACCATCTTGTAGCCCTGGATGTAGCCCTCGCGCTCCAGGATTTTCGCGATCTCCACCTTGAGGCGGGACACCGGCACATCCACGCGCGTATGACGCGCGTTGACGGCGTTCCGGAGTCGGGTCAGCATGTCTGCGATCGGATCGGTCATGTTCTACTCTCTTCGTCTCTGTGTGTCGCCGGACGTTACCAGCTGCTCTTGATGACGCCGGCGACTTCGCCGCGCAGCGCCAATTCACGGAAGCAGAGGCGGCACAGTGCGAACTTGCGCATGTAGGCACGCGGCCGACCGCACGCTTTGCAGCGGTTGCGCGCACGCACACCAAACTTCAGCCCCTGGGCATCCTTGACACGTTTTGCAGTAGTGGCCATGTGAAAGTCCTGTCCTAGTTCTGCCGGAAGGGCATGCCGACCAGCTGCAGCAGCCGCCGTGCCTCTTCATTGGTCTTGGCCGTGGTGACGACCGAGATGTTCATACCGCGGGACTTGTCGACCTTCAAGTAGTCGATCTCCGGAAAGATCAACTGGTCCTTCAACCCCAGCGTGTAATTGCCGCGTCCGTCAAACCCGCGCGGCGAGATGCCACGGAAGTCGCGCACACGCGGCAGCGCAATCGCGATCAGGCGGTCGAGAAAGTCATACATCCGCTGTCCGCGCAACGTCACCATCGCGCCGATGGGCATGTTCTCGCGCACCTTGAACTGCGCGATCGACTTCTTCGAGCGGGTCACGGCGGCCTTCTGGCCGGAAATCTTGCCGAGTTCCTCGGCGCCCGTGTCCACGATCTTCGCGTTCTGCGTGGCTTCACCCAGACCCATGTTGATGACCACCTTGGTGATCTTCGGCACGGCCATGATGTTGGTGTATCCGAACTCCTTGGTCAGGGCCGGCACCACTTCCTTGCTGTAACGATCCTTCAGGCGGCTCATTTGTCCACCACTCCCTTGCACTTGCGGCACACCCGCACCTTGCGGCCGTCCTCGAGCAACTGATGCCCAATACGCGTCGCCTCATTGCACTGCGGGCACACCAGCTGCACCTTCGACGCATACACGGCGGCTTCCCGCTCCACGATGCCGCCCTTGATGTTCTTCTGGGGATTCGGCTTCGTGTGTTTCTTGATGACGTTCACGCCCTCGACGATGAGCCGGTTCTTCGACGGCTCCACCACCAGCACGCGGCCCTTCTTGCCCCGATCCCGGCCGGTGAGCACGAGGACCTGGTCGTTCTTCTTGATGGGTGACTGCAGACCCGCCATTACAGCACCTCCGGTGCCAGTGAAATGATCTTCATGAACTTGCGTTCGCGCAGTTCACGGGCAACCGGACCGAACACGCGCGTGCCCACCGGTTCACCTTCGTTGTTCACGATCACGGCCGCATTGCGGTCGAACCGGATGTAGGACCCGTCACGCCGACGCATTTCCTTGCGTGTGCGCACGATCACGGCCTTGACGACCTGGCCCTTCTTGACCGTGGCGTCCGGCGTCGCTTCCTTCACCGAGGCGGTGACGATGTCACCGATGCGGGCGTAGCGGCCGGTCGATCCACCAATCGGATTGATGACCGAGATCTTGCGTGCGCCCGAGTTGTCGGCGACGTCAAGGACCGAAAGCATTTGAATCATGGCGTATCTCCCTGAATCTTTCTCGTTACGGGCAGCCGCCTAAAAGCGGGAGCGCTCCACGACTCGTGTGACAACCCAGCGCTTGCTGCGGCTGAGCGGTCGCGTCGGCACGATGGCGACCGTGTCGCCCACCTTCGCGTCGTTCGCCTCGTCGTGCGCCATAAAACGCGTCGTGCGCTTGAGCTGCTTGCCGTACCGCTCATCCCGCACCTGGCGCTCGACGGTGACCACAACGGTCTTTGCCATCTTGTCGCTGACGACCTTGCCGGTAATTTCTGTCTTCGCCATCGTTAATTCCCTGCAGCCTTCTCGCGAAGGATGGTCTGAATGCGCGCGAGTTCGCGACGCAGCGGACGCAACTTGTTGGCCGATTCGGTCTGGCCCATGGACTTCTGAATCCGCATGCGGAAGACCTGATCCTCAAGGTCCTTGATGCGCTGCTTCAGGTCATCCACCGGCAGGCCGCGCAGTTCGGTGCGCTGTTCGGCGATCTTCATGACACCTTCTCCTCTGCAAACCGCGTCGCAAACCGCGTCTTCATCGGCAACTTGGCCGACGCCAGACGCATGGCCGCGCGGGCCTCAACTTCCGAGACGCCCTCCATCTCAAACAGGATGCGGCCCGGCTTGATGACCACGACCCACCCTTCCGGCGCGCCCTTGCCCTTACCCATTCGGGTTTCCTGGGGCTTCTTGGTGATCGGCTTGTCGGGGAACACCCGAATCCAGATCTTGCCGCCACGTTTGATCGACCGCGCCATCGCGACACGGGCCGCCTCAATCTGGCGGTCGGTCATCCAGCACGGCTCCAGCGCCATCAACCCGAAATCGCCGAACGCCACCGTGCACCCGCGATACGCCTTGCCGCGCATCCGTCCACGCTGTTGCTTGCGATACTTGACCTTCTTGGGCATCAACATGATGCAGTTCCTTTATCCTTACGCCCGGGCCGCACGACGCGGCTGCCGGTACTCTTCTTCGCGCCCGACGCGCGGTGTCAGCCGCTCGCCCTTGTAGAGCCACACCTTGACGCCGATGCAGCCGTAGGTGGTGAATGCCTGGGCGAACCCATAGTCAATATCCGCACGCAGCGTCTGCAGCGGCAGCTGCCCGTGGAGATACCACTCGGACCGCGCGATTTCCGCGCCGTTCAACCGGCCCGACACGCGCACCTTGATGCCCTTGGCGCCAAACCGCAGTGCGGATTCGACCGCCTTGCGCATCGCCCGGCGGAACGCCACGCGCTTCTCGAGCTGCATCGCCACCGACTCGCCGATGAGCTGGGCGTCGAGTTCCGGCTTCTGGATTTCGAGGATATTGATGAACACCTCGTGCCCGGTCGCCTTGCCCAGTTCCTGGCGGAGCTTGTCCACTTCGGTGCCCTTGCGGCCGATGATGATGCCGGGGCGCGACGTGTGGATGTCCACCTTCAGTTTGTTGGCCGCACGCTCAATGTCGATACGCGACACGCCGGCATGCGCAAACCGCTTCTTCAATTCGCCACGCAGCTTCAGGTCCTGATGCAGCAGCTTGGCGTAGTCCTTGTCGGCGAACCAGCGCGAACGCCACGTCTTGTTGAACCCGAGCCGAAACCCGTACGGATGGACTTTCTGACCCATGTGTTACTCCGTCCCCTTCGCCTGGTCGGCCTCGAGCGACTTCACCGCTCTGGCCCGTCGCGTCTTGCCCGTCGTTGTCGTCGTGCTGGTCGCGCTGACGGCCTTGGCCGGTCGCTCCTCCACCTGCACCGTCAGGTGCGCGGTGCGCTTGCGCACCTGGAACGCGCGACCCATCGGGGCCGGACGCACACGCTTCATGGTCGGACCCTGGTCGGCGAACGCCGTCTTCACGAACAGCCGCTCCACATCGCCGCCGAAACCGTCGGCCTGCTGCGCGTTGGCAATCGCCGACTGCAGCACCTTTTCGATCTCCTTCGCAATCTTCTTGCGCGAGAACTTGAGGGTCGCGAGCGCCCCGTTGACGTTGACCCCACGGATGAGGTCAAGCACCAGACCGGCCTTCTGAGCCGAGGTGCGCACGTATTTGGCTGTGGCCTGTGCCTGCACCATTACTTGCCTCCCTTGGGACCAGCCGCCGCTTTGTCGGCCTTGGTCGTGTGGCCCTTGAACGTGCGGGTCGGCGCAAACTCACCGAGCTTGTGCCCGACCATCTGCTCGGTCAGGTACACCGGGATGAACTTCTTCCCGTTATGCACCGCCAGCGTGTGGCCGATCATCTCGGGGATGACCGTCGAGCGACGCGACCAGGTCTTGATGACCTTCTTTTCGTTCTGCCGGTTCATCCCCTCGACCTTTTCGAGCAGGGGGAGGTCGATGAACGGGCCCTTCTTTAATGATCTGCCCATGGTTACTTCTTCCGCCGTTCCATGATGAAAGTCTGCGTGCGCTTGTTGCGACGCGTCTTGTAGCCCTTGGTCGGAATACCCCACGGCGTGACCGGATGCCGGCCACCCGACGTCTTGCCTTCACCACCACCCAGCGGGTGATCGACCGGGTTCATCGCCACACCACGCACGTGCGGACGCTTGCCCAGCCAGCGGCTGCGGCCGGCCTTGCCGATCGACACGTTCTCGTGGTCGAGATTGCCGACCTGGCCGACGGTCGCGAGACACTCGGAGTTGATCCGACGGATTTCACCCGACGGCATCTTCACTGAGGCGTAATCGCCATCCTTGGCGACCAGCTGCACGCCGGACCCGGCCGACCGTGCAATCTGCCCGCCCTTGCCGGGGCGCAGTTCCACGTTGTGCAGCATCGTGCCCAACGGCACCAGCTTCAGCTTCAGGCAGTTGCCCGGCAGAATGTCGACGCCGTCGCCCGACATCACCGGATCGCCGACCTTGAGGCCGAGCGGATGCAGGATGTACCGCTTCTCGCCGTCCGCGTAGGTCACGAGCGCAATGCGCGCGCTGCGGTTCGGGTCGTACTCGACCGTCGACACCTTGCCGGGAATGTTGAACTTGTCCCGCTTGAAGTCGATGATGCGGTAGTTCCGCTTATGGCCGCCACCACGCCACCACGACGTCGTTTCGCCCTTGTTGTTGCGGCCACCCGTCCGGTGCAGAGGCTCGAGCAGCGGCTTGTGCGGCGTCGTCGAGGTGATCTCGTCGAACGTCTGCACGCTGTAGAACCGGCGCGCCGGCGAGGTGGGCTTGTAGTTGCGAATCCCCATGATCCTTAGGCCCCTTCCAGGAACTCAGGCACCTTTTCGCCGGCCTTCAGCCGGACCCATGCCTTCTTCCAATCTGGTCGCTGGCCCGAAAACCGGCCCTGGCGCTTCACTTTGCCGTGCTGCATCTGCGTGCGCACCGCCGCGACTTTTGAGCCGAACAACGTTTCAACGGCCCGCCGAATATCCACTTTGGTCGCCTCGCGGGCAACCTCGAAGACCACCACGGCGCCGGTTTCCCGGGCGACCGTCGTTTTCTCCGTGATCACCGGACGACGAATGACGTCTGTCGTCTTCATCCCAGCACCTCCTGCAACCGCTCCACAGCCGCGCGCGTCGC
>JBBQDM010000028.1:0-34829 GCA_038319675.1 Vicinamibacterales bacterium
GGCGTTCCGTCTGCGGGACGGGCGGCGCGTCAGGGAATCGTCGCATCCATGCGCGGACGAATCCGCCTTCGAAGTCTGCCAGAACCCCATCCATGTCGAAGACGATGTGCACGGACTCAATCTTCTCAAAAAGCGCGCGGATTTACGGGGCCGCCCTGATGATCGGGTTCTACATCCTGTTTCAGATTCGCGGGAAGTACACGCAGGCGTGAAGAGACGTGATCGTGCCTGCGAAGGATGGTGAGCCCGGAAGGAATCGAACCTTCAACCGTCAGATTAAGAGTCTGCTGCTCTGCCAATTGAGCTACGGGCCCTGACGAGATGGGCACAATCCTCAATCGATTGCTCGATCAACGATTGCTGGCCATGGTGAATGGTGCGCCCGGCAGGATTCGAACCTGCGACCTTTGGCTCCGGAGGCCAACGCTCTATCCAGCTGAGCTACGGGCGCAAAAAACCTCTGCCGTGCTACCGCTTCACCATGTGGTGCGCCCGGAGGGACTTGAACCCCCAACCTACGGGTTCGAAGCCCGGTGCTCTATCCAATTGAGCTACGGGCGCACAGCGGTTAAGCCTATCACAGCCGCCACACGATCCATTTCCAGATCGGGCTGCGGCGCTCACCTCCAGACACACCCGGCACACGCGGGTGACGCCGAACGGGGCCGCCCCGTCTGGCGCGCAGCGTCAGCGAGCACCAGATGGGGCTGTTCGGCGGCAGGACCCGCCATGGCCGGGCTCCTGACAACGTTCGAGGAGTGTGCTCAGTTCTTGGGGCTACACGCGGTCTGTACTGCCCAGCGGGTTGCGCGCAAAACACAGATCCTTGACCGGGCGGCCGCCGATGATGTGTTCCTGCAGGATGCGCTCGGCATTCTCAGGCGTGACGTGTTTGTACCAGGTGCCCTCGGGATACACGACCGCGATTGGCCCATCCATGCAAATGCGCAGGCAACCACACTTCGTACGGTACGCCGGGCCGGTCGGGCCCGCCAGATTCAGTTCCTTCATCCGGCGCTTGACGTAGTCCCACGTCGCCTTGCCGTCCTTCTCGTCCACACAGTCGGGGCCGATACACACAAACAGGTGCCGCGTGAGGTGACCCACCCCAAACGAGGCGGCGGCCGCTGCGAGCGTGGTTCTAGTTTTCAACTGGCAACCCTGCCTTGCGCCACTCGCCGATGCCACCCACAAGGTTGATGACGTTCTCCACACCGCGCGCCTTGAGCACACTCGCCGCAATCGACGACCGCGCACCGGCTGCGCACTGAATGACGATGGGTTTGGTGGTGGGGATGTCAGCCACACGATCAGCGATCGTCCCGAGCGAGATGTGGGTGGCGCCCGCGATGCGCCCGCTCTCCCATTCCACCTGATTGCGCACGTCCACCAGCGTCACGGCGTCGTGTGACAACGACGCCTTGAGGTCGTGCACGGTGATCTGCGGCAACGTGCCGAGCGGTCGCTCCCCTTCCGCCCACGCGTCCACCACCTCGGCATCAAAGTAGCCCGCGATGCGATCGAGCCCGATCATCGCGAGGTCGCGCACGGCCGTGTCAATCAGTGTGCCCGCCGCGTCGTCCACGATCAGATAAAAGTCGGCGGTGTAGGACACCAACCACCCGGCCCACGTCGTGAAGCTCGCGTTGAGTGGAATGTTGATCGTGCCCGGCACATGCCCGGCGGCGTACGCGGAGGCCGGACGAGTGTCCACCACGAGCGCGCCGGCAGTGAGCGCTGCCTCAAGCCCCTTCACGGGGAGCAGGTCGGGACGCGAGAAGCCGTGCAGCAGCCGCGGGCCCACCTTGTTCACGCGTTTCATCTCGGCGAAATACTTCGGCGGCTCCGGCTGACCGGCGAGCACCGCCTCTACAAACTCGGCCTCACTCTTGACCTGGAACGCCCAGTTGAACCGACGTTCGTAGCCGAGCGTACTGTGTGGGATCGCGCTGATGCCCTTGCCGCACGACGACCCGGCACCGTGCCCGGGCCAGATCTGCAGCCAGTCCGGCCACGCGTCGGCTTTGCGCAGGCTCGCGTACAACGTGCGCGCGCCAATTTCCATCGTGCCTTTGATGTTGGCGGCCTTCTCGAGCAAGTCCGGCCGACCCACATCCCCGACAAAAATAAAATCTCCAGACACCACCGCAATCGGGTCGCTGGCCGCCGCAGAATCGGTGATCAGAAACGACAGATGTTCGGGCGTATGTCCGGGCGTATGCACCACCGTGATCTCGACCGCGCCCACACTGATGCGGTGGCCATCCTTGAGCAACGTCGCGCCAGCCTCGGCGGCAAACGTGTACTTCCAGTCCTTGTCCCCTTCGTCCGAGAGCAGCAGCTGTGCCCCCGTGCGCGCCGCCAGTTCCCGGCTGCCGGAGACGTAGTCGGCGTGAATGTGGGTTTCGGTCACATGGGTAATCGATACGCCTTCACTCTCAGCCGCACGAATGTATTGTTCGATGTCGCGATTGGCGTCGATGACGATGGCGGCTTTGGCGCCGGGGCAGCCGATTACGTAGCTGGTCTGGGCCAGTTTCGGCTCGAAGAATCGCTTCATGAACATGGAGGTATTGTACTCACGTGCCTCGTTACAAACTCGTGCTCGAATACGCCGGAACCCGCTACTCCGGCTGGCAAATTCAGAAGAACGCCCGGACGGTGCAGGGGGAGCTGCACAAGGCGCTGGCCGCCTCGCTGCGCGACCCGCAGTTCGAGACCTACGGGTCCGGCCGCACCGACGCCGGGGTCCATGCGCTCGCCCAGGTTGTCCACCTTGATGTGCCGACCGCGCTTCCCACCGACACCCTGGTGGAACGCATCAACGACGACCTGCCGCACGACATCAACGTGTTGTCGGCCGAACGCATGCCGCCCCGCTTCCACGCCCGCCACAGCGCCACCGCGCGGCACTACCGCTATCAGGTGTCGACGCGCCGCTCGGCTTTTCACAAGCCGTACATCTGGTGGGTCAAGGACCCGCTCGACGTCCAGCGCATGCGCGACGCTGCGGCACGGCTCACAGGCTTCGCGGACTTCCGCGCGTTTACCGACGATGACCCGGAGGAGAAGTCGACGCAGGTGTTGGTGACGCGCCTGGAGATCACGGAAGCGGATCCGCTGATCCTCTTTCACGTGTCGGGGTCACACTTCCTGTGGAAGATGGTGCGGCGTCTGGTGGGGATTCTGGTGGCGTGCGGCAAGGGCGAACTCACACCCGCGCAGGTCGAGGCCTTGCTGACAAGCGAATCCCCGCTGCCGGCGCAACTCACGGCGCCGGCAGCGGGGTTATTTTTGGAACGCGTCGACTACTGAGCAGTCCCGCGAAGCCCTACCAGCGAACGATGACCCTGCCCCACGTCGTGTGCGCGGTGTACGGCGCATACGTGTAGTAAAGCAGCATGTTGTTGCCGGCGGTCAGCGTCTGCTGCGCCTGCGAATCCAGTGTGAAGTCCTGGACGTCGTATTTGTCGTACCAATAACTCACCGCCAGCGCGATGCGGTTGTTGATGTGGTATGTGGCGTCCACCGTGCCGCGCGAAAGTTCGCTCTTGACCGGCGGCAGGGCCGTCGGCGTCGGCAGCGTGGTCGGCACGACGGCCTCCAGCGGCAGCGTGCGGTCGGGCACGGCACCGGTGATGTATTCGTAGGTGGCCCGCGTGCGGTTGTAGTCGTAGCTCAACGCGAGGTCCACCTTCTCGGCAATACGTTTGAACTCGGCGTTCGCAACCACCGAGTGCGCCTTGTCGTTGGCGTCGGTCGCCCAGTTGCGCGACGGGTCGAAGAACTGCACACCAGGGTTGGCCTGGCGTGAGCGCGACAGTGACCGGTAGTCCTCGTAGCTGTAGGACAGCCCAAGCCCGACGGTTTCGCTCGGCGATCCGTCGAAGCCAATCGTGTAGACGTCGTGGTTGTTGTCGCGCAGACCGAACTCGCTGTTCAGGTAGTCATCGCGGCCAATCGCTGACGACAGGTTCAGCGCCCAGTTGGTGACCGGCATGAACGAGGCCATCACTGTGAAGCGGTCACGATCGCGGTTGGCCACGTCGTAGTGCCGCATGCCCGGCTGCTCGTTGGCGTGGATCAATGCGTTGACGTCAAATCCCTCGCCACGGCGCTGGGCGTGTTCATACACGGCCCGCACCGTAAACAGCCCGGTGCTGATCGTATCGAGTTTGACGCGCATCACGTTGTCGACCGTCTCTTCAAAGATCCGATAAGTCCGTTCATCGCTGTACCGGCCGTAGCCGAGCGTCAGCGCGGCTGGTCCCTTGGGTGTGAACCGCACATCGGCATCCAGGTTGAGGCGCGTGACGCCGTACCCGGCGGTATGCAGGGGCGGATTGCGAACACTGACGTTGGCGTCATACGACACGCGGATCGGCACCGTGAACGACGGAATCCGGTTGTCGTAATCGTAATACCGCATCCGCGCGTTCAGGCTCAGCAGCTTCGACGGCCGCGACGTGAAGTTCAGATTAAGGCCCGAGATTTTCGCTTCGCCATTCAGCGAAGTCCGATCCAGGGGGCCGGCCGCGGCCAGCACCGCGGTGTTGCTGGTGTGTGGCAACACCATGCCGCTGTCGTCCTTGAGTGTGCTCAGCGTGGCGTATGCGGTCAGACGCGACTTCTGCGGCAACTTCACCGACACCATGCCATTCACGCCCAGCTGTGTGCTGCTCACCGGCAGGCCCAGTCGGCCCGACGATGGCGCGCCGGCGATGTCGGTGGCGCGCAGGGGGTTGTCGAAGATCACAGAGGTCACCTCGTTGGTGAACCACGAGCCCATGTACCCGGCACGGAACAACGCCGGTCCACGTTCCAGTTCCGCTGACGCTTCAAAGTTCGTCAGCTTGTGATCGATCGGTGCCGCAAACTCGACGAGTTGGCTGTGGCCGAATCCTGCGCCAAAGGGTTGTGCGCCCTCGCGGTAGTCCTGCTTCACCGAGACCTTCAACGAGCTGTTTGTCGTCGGCATGAACTCGAACTTGCCGGCGGCCGAGTGCCGCTGCGATTTGAGGTCAAACAGCGGCGAGCCGTTGACCAGGGCCTGCACCGCCGCCGACCGCTGAGAGGCCGGCAGTGCCTGCAACTGCGCCTGGATCGCATCGTCGAGTCGGAACTCGCCGGGCACGGTGGACGAGTACGGGGTGCGGGTCGTCCGGCTCAGCAGCATCGGAATCTGATCCCACTGCGCCCAGCCCTTGAAGGTGCCGGGCCGCGCCACACCCACGGTGTAGCGCTGATCCCGGCGGGCGACGTGGTCGGCACCGGCATTGAGGAACCAGCCGTCACGCTGCGCCTTCCAGCGGAAGGTTTCAAGGAAGAGGCCGTCGCCCAGGTCGCGATACCGCTCGTAGCGGGAGGCATCGCCGGTCAAACTTGAGCCGCGGACGCCAAAGTCGACCCAGCCCGAGGAGGTGTTGGAGGTCGTGGTCTCCTGCGCCGCGACTGTCGCGGGGATCATCAGAGCCACAAGAAGTGCGAGTGCTGTGTAGTTACGCATCATGGCCTCCGGTCACCGCACAAACATGTTGCCCGCGGGGTGGTTCGACCCGTGGATGGTGGAATGGCAGGTCACACAGGAGCGCGCAAAGACGCGTGCACTGGTGGCAACCAACCCGGCATCATAAATGGTGCTGGGGTGCCGTGTGGCGATGTGACACTGCTGGCAGAGCGCCGGTGGTTTCGACACGAGCATCCGGTCGTTGGACGACCCGTGTGGGTCGTGGCACGTCACACAGCCGTCGCGGCCGGGCGCGTGCTCCCACAGGAACGGACCACGTTTGTCGGCGTGGCACGAGACACAGGAGTCGGCGACCGAGTCACCGGCGCGCAGCAACTTGACGTTCGTGGTGCCGTGAATGTTGTGGCAGGTGGAGCATTCCATCTTGCCTTCGCGGACGGGCATGTGCCCGGAGCGATCCACCTTGGAGACCTTGTCGCGGTGGCAGGAGGCGCAGATGTCGGTCTGCGTCTTCTTCTTCAGTGACCCGGCCTCAGACATCGGTGTGTGCACCGAGTGACATGTGATGCAGGCCACGCCGCGCGCCTCATGCTGGCTGCCATCCCACAGGGCGTGTTCGCCCTTGGAGTGACAGGTCGTGCAGGTCGCGTCCGCCTGCTCGGCTGTCATGGCGGAGAACAACATCGGCTTGACGCCGGTGGGGTCTTCCACGTGTTTGCTGCCCGGGCCATGGCAGGATTCGCAGCCCTGCGTCGCGGCAGGCGACCGGGGGTCGGCGGCCACGTGATGCGGCGAGTCCTTGTAGGCGCCCATGGCTTCGTCGTGGCACGACAGACAGGTGTCCTGGCCGACGTACGTGGCATCAGAAGGCGCCTGAGCCGGGGCCGCCGTCCGGGCAGTATTCTGCGGCACTGCGGAGATTTCCGCACCCGGCGTCGCCGCCGAATTTGCCCTCATCGTGCCGAACGCGGCTACCCACACTAGAAAGGCCGTCGCGACCCAGAGTGTTGGTCCCAATTTACGAATGTGCTGGCCCATTATTTTCCTCCGAACGAAACAATCAACTGCCGCGTTTAGAGCAAATGTCGTGCCGCTACTTTTTTGTTAATCCGAACTTTTCAATCCGATATCGAATCTGGTCCCGGTGCATGCCCAGCAACGTGGCCGCCTTGGTCTGGTTGCCACCGGCCCGTTCGAGCGCCTGCACCACCAGGCTGCGCTCAACGTCTTCGAGGTTCACGCCCTGCGCGGGCAACGCAAACGCCACGGGGCCTTGCCCGTCGCCCGTCGTGCCCCCGCCCCCGACACCGCTGATCGTCGCGAAGTCCGAAGGCTGCAGCGCCCCGTCGTCGGCCAGCAGCACGGCACGCTCGATCAGGTTGCGCAGTTCACGCACGTTGCCGGGCCACCCGTAGGCCTCCAGGCACCGCACGGTGTCGGCCGACAGGGTCGGTACCTTGCGTCTGAACTCTTTCGCAAACGATTGGACGAAGTGTTGCGCGAGCAGCGCGATGTCGCCGCCGCGATCCCGCAACGGAGGAATTTCGACCCGCAGCACGTTCAGACGGTAGTACAGGTCGTCGCGGAATTTGCCGTCACGCACCGCGTCTTCGAGTTGCCGGTTGGTGGCCGCCACCACCCGGACGTCCACATGGACGTCGGCCGTACCTCCGACGCGTCGAAAGGTCTTCTCTTCAAGAAAACGCAGAAGCTTGGCCTGCAGCGCCGGCGTCATTTCGCCGATTTCGTCGAGAAAGACCGTGCCGTCGTCCGC
Organism: Vicinamibacterales bacterium; assembly: GCA_038319675.1. Classification (GTDB taxonomy): domain Bacteria; phylum Acidobacteriota; class Vicinamibacteria; order Vicinamibacterales; family SCN-69-37; genus SYFT01. The sequence continues at coordinate 7,242 of JBBQDM010000028.1, forward strand.
CTGTTCCAGCAAGCCGCGTTTCTGCTGACGTGCGTCGGTAAAGGCCCCGCGTTCGTGCCCGAACAACTCGGACTCCAGCAACGTCTCGGGCAACGCGGAGCAGGTGATGTTCAGGAAGGGCCGAGCCGCCCGATCGCTGGCGTAGTGGATGACTTTGGCGATCAGGTCCTTGCCGGTGCCACTCTCGCCGGTAATCAGCACCGTCGACCCCGGGCTGGTGGCGACCTTGCGCACCAGCGTTTTGATTTTCTGCATCGGCACGGATTCGCCGATCACGGACGCCGGGCTGAACGGCCGCGACAATCCGGACTGCAGTGTTCGCAGTTCGCGGCGCAGGCGCGTCGTCTCCAGCGCCCGCTCCACCCGTCGCGCCACATCATCGAGGTCGAACGGCTTGGTGGCGTAATCAAACGCGCCCCCTTTGACACTCTCGACCACCGTATCGATGCCCTTGTGCGCGGTGAGCATCATCACCAGGGTGTCCGGGTCCATCTCGCGCAGACGATGCAGCACTTCGAGGCCATCACCGTCCGGGAGTTTGTAGTCGAGCAGGACGAGATCGACGCCGTGTTCGGCCTGATCGATGGCTTCAGCCACACTACCGGCTTCGAGCACCTGATGGCCGTCGGCACGCAGGCGCTCGGCCAGCGACCAGCGGATCAGGGCCTCATCATCAACAATCAGGACTCGTCTTCCGGCCATCGCGCTGCAGTATAAGCCTCATCCACGCGCGACACGACGGTTCGGATGTCGAACGGCTTGTCAATTACGCCGACTACGCCCAAGTCATGCGCCATCCGTGTCTGCTCTGGACTGCCGTACGCCGTCATCACCAGGATCGGGATCTCTGGACGCTGCCTGCGCAACTCCTGCAGCAACGACAAGTCCGCCACATCCGGCAGACGCAGATCGAGCAGGATCACGTACAGGATGCCGGCCCATTCGCCGACCGCCGCCCGGGCGTCCGCGCCACTGCCCGCCTGACGGACCTGCCACCCGGCCTCCGCCAGCGCCTCCGAAACGGACCACCGGATCAGGGCTTCGTCATCAACGACCAGCACTCGTTTCCGCAGTTTTCCCTGAATCATGGGTAGAATTCCCCAGACGGTGTGGCTTTACGCACTGCAACTCGTTCCGATCACGTCCGGTATTCAAGGATTGGGCCAGCATGAAATCCCCGGATCTCGCCACCGCGCTCAGGCAGTCCAACAAGTACCTCGAGGATCTCGAGCGCGCGCTCGATCAGTCGGCGATCGTGGCGATTACCAACGTCCGCGGCGACATCACCTATGTGAACGACACCTTCTGCCGGATCTCGAAGTATGCTCGGGAAGATCTGCTTGGGCAGAACCATCGGGTACTGAACTCCGGCCACCACACCCTGGAGTTTTTCAAGGAGATGTATCGCACCATCGGCCAGGGTCGGGTCTGGCGTGGTGAACTGCGCAATCGCGCCAGTGACGACACACACTACTGGGTCGACACGACGATCGTGCCGTTCCTGACCGAGGACGGCAAGCCCTACCAGTACGTCTCGATTCGCTACGACATCACCGACAGAAAGCGGTCGGAAGATGCCTTGCGCGATCAAGCCTCCCTCGCGCAGTTGGGCAAACTGGCGGCCGTGGTCGCGCATGAGGTGCGCAATCCGCTGGCGGCCATCCGCGGGGCGCTGCAGGTGATTGGGGGACGACTCGATGCGGCGAGCGAGGAAGCCCGTGTGGTCGGAGACGTGATTGCCCGGGTCGACGGCCTCAACGAGATCGTCCAGGACCTGCTGCAGTTCGCGCGACCGCGCCAGCCCTCGCCGGTGTCGGTCTCCCTGTACGACCTGCTCTCAAGTCTTGTGGATCTCGTCTCTCGTGATGCGGCACTCGTCCATGTCACCGTTGATGTGCAGGCGGATGACACCCGCGTACAGGTGGATGTGGATCAAATCCAGCAGGCCTTCCTCAACCTGCTGATCAACAGTGCCCAGGCCATGGACGGCCGCGGGCGCATCACGGTCACCACCGCGTCGCTGCCCGGCGGTCTGTGCGAAATCGTCATTCGTGATGAAGGCCCCGGCATTCCAGCCGAGGTCCGTGAGCACCTCTTCGAGCCGTTCTTCACCACCAAACACCGCGGCACCGGGCTCGGGTTGGCGACCGCGCGCCGGATTATCGACAGCCATGGGGGAAGTTTGACCCTCGAGTCGCCCGACACCGGCGGAACCATCGCCCGAGTACGCGTCCCCGTCGCCAAGTAATCGCGGGCACACTTCTTGCTTTGTTGAACGGCGGAGGTCTGTCATGGTTGCCATCCGTCGCATCCTCGTCCCCACTGATTTCAGCGACCCTGCGGCGGCGGCGCTCCGGTATGGCCGTGCCCTCGCCGAAGAGTTTGGCAGCACCCTCTACCTGATGCATATTGTGCCGGAGCCGTATGTGTACCCGTGGGGCACGGAAGTGTCCACCCTGCCGCTGGTCGATCTGTTGGCCCAGTCGGAGACCCAGGCGGCGGAACGGCTGAAGGCACTTGCCGACGACACCGGAGCGCTCAGCGGCCGCATCAAGACCGCCACCGCCATCGGCACACCGGTCGATCGCATCCTGCAATATCAGGCCGATGAAGGCATCGACCTCATCGTCATGGGCACCCACGGTCGGGGTGCCGTCGGACATCTGCTGCTCGGCTCGGTCGCCGAGCGCATCGTGCGCCGGTCGCCCGTGCCGGTGCTCACTGTCAAGAGCTGACAAAAAGCTTTCGGAGCCGACGGGCTTTAGCCCGTCGGACACCAGACGGACTAAAGTCCGTCTGCTCCGTACTGTCCTGAGTCAGTACGTAATTCGTCGGCTGCGTGCGGGGACTTTGGGCAGGCCGACGCGCACGCGCACGTCGAGGGCATGCACCCCGCGTGACATCACGCGCAGCGGATTGATGTCGAGTTCCAGCACTTCAGGACAGGCGGTGACCAGGGCCGAGATGCGCAGCAACACGTCCTTCAACGCGGCAATATCGGCCGGGGCGCCTCCCCGATGCCCCTTGAGCAGCGCGGCACCGCGCAGGGAGTTGATCATCGTGTCGGCATCACGGTCGGTCAGTGGATGCAGGCGGAAGTCGGCATCGTTGAGCAACTCTGCGAGCACGCCGCCGCTGGCGCACGCCATGACGGAGCCGAAGATGGGATCGTCGGTGACGCCCACCAACATCTCGACGCCGCCGCCGACCATGGCCTGAATCAGGCCACCGGTCATCGCGTCCCCGAGCCGCGACTCCATGTCCTGCCACGCACTGCGGACAGCGGATTCGCCCATCAGTCCCACACGGACACCACCGACCTCGGTCTTGTGCAGAATCGTCGGACCCACGGCCTTCAGCACCACCGTACCGCCGATCCAGGACGCGGCATCCACGGCATCCTGCTCGGTCGTGACCGCCATGCCGGTCGGCACGGGCACGCCGGCCGCCACCATCAGCGTCTGTGCCTCATCGGGCGTCAGCCATCCCCCGCCACGCTGCACAGCTCCGTCGACCACGGCACGCGCGGCCGCTGTGTCGATCTCGATCGTCGGAGGGACTTCCACAGGCGTCGCACGCCATTCGCCGTACGTGGTGGCTCTGGCCAACGCCACGGCCGCCGATTCGGGAAACTCAAAACAGGGAATCGGTGCCAGCAGCGAGGCGGCCCCCTGCGCCGACATGAAGATGCCCAGCACCGGTTTGTGCGACGCCTCACGCGCGACCGTGCGAATGGCACGCGCCACGTCGTCGGGATGCGTGACCAGGGGCGGAATGAAGATCACGAGCACACTGTCGACCCGCTCGTCGCGCAACAACGCCGTCAGCGCCCGCCCGTAACTCTCGGCGGTCGCCGACGCGATCATGTCGACGGGGTTGCCGACCGAGGCGGCCGCCGGCAGAAACGACCGCAGTTCCGCGATCGTGTCGTCACAAAGTGAGGGCAGTTCCAGGCCCTGCGCCTCACACGCGTCCGCCGCAAGGATCCCCGGGCCGCCGGCGTTGGTCAGGATGGCCACACGGCGCCCCCGCGGCACGGGCTGGTGGGCGAGCAACGTGGCCACATCAAACAACTCTTCGAGGGTATTGGTGCGAATGACGCCGGCCTGCTCAAACAGCGCATCCACCACGGCGTCACTGCTGGCCAGCGCACCGGTATGCGACGAGGCCGCACGGGCCCCTGAGGCCGATCGTCCCGACTTCACCGCCACAATCGGCTTCTCGCGTGCCACACGACGGGCAATCTGGCTGAACTTGCGCGGATTCCCGAAGCTCTCGAGATACAGCAGAATCACCTGGGTGCGCGGGTCGTCAGCCCAGTACTGGATCAGGTCATTACTCGACACGTCGGCCTTGTTGCCCACCGAGACAAACGTGGAGATGCCGAGTTCCAGTCGACGCGCGTAGTCAAGGATCGCCAGCCCCAACGCACCGCTCTGCGTCGACATTGCCACGCCACCGGCCGGCGGATACACCGGAGAAAAGGTCGCGTTGAGGTTCACCGACGGGTCAGTGTTCAGCAGCCCCATGCAATTCGGGCCGACCATCCGCACACCGGCCGCACGTACCTTGTCGAGCAGGGTCGCTTCGAGCGCACGGCCTTCGGCCCCCACTTCGCCAAACCCGGCAGAGATCACCACCAGGGCTTTTACCCCCTTGGCAATACAGTCGTCGACGACCGCCAGAACGTGGGCGGCCGGCACCACGATCACAGCCAGATCCACCACCCCAGGAATATCGGTGGTGCGCATGTAGGCCTGGCGGCCGAACATCTCGCCGCCCTGCGGATGCACCGGATAGACGGGCACGGTGCATCCGGCATCGATCAGGTTGTGCAGCACTTCACTGCCGATTCGACCACGCTCACGATTGGCGCCGATGACGGCGACGCCCCGTGGTTCAAAAAACGGGCGCATGGACGCCGAGGCCGCCGTGCGGGCACGCGCCGCACTGCGATCAAGGAAGCCCGGTGTCTGGCCCAGGTCCAGCGACACATGCAGCACATCCGGCGCATCGTCGGCATGTTCCGACACCGCAAAGCCTGACGATGCGAACAACTCCACCACGGCGCGGCTGTCGCGCGGCACCCACGCATCAAACACCGTCACACCGGCCCCGCGCGCGGCCTCGGCCAGCAACTCCAGTACACGCGTGCCAATGCCGCGCCCCTCGAACCCTTCCGCCACCGCCATGGCCACTTCGGCGCGGTCCGGATGCCCGGGACGCAGACGATACCCCCCCACCACCTGGAGATGTCCGCCAACGCCGCCAACCACGACCTGCGCCGGTTCCTGCGGGTCGAGCCCGAGGCCTCGCAACCACTGACCGTGCACCCGAATCTGATCAAAAAATGTCGACGGCAATGCCGTCAGGTCGTCGGCGGTGGGCCGGCGCAAATGCAACGTCGTCCCGTCGCGCAACACAATGTCGGCTGTCATACACTCATACCCATGGCGATGCACCTGACCGTCGTTGACGTGGCGCGTATGGCCCTGGCCACCCAGGTCCGCGCGTCACGGTTATCCCGCCACTCCAGTGTGCTTGGCTGGTGGCACGAGCGCAAGTTCGTGGCGGCCGTGGACGAATTCACCAGAGCCCTGCGCAGCCTATCGCAAAGTGAAGTCGAGAAGGCGTCGCACGAGCAGTTGCAGGAGATTGGCGACAAGGTGGACGCCTTGGTGGATCAGGTCGAACACTTCATCAGCAGCCACGGCAATGGCAGTCTGAAGCGCGTGGAGCGTAATCGGTATCTGGTGACCCGGATCTATGAACTGCGGGCCTCGTTCGAAAAAGTGGCCCGTCGTGTGACTGCGCAACCCGGCATGACGGATCTGCGCTGGAAGGTCAAACTCGACACGGCGCATCGAGACGACACATGACCGGCCCGGTCGTCTGTGGCATCGACTTCTCCGACCACTCACAACGGGCCCTGGCGTGGGCGCGTCTGTTCAGCGAACAACTGGGGCGGCCGTTGCTGATTGTCCATGCCGTGGAACCGGTGCTGGCCGATGCGGCCACGCTGACGTACGGCCCGGACGCGCTTCGGGCATCCATCGAACCGGAACTCCGGGCGTTCGTGGGTCCGATGGCCGGCGGAGACGTGCCCGTGCATATCGGGGTCGGCGCCCCGCCCAGCGTGCTCAATGGCGCGGCGATGGCGCACAACGCGTCGCTGATTGTGGTGGGCACGCAGGGTCTGGGTCGCGCGGCACGTGTCTGGTTCGGCTCCACAACACTTCGTTTGTTGCGAGAGACCACGATTCCTGTACTGGGAGTCCCGCCAGGGGCGGCCCGCACGCCGTCGCTCTCCTCGCTGGTGGTCGGCACCGACTTCAGTGACGCCTCGACGGCCGCGCTGGACGCGGCGATTGCAATCGGCACCACGTGTGAAGTGCCGGTGACGTGCCTGCACACCGTGCCCACCGTGGCGGCGCACGCGCGCTGGAACACCGAGGTCAAACGTGCGGAAGACGCGGCGGTCCGGGCGGCCCGCGCGCACATGGAACAGACCATGGCCGCGCTGGCACCGGGGACAGCGGTCACCTCGGACGTGCGCACGGGCGACGCCGCCGATGTGCTTGTGGACGCTTCGGCCACACCCGGCACCGTCATCGTGGTGGGTCTGGGCGGCGATCAGACCGCGCAGCGTCCGGGCACCACCGCTTATCGCGTGTTGTCGACCGCGGAATCCCCCGTGTTGGGTGTGCCTGCGCCACGCACCTGAACGGCACGTTCACCCAGCCACCAGGCGGGGCGGTTGACGCGCCGTAATCCAAACCGCGTCACCGTATGTGCCTCGAGGTGGGCCATGGCTTCGTCGAGGTCATCGGTCACTTTCAGCAGATCCAGATCACGTGGCGAGATGGCGCCCGCCTCGAGCATTTCGCGCAGCAGCGCCATGTACGGCTCCCAGTACGTCGTGCCGATGAGCACCACTGGGAAGTTGGCGATCTTGTTGGTCTGGATGAGCGTCAGCGCTTCGTTCAACTCGTCGAGTGTCCCGAGGCCTCCCGGCAGCACCACGAACCCGTACGAATATTTAAAAAGCAGCACCTTGCGGACGAAGAAGTAGTGGCACGTCACCCACCGATCCAGATACCGGTTTGGGGCCTGCTCGAACGGCAGGCTGATGTTCACACCGACCGAGAGTCCGCCGTGATCGTGCGCGCCGCGATTGGCCGCCTCCATTAACCCGGGACCACCACCCGTCATCACGGCAAAGCCCATCGAACTGACGCGACGACCGACGTCGCGCGCCAGCTCGTAGTACGCATGCCCCTCGTTGAAGCGGGCGGACCCGAAAACGGCGATACAGGGACCGATGAAGTGCAGACGCCTGAACCCGACGAAAAAATCACGAAAGGCTCGCCACAGCAGCTGCAGCTCCCGGAGCCGGGAGTTGGGCCCCTCGAGAAACAGGCGTTCGGACTTGCCCCCGTTTGCGTCGTTCGGATCGTCTACGGATACAGCCATCGGGTCGTCCATCCTTCATCGGCGCGGTCAAACACCTGCCGTTCGTGTAACCGGCCAAGTCCGGCCTTCCAGAATTCGATGTGGTGTGGCACGAGCCTGAATCCCGACCAGAAGGGGGGGCGCGGCACGGGCCTGCCGAGATACCGGGCGCCGATGGCGGCGGCTCGCGCCAGCAGCACGGCCTGACTCGAGAGCGGTTCACTTTGGCGCGACGCCCAGGCCCCAATCTGACTCTCGCGCGGGCGCGTCGCAAAATACCGATCGGCCTCATCGTCAGGCACCGGCACCACGTCGCCTTCGATGCGGACCTGACGATCGAGCGGCCCCCAGTACACACACAGGGAGGCCCTGGGTGTATGCGCGAGTTCGTGCCCTTTCCGGGATGCGAGGTTGGTGAAAAACGTGAACCCACGCCCGTCCACATACTGGATCAGGACCATGCGGCCGGAGGGCCGGCCGTCGGAGCTCACCGTGGAAAGACAGGCGGCCTTCGGGTCAAATCCCCCCCGATCGACCGCCTCGTCCAGCCACGCGCGATAGTGTGTGATCGGATCAGTCACACACAGACGTATATCACTTCCGCTTCACACCCAGCTCGCCCAACGTCCGCGCCAGGTCTGCGCCCGCCGTGGCGGTGCTGACGCTTTTGTCGATGTGCAGAATCTTGCGGTCGGGGCCGATGTAGAACGTCCAGCGACGCGCCATGCCGGCGGGTGAGAGCACGCCAAAGGCCGTGCCGACCGTCTTGTCGGCGTCTGACAGGATGGGAAAGTCGGCCTCGTTCTGCTGGGCAAACTTGGTGTTGGTCTCGATGTCGTCAACGCTCGCCATGAAATAGGCGACGTCAAACTGCCGAATCGTCTCGCCGCTCGCCCGGAGCGACTTGCATTCGGCCGTTCAACCACCGGTAAACGCTCTCGGGAACCATGCGACGACGACCGCGCGTCCGGCATAGTCCGAGAGCCGATGGGTCTTGCCATCGGAACCGGCGAGGGTGAAGTTCGGGGCGAGATCGCCCACCTTCAACTCAACTGCCGGGGCCTGGGTCAGGGTCGCCGCCGTGATGCCCGCAGCGAGCACAACAGCAGTCAACCCCACGAGGGACAGTGTCTTCATACGACTGAACTCCTTTTCAGCGATATCTTACCTCGCATGGCGAACTTCTACGGTCGCGTCGCCGCGGCCGCCACCCGCTTCCCCGACCAGCATGCCATCGAGCTGCAGACACCCGATGCGCTGATCCCCACCACCTACCGGCAACTGCTCGCGGATGCCGATGCCTGCGCCGGCTGGCTGCACCACCGCGGGATCAAGGCCGATGACCGGGTCGCCATCCTCGGCGACAACGATGCCCGCTGGATCGCCGTCTACCTCGGCATCCTGCGGCTGGGCGCCATCGCCGTGCCACTCGACACGGCGTACAAGGCCACCCAGGTGCGCACGGTGCTCGACAACTCGGGGGCGCGGCTCATTTTTACGACCGAGCGGTATCGCGACACGGTGCAGACGGCCGTCGCCGACCTCGCTCCCGCCCCCGACGTGCGCCTGATGCATGACGACCCCCCAGTCGAGCCAACCGCCCCGCCCGTCGTGGAACGCGGCACGCACGACGCCGCGGTGATCCTGTACACCTCGGGCACGACCGCCGACCCCAAAGGGGTCGTGCTCACGCATGGCAACCTCGAGGCCGAACGCCAGGCCGCCTACTCGGTCGTGAGCCTCGACGAGACCGACGCCATCCTCGGCGTGTTGCCGCTGTTCCACTCACTCGCCCAGATGGCCAACCTGCTGCTGCCGCTGGCCGGCGGTGCACGCGTTGTGTTCCTGCAGAGCGTCAGCTCCACAGCCCTCCTGGAGGCACTGCAGCAGCGGCGCATCACGGTCTTTGCGTGTGTGCCGCAGTTCTTTTATCTGATTCACCAGCGCGTCATGGGCGAAGTAGCGAAAGCCAATCCCGTGCGACGCACGGTGTTTCGGGTGCTCCTGCGCACCAACGGATGGCTGCGTGAGCGCACCGGGTGGAATCCCGGTCGTCGCTGGTTTGCCAAGGTGCACGCGGTGCTCGGCTCCCATATGCGGTTTCTGGTCACCGGCGGGTCGCGGTTTGATCCCACCATCGGGCGGGATCTGTATGACATGGGCTTTGCGTTGCTCAATGCCTACGGCCTGACCGAAACCTCCGGCGGCGCCACGATCGTGCGTCCCGGCGATCGCTACACCACCGCCGTCGGACACCCCCTCAAGGATGTGGAGATCCGGATCGCGCCGCGTGAGGCCGGGGCGGATCGCGAACAGGAGGATGGCGAAGTGCTGATTCGCGGTCCCATCGTGATGCGTGAGTACTATCGGCGACCCGACGCCACCGCCGAGTCGCTGCAGGACGGCTGGCTGCACACCGGCGACCTCGGACGCGTGGATGCCGACGGACGCCTCTACATCACGGGGCGCAAGAAGGAACTGATCGTGCTCGCCTCGGGCAAGAACCTGTACCCCGAAGAGATTGAAGCGCACTATCGCGAGTCGGCGATCATCAAGGAATTGTGTGTGCTCGGTCTGAGTCGTCCGGGTGAACCCGTCGGCGAACGCCTGCACGCGGTGATCGTGCCTGACGACGACGTGCTGAAAGCGCGCGGCGTGGTGAACGTGCAGCAGTTGGTGCGTTTTGAGGTCGAAAGTCTGTCGGAGGCCCTGCCCGCACACAAACGCATTCTGACCTACGACATCTGGCGGGAGCCGCTGCCGCGCACCACCACGGGCAAAGTGCGGCGACACCAGATTGAGAAACGCCTGCTCGCCCAGGCGGTGGCGACGCCGGACGCATCGTCTGCCCCACTCACCGAGCTCTCCGAGGCCGAACAGACGTGGCTGCAGACACCGACCCATGTCGAGGCAATGCAGACGATAGCCACACGTCTCGACCGCGCAACCGTGCGCCCGGACGCGCATCTGGACCTCGATCTCGGCCTCGATTCCATGGAACGCGTGGAACTGCTCACGTTGTTTGAACGACAACACGGCCGACGCGTGCCGCCTGAGGTGCGCACGACCATCTTCACGGCCCGGCAGCTGGTCGACGCCGTACTGGCGGCAGACGTACGGAGCCCCGGGGCGTCCGCCTTTGCCAAGGCTTCGGCGGGAAGCAGCCACGACCCCACCTGGGACTCGATCCTGCGCGAACCCATCGATCCTGAACTGCAACGCCAACTGGCGCAGACTCCCTGGCTCAGGGCGGCCATCTTTTTTGTGATTGTGCGTACGATCGCCGGCGTGGTGTATCTGCTGACCGGCGGACGCCGGACCGGCGGGGCGCATCTGCCGGCCACAGGCGCCTGCATCATCAGTCCGAACCACCAGTCGTACTTCGACGGGTTTCTGGTGCTGGGCGCTCTGCCCTTTGGCCTGTTGCGGCGGGTGTTTGCGGTCGGCGCGGCCGAGTATTACGAGACCCCCCTGATGCGCTGGGTCGCCCGGGTCACCAACGTCGTCCCCGTCGACTCCGACACGCATCTGGAGCGTGCGATGCGGGCAGGGGCTGCCGGCTTGCGGCTCGGCAAGGTGTTGCTGCTGTTCCCGGAGGGAGAGCGATCCATTGACGGCGAGCTGAAAACCTTTAAAAAAGGTGCCGCCATCCTGTCGGCCCACTGCGCGGCTCCGATCATCCCGACCGCGGTCCACGGCCTGTTTGAGTTGTGGCCGCGCACCCGGTCGTTGCAGTGGCGGCGGCTGCTGCCGTGGCGCGCCACTCCGGTGCAGGTGACGTTCGGCCCCTCGATCACAACGGCGCCGGGGAAGTATGCTGAAGGCACGCAGGCACTGCGTGACGCGGTGGCCGGCATGTTGCACGAACTGCGACGGAGGTCTTGAGATGAGTGGCACCCACACTGGCGAAAGCATGTTTGATTTCGTCAATCAGTACTTCGATCACGCAGCCCGCTGGAGCGACCATCCCCAGGGCCTGCTCCAACAGATCAAGGTCTGCAACAGCGTGTATCGCTTCAATTTTCCGTTCCGGCGCGACGATGGCACCATCGAGGTCATTCGCGCGTGGCGCATCGAGCACAGTCACCACAAACTGCCCACCAAGGGTGGCATCCGATACGCGTCGCACGTGGATGAGGAGGAAGTGAAGGCCCTCGCCGCGCTGATGACGTACAAGTGCGCGATTGTCGACGTGCCGTACGGCGGCGCCAAAGGCGCGGTGCAGATCGACCCGAAGAACTACACCCCCCAACAGCTCGAGCGCATCACGCGCCGGTATACCCACGAACTGGTCAAGAAGAACTTCATCGGCCCCGGCATCGACGTGCCCGCCCCCGACTACGGCACGGGTGAACGCGAGATGGCGTGGATCGTGGACACCTACATGGCGCTGCATCCGGGATCGCTGGACGGCATGGGCTGCGTCACCGGCAAACCCGTCACCCAGGGTGGTGTGCGTGGACGACGCGAGGCCACCGGGCGCGGGTTGTTTTTTGCGGTGCGTGAAGCGGCGTCGTTCGCGGACGACATGAAGGCGATCGGCCTCACCCCCGGCCTCGCCGGTAAACGGGTGGTGGTCCAGGGCCTGGGCAACGTCGGCTACCACGTGGCGAAGTTCTGCCGTGAAGGCGGCGCCCTCGTGACGGCCCTCGCCGAGTACGAAGGGGCGATCATGAACCCCGCCGGTCTCGATCCGGAAGCCGTCTTCCTGCACCGCAAAGAGACGGGCTCCATCCTGGGCTTCCCGGGTGCCACCGACATCCCGCTCAGTGCGGATGCCCTCGAGTTGGACTGCGACATCCTGATCCCCGCCGCCCTCGAGAACGTGCTGACGGGAGAGAACGCGGCGCGCATCAAGGCCCGGATCATCGTCGAAGGCGCCAACGGACCGACCACGCCGGAGGCGGAAGCCGTGTTCCGCGATCGCGGCATCATGGTGATCCCGGACCTGTACGCCAACGCCGGCGGCGTGACGGTGTCGTACTTCGAATGGCTCAAGAACCTCTCACACGTGCGGTTCGGCCGCATGGAAAAGCGGTTGGAAGAGCGTGACGAGGCCCGGTTCGTGCAGGCCCTCGAATCACTCACCGGCAAGTCACTCTCTGACGAGCAGAAGCGCACACTCGTGCACGGCGCCTCGGAAGAAGACATCGTCAACTCCGGATTGGAGGAGACGATGATCGTCGCGTATCACTCAATCCGCGAAACGCTCCGACGGAACCCGAAACTGGGCGACCTGCGGGCCGCCGCCTTCCTGACGGCGATTGACAAGATTGCCGTGTCGTACAAGGAACTCGGAGTCTTCCCGTAATGCGTCGATGGTGGGGGGGCGTCGGTCCCCTGCTGTTCGTGTGTCTGTGGGTGGCCACCCCTGCGGTCGCGCAAGTACCGCCGCAGGGACCCGTGGCCAGCCTGGGTCCGGTGGAGCTGGGCATCAAGGGCCGCCTCTCCCTGATGGTGTCGGGCGGACTCGATCTGGATGTGTTCGGCGACGTGGTGGTGCCTGGCGTCAGTTGTGACCCGTCGGTCAGCGATGTGCCGTCGGCGTGCAACACCCAGACACGCATCATGCAAGTGGAACGGCCACGGCACTACCCGGATGTCTACGTCTCCACCCCGAAGCGCTGGCACGCGAGTGTCGGATTCGGTTTCGCGCAGAAGGATGAGCTGGTCGTACAGGTCAGCGGCAATCGCAGTGCCGCGGAGCAGAACATCACGATCGGTGAACTGTTGTCAGGCGAAGGCAACCGCCCGCTGCGGGCGACATTCACCAGCTACGAAGACCTCGCGATCGAAGGGGGCCTCCGCCACTACTTCAAGGCGGTTGGTCGATCGAAGTCGTACGTCAACCTGCTGTACGGTCGCCGCAAGGTCGAGGCCATCGCGGCCGACCTGATTGCGACGGGTAATGACGGCCAGATCGGCACCGTGCGCTTTTATGACACGGCCACGCTGAACACGGCCGCCATCGTGTTCGGCGTGACCTACGAGAGGTATCTGGTCAAGATATTCGTGGAAGGCGGCTTCCGCTGGACGGCCAAACTCCCCCAGCAGGACGATGACCTGCGCCAGCTGGGCGTGGACATGATCAACAACTCAGGCGCGCGCATCTTCATGCCGGCGAGCGCGGGGCTGTTGCTCCGCTTCTGAGCCGATCTTCCACGTGGTGCCGCGCGGCGATCTGGGCGCGCCGCCGCCGCCGGGTCAGCTCGGCGTACAGATCCTTCTTCATCAATCGAAGCCGGGGCCCTGCAGGCCGGGGCGTAAACATCGCCGTCGTCTCGGGCCGATCACCCACCAACACCAACTGTCGTGCCGCCGTGCCATGAAATCGCTGCATCACGTCCTCCATGAGAGCAAGGCTACGGGGGAGGCCTGACAGGCCAGGTCACGGGGTGGCCAAAAAAGGCGTCGGGTGCCTTTTTCCGGACGATAATGCCGATTGCCATGGCCCAACCCCGTGAAGTCACCCGCCTCGAAGGATTCAGTGATGCGTAACGCGGAAGTGATTCGCCAGTGGCAATTGCTCACCCACGTGGAGTCGTCGCGCACGGGCGTGACGATTCACGACCTCGCCGAACGCGCCGGGGTCACCACGCGGACGATCAGGCGCGACCTGCAGGCGCTGCAGGAGGCTGGGTTCGCCCTGTTTGACGAAGGCGAGGAACACGACACCAAACGCTGGAAACTCGACAGCCGGCCATTCAAGACGGTGCAGGAGGGGCTCGCCGTGGAGGATGTGGCGGCTCTGTATCTCAGCCGGTCCATTGTGGAAGCGCTGTCGGCGTGGCCCCTTGCGGATGCGCTCAAGACCGCGCTGACCAAGATTGAGGGCGCACTGAATCCGCGCATGCGCGAGTTTCTGTCGGCGCTGCCTGACGTGATCTCGACCAAGGCCGCGCCAAAAGCCGGGGCCGGTCGTGATCTGGTGGACGTCACACGCCGGTTGTTTGATGCCGTGCGCGACCGGCGCGTCTGTCAGATGCGGTACTTTTCGGCAGCCAGTCAGCGCGCGAAAGCCTACGACATCCATCCCTACCGCATCACTCTGGCGCAGGGAGGCGTGTATCTGATTGCGTGGGTGCCGCAGTACGAGGAGTTCCGGACATTCGCCGTGGAGCGCATTGAGCGGCTCTCGGTGCAGGAGGCCACATTTCGTCGCACACGGGAACTGCGGTCCGACGTGTTCGGGTCGTCCCTCGGCGTGTTTGCCGCCGAACCCGAACGCATCGAGATCACCTTTGCGGCCCGGGTCGCGCCCTACATTGTGGGTCGCGTGTGGCACGAGTCGCAGCAGGTCGAGACGATGCCCGACGGCAGTTTGCGTGTGACGCTGGACGTCTCAAACGATTGGGCGCTGCGCAGTTGGCTGCTCGGCTTCGGCGCTGATGCTCGCGCCCTCGCGCCGCCGGCCCTTGTGACTTCGATGCGCGACGAATTAAAACGCGCGGCCGCGCTTTACACCGCTACTCAATAATTCCCAATCGCTGCAACAGCGTGCGCGCAGCGCGATAGAGCTGCGTGTCAGACTTCGATGCGTGCCACTCACCGAGGGGACGATCCACCTCCACGTCGACCGGACGCGGCGCGTTTTCCATATCCGTACCATCGACCGCTGACACGCGCATGCGCGGGAGGCGCAACGTGGAGCCGTCCACAAGCGTCGTGTTCCAGGTGTAGACGATCCAGCCGGCGGTCGGCTCACCCACGACAGGGCCAAGCTTCAGCGTGCGATACCCTTCCGCGAAATCTTCAGCGTCCGAAAGTGAATGCTGGTTGGTGACGAGCACGGTCGGCGACTCGAGTGCGCGCTGGCCCAGTACGGTGCGACCCGGCGACTCGGGCAGCCCCCGCAACGCCATGCGGAGGTAGGGCTGCCGGGCAAACACATCAAGCGCGTAGGCATGCACGAAGCCGCCGTTGTTGTTGCGCATGTCAATCACCACGCCGTCGCGATCGTGATTCTCCGCATCCAGATCCAGATGCAGTTGCTCAAGCGCGCCTGCGCTCATGTTGATCATGTGGACATACCCGAGACGCCCTCCGCTCGCCTTGAGCACGTATTCCCGATTCCACTCCACCCACTCGCGATACACGAGCCCCTTTTCGGTCGCCTGCGTCACGGGTTTGACGACGACCTCGCGCGTGTCGCCGGTCGGTGTGGCAGACACCGCCACGGTCATTCGGCGATCAACGGTGTGTGCGAGGGCAGCAGCCAGATCGAACCCCGGGACCACGTCCGCGTTTCCCACTCGCCGCAGATAGTCCCCCACCACAATCCCGCCACTGATGGCTGCCGGGCCCAACCCGATGACCTCCGTCACGCGCAGGCGCCCGGCTGACTCGTACTCGCGGCGATCGAAACGAAGCCCGAGGTGGCCGACCACGCTGCCACCGCCGCCACCCCCACCAGAGATACCCAGGTGCGAGGCGTTGAGGTCGCCAATCATCAGGCTCATGATGCGGCGCATCTCGTCGAGCGTAGACGCGGCGGCGACGCGTGGACCGTACGTCTCGCGTGAGGCCTCCCAATTCACGCCGTTGAACGCCGGGTCGTAGAAGTTGTCGCGCAGCAGCGTCCACGCCTGCCGGAACACCTCCCTCTTGTCGTGGTCAAAATCCGAGGTGAATTCCGCGGTCACCGCCAGGGGCCGTGACTCGCGGCGTTCTACGGTGGCGATCTGCACGCGGCCCCCGTCGAGGTAATACACCTCGCGGCCATCCGGACTGAACTGCGCATCCGCCTTGGCCCCGGCCGTGGTCGTCACCTGCCGCGCGACGGGACGCTCAATGGCCAGCGGGTCGAGCGAGTACGTATACAGGTTGGTCTGGCCGGCCACTGTCGCCGTCACCAACGCCATCTTGCCGTCAGGACTCACGGTCACCCTCTGCACATCAAGTCCGGTTGGCACAAACGACAGCCGCTGCCGAATCCCGTCAAACACCGGCGCGACCGATACAGGCACGGCTGGTGGTGTGACCGGCACGAGGGCGTCTGCCCCGCGCCGAAGCTCGGCAGGGGCGGAGGCGGGATTTTGTACAAACAGCTCTCGAAACAGATCCTCTCGAAACGTAGGCGTGCGCAGCGTGAGCTCCACACGTGCGAGTTGGCCTTGTTCAGTGCGCTGCCGCGTATCGAACAACACCGTGCGGCCATCGGGCGTCCATGAGATCGTGTTGGCATACACATTTGAGAGCCCGCTGATCGGACGTGGTGGTCCTCCCGGTGCGCCCAGCGGTACGAGTTGCACATTGGTGAAGGATTTGGCGCCGATCACAAACAGCGCGATCCAGCGGCCATCCGGTGCCCAGACTGGGGTGGGTGTCGAAAGCGCATCGGCAAACATGCCGGTTGCAAGCACGCGCTCACTGCCATCGGCGATTGTCAGCACACGCAGTTCCCGGCGGTCACGCAGAAACGCAATGTGGGTGCCGTCGGGTGAATACACAGGGGAGATGTCAATGCCAGTGCCGCTGGTCAGGCGTGTCTGCGTGAACGAGGTGAAGTCATACCGGAACAGATGTTGTGCACCGTCGCGGTGAGCGACATACACGAGGCTCCGACTGTCGCGCGACCACGTGGGTTGCGACGCCAACCCCGGCTCGGTCGTCACACGAGTAGCATCACCGGCATCCTTCGCCGACGCGGCAAAGACGATGCCGCGTGAGACAAACGCGATCTTGCGACCATCAGGTGACAGCGCCAGATCCGAGAACCCGTTGGTCTGCCGCACACGTTCAGCCACCGGCGTAGTCGCCGCACCGCGCATCGTCAGCGGCACCTGCCGCGTGGCGCCGGTCGCCGTGTCGAGCGTCCAGATTCCAAAGTTCCGTTCGAACACAAGCAACTGACCGTCAGCCGACAGTGACGGAAACAACACGCGCCCGTCGGTGAACGACGTCAGACGCGTGCCGCGAGCCGCGTCACTCGCGGGATCGGCGTCTCCGGGCAGCGCGCGACGCCACAGGTTCTCGGCGCCGCCGCGATCAGAGACGTAGTACAGTGCACGACCGTCGCTGCCGACCATGGGCCACAGTTGACGCGAGTCGCGGCCGCTCAACAGCGCATAGGTGGGCGTCCCCGACACGCCCGACAGCCACCACAACTCGGACTTGTCGATGTGACTGCTGCCACGGCGCCACCACTGACCGTTGGCGATGCCGCGTGCCACAAGCACCAGCGCATCATCGTCGGGAGTCGCCGCGACGCCGAACTCGTTGACGTAGCGGTCATCACTCACCGTCATCGGCGTGCCGCCGGTCACCGACACCCGAAACACATCGCTCATCCCCGCGATGTCGCGTGCGGTTGAGGCGAAGTACACCCACGCCGAGTCACGCGACCATCCCTCGAGCGTGTCGGTTCCATCCTCATGAGTCAATCGTCGGAGCTGGCCTGTTGCCAGCGCCAATACATAGATGTCGCCACCGCCGGTGCGCGTGGACATGAATGCGAGGTGCCGGCCGTCCGGCGAATACAGCGGCCGGCGCTCAGTGGCCTCGTGCGAGACGAGCAATCGAGCCTGCCCGCCAACTGATGGCACCGTCCAGATGTCGCCGCCAGACACAAACGCGATCTCGCGACCATCCGGTGACACACCAGGCTCAGCGGCAGCCGCGGCAGTGCCCGGTGTGATCTGTGCCTGCCCGGTGAGCCCCCACGCGAACGCACACCACACGACGGTCACCAACACGGCAGCTTGACGAACAGAAGTCGGAACACGCATGGCGAAGAGATTACCCGAGTCAATCGTCCGCGAGCGCACAGTTGTGCAGACGCCATGTCGTGCTCTTGAGCTGTTGTTGATCGGGCGCCAACGTCGTGACATGCGGGCCCGTCTAACCTCGGTATGCAGGGAATTTACCGCCACGCCACGCTCAGCCTCGTGCTACTCGCGCTTTTGCCCGTCGTCGTACTGGCGGACGACCCACCGATCGGCAGCCTCCGCGTCGCGAGTATCGCTGCCGTCCGCGTGGACCCCACGACCACGGCGATGCAGATTGATGGCGAGTTGACCGAAGCCGTCTGGAGCAAGACGCCGATCGTGTCCGGATTCATGCAGCGGGTGCCGAACGAAGGCGCGAACGCGACACATCAGACCGAGGTGCGGGTGGCCTACGACGCGACGTCGCTGTATGTGGCGGTCACGGCCGTGGATCCCGAACCCGAGCGCATCGCCGGCATTCTGACGAGGCGTGATGAGCAGTCGCCCTCCGATTGGATCAGCATTATGCTGGATTCGTTTCATGACCGTCGGTCGGCCTACGAATTCGGCGTGAATGCGGCAGGCGTGAAGTACGACCAGTACTGGTTCAACGACGCCTCCAACGACCGTGGCTGGGATGCCGTCTGGGACGTGGCCGTCTCTCGACATCCCGGCGGCTGGCGCGCAGAGTTCAGGATTCCCTTCTCACAGCTCCGGTTTCGTCCGACAGACGACGCGGTGTTTGGGTTTGCGGTGTCGCGCACCGTGGCGCGACTGAACGAGATCTCCACGTGGCCGCTGCTGCCGCGGAGCGCCAGTGGCTACGTGTCGTCGTTTGGCGAGCTGACGGGACTGGACGTCTCGGGACGACAAAAAAAGTTTGAAGTCATGCCGTACGCGCTGACACAGATGACGACGGCCCCCGTGAAGCGCGGCGACCCATTGCGACAGTCACCCGAGCCGGACGGTACGGTCGGGCTTGACGTGAAGTATGCGGTGGCACCGGGCCTGACACTGACTGGTACGGTGAATCCGGACTTCGGCCAGGTCGAAGCCGATCCGGCGGTCGTGAACCTGAGTGGCTTCGAGACCTTCTTTGCAGAGCGGCGGCCCTTCTTCGTCGAAGGGTCCGGCCGGTTCCGCTTCGATGTGGACTGCAACGACGGCAGCTGTACAGGACTGTTCTACACGCGTCGCATTGGTCGCGCCCCTCAGCACTCGGTCGGGGCCCCGACCGAGGGGTTTGTCGACCAGCCCTCCAACACCACGATCCTTGGGGCGGCGAAACTCACAGGCCGCATGGGCAAGTTTTCGGTCGGCGCGATGCATGCGGTGACCGGTCGTGAACACGCGCGCGTGGCTGCCGGCCCCACACTCGACATCACCGAGACACCCGTCGAACCGCTGTCGAACTACACCGTGGTCCGCATCAATCGTGAGTTCGACAATCGGTCTCGTGTGGGTGTGATCGCCACATCCACACATCGCCAACTGACAAGCGAGCTGGAATTTCTGCCACGCTCGGCGGTTACGGGCGGTCTTGATGCCGACATCCGGATCGGCCAGCGCTTCAGCGTCAACGGGTTCTTTGCGACGAGCATGGTCAACGGGTCGGAAGAGGCCATCGCGCGCGTGCAGCGGAGCACCGTGCACAGCTTCCAACGTCCGGACGCCACCCACGTGGACTACGACCCGACGCGCACATCGCTGGGCGGACACGCTGGTCAAATCTCGTTCAACAAAATCGCCGGGCAACGCACCAGGTTCAACACGTACGTGACGTACAAGTCTCCGGGTTTCGATATCAACGATCTGGGCTTTCAACAGCGCGCCGACGAGATCAGCCAGGGCGCCTGGTTCCAGCTCCGCAACAGTGCCCCGGGCCGCATCGTGCGTGACCGGGTCGTCAACATCAACGCCTGGCAGGGGTGGAACATGGCGGGAGACCGCCGGTTCTGGGGTGGAAACGTGAATGCGCACCTGACCCTGATGAGCAACTGGTCCTTCAGCACGGGGCTCAACTACAACGGTCAGGGGTTCGCCGACCGCCTGACGCGCGGCGGCCCCGGCGGGTACAGCAACGCGGCACTCAATCAGTGGGGCTTCATGCAGACGGACAACCGCAAGCGGTTGTTCGGGTCGCTCAACCTGTTCTGGATGCGGGACGGGCACGGCACCTGGCAGCGTGATCTCTCCCCCTCACTCACCTACCGCCCGTCCTCGGCCATTTCTGCCAGTGTTGGCGTAGGGTTCAGTCGCAACCACCAGCAGTCGCAGTGGATCACCAACCTCGTCAGCACCGACGGGCCGCGGTACATCTTCGGTCGCCTGAATCAGACGACCGTGCGGATCACCACCCGGCTCAACTACACGATCACCCCCACCCTGTCGCTGCAGGTGTACGCACAACCGTTCCAGTCGGCCGGCGACTACTCCCACTTCAAGGAACTGGTGGCTGGTCGGTCGAAGGCGTACGAGGGCCGGTATCGTCCGTTCGCGTATCAGGGCAACCCGGACTTCAACATCCGGTCGTTCCGCACCACCAACGTCCTGCGCTGGGAGTTCCGCCCCGGCTCCGCGATTTTTGTGGTCTGGCAGCAGGGCCGGGACCATTTCGCCCCGACCGGGGACTTTGAGTTCAGCCGCGGCTTCGGCGACCTCTTTGGCGCCCCGGCCACCAACACCTTCCTGCTCAAGGTCAGCCGCTGGATGAATTTCTAAGGTTTCGGGTAGGGTCTTTTCGCCACGCTCTTGAGATGCGAAAAACCCTACCCGAAACCCTTGGGCTCCCCGATATGATGTCTCCTCTGGGAGCGTGGCGAAACTGGCAGACGCGCAGGTCTTAGAAGCCTGTGGATTACATCCGTGTGGGTTCAAGTCCCTCCGCTCCCACCAGCGCCCCCCGTGCACCCGTGCGCCATTCCCGATAGAATCGATCCCAGATGAAGACTGAACTGACCGAGGTCTCCGAGACCCAGAAGCACCTGACGTTTGAGGTGCCCTCCGATACTGTTTCCACTGAAATTCAGCGAATTGCCAAAGACTACAGCCGAAAAGCGCGTGTGCCCGGCTTTCGCCAGGGCAAGGTGCCGACCACCGTCATCAAGCAGCGGTACAAGGACCAGATTCTGTTTGACGTGGCCAACGACCTGATTCCTCGGCTGGTGGATGCCGCCCTCCGCGAGCACGGCCTGGAGCCGGTGGCAACCCCGGACATCAAGGATGTGGTCATCGACGAAGGCCAGCCGATGACGTTCCTGGCTGCGTTTGAGACGGTGCCGACGATTGATCCCGGCGACTACACGGGCATTTCGCTGAGCAAGCCGCCCGCCGTGCTCGAAGTGGGCGCCGTGGATGCCCTGATCGAACGTCTGCGGGAGCGCGCGGTGAAGTGGCACCCGGTGGAAGACCGCCCGGCAGCCGCGGGTGATGCCATCCTGATGGACCTGACGCGTACGCCGCAGGGTGAGGCCGGGGCCGAAGCCCCCGCCGCCGAGCCGATGCAGAACGTCTCGATTGAATTGGGGAACCAGGCGAATCCTCCCGGCTTCGACGAGCATCTGACGGGTGTGACGGCCGACCAGGTGCGCGATTTCACGGTGACCTACCCGGCCGACTACGAGCCGGCCGCGCTCGCGGGCACCACGGTGGCCTACCACGCGACCATCAAGGGCGTGCGCCGCAAGGAACTGCCCGAGTTGAACGACGAGTTCGCCAAGCAGGTCAGCGAGGTTGAGACGCTTGATGCGCTCAAGGAGCGCGTGAAACACGACCTGCAGCACGAAGCCGAGCACGAGGCCGACCACAAGGTGCGCCACGACCTGCTCGAAAATCTGGCAAGCCGGATGAAGTCCCCGGTGCCGACAGCGCTGGTGGAGCGCGAAGTGGATCGCCGGCTGGAAGAGTTTGTGCGGCGGCTGATGGATCAGGGCATGGACCCGATGCAGGCCGGTATCGACTGGCAGGAGTTCCGCGAGCGCCAGAAGGAGGCCTCGACCCAGACGGTCAAGAGCACCCTGGTGCTCGACACGATCGCGCGGCGGGAACAGATTGAGGCGAACGACGAGGACGTGGCGGCCGAGATCGAAAAGTTTGCGGAGGCGTCCGGTCGCACCGCCGCGGCCGTGCGCGCCCGCCTCGAGAAGGACGGCGGTGTCAGCCGCATCCGCGAAGGCATCCGCCGCGAACGAACGGTCACGTGGTTGTTGGAGAAGGCGACGATCACCAACGGCTAGCACCTGCGCACCCGAGCACGAGAGCACCCGAGCACCCTTTATGAATTCACCCAAAGCCCAACTTGTGCCGATGGTCGTCGAACAGACGAACCGCGGCGAACGCGCCTACGACATCTTCTCGCGACTGCTGAAGGACAACATCATCTTCATCGGGACGGGGATCGACGACTCGATTGCCAACCTGGTGATTGCACAGATGTTGTTCCTGGAAGCCGAAGATCCGGAGCGCGACATCCTGCTGTACGTCAACAGCCCGGGCGGGTCCATCACGGCGGGTCTGGCGATCTACGACACGATGCAGTTCATCAAGCCGGCCGTGCAGACCTACTGTATCGGGCAGGCGGCGTCGATGGCGGCGGTGCTGCTGGCGGCCGGAGCCAAGGGCAAGCGCTTCTCGCTGCCCAACTCCCGCATCCTCATCCACCAACCCCACATGTCGGGATTGGCCGGCCAGGCGAGCGATATCGACATCCACGCCAGGGAAATTCTGCGCATGCGCGAGCGATTGAATGAAATTCTGGCCCACCACACCGGGCAGACGCTCACCAAGATTCAGAACGACACTGACCGGGATTACATCCTCGGGGCCAGTCAGGCGAAGGACTACGGTATTATCGATGATGTCCTCGATCGCAGGGTGTAGGGTGGCAGGTATCGTCGAGTTCCCGGCGCACCGATAACTGCAGGCAGAAGGCTCCATGACCAAAAAAACCGGCGACGCCGAGGTTCTCCGCTGTTCGTTCTGCAACAAGGATCAGAATGATGTCCGCAAGCTGATTGCGGGCCCCACGGTCTTTATCTGCGACGAGTGCGTCGAGGTCTGCAACGACATCATTGCGGACGACAACAAGTTCGACAAAACCGGCGTGCGCACCACCCTGCCCACACCGATGGAAATCAAGAAGTTCCTGGATGAGTACGTCATCGGCCAGGACCAGACCAAGAAGAAGCTGTCGGTCGCGGTGTACAACCACTACAAGCGCCTGGAGATTGCGAAGCTCTCCAAGGGCCGCAATGAGGTGGAACTCACCAAGTCCAACATCCTGCTGATCGGTCCGACCGGCACGGGCAAGACGCTGCTCGCGCAGACCCTCGCCCGCCTGCTGTCGGTGCCGTTCACGATCGTCGATGCGACGACACTGACCGAGGCCGGCTATGTCGGCGAGGACGTCGAGAACGTCATCCTCAAGCTGCTGCAGGCGGCCGGCGGCGACATCGAGAAGGCGCAGCAGGGCATCATCTACGTCGACGAAGTCGACAAGATCTGCCGCAAGGACGAAAACCCGTCGATCACGCGCGACGTGTCGGGCGAGGGCGTGCAGCAGGCACTGCTGAAGATCCTCGAAGGCACCGTGGCGAATGTGCCGCCGCAGGGCGGCCGGAAGCACCCCCATCAGGAGTTCTTCCAGATCGACACGAGCAACATCCTGTTCATCGTGGGTGGCGCGTTTGTCGGCCTCGACAAACAGATTGCCCGCCGACTCGGTCGCAAGACGCTGGGCTTCAAAGCCGACGTGAAGGCGAACGTCAAAGAGGGCGCGACCCTCGTCGAACAGGTCGAGCCCCAGGATCTGATTCGTTACGGCCTGATCCCCGAGTTCGTCGGCCGGTTGCCGGTCGTCGGCACGCTGCACGAACTCGACAAGCCGGCGCTCATCCAGATTCTCACCGAGCCCAAGAACGCGATCACGCGTCAGTACCAGCGTCTGTTTGACTATGAAAACGTCAAGCTCCGCTTCACGGACGATGCGCTTGAAGCGATTGCGGAAAAGGCGCTGCAGCGCAAGATCGGCGCGCGCGGCCTGCGCATGATCATCGAAGACATCATGTTGGACCTCATGTACACCTTGCCGGGTCAGAAAAAGATCCGCGAGTGCGTCATTACGCGCGAGGTGGTAGAGTCCAAGGAGAAGCCCATTACGGTCATGGAGAAAGCTGGCTGACGCATGGATCAGTACGAGACCCTGCCTATCGTCCCTCTCAGGGACGTCGTTGTGTTTCCGCACATGATGATGCCGTTCGTGATCGGACGGCCATCGTCGACGCGTGCGCTGGAACATGCGCTCGCGACCGACAAGAAGATCTTCCTCGCCGCGCAGCATGATGCGGCGATCGACGACCCACAGCCCGCCGATATCTACACGATGGGGTGTGTCGCCAACATCGTCCAATCCCTGAAGCTGCCGGATGGCAACATCAAGGTGCTCGTGGAAGGCGTGGAACGCGCCCGGGCGGTGGAGTGGAAGGAAGACAAAGGCTTTTATCGCGTGACCATCAAGGTTATTCCGCGCAAGGCTGAGGCACCGGCCGATGTCGAAGGCGTGATGAGCCGCGTGGTGACGCTGTTTGAACAGTACGTGAAGCTCTCGAACACCCTGCAGTACGACGCGATGATCGCGGCGGTGCGGGTGGATGACCCCTCGCGCTTGGCCGACACGATTGCCGCGCACCTGCAGGTGGGCGTCGAAGAGAAGCAGAATTTGCTCGAGATCGTCGCGCCGCTCGAACGCCTCGGCCGCATCGTGGCCGTGCTCGAGTCGGAAGTCGACAAACTCCAGGTGGACCGCCGTATCCAGTCTCGCGTCAAGAAGCAGATGGAGAAGGCCCAGAAGGAGTACTACCTCAACGAGAAGATGAAGGCGATCCAGCGCGAGTTGGGCCGCAAGGACGACAAGGGCAACGACGGGGACGATCTCAAGAAGAAGATCGCCCAGGCGAAGATGCCCAAGGAGGTCGAACAGAAGGCCATTGACGAGCTGAAGCGGCTCGACGCAATGCCGCCCATGTCGGCCGAAGCCACTGTCTCGCGCAACTATCTCGACTGGCTGATCGCCGTTCCGTGGCACAAGAAGACCAAGGACAGCAAGGATCTGAAAGCCGCCGAAACCATCCTCAACGAGGATCACTTCGGGCTGGAGAAGATCAAGGAACGCATCATCGAGTTTCTCGCCGTGCGTGTGCTGGTAAAAAAACCCAAGGCTACGATTCTCACACTGGCGGGCCCTCCAGGCGTCGGCAAGACCTCGCTGGCGCGGTCGATTGCGCGCGCGATGAACCGCAAGTTCGTCCGCCTCTCGCTGGGCGGCGTGCGTGATGAAGCGGAAATCCGCGGTCATCGCCGCACCTACATCGGCGCGTTCCCCGGCCAGATCATCCAGATGATGAAAAAAGCCGGCACGATGAACCCGGTGTTCCTGCTCGACGAAGTCGACAAGATGTCGATGGACTTCCGCGGCGACCCGTCGGCGGCGCTGCTCGAAGTGCTCGACCCCGAGCAGAACAACGCCTTCCTCGATCACTATCTCGACGTCGAGTACGACCTCTCGAACGTGATGTTCATCTGCACCGCCAACGTCATCCACACCATTCCGCAGGCGCTGCGGGACCGCATGGAAGTGCTGCAGCTGGCCGGCTACACCGAGCAGGAGAAGGTCCAGATCGCCAAGAAGTTCCTCTCGCCGAAGGCGGTCGAGGGGGCGGGGCTGACCAAGGACAACATCACCTTCCTCGACGAAGCGTTCCAGACGGTGGTGCAGCGCTACACCCGCGAAGCCGGCGTCCGCAGCCTCGAGCGCGAGATCTCCTCGATCTGCCGCAAGATCGCCCGCAAGGTGGTCAACGAGGGCAAGGCCTTCAGCGAGGAGATCAACGCCGCCAAGGTCACCGAGTACCTCGGCGTGCCGCGCTTCCGCCCGACGATGGCGGAGGAGAAGAATGAAATCGGCGTCGCCACCGGCCTCGCCTGGACCGAGGTCGGCGGCGAGATTCTGGTGATCGAAGCAACGCTGATGCCGGGCAAGGGCAAGTTGACCCTGACCGGCAAGCTCGGCGACGTCATGCAGGAGTCGGCGCAGGCGGCGATGAGCTACGTGCGCTCGAAAGCCGACGAGTTCCAGCTGCCCAAGAACTTCAGCCGCACCATGGACGTGCACGTGCACATCCCGGAAGGGGCGATCCCCAAGGACGGCCCCTCGGCGGGCATCACCCTGGCGACCACCCTGGTCTCGGCGCTGTCCGGCATCGCCGTCCGCAAGGACGTCGCCATGACCGGGGAGATCACGCTGCGCGGCAAGGTGCTGCCGATCGGCGGCGTCAAGGAGAAAGTCCTCGGCGCCCACCGCGCCGGGCTGAAGACCATCATCCTGCCCAGGGACAACGAGAAGGACCTGGCGGACATCCCGAAGAACGTCCTCGACACGCTCGACATCTACATGGTCGACATGATGGACGAGGTGCTGAAAATCGCGCTCATCGGCCCGCTGCCGGTGATCGCTCCCGCCGATGCGGCCGTTCAGCCCGCCGTCAAGGACGAAACGATCACGCATTGAGTATTGAGACTTCTTAGCGCTGACTTCGTCACGAGCGCGGCTCCTGCGGCAGGGGCAGGGCACGGCGCTCGCAGTTCGGGCGTCCCCGGGGACGGCCTCGGCCAGATCGCGCTGGCGGGACGCTCGAATGTCGGCAAGTCGACGCTGCTGAATGCGCTGGTCCGCCGCAAGCTGGCGCGCACCAGCGCGGCGCCCGGCAAGACCCGGCTGGCGAACATCTTCCGCCTCACGGTGGAGGGGGGCACCGGCGGTCCCGGCCGCTGGAGCCTTTACCTGGTGGACCTCCCGGGCTACGGCTACGCCCGCGGCGGCGACGATTCCGCCAAGGAGCTGGCCGCGGTGGCGGCGAACTATTTCGCCAGCGCGGCCGATCCGGGGGCCGCCGTCGGCCCCCGCGGCACGCTGCTGCTCGTCGACTCCCGGCACCCCGGCCTGGACTCCGACACGCAGGCGCACCGCTGGCTGGCGACCGTCGGCACGCCGCCGCACATCGTGGCGACGAAGATCGACAAGCTGACGCGCAACGAGCGGGGACGGAACCTCCGCGAGCTGGAACGGATATTTGGAAGCCCGCCCCTGCCGGTGTCGGCGACGGGCGGTGAAGGACTGGATGAACTGTGGAGACTGATAGCAAGACTGGCGCGGCCAGGGGACAACAGCCGATGACGACAGATAAGGCCGCTCCGGCGGCAACCGCTCCCGCGGCAGCCGCGGCGGAGGCCCCTGCGGTCGTGGAGCTCTCGACGCTCAAGGACATGAGCGTCACCGAGCTCACCAAGGTCGCCAAGCAGCTCGACGTGGCGGGCGCCACCGGGATGCGGAAGCAGGAGCTGATCTTCGAGATCCTCAAGAGCCGCGCCGAAAAGA
>JBBQDM010000029.1:0-32713 GCA_038319675.1 Vicinamibacterales bacterium
TACGGAGCCGACGGGCTTCAGCCCGTCGGACACAGACGGACTAAAGTCCGTCTGCTCCGAAAGCATTGGATCTGCCCTCAGCCGATGCGCACAGCCATCATCGTGGCGTCGTCGTTCGGTTCGCGGGTGCCGCGGAAGGACGTGACCGCTTCTTCGACCTGTTGCAGCACGCGGTCGGGCGTGGACGGGCCCGACGAGCCGATCGACACGAGCAGTGATTCGAGTCGATCCGTGCCGAACATCTCGTCCGATTCGTTCTCGGACTCGACACAGCCGTCGGTGTAGAAGAACAACAGGTCACCACCGGCCAGACTCACCTCGCGATGCGTGTAGCCCCGGCCGGCGAGCAGTCCAATCGGAATACCGGTGGCGTGCATCTGCTCAAGCGCCTGCCCTGGCCGCAACACAAACTGCGGATTGTGACCGGCGTTGACGTACTGCAATGTGCGCTGAGCGGGATCAAAGATGCCGAGAAACAGCGTCACGTAGAGACGCGACCCGGACGTGGCGGCCATCTCGCGATCGAGCGCCTCGGCGATCGCCGACAGGTTCTGCCCGAGCGCCAACCGTGTGCGGAGTGAGGCCTGGATGTTGGCCATGAGCAGGGCCGCGCCGACGCCTTTGCCGGACACGTCGCCCACCAGCAGCGCCACCTGACCGTTCTCGAGGGCGAAGTAGTTGAAAAAGTCGCCGCCCACCTCACGGGCGGGAATCGAGACACCTTGCACTTCGGTCAACCCGAAGGACATGGGTGCACTCGGCAACATGTCGATCTGAATCTGTCGGCCCAGCTCGAGTTCGCGCCGCAGACGTTCCTGCTCACCGACCGCGTACTGATGGCGCTCCACGTCGGCGGCCATCTTGTTGAACGCCGCCGCCAGCTCGCCGATTTCGTCGCGGCCACGCACCGGCACACGCGCGCGATAGTCGCCGTGCGCAATACGGTCCACGCCCTCAGTGAGGTCGTCAAGATTCTTCGTGAGTCGCCCTGACAGGGGCACAACACCCACAACGAGGATACCGATCACCAGAAGGCCAAAGCCTGCATTGCGTACGACCGTCCGGCGGAGGGCCCCGAGTGAATCACCCACAGGGCGCGCGATGCCAAACCGCAGACCCGAGCCTGATGGATCGGCCGTCGTGAACACGACCCAGTCGGGCAGCACGGTTTTCCCCAGTGGACCGTCCGGACGGGCGATTGACCCGAGATCTTCGACAGTGCGACGGTCGGCCTCGTTCGCCGTGTACACCTTGCCATCCGGTGCGACGGCAAACGGCACCTCACCCTGTTCACGCCGCGTGGGTGAAAACACGGTGGCCAGTACGTTTTCGAGGTCGATCGTGGCATTCACCTCGCCGACCACTGTCCCCCCCTGCATCAACTTCACGTCCAATTTGTTGCCGACCAGCGTGGACGATCGGGTCATCGGCATGGCGGGCACGGCCGGCGCGGCGGGCGGGCGCGGTGGTGGGGGAATCGCCGCTGGCGGCGGCGGTGCCAACGTCGTAGGCACTTCCTGTCGGGCCGCCTCGGCCTTCTTCTGCAGTTGTTCAGCGCTGATGCGGATGCCCTCCGCGATACCGGTGATGCGCATGTTCACTTCGCGCGCCAACTGCTGTCGCGCTTCCGGCGTCATGTTCTCGAAGCCGCCCTCGGGCATGTACTTGCTGAACATCTCCCTGGCGATCGCCCCCATGTCGATCACGACTCGATTGGGCACCTCCGTGCCGGTCTCGCCGGACATCGTCGCAGGCCCGATGGAGGGCGGAGGCGTGGGCTCCGCCGGGGGCGTGGGCGACGCCGGATCTGTCGTGGACGCCCCGACCGCACCCAGCGGGAGCGGTGGTCTCTGGCCTCGACCACGACCCGGAATCGATTCACCTCGTTCACCACCCGTACGCCCGTCGCCAGATCGCGAACCGTCGCCCCGCCCACCTTCAGCCAGAGCGGCATCTGGCTGGCGCGGCGGAGGCTGGCGCCGCATGCCCTGTAGTTCCACCGACTGCAAGAACATGGCCGCCGCACCGAGCGCCTCGGCCACGCGCGCCTGCTCACTGGCCTGCGTTGTCGGCTGCACCTGTGCGACAGCCGGCACCGGCGCCTCGGGTACAACGACAGCTGTTGTTCCAGTCGTCAGGTCACCCACCGTCTGCTGCGGGTTGCCGTCAGTGCGCTGCACTACTCGCACCACCGCGGGCTCCTGCATTTCGGCGAGCTGTTCCACACGCGTGCTCAGCTCGGTCGTGACCAGCTGCATCCGCTGCGTCATCTCTGTGGAAAGCGAATCCGCCTCGCGCGTGGCCAGATCCTGCAGTGCACGCACCTGACTGGTGTACGAGAAGTACGTGACGGCGGCCAGCGGAAGCACCGACACGACCAGGAAGGCAACGATGAGGCGGGTTCTGAGACTCATGGCAAAAATGTCGCAATCACCGGGGCGTGGTCACTGGTGCCGAACGTTCGTCGTGATTCACAGGTGCGGGCCTGACCGGCGATGGCCGACGACGCGAGTACATAGTCGATACGCCAGCCGATGTTGCGCTGCCGCAGGCTGCGCCACGGCGCCCACCACGTGAACAACTCGTCATTGTCGGGATCCAGCGTGCGACCAACGTCAGTCATCCCCGAGCCCAACACCTGCGCAAACAGGTCGCGTTCCTCAGGGCGCGTGCCGATCTGATTGACCTTGCGTTCCTTCGGATGCACGTCCCGTTCCTCCCGCGCCACGTTGATATCTCCACAGAGCACTAGCGACGCGCCGTCGCAGTTCGTTTCAACGATCCATCGATGCAGATCGCCGAAAAACCGCATCTTCGCCTCGTAGTCCTTGCCCCCGTTGGGCACATACACCGAGACGAAACGAACCGCCCCGGGGTTTACTGCGCCGCCCGTGGCCAGATCCGCCACAACGATGCGCTGTTCGAAATCGAAGTCAGGGTGCCAGAACCGGGGGGCCTCAGGGGCGAATTCCCGTCGGATCAGCAGCGCCACCCCTGAGTATCCTCCCGCCCCATGCCAGACCGACCAGTAATCGCCCGGACTCACCAGCAATTCCGGCACCTTGTCCGGCGTCGCCTTGATCTCCTGCAGACACAACACATCCGGCTGTTCCAGTTCGAGCAATTCCTGCACCTGGGCCTGTCGGGCCCGGATGCCGTTGACGTTCCATGTAATGACCTTCATGCGAGCGCCTTTATTCCCGACACCAGCCGTCCCACACCCTCGGCCGCCGTGCCCGGGTCGAGGGCACCATACGACACACGCAGCGAACACCCCTCGCGGGCCCCGAACGCCGAGCCCGGAATCACGGCCACCCGGTGCTCCCGAATCAGTCGTTCAGCCATCGTCATCGCGTCCAGTTGTGTGTGCACGCGGATGAAGTAATAAAACGCGCCCAGCGCGGATGGCACGTCACAGGGGACTGAAGGGTCGCTGAGCGCCTCGGCCATCAGTGTGCGCATCTTGTCGAGTCGTGCCAGGTGGCCGGCGCAGTACTCGCGACCGACCGTCATCGAGGCCAGAGCCACACGCTGTGACACCACGGGTGGACATACAAGCAGGGTGTCCTGAATCTTGTTGACCGCATCCCACAACGATTCCGGCACCACCATGTAGCCCATGCGCCAACTGGCCAGACCGTAGGCCTTCGAGAACGAATACATCGAGATCGTGTGTGCGGAGGCACCCGGGACTGACCCCGGTGAGAAGTGCGTCGCACCGGCGTGCAGAAAATACTCGTACACCTCGTCGTGGATGTGGAAGATGCCGCGGTCACGGCACAACGTATTCACCGCGCGCAGTGCGGATTCCGGATACACGACACCTGTTGGATTGTTTGGCGATACCGTGACCACAGCACGTGTGCGGGGCGTGATTGCTGCGGCGATCACATCGAGGTCCAGTTGCCTCTGCGTATCGGTCGGCACCGGCACCACCCGGGCACCCGCCATCTCGATGGCCATTTCGTGGTTGAAGTAATACGGCACCGGCAGAATGACCTCGTCACCGGGATCAGTCACCGCGAGGATCGCATTCATGAACGCGATGTTGCCGCCGGCCGTGACGACCACACGGCTCCCCTGCGCCACATCGATACCGTTCTCGCGCTGAAGCTTGGTGGTGATGGCGGCGACAAGCGCCTCCTCACCCTCCACAGCGCCGTAGCGATGGTCGAGCGGAGACGCTGGAAATCGCGAAAGCGCCACCATGGCTTCGTCGGGTGGGCCATACGACACCACGCCCTGACCAAGCGATACCGTGCCGGGCGTGTCGGCGATCCACCGACTCACGATCGGAATGATGGGTGTCTGGACGGCGGCCAGCCGTTGTGATTGCACGAACATGTTCACCGTGCCGCAGCCTGGGACACGATCGCGAGCCACCGCCCGTCCGGACTCACGGTCAGGCGCGTGATGTTCTCCACACCCTGGCGCGTGAGGTCTGCGATCTCGGTCCAGCCCGCCTGCCCTGAGCCTGTCGAAGGGCGCCACAAAAACACTTTCCCCTTCTGGCCCATGACAATGGCACCGTCGGGCGTCCAGGCGAGATCTTCGGTGCCATCGACGGTGGGTGTCAGTGTGGTCGCTTGTTTGGTGACCGGGTCGAGTTCCTTGATCACCCAGGCGGCACCCTGCGGTTTGTGTACGTAGCTCACCGTGCCGCGCCCTGGCCGAATCAACAACGACCGGCCGATGCCGCTTTCGATCACTTCGCTGGTACCGGTTCGCAGGTTGAACAGCTGCAACGTGTTCGGCTCCCGCTGTTCCCCCAGCACGAACGTGGCCAGTTCCGACTCGGAGATCCAGGCGTGGTAGCCGATCAGGCCCATGTGTGTGGCCGCGAGCCCCGCGTCCGTTCCGTCCATCGTGAAGCGCCAGATCTTCTGGTCGGCGCCACGGATCGTCGTAAACGTCTGACCGTCAGGCGCAATCGTGGGCGAGTACTCGTTTTCCGCGGTGCGCGTCACCTGAATCACGCGTTTGAGCGCGATGTCGTACCGATAGATGTCTGTCTGCACGCCGTCACGCATGGACGAAAACAGGAAGCCACTGGAGTCGGCCAGGAACTGCGGCTGATTGTCGTAGCCGGGATTGTTGGTGACATTAACCGGACGGCCGATGCTGACGCGCGCGCCGGACGTCGTCACCGGCGCCAGGAAGATTTCCGTCGCCGGCGGCGCCTGTGCACCCACCATCGTCCACCCTGCGGCCACCACCGCACCTGCCACCGCGCACTGCACCGCACTACGCCCCATTCGAGCCACTGTCATGACGTCTTCCTCCGAGAGAGAGCATAAACCGCGATGGCCGTCGCCACACCGACATTGAGGGAATCCACCTCGGTGGTCATCGGAATCCGCGCCTCCACATCGGCGGCCTCGCGCGCCTCCGAGGTCAGGCCGTCGCCCTCGGAGCCGACGAGAAGAACCAGCGGTCGGGCCACAGTCCGCAGTCCGCGGTCCGCAGTCCGCAGTCCAAGGGCCACATCCTCAATGTCCGGTGCCTGGGGATCCGGGGTCGTCGCCACAAGCGTGTGGCCTGAAGCCTTGAGCTGCGCGAGCACATCCGGCCAGGGCGTGGCTGCGACAACTGTGGCAGTCAACACTGCGCCCATCGAGGTGCGGATGGCCTTGCGATAAAACGGGTCGGCGCACTCAGGGCCCATGAGAATCGCGCGGACACCCATCGCCGAGGCACTGCGGATGATGCTGCCAACGTTGTCGGGGTCACGCACACGTTCGAGCAACACAGATACGCCACTGTCTGTATGGCTCGGCTCCCACGCCGGCAGCGGTCGTCGCTCGGCGAACGCCACGCAGCCCTGGTGCAGCCGGAACTTCGTCAGTGCATCAAGCTCCGCCTGCGACTTCACGACCAGTGTCGGTCGTTGCTCCGGCGGCAGCGCGTTCAGTTCCGGCGCGAGCGCCACCTCCGCGGTGGGCGTCAGGAGCAAGGCGATGACCGTGAATCGTTGAGAGGTGAGCAGGCGTCGGGTCACGTGACGGCCTTCGGTGGCGAAGACGCCACGCGCAAGCAACCAGGCCGGATCGGCCACGTGTGTAAATAGCTCGGTCAGTTCATCGTCTGTCACGCACGTGTGACCTGACGATGGCTGCGGTGGGCGTCGAGCACGCTGAGCCCCAGCGGCTTGCTGAGGTAGACCTTGGCGTCCATCATGTCGGGCGCCACTTCGAGTTTGATGACGTTGAACTTCAGGGTGTCGAGTGCGCCACGCATGTCGTAGTAGCGGTTCTTGGTCTTCACCACCACCTCGTCAAAGCCCAGGTTGATCGCCCACGCTTCCTGCTCTTCGGTGAGCGCACGGAAATGTCCGCGGCCCCGCCAGTCCCGGCGCGTGGCACCCAGCCAGTTGTAGAGAATCCGTCGGCCGGTGAACACCACCGACCCCTTGAGGCGCGCGACCAGGTCGGCCAACGCGGGATCGGTCTCGTTCTCTCTGAGTTCGTGCGACACCTTGTACGACACCGGCACCACCGTGCCATCGTCGAGCGGCGCCTCGGCCATCAGGATCTGGCACTCCCGATCCTCGAGGCGGCTCATGATCTCGTTGGCGGTCTTCCGCTTCGGGAACTCGTTGAAGAACTCCTCGATGTAGGCAATCTCGAGGGCACCCTGTTGCAGGGGATATTCGCGAAGGTTGTAGTGCGGCACAGGGGTTAATTATAGAGGCCTGGCGCCTGATTAAACGGCCTGAAGGCCGCCATCATCGAGCCTGAAAGAGCCTTCGCGCAACCGTTTCCGGGGTGACCCTGTCCTATAGGCATGGAGCAGCCACACAGCATCGGAGACGCCCTCATCGTCGTAGCCCTGGTCGCAGGGTTCATCGGATATCTCTACATCAAGTACCTCGAAAAACGTCGTCGCCTCGAAACGATCCATGCCGAACGAGTGATGGCGATGGAGAAGGGCATCCCGCTGCCGGAGCTGCCGCTGGAACCAACCACCCGCCCCGACTCGGCGCAGGAATCGCGGCAGGTCACCCTGATCATTGGTATCGTGCTGGCGATGTTCGGGATTGGATCGATGATCACGTTGTCGCTGCTCGATGAGTTCCGTTGGGGATGGCCGGCTCCGTTGCCCGTGGCGTTCATCGGGCTCGGGCTGGTGCTCTACTACCTGCTGACCGCGGCATCGGACCACTCGTCGTCTACCCGCCGTGGACAGTGATGAAGCACTTGTCGCCCGTTGTGTTGCGAGGGGCGACGACGACGCCTTTGCCGAATTGGTGCGGCGCCATCGTGACCACTCGTTCCGCCTGGCCCTCTCGATCCTCGGTCGGGAGTTTGTGGGGGAAGCCGAAGAGGTGACGCAGGAGGTATTTCTTCGCGCGCACCACGCCCTGTCCACGTTTCGTGGCGAGGCCAAGTTCAGCTCGTGGATCTATCGCATCACGTTCAACCAGGCGGTGAATCTGAAGGAACGCGTCCGCTACCACGCGCCGCACCTGTCAGACGACGTCCTGACTGGTCTGACGTCTTCTGCGCCGGGGCCGCACGACCAACTCGAGGCGGTTCGCACAAGTCGCGCGCTGACCGAATGCATGGCGGAGCTGCCCGAGGTATATCAATCCGCCCTGCGTCTGCACTACTGGCTTGGCCTCGGGCTCGGCGAAGTGGCAGAGCTGTTGGTGGTGCCGGAAAACACCGTGAAGTCGTATCTCCACCGCGCACGTCGCCTGCTGCATGTGATGCTGCAGGCGCGAGGATTCGAACATGTCTGAACGGGAACAGGATCAGATGCACCAACTGCTGTCGCAGGCGATGACGGCGCCGGTGCCGACGATGTCCAATGACTTTGACCGCCGGCTTACCCGGCGTCTGCAGTCCACCCGGCTGGATCGCCGGGGCCGGCTGGTGCTGGCGGCCTACTCCGGCTTCGCGCTGGTCGGCTCGATCTGGGCCATGCGCGAGGTGGCGACGGAGTGGACGATCATCGTCGGCTTTGTCGTGGTGCCGATCTGTGTGGTGGCTGTGGTGTGTCGGCGCCACCTTCGGCGTGCCGTCCGACACGCGGGGTAACATCACCTTGATGCGGTCTCGGCCGACGCCAGCCGATAGTCCGTATGACGTGGGTCTTTCCCGAACATAAGTTCCCTATCTGACGCAGGCGATGGAAGGCGGTCGCCTCTTCGCGCCTATTAAACCTGTCTGGCTGCGTGGCCCTTCAGCGCTGACTCATTTTATGTGCGAACGCGGGCGCTCAACTGCTCGCAAAACGCAAGAAGGTCGGCAACGTCGACGCGTGCCACCTCATGGACCCGGACGAAGTCCAGCACGCCGTACTGATGCGCCACGAGATTTCGGAGCCCGACAGCGGCGGAGGCGCTGCCTTGGTCAATCGCCCGCTTTCGGATAGCATCGCCGTGCTCGCGGCTCACCTGTGTCTCTTCGGGAAGGAATTCGCATGGACGTCGGCGCACGCCTGAACCACTACACGATCATTGCAAAGCTCGGCGAAGGCGGCATGGGACAGGTGTTCCGGGCTGAAGACACGACGCTTCGGCGCGAGGTCGCCATCAAGGTCCTCCCCCCCGAGGTGGCCGGCGATCCGGACCGCATGCGACGGCTCGAGCGAGAGGCCCAGCTGCTCGCCCAGCTCAACCACCCGAACATCGCCGCGATCCATGGACTGGAAGATGCTGGTGGCGTCAAGTTGCTCGTGATGCAGCTGGCGGAGGGACGGAACCTGCACGAGCGGCTGGACGCCGGACCCGTGGCGCTGGCCGAGGCGCTGGCCATCGCCCTGCAGATCGCACGGGCACTCGAGTCGGCCCACGACAAGGGCGTGGTGCACCGCGACCTCAAGCCAGCCAACGTCATGGTGGCCGACGACGGCACGGTGATGCTGCTCGACTTCGGCCTGGCCAAGCTGTTTACCGGCGAGAGCTCAGGCAGCGCGTCTCGGGTGTCAGAGTCCCCGACCGAGCTTGCGACGACGCAGCCCGGCATCATCCTGGGGACGGCGGGTTACATGAGTCCGGAGCAGGCGCGCGGACGCACGGTCGATCGTCGCACCGACATCTGGGCCTTTGGCTGCGTGCTCTACGAAATGCTGACGGCCCAGCGAACGTTTGCGGGCGAGACGATGACCGACGTCCTCGGCGCCATCGTGCACCGCGAGCCCAACTGGGATCTGCTGCCGGCCGGCACGCCGCGGCGCATTCGGGCACTGCTGCACCGGTGCCTGCGCAAGGACGCCTCTCGACGCATCCAGGCCATCGGCGACGCGCGCGTCACGATTGAGGAGTACATCGAGGATCCCCAGGCGGCAGAGGCCATCCTCGACGCCGGCGCTGGCGAGGCGCCCGCGTGGCGTGCGTACCTGCCGTGGGCCGCGGCCGGGGTGCTGGCGCTGGCGCTGGCGGCCACGTTGCTGTGGCCCGGCGCAAAGACACTGGCGGCGCCGACGCTGCGGCTCGACATGGCGGTGGGCGTGGCCGACGACCTGCGCGATCTCTCGCTCGGATCAAGCCTTGTCCTCTCGCCCGATGGCAGCCAGATCATCATTGCCACGGGGAACAACCAGGACTCGCGGCTGCAGATCCGCCGCCTTGACAGCACGAACGCCAACACGCTCAC
This sequence comes from Vicinamibacterales bacterium, assembly GCA_038319675.1. Taxonomy (GTDB): domain Bacteria; phylum Acidobacteriota; class Vicinamibacteria; order Vicinamibacterales; family SCN-69-37; genus SYFT01. The sequence continues at coordinate 9,600 of JBBQDM010000029.1, forward strand.
CGGGGGCGGCACGTACAACCCGTTTTTCTCGCCTGACGGCGCCTGGGTGGGTTTCGCGTTGCCCACCTCAATCGAGAAGGTGCCGGCCACGGGCGGCACGCCGCTCAAGGTCGTGGGCGTGGACCGGAGCCGCGGCGCCGATTGGGGCCCGGACGGACGGATTGTGTACGCGCCGTCACCCGCCTCGGGGCTGATGTCGGTGAGCGCCGACGGCGGCGAGCCGACACCCGTGACGACACTCGACGAGAGCACGAAGGAAGCGACACACCGCTGGCCGCAGTTTCTGCCCGGCGGGCGGCGCGTGCTCTTCACCGCGCACGTGGCCGGCACCGGTGGCTTTGACGCGGCCTCGCTCAAGGTCGTTGACCTCGACACTGGCGTGCAGACGGTCGTCTATCGCGGTGGCTACTACGGACGGTACGCGGAGTCAGGTCACCTGTTGTTCGTCAACGAGGGCACGCTGTTCGCCGTGCCGTTCGATCCCGACCGGCTCGAACTTGTCGGCAGTGTGGCGCCTGTGGCAGAGGGCGTGGCCGACGACCCGGGCAGCGGCGGCGCGCAGTACAGCGTGTCGAAAAACGGCGTTCTGGTGCACCGCCGGGGGAGCTCAGGACCGGGCCAGTACGCCGCCGTGTGGCTCAACCGCGAGGGGCAGACGACCACACTGCTGCCCGAAGCGCGGACCTATGTCGAGGCCCGTGTCTCGCCCGACGGACGCCGGGTGGCGATGACGGAACTCAACGGCGGCAACTGGGACGTCTGGGTGTACGACCTGGACCGCGGTACCAGGACCCGCCTGACCTTCGCCGACGGGATCGATGGGCCCGCGGTGTGGTCGCCCGACAGCTCAGAGCTGATCTACTCCTCCGACGCCGACGGCTCCGACGATCTGTGGCGCAAGGCGGCCGATGGATCGGGTGAGGCCGTGCAGCTGACACACGAGGACGTGCAGCTTTTCGTCAGCGACTGGTCGTCTGACGGCCGCTATCTGCTGGCGCTCCGCGGAGGCGTAGCTGATGAGGCCGCCGGCTGGGCCGGCGGGGCCGACATCGCGTACATCGACCTCAGCGCAGACCAGGTCAAGGTCCTGCCGTTTCTCGCGACGCGGTTCCAGGAGTCCGAGGCGGCGTTTTCCCCGGATCGCCGGTGGGTGGCCTACCAGTCCAACGAGAGCGGACGGGTCGAGGTGTACGTGCGGCCGTTTCCGCCGGCCGGCGGGCGGTGGCAGGTGTCCGACGAGGGCGGGGCCTACGCGCGCTGGGCGGCCAACGGTCGTGAACTCTACTACCGCACCGATGAGGGCATCATGATGGTGACGATCGCGAACGGCCCGACGTTTTCAGCCTCCCGTCCGCGCCTGCTCGCGTCGGGCAACTTCATGGGGGGGCTGACCGGCGTGTCGGTGACGGGCACCACGTTTGCCGACTACGACGTCGCGCCCGACGGCCGCTTCGTGATGTTCCCGAACAGCGGCGACGAGGCGCCCAACATTCAACTCGCCCGCGTCGTCGTCAACTGGTTCCCCGAACTGCGGCGACTCGTGCCGCGGCGGTGAGCGCGGTCCCCTGGCGCGGTCCTGCACCGCGCGGCCGATGAACGTGCGCCCGTCTGGAGATCGCATTTTGGTGTACCACGGTCACCGCAGATCGACTGCCGCTGTGCCACAGTGGTGCGGTAGCTGAGGTGTAGAATGCCATCGGGAGCCATGATCTCAGGCCTGAAGAAGACCCTCGTCTACGACGACCTCGCCGGGTTTCCGGCCGACGGCCGTCAATACGAACTTCTGAAGGGAGAGTTGCACGTGACCCCAGCTCCCAGCCCTCAGCACCAGTGGGCCAGCAAACAACTGCAGCGACAGCTCGAGACGTATTTTGAAGGCCGGCACCTGGGTCATGTGTTCGATGCCCCGGTCGACGTGATCCTGACGCCGGAGGATGTCTTCCAACCCGACCTGGTCGTGGTGACCGACCGGGCGCTGGTGACGTCGCGCGCGATCGAAGGCGCCCCCACGTTGCTGGTCGAAGTCCTGTCGCCATCGTCGGTGGCCTACGACCGCACGGCGAAATCCCGCCGATACGCCGCGCTCGGAGTGCCCCATTTCTGGATCGTCGACTGCGCGGCGACGACCATCGAGTGGTACCGGCTGGAACAGGGGACCTATGAGGTAATTGCTCGTCTGAGCGGTGACGCCTCACGCGAACATCCGAATTTTCCAGGCCTCGTGATCACCGGCGCCCCGCTCTGGCAGTTGGTCTAGCCGTCGGCGAGGCACCATGGTCGACAGATTGCCACCGGGCTTCCCCCCGACATGCGGGGGTAGAAAAGCGTGTTCGCTCTCTACCGAAACGCCGAACAGCCCCTATTTTGGAGTGCGCAGCCTGCTCCACAGCCACGCGCCGATGAGCGCGACAATACCGATGACGAATCCCGACTGCCGAACCCAAACGCGGGGTCCATCGGGATCCCGGTCAATGGCTGGCAACACGACGAAGACCCACACCGCGATTGCGGCAAAGCATGACGCGAGGACAGCTCCCTTCTTGGTGTCAGGTCTCAAACTCACACCTCCGCGGAAACACGCCGAACGAGAAAGCGCAACAACCACCCAAGAGGCCAGCGAGATGTCAGTCGGTAGGACGGGGCCAAGCAATGGAGACCTCCATTGTTTCGCACAGGCGGCCAAAAAGCCGATGAGTTGAGGGGCGGTCGCCTATTCAGCCACAAGTAGAATACTCATCATGTTGCCTCGCCGCCGCGATGGTCGTCTCAATTGGGATGCGCTGGAGGAACTGTATTTGTCAGCGTTGTACCGAACAACGTTGGTCTTTGTTGGCGTCCTCTTCCTCCTGCAGCTCGTATCGTCGACCATCAAGATTGCTGGTCTTGCCGCCAGACCCGTCGAGCCTCCCGAGGTTGTTTCATCAACCTCGCGAAGTCCGACAACGGGAAGGGCAGCCTACACCACAGCCGCCACGAAAGCAGCGGAGGAAGTAATTCGCTTCGCTACCGAGGACACCGCGAAGCTCTTGAACCAAATGCAGGTGGAGGTGAGTCTGGAAGCGGACAGCTACTTCTTAATTGGGGACGAAGCCCGCCTAAGGCTTGAGCTGATCATTGCACCCGTCGCGCCGACCCGCGTGCGCCTGGCCGTGGCCTCCCCGTCCTTGTCAATAAAACCGTCAGAAGACCGCCTTCTCGACGTCTCCGAATACGCACACGACGTCTCATACTTGGCGTTGACTTCGGTCACACCCGGGACGAAACGCTTCATCGCTACCGTCTTTGACGCTGCCACGGGTCAAGTCCTCGCAACGTCGGAACAGTCGATTGAGGTCCGGCATAGGCCGTTGATGTTTGGCCTGACCGAACCGAGCCTTAATCGCATTGAAACACTCTCCAAGATCATCGGCCTGCCCGGTTTATTGGCGGTAATTGGAACCTGGTGGTTCACCGCGACACGACGAAAGCGGAAGAGCCGCCCATGACGACTTTTTTCTACTTCCCCGTGCAACCTGAACCCTGTTATTAGGAGCGGCCACTCTGCAAGTTAGCTTGCCGGTTGTCCGGATTACGTGGGCTCCACCCGAACATAATGGGCCTTATCCGACGCTGGAGCGTTCAGCTCAAACGCTGCGGATGCAGCGCGTGTTTTTGAGTTGTCACCTTCCTAGCCTTGGCGCTTGTGGCCCCCAGGCAGAGGTAGAACGATCGCCTCAACCTTGTCGATAATTTCTTGGGCCGCGATCCAATATTTTTCGACTTGCAGCAGGCTCACTGAGCCGCCACCACCGTGCGCGATGTCATTTCGAAGGCCGACCACGCTGTTTAGCGCGGCTTGGCGCTCGTCGACTACAAACGCGTCAACCTCCAAACGCCACTTGTGGTCGAGGCTTCCGATAACCTGCAGCAAGCGCTCTTTGTCGACGTTCGTCAATTTACGCAGGGACGACTCTAGGTAGGTCTGCAGAGGAGCCGTCGACTTTCCCTTTGCGTACGCGAGAATTATCTCAGCAATGGATCGTTCGATGAAACCGGAGACGAGGACGCAGAGATGACGAGCATAGTCAGCTCTAAGTTCATCGTCTGTCGGGTTTGTTCCAATCGCCTTGCCTCGTGCAAACGCTGCAGACAGTTTCCGCTTTCGACGAACTATCTCCACCACCCTGCTCACAGTGCTACTTGACCTTCGCGAATGCAGCTGTCGCTTTGTCGAGGCGGACACTTACGTTTTCCTCGTCCGCTGTTGCGCGTGAGATTGCATCTCGAAAGACCTGACCTTCAAGCAGGTGTTCAAATGCCGCTTCGACTTCTGAATGGCTAGTGATTTTGCCTTTGGCTTTGATCCTTCGTGCGATTCCGACCATTAGTGCGTCTACCAGGGCAGCATTGAGACTCGTTTTTGGCCTGAAGGCCCGCGCTCCGAGCGCCTTCTTTATCACCGTCGTCGTGTCAACAAACAATCGACGGTATTCCTCATGCTCGGACGCGGCGAGATGTCTCCGATGTGCCATGTAGGAGCTCAAAAATCCCTTCATTGGACGGGAGTACTTCTTGCTGCTCTCAAGCAGAGCGAAGAACCGCAGAATCAGCTCTACGTCTTTCAGGCGCTTCGACTTGCGGCCGAAAAGGCTGCGCCAGTTCTTGTCCGCATTGAGGCTAGTTAAGAGCTCCCCAAAAGGCCCGTGATACAACGCAACCCGAATTTCTTGAGGCTGCAACGAGGTGCCACCAGAATTGAGGCGTTCAAAGATCAGGAAGATACTACTTAAATCTTCCGACGGCTGATCTTGTCTGACAATTGTCGCGTGAATGATCGAATCGTCGAGGCGTCTGCGATCCGACGCGTCCAACGTGTCGTAGGTTTTGGCTCGGAACCGATCTTGAACATCTTCAAGCTCAAACGGACCGCCATCCCACTCGTTGGTATAGAAGGCGTTGAGTGTCCGCAGTCGCTGGTGCCCGTCCAGCACCAAGTGTCGACCGCTCTCCTCCTTAACGAGAAAGATGCCAGGGACAGGAAGGCCCAACAGGAGTGACTCGATAAAGCGATCCGCCTGTTGCTTGTTCCAGACAAATTCTCGCTGAAACCGAAGCTTGGTGCCAGCCTCTTTCTCGCTGAGGCTGAACAGCGGCACAAAGATGTCTCCCCCCTTCATTCGCCTAACTAGACCGTCGACCTGGGGATCCGCCCCATATGCCGTAATCGCATAGTTGAAAGGAATGACTTCAGCGGCTTCGTCAACGTCAAGCACTCCGTCGACGACAATAACTTCCGCCGACGGCCGTTTTGAATCTTTCTTCGACTTGGCCACGATCTTCTCCCTAGTTAGCTGGCGAATCCGAGTTTGGTCCCGGCTCGAAGCCAAGCCCTCACAGCTAGACAATATTAAGAGATATTACTGGGCGCGGATCAGGGATAAAGGCTGGAGACGGGGCCCGGTGAGCTGCCCTTGACCGTGTTCAGTTGGCCGCTCACGCGCTCACGCGCGCGACCAGTGAATGCCCTTCTTCGAAGTCTGGTTCCTCGTCGCGCCCGCTCCGACTTGGCGTAGAGGAAACTGAAGAGCGGCGGATGCCGTCTGTCAGTCAAACTTGGCACGATTGCGATAGTGGTATTCGAGCCTAAACGAGCGGTGCCCGATGTCCACGAGCGCCAAGTACCATTCACACAAGAGCGCAACCCTTTGCTCAATGGCCGACAGTTCCTCCGTTTCGCTGTCGCGGCCATGGCGGTCGACTTCATCGAACATGACCGGTTCAGAGGCACGGTTCCAAGTTCCTGACTCAAACGCCTGCCTTTCCATGTCGAGTAGACGCCTCTGAACCTGTGCTGGACGGGTCGCTAACCCGTGGATTACTTCATTTCGCGCCCTACGCAGCGCACCACTCACGAGCCCGGCCTGCTTGCGTAGATCCCCGCCCTCTTCACCGAAGCCGTGCTTCTCCAGAGCGGCGTATGCGCTGTTAAGTGACTGCTTCCTCTCTTTGGCAGCCTGAACTTCGTCGTTAGAGGGCGCTTTTCTGGTTCCCAGAACATTCACAATCAAAAGATCGCGGAGGCGATCAGCGGCGGCGACCAGCGCCGCGAGCGCTGCAAACTCGGCGTAGTCAAATCGCGAAGGCTCGATTCGGAGTGGGCGTTCCTCCGGCTGATCGACGAGCGCCTGCCCGATAAAATGGCGGGCGGTCTTCATGAGGCCGCTGAAGTCAGACCCGAGTTCGAGGAGGGCCGCGTCGCGCTCCGTCGGTGCGCGGAGCGGCGGGACGTTCTTTTCCCAGGAATCGAAATCCTGTTCATACGGCGGGTTCAGGTCCCACATCGCGTAGCCGACAAACTTCTGATCGACTTGGTCTTCATTCCACCACCCATAGCTATTGATGTCGTAGACCTTGCGACTCGCGAGCAGGACTTCGGCTGGATCAACTGTGGCGTCGCCGTTGGTTGTCATAGGGCACAAGCATAGAGCCTGACGTCGGTTGTTTTCTCCGACCTCGAGCGAACGCAAGGGTTGCAGTAATGCGTGAGAGCGACTTTCCAGACGTGGCGATAGAGCGCAAACGATTCGGGCGGGTCCGGCAAACTGCCGACCCGCCCTTTTCAGTTCACTGGTTCGTGTTTGGATTGGGACGAAGGGTAAAGCGCCATAGCGGAACGTCCGTTCCCGAATAGTCAGACGGAATCTCAATCCCGAACTTACTTGGATCCGCCAAGGGGCGCAGTCGCTCAATCGTGCCCTTCATCGACACAGTTCGCGAGTCAAATTGCGCCGAGGTCATGGAGCTAGCGTCACCCAGCATAGCGAAGCCCTGCTCTTCCCATTCCCCCTCAGGCTCGGCAACGCAATCCATCCACATCAACTGGTTGTCTTTCACCTCAACGGGGAACGTCAGCGTCCATCGCCCGAAGAGCATGAAGTGAACCACCAACTGCTGCTCGAAAGGCTCGGTGACTAGCTTCCCGCCGCAATAGAGCTCGACTTTCCCGATGGTGAAGCGCCCCCCAGTTCCAATCGTTCTTGGTTTTGCGGGATCGGAACAAAGGCGGATGACGAGAGGTGGCCTCGTAGCAAGCATGTGGTCGCCAAGCATGGACATCTCGTTGGCCATCAACGCGGCTGGAAGCCAGATGCTGGCCTTGGAACCATGGGTCACAAGTGCGCCCAGAGGAACCATTGTCCAAATGCGCCAACGCGACCAGTAGATAGCCAGTTTAACTGGCCGTTGAGCAAGCACTCCGTACGCTGCTAACCGGGCGACATACTCCGTCTTCAGCGAAAACGGTTTGGAGCGCTGGTGGAAGTTTTTTACTTCAACCAGGATTTCACCGCCATCGCGAAGCGCAATCCGATAGTCGGGAGGCTGAACCTCTTCGACGGCATAGACGTCCCCAGCATCCTCTTCGCGAATTAGCGAGCACCTGCCCAGGGACATAGCGACAAAAGCGAACATCGCCTCGACACGCTTCCCATGAATGAGAATGTCATTGGGCTTAATGAGGGCATGCACTCGTTTGGCGACCTCCTTGGTAGTCAGCCCGTGCCCAGACAGACCTTCCCCCAGTGCGAGATCTTCCATAAGGGCGACGGCCTGGGCCTGCGCGGATCGACGCTTCACGAACAATGCCATGGCTTGATGCTACTGACTCCTAAGTGTCAGTCAAGAAGGCGCCCGGTTGGCGCGGCGCCCGGCACAACGTAATGCAAGACCAGATTGATCCGAGGTGGCGGCGCGAGCGCAGCCAGCGGCTCCAAAAGCTCGACCGGATCAAACACCAGGTGCATCGTGCCGTTCGCCCACCGGCAGCCACGTGCGTCGACCTACTCGCTGCGCAGGGACGCAAGCAGCGGGAGGCGTTTGACCGCGCGGGTCGCCACCAGTGCGGCCACGACGCCGGCCAGGGCCACCGCGAGCAGCCAGACCATCGACAGTGCCGGCAGACGGCCTCCACGGGCGATCAGCACGGGCGCAATGGAGATGAGCGCGGCCACCACCCCAACGCCAAGCCCAATGGCCACCAGCCCCAGGTTTTCGGCGACGACCATGGTCGAAAGGTCGCGCATGCGATACCCGGCGGCCGACAGCAGCGCGAGCTCCCGGCGACGCTCGAGCACGTTGCGCGCGGTAACCGCGGCGAGGCCGATGGTGCCGAGCACAAGCCCAAGGCCGCCCAGCGTCTGGAACGTCGAGAGGTACGTGTTCTCCACGCGGTGATACGCCTCGAGCCGGGCCATGGTGGACTGCGCGTCCGCGCCATACGGCTCCAACCGCTCTTCGACCGCCGTCGCCACCTGCTCAGCCTCAGCTTCGGCAACCTCCACCAGCATCACGCGGTACCCGGCCTGGTCCGGAAACACCTGCGCGAAGGCCGACTCGGCAATCATGATCTCGCCCTGCAACACGCTGTCGGACAACGAGCCGACGATGCGTAGTTGGAGAGGACGGGCAGTGTCCGCATCAATCGTGACGATCTCGCCGACAGCGGAGTGCAACACGTACTGCAGCGACGTGGCATCAACGATCGCAGGCACGATACCGTCAGCGAGGTCCCCGCGCAGCAGCCGCCATGGGTTCGCGCGGTCTTCGTCAGTCGTCGCGAGGCTCTTGGCGAACGTAAATCTGCCGGCGTCAATCAGCTCATCCGACACGCCCAACACACGCGGCTGTTTGGGCTGATACAAATTCAAACAACTCGCATCGTCTCCAGGGCGTAGACGTGCGCCGAAGATCGTCGCGCCGGCAAAGAGCGGATCGTTCGCCTGAAACTGAAGCCCGAGCTCCTGGCGGCCGGAACTGTTCGACGGGTCGTGCACAAACGGCAGCACAGATTCGGCCATCAACGCGAAGCCCCCGGTGCCGCCCCGCGGATCGGCCGCGTCGTGTGTGTCCTTGCGGAATGAGTCCACCGACACGAGCAGAAACGCTGCTACGGCGACCAGAGCTGCGGACGTCATGCTTCGACCCGGACGCCATGAGGCGTTCCTCCAGCCAAAGCCAGCCAGCGCCCACATCCCGGAGCCGCCGAGCACTCCCGTCTGCGGTTTGCGGAGATGGGCTCCAAGTGCCATCAGACCGCCAATCAACACAAGTGCGCCTGCGCCAAAGAACCCTGCGGCCGCGGGCACCATGCCGGCGACAGTCGCGCCCGTCAGCAACACAGCCAGCACAAGAACGATCACGGGCGTCATGCGACGAATCGCGGAAGGATTCTGGGCGGCAGTCAGGTTGCTGGTGGTGGTGCCGCTGAGCAGTTCCCTTGGGGAATACCGTCGCACCGCGCGCACCGTAAGCCAGATGCACAGCAACGCGGCGACCACGCCTCCGACGCCACCGATCAGCAGGGTGACTGGATCCACATGCAGCACGAGTGATGTAGTCCCGACGGCACCAACCCACCAGGTGCGCAGGCCGTACATCATCAGTGCAGCCCATCCGATCGCAAGCACTATCCCGGCGACTGCTCCTATGACAGCAACAACGAGCCCTTCCTGCAGGAACAGGCGCTGTATCGCCTTCACGCTGAAACCGGTGGCGCGCAACAGACCGATCTCGCGCAACCGCTGCTCGATGCCGAGTCTGAAGAACAACGCAGTGAGAAGCAACGCAGAGACGACGAGGAAGAAGCTGAAATAGGAGAAGTAGGCGCCGAAGTCCGTCGCGCCGACGGAGGCGGACAGGTTCTGCTCGCGCACGTCAACGACGGTCAGGCCTCCGCGCACGGAACCAAGAGCTCGGGCCACTGAGGCCTCGATATCCGCCGGATCGCCGGTGCCCCGCAGTCGCATCGACGAGAGGCCGCCGTACCTGGTGCGCCACAACTCCTGGGCCACTTCAAGAGGGACAAAGGCCTTCGCTGTGGTGCGGTACCTGTCCCAATAGTCTTCATCCACGGGACGGACGAGCTGCAGATCGATCGGGAATGGCGGATCCCAGTCGCCGACGCTCTCTGCATCGGTGATACCCGGATATTCCGGAGAAAGACGACGATCGGCGGCGATGCCTTCGATGGGCACGATGCCGGCGACGCGGAATGATGTTTCTTCCGTCACGAGGCGGCCTTCATCGGCCCACCGGTAATACGCCATCGTGATCGGACTGCCCACCTGCACACCCAGGTCACGCGCGGCCCAGTCGTTGAGCACGATGGGAGGCGCACCGTCACCGGTATCGGCCAAGAGCTCAGCCAGTCGTGCATCACCACCCGCAGACGGTCCAAGACCGGCCACGAGTGAGTACGGCACGGTGCGCTCGCCGGCGGTCATCGTGTTCGCCATCCACGTCAACACGTCGGTGCGTTCCAGGCCCGTCCGCGTCGCAATCCCCGCCATCGTTGTCGCCAGCGCATCACCAAGCAGGCCACTCGTGGTCTCGACCAGCAACATGTCGTTGACGGACTCGATTCGCAAACCGAGGTCATCCGAACTGATGGCCGCATCCAGCGCACTGACCACGGCGTCCGCCGGCAATGTGGCCGAGCCGCGCCCGACGAGCAGCGCGTTCACACGATCTGTCTGGTCAAGGTCGCGCTGAATGCGCGGCAGCGCCATGAACACCGCGCGCACAGGGCCCTGACTTAGCGACAACGAAAACTCGCCCATCTGCTCGCGCGACAACGCGCCCAGCGTGGTCAACCGAATCGCGCGGCCGGTGTCGTCCTTGCGACCGTGGAGAGAATCGAGCGGGATGTCAGTGGGTCGAGCCACACGCAACACAATCGCGTCACTCTCGACGGCACCAAGCTCTGCGGCCAGGTCCGGACTCAACCAGACGTTGCCACCTGTTGGCGCCTCAACCGTGACACCGTGAAACTCGAAGAAGCGCGCATCAACGCCATACACGCTGACGTTGCCCGCACGGCGACCACTCGCTTGATGTGTGGTGATGCCTTCAAGTGCGAACACCGGCGCGACACGGGCGTCTGCCTGCTGCAGTTCAGGTTGTTCGAGCAACCGGTCGGCGAGATCTTCGGTAAACGGATTCTCAGCGGTGACCACGAGATCGGCCTGCCCGAGTCGTGCGGTCACAAGGCCCGACAAACTCGCGCGCACGGACGAACCCACCAGCAGCGACCCGGCCAACACGGCCACAGCCGCAGCGACGCCAAACACCACGGCCAGATGTGTGCGTCGATAGTGCGTGAGACTCGCGCGCGTCAGCGATCCAAACGTCATGCGTTCACAAACTTCCGGTCACTCAGTTCGTAGCGTCGCGGGAAGCGTCCCGCGAGCACCGGGCTGTGCGTGACGACGACGAGCATGGTGTTGTGCGAGTGCTGCAGTTCGGCGAGCAGGTCGGCCACGGCGTCTGCCGACGCACGGTCGAGATTGCCTGTCGGTTCGTCACACAACAACAACGACGGCTGACGAATCAGCGCGCGCGCGATCGCCACGCGCTGACGCTCGCCGCCGGACAACTCGCCGGGTCGATGGTCGAGGCGGTCGGAAAGTCCGACCTGTGTGAGCAGCGTGGTGGCGCGCTGACGGACGATGGATGCGGGCTCGGGTTTGGCAGCAACAAGCGTCGGTGCGATCACGTTGTCGAGCGCGGACAACTGCGGCAGCAACAGATGGTCCTGAAACACAAATCCCACATGTTCATTCCGGAATGCGGACTGCGCCGTGTCGTCGAGCTCAAACGGATTCTTGCCATCAAGCGTCACCGTGCCTGAGGATGGCTGTTCGAGGGCCCCGAGCATGTACAGCAGTGTGCTCTTGCCGCACCCGGAGGGGCCCATGATGGCAACGGCCTCGCCGCGTGCGACCTCGAGTGAGATGTCATCAAGGATCTGGACACCTCCGCGGGCGGTTTCGTAACGCTTCGACAGATGCAGTGCTTTCAGCATTTATCCCACTACCCTCTGATACGCCCGTTCCGCCTTCTCGGCAGCCTGGGCGACTGTGTAATGCGCGCGCACACCCGCCGCTGCGGCGGCTCCGAACTCCGTCGCCTTCGCACGATCGGTAATCAGTGTGTGCAACGCCTGCGCGAGCGAGACCGGGTCGTCGGGTGTCACGAGCAGTCCGCCTCCGGTCCGGGCGATGATTTCCGGGAACGCACCGTGACGAGGTTCGACCACCGGCAGTCCGTTGGCCATTGCCTCGATGAGGAAAAGTCCTTTGGGATCGGCGTACGTGGTGGGCACCGAGAATACGTCGAACGACTGGAGCATCTCGATCTTGCCGGCGCGGTCGGGAGCGCCCGCGTAGGTGAAATGGTCGGCAAGGCCCCAGTCGTTCATGCGCTGTCGGCATGACGCCAGGTAGTCGCGATGTTCGTCCAGCAGATACCCGCCGGCGACCAGACGTGTCTCGGGCAGATTGTCGTGCCTGCGCAGCAGGTGGTACGCCTCGCAGAGCACGTGGAGGCCCTTCTCTGGGGCGATACGCGCGAAGTACCCGATCGTGTACGGCGGATTGGTCCGCACGGGCTTGGCGTCGTGCCCATCGAGGTTGATGCCGAGCGGCACCACCGAGATCTTCTCGGGAGGAATCCCGAAGTACCGCACCATGAACGTGGCGTAGTAGTCACTCACCGCGACGAAGTGATCCACGTGCGGCACAGCCGCGCGAATCAGCGCCATCGCTTCGGACTTCCACGGTTCGCGCAGCTGATCGAGGAACAAGTCCTCGCCCTGCAGCGTGCACACCACCGGGCAGCCAAGCGCCTCTTTGATGGGTTTCGCCAGGCTGATGAGCAGCGCAAACGGCAGGCTGACCAGATCGAAATGTGACTCATGTTTGAGCCACTCGACCATTTTGATGACTTCCTTCTTCTGGAACCCTTCCATGCCCTTGAGCATCGAGACGGTCATGGCGCCGAGGAACGTGGGGTCAACCTTGATCTGCTTCTTCGCGGCGAGCTTCAGCACCCACTCCGCATCCCACAGCCGATCCACGAACGCAGGAGTATGCCGGAACAGCGGCACGTTCTGCTCGAGGAACACGCTGATGCCGCCGAAAAACACCTTCGTGCTGCTGACATTCTTCTCGTCAGTGGTCGTCGGCGTGTAAATCGGCATAAGCACCACGTCGTGCCCACGCGCCGTGAGTGCCGTTGCCAGCGCGTTGTCGCGCAGACAGCTGCCGCAGTACATCTCGGCGGCACCGGCAGTCAGGTAGAGGAGCTTCATCTAAAGCACCCGAGCACGAGAGCACCAGAGCACCACTCACCCCACCTTTTGAAATGCGCGCCGCGCGTAGAGGTGATCGAACAGGTTGCCTTCATGCGGCTGATCCCAGGCGATGCGATTGGTCTGCAGTGGACCGAGGTTGAGACGACCGATCAGATCGGAGTCAATCAGCCGCTGGGTCAAGGCCGACTCCTTGGTCAGGGCCGTCACCGCAAGCGTCGCACCCAGACACTCAGGCATCGTCGCCAGTTCTTCAGTCGTGACATCAACGACCGACACAAATGGGAACAGGAACTCCCGGTTCGCCAGTGCATGCTGCGACGACGAGCAGTGAATGACTGTCGGCAGCAGAAACGTACTGCCGTGCGCCTTGACCAGGCGCGGTCCGCCCCGCAGACGCATCGTCACATCCTCTGCGCCCGGTTCGAGGAGCGCCGCGTCGATTTGGTCTGAAATGCGCTGCGCCACCTTCGGATCAACGAAGGGCGATATCTCTGCATCGGGATCGTCCTCCGCCTTCGGCTGAATCTTGATGAGACGTTCAGCGAGTGCCTCGGCCAATTCGCGCCCGTGCGACGGCGTCCACACACCCGACGCGTTAACGCAGGAGCGACCGCCGTTTTCGGCCACTGACAGAGCGATCACATCCAGATGTTCGCGCCATGAAGGCGCCAGGTCGGCACCAAACACCAGCTTGCTGTAGCCCGGCCCGTGCAGTTCCACGCGCGGGTCTCCGGCCACGGACCCGACGGCACTCACGTCACCGAAGAACATGCTGCGACCGGTCTGTCGAACGATCTCGCCGGCACCGGCGTGATCACTTGGAAAGAAATTGAAGGCGTCGGCAGGGACACCGGCTTTCATCAGCGCCTGAATCAGGCGATACGGCGTCCACGGTTCGGTGCCGCCTGGGCGGAGCACCAACGGCATCTTCATCGAGATGGCGGGAATCCACAGGCCGTGTACGCCTGGGGAGTTACTCGGCAGCACAACGCCCAGCGCTTTAGCCTTCGGAAAGAAGCTCAGCGCCTGTCCGTTGACCTCGCCGAAGCCCTTGTCGAGAATCTCAAGGTCGAGTCCGCGCGTAAGTCCTCGCAGAATCTCGGGCACGTTCTCCATCACTGACACGATTCGCTGCATGTTGCGGCGCACCATCACGTGGGGCATGCCAGTCGTGGAAGACAGTTGCCGCACGTAGTCGTCCGGTGACTGGGGTTCGTCACCGAGCGGCAGTGTGTCGTGAACGAAGTACTGCGCCGCCTGTTTTGTCATCTCCATCAAACGCGCCACAGGGATCGCGAGCAGCGAGGCCCGCATGGCGTCCTGCGCGAGCAGGTCGCGGCGAATCAGACCGGCATTCGCCTGGCTGATTTCGGCGAACGGCGCCCGGGACGCGTGATGAACGATCGTGGACACGTCAACGCTGCGGTAACTGACGCCGCGGCGAATCAGAGGGATGTGCACCATTGACCAATTCTACTTGGCAACAGCACAGGGTGCGCGGGTGCACATTTTGATAGTCTTCTGCCTGTATGCAGCCTCAGACCAAAGATGCGCTCGACGCCCATGTGCGCGAGATCGTGCAGTGGCACTTCAACCCAGAGACCGGCACCCCGTTCTGGCTCGACTTCGCCAAGAAACTCACGTGGGATCCGCGCAAGGAAATCCGGTCATACGAAGACCTCGACAGGTTCGGGTTTTTCGAGGATGAGTGGCTGCGGGGAGGGCCCGTGCGGCGCTGGGTGCCGAAGGCCTACGCCAACAAGCCTATTTACACGTTTGAGACAGGCGGCTCCACGGGTGTGCCGAAGTCACGCATCAACATCGATGACTTCCGTATCGACTACGAGATGTTCAGTGACACGTTGCCGGACGAACACTTTCCGAAGGGTGCCGACTGGCTGATGGTGGGGCCGTCGGGTCCGCGGCGGCTACGACTGGCGGTCGAACATCTGGCCCAACATCGCGGTGGTATCAGTTTTTGTGTGGACCTCGATCCGCGCTGGGTCGTCAAGCTGGTCAAAAGCCGGCAGATGGATCAGGTGGAGGCCTACAAACGCCACGTGATCGACCAGGCGATGACGCTGCTCAAGGCGCACGACAACATCAAGTGCATGTTCATCACGCCAAAGCTGCTCGAGGCGCTCGCTGAGAAAATCTCCATCAAGAAGGCCGGCATCACCGGCATCTTCTGTGGTGGCACCGAGATGACGCCACAGTTTCACCGCTGGGTGCGCGAGGAAGTGCTCGACGGTGTGTTCTTTGCGCCCACGTACGGCAACACGTTGATGGGCCTCGCTGTCGGCAAACCCTTCGACCCGGCCGACAACCACGCGATTATCTATTACCCGCCCATCCCGCGCGCCGTGCTTGAGGTGGTGGACCCCGAGAACCCGACCAAGCTCGTGCCCTACGGCCACACCGGTCGCGTGCGGCTGACCACGCTGACGAAGGAGTTCTTTGTGCCGCGCTTCCTCGAACGCGACGAAGCTGAACGAGAGCCGCCGTGCGACACCTACCCCTGGGATGGTGTCCGCAACGTGCGTCCGTTCAAGAAGCTCGGTGCGGCGGTCACCGAGGGCGTGTACTGATCACTCAATGACAACAGTAGCCGCAGCCTTGTCGTGCCAGCCCTGGCGGCGGTCGTCCCAGGTGAGTGACACGTAGGTCAGCAGGGTGCCGATCCAGCCGATGACGGGAATCAGCCCGAGCAGCATCGGCAGCGCCCAGCGGCCGATGGACTTGCCCCACCCGGGCAGGTCGCCGTTGTCGGCGCGCGCCACACGAATGCTCATGGCCATCTTGCCGAACGTCTGTCCCTTCAGCGCGATCATGGTGACCTCGTAGAGGATCGACACCACGATGATGGTCAGCAGGGTCGCGAAGATGGCTCCGAACATGGCCGCCAGGCCCGCATCCGTGCCTGTCGCAGCCATGGCGGCTCCGCTGCCGAACCCGAAGACGGCCAGCACCATGGTGCCCACCCACAACACGAACCAATCAATGATGCGGGCCAACAGTCGCTTGCCTGGAGAGGCCAACCTGTGAACCTGACCATTGCCAAGCGTGACGTTTCCAGTCATAGCGGCAGCGGGTGCGGGTGGCGCAGTGGCAATCGACGCGTCGGTCATCAGAGCCTCCTTATGAATCGTTCGGGTTAGGACGCCGCATAGTAGCCGATTTCCCCACGATGCGCTCCAGCACCGCGATCGCCCGCGCCTGCTCGATAAAAAACGGACTCGTCGCCACGGTGATCAACGTCGTCGTCGGCAGATGCGCCTCGATAAAGCGCTGCACGCGCGCCTCGTCGATGTACGACATCTCTGGAGCGAAGAAGTCGAGATCGATATCGAGAATCTTGTTGGAATGGGAGACACACGAAAGGTCGTCGAGCGCCGCATCGCCGGTGACCATCTGGGTATGGCCCACCATGCCGGCCCGCTGCGCGGGCACGATGAAGTTGCCGACGTTGAGGTGCCTGGTGGTGTAGTCGAACGCGGCCTCCAGCGAAGAGCCCTCGTACCAGCGGTCGGGCACACGCGTGTCGCGGTGTTGGTCGATGTGCACCAGCGTGGCGCCTGAGGAGAGGCGGCCCTGGTGGAGGGCTTCGTACCAGAAGTAAAACGCGTGATTGTGATTGTCCACCACCACGGTGGGGATGCCGGCCACGGTCGTCCTCACCAGGTGCGCAAGCCCCCGGCACGACCTCAGCGCACCATCATCATCGAAGTCCTCGAACACGACCTGGTCGCCGGGTCGGACGTCGTCCATCGTGCCGCTGATGAGCGACGGCACCCACAGTCTGGGTGCCGGTCCCCGACGGTCGTACGACAGCGCATTGTTGCCGACCGGCCCTTCCAGCCAGAACGGCGACGAATAATCGGTAGGCACTGGGGAAGAGTACCTCTGCGGACGGTTCATGGTTCATCGGTTCATGGTTCCGGGTGCTGTTCTTGGTTCCCCGGTGCGTGGTTCCGCGTGCCAGGTGCACGTGGGGACGGAACCTGAACCCCGCACCGACCCTGAACCCCAGCTCCTGGAACCCAGCACTCAATAACCCCGAACAGCACCAGGAACCATGAACCGATGAACCATGAACCATGCCCCGCACCTGATATTTTGTCGACAGCATGTCGATCTGGAGAGATGCCGCTCGTCGTGTTCATGAAGGCCCCGCGGATGTCGCGGGGGCACTACTTGGTTGAGGGAGAGAACGATGAAAGTCATGGTGATTGTAAAGGCGACGAAGAACAGCGAAGAAGGCGTGATGCCGAGCGAGCAGCTGCTGTCGGACATGGGGGCCTACAACGAGGCATTGGTGAAAGCCGGCATCATGTTGGCCGGTGACGGGCTTCACCCGAGCGTGAAGGGCAAGCGCATCCAGTTTGCCGGGGGCAAGCGCACGGTGATCGACGGACCGTTTGCCGAGACGAAGGAGCTGATCGCCGGCTTCTGGATTTGGCAGGTGCGGTCGATGGAGGAAGCCGTCGAGTGGGCGCGTCGTTGCCCGGATCCGATGCCTGGTGAAGAGAGCGAACTGGAGATCCGACCGGTGTTTGAGCCGTCCGACTTCGGCGAGGTATACACGCCCGAGCTGCAGGCGCGCGAGGCCAAGCTCCGGGAAGAGATCGAACGGCAGCAGAAGTCCTGATGACCGACGCTCGTGCCGCCGTCGAGGCTGTGTGGCGCATCGAGGCTCCCCGACTGATCGGGGGCCTCGTGCGCTTCACGCGTGACCTGGACCGCGCCGAAGACCTGGCCCAGGACGCCCTCGTCATCGCGCTTGAGAAGTGGCCTGCCATCGGGATTCCGGACAACCCCGGCGCGTGGCTCATGACCGCTGCCAAGAACCGCGCGGTTGATGCGGCTCGGCGCAGAGCGATGATCGAAGTCAAACACGGCGAGATCGCAAAGACGGCTCCCGCCTGGACGGCCCCTGACACCGGCGCCATCGACGACACCGTGGAAGACGATGTGTTGCGGCTGATGCTGGTGGCGTGTCATCCGGTGCTCTCAAAGGAGTCGCGGGTGGCATTGACGTTGCGTCTCATCGCCGGCCTCTCCACCACCGAAATCGCACGCGCGTTTCTCTCGGCGGAGACGACGATGGCGCAGCGGATTGTGCGGGCGAAGCGTACGATAGCCGAAGCGCGGGTGCCGTTTGAGGTGCCGGCGGGCGAGGAGTTGCACGCGCGCATCCCGTCCATCCTCGAAGTCGTGTATCTCATTTTCAACGAAGGCTACGCGGCGACGCACGGCGACGACTGGATTCGCCCGGCGTTGTGCGAGGAGGCGATGCGGCTCGGACGAGTGCTGGCCGGACTTGTGCCTGACGAGGCGGAGGTGCATGGGCTGCTGGCGCTCATGGAGTTGCAGGCGTCACGGCTCAAAGCCCGCACGGATGCTGATGGGGAACCAGTGCTGCTCGCGGACCAGGCGCGTGGACTGTGGGATCGTATGCTCATCACGCGCGGACTTGCGGCGCTGGCTCGGGCGGAGGCGCTGGCTCGTCCGCTCGGGCCGTACACGTTGCAGGCAGCCATCGCCGCCTGTCATGCACGTGCCGGCACTCCCGGCGCCACCGACTGGCCGCGCATCGTCGCCCTCTTTGACGCGTTGGTGGAGGTGACCGGGTCTCCGGTGGTCGAGCTCAACCGCGCGGTGGCGGTGTCGATGGCGAATGGTCCAGCGGCGGCGTTACCGCTGGTGGAGGCGCTGGCCTCAAGTGGTGCGCTTCAGGGGTATCACTGGCTGCCGAGCACGCACGGGGATCTTCTATTCCGAACGGGTCGGCTTGCGGAGGCCCAAGTGCAATTCGAGGAGGCGGCCGCGCAGGCGACCAACGCGCGTGAGCGTGCGATTCTCACTGCGCGTGCGTTGCGGTGTGTGGACACGGAGTCCGATCGGTCCCTCTGAACGGATCAGTAGTTGGTCAGCCGAATCGAGCCGTCGCCGGTGCGCAGGGTCAACATCTTGCCGCCGGTGCCGAGGCGGCCGCGCAGCGTGCGCTCGTCGCGTGTGCCGCCGGTCATGTCGGCAAGGGTGAGATCGGATCGCGCGCGGTCGCCGGACCCGGGCTCGGCCTCGATCTGCGCATTAAAGTCATCGGGCAACTCGGCGGAAATCGATCCGTCGCGCGTGGTGACCATCCAGTCGTCAGTCATCACCGCACCTCGACGAATACGCAACACCACTGATCCGTCGCCGGAGCGCACCTGCAGTGTCGACGGCGTTCCAGTCACTCGCACGGTGCCATCATCGGTCCGCGCTTCGATACGACCAGTCACATCCTCAAGTCGAATCGATCCATCGCCCGACTCGACCACCAACTCACCGGTCGTCTCGATCGCACGCACGGACCCGTCGCCGGTCTTCAACTCGATGCGGCCTTCAAGACGATCGGCCACGATCGCGCCATCCCGTGAACGCGCGATCACGTTGACGCGGCGAGGCGCGTTCACGATCAGCCGCGCACGGGGGGACGTGAACACGCCGATGCCCACGTAGGTGGAGCCTCCGGAATACCGGACGTCCACCTCGATCGTGGATCCCTTCTGCTCGGCAACGACCTGGATCCGATCAACGGTTTCCTTGTCCTGCGCGCGCTTCTCGATCTCCACGCTGACCTCATCGCGGTCCCAACCACGCACCTCAATCGCCCCATCAAACGTCGACAAATGCAGGTCCACCACGCCCTGCACGGGGAATCGCTTCTCCTGACGCTCGATGTGGCCCTGACTGTCGACGTTGATGGCGCAGGCGGACGACAGGATCAGACTGGAGGCAAGGGCAACGCGGGACAGGGACATGGGTACTTTTACGGGGGTTCCTGGTTCCGCGTTCATGGTTCAGGGTGCCGTTCTGGGTTCTGGGGTTCGGTGTGCTGGGTTAGGAGTGCCTGGTTCGCCGGCGATCCAGGTGCTTTCGACCTGGAGGCTTGAGGAGAGGACCACCAGATCTGCCTGGTGGCCGACGACGAGTGCGCCCTGGGTGGTGAGGCCGAGTTCACGGGCCGGGGTCGTGGCACAGAGGGTGGCGGCGTCCACCAGCGACTGCCCTGCGCGTGTCACCAACATCGCAAACACCCGATCCATGGTGGCCACGCTCCCGGCCAGCGTGCCATCGTCCAACGTGGCGGTATCGCCGACGGTGATGCGGCGGCCGCCCAGCGTGGCACAGGCGCCACGCGCCAGGCCGGACCCGGCCGTGCCGTCGGTAATCGCCATCACCCGCGACCGGCCCTTCGCCGCAATCGCCATCCGCACAACGGCAGGATGCACATGGTGGCCGTCACCGATAATCTCCGCCGCGATTTCTTCGCGCTCCAGAATGGCGCCGGTAAGGCCCGGCTCGCGGTGCGTCATCGGCGACATCCGGTTGAACAGGTGCGTGGCGTGTTGCGCGCCCAGGTCAATC
This sequence comes from Vicinamibacterales bacterium, assembly GCA_038319675.1. GTDB lineage: Bacteria > Acidobacteriota > Vicinamibacteria > Vicinamibacterales > SCN-69-37 > SYFT01. Next base: position 30,142 of record JBBQDM010000029.1, read on the forward strand.
GCGGCCAGTGCCTCTTCGTACGTGGCACCCGAATGCCCCAGCGATACCCGCACGCCGGCCGCTCGCGCGGCTCGCAGTAAGTCGAATCCGCCGGGGATTTCGGGGGCCATCGTCAAAATCCCAACATCAGGTCCCAGGAAAAAGGCACCCGACGCCTTTTCCCAGGAGCGCAACCAGTCCATTGGCTGCGCCCCGCGGTACTCGGGATTGATGTACGCGGATTCGAGGTGCGCAGGCAGCACACGCGCGGCGCCAGAGTCGCGGTGCATCCGCGCTTCGCCAACTGCCGCAAGAAAGGCGGCCAGCGCCTCGGGCGGACACGCCACTGATGTGGGACAAAACGCCGTCACGCCGAATCGCGGCAGATGTCGCGCCACCTTGCGCACAGCGGACGCATCGTCCATCACATCCACACCGAGCACGCCGTGGACGTGCACGTCGATGAACCCAGGCACAACAAAATGTCCTCGAAGGTCGTGGCGCTCGTCGTTGGGACCGACGGCATGCGGACCTGCGACCAGGTCAACAATGCGGTCGCCTTCGATGACGATGGTGAGGTTGGAGGCGACGCGGTCCGGCAGGACCACGTCGGCGCCGCACAGGAATCTGCGCGGAGCCATTGGGAGTTAGACCCCCATGGCGTGGAAGCCGGCGTCCACCATGAGCACTTCCGCAGTCACCGCTCGGCCCGCCGGGCCGAGCAGAAACACCGCGGCGTCCGCCACTTCGTCGGTGTCGACCGTGCGGCGCAGCGGTGCACGATCGCGATAGGTCTGCAGGATTTGCGAGAAGCCGGAAATGCCAGCGGCGGCAAGTGTTTTGATCGGCCCGGCGGAAATGGCGTTGACGCGAATCCCCTGCGGACCGAGATCACTGGCGAGGTATCGCACGCTCGACTCAAGCGCGGCCTTCGCCACACCCATCACGTTGTAGTTGGTGAACACGCGATCAGCGCCCAGATAACTGAGCGTCAGAATGCTGCCCCCACCACGCGCCTCCATGAGCGGGGCGGCGCGGCGCGACAACGCCACGAGCGAATACGCACTCACCTCGAGCGCAATACGGAATCCTTCACGCGAGGTCTGCACAAACGGCGCAGCGAGGTCTTCGCGCAACGCATACGCGGCACCGTGCAGCATGAAGTCGAGTCCGCCATGCTGCGTCTGAATGGACGCAAACAACGCGTCCATCTGCCCATCGTCTGTCACGTCACACGGCAGGACGGTGACATTGGGCAACGTGGCCGCGAGCTCGCGCACGTTTTCCTCAAGTCGTTCACCGGCGTACGTCAGGATGAGCGATGCGCCTTCGGCCGACGCCGCCTGCGCAATGGCCCATGAAATGGAGCGTTTGTTGGCCACGCCGACGATCAGGCCGACCTTGTTGGTGAGTTGTGCCATGTATGGAGTGTGAAACCTGTCAGGTCGGGTTCGTGGGTCGGGGTTTTTTGCTGCGACGACGCCGACGACCGGTGCCGGGAGGACGAGGACCGCTGGGTGCTGGTGCACCGGGTTGCTGGTCGCCGCGGCCGTTGGAACCGCTGCTGCGACGCGGACCGTCGCCGTTCATGCCGAAGCCACCGTGCCCGCCGGGCTGCCTGTCGTGTCCACCTGACCTGAACATCTGCGACCCAGGCGTGTTGCGCTGGTGCATCGTAAATTCGGTAATCGGCCTGGGAGTGGGGATGTGATTTTCGTTGCGTGGGAGGGTGGCGCGAATCAACCGGCGATGCAGTGTCCACGCTTCTTCGACGACGGGGGCGGCCGACGCCTCCGGTTCAGCGGGCTGCGGCGGGGCAGATACTGAGGCTGGGGCGACTCGCTCGATCCCCGGTTCGACCGGTGCCGCAACCGCGACAGCGGTAACGACCTCAGTGACCTCGACAATCTCGGCAATCGGCGGTGTCGGACTGGCCACAACTGTGCCTGCCGTGACGTTGGCGAGCACTTCGTCGTACAGGGCCTTGGTCGGGTCTTTCTTCTTTCGAAGCGGGGCTTTGCCGCCCTTGTAGACGTGATCCGACTCGCAGGTATTACACCGCGTCTGTCGTATCTCTTCTCCGACTATGGCCACGATGGCGTGGTTAGTTAGGCGTCGTTCACGTGGGCAGTAATCGTCCACGAGATCGCCCAAGCGCAGTGGGCGCTGTTCCATTCGTTCTGTGACTCCCGCAAGAGCGACCGCCTGAAACCGAGGTCAGACATGACCTCAAAGCGAAGAACATCAGGCGTTCGTGTAGGTCGCTGGAGGATAACAACAAACGTCGGGAAATGGCAAGCGGAGGTCGTTGTCAGGATTTTTCACCATGAGGTTCCATGAGGATCCATGAGGAAAGGCACTTTCGACGCGCAGGGAGGTCAACGAAGCATCAGAGCAAAGACCCGGACGCTCGGACAGCGGGTTGGGGTGCCGCCAGATGCGGCAGATGCGGGAGGAGGGTGGGGGGGGGGGTGGGTTTGAAGGGGGGGGTGTTTGGGAGGGGGTGAGAGGGACTGAGACACCCAACCCCAACAGGAGAGAGAAGACCACCCGCCCCAACCCACCCCGCGGGCCGCACCGCCCCCCCCACCCA
>JBBQDM010000030.1:0-29934 GCA_038319675.1 Vicinamibacterales bacterium
CTTCTCGCCGTCCGCATAGGTGATGAGGGCGATACGCGCACTCCGGTTCGGGTCGTATTCGACCGTCGCCACCTTGCCGGGAATGTTGAACTTGTCGCGCTTGAAATCGATGACGCGATAGTTCCGCTTGTGGCCACCACCACGCCACCAGGACGTGATCTCGCCTTTGTTGTTACGTCCACCTGTCCGGTGCAACGGCTCGAGCAGCGGTTTGTGCGGGGTCGTCGAGGTGATCTCGTCGAACGTCTGCACGCTGTAGAACCGCCGCGCGGGCGATGTGGGCTTATAGTTACGAATCCCCATGATCCTTTAGGCCCCTTCCAGGAACTCAGGCACCTTCTCGCCGGCTTTCAGTCGGACCCAGGCTTTTTTCCAGTCCGGCCGCTGCCCCGAGAAACGTCCCTGGCGCTTGACTTTGCCGTGCATGATTTGTGTCCGCACAGCTGCGACCTTCGACCCGAAGAGGGTCTCGACCGCGCGCCGAATATCAATTTTGGTCGCATCCTTTGCGACCTGGAAGACCACGACCGACCCGGTTTCCCGGGCGACGGTTGTCTTCTCCGTCACGAGCGGACGGCGAATGACTTCTGTTGTCTTCATCCCAACACCTCCTGCCACCGCTCGACCGCCGCCTTCGTGACGACCACGCGCGCGGTATCCATGACGTCACGTGCGGTCACGCGACCGCTTGCCACCAGACGGATGCCGGGCACATTACGCACCGACTTGGTGAAGTTCTCATCGAACTGCACATCGGCAATCAGGGCCTTGCCGGTCACGCCCAGGGCACGCAGCATCGCTGCCGCGCTCTTGGTTTTGATCTCGGACGCCTTCAGCTCATCCACGACGATGACCGCGCCGTCCTTGAGCTTCGACTGAATCGCCGCACGCAGCGCGCCGCGTTCCACCTTCTTCGGCAGCTGATAGGCGTAGCTGCGGGGCTGGGGGCCAAACACCGTGCCGCCCTTGCGCCACAGCGGCGAACGGGTCGAACCGGCCTGCGGGCGCCCAGTGCCCTTCTGCTTGTACGGCTTCTTGCCGCCGCCGCTGACCAGCGCGCGATTTTTGGTCGCGTGCGTGCCGGCGCGTTCCGAGGCGTTCTGCCGCACAACCGAGGCCCACACAAGGTCCTTCTTGATCGTGCCGCCGAAGACGTCGTCATTCAGATCGACGGCGCCCACCTTCTCGTTTTTTGCATTCACAACATCAAGGGTCATTACTTCTTCCCTTTCTTGGCCTTCTCAGGCTGCGGCTGTGGGTCCTTCTTCCGGGCAACCGCCTGGCGAATGATGACCACCCCGTTCGGGGCGCCGGGCACCGCGCCACGCAGAACCAGCAGGTTCTGCTCCGCGTCGATGCTCACCACCTTGAGATTCAGCGTCGTGATGCGCTTGCCGCCCATGCGACCCGCGGCACGCATGCCCTTGATGACACGCGACGGATACGACGAGGCACCAATCGAGCCGGGGGCGCGATGGAACATCGAGCCGTGCGTCGCCGCACCACCCGCAAAGTGGTGCCGCTTGACGACACCCTGGAAGCCCTTGCCGCGGCCGTTGGCAATCACGTCCACGCGGTCGCCCGCGTTGAAGATGTTCACGAGCACCTGGTCACCGGCCTTGGCGGCATCGCCACCAGCCTTGACCTTCAGCTCACGCGTGATGCGGGTCGGCGGCACGCCGGCCTTTTTGAAGTGGCCCTGCGTCGGCTTGTTGGACTCGGCCTGTTCGGCGTCCACCAGTCCGAGCTGCACCGCTTCGTAGCCGTCGGTCGCAGCCGTCTTGGCCTGCACCACCACACACGGACCGGCCTTGATCACGGTCGCAGGGACCGCAGTGCCGTCCGGCAGGAAGACCTGGGTCATGCCCAGTTTTCTACCGATGATTCCGGTAACCATTATTTGTGTTCCTTCCCGAACGCCTTGATCTCGACGTCCACGCCTGCGGGCAGGTCGAGTTTCATGAGGGCGTCCACCGTCTGCGGCGTCGGCTCGAAGATGTCGATGAGCCGGCGATGCGTGCGGATTTCGAACTGCTCACGCGACTTCTTGTCGACGTGCGGCGACCGCAGTACCGTCCACTTGTTCTTTTCGGTCGGCAGTGGCACCGGCCCGGCCAGGCGCGCGCCCGTGCGCTTCGCCGTGTCGACGATTTCGGTCGTCGACTGATCGAGCACGCGGTAGTCGTACGCCTTGAGGCGGATGCGGATCTTGTCGCTGAATGGAGTGGCCATGTCTTATTTCCCCTGCGTGCGCGCGATTACTTCTTCGCTCACCGAGTTGGGCGCCTGTTCGTAGCGGTCGAAATGCATTGAGTAGGCGCCGCGTCCCTGCGTGCGCGACCGGATGTCGGTCGCATATCCGAACATCTCGGAGAGCGGCACGCGTGAGTTGATCACCTGGGTGCCGCCGCGTGTATCCATCGACTGGATGTGCCCACGACGACTGGTGATGTCGCCGATGACGTCGCCCATGTACTCTTCCGGCACCGTCACTTCGACGCGCATCACCGGTTCGAGCAGCACGGGGTTCGCCTTCGAGGCGGCATCCTTGAACGCCATCGACCCGGCGATCTTGAACGCCATTTCGTTGGAGTCGACGTCGTGGTACGAGCCGTCATACAGCTCGATTTTCACGTCGTCAATCGGGTACCCGGCGAGCACACCAGTGGTGAGCGCCTCCTGGATGCCCTGGTCGATCGGCTTGATGAATTCCTTCGGAATCGTGCCGCCCACGATCTTGTTGTCGAACTCGTAGCCCTCACCCGGCTTGCGCGGGATGAGACGAATTTTCGCGTGGCCGTACTGGCCGCGACCACCGGTCTGCTTGATGTAGCGGCCTTCGCCTTCGGCCGCCTTGGTGATCGTTTCCTTGTAGGCCACCTGGGGCTTGCCGACGGTCGCTTCGACGCCGAACTCGCGCTTGAGGCGGTCCACGATGATTTCGAGGTGCAACTCGCCCATGCCGGCGATGACGACCTGCCCGGTGTCGACATCGGTCTTCACACGGAACGTCGGGTCTTCCGCCATCAGTTTGGCGAGGCCCATGCCGAGTTTTTCCTGGTCGGACTTGGTCTTCGGCTCAATCGCGAGCGAGATGACCGGCTCCGGGAAGTCCATCGCTTCGAGAATCACAGGGTGTTTCTCGTCGCAAATCGTGTCGCCCGTCGAGACCGACTTCATGCCGACCACGGCGGCAATGTCGCCGGCCAGCACGTCCTTGATTTCTTCGCGCTTGTTCGCGTGCATTTTCAGCAGGCGGCCAATACGTTCGGTCTTCTGCTTGGTCGCGTTGTACACCGAGGTGCCCGCCACCAGCTGACCGGAATACAACCGCACGAACGTGAGCTGCCCCACGAACGGGTCGGTCATGATCTTGAACGCCAGCGCCGACATCGGACCGTCGTCCTTGGCATGACGCTCGGTGGTCGCGCCTTCCGGACCATCGGGGTCGATCCCCGAGACCGACGGAATGTCGAGCGGCGAGGGCAGGTAATCAATAATCGCGTCGAGCAGCGGCTGCACGCCCTTGTTCTTGAACGCCGACCCGCAGATGACCGGCACAAACGCCGCGTCCTCGTTGCGCACCGAGGCGATGCAGCGCTTGCGGATGGCCGCCTTGATCTGGGCCTCGGGAATCTCTTCGCCGTGCAGATACTTCTCGATAATCGAGTCGTCGACTTCCGACACCTTCTCGATGAGCTTCTCGCGATATTCCTTCGCGAGTTCCATCATGTCGGCCGGGATGTCCTGGATCGTGGCTTCCGAACCCATCTCGGCGTCGGCGGCCCACACGAGCGCCTTCATCTTGATGAGGTCCACGACGCCAAGGTACTGATCCTCGATGCCGATCGGCAGGTGGAGCGCCACCGGGTTGCCCTGAAGCTTGGAGATGATCTGTTCGTAGGTGCGGATGAAGTTCGCGCCGATGCGGTCCATCTTGTTGACAAAACAGATGCGCGGCACGCGGTACTTGTCAGCCTGGCGCCAGACGGTTTCCGACTGGGGCTCGACACCGGCGACCGAGTCGAACACGGCGACGGCGCCGTCAAGCACACGCAGCGACCGTTCAACTTCGGCGGTGAAGTCGACGTGGCCGGGCGTGTCAATGATGTTGATCCGGATGTCTTTCCAGGTGCACGTCGTCGCGGCGGACGTAATCGTGATGCCGCGCTCCTGCTCCTGCTCCATCCAGTCCATCACGGCGGTGCCTTCGTGCACTTCACCGATCTTGTAGGTGATGCCCGTGTAGAAGAGGATGCGCTCGGTGGTCGTCGTCTTGCCGGCATCAATGTGGGCCATGATGCCGATGTTGCGACAACGCTCTAGGGGTACTGTTCTCGCCATGATTGCCCGGTCTTAGAAGCGGTAGTGCGCGAATGCCTTGTTGGCTTCGGCCATGCGGTGCACGTCTTCGCGCTTCTTGACGGCTCCACCCCGCAGATTTGCGGCATCCATGAATTCGTTGGCCAACTTCTCCTGCATCGTCTTGCCGTCGCCACGGTCGGTGGCAAAGCCGGCAATCCAGCGGAGCGAGAGGGACAGGCGACGGGTCGGATTGACCTCGATCGGCACCTGGTAGTTTGAACCACCCACGCGGCGCGACTTCACTTCCAGCGCGGGCTTGACGTTGTCGACGGCTTTCTTGAAGACCTTCAGCGGATCGTCCTGCGTCTTGTCCTTCACGATGTTCAGCGCGCCGTACATGATCTTCTCGGCAGTCGAACGCTTGCCGTCCTTCATGATCGTGCGGATGAACTTCGTCACCAACGGGCTGTCATAAATCGGATCAGCCGGAACTTCACGTTTCGCAATTTCTCGTCTACGCGGCATGAGTCTTTACCCCTACGCCTTCTTCGGGCGCTTGGCGCCGTACTTCGAACGCCCCTGCATACGACCCGCGACACCGACGGTGTCAAGCGTGCCGCGAACGACGTGATACCGCACGCCGGGGAGGTCCTTCACACGACCACCACGAATGAGCACGAGCGAGTGCTCCTGCAGGTTGTGGCCCACTCCCGGGATGTAGGTCGTCACTTCAATTCCATTGGTCAGGCGCACACGGGCGACCTTGCGAAGCGCCGAGTTCGGCTTCTTCGGGGTCTGCGTGAATACGCGCACACAGACACCCCGCTTCTGCGGGCTGCTCTGCAGCGCGGGGCTCTTGGTCTTCCAGAGCACCTTTTCTCGTCCCTTGCGCACCAGTTGGCTAATCGTCGGCATAACGTTTCAAACCTTCGCGACCACAAAACATCCCAACACTCAGGCCGGGCGGCAACGCCTATTGGCGTCGCCAAAGACCGGCGAGTCGTGTTCGCCCCGGGCCTGGGAGCATTGCTGCTCGGCACCCGAAACATTTCCCCTATTGCTGGTTACAGCAGTGGCGGCGGCAACGGTCGCGTAAACCACGCGACGGGCCATCCGCCTGATGACGACAAGACCGCATTTAGTGCCGGTTTTCCGGCGCGGTCTGAAGCGAACTCTAGATAGGGTGTCCTAGAGCCCGAAGAACCTGACGAGTCTAGCATGCTGGGAGAAAAAAGCAAACTGGGAAAGTTCATGGTTCATCGGTTCATGGTTCCGCGGTGCTGTTCTGGGTTCTCGGGTTCGGGGTGCCAGGTTCGGGGGTTCAAGGTCGGTGCCGGGTTCGGCACCCTGAACCAGAACCGCGGAACCAGTAACCAGGAACCATGAACCCTGCGCGAGCCCTTGACAGCGAGCGAAGACTGACATAGCGTCCTATGACAGTAACCAATGCGATTCGAGCTCAACTTCAAGTCCGCCAAACCAGTGTACCTGCAGGTGGTTGACCAGGTGAAAGCGGCTGTCGCCTCAGGGGCCGCCCGACCAGGGGATGCCCTGCCCTCCATCCGGCCGCTGGCTGAGGAACTCCGGGTCAACCGCAACACCATCGCCAAGGCCTACTCGGAACTCGAACACCAGGGCGTCATCACCACCGAGACCGGACGAGGGTGTTTTGTCAGTACCGAGGGTTCGCTGCTCCATAAGGACGCACGCATCCAACTGGTCACTGAAGAAATGGACCAGGCCGTGGTGCAGGCGCACCACCTGCAAATTGACCGGGAGGAGTTCCTACGCCTGGCCACCGCCCGCTTTGATGCATTTGAACAACGGCGTACCGACGCCACTCAGGCCGCTGAGGCGGCAAAGGAATGACCGGCATGTCCGACACTCCCCTCGCGATCGACATCAATGGTCTGGTGCGAAAGTTCGGGCGAACAGACGCCGTCACAGGGCTCGACCTGCACGTGGCACCGGGCCGGTGTTACGGCTTTTTCGGCCGTAATGGTGCCGGCAAGACCACCACGATCAAGTGCCTGCTGAATCTACTGCGCCCGACGGCGGGCAGCGTCAGTGTGTTCGGCCTCGATCCGGTGCGCGATGAGGTGGCCGTCAAGTCACGACTCGCCTACGTACCCGACCAAATCGGCTTCTATCCATGGATGACGGTGCGCGACACGCTGGACTATTGCGCGTCGTTCCGACCCCGGTGGAATCATCAGACTGAACAGCAGCTGCTGGCGCAGTTCCGCCTGCCGGCCACACATAAAACCGGTCACCTCTCGAAGGGACAACGAACGCAACTCGCACTGATCACCGCGATCTGCCCCGAACCCGACCTGCTCGTGCTTGACGAACCCACGTCGGGCTTGGACCCGATCGTGCGCCGCGAGTTCATCGAGACCGTCATCGGCGCGTACCAAGAGGGTGCCCCCGGTCAGCGCACAGTGTTTGTCTCCACCCACCTCATCTCGGAATTCGAGGGCCTTATCGATGAGTTCACGATCATCGACCAGGGACGCGCGGTGTTGACGATGGAGGCGGACGCCGCGCGGGCGCGGTATCAGAAGATCTACGCGCGGTTTGCCACGCCGCCGACAGCGCTCGATCTTGGAGACGCGCAAGTCCTCAAACAGCGCGGCCGCGACGTCGAGGTGCTCGTCAACGGCAACGCAGAAGACGTGACCGCACGATTGCGCGCACGATCGCCGGAGTTAATCGAAACCGAAGCCCTCTCGCTCGAAGAGATTTTTGTGACAACCCTTGGGTTATCAGGAGCGGCGGCGTGATGACGGCGCAGTGGGTCCTCATACACAAGGAGTTCAGGGCGCTGCTCCCCTGGTGGACCGCCATCGTCGGCGTAATTGTCATGTGCGCCATCGTGGTCGGGAGGGACCACTCCCCACCGTCTGCCGATTTGTTTGTGGCCGTCGGCTTCTTCACCTATGGGATCGGTGCCCTACTGCTCGGCGCCCTCTCGATGGGGCACGACTACCAACACCGCACCATGGCCATGCTGCTGACGCAGCCCGTCTCACGGGCACACGTCTTCGCCGCCAAGGGGTTGGTGCTGGCTGTGCTCTTGGTGTTGTTGCTGGTCCTCGGCACTGTCGTACTTGAGCTTTCACTCCCAGGTACCGACCGGCGTTCCTGGCACCTGGCGTGGCTGCGACAGGCGTGGTTCCCACTCGCAGCCGGCCTCGGCCTGGCACCCGGCCTCGCCCTGATCTGCAGCGGTCCCCTCGCCGCCACGGTGTTCGCCACCACAGTGCTCGTTGGCGTTGTCCCGGTCGCCGCCTACTTTGAAGTGCCGGTTGCGTCGCTCTGGCCCTCGATGGCCGCACTCACGATCGTGGGAGGCGTCCTGACATGGCGGGCCTTCGAACGCCTGGAGGTTGCCGGCGGCGCGCAGACGGACATGGGGCCTTTCACACGGACCACCGGGCGCACGGCCACGGCGCGGGCGCCGCGCACAGCGCATCCGATCCGGCTGCTCGTGGTGAAGGAGTTGTGGCTTCAGCAACTCGCGTTTGCAGCCACTGGTCTGTACGTGCTCCTGTGGATGGTCTTCAGGCTCGCCGGTCAGGTCACCGACAGCCGCCTCGCGAACGACCTCGCGTTCGCCGCCACGGTGCTCTTCGGCGTCGTCGTCTCTCTGCTGGTCGGGGCACTGGCGAGCGCCGAAGAGCGCCGACTCGGCACCGCCGACTGGCACGCCCTGCTCCCCACCTCGACGCAAACGCAGTGGCTCGTCAAGTCCGGTGTCGCAGTGACCCTCGCAATGAGTCTCGCCTCGGCCGTGCCTGGTCTGTTGTCCGCCCTGGCTCCAAGCCCTCTTCCCTCGGCGTTCCATCCGGGAGTTGCGGCGTCACTCTGCGTGATTGGCCTGTACACCTCATCGGTGAGTCGCAGCGGCGTGCACGCCCTGCTGGCAGCGCCAGTGGTCATGGTCGCCACGTGGTTCCTCATTTGGTTGTTGGTCTGGCCCTGGCTTGATTTGCTCCTCTCGATCGCCGAGACGCTCCAACCCATCCTTGGGGTGGATTATGCCTTCGCCAGATTGTGGGAGCGTCACAGCTACGTGTGGGTGGCCGTTGGCGCAGGACTCCTATGGTCGTTCGCCGCCGCCAACCACCGCACGGCCGACCAGAGCCGTGCGCGATTGGCCCGGCAGGCTGTGTGGGTGATTGCTTATACCGCAGGCGCCCTGTTTGTGAACATCATCGTGAATATGATGGGCTTCGTCGCGCGCACGTTGTAGCGGATCGCGTTCATGGTTCCGCGGTTCTGGTCCAGGGTGCCGAACCCCGCACCGACCCTGAACCCCGGACCTGGCACCCCGAACCTGAGAACCCAGAACAGCACCGCGGAACCATGAACCGAGGAACCATGAACCCGCGGAGCCGGTTGGCACGCCGTGTGCTCTCTCCGGAGCCGTGGGAGCGCAGCGATACGAAGAACTTCACGCTTGGCAGCTGAGTCGGCAACTCGCTGACGAAGTCGCCAAGGTACTGGCAGTTCGGCGAGCGGCCGACGACTTCGATCTCTTCAACCAGCTCAGGTCGGCATCCAGATCAAGCTGTCGAAATATCGCCGAAGGGTTCGGTCGCTACTACCCGAAGGAATTCGCGCAATTCCTTCGAATATCGCGCGGGTCGCTGCTTGAAACCGGCGAGCATCTGCGCGATGCCAGAGCGGCAGGTTGGATCGACTCCAAACAGGAAGCCGAACTCGTTCACCTCAGAGACCGCGCCGTCGGTGCCACGACGCGCCTGATCCGCTACTTGGATTCAAAACCACCACAAGGTCCAACCAGACCCACGAAGCGTGGACCACGGTCTCCCACGGGGTAGTTCGAACCCGAACCATGTACCTGGAACCCCGAACAGCACCAGTAACCAGGAACCAGGAACCGAGGAACCAGGAACTCGGGCTCTCTGTGCTCTCGTGCATCAGCACCAGAGCACCGGAGCACCGGAGCACGAGAGCACCGCCCTATTAGCGTCCGTGATTGCGCGCGATCGTCTGTCGCAGTTCCTGCATCGTTTCTTCAGACCCAGTGAAGAGGCCTTCGGGATACTGGCTTTCGGCCGACATGTTGCGGTAGATCTCGGCGGCACGATACTGGTTCAGGCCGAGCCCGGCGAGGTACTGCAGACGCAGGTTGCGGTCGGTGTTGATCTGCGCGCCGGCAAGCCAGCCGCCCATGTCGTCCTTGCGGCCGCCGTAGGTACCGAACAGATCCACGGCCGAGTAGATGCCGATTTCCGCCAGCGACTGCGCAATGGCCGCGTTGGCCGGGTCGTTCAGTCGCGCCTGCACTCGATCCACATCGATCGGCTTGGGATCGAGTTGGCCGACGAGCACGAGGTCGTAGCCCTGACCGTTGATCGTGTTGGCGAACACGACGCCGTCCGGGAACGATTCAAGGAACGTGGCGATTTCACTTTTCACCGCTTCATCGCTGCTCTCGTAGAGCTGCACGAAGAGCGTGACCACCCCACCTGGGTTCAGGCGCGACTTGACCACATCAAAGAACTCACGCGTGTACAACGTCGCCGCGCCCTTGACCCACGGATCGAGCGGGTCCGATGTAATGGCATCGAACTTCTCCTTGGTCGTCAGCAAAAAGTGACGCGCGTCGTCGAGGTGCACACGTACCTTCGGATTGCGAATGACGTCGAAGTTGTGCTCGGAGAAGTAGGTCGACACCACTTTGGGCACGAGTGGTTCAATCTCGGCAATGGTGACCTGCGTCAACACCGGGTCAATCGCGACGGCCCCAGCGGTGACGCCGGCACCACACCCGATGACCACCACGGTCTTCGGGTTGTCCGGGATGAGTGTGGTCATGTGGCCAAGCATCCGCTGCAGGCGCATGTCCTGCGGTTCGCTCGACGCCTGCACCTTGCCGGCGTTGTGGTAGTTCAACACGCCGTTGGGCGTGCGCGACACCGCGACCGACGCCGTCATGCCTTCACCGGTATAGATGATTTCGTTTTGACCGACCCACGTCGCTGCATACCGACCGTAGGCCACCAGCAGGCCAGGCATCGGCGGCACGGTGCGCGCCAGCAGCGCGGCACCGATGGTCACCGCCACGAGCATGCCCATCGTTGCGAGCTGCGACTTGCCCTTGCCGGTTTCATCCGCGTGTGACGCCAGCAGCATCAGACCCGAGACTGCCGACAGACCAATCAACACCATCTGCGCGTTCTGCGACCCAATCAATGCAATGGCCAGAAGACTCGCCGCCAGAGCACCAACGATGGCGCCGGCCGTGTTGGCAGCATAGACGCCACCGACCAGACGAGCGGGGTCCTGCCCCTTCTCGGCCACGGAGGCCAGCGCCAATGGAAAGCTCATGCCCCAGAGGATCGCGCCCGGCAGCACCACAAACGCCACGCGCATCAGATCGAGCTGGAAGTTGAACATGTAGTCACTGGAGATCGACGGATTGATCGGCCAGAACGGCATCGACGCGGTGGTCATGTAGGCGGCGTACGCCAGTGCCACACACAGCAGCATCTGCACCCATCCGAGCGCCACGCGTGGATGTTTCAGACTGCCAGCCATCGAGGAACCAAGACTGGAACCGATCCCGAGGCCCACCAGGAACACCGCAAGAATCAGCGAGAACGTATAGACCGTCGCGCCAATCAGCAGCGACAAGGCCCGCGCCCAGATGACCTGCGAGGCGAGCGCCGTCAGGCCAGACAGGGCGATGGCGATGTACACCACACGCGCCCCGGGTTCGACCACCGGGTCCTTCACCGAGACGCCGGCCGGTTCGTAGTGCGCAGACTTGGCCAGGACCAACGCCAGGCCCGCCACTGCGACATTAAAGACAACAGCCACGATGGTGGCCGTGACCATGTCATAGACGCGCAACAGGTAGAAGCCGGCCAGCAGTGTGCCGATGACGGCTCCCGCGATGTTGCCGCCATAAAAGAAGCCCATCCACGAGACACCCTTGGGGGTGGTCTCCACGTAGCGCGCAATCGCCGGCAACGTGGCGCCCATCATCAAGGTGGGGGGCAGCAGAATCATCGCCGCGACCAGGCCGCGGAGGAACACGCTGAACTGCCCGGTGCCCGCGATGGCCGTGTACACGCCGCCCAGCAGAGGCACAATCAACAACACCAGCAACCCGCACAGGCCGATGCCCAATTCCAGAAAGGCATACACCTTCAGGGGATGGTGTTTCTTGTCCACGCGCTTCGGGAACATCCAGCTCCCCAACCCCATGCCCCCCATGAACACACCCAGCAGGACGCCCATCGACACGGCCGAGGACCCCAGCGACAACTGGAGCATCTGGAACCAGACCACTTCGTAGATCAGCGCAGCGGCACCGCTCCCCACGAACAACGCCAGCATCGCTGGCAACGCACGATCAAGAGCAGGGGCTGACGCGCCGGAATCCTTCTTCATAGCCCGGGCATACTACCAAAATCGCCCGTTCGTTTACGTGGATTCAGGGCGCAATCGCGTTGCCGACGACGCGGAGAAGGGCGTCGGCCGTGTACGGCTTGGGGATGAACAACACGGAGCCGACGCCAATCGCTTTGGCTGCCCCGCCCACCGACTCCAGTCCGCTGGAGGCAATCACCGGCACGTCCGGATTGATCGTGCGCAACAGCTTTATGGCCGTGGGGCCATCCATGACGGGCATGGCCATGTCCATGATCACCACACAGATGTCGGGACCGTGCTGCGTGTAGATCTGCACGGCTTCCGCCCCATCCTGCGCCACCACGACGCGATACCCGTGGCGCTCCAGTGTCTTGCGCGCCATCACACGGATGCGCTCATCATCGTCGACCACCAGCACGATCCGATTCCCGCCCCTTGGCGGGGCCTCCTCGGCATCGTCGCGCTGGGGTGCGAGGGCGAGTGCCTGACGCACGAGCGCCGCGCCCCGTTGCGCAGACGACTCAATGGTGTCGAGGGTCTCGAGTGTGTCGGGGTCTGACTCCCCCTCCTTGAGCAGGGCCACCGACAGCAGAATCGGCGCAAGCACATTGTTGAGATCGTGCAGGATGTCACCCACCGGGTCCGTGTGAAGCTCCTCGACACGTTCCCCCGGCTCGAGTGCCGGATGCTCGCGGTCGTCAGGGTCGGCACCGTGTCCGTCAGACATGCGGCACAGCCTAGCAGAACCGAGCCCTCTAGCCTGCTTTATTCATCAACGTCGGCGCGCGCTCTGCTGGCCCGGCAGCAGAGCGATCCACCATGAGGTTCCATGAGGATCCATGAGGAAATGCGTGAGGGTTGGGGGCCAGGCGTAGCCTGGCCGTGTGGGCGAAGGGTGGACGCGAACGAAAAAGACGTCGGGAGGCTTTTCCGCTCCATCTCAGTCGAAAAAGCCTCCCGACGTCTTTTTCGTTCGCGTCCACCCGCCGCCCGCAGTTGCCGCCTCTGGCGACACCCAACCCGCTCCCCGCGCGTCCGTATGGTTGCGCTCCGTGCCTCGTCGACCGACGACAGGCATTTCCTCATGGATCCTCATGGCGAAGAATCCGGGCTAGCCCTACCGGCGTGTGCCCTTATGGGGTCTTGGTCCGGGCGACGGCAAACAGTGTGGCCGCGCCGCGCACATACATCACCCCTTGTGACAGCGCGGGTGTGGCCATCAACAGGTCGCCCATCGAATTGGTGGCGATATGCGAAAACTCAGGCCCTGCGGCAACCACCAGGACCTCGCCGTCTTCGCTGGTCAGGTAGATCCTGCCATCAGCGGCCACCGGGGATGCACTGAACCCACTGCCCACGTCGGGCAGTCGCTGGCGATAGATCTCCTTGCCGCTCGCGAGATCGTAGGCATCAAACACGCCATTGTTCGCCAGCACATATAACAGGCCTCGATACACCAACGGCGTCGGCATATAGGGACCGCGGGCCGTCTTGCTCCAGGCCACACCGCTGTTGGAGGTTTCGTCAGGCGACAGGGTGAGGTCACCCGCCGCGTCCGGCCGCACGACGAAGATCGGGCGTTCAGGCGCACGACCGCTGGCCACCACCCACACACCGTCCGCGAAGATGGGCGTCGGGGCGGTGATCTTCGAACTGCGACCGATGCGCCACAGCTCCTTGCCAGTGCGCGGGTCGTATCCACGGATGAAGTTCGACGCATTGGTGACCAGCACCGGACCGGCGGGGGTGTCCGCCACAGTGGGAGTTCCCCACGACGGAATCTCTTCACGGTCGGTCTTCCACACGGTCTCGCCCGTCGTCGCGTTGAGTGCGAGCAGAAACGAATCGGCGTGCGTATCCACCTGCAGGATGACGAGGTTGTTCCAAATGATGGGCGAACTGGCGGCCCCCCACTCCCACGACGGCAAGTCGTACGCGCCCAGATTGATGCGCCCGTAGTTCACACGCCACACCAGGTTGCCAGCCAGGTCGAATGCATGCGCACCCATCGACCCGAAGGTGGCGACCACGACCTGTCCGTTGGTTGCCGGCGTCGCACTGGCGTAGGTGGACTTGATGTGCCGTTTGTCGAGCGGTTCGCCCTCCACTGCCACACGGTCCCACTTCAGCGTTCCGGTTCGCGTGTCGATCGCCAGCAGCTTCCATTGATGCGACGACCGGTCGTCGGACGCATCGCCATCGCCGTACAGTCCGGGCCTGAAGGTCGCGCCGCCTCGACTGCTCACGGCGGTGGTCACAAAGATCGTGTCGCCCCACACCACCGGACTTGAGTGTCCGAGACCGGGAACAGGCGTGCGCCACAGGATGTGCTCTCCGCTCGGCCCATCCCAGGTGTCGGGCAGATGTTGCCCATCGGCCACGCCCGAGGCGACAGGGCCGCGGAACGACGGCCAACTCCCCTCGGCCGACGTGGCCGCGGGCAAGGCTGGCGGCGTGTCTGGTCCGGAACGGACGATGAGGCGAGGGGGAATGGCGGGCTTCTCGCCGACGGGCAGCCACACACTGTCGGTCAACATCATGCGGCGCGGCATGCACGTGTCCGCGACCAGTGCAAAACGCACCATGCGACCGTCAATGCGATACCGGAAGCGTCCCGGATCCGCACAGCCCTCCGGGGGCTTCGTGAGGACAAACTCCGCCTCACCATTGGCGGCTTTCCACGTGCCGGCCAGCGACGGCCATCCTCCGCCGCCAAGGGTGAATGTGCCATCCCCCGCGAACGTCGCTGTCAGTTGCCCGTACGCCAACGGCGTCGCCGGCAGCGACGCCGACTGCGCGCCAGCCATGACACCGCTCACGACGATCAGGGCCAGTGCGATCCGTGCCTGCATGGCCGAGACGGTAGCACAGTCGCGATAGACTCTCCTCGTAAAGGAGCCACGTATGCGCAGACGACTGACAGGATTCGGAATGGGTGCCGTGTTGATGATGGGGCTGATCGTGGCCGGGTGTGGTGGCGACACCGAGAGCGCCGCCGATATCCCATTTGAGCGGTACCAACTCGCCAACGGCCTGACGGTGGTGCTCCATGTGGACCGCTCCGATCCCATCGCCGCTGTGGCGATGACCTTCCACGTCGGCTCGGCGCGCGAGGTGCCGGGGCGCACCGGATTTGCGCATCTGTTCGAACATCTCTTTTTTCTCGACTCCGAGAATCTTGGTCCCGGCGGTCTTGACCGCCTCATGACACGCATCGGCAGCTCGACGAACGGCTCCACCAGCCGCGACAGCACCAACTACTTTGAGGTGGTGCCGACCGACGGACTGGAGAAGACGCTGTGGGCCGAAGCTGACAAACTCGGCTACTTCATCAACACCGTCACCGACTCGGTGGTGACCAAGGAAAAACAGGTCGTCAAAAACGAGAAGCGGCAAAGCGTGGACAACCAGCCGTACGGACATGTCAGCGACGTCATCGACCGCGCGCTGTATCCGCAGGGCCATCCGTATCGCTGGCAGGTGATCGGCTCACTCGAAGACCTCGACAACGCGACCCTCGCCGATGTGGTGGAGTTCCACCAGCGCTGGTACGGCCCGGAGAACGCCACATTGGTGGTCGCGGGCGATATCGACGTGGCCAAGACGAAGGCGTGGATTCAGCGCTACTTCGAAGAAATTCCCCGCTCCGAGAAACCGACGACGCCTGAACCGCCGGCCGTGCGACTGACCGAATCGGTCCGGCTGCACCACGAGGACAACTTCGCGCGTGTGCCCCAACTCACCGTCGCGTGGCCATCGGTGCCGCGCTTCCATCCGGACGCCTACGCACTCGACGCGTTGGCCGCCCTGCTGACACAGGGCAAGTCCACGCCGTTCTACGAAGTCCTGGTCACCGAGGACAAAGTGGCGCCAGGTGTGTCTGCCGGCAATCAACCCGGCGAACTGGCGGGGCGTTTCACCCTGCAGGTGCGTGCCTTTGACGGCACCAACCTGAACGCCGTGCAGGCGTCCATCACCAAGGCGTTCGCCCGCTTCGAAACACAGGGCGTCCGCGCTGATGAACTGGAACGGGTCAAGGCCGGATACGAAACGCAGTTTTATGGGGGCCTCGGTTCCGTGCTGGGCAAGGCCTTCCAACTCGCGGACTACAGCATCTTCGCCGGCGATCCCGGGTTTGGTCCTGAGGACCTGGAGCGTCAGCTCGGGGTGACGGCCGCCGACGTCATGCGCGTCTACGAGAAGTACATCAAGGGCCAGCCGTCGGTCGCCGCGAGCTTCGTGCCACGCGGCCAGTCCGCACTGGCGCTTGCCAGTTCGCAGTTGGCCTCCGTGGTCGAGGAACCCATCGTCATGGGCGCGGAAGCCGAGCTGGCCGAGGTGCAACGCGGCGAGACGCGCACGCCGTCGGCATTCGACCGCTCGGTGGAACCACCCTTCGGCACGTCGCCGTCACTGTCGGCCCCCACCGTCTGGCGCACAAGTCTCGACAA
Organism: Vicinamibacterales bacterium; assembly: GCA_038319675.1. GTDB lineage: Bacteria > Acidobacteriota > Vicinamibacteria > Vicinamibacterales > SCN-69-37 > SYFT01. The sequence goes on from JBBQDM010000030.1 coordinate 16,167, forward strand.
CGGCCTGCAGGTGCTCGGCATCGATGATCGCGAAGTGCCGCTTGTGCAGTTTGAGTTGCGACTCAAGGGTGGACAGTTGCTGGATGACCCCGCGCTGCCCGGTGTCGCCAACCTGCTTGCGGAGACGATGACGCAGGGTACGGCGAAACGGACTCCTGAGGAACTCGAGAAGGCCATCGATTTGCTGGGCGCCACCATCAATGTGTCGGCGAGTGGACAGTATTTCGTGGTGTCGGGCCGCGCCCTGGCCCGCAATTACGCCGCGACGATCGCCCTCGCTGAAGAGATCCTGCTTGAACCCCGGTTTGATCCCGAGCAGTTCGAGTTGGCGCGGCAGCGGGTCCGCAACGCACTGCGGCAGCGCACGGCCAATCCGACGGCCATCGCTGCCGACGCGTTTAATCGTCTGCTCTATGGAGACCACATCCTCGCCGGCACGCCGCTCGGAACGCTCGCTTCGATCGACCGAATCACGATTGATGCGCTGAAGGCGTATCACGCGCGCGCCCTGACGCCGGCGATGGCCGCGTTCCATGTGGTGGGTGCCGTGACCCAGGCTGAGGCGACACAGCCGCTGGCCGGGCTCGCGTCGCGCTGGAAGGGCGACACGGTACCGCTGCCTGCCGCGCCCGTGCGCAACCCTGCGGCCAAAGGCCTCTACTTCGTGGACGTGCCCAACAGCAGTCAGTCGGTCGTGCGCATTGGGTATCTCGCCCTCGCGGAGACTGACGAGGCGTATTACCCGGCGTCGGTGATGAACTTCCGCCTCGGCGGCGGTGGATTTGCGTCGGAGCTCACGCTGATCCTTCGCGAACAGCGTGGGTATACCTACGGGATCAACTCCGGCTTCAGTGGCACGAACCTGCCGGGCCCGTTCCAGATCGGATCATCCGTGCGCTCCAACGTGACCCTCGAAGCGCTGCAGACAATCAAGTCCATTGTTGAGGCGCATGGCCCCGGGTTTGACGCCGCGGATCTGGAGACGACGCAGGGCTTCCTGCTGCGGGCGAATGCACGGGCGTTTGAAGCCGCCGGCGCGAAGATCGGCCTGCTCTCCAACATGAGCCAGTACGGCTTCCCTGCTGACTACGTGTTGCAGCGCGAGCGCATCGTGCGCGACATGACCGTCGACCGTGTACGGGAACTATCGAACACGTATCTCAAGACCGGCGAGATGGTCTGGCTCGTTGTCGGCGACGCGCGCACCCAGGCCGCGCGCCTCTCGGCGTTGGGCCTCGGTGCGCCAGTGATGCTCTCGCTGGACGGACAACCGGTGCGGTGACGCAAGAGCATTCACCATGGGGGTCATGGAGGACCATGGAGGAATGCCTGTCAGTGACCCGCGAGGGTTGGGGGCCAGGCGAAAGCCTGGCCGTGCGGGTGGAGGGAGGTCGTGAACGAATGCGCCGTTCGTAATTCATGCGGCGTATTCGTTCACGACCTCCCTCCACCCGCAGCTGCCGCCTTTGGCGGCACCCAACCCGTGACACAAACGGCGCCCCACAAGGCATCTTGATTTCTCCATGGAACTCCATGCCCTCCATGGTGAAACGCTCTGCTCCCCGCCAGTGAGGCGCAGCCCCGTCAGGGCAACGCCAGCGTGATGTAGCCGCCGGTGACCGGCAGCACGATGTACTGCTTGCCGGCGTGTACGTAGGTCATGATCCCGTATTCCCCACGCTGCGACGTGGCGACCTGGCCCAGGCGGCGTCCGGTCTTTTTGTCGATCGCAAACAGGTGCGGCTGGTTGTCGCTGGTCAGGCCCGTGGCAAACAGCGCGGTCGGCGTCGCCAACATCGCGGAGTGACCGGAGCGACCAGGGTCCGGCACATTCAGCCCCTGCAGCAGCGGGTGATTGCGCACGGCATCCGGCGCCTCACCGTTGGGCACGGTCCACAGGTGCTCCCCGGTGTTGAGGTCGATCGCCACGATGCGGCCGTACGGGCCCTTCCAGATCGACAACCCCTCGACGCTGGAGGGTGCGCCCTCGCCACGGCCTGGCGTCCAGTCCACGATGGTCGTGCCGGTGGGACGTTCGATGGTCGGGTCCCGCTCCTCGCCCGGAATCAGCAGCCGGTTGCCACAGCCACTGGTCGACGTGATAAAGATTACGCCAGCCGTCGGGTCAGCCGCCGGTGGGCCGGTAATGTTCACTCCACCGATGTCGCCAGGGCAGTACTGGAATCGTGTCTTGCCCTCGGGATTCCCGCGTTCGACCGGCGGATTGAAGAACGGATTAAAGAGCCCGTTCTCTTCCGCCAGCGCGAGCGCTCGTGCACGCAGTTCCGGGGTGTAGTCGATCAGGTGACTCTCGTCGCGGCCCTGCAGATCGTACGCCGCAGGCCGTGTCGGAAACGGCTGCGTGGCGGCGAGTTTCTCTCCGGGCACCTTCGACTGCGGCACCGGCCGATCCTCCATCGGCCAGATCGGTTCACCGGTCTCGCGGTTGAACGAATAGAGGAACGCCTGCTTCGTCGCCTGAAACACACCCGGCACTGTCCGACCACCGACGTTCACGTCAAGCAGGACCGGCGCGACCGGGTTGTCGTAATTCCAGATGTCGTGGCGTACCAACTGCGAATGCCACACCCGTTTGCCCGTCTTCACATCCAGTGCGAGCAACGTCGTACTGAACAGATTGTCACCCGGCCGGAATCCCCCGTAAAAATCCATCGTCGCCCCGTTGGTGCCGATGTAGACCAGTCCACGTTCAGGGTCGGCCGACAACGGCGCCCACGAGGAGATGTCGCCGGTGGTGCGCCACGCATCGTTCTCCCACGTCTCGTGGCCGAACTCACCCGGCCGGGGCAACACGTGGAACTTCCACAGGAACGCCCCGGTCTTCGCGTCGTAGCCGAGAATGTCGCCCGGCACATTTTCGATGCGTGTCTGGTTGTAGCCCTGCTCGGCGGAGTTGCCGACCACCACCACCCCATTCACCACGATGGGGGGTGACGAGTTGGTGATGTACCCGATCTCAATCGGGATGCCGATGTTCGCATCGTAGGTTTCGTTGCGCGACTCCCACGGCTCCCAGCCCTTGATGAGGTCCTTGACCATGTCCACCGACCCCGTGGTCGGAAAGCCGGGCAGCGGCACGGCGGCGCCCCACCCTTCCAGCGGCAGACCCGTGTCGGCATCAAGCGCATGCAGGAAGAACCCCGGCGAGACGATGTAGACGACGCCCCGGCCGTCGACCTCGGCATAGGCCACGCCCTTGCCGTGGCTGGCGCGCATCGAATAATCCCACCGGAAAGTCTCGGGCTCCTGAAACGACCAGAGGGTTTTGCCACTGGCGGGATCGAGCGCCACCACCGTGCGTTTGGGTCCGGCGGTCGTGAAGAGTTTGCCGTCGGCGTAAATCGGCAGGTTGCGCGGTAACGTCTCGCCGCCCAGATCCACTGGCGCTTCGGCGCCCTTCCATTCCCACGCCACCTGCAGGCTGCCGATGTTCGAACCGTCGATGTCGGTGTGTGGTGCATACCTGGTGGACCGTTCGTCGCCGTTGATCCCACGCCACTGGTCGGACGTCGAGTCCGCCCCACAGGCCGCCACAACACCCGCCAACGCCACTCCCAGAACACCACGCCGTAAATCCCGCAGTCGCCGTACCATGGGTCACCCTCCTGTTTGGTCTTGACGGGCGTGATGATACCCGGAAACGGTAGGATCACGTCATGCGTGTTCTGGTGGTCGCCGCCACGCCCGGCGAATGTGCAGCAGTGGCGCGGCTCTCCACGCCCGGACATCCCGTGGAAGTACTGGTCACCGGGGTGGGCATGGTCGCCACCGCCGCGCACGTGTCACGAGCGCTTGCACAGTCGCCCTGGGATCTTGCCCTCAACATTGGCGTCTGTGGGGCCTTCGATCGTGCCCTCCCACTCGCCTCCGTCGTCCACATCACCTCCGACCGTCTCGCAGAACTCGGCGTTGAGGACGGCCCCACATTCATCCCGGCCAACGTGCTGGGGCTGGTGCCCCCGGACGAAGTGCCCTTCACGAACGGTCAACTGATCAACAGGGCACCGCCGCCCTCGTCAGTGCTCAAGGCCCTGCCCGAGGTCACCGGCATCACCGTCAACACCGTGCATGGCGACGACGCGTCGATTGCCGCGGTGGTCGAGCGCCATCATCCGCAAGTGGAAAGCATGGAAGGTGCCGCGTTTATGTACGCGTGCCTGATCGCCGGTGTGCCGTTCGCACAGGTGCGTGCTGTCTCCAACCATGTGGAGCGTCGCAATCGCGACGCCTGGCAGCTGCCGGAAGCACTCGCCGCCCTCGAGCACACCACGGCTGCGTTGCTGCAGGAGTGGTTGGGACCAACGTGAGAACGGATTTTTTCACCATGAAGGTCATGAAGACCGTGAAGAAATGCAGAAGACCCGTATCCCTGTCCGTGACACGGGTTGGGTGCCGCCAGAGGCGGCAGCTGCGGGTGGAGGATGGTCGTGAACGAAATGACGTCGGGTGTCTTTTTTAGGTTTCTGCGATGCAACAAAAGACACCCGACGTCATTTCGTTCACGACCATCCTCCACCCGCACGGCCAGGCTTCGCCTGGCCCCCAACCCTCACGTGTCACCGCCCGCGTATTTCCTCATGGATCCTCATGGAACCTCATGGTGAATCGCTCTACTGCACGTAACGGGACACCTCCCCTATGTTGATTTACTCGGACTGACACATCGATGACTCTCACGCTTGCCTTCTCACCGTGCCCCAACGACTGTTTCATGTTCGATGCGATCGTCCATCGCCGCATCGACCTTGAAGGATTGGAGTTTGACGTGCGGCTGGCCGACGTCGAGGCGCTGAACCGAGACGCGTTTGAAGGCCGCACCGACGTGACGAAGCTGAGTTACCACGCGTACGCGTACTGCACCGACACCTATGCGATGCTCTCGGCCGGCAGTGCGCTTGGCTGGAATTGCGGACCGCTGCTCATCTCAAAACGGCCGATCACGAGTGAGGAAGTCGCGGGCGGGGCCTTGCGCATCGCGATTCCCGGCAAGTTCACGACGGCCAACCTGCTGCTCGGCCTCGCCTTCCCTGCGGCCACGAACACTACGCCGATGGTCTTTTCAGAGATCGAGTCTGCCGTACAGGACGAGCGATACGACGCGGGACTCATCATTCACGAAAACCGATTCACCTATGAAACGCGAGGTCTGCGCAAGATCGTGGACCTCGGCGAATATTGGGAAGGCACCACGGGCCACCCCATCCCCTTGGGCGCGATCGTCATGCGCCGCTCCCTCTCCGAGGACGTGCGCGCCACCATGGATCGCGTGTTGCGTCGCAGCGTCGAGTACGCCTTCGCTCACCGCGACGTCACACTCCCCTACGTACGCGCTCATGCGCAGGACATGAACGATGAAGTGATGTTCAAACACATTGACCTGTACGTGAACCAGTACTCCGTGGACCTCGGTACAGAAGGACGTGCGGCAGTGGACGCGTTGTTTGCGAAGGCCCGCGCCGCCGGGGTGATTCCACGATGATTCCCGGGTAGGATGGCCCGCACATCCATGCTCCGACTCCTTGCTGTCTGCTCCCTTGCGATCGTGTCTGCCTGCGGCGGCCAACCCGCCGAGCCGACGGCCCAGCCTGCGACACCGCCTGACGGATGGGAGCTGGTGGTTCTGGGGGTCGCGCAGGATGCCGGGTCGCCACAACTGGGATGTGAGCAGGATGTGTGTGTCGAGCGGCGCAGCGGCGCGCGGCCGATTGAACGTGTCTCCAGCCTCGGACTCGTACACCGCGGCACCGGTCGCGCGTATCTCTTCGACGCCACACCTGACCTGCCCTCTCAGGTCACGTCACTCACCGGTGGCGATCTGCCCGACGGCATCTTCCTGACCCACGGCCACATTGGGCACTACACCGGTTTGATGTATCTGGGTCGCGAGTCCATCAGTGCCTCACAAATGCCCGTGTATGGCACAGCACGCATGACGTCGTTTCTGTCGACGAACGGGCCCTGGAACCAGCTGGTGACCTTGGGCAACATTGTGCCGACGACGCTCGTGCCCGATCAGGCCGTGACACTCGCCGAGGGACTCCGCGTCACCGCGTTTCTGGTGCCGCATCGCGACGAGTTCACCGACACGGTGGGGTATCTGATCGAAGGGCCACGTCACTCCGCGCTGTTCATCCCCGACATCGATCAGTGGTCGAAGTGGGAGCGCGACATCGGCGCACTGGCCGATCAGGCGGACTACGCGTTCATCGATGGCACATTTGCGTCAGCCGACGAGATTCCAGGCCGGTCGATTGCCGATATCCCGCACCCCCTCATGCCCGTCACCCGCGCGTTGTTCGCCGGTCGCCGCGCACAGCTCTGGTTCATCCACCTCAATCACACCAATCGTGAACTCGACGCTGCCGACGTGGTCAAAGACGGCGCCCGCTTCCCGATGTAACAACCATCCCGACCCGTATAATCCCAACGTGACCCACATCAAAACGCTCGGGCTGTTTTCCCTGGTCTGTCTCATCATCGCCAACATGGTCGGCGCCGGCGTCTTCACGACATCAGGATTCGCGCTGGGCGATCTCGGTTCCGCCAACCGTGTCATCGCCGCGTGGATTGTGGGGGGCCTGATCGCCCTGAGTGGTGCCCTCAGCTACGGGGGCCTGGTGCGCCGGATGACGGAGTCCGGCGGCGAGTATCTGTTCCTCTCGCGCGTCATCCATCCTGTGGCCGGCTTCATTGCTGGATGGGTATCACTGCTCGCGGGGTTCACCGGCGCGATCGCCTTTGCCGCGCTCACGCTTGAAACCTATGCGATGCCGACCCGGCCCGACTGGTTGCCGGCGGGGGTCTTCGCCTGCGCGGTCGTCCTGGTGGCGGCCTTGCTCCATGGCGTCAAGGTACAGACCGGCGCGGTCACCCAGAACGTGGCGGTCGTCCTCAAGATGTTGCTGCTCTCGGGGTTTCTGCTGTTTGCCGCATTCGTGGCCTTCACGGAAGGCGCCGCCCCTGCGCCACCGGTCGCTTCGGCCTTTTCGTTGACCGCCTTTGCGGGCTCGCTGGTCTGGATCTCACTCAGTTACTCGGGCTTCAACGCGGCAGTCTATGTGGCCGGCGAAGCGAAGGACGCCGAGCGGAATGCCCCTCGCGCCCTCTGGATCGGCACACTCATCGTCACGGTGTTGTACGTCGCGCTGAATGCGGCGTTTGTGTATCTGCCGTCGTTTGATGCGGTGGTGGGTCGCGAGGATGTAGCCGCCGCAGCGGCTCAGGCGATCGGCGGCGACACGGCGGCGCTCGCCATCCGGATCATCATCGTCATCGCGCTGATCACGTCCGTCTTCTCGCTCATCATGGCGGGCCCGCGCGTGTATGCCCGCATGGCTGAGGACGGTGTGCTGCCGGGAGTCTTCCGGTTCAGCGGCACCCAGGCACCGACAGGCGCGATCCTTGGGCAGGCGGCATTGGCCATCCTGCTGATCTTGTTGTCGGACCTCCGGGGGTTGCTGGGCTACCTGGGGCTCACCCTCTCGATCAGTGCCGCCTTGTCGGTCGCGTCACTGTTTGTGATCGCCAAGCGGGAGGGCCGTGCGGCGATTTCGGTGCCCGGCTACCCGTTCACACCGCTGTTCTACGTGGTGGTGACGCTGGTGTTGGCCGGCATGGCCGGGTCGCGCGAGCCCATGCAATTACTCGCCGCCGTGGTGACGATTGTCAGCGGGTCGGTGATCTACTTCGCGATCACGCGCCGGGCCTGATCAACAGACACGGTGCGACCGTTCGCGACTGCGCCGCCTGGCGCCGTCGAGCGCGGCCGTGAACTCAGTCCGTACCCGCCGCTCCGAGCACCCGACCCACCACAGTCAGTAATCGCGCCGCGGTCAGTGGCTTCGGGAGGAAGTTCACCCCCTCGACCAATTCCACCTGCTCCGTGGCGGCTTCCGGCGCGTAGCCGCTGGTAAACACAATCGGGCACGAGGCCGAGTCGCGGTGGATGGCCCGCGCCAGGTCCACCCCGGTCATGCCTTCCGGCATCACGATGTCGGTCAGCACAAGCGCAATGGTGTCCTTGTGCGCCGCCCACTGCGCGAGCGCGGCCACGCCATGTTCGGCCACCAGCACACGATACCCGGCGCGCGTGAGAATCGTACTGATCAGCTGCCGCACACCCGCCTCGTCCTCGACCACAAGGATCAGTTGGCCATCGGCCTCGGGTGAATGGAATGCCGCGGTCGCCGACGGCCCGGTGTCGTCGAGCGCGGCGGCAGACACGCAGGGCACACACACGGTGAACGTCGTGCCACGGCCCGCAACGCTGTCAAGAGCGATGACGCCGTGATGTTGCTCGACGATGCCGTGCACCATGGCGAGACCCAGCCCTGTGCCACGGCCGGCGCCCTTGGTCGTGAAAAACGGCTCAAAGATTCGTGCCTGAACCTCTGGCGGGATGCCGGTGCCCGTGTCGCGTACCGACAATCGCGCGTGCAGCACCCCCTGCACGAGCGCGGCCGATGTCTCAATAAACACGGTGCCGCCGGCAGGCATGGCATCGCGGGCGTTGACGGCCAGATTCATCAGCACCTGTTCGATCATGCCGGGGTCGGCGTGAATGGGCAACACATCCGTGGTGCACTGCACATCGACGACGACGTCCTCGCCGATGATGCGCCGCAGCATCGTGGTCATTTCCGTCACGATCGAATTCAGATCCAGATACCGCTTCTGCATGACCTGCTTGCGGCTGAAGGTCAGCAGCTGTCGCGTCAGTCCAGCGGCGCGTTGCACCGCGTCTTCGATGTCGCGGGCACACTCGGCCGCCTCGGCGGGCAGGTCCTCGGTGGACTGCAGCAGGGAGGCGTTGAACTGGATGGCCGTCAGAATGTTGTTGAAGTCATGCGCCACCCCGCCGGCCAGCTGGCCGACCGCCTCCATCTTCTGCGCGTGGCGGAACTGTTTCTCCAGTTCGTACTGCTCCGTGATGTCGCGTGCTACACCGACCACCCGCAACACGCGTCCCCCCGCGTCGCGCACCGGGAACGCCTGATCGCGAATCCATCGCACGGTGCCATCCGGGCGCACGATGCGATACTCCTCGTCGTAGGTGCCCGTTGTCTGCTCGGTCGCTGCGGCCATCACGACGCGCGCACGATCCTCGGGATGAATCGATTCAGCCCAGGACATGGGCGAGTCATAGAGACTCTGCGGCGGGCGTCCCCAGATGCGCGCAAAGCCCGGACTTACATACAACATGCGGCTCTTGCGGGCATCAGTGACCCAGAACACATCCTCGATGGTCTCCGCCAGTTCGCGAAACCGATCTTCGGCCTGGCGACGCACGTCGCGTTCGAGGGTGAGTGACACCAGGTTGCCGACGGCCACGGCGAACGTCTGCTCGTCTTCGGTCCACCGGCGTGGGCCGCCCACATGCTCGTGACACAGCACCCCGTCCCGCACGCCTCCGACCGTGGTCGGCACGTCGAGCATCGAACCGATACCGAGTGGGCGCAGGTATTCGTCGGCAAATTCACGCGTACGCGGGTCCGTGACGGCGTCGTCGGCGGCGATGACTTCTTCGCGAGCGAGTGCGGCGAAATACCCCGGGTGTATCCGGGCCTCAAGGACGGCACCGCTGGAGTGCTGAACATCCCCCGCATCAAACAGGTCGAGGCATTCGATCGCCGCTCGGTCGGATCGGTATCGCCAGACGCTGACTCGTGCCACACGGAGCGTCTCAGCCGCCACCTCGAGAATCTGGCGGAGTTCCTGCACCATGCCGTCCTCGGCGGTGCCGTGCTGGGCCGTGAGCGCAATCAGGGCGGCGCGCTGGGTGGCGCTGCGGGCGTCCGCCGCGTGGCGAGCGGCTTCGCGGCGGGCCACTTCAAGAGCAAAACTGATGTCGTGCGCCAGCTCGTCGAGCAGCGTCACTTCGTCTTGGGTAAAGAAGCCGGACTCCGCGGCATAGAGGTTGAAGACACCAGTGACCTCCGGTCCTGTCCGCAGGGGAAACGCGGCCATGGAGTGATACCCGCGGGTCAGTGCTGCGGCGCGCCAGTTGGCCGCGTCCGGGGCATCGTCGATGTGGTGACAGATGCGGACCGTGCCTGTCTCAAGGGCCTCGCGCGTGAAGACACAGCCCCCTGGGGGATCGGCGTCGATGAGCCCCTGCAGGACCTCGAGGGTGCCGGCATCCGCGCCCGCGTGCGCGGCGATCTCGAGCGGTCCCCCTCCCGGCGGAGCCACGCCCACCCAGGCCATGAGAAAACGGCCTTTCTCGACCGCGATGCGGCAGGCATCGGCCAGCAGGGTGCTCGTGTCCCGTTCCCGGACAATCGCCTGATTGATCTCACTCAGCACCGCGTAGACCCTGTTCAGGTGCAGGACGCGTGCCTCCGCATGCTGCCAGGCGGTGAGGTCGCGCACCATGACCAGTTCGGCGGCCCGACCGGTGAAGTCGATGGTGTGCGACGTGATCTCAACCTGGATGATCGTGCCGTCCTTCTTGGCGTGGCGCCACTGATCCGGAGGCGTGTACCCGCTGTCCACCGCCGCGACCGCCTTGAGCAGCGCGGGCACATCCTCGGGTGGCCGGATGTCCTTGATGGTCATCGCGAGGAATTCCTCGCGGGTGTAGCCGTAGAGATGCATCGCCGCGTTGTTCACCGCAAGAAACGCCAGCGTCTCGCGGTCGTACATCCACATCGGCTGAGGGTTGTCCTCAAACATCAGGCGATAGGGAATATCTCCAGGCAATAGTTGCGTCCTGCCGCCACTATACCCGTTTTCACTCTGGGACCCTCTGCCCGGCTGAGGGTTGGGTCCGTCGAGGAACTCAGCCGCGGAGACGCCCGGCGAGTGCCGCCACCGCCTGCCGCTCGGCGGCGTCCAGTCGCGCAAGGTTCTTCACTTGCAGCGCCATGCGCGGGTTGCGCGAGAGCGTGGCCTCGTGTCGCAGCAGGTAATCCCAGTAGAGCGTGGTGAATGGACAGGCCGTGGCCCCCGTTCGCTGTGTCGGGTCGTACCGGCAGCCTTTGCAGTACGGACTCATCCTGGCGATGTACTTGCCGGTGGCGATGTAGGGCTTGCTGGCCATCACGCCGCCGTCGGCGTATTGACTCATGCCCAGAGTGTTGGGCAACTCCACCCACTCCACCGCATCGACATACACCGCCAGATACCAGGCATGGACCTGCTGCGGCTCCACACCCAGCAACAGCGTGTAGAGGCCGGTGACCATCAGTCGCTGGATGTGGTGCGCGTACCCATGCTCAAGCGTCTGCGTAATGACGTCGCGCAGGCAGGCCATGTCGGTGTCGCCGGTCCAGAACCAGGCAGGCAGCGGCTGCTGCGCGTGCTGCGTGTTCCGCTGCAGATAGTCAGGCATCTGCGTCCAGTAGATGCCGCGCACATACTCGCGCCAGCCCAGAATCTGGCGCACAAATCCCTCCACACCCGCCAGGGGGGCATGGCCTGCGCGGTAGGCGGCGACGGCCGCCTCCACCACCTCGCGCGGACGGAGCAGGTTCAGATTCATCGCCGCCGCAATGTGCGCGTGGTACAGCCACGGCTCGCCGGGCCACATCGCGTCCTGATGCTCGCCGAAGTGTGGCAGCCGCTCTGTGATGAACGTCTGCAGCGCTTCGAGTGCCTGTGGCCGCGTGACAGGCCAGGCAAAACTCTCCAGACGGCCAGGATGTGCGGCAAACCGCGCCTGCACCATCGTCAGCACGTCTCTCGTCAGCGCATCGGGCTCGAAGCGGCTGCGGGCCGGCACATCCACCGGGCCCGTCTTGGGAAAGGGCTCGCGATTGTCGGCGTCGAAGTTCCACTGCCCACCGCACGGCTCCGCACCATCCATCAGCACATCGTGGCGACGGCGCTGCTCGCGATAAAAGAACTCCATGCGCAACTGCTTGCGACCCTTGGCGTGGGCGGCGAACTCGCTCACCGTGGTGAAAAAATGCCGGTCTTCGCGCACGTCCAGCGGCACGCCCGTCTCAGCAGCCACAGCCTTCAGCGCCTGCAGCACCCGCCAGTCTCCCGGCATCGTCATGACGAGTTGCGCAGGTTTCAGCGCCGCGATGTCGACGCGGAGCTGGGCCGCCAGCGAGCCACGGTTGTGCTGGTCATCCAGCCGCGTGTATTCCAAGGGTCGGCCGGCATCCTGCAGTGCCTGCGCGAAGTGGCGCATGCCCGCCAGGAACATGGCGATACGCGGCTTGGATGCCCAGACGTGCGTGGACTCCTCCGCCACCTCGGCCATCCACACGCGGTCATGTGCCGCATCGAAGCCGTCGAAGGCCGCGGCCTCCACATCCAGCTGGTCGCCCAACACCAGCACCAGTGATCGCAGTTTCGCCACGCGCTCAGTCCCTCACCTGTGAAAGCATATACACGCCTCTGGCCGGCGTCGTCGCGACCCCTTCGGCGACAAGTGCCCGGTTCCCGAGGCCGGCATCCGCCCTGGAGAGACCTGTGACTCGAGCCAGTTCGCCCGGCACGGTCATCCCGGCGTGCTCAAGAAAACACCGGGCAATCTCACGAAGCGCCACGTCGCGGCGTACACGCTTGCGCAACGCGTCCGGAAAACGCCCGACTGCGAGCGTCCAGATGTACGTGAACTTCGGCAAGTAGACGACGTCGCTGGGCACAACGATCATGGCCGCTTGCAGTTCGTCGATGGCTCTGGTGAACGCCTTGCGGTCCACCACGCCGGACTCCTCGCGCAGGTCGGAGGTGGCCATCTCCCACTCCTGCCGGAGCACCGCAAGAATCGCCTGCGCATCACGGCTCAGGCGCGTGCGCTCGTCCGCGCGACGCATGCCCCAGATCGCGTGGAACCACGGCACCATCCGGGGCGCCATGAACATCGTCTTCCCGCGAGGCAACTTCCCGTAGTAGATGTGCCCGCGACGAACCACTTCATCCTTGAGCTGCCACGTCAGGGACGACTCCGGGTCCTTCTGCACGTTACGCGGCATCACGGCGTCTCGCCGCCCGCACACCGCCACATACAGGGACGGCCCCGGGCGACGGGAATCGGTCAGGCAGGCGGCAAATCCCACCTGCTCGATGAACCGCTCGGCCTCGGTCACCGTTTCGACCTGCCGGGTGCCCTCACGACGCCACCGCAGATCGCGCAGCTCTTCACACGTGTCGGAAATCTGGGGGCGGGGGTTCATGGGCTGGCCACCGCATCAGTGTCACACAGGCATGCGCCCATGACCACGAGAACAACAGCCGAGCAAACAAAACGGGCGCGGAAGGTGTCCCCTCCGCGCCCGTGAACGATCGAGTGCTCCGGGCTGAAGCCCGGCGCCTCCGTACTGTTGGTGCCTAGTCGACGTCGTCGCGGAACATGTAGTCCGCGTCGGTGAGGTCGTCCATCTCCCGCTGCATCTCGAGTTCCTCCGCCGTCGGTGGCGGTGGCGGCGGCGGCTTCCGCCTTCGCTGCTGCGCAGCTACGGCGGACAGGCCGTCCGCTTCGATCCGCACGTCGCGGGAGACATCGAAGCCGGTGCCGGCCGGGATGAGACGGCCCATGGTGACGTTTTCCTTGAGGCCGCGCAGGTAGTCCATCTTGCCCGAGATGGACGCCTCGGTGAGGACCCTGGTGGTCTCCTGGAACGATGCCGCCGAAATGAACGAGTCGGTCGAAAGCGACGCCTTCGTGATACCGAGCAGCAGCGGACGGCCCTTGGCCGGCTGCCCACCGTCGGTCAACACGCGCTCGTTCTCTTCGTTGAACCGGAACTTGTCCACCTGTTCGTCGATGAGGAATTCGGTGTCGCCCACATCC
>JBBQDM010000031.1:0-28599 GCA_038319675.1 Vicinamibacterales bacterium
TGCACGGGTCGAACCAATCGAGCGATCCCCCATGAGGCCCCATGAGGGGCCATGAACAATTGGCGGTCAGTGACCCGTGAGGGTTGGGGGCCAGGCTAAGCCGGGCCGTGCGGGTGGAGGACGTTCGGGAACGAAAGAGACGTGACAAAGAACACCCGACGTCTCTTTCGTTCCCGAACGTCCTCCACCCGCATCTGCCGCCGTTGGCGGCACCCAACCCGCTCTTCGAGCGTCCGTCACCTTGCGCTCTATGCCACGTTGGTCCAGTACGTGCCTTTCCTCATGGATCCTCATGGAACCTCATGGTGAAAAATCCGGACTCGTGGTGGGCTGGTGATCGGTGTCAGGCCTCGCCACGCTGGGCGGCCAAACGCTTCGGGTCACGAATCAGCAGCTGCCGTTTCTGGGTTTCCAGAATGCCGTCGGTCTCCCACTGCGAGAGGGTGCGGCTCACCGTGTACAACGTGGTTCCGATCAGGTCAGCCAGTTCCTGACGTGTCAGCTGGTGTGTGATCAGAATGCCGTCGGGCGTCTGCCGACCGCACTGGCGTGCGAGGCGCATCAGCGTGATCGCCAGGCGTTCGGCCACCCGGAGCGTGGTCATCTCGCGCACCCGTGTGAGGGCGTCAGTCATGTGCGCGGTCATTTCGCGCATCAGGTTGGCGCGCACCAGCGGGTAGGTGTCGAGCATCGTGCGCAAGGCGTCCACCTGCCACGTGAACAGCTGCGTGGCCTCCACGGCGACCGCACTGACGGGATACGGTGCGCTCTCCAGCGCCACCACGCCTCCGAATGGATCGCCGGGTCCGACAAACCGCACGATGAGTTCCTGGCCCTGCGGCGTGTCCTGCAGCAGCTTCAGCGCGCCGCGATCCACCAGGCAGAACGTGGTCGCGGGTTCGCCCTGCCGTGCCACCCACGTGTTGGCCGGCACGTCGCGGAGGCTGGCCCACGCGAGGCACGTCTGGCGGTCCGTGTCGGGCAGGCCGTCAAAGACCCTCGAGTGCAGCGCGTCGCGGCGGGAATCCATCCTGCCGATTGTAGCGATTTCCCTGGGAACGTTGCGCTGGCGCAAAGACGGACCTTGGCCCGGTCGCTAGGCTGGACCCATGTCCATCACCACTGAGGCCATGATTTCCACACTTGTCACCGACCAACCCGCCACCATTGCGGTGTTTCAGCGCCACGGCATCGACTTTTGCTGCGGCGGCAAACAGTCCCTGTCGGCCGCGTGCGACGCGGCGGGGCTGGACACCCGCGCGCTGCTGGATGAACTTCAGGCCGCCGTCACCGACCGGGATGACACAAACTGGCCCGAGGGCCTCGGCCCCCTGGTGGCGCACATTCAGCGCACCTACCATGTGCCGCTGCGTGAGGAACTGCCCCGCATCGCGATGATGCTCGACAAGGTCGTGAGTCGTCATGGCGACCGGCTTCCCGACGTGTTGCTGCCGCTCCAGCGCACGTTCAGCCACCTGCAGCAGGAGTTGTTGATGCACATGGCCAAGGAGGATGTCGGCCTCTTTCCGGCGCTCGTGAAGTTTGAGCAGGGTGGCAACCTTTCCCCGGAGTGGCTCGAGGGGCCTGTCGAGATGCTTGAGGCCGAACATGCGTCGGCCGGGGCCGCGTTGGCCGAAATGCGCCGCCTGACATCCGGGTTTACGCCGCCCGACGACGCCTGCCCGACCTTCCGCGGGTTGTACTTCGGCCTGGAACAGCTCGAGCAGGAGATGCATCTGCACGTGCATCTGGAGAACAATGTGCTGTTCCCGCGAGCCGCCGGCCTGGCTCGCGCTCGTGCTGGGGGGTAATGGCACCAACGTCGAACCTGCCGCTTTTCTATTTTGGGGCCGCACATGTGAGTCTTGCACTCGCGTGTGCGGCCTTGTTCGTGTGGCCGGCACTGCCCGGACCGTTTTTTCTGCACCCCAAGATGGTGGCGCTCGTGCATCTGCTCACGCTCGGGTGGCTGTCGGGCTCCATCCTGGGCGCGTTCTACATCGTGGCCCCGCTGGCGTTACGCATGCCGCTGCCGGTCGGACGCGTCGATTGGGTGATGGCGATGAGTTTCACGGGCGGCACCGCCGGCCTGGTGTGGCACGCGTGGCATGCGGAGTATGACGGCGTCGCCTGGTCGGCGCTCTCGATTGGCGCGGCGTTTGTGTGGGTCGCGCAGCGTGTGTGGCGTGGTCTTCGTACGGCCGTTGTGCCGTGGCCCATCTCGGTGCACATCGCGCTGGCGTTCATCAACCTGCTCGCGTCTGTGGTGTACGGCGGACTGGTGGCGTGGGACAAGGCGTCCGGCTTCCTCTCCTACTCTCCCATGCTGATGGCCTTCGCGCACGCGCACCTCGCCGCGATCGGGTGGGTGCTCATGATGGTGGTCGGCTTGTCGTACCGCCTGATCCCGATGTTCCTGCCGGCCGCGATGCCCACCGGCGCCGCATTGGTGTGGAGCGCCGTGCTGATCGAAGTCGGCCTGATCGGCCTTGTGCTGGCGCTGCCTGTGGGCCATGCCGCCCTCCCCTTCGCAGCAGCCACCATCGTCGCGGGCCTTGTCGTGTTTGTACGACAGATTCGTGGTGCGCTGGCGCACCGGATGCCGCGTCCCCCGGCGTTGCCGGCCCGCGATTGGTCCACCTGGCAGACACATACAGCCCTTGCCTGGCTTGCAGTCGCGATCGTGGCGGGCCTGTGGCTGACGTTCGCGGAGCCCTCTCCGTCGACGCCGCGGCTGATGTGGATCTACGGTGTGGCCGGTCTGGTCGGTTTCCTTGCACAGATTGTTGTGGGCATTCAGGGGCGACTTGTGCCGATGTATCTCTGGTATCGGGCCTGGGATCGGCGTCCGGGTCCGCCCCCGGCGGTGTCGGCCAACGCGTTGCCGTCTGCGCAGTGGGCGCGGCCGATCTTCCTGCTGTGGCTGGTGGGTGTGCCTGCGTTGGTGTGGGGACTGACCATGCACAACCCCGCAGTCATCAGGATGGCTGCGGGGTTGCTCTTCGTTGGCGTGGCGTGCAACGCCTTGTATCTCGTGGCGATGCTGCGCCGGGTTGGGGCGGGTTAAGAAAAAGACGTCGGGTGTCTTTTTTTGCATCGCTGAAATCTAAAAAAGACACCCGACGTCATTTCACAATCAGCGTCCCCTTCATCCCTCCGCTGAAGTGCGCGGGATAGGTGCAGAAGTACACGTAGGTGCCTGGCTTGGTCGGCGCCGTGAACGTGGCCTTTGCCATTTCATTGGCAGCGACCATGTCTGAGGCGATCAGGATCTGATCCTTGAACTGCGGGGGGATGTAGCCGTGATCACGCGCCATGCCGGCCATCATGGCGAACTGGTCGACGTTGGCGCCCGGCTTCAGAATCACGAAGTTGTGCGCCATCTGCGCCGCGGGCTGCATGCTCATCGTGCGCAGCACCACGGTGAGCCGTTCGCCCGGCTTCGCCGTGATCGTCGTCAGCGAGTACTGCAGCGAGTCGTTGCCGGTGATCTGCACCGTGCGACCGGCCTGTGCGGCGACCTGGGTCGTCGCGCCTGCCACCGTGAGCGCCAACACGAGTGTGAATGGAATCAATCGAGTCATAACCAATACCTCCATGAAAGTGAACAAGAGAAAAATGCGTTAGTGTCCGCCGCCGGTAACCGGCTTGCGGGTCGAGGTGCCGTCACGCGACAGCGCCTTCAGCATGCCGACGGCGCCCTTTTGCACGTCGGCGAATTCGTGATCGACCAGCACGTAGGTGCCTTCCTCGGGCACGATGAACTCGACCACCGCGCCGTTACTGGCGCCGAGCAACACCGTTTGCATGCCGCGCCACAGGTTGGCCGGATTGCCTTCGTACCAGACGCGGTCGAAGATGGCACCAATCACATGGAAGCTCGACTGGTCGTTCGGGCCAACGTTGTGCACATACAGGCGCACACGTTCGCCGGCGTTGGCGGTCAGGGCGGGGGTCGTCAGTGCCTGCGCGTGCCCGTTGAACAACACCTGTGACGGCTGTTTCAGATTGGCGGCGGCCATGTCGAACACAAACGGCACCATGCCGTCTTCGTTTGGCTCCACATCAGCGGGCTTGAGATAAAACTCCGACTGGACGATGGCATATTCCCGGTCCACCTGCGCGTCGGTCTCATACCCCTCCTTCGGGGAGACGATGACGATGCCGTATTGGCCCATGGCGACGTGTTGCAGCACGGGGGGAACGCCGCAGTGGTAGATGTACACGCCGGGGTAGTTGGCCACCCAGCTGAAGCGCAGGCTCTCGCCAGCCTGGATGGGGCGCCACTTGTCATCGGCCGCCACCGTGGCCGCGTGGAAGTCCATCGAGTGTTGCATGGGGGCCATCTGCGAGAGGCCGTTCTGCAGGTTGGCCGCGGCAAGTTGCGCGAAGAAGGGGGCCGCGTCGGCCGACGGTGCGGTGACGGCGACGGCTTCGTCGGTACGATTCTTCATCACGAAATTGATGCGGTCGCCCTCACGGACGTGAATGACCGGTCCGGGCACGGTGCCTCCAAACGTCCACGCCTGGTAGCGCACGCCAGGCGCGATGTCGATCTCTCGGGCCAGCACGTCGAGCCGCACGTCGTGGGTCCGGTTGCCAGCCGATAACGGCGCGATGTGTGGCGCGAGTGTGACGGTGTCGCCGACGACTGGCGGTCCGGTGTAGTCCTCATGAAAGACTTCAGCTTCCTCCATACCGAAGACCTTGCCGTCCACCGTGAATTCACCGGCTGACGTCGAGGGAGTGGGAGCCGCACAGGCTGCGGCCAGTGACAGGGTGACAAGTGTGACAACGAAGGTTCGCGTGCTCATGAAGGCAGTGTGGCGCGGCTGCCGTCGCCTGTCTTTGCGCCAGCGCAATGTGCACCGCCATCGCCGGAGCCGAGGTCTGATACTGTGTCGGACCGAGGGACACACACATGAACATGGATGACGACGGGCGGCCAGGCCGAACCCCGTTGGAGTGGGTACAGGATCTCAGTGACGGTCGGCGTGTGCAGCGGCCCGGATGGGCGACGCCCCGCCTGTTGCGGATTGCCGTATTGGCGCTGGTGGCGATCATCGTGCTCGCCAATACGGCCTACCAAATCCGGCCGGAGGAGGCGGGCCTCGTACTGCGGCTGGGCAAGATGGTGCGCACCACCGAGCCCGGGCTGCACTTCAAGCTGCCGTTTGTGGAGGAGGTGCTCCGCGTACCCGTGCAACGTCAGCTCAAGGAAGAGTTCGGCTTCAGAACGGTGGAGTCTGGAGTGTCGAGTCGGTATTCGGCCGCGGATTTCAGTGCGGAGTCGGTGATGTTGACCGGCGATTTGAACGTCGCCGTGGTCGAGTGGGTCGTGCAGTACCGGGTGACCGATCCCTACAACTATCTGTTCAAGCTGCGGAACCTGACCGAGACGTTCAGGTCCATGAGTCAGGCCGTGATGCGTGAGGTGGTCGGGGACCGCACGGTCACCGAAGTGCTTACAGTGGGCCGGCAGGAAATCGCCACCACCTCTGAGCAGCTCCTGCAGGAGATGGTCAATCGCTACGAGATGGGGATCGTGATCGAGCAGATCGTGTTGCAGGACGTGACGCCACCCGATCCGGTCAAGCCGTCATGGGATGAGGTCAACCAGGCGCAGCAGCAGCGCGACCGGCTGATCAACGAGGCACTCGCCGAATACAACAAGGTGGTGCCGCGCGCCAAGGGTGAAGCCTCGCAGACGATTCTGCAGGCGGAAGGGTACGCGCTCGAACGTGTGAACGGCGCACAGGGCGATGCCACACGCTTCAAGGCTGTGTATGAAGCCTATCGCCGCAGCCCCGAGGTCACCCGTCGTCGTCTCTACCTGGAGACGATGCAGCGGGTGTTGCCGCAGTTGGGCACCAAGGTGTTCATGGACAAGGGCACGGGTACGGTGATTCCGATTCTGCCGGGTGATGCGCTCAGGAACCTGTTGGATCCAAAGTCTGGGGGTGGCCAGTGATGCGCAGCACAGTACTGAAGTTGGTGGCGGCGTTGGTCGTGTTGATCCTGTGGTCGGCGTCCACCTATCTGGTGAGTGAAACTGATCAGGTGATCATCACGCAGTTTGGGGAACCTCGCGGAAATCCAGTGGTTGACCCCGGTCTGCATTTCAAGCTGCCGTTCATTCAGCGCGTGAACTCGTTTGAGAAGCGGTTTCTCGAGTGGGACGGCAATCCCAATCAGATGCCGACCAAAGACAAGCGTTTTATCTGGGTCGACATGTATGCGCGGTGGCGCATCACCGATCCGTTGAAGTTCTTCCAACGGCTGCGTGACGAGCGCGGGGCTCAGTCGCGACTCGACGACATTCTTGATGGCGAAACGCGGAATGCCGTGGCCAGCTACGACCTGATCGAGCTCGTGCGTACGAGCAATCGGCCGGCGGAAGACATTCCGATCGAGAGCGAAG
This sequence comes from Vicinamibacterales bacterium, assembly GCA_038319675.1. Classification (GTDB taxonomy): domain Bacteria; phylum Acidobacteriota; class Vicinamibacteria; order Vicinamibacterales; family SCN-69-37; genus SYFT01. Next base: position 6,422 of record JBBQDM010000031.1, read on the forward strand.
AGGATCGGATCGTACTCGAACAGATTGCCATGGGCCGGCGCGCGATTGCCGAGAGCATTCTGGCGGCCGCGCAGGCACGCACCTCGGACCTGGGGATCGAGGTGCTCGACATCCGAGTGAAGCGCATCAACTATGTGGACGAAGTGGCTCAGGACGTGTACGCGCGCATGATCGCCGAACGACGGCGCATTGCGGAGCGGTTCCGGTCCGAGGGCGAAGGCGAGGCGGCGCGCATCCAGGGTGAACGCCAGCGCGATCTGTTGCGAATCCAGTCGGAAGCGTACCGCCTGGCGCAGGAGATTCGTGGCAAGGCCGATGCCGAAGCCACCGCGATCTACGCCGAGGCCTACGGGCGTGACCCCGAGTTCTACGCGTTCTTCAAGTCGCTTGAGACCTACGAACGTGTGATCGACGGCAAGACCTACTTCGTGCTCGGCACCGACGCGGACCTGTTGAGATACCTTCGGGCGCCGCGGTAAGCGCGAGCGTCCGGCCGAGCGGTACACTGGAGCCGTGCGCGCGCGCTTTGAGTTTTCATCCACAGGCCAGCCCGTGGTGTGTGCGCACCCGGTCGAGATGCTGGTGGCGCGCCGCGTGGGCGAGGTGGCCGGTGTCATGGCCGCCGCCGAACGTGCGCTGCGCGACGGCTTTCACATCGCCGGATGGGTAGCCTACGAGGCGGCGGGCGCCTTTGATTCGTCGCTGACGACCCAGTCGCCTGGCGCCGTGCCCCTCGTGTGTTTCGGTGTCTTTCGTGAGATGGCGCCAGCCCCGCCACTGGTGGCCACGACACTCGCCGACGCGCCCGTCTGGACGCCCGCGCTCTCGCGCGAGGCCCACGCCACCGGTATCGCGGCCATCCGTGAGGCGATCGCCGAGGGCGACACTTATCAGATCAACTACACCTTCCGCCTGCAGTCGGACTGGGGCGCGGACGTTGACGCGCTGTACACACACCTCGCCGCCGCCGCGCAAGCCCCCTACGCCGCGCTGATCGAGACCGACGAATGGTCCGTGCTCTCGCTCTCACCCGAACTCTTCTTCGAGCGCAACGGCGATCGCCTGACGACCAAGCCGATGAAGGGCACGGCGCCACGGGGACGATGCCCGGAAGAGGATCGGGCGTTGGGGGAGGCGTTGCGAGCGTCGACCAAAAACCGCGCCGAAAACGTGATGATCGTGGACCTGTGCCGCAACGACGTCACGCGTGTGTGCGAGGTTGGGTCGGTGCAGGCGACGTCGCTGTTCGACGTGCACCGGTATCCCACCGTCTGGCAGATGGTCTCCACCGTCGAAGGCCGCCTCCGCCCTGAGACGGGCCTGACCGACATCTTTACGGCGTTGTTTCCGGCGGGCTCGATCACCGGCGCGCCAAAGTCCAGCAGCATGCGCCTGATCGCGCAGCTCGAACATGCACCACGCGGGCTCTACTGCGGTGCCATTGGCCACGCATCACCTGATGGGCGCGCCACCTTCAACGTGGCCATCCGCACCATGACCGTGCACAATCCCACCGGTCGCGCCGAGTACGGGGTGGGCGGCGGCATTACCTGGGACTCCACGGCCGCCGACGAACACGCCGAAGCGATGCAGAAGGCCGCCTGCCTCGAAGTGCGCCCGCCCTTCTCGCTGATCGAAACGCTGCGCTACGAAGACGCCCACTACGTACGCCTCGACGAGCACCTCGCACGCATGAAGGCGTCCGCTGAGTATTTTGGGATGGCGTTTCCGCCATCTCCCCATCTCCTCATCTCCAAATCTCCTCATCTCCAGGGCTCTTCATCTCCAAAGCGCGTTCGTCTTGAGCTACACGCCGACGGCACCCTCGACGTCACCGCCAGGGCTCTGGACGAGACGCCGTCCGAACCCCTATGGGCACTGGCCTCGGCACCCGTGGACTCCTCCAACCGGTGGCTATTCCACAAGACCACAAGGCGGGAGGTGTATGACCACCATCGCGCCGAGCACCAGGATGTGTTCGACGTGTTGTTATGGAACGAACGCCGCGAACTCACTGAGTTCACCCGCGGCAACGTGGTGTTGGAGCTCGATGGTCAGTTGGTGACGCCCGCGCGGCCCAGCGGACTGCTCGCAGGCGTCTTTCGCCAGGTGCTGCTTGAAGAGGGCAAGATCGCGGAAGCGGTCGTGACGATTGAGGACCTGTCGCGCGCGACGCGCCTCTGGTTCATCAACAGCGTGCGGGAGTGGGTGGAAATTAAACCTTTCGGGTAGGTTTTTCTCAAATTCAGGACACCGGCAATGAGAAAACCCTACCCGAAAGGCTTCCGTACACCATGTCCATGAGCTTCTGATCCTCGATCGCACGCTCGAGGCTCATCTCGGGCTGACCCCCGGTGCGGATCGCATGGACGAAGTCGCGATACATGGCCTGATAGCCGCGGATGTCCCGGAAGCCGGGGAAGATGATCTTCGGGAACCAGTGTTTGCCGCGCACAAGGACGAACACCCCGTTGGACTCGAACGTGATGATACCGTCGCGCCCGAACAACTTTGACCAGCGAAGCCCGCGCAGCAGTGACGGCACTTCGCGCGAGTAGTACAGCGAGCCAGCCGCGCCGTTGTCGTACTGGAAGGCGACCAGCATGCTCTTGAGGCGCCGGTCCGGTCCGTCGAGGCGCGCCGGCGGGCGATACCCCTGAATGGACACGATCTTCGGTCCGAGACTGCCAGCGACATGCAGCCAGTGAATCCCTTCCTCGAAGAACGCATCACCCCCAGCCATCGACTCATCGTTGCGCCAGTCGTCGGCCTTCTTCGGCAACTTCGCCAGCGTCGTGAAGTGGCCGAACAACATGTCGCCCAACACATCGTCTGCAATCAACTTCCGCAGCCGCACTGCGAGCGGCTTGTAGTGATCGTTTTCGCCGACGATGATCACCTTGCCGGCAGCGTTGCGTGCGGCCAGCGTCGTCTCATAGTCGGCCATCGTCAGACACGCAGGCTTTTCGAGCACCACGTGTTTGCCGGCGGCGAGCGCCTTGAGGCTGAGGTCGAGGTGGTACTTGGGTGGGACGGCGATGACGACGGCGTCGACCTGGCCGCTCTGGATCGCGGCCTCGTAGCTGCCGTACGCGGCCACGCCCTGATAACGGCGCTTGAACTCTTCGGCCTTCTGCAGGTCACGACTCGCGTAGCTGCACACGATGTCGGCGCTGAGCGACCGCAGGTTCCGGCTGTGGACCTTGGTGATGAACCCGCAACCCAGAAAGGCCAGGCGAATCTGACGTGACACGATTCGTATTCTATCCCGCTACCAACATGATGATGAGTAGCACCAGAAGAGCAAGGGTGACGGCACCGGCGATCTTCCAAAAGCTCTTGGGGTAGTCGCCCGCAAGGGCGCCTGTGTGGCCGTTGGCCACCACCTGGAACGCGCGGCGGCCGTACGTGTAGGTGAGCAGCCAGACGGGCACGAGGGTGTGCTTGAATGTCTGGTTCGAGAAGTGGGGCTGGATGCGAAGGTTGCGGTGTGTGTCGCCCGGCACTTCGCGCGCGCAAAGGGACTCGAGATGTGAATGCATCTGTTGCGTCGCCGCGTTGGCGGCCTGCGCGAGATCAATCTGATACCGCTCGACGACAAACCCTGAAAGATACGCGGTGTCGTACGGCACGACCTGCTGCGTCGGAAAGGGTTCCACGCGTCGCAGGAGCCGGGATTCCACGCCGGTTGTGCCGGGCACCAGCTCGTCATCAAACACATGATCAATCGTGCCGGAGGCAGGCTCCCATCGCGTGTGCCGCACTTGACGGGTCTGCGTGCGACCCTGACTGTCGCGGTACGACTCGGTCGTGTAGTAGTAGTGGCCTGCGTCGGCCGTCCAGGGGCACTGGACGCTCGCGTCGAACGTCCAGTAGGGAATGTAGAGGCCGTGGATCTGGTCCACGAGCGACGTCTTCTTGAAGGCGTTCGGCGCGAACCACTTGCTGGCATACCAGCGTCGCATCTGGTCGCGCACGTCGTTGGCAGACACGGTAAACGGCAACAGACTCTGCGGCCGAATCGGCGCCTCCACATCGTCATAATCCACGAGCGCGGGCGACGCGCAGAACTCGCAGTTCTTGCCGACCTTTGTGGCGTCGAAGACCATCACCGCCTTGCAGCTCTGGCACTGCACACTGCGCTGCGTCGACTCCCACCCCTTCGCCGAGTCGGGTAACGCCCGCAACAGGGCGAGCAGGTCGAGCTCGTCCACGGCACCGCCGGCCTTGTGGCCGTCGTAGGGCGACTCCGAGCCGCAGAACGGACAGATCAGCAGCTGTTTGGACGGATGCCACTCGGCCTGTGCGCCGCACGCGGGGCAGGCGTGCTTTTCGCGGGCAGAGACGTGATCAGTCCGCGGTCCGCTGTCCGCAGTCCCCGGGGCCTCGTTCGGACTCATTCGGCGAGGTAGGCGTCCAGAGCGGCTCTGGTGATGCGGTAGCTTGCGCCGATTTTCTTGGCTTTGAGGTCGCCGGATTCGAGAATCGCCATCACGTCGTTCTCCGGTACGCCCAGCACACCGGCGACATCAGCCGGGGACAACAACGCTGGGGCAGCCGCTGCCGCAGGCGGGGTAAACCCTGGAGGCGACGCCTGGCCTGCCTGGCCAGCAGGCGCGGCGTTTGGATTCATCAGGCCCTGCTGCATCATCTGCTGCGCGATTCCGAAACCGACCGCCAGTTCGGCCGCCGTGCCGGCTGCGCCGCCGCCGCCACCCTCACCCATGCCCTGGGCCATCTGATATTTCACGTAGTCATTCAGATTGCCGATGGCTGTCATGCTGGCACGTTTGTCGATGGCCGATTCCACCTCGGGCGGCACCGACACGTTTTCGATGATGAAGCTGGCGATCTCAAGGCCGTACTTCGCGCTGACGACCGGATTGATCACCGGCAGCAGGGCATCGCCCACTTCCGTGTAACGTGTGGCGATGTCGAGCACCGGAATCTTCGAAGAGGCGAGCGCCTGGCTGAACACCGAGACCATGCGCGACCGCATCGTGTCGGCGAACTCGTCGAGCCGGAACTGGTGATCCGACCCGGCCACTTCCTTGATGAACAGCTGCGGGTTGGTGATCTTGAAGTCGAAGGTGCCAAACGCCCGCAGACGCACGGGACCGAAGTCGTCGTCGCGCACCATGACGGGGTTGGCCGTACCCCACTTGTTGCCGGTGAACAGGCGCGTCGTGACGTAGTAGACGTCGGCCTTGAAGGGCGAGTTGAACAGGTACTTCCACGACTTCAGCTTCGTGAGCACCGGAATGTTGTCGGTGGTCAGCGCGTGTTTGCCCGGCGTAAACAGGTCGCCGAATTCGCCGAGGTAGATGAACTGCGCAGCCTGGGACTCGCGCACGATCAACTGTGCGCCGTTCTTGATCGCCTTGTCCTCGTCCGGAAACCGCCACGTCAACGTATCGCGCGAGTCATCCGTCCACTCGATGACCTCAATAAACTCGCCCTTGATCAGATCCATCAGTCCCATTGCCACCACCTCACTCGCGCCAGCTTATCGCAGGCGCTACAAAAAAGACGTCGGGTGCCTTTCTGCCCTGAGCGCTAGCGAAAAGGCACCCGACGTCTTTTTCGTAGCGCCTCCGGCAGGTATCATCCCCAGCATGACAGCCAGATCCACCTCGACCCGCTCCGTCACCATCATCGCTGGCCTCGTCGCCGCGTTCGTGGTGACCGCGTTCTCTGCGCAGGACCCCGCCACGCTCACCGGAATGCGCGACCCCGCGTTTGCACCCGATGGCCGACGCATTGCCGTCTCGTGGCTGGAACAGGTGTGGACGATGACCCCTGCCGGGCGGGACCAGAAGCGCGTCGTCACCTCGCAGGGGGCGTGGATCAGTGAGCGCGACCCGGCGTGGTCGCCCGATGGTAGACAAATTGCCTTCTCCGCTGATACCAGTGGCGAGTTCGACGTGTACGTCGTCGCCGCCGGCGGTGGCGCGGCCCGCAAGGTGACAACACTGGCGGGTGACGAGCGGTGGCCGTCGTGGACCCGTGATGGGCGCCTGCTGTTCTCGCACCGTGCGCCCACCGGCGTGTGGACGCTGCACCTGGTGGCCGCCGATGCAGGGGGCGCGCCGACGCCCTTCACGACGGGCGACAACCAGGAGTGGTTAGGACAGGTGTCGCCAGACGGTACGCGTGTGGTGTATCTCTCAGACGCAGATCTCGAACCGGGCGACAGTGTCGATGTGTTCGTTCGACCTCTTGATGCCAGTGGCGACGGTGGAGTGATGCGCATCACTCGTGGCGGTGGTCAGGAGCGATGGCCCCAGTGGGCACCAGACAATGCGCGCGTGTCGTTCGCAGCGTCTCGGCCGGCGCAGGGTGCCGGTGTCTGGGTGGCTGAGGCGAGTCAGCCGGAGGTGTCAGCAACCGGATCCGCCGATGCCGGACGTGGCGGTGCACGTGGCGGCGGCCGAGGTGGCGGCGCCGGGGCGCGACCGCTCATCCAACTCGCATCACGTCATGCCGGCGCGGTCGCATGGTCGCCCGACGGACAGACGATGCTGATTGCAACCGAACCGTCGCCGGGCGGCACCTACAACGGCAACCCGAGGCGGAACGACGATGATGCGCCGGCGGTGTTTGTGGAGCCGGAGGACCTGCAGGTGTGGTTCGTGGACGCGCCACGAGCGGTCGATGGCAACGAGCGCGCGTTTGGGGCGCCAACACCCGCACAGGGGCAGTGGGTCGCGCAGTTTGATCGCGCATGGCAGACGCTCAAGTCGCTGTATTACTCCGAGGGCGAGGCGGCCGCTCGGTGGGACGCCGTGCGCGCCACACATCGACCCGCGGCACTGGCGGCGCGGTCTGCACAAGAGGTCGAGGATGTGGTGGACCGGATGGTCGCCGACCAGCCACTCATCAAGACAGGGGCCGAATCAGCCACAGGTGTGATCTCTTCCGGGCATCCTCTCGCGTCTGCCGCCGGTGCACGCATGCTCGAACTCGGCGGCAACATCGTGGACGCGATCGTCGCCACGTCGTTCGCGCTTGGCGTGGTGGAACCTGACGCGTCCGGCATCGGCGGCGACGGGCAAGCGATCCTCTTTCTCAAGGGCATGTCCGAACCCATCGTCATCGAATACAAGGACATGACTCCGGCGCGGGCCACCATCGACAATCCGAAGATCTTCACCCCGACAGGGCAGCGCACGGCCAGTGATGGTCCGTCGGTCGCGAACATCCCCGGTGTCGTGGCCGGGCTCGATCTGCTCTACCGGAAGTACGGCAGCAAGAAGGTGACGTGGGAGCAGATTCTGCAACCGGCGATTGAGTTGGCCGAGCAGGGCTACATCCTCGACGATGCGCTGCCGACGACCATTGCGGTGGGACGTGAACGCTTTGCGAAGTACCCGGAGGCCGCGAAGATCTATCTGCCTGGTGGCAACGTACCCAGGGCGGGCGACCGGTTCATCAACAAGGACTATGCCGAGACGCTGAAGATCCTCGCGAAGGAGGGCGGGCAGTCCTTCTACACCGGCGCGATCGCGAAAATGATCGTGGAGGACATGGCCGCCAACGGCGGCATCATCTCTGCCGAGGATCTGGCGCAATACCGCGCGATGGAACGCACGCCACTCTCGGGGCGCTTCCGCGATCACCTCGTGTACTCGGTGCCGCCGCCGGTCTCCAACGGGTTGACCATGATCGAGACGCTGCAGATTCTCGACAACTACACGCCGAAGCCTGGGGCGACGATGACGAGTGACCCGGAGTATCTGCATTACGCGATCGAAGCATGGCGAGTGCGTGACAGCGGTGCGCGTATTGCCGATCCAGAGCGGTGGCCGATCGATCTTGGCAATCATCTCGAACGCGACCACGCCCTCGAGCGGTTCAAGTTAATCACGCCGGAGAAATCGTACATCGTCCCCACGGGTGGCCGTGGTCGCGGTGCCGGTGCCGGTGCCGGGCCCGGTCCCGGTCCCGCGTTCGAGGCCGAGCAGTCCCCGAATCCCGATCCATGGGCGACCGAAATCCAGACAGGCACCACCTCGTTTGCGGCGGCCGACGCCGACGGCAACATGGTGGCGATCACGCAGACGCTGTCCACCTGGGGCGGCAATTTCTATGTGTCGAAGGGGCTCGGGTTCCTTTACAACGATCACTTCCGTGGAGGACGCGGCTCCGGTTACGGGTCGATGATGCCGTTGCAGCGGCACTCGTCGACCAGTGTGCCGACGCTGGTGTTTGCGCCGAGCGGCGTGGATCCAGGGCAGTACGGCATTCGAGGTTTCACGCCTCGACTTGCGGTGGGCGCTGCGGGCAATGCGTGGATTCCCGCGTCTGTCTACAGCATCATCCTGAATGTCATTGATGGTGGGATGGGGGCGCAGCGGGCCATCGAAGCGCCGCGCCTGCTGATTGGTAATGCGCCCACGGGCTCACGCGTGACGATTGAGGATCGCTTTCCTCGCACATTGCTCGAGCGGCTCGAGGCTCTGGGGCACACGTTCACGAAGATTGGCCGCAAGGGTGAGGTGGCGCAGGGTTATGCGGCCGTTGCCATCGTCAACGCGGCCAAGGGGACTGCGGAGGCAGGCGCCGAGCCGCGGCGGTCGCACGGGGCGCGGTGAGACGTCGGGTGTCTTTTCTGCATCGCTTAGAGCGAAAAAAGCCTCCCGACGTCTTATTCCGGGATCGGGGGCGTCTTGCGCTTGTGGGCTGATGACGTGTGCAACGACTCGATACGCTTGGCGACGTCGGGCGGCACGGCGCCGGGACCGTCGTTGAGGTACGCCTCGAGCATGTCGTAGGAGAAACCCATCTCGGCTTCGTCGGTTTGGCCAATCCAGAGGCCGGCCGACGGGGCCTTGTCGATGATGGGCGCGGGGACGCCGAGGTCTCGGGCGAGGGTGCGCACTTCACTTTTGACGAGGTGGCCGATCGGCAACACGTCGCTGCCACCATCGCCATATTTAGTGAAATAGCCGAGCGTCAGCTCGCTGCGATTGCCGGTGCCGGCGACCAGATAGTTGAGTGAGTTCGCCACAAAGTACAGCGATGTCATGCGCAGGCGCGGCTTGATGTTTGCTTCGGGCATCTGCTGCTTGATGTCGGTGACATGTACCGACTGTGGCAGGCCCTTGAGTGCGCTCTGCAATTCTCCGGTCAACGCGTCAAAGACCGGTGACAGGTCCACACGCGCCGTCGGGATCCCGAAAGTGCGGGCCAGCAAGAGCGCGTCGGACTCATCCTGCGCGTGGCTGTAACACGGGAGGATGACACCCAGCACCCGATTGGGTGCCGCCATCTGGCACAACCGCACAACGACGGCCGAGTCGATGCCGCCACTCAGGCCGACGACAAATCCACTGGCGTTCGCTTCCCGCGTGCGATCCCGCAACCATTGAACGATGTGATCGGCGACAGGCGATGGCATGCAGCAATTGTACTCAATGGTGCGTATGGCTCGTCAGATTGCTGAGCGCCTCGGCAGCAGGGGAGTCGGGCCAGACGGGCAGCGGGGCGGCGGTGTACTCCGCGTGCGCGAGTTCACGCTGGAAGAAGGCGACGGCGCCGGCCATCCACGCCAGTCGAATCCATACACGGGCCAGCACGTACACGAGTAGTGCCGGCACAGCGAGCCACGGTGACCACGCCGCCGACGGCTCCGCCAGATACCACAGGGCCACGAGGGCGACGGCAGGGAGCGCACTCAGCAGAGACAGCCCCAACACCCGCAGCAACCGCCGACGCACGAATCGAATCGCCGCACCGGTCGAGGCCAGCACACTCCATCGATCCTCCACTACGGTGCGGACCCTGGCGTAGTCGCCGATCACATTGACCACCGCGAGCACCAGCAGGAAGGCGGCCGGATGCAGCATGGGTTGCAGCCAGGTGCACACCGCCCAATACACCGGCGCCAGGAGCAGGCCGAGTCGCAGAAAACGGAAAAAGTGCACGCCACAGGCAGCGAAGAATCCAGCCGTTCGCACGGGGCGCGCCCGCGCGAGGCGATCGAGGATTCCGCCAGTGAGGAACGTCCACACCACGCCGCTGGCAACGACCATCGTCATCAGCAGCGGAGACGTGGCGCTAGTGCCGATCAGGTCGCGCCAGGTGAACACGGTGCCGCCAAGACCCAGCACCTCGTGGGTCGCCACATGCGTGTACCCGTGGGCCCGCACGCCGATGGTGGTGATCCACTGATGGTCCCACCACCACCCGGTCGCGCCGAGCGTCAGGCCCAATGGAATCGTGACGAGCATGATCGCGGCAGTCGTGCCGAATGTCAGGGCCGGTGCGGCGAGTGCGCGGCGGCACCCCTCGAGAAACGCGCCAATCATGTCGAACACACTATCGCAGGGTTTTGACCAGCGTGGCGACGAGGCCGTCCACGGTGAACGGGTCGGCCACCAGCGGTGCTGCGATGCCCAGAGCCTGTGCGGCGGCGGCGGTGACCGGGCCGATCGCGACCACCACGGTCTGGTTCAGCAGGTCGGCCGCCTGATCGCGACCGATGAGTTCGGCGAAACGCTGCACAGCGGTGGGGGTCGTGAACGTCACGGCGTCCACTTGTCCATCAAGCAGCTGCCGATAGAGTTTTTGTGCGGCGGCCGATTCTGGCGCACCGGGGGCAGTGCGGTACGCGATCAGGTCCGTGGCGTCCGCGCCGTGACGCCGCAGGTCCGCGGCCAGTGACTCACGTGCGTGTTCCACGCGGCCGTGATCGGGGCGCACCACCAGCATGCGGGCGCCACGGATGCTGCCGTGTGCTTCCAGCGCGCGCACGGTGGCGTCGGTGCCCGACTCCGGCACCACAACGTCGGGATGCAGGCCAAACGACTGCAGCCGGTCGGCGGTGGACGGCCCAATGGCCGCGACCCGCACTCCGCCCAGCACGCGCAGGTCGCGTGTGCCGGTGAGTAAGGCGGTGAAAAAGCGGCTGGCCGCATTGGCCGACTCAAACACAAGCCACTCATACTGGTCGGCGGATGCCACTGCGCGATCGACCGACTCCGGATCCTCTGCCGCCATCAGTCTGAACGTTGGCGCTTCAAGCGTCTGTGCACCAAGGCCTTCCAATTGATCAACAAGTCCGCGCGCCTGTTCACGTGAGCGGGTGACGACGATGCGTTTGCCGAAGAGGGGGCGCTGGTCAAACCAGCGCAGGTGTCCGCGCAAGCCGGCGACATCCCCCACCACGAGCAGGGCGGACTCGTCACGATTCTCCGCGGCGACCGCCAACTCGGCGAGGGTGCCGGTGAGCGTCTGTTGTTGCGGCAACGTGCCGTCAATGATCAGGGCCGCCGTCTGTGTGGCTGCACGTCCGTGTTTAATCAGATTCGTGAGGATGGCTGCGGCCTGCCGACCGTTCGTGTACGCGGCAATCGTGCCGCCGAGTGCGGCGAGCGCCTTCCAGTCCACGTCGGGGGGGGCTTCGCCGGCAGACTCATGGGCGCGCAGCAGTGTGAGCGCGTCCTGGCCACCGGGGTAGGTGATGGGCACACCGGCATACGCGGAACCCATGGCGAGCGGCACACCGGGTACCACTTCAAACGGCACGCGCTGCTCGTGCAGAAACAACGCCTCCTTGGCGCCACTGCCAAACAGGAAGGGATCACCCAGCTTCAATCGGGCGACGAGCAGTCCGTCGCGCGCCTTGTCAGCGATGAGCATCGCGATCGCGTCCTGCGCCATCGCGCCTTCAGCCGGTGCGCCGACTTCCAGGCGTTCGGCGTCGTGTCGCGCGAGCGAGAGCAGTCGGGCCGCGTCACGATCGTAGACGACCACGTCGGCGTCGGCGAGTACGTGCAAGCCGCGCGTGGTGAGCAGACCCGGATCGCCGGGACCGGCGCCGATGAGAACAACACGTCCTCGAGTGGGGGGAGCAGATGGTGATGTCATGGGCGGGGTGCGGGAGTCTTGGGAAGTGAGGCAGCGAAGTAGCCCCGTTTGGTGCGTGCCACCGTGTTCGGACGGTCCACACGCACGACGATGGCGCGCCACGCGCCATCACGTTTCAGATTTTTCGAGCTGTAGCCGATGGTGTACTGGTTGGCGAGTTCATCAGCAATGCGCTGGTAGATCGTCGGAAGTTCGCCGACGTCCTCGACAAAAAACACGCGGCCGCCGGTCTCCTGCGAGAGTGTGCGCAGCACAAACTCCGCTTCGTTGAAGCCGCGGGTGCGCCGGTCGTCCTTCGACCGCAGGCCGATGGCATACACCGCCACTTCCGCCCGTTTCGCCGAGTCCAGCACATCGTCGTACGCGATGAGCGACGAGGTGTCTTCTCCGTCAGAGAGAATCACGACGGCCTGACGGCGAATCTCGTCCTTGGTGGTGGCCCGCACACGTTTGAGTTCGCTGAGCGCCACGTACAGCGCGTTGTAGAGGGATGTCGCGCCGCCAACCTGGGTGCGACGGATGGCCTCCTCGAGCAGCAGCGGATCGCCGGTGAACGTCTGCAGGATCTGCACACGACTGTCGAAGTCAATGACCTGTGCGGAGTCCGACCCGGTCAGCCGCTTCGCGAATCCGATGGCGGCCTCCTGCGCGATGGGCAGCTTTGACTCCATGCTCGTGCTGGTGTCGATCAGCAGCGAGAGCGCAATCGGCTGAGCCGCGCGCGAGAAAAAGGCGATGTCCTGTTGCACGCCATCTTCATAGACGGCGAACTGTGACTGATCAAGACCCGGGACGAGCGTGTCGCTCTCGGTGACCGTGATGTTGAGGGAGACGACGTCGATGCCCGTCCGGAAAATCTGGGCGGAGGCGGGAATGCCGAGGGCCGCCACCAATGCCACGGCCAAGAGGCGGGGGAGCCACCGCGTCATTGGTTGGTCCAGCGTGGCGCGGTCAGGCGATATCCCTCGAGCGTGAGTCGTATTTCAAGACGGTCGGGCGGGATCAACGTGTCGGGACGTCCGTACGTCACCGCAAACTGTGCATGCAGGGCGTCGGCGATGTCGGTGAAACGATCGCGAAGCGCTGACGGGGCAAACACGGTGACGCCTCTACCGCCGCTGCGTGTGGTGACGTCGCCGACGACCGACGCGCGCTCACGCGTCTCGGACGTCATGGCCGTCGAATTAAAGGCCTGCCGCGTGATGGTCCACAACGACGCGCGGGCGCGGGCCAATGCGTCGAAGACCTGCTGATGTCGGCGGTTGCTGAATTCGGGACCGTTTTCATCCACAAACGCCACGATCACCCCGCGGGCGGGTGTGCGCTTGGCCAACGCGTCGGCTGACTCAATGACGGCGTCGATGAAGTAGGCGCCGGCACCTGACGCAGCAAACAACTTGTCCACACCGCGGTCCAGCACCGGGGCGCTGGTCGTGTAGTCCACGAGCTGCACCGGGCGCTCTCCGAAGGTATAGAGCGAAATCTCGGAATCCGGACTTTTTGCCCAGATGGCGGCCCCAAAGGCTTTGACCGACGCACGCAGGTCCGGGATCGAGTCACGCGAGACCTGGCTGGTGTCGACCAGCACGGCCACCTGCATTGGCGTGGTGGCAGGACCGACCGTGAGAATCTCCCGCACGTTGCCATCCTCACGGAGCGACACGTCCTTCGTCGTCAACGTCGCCGGGGGGGCGCCATCCTTGTCGAGTACCCCGATAAAGACGGTCTGGTTCCGCTGGTCACGCTGGGCTGACTGGGCAGCCGATTGGGCTGCTGGCGCGGCAGTCCACACCAGGGCGGTCACGAGGCTGACGCCTGCGAGTGTGCCGAGGCGGAGCGCCTGTGACAGACGCCGATTTCGGAGGAAATTCGCCATGTCCGCAGTATACCGGGCTGGCTGCCGGGGTGCTGCCCTGTCTGGCTCGTGAAGGGATTCACAAGGTCGTGGTATATTTCCAAGGTTTGATTGCCCGTGGGGGCGCTGGCCGTGGATTAGAATGACTCGTTTGGAAAAGGGTCACACTCCGCGGAAGGGCATCCAGCAGGCAATGCGGGCGTTCCAGGAGAATGTCCAACGGGCGGGTCCGGCCGCGACGGCCAGTTACACGCTGATTGGCGGGATTCTGTTGTTGGGCGGGCTCGGGTACGCGGGGGACGAGTGGTGGGGGACATCCCCCTGGCTCCTGCTCACCGGGTTGTTCCTGGGGATCTCCGCCGGGTTTTACGCGATCGTCAAGTCCACGTTGCCCAAGGGAAAACCCTAGCAACGATGAACCGGACGGTGTGGGTGGTGATCGGGATGACGCTGACTGTGGGGATCGCCTGGGCGGCCCTCGGACGCGGCATCGAAGTGTTGCTCGGGATGCTGGGGCCGATTGGCTCGACGGCAGTGTCCTGGGTGGTGGTGACGCGCATCTGGGCGAAAGCGCCCGAGCGATCGTTGTCGGTGATGGTGCGGGGCTTCGCGGTGAAGAGCCTGTTTTTTGTGGCCTGGGTCACCATCATGCTGAAGGGTTTTGAGGTCAGGCCGGAACCGTTTGTGGTGAGCCTGGTCGCGTCGTTTCTGGTGCTGCACGTGGTCGAAGCGTGGAGTCTGAAACGACTGATGCAGACGTAGTGGAATGACCGATATGAGTGCTGTCGAACCGCAGAAGGCCGGCGAAGGATTCAACGCCGCCGACACAATCATCGGCCACGTGGCCAACACGGGGCTCGATCACCCGATCATCCATATTCCCGTCATGTTCGGGATCGATTTCTCCGTCACGAAACACGTCTTCATGGTGTGGCTGGTGGCCACCGTCATTTTTGTAGTGGTCACGGCGATGGTGCGCCGGTACCTGGCGCAGGGACGCATGGTGCCGACCGGCGGCGGCATGAATGCGCTTGAAGCCGGTGTTGAGTTCGTGCGCGACTCCATCGTGCTCCCCAACGTGGGCAAGAAGTGGGTCATGACCTGGACCCCGCTGATGCTGACGTTTTTCCTGTTCATCCTGGTGGCCAACGGCGTCGGTCTGGTGCCGATGTTCGACATGCTCGCGCTGCTCGACAAGTTCGTGCTGCACACCGGTGACCATTCGTTCATCAAGAGCCTGCTGCACGGCGGGTCCACCGCCACGGCCAACTTCAACGTGACCGCGGCGCTGGCGACCATCACCTTCTTCGCCATCATCGCCGCCGGGTCGATGGCCAACGGGTTCATCCAGCACTGGAAGAACCTGGTGCCGCACGGTCTGGCCTGGCCGCTGTATGTGCTGCTGATTCCTCTGGAGTTCATCGGCATGCTCGTGCGGCCGTTCGCACTCACGATGCGTCTTGCGGCCAACATGGCCGGCGGTCACCTCGCGATTCTCGCCATCCTCTCGTTTGTGTTCATCTTCACGGACCTGACGCAGAGTTCGCTGGTGGGCGCGGGGATCGGATTCGGCTTCGCCATCCCGCTTGCCGTCGCCATCTCCGGCCTCGAAATCATCGTTGTCCTCGTGCAGGCGTACGTATTCACCTTGTTGTCGGCCGTGTTTATTGGCATGGCGATTCACTCGCATCACTAATCGTTAGACCCATCAGGAGAAGGACAGTAGTCATGGATCAGGCAGCTCAGGCAGTTACGACTTACGCACCCGTGTGGCATTACATGGGCGCCGCGCTCGGCTTCGGCATCACGGTGCTCGGCGCAGCGCTCGGCATCGGCAAACTCGCGGCAGCGGCTGCGGAAGGCGTGGCGCGTCAGCCCAGCGCGGCGGCGCAGATCACGGCGGCGGCCAACCTGCCGTTGTTCCTGCTCGAAGGCGCAACGATTCTGGCGCTGGTGTTCGGCCTCCTCATCGTCTTCCTGAAGTAGGAAGGGGGCGCCAGTGGACACTCTGGTAGCAGTCGATCCAGGTCTGTATTTCTGGACGACGTTCACCTTCATTGCCCTGGTACTGCTCCTGAAGAAGTTCGCCTGGGGACCGTTGCTCCAGGCGCTTGAGGAGCGTCGTGCCACGATCGAGAAGTCGGTCGAGGACGCCAAGAAGGCGACCTCGGAACTGCAGCGCGTGCAGGAGGATTCCGCACGCCTGATGTCCGAGGCCCGGGCTGAAGCGGCCGCCCTCGTGACCCGCAGCCGTGCCGATGCCGATCGCTTCCGCGAAGAGATGCGGAAGAAAGCGGTGGAGGATGCGGCCGGCATCGTGGCGAACGCCGACAAGGAAATCAAACTCGAGACGGCGCGTGCGATTGCACAAATCCGGACCGAGGCGGTGGACCTGTCGGTGGCCATCGCGTCGAAGTTGCTGCGGAAGAACATCTCTGCGGCCGACAACGATGCGTTGATTCAGGACGCGCTGACGCAGTTCAAGCGCGTGCAGTGACCCGCGTCGACGCGTTGCTGGTGCTGATGGTCCTCATCTGGGGGGCCAACTTCAGCGTCATGAAGCTCGCGTTCGAGGAGGTGCCGCCACAGCCGTTTAACGCGCTGCGGCTGATCCTCGCCTCCGGGGTCTTTCTCGCGGCTATTCAATGGGCTCGTCGGCACGTTGCTGCCGGCGGGTCCGTCTCGTCGATTCTCCACACGCCAGCACTGCTCACCCGACGGGATCATGTCGATCTCGTGTGGCTGGGCCTTGTCGGCCACTTCGGGTATCAATTCTTCTTTGTCGGGGGCGTCGCCCTCTCCACCGCGTCCAATGCAGCCTTGATCATCGGCACCACGCCGGCCGTGGTGGCTGTGGCGTCGGCGCTGCTTGGCCGCGAACGGATCAGCGGGTTTCACTGGGCGGGCGCCGTGCTGGCCGCTGTGGGTATTGCCTTCGTCGTCGGCCCCGGTGTGTCCTTCGGTGGCGCGACATGGCGCGGCGACTTGATGGTGCTCGCGGCCGTCGGCTGCTGGAGCGCATTTACGCTCGGCTCCGCCTCGCTCATCGCGCGCCACTCGCCGCTCTACATCACGGGCATGACCATGGTGTACGGCGGCGTGCCGTACATCGTGATGGCCTTTCCGCAGATTCTGCAGGTGCCGTGGCTCGACGTCAGCACCTGGACGCTCAGTGCGCTCGTGTTGTCGGCGCTGCTCGCGCTCAACCTCTCCTACGTGATCTGGTATGCCGGCGTGCAGCGGCTCGGCGCGTCGCGCACGGCCATCTACTCCAACGGTGTGCCGGTCGTGGCGATGGTGCTCGCGGCCGTGTGGCTCGGTGAGGCGTTGACCGTGCCGAAGCTCATCGGGGCCGCAGCCGTGTTGTCCGGGGTGGCCCTGACACGGATCGGGCGGCGGCAGGCGCAGACGCGGTAAAGTTCCTCACATGATGGGTGGTTGTGCGCACGCAGGGAGCTGACCTCGCCGGCGTCGCGGCGCTTTCGCTGATCGTCACGGTGGTGCTGGCGGCGCCGGTGCTGCTTGAGCCGTCGACGCGCGTCTTCGGCGCCGAGCTTGTCGGGCGTCACCACGACCCATTCACCGTGATGCAGCAGTTCGGGTCGCCTCTGATCACCGGGGTGTACGCGCAACCCGTGACGGAGATGGTCGGGGTGCTGCTCGCCCGTGTGGCAGGCCCGGTCGCCGCCTACAACGGGCTGGTGCTGCTGAGTTTTCCCCTGGCGGCGATGGCCGGGTTTCTGTTGGCACGCCACCTGCACCTGGCACCTGTGACCAGTGCCCTGGTCGCGCTGGCGTTTGCGTTCTCGCCGTTTCATCTGGCGCAAGCCGCCTACCATCCGCACATCGCCCAGGTGCAGTGGATCCCGCTGTATCTGCTCGCCCTGTGGCGCAGTCTGGACAAGGCGTCGCCCGGCCGACTGGTGGTGCTGGCGCTGGCCCTGGTGGCCGTCGTCTGGTCCAATTTTTATGGCGGTTTGATCGCAGGGGTCATCACACCCTTCGCGATCGTCGGGTACTGGTGGTGCCGGTTGCGTCCGCAGGCCGATGCCGGGTGGCAGGTGGTCCGCACTGTCGCGACGCTCGCCGTCTTGACGTGCGGCGGGATGGCGTATGTGTGGTGGACCGCACCAGCCCTGTGGACCGCACCCAACGCGTTTGCGTTTCCCAGGGCCGACCTGTTTGCCTACAGTGCCAAGTGGTGGAGTTATGCGGTGCCCCCACTGAACAATCCCTGGTGGGGGGATGTGGCCCAGCGCATCTGGATTGCGTGGGAGGTGGACGCGGGCGTCCTCGAACAGCAGGTCAGTGTGGGGCTCGGCGTGATCGCGCTCGGCGTGGTCGCGGTTGCCAGTGTGTGGAGTCGCACCGCCTCCGCGCCCACACGACGGATCGTGCCACTCCTGGTGCTGCTGGCGGGCGTGGCTCTTGTCTGCTCCCTGTCTCCGGAACGCACTATCGAGGGCCTGCGGATGGTGCGACCGTCCGCGCTGTTTTATGAGGTGGTGCCGATGTTTCGCGCGTACGCACGTTTTGGCGTGGTCGTACAGTTAATGGCCGTGCTGCTCGCTGGTGTGGGCGTCGAACGGCTGTGGCGTACCGGTCGCCTCACCGCCAGAACCGTGGCCGTCGCGCTTGTGGCGCTGGCCGCGGCTGAATACGCGGTGCTGCCGTCGCGACTCTGGCGGGACGTGCTGCCCACGGCCGCCCATCGCTGGGTGATGCAACAGGAGGACGTCGCGCTGACCCTCGACTGTGCTCCACTGACAGTCGAGTCCGCGTCCATCGAATGGCTGACGGAACGGCGCATCCGAATGGCCACGGCCGAGACCGACTGCTTGACGCCGGCACTCGCAGATTGGCTGGCCGCCGACGGGTACAGCCACCTGCTGGTGCGCCCAGGCACACGTCTCTGGCACACTGAGACACCCGCATCCGGGATTGACGGTCTGACGCTGATCGCCACGATCGACGGAGGTCGTGTGTTTGAAGTGACGACGGGAATGCCGAGGGTGTACACCGCAGCGACGGAGAATTTCTCCCCACGTGAAGTAAACGCCGACTGGACCTGGCAATGGATGGGCGACCCGGCCGCCTGGGTGATCGTCAACACGGGGGAGACGGCGAGCGTGACCGGGCTGACCGTGGAGTTGCAGGCGTTTGGGGCTCCCCGTCACCTTGTGCTGACGCTGAACGGCGTTGAGGTCGGCGTGGTGCCGGTTGACACGGCGCGTCGCGTCCACACCATCGCACCGTTCGTCGTGCCGCCCGGTCGACACAGGCTTACATTCAGCTCGCGGGAGCCGCCGGACGTGGCCGACACGCTGCTGCAGAACAACGATCAACGGCGCCTGTCGTTCGCTGTCGGTGGCTGGCGCTGGGTGCAGGAGCCCTCATCACCGTGATGCCCCCACCCGTATCGTTCCTCAACGCCGCGCTGCCGATCGCTTTTTTGGCTGTGCTGATCGTGTACGGCTTGATGTTACGGCCGTTGGTGCTGGGCCAGCCGTCGCTGCCGCTCGAAGTGGTGTTTCCATTGGCGTCGGCGTTCGCCGTGGCGCACCTGACGCGGCTGGGCCGCTCCTGGGCTGACATCCAGACGTCGATCGTGCAACGCATGGGTCGCGGCATCCCCGGCTTCTTCATCCTCGCGGCCATCGGCATGTTGATCGGCAGCTGGATGGTGTCCGGCATCATCCCAATGCTCGTTTATTGGGGCGTCCAGTTGATCGCGCCGCAGTGGCTGTACGTACTGGCGTTTCTGGTGCCGGTGGTCTTTTCGATGCTCACCGGTACCTCGTGGGGATCGGCCGGCACGGTCGGCGTGGTGATCATGGGTATTGCGCTTTCGGTGGGTGCCGACCTCGCCATCACCGCCGGCGCGGTGATCGGGGGCTCGTACTTCGGCGACAAACTCTCGCCGCTCTCAGACACGACGAACATGGCGGCGCTTGGTGCCGACGTGGACCTCTTCGATCACGTGCGCGCGATGTTGTGGACGACTATCCCGTCAGCGCTTATTGCCATAGCCGTGTACACGACGATGGGGCTGCTGTATCCACCGACGGGTAGTGGCACGACGGCCGAGTCAGCTGCGTTTCTGGCCGGCCTTGATGAGATGTTCCATTTCACGCCGCTGTTGCTGATTCCCCCTGCGGCGGTGTTGTATGGATCGCTGCGACGGATGCCGACGATTCCTGTCCTGGGTGTCGGCATTCTGCTCGCCGCCGTGCTGGCGCTGACCACGCAGTCGTTCACGTTGGCCGACGTCGGCGCATCAATCACCACCGGGTTTACCGCAGCGATGGCACCGTGGGCGGCTGAGGTGCCGGCGGGCGTCGTCTCGTTGGTGTCGCGCGGAGGCCTCTACTCCATGCGGGAGGCCATCTTCGTGGCGTTCCTTGTGTTCTTCTTCATCGGCGTCATCGACCGCATCGACGCGATGTCGATCGTGGTCACGCGCGTGTTCCGCTTCGCGCAGACGCCGACCAGTGTTGTGCTCTCGTCACTCGGCGCGGCCGGGGTGACCAACGCGATGACGTCCAACCAGTACGCCACATCGTTCATCGTGGGTGACGCCTTCCGGCAGAAATACGACGAACAGGGCGTGCCGCGCCGGATATTGTCGCGGTCGATCGAGGACTACGGCACCATGCTCGAGCCCATAGTGCCGTGGCATCCGTCCGCCCTGTTCATGGTGGCGACCCTCGGCGTGCCCGTGGCCGCCTACTGGCAGTGGGAGGTGCTGACGCTGGCGAATCTGGTGATCGCGCCGCTGTTCGCGGTGCTGGGCGTGGGCTTTCGGAGAGTGAAGCGGGCGTAGCGGCCACACACGCAGGGCTGCACAGTTGCGGGGGATCGCCCGCCCCGACTATTCTGGGATGGTAAGGAATGTCCCACTACTACAGCCAGCATGCCGCCCCGCTGCGAGCCGAACTGGGCCGGGCGATTTCGCGTGAGCAGATGCGTGTGTTTCACACCAAGACGCCGTGGCGGCACTTCGTGGTGGCGGCGCGGCAGTTCCTGATTCTGGGGTTGGCGACCTGGGGACTCATCGCCATCGACACGTGGTACCTGTGGCTGCCGTTGGCGGTCGTGCAGGGGTTCACCGTCTTCAACTTCACCGTGTTGCTGCACGAGGTGCTGCATCACCTCGTGTTCCAGAAGCCGCATCGGCGGGTTGAGCGAGCCCTCGGCTTTCTCTACGCGATTCCGAGTGGCATTGCGCCGAGCCAGTTCACGCGGTGGCACCTTGATCACCATGCGGAACTGGGATCGGACACGGAGGATCCGAAGCGCCATCATCTGTCGCCGAAGCGGAACGCGCGCTGGTACAAACTGCTGTACGCCACGCCCGCGCTGTTCCCGATCTACTTCCGCGCGGCGCACAAGGAAACGTCCACGTACCCGGCCGAGCTACGGCGCACGATCGCCTGGGAACGCAAGATCTCGATCCTGTTCCACCTGAGCGTGCTGGCCGGCATCTGGTACGTGTGGGGCGGTGCTGCGGCGTTCCGCGCCCACGCGTTTCCCGTGTTCTTCATCTTTCCGATCGCGTTCACGTTGAACCGCCTCGGCCAGCATTACGACATCGATCCGAACGACCCCGCGAAGTGGGGCACGCTGCTGCGCAGCCACTGGTTCTGGAACTTCGCATTCCTCACCTCAAACCTGCACCTCGAGCACCACTACTTCCCCGGTGTGCCCTTCTATCACCTGCCCGCACTGCAGCGCGCCCTCGGACCGTTCTACGAACGCAAGGGCATGCGCTGGCAGACGTACCGTGGTCTGGTCTACGGCTGGATCGTCGAGAACAAACGCCCGCACTCGGACTGGTCGCTGGTGTAGGACGCCGACTGCATCTGTTGGGGTCCCGACTCCGGCCGCCCCTTCAAGCGCAGACGCTCCTGTTTGATCAAACGCCGAATCATCGCGGACACCGACTCGCTGGTGACCGTCGATTCTTCGCGCAGCAGCCGGTAATCACTCTCCGAAATCCACACGTGAATCTGGCGATGCTGAAACATGGGTTTCTCCTCCGCGGCAGATGGGAGGCAATCGACGTGCCAAGGGGACCGGCTTCGCGAGGGCAACGGATCTCGGCCTTTCGACGTGACTCGGGTCCTGACTGCCGCAGGGTCCGTGCGTTTCGGGTAGTTCTGTTCCCACGACTGCGCCTAGGTGGGTATTCAATACCCAGCTGCTCTCAGGTGGTTTCGGATGGTCTGGCAGTAGAGCTGTTTAACAATGAAGGAAGGTGAAGGCCGTGATGGTCGTGAAGAAGACACGACAGGTTGCGCTGTCTGTGTCACGGGTTGGGTGCCGCCAAAGGCGGCAGCGCGGGGGGGGGGGGGGGGGCCGTGGCCACAACAGCCCAAACAAGAACAAAGGAAGCTTGATAAAAAGGCCACACAACACCCCCCCCCCCCCGGCCAGACACCACCCACCCCCA
>JBBQDM010000032.1:0-24476 GCA_038319675.1 Vicinamibacterales bacterium
TGTGCAGGGACGATCGGCCCTCGACACGGTCGCGCAGCCGCTCGTGACTGCCACCCCGGACCCACACGTGGCCCTCGACCGCGCGCCTCAACCGGGAGACGACGTCTTTGTGCCGGCGTTGGGGTCGAAAGGCCGCGTCACGTCCGTCTCAGGGAAACATGCCGAGGTGGATGTACGCGGCAAACGCATGAAGGTCGCGTGGCGCGATCTGCAGCGCACCGCCGGCGGCCGTGCTCCCGGTCCCCGCGAACGCGAGACGTCTCCCAGTTCCGGTGGCGGCGTCACCACGCCCTCAACCACCGGGCTCGCCTCCGCCGTGCGTGAGCTGATGATCATCGGTAAGACGGTCGATCAGGCCACCGACGAAGCTGAGAAGTTCCTCGACGCCGCACTCATGTCCGACAGTCGTCGCCTCCGTGTTGTACACGGCCACGGTACCGGCCGTCTCCGCGAGGCCATGACGAAGTTCTTCCGCGAACATCCGCTCGTCGCCTCGGTTGCGCCGGCGCCTGACAACGAAGGCGGCAACGGCGCCACCATCGTGGAGTTGAAGGACTGATGGCGCTGTTCCCTCAGAGCTTCCTCGACGACCTCAAGGCGCAAACCGACATCGTCACGATCATCGGCGAGGTGACACCGCTCAAAAAGGCAGGCGCGACCTACAAGGGACTCTGCCCGTTCCACACCGAAAAAAGCCCGTCGTTCAACGTGAATCAGGACAAGGGGTTCTTCAAGTGTTTTGGCTGCGGTGTAGGCGGCGACGCCGTCAAGTTCGTCGAGATGTACCAGAAGGTCACCTTCCCGGAGGCCATCCGGTACCTCGCGCAGCGCGCGAGCATGACGATTCCCGAGGCGGTGGACGGCACTGAGGACCGCGTCGCGGCCGCCGAACGCGAGGCCCTGGTGAAACTGCACGAGGACGCCCTCGCCTTCTACCGGGAACAGATCGAAACACCCGCTGGCGCCCGGGCCAAACGGGAGCTCGACAAGCGCGGCCTGACCGCTGACACCATCAACACCTTCGGCTACGGCTACGCGCCGGCCGCTGGTCGTGACACCTTGGCCAGCCTGTTTGCATCTCAGAAGGTGCCCGTCGCCCTCCAGACCACGTCAGGCCTGGTGATGCAGCGAGACGACGGCCGGTTGATTGACCGGTTCCGAAACAGGTTGATGATCCCCATCCGGCGCGATACCGGGTCCCTTATCGCGTTTGGGGGCCGGGCCATGGACGAAGGGCAGGTGCCCAAGTACCTGAATTCGCCGGAAACGCCCATTTATTCAAAAGGTCGGACCCTGTACGGGTTGGACGTGACGAAAGGGGCCATTAAGAAGCACAATTACTGTGTGCTGGTTGAGGGCTACTTCGACCTGGCGCAAGTGTGGCAAGCCGGGGTTCAGCCGGTGGTAGCGTCCAGCGGCACGGCGTTGACCGTGACGCAGGCGCGCCTGTTGAAGCGGTTTGCCCAGAAAATTGTGCTGAGTTTCGACCCGGACGCGGCCGGACAGGGGGCGGCGGCGCGGTCGTCCGAATTGTTGGTGGCGGAAGGCTTTCAGGTCAATGTGGCCCTGCTGCCAAAAGGCAGCGACCCCGATACGTTCATCAGGGAGGAAGGCGGGCGCGCGTATGTGGAGCGCCTGACCGGGTCCCGTTCGTATCTGGAGTTTCTGCTCGACCGGGCGGCTGAACGGGTGGACCTGAATCGGCCGGACGGTCGGCGTGCGTTTATCGGTCAGATGTTGACCGTGGCGGCGACGATTCCCGACGCGGCGGCGCGCGATCAGTTTGCGGATCGCCTGGCGCACAAGGCGCGTATCACCGAGAGTGTGGTGCGCGACGAGATTCGCAAGGCGGCGTCGCAGAAGAAGACCGAGCCGCCCGCGGTCGCGCTGCCGGCGAGTGTGCGCCTGCTCGACGCCGAGCAGGGATTGTTGTGGGCCCTGGTACATCGGCCGGTCGAAGGACTGGCGGCGCTGGCCCAGTTGGACGCCGACGACCTGCAGGGGTTGGTGTCGGCGTCGGTGTTTGGCCTGGCGCGCAGCCTGGCGGAGATGCCGGCGGACGTGTTGCCTGAGTTGCTGCGAGAGCGGCTCAGCGAAGGGGAACAGGCGTTGGTGGCGCGCGCGGCGCGTGCCGAAGCGGCCGCGCCCCCGCCGGAGTGTGTGAATGCACTCAAGCGGCGTCGCCTCGAGCGCGAACGCGCCGAGGTGCAGGATGAGATTGACCGGCTGCAGGCCGGCGCACGCGCGGGGGAAAACACCGACGTGCGACTCGGCGAGTTGTGGGCGAAGAAGTTGGAGCTGCTGCAGCGGCTCGAAGCGTTGAACGGGTAAAGAGGAGCAAAGACCTTGTCGATTGAAGAGAAATTTGACGAAATCCGGGCACTCATGGCGATGGGCAAGGAGAAGGGGTATCTCCTGTATGAGGAGATCAACGAACTTCTGCCCGCCGATGTGACGTCCGCCGAGGAACTCGACGACCTGTTCAGCGCGCTCAACAGCGCCGGTATCGAGGTGGTCGACTCGGAGAAGAGTTACCGCGACGACAAGAGCAGCAGCGACGACACGGAAAGTGGCGGCAGCGGGGGTGACCTCGACCTGACGCCCGGTGTGCTCGACAAGACCAACGATCCGGTCCGCATGTACCTGCGCGAGATGGGCACCGTGCCGCTGCTCACCCGTGAGGGTGAAGTGGCGATTGCCAAACGCATCGAACGCGGCAAGCTCACCGTCATGAAGCTGATCTCGCGCACGCCGAAGGTGACCCAGGAGGTCATCGAAATGGGCGAACAGCTCAAGCGCGGCGAACGCACGATTCGCGAACTGGTGGTCTTCAACGAGGAAGAGATCACCGACGAAAAACTCGAACGCCGCCGCAAGCAGCTCGAGAAGCAGATCGACGCCGTTCGCATCGCCCAGGAAAACGTCGTCAAGACCGACGAAAAGTTCGCCGACGCAGCCAAAGGCGCGGCCAAGATCGTCGTGAAGAAGGCGGCCCCCGCCAAGGCGGGCGCGAAGGAGAAGAAGGTCGCCTTCACGGCCGAGCAGAAGAAGGCAATCCGCGCCGACTGGAAGATGCGTCGCGCCCGGGTGGCGGTCACGATCGCCATTCGCAAGATCGAGTTCACCGAAATGGTGAAGCGGCGCCTGATCGACGGCCTCAAGTCGGCCGTCGAGGACATCCAGTGGAAGCAGCGCGAAGTACGGCAGTTCGATCAGCGGCTCGACCCGAAGAGCAAAAAGAAGCTGCGCGAGGAAGAACGCAAGATCCTGCTCAAGCACAAGGATGAGCTCGTCAAGGAAATCAAGGTTATGGCGGCCAAGCTCGAGCAGCCGACCGAAGACCTGACGATCATGCTGCGCACGATCCTCGAGGGTGAAGCGCAGGCCGAACAGGCGAAGAAGGAACTGGTTGAGGCCAACCTGCGACTGGTCGTCTCGATCGCGAAGAAGTACACGAACCGTGGTCTGCAGTTCCTGGACCTGATCCAGGAAGGCAACATCGGCCTGATGAAGGCCGTCGACAAGTTCGAGTACCGCCGCGGCTACAAGTTCTCGACCTACGCCACGTGGTGGATTCGCCAGGCGATCACCCGCGCGATTGCCGATCAGGCGCGCACGATCCGCATCCCCGTGCACATGATCGAGACGATCAACAAACTCATCCGCACGTCGCGTGCGTTGGTGCAGGAGCTCGGTCGGGAGCCCACCTCCGAAGAGATCGCACAGCGCATGGACATTCCGGTGTCCAAGGTCCGCAAGGTCCTCAAGATTGCGCAGGAACCGATCTCGCTCGAAACGCCGATTGGCGAGGAGGAGGATTCACATCTCGGGGACTTCATCCCCGACACGAACGTGCTCTCCCCGGCCGAGTCGGTGATCAACATCAACCTCAAGGAGCAGACCGACTCGGTGCTGCGCACCCTGACCCCACGCGAGGAACGTGTCATCAAGATGCGCTTCGGCGTCGGCGAAGGCTCGGAACACACGCTCGAGGAAGTCGGCCAGAGCTTTGCGGTCACCCGCGAGCGTATCCGCCAGATCGAGGCCAAGGCGCTCCGCAAGCTGCGCCACCCGTCGCGATCGCGCCGGCTGAAGCCGTTCCTGGAAGGACGGTAGAACCCGGGCCCTTAGCTCAATGGTTAGAGCGGCCGGCTCATAACCGGTTGGTTCCAGGTTCGAGTCCTGGAGGGCCCACCAGTCTGCTGGCCGTCGCCCATCCGCCATCGAGGATGGAGGATGGGCGCTGCGGTGGACTAGACTAGAGGGCCATGCTCGACGAGTTGACCTCTCTGATCGCGCTGCAGGCGCTTGATACTGCGGCGGACGTTGCGCGCAAGCGCGTGGCTGAGATGCCGGGGCTGGAAAAGGCCCTCAACAAGACCATCGCGGATGCCACGACGGTGGTGGACGGCATCAAGACGAGGCTGGCGGAGAACGACACCGCCCGACGGGCCCTCGAGAAGGAAACCGCCCTCATCGACGCCCGCATGGCCAAGTTCGAGGACCACAAGACGGCGGTCAAGACCAACCAGGAATTTCAGGCGCTGAATCACGAAATCGAAGTCGCGCAGGCGTCCAAAGGCACCCTGGACGATCAGGTGCTTGAGCGGTTGACCATCGCCGACGACCTGATGGGGGAGCGAAAGGCCGCCGAGACTGAGCTCGCCACCGTCACAGCCGACGTCGAGAAACAACGCGCTGCCCTTCGCGCTGAACTGGCTGCGCTCGAAGCCGAGCTGGCGCGCCTCGCTGCCGAACGCGCCGCGGCCCTGCCCGCCATTCCCGCTGCGGCCCTCACCAAATACACGCAGATCGCCAAGAACCGCAAAGGTGTGGCGGTGTCAGCAATGGTCAACGGCATCTGCACCGGGTGTCATGTGCGACTGCGTCCCAACATCGAGCAGCAGGTGCGCAAAGGCGACGTCCTGACGTACTGCGACAGTTGTCAGCGGATGTTGTACTACGTTGCCCCAGACAAAAATGAGGCAATGGGGCAATGAGGCACTGGGGCAATGGAATGGCCGCAGTGCGTTAATGAGGCGATGCAATTGTCGGCAATTGCCTGGAATTTGCTAATTGAGATTGCCTCATTGATCCGATGACAACGACCGCGATCGAGCGGCGCTCTTCGGCGCTCGAGCTTTCATCTTGGCGGACGACAACGCCGACAGAATTCCGGCCAGCTCAACCAGGCCGATGGCCTCGATCCCATCGCCGATAGGATATCGGTCGTCCCCTGCGTTCAGGACAAACCGGCGTGCCGGCTGCAGGTCCGCACACGCGACGTGAGACGGCCCTTGAACATGACATGCAATTGTGGAATGAAATTCCACAATTGCACGAGATAACGTTAACTACTTTATTTACATATATTCGCCGGCATGCACATGGCGCGTGACTGAAATGTCACTCCGATCGGAGCGCCTCCATCACGTCCACACGGGAGGCCCGAAGAGCGGGGATGGTGGACGCGATTACGGCCGCGACCACGAGAATGACCGCGGCGGCGAGAATCGGGACGACGCCTGGAAACGCCACATCCGGCAGGATGCCTGCGAGCACACGCGACAGCAGCCATCCGCCTGACACGCCGGCCACGATACCGATGCCGGCAATCGCGGCACCTTGCCGCAATACACCAATCAACAAATGACGAGGGGCGGACCCGATCGCCAGCCGCACACCAAACTCGCGAGTGCGCGCACTGACTGAGAAGGCGAGCACACCGGCGACACCGACAACGGCAATCAGCAGTGCCAGGCCCGCGAACCCGCCGAACACCAGTGCGTTGAGACGGTCTGGCGCGAGCACTTCGGCGCGTACATCTTCCAGCGTGGCCGCGCGCTCCACCGGCTGGTCAGGCGCCAAAGTGCGCACGATCTTTGTGACCGGCTCCACGAGCGCATACGGATCACCGGACGCATGGACAAACAGACGCCCGCCGCCGATCTCCTGCTCGAACGGGTGATACACGGTCATGGCCGGTCCAGGCACGACGTTCTCATCATCCACATCGGCTGTCACGCCGACGATGCGGCGGCCGTTGGTGTGAATGCCGACAAACGCCATCACCGGATCGGTCCACATCAGCCGTCGATTGACGACATCGCGCGTGCCAAACATGCGGCGCGCGATGCTCTCGCTGATGATCACCACCGGGTCGGTATCCGCGCGATCGCCGTCGGTGAAGTCGCGCCCCTCGACAAGAGGCACACCGAGCGTGGCGAAGAACCCGGGCGACACGGTGCGGAACCGCGCGCGGGGGTCCTCTTCGCCGTCCGCCTTGGCATACCCTTCCACTGAAAACTGAAAGCCGGGACCAAACACACCCGCGTCACGCCACGGCACGGCGGTACCGATCGCGACACTCTCGACACCAGGTAACGCGGCAATCTGACGCACCACCTCGCGGTTGAGGGTGCGTACTTCAGCGGGCGGCCGCGTGTAGGGCACCGGCACATGCAGCGCCAGCACCTGCCGCAAATTAAATCCTGTCGGCGCCGACTGCAGCGCGATGAGCGCAGTGACCAGGGCCCCCGCGCCCACCAACAACACAAACGACGCCGCGATCTGTGTCACCGCAAACGCGCGCAGCCGCCGGGTGGTGCCCGACGTCATGCGCAGGCTGCCGCTCGACAGACCCAGGCCCGCGCCTCCGTCGGCCGATGGCAGTTTCGGCACGTAGGCCAAGAGCACCGCGGCAATCAGCGCCAGACCGGTACCAACAAGCAACAAGCTGGAATCAACAGTCAGGTCGAGCGCGCGCACGGAGAAGCGCGAAGCGTACTGGGCCAGCACATCCACCATCGGCCGCGCCAGCACCATCCCCAGCACAGCCCCGGCGCCACACAACACAAGACTGTCAGCCAGCAACGTCCGCCGCAACGCGCCTCGGGTCGCGCCCAGGGCCGCACGAATGGCCAACTCACCTTCGCGCTTCACAGACCGCGCGAGGATCAGATTCGCCACGTTGGAACAGGCGATCACAAAGACCAGCGCTGATGCGGCGAGCAGCACCCACAACACCGTGCGTGCAGGCGCGGTGATCTGATCACGCAGCCGCACCGCCGAGATTTCGAACCGATCCCGCGCCGGGTAGGCCTCTGCGTGGTCGACCACCATCGCGCTGTGGGCTGTTCTCAGCTCGGTGACCGCCGCGTCGAGGTCCACGCCTGGTGCCAGCCGGCCAAACAACTCCGTCATGCGATGCACCCGGCCATCCACCATCGTGGCGTCGAGGTGGTGCGGGCTCGTCACGACGTTCGCGATGATTTCGGTTTCTGATGGATACGGCACCGTCGGCTCCAACACGCCGACGATCGTGGCCGCACGGTCACCCAACCGGACGGTCTTGCCGAGCACCGTGTCGTCGCTCTGCAGCGCACTGGTCCAGAACCGATGTGTCAGCACCACCGCGCCTGCCGCCTCCGGACCATCATCGGCAGGGCCGAGCAACCGGCCAAGCACCGGACGCACGCCCATCACTTCGAAGTACGACCCGCCAACCACGCCCGCACGCACGATGCGCGGCTCCCCCAGGCCCACCACGGTGAACTCGATGACCGAGAAGTCGCCGAACGCGGACACGCTGGTGACACTGGCCTGCAGGTCGCGCAGTTCCGGCACCGAGAAGTTCGCGTTCTCGAGGTTGATGCCCGGGGCGCTCTGCCGGATGTAGATCAACCGATCCTCATCCTGATTCGTGAGTGGTCGCAGAAGGACACCCTGGACGACGGTGAAAATCGCGGCATTGGCGCCAATCCCAAGGGCGAGGGTCACCATGACGGTGATGGCGAGTCCTTTGACGCGCAGCAGTGAGCGAACGGCGTGTTTCAGATCCTGAATGCGCGGCATGCGACGTGAGCACCTCTCTTGGGGAGTTGTGCGCGACATCTTACCGTGTCTCACGCAGGGCCTGCCGTATCAGGGGGCGGCCATGGGGTCGGCACCTTCCCTACCGGCGAAACACCGGACGGTCCACAGGCGTAACTCTGCCAGAAAGGCCTTCGTGAAATTCTTTCGTCCCGTCCTCCTCTGCCTGCTGGCCCTCTCCGCCAGCGTCGCCTCCTCTGATCGGAGGTTCGTGGTCGAAGAAACGACCATTGGCGAGGTGCATTCAGCCTTCCAGACAGGCGCACTGACCTGCCGGGAGCTGGTCAACACCTACCTCGCGCGGATAGCCAAGTACGACGACCAGGGCCCGAGCCTCAATGCCATCGCGAGCATCAATCCGCTGGCCCTTTCCGAGGCCGTTCGTCTCGACGACCTCTACAAGGCGGGCGGACTGACCGGGCCCCTGCACTGTGTCCCGGTCATCGTCAAAGACAACATCGAAACGGCCGGGTGGGAAACGACGGCGGGGTCGTTGGCATTAAAGGGCTACATCCCAACGCGGGATGCCACAGCCGTCGCGAGGCTCAAGGCGGCCGGCGCCATTATCCTCGCCAAATCGAATATGGCCGACCTCGGGCTCAACGCGCTGGCGACGGTCAATCTGATTCACGGCAGCACGAAAAATCCCTACGCGCTCGACCGGGTGCCGGCCGGGTCGAGCGGCGGCACGTCCGTGGCCGTCGCCGCGAATTTCGGTCTGGTCGGTCTGGGCACCGACACCGGCAACTCTGTACGTGGACCGGCGGCCCACGCATCACTGGTCGGCATCCGGCCCACCATGGGCCTCACGAGCCGCGCGGGGATGATCCCGCTCGATAACATGTCGGACACGATCGGGCCCATGGCGCGCACGGTGGAAGACGCCGCCATCGTGCTCGACGTGCTGGTGGGATGGGACGAGGCCGATCCCTCCACCGACTCCCAACGGCGGTCGGCCACCCCGCCGTCCCTGTTGGCGGGGCTAGACGAGGGCCTGGACGGCGTGCGGATCGGCGTGCTGCGACAGGCCTACCAGGGCGGCACCCTCAGGCTCGATCCCCAGATTGCGACGATCTTCGCGCACGCGCTGAACAACCTCAACAGCCTCGGTGCCGAGGTCGTGGACTCGGTCTCGGTCACCAAGGTCGCCTCAGTACCGGACGCGGAGCGCTGTCGGGGGCTGAAGTACGACCTCGACGAGTTCCTGAGCCGTCGCCCCTCTGCACCGATGCGGAGCCTTGCGGCCATTGTGGCGAGCGGCCAGTTTGATCCGTCTATCGCGGCCGACATCCGAGCCATGCAGGCGACCGACACCGAAGGCCCTGGCAGCCGCCCCTGCACACTCGCCGTTGCGTACCGCGACGCGGTGGCCACGGCGCTCTCGGATGAAATGTCCCGCTTGAAACTTGACGTGCTGGTCTACCCCACGTGGAGCCAACTGCCGCAACTGACGACCAGGGTTGATGTGGCGGAGGCCGGACAATCCCTGCGGTTCTCGACCGCGTCGGGCTATCCCGCGATCACCGTCCCGATGGGGTTCACTCAGCATGCGCTCCCGGTCGGCCTGTCATTTCTCGGACGCGGGTCGAGCGAAGCCGCCATGCTCCGCGTGGCCTACGCCTACGAACAGGCCACACGCCACCGCCGCCCGCCGGTGCTGGCGCCGCCCATCCCCTGCCAGTGCGACATCCGCTGACACCGCGGTGACCGTCCGGCCACAAGCGTCTACCGGCCCGGGTCGGGCCGGATCACGACCGGGACGCGCGTGGTGAGACCGCCGATCGTCAGGCGCGCTTCATACGTTCCCGGTTCGACGAGCGGCGAGGCACCGCCGCGTCCGCGACCCGCACCCGGGGCCGCTGCAGGTCCGTCCCCTCGCATGTCCCAGATCACCCGCTGGAGTCCGCGGCCGGTCGGAGGCGTGAGCCGACGCACCACACGCCCCGTGGCATCCGCAATCTCCAGCGCGGGAACGTCCGTGCCTGACGGGTTGAGATACACGTCGAGATACACGCCGTCCGGAGGATTGGGGGCGGTGAAATACGCCGACCCGAACGCGTTGCGCCCGCGATCGAACCGCGTCACCTGGAACGCCGGACGGGGGGCAAAGATCGCACCCGGGCCCGCCAGGGTCTCCGGTGTCAGTCCGCGCAGCCCCGCCAGTGAATCGAGTACCCAGATGCCGCGGCCGTGCGTACCGATCACCAGGTCGCCTTCACGCGGATGAATGACCATGTCGTGCACCGCGTTGGTCGGTAGATTGAGCCGCAGCGAGAACCAACGCGCGCCGCCGTCCAGCGTCGCGTAGATGCCGAACTTCGTGCCCGCAAACAACAGACGGGGATTGACCGGATCTTCGACCAGCGACAACACAGGCTCCCCTGCCGGAAGGTTCGTCTCGATCCGCGTCCACGTGCGCCCATGGTCGGTACTCTTCGCCACCATCGGCCTGAAGTCATCGTCTTCGTGCGCCGATGCCGCGGCATACAGCGTGCGGTCGTCGTAGGCCGAGTGGAACACCCGGCGTATCTGGGCCCGTTCGGGCACACCAGGAATCGCGGCGGCCTGTCGCCATGTCGCGCCGCCATCCTCAGTCAATTGGATCACCCCGTCGTCGGTCCCAATCGCCAGCCATCCCTGTCGCCGTGGTGATTCGTCGATCCACAACAACGTGCTGTAGGGCGAGATCAGATATTGCGGGTCGATGGCGACCTGGCGCGTCAGATCGGGGCTGACCACATCCCAAGTGGTGCCACGGTCCCTGGTGCGGAAGAGAAACTGGCCGCCGTAATACAACGTGTTCGGGTCGTGTGGAGACAGGCGCATCGGCGTATTCCAGTTCCAGCGGTACGTCTGCCCCTGCGGCGGTTGGGGCGTAATGCGCCGACGCTGCCCCGTGACCGCGTTGAACTGCACGAGTGCGCCGTACTGTGCCTCCGTGTAGACCACCGACCAGTCGGTGGGATCGATCTGCAGGGCAAACCCGTCACCCCCGGTGGTCACATACCAGTCGTCGTTGACGATGCCGTCCGTGTTGCGGGTGGCGGATGGACCGCAGAGCGAGTTGTTGTCCTGCGTGCCGCCGCAGACGTAGTAGAAGGGTTCGCGCATATCCACGGCCACCGCGTAGAACTGCGTGGCAGCCTTCTGATCGTGGAAGAGCCAGGTGGCGCCGCGGTCACGCGTCTGGTAAATGCCACCATCGTTGCCGAGCCATTGATGGTCCGAGTCCGCCGGATTGATCCACAAGGCGTGATGGTCCACGTGGACGCTGCGGCCGGGAATGTCTGTCGTGAACGTGGTGCCTCCGTCGGTGGAGATCGCCATCTGCGTCTGCAGCACATACACGCGCTCGGGGTCGTTCGGATCGCACCGCACCTGACCGTAGTACATCGACGACGCGGCCATGGTGTTGCGGCGGGTCCAGGTGGCCCCGGCATCAAGCGAGCGATACACGCCACCATCGGCGCCTTCAACGACGGCGTATAGCGTGGATGGCCGTGACCGACAGACGTCCACGCCGGGTCGTCCCGTCGGGGTGGTCGGCATGCCGACCGTCAGCCGGTTCCAGGTCTCGCCACCATCGGAGGACTTGAAAAGTCCACTCTGCGCGCCAACGTTCACGTAGCTCCAGTCGCGACGCTGGCGGTGCCACGCGGCGGCATACAGTGTGTTGGGTTGCGTGGGATCCATCACCAGGTCCACGACGCCAGCGTGGTCGCCGGCTGACAATGTCTTGCGCCACGTGCGGCCGCCATCGGTCGTTTTGTACAGACCACGCACGGCATTTTTCTGGGGGTCATCCTGCCACATCGAGCCAAGGACGGTGGCAAACACGACATCCGGGTTGGTCGGGTGAATGACGACGCGCCCCATGTGTTGCGCGTCGGCGAGGCCCATGTGCTGCCACGACTGGCCGGCGTCTGTGCTCTTGTAGATGCCCGAGCCCCACGACGAGCTCCTGAGGTTTCGCATGTTCGGTTCGCCGGTCGACGCCCACACCACGTCCGGGTGCGACTGTGAGACGGCGATGCCGCCGAGTGCGATCGACGATTCGTGCTGGAACAACGGCACCCATGTGGTGCCGGCGTTGACGGTTTTCCACACGCCGCTTGAGGCGGTCGCGGCGTACACGATGCGTGGCGTCTGTTCGACCACGGCAAAGTCCACGATGCGCGTGCCGGTGCCACCAGGGCCGACACTGCGCCACGACAGTCCGATGGGGACGTCGGGGGAGACCTGGAACGATGTCGCCGAGGGAAGTACCGGCGCGGCCAGCGCGCCAGCGAAAGCAAGAACAGCGATTACAGCACGTGTCATGTGAACGACCTACTTGATGATCCAGAGTTCAGTCTGTGGGCCGGCCGTGTAACGCGCGGGTCCCGACGCGGGAATGATCATGTCTTCTTCGCGCTGCATGGCCACGAGCTGGTTGTTCCACTCGGGCACAGCCGTGCGCGTGCGGAACTCCAGCGAGAACCAGACACCGGGATGCAGTGGCGTGCGCGGATGGGCACCGTAGCGCTCCGGCCAGTCGAACACCGTCCAGGTGCCGGCGTCGTGCACCCAGTACCCCTGCACATGTGAATACACGAGCAGGTCGATGCCTTCGGCCTGTGCCGCGGCTTCGGATCGTGTCTTGATGTCGATGCCTGTCCGTCCGGGCACCAGTTCCGCGGCGTGGAGCTCGGCCCCGCGCTGGGAATCGGCGAAGGCTTTGAGCAGACCGGCCGGTGCCTTGGTTTCGCCGTCGCGGAGGACGTAGGCCATCTTCTGCTGGTCGGTGACCAGGCCCGCCAACCGTATACCGAAGTCCACGTGCAGCACGTCGCCGCGTTCGATGATCGGGTCATCCGCATCATCAAGCGACACGACCGCGTCGTCGACAAAACGCTGGATGCCGAGGCTGGCGTTGAAGTTGAACTCGAAGTTATGCCGTTTGCGCTCGGCGGTGATCCAGTAGTGCACGTCCATCAGGGTGGTGGTGCCTGGTGTGATGACTTCGTTCGAGAAGGCTCGCCGCAGAATCTCGTACGTAGCTTTGGCAGCCCGCTCCTGGACGACGTCTTCTTCAGGGGTATGGACTGAGACGTAGTCCACCAGCAGCGGCTCTGAGGAGACCATGCGTGCGGCAAAGACCGGACCGATCGCATCGACCAGGTACTCCTTCAGTTCGGCCGTGAGGCCGTCGGCCATGCTGATGGTGGGTGACTGGTTGATGGCGATCCGCGCCGGATTCCGCTCGGCGACGTACTGCTGGAGCAGTGGCTTCAGACCGGGTTCGCCGTAATTCTGCACGGTGTCGTAGAACCGCCGCATGTGGCCGGACAGGTGTGTGCCCAGAACCGTGGTCTCGAGCGCGGTGGCCGCGTCACCACCGCGGTCGTAGAAGAGATAGGCGTTCCGGTGGCCGTACCAGCCCGTGATGCCGCTGCCGCCGAACAGTTCAATCGCAGGGTCCACGGCGTTTTCGCGGCTCATGATGACCCATAGGGTCACCCCATGCGTCCGCATCGTCGGGATCAGGTGCTGGCGCATCTTGTCGGCCTTCAGCATCCATTCCAGTTCAGTGTTCTCGCGCACACTGGCGGGAGTGATCGCCGTGGTTGGCGAGGTGTCGGGAGCGTCAGGCGGCGGCGCCTGCGTGCCGCACGCGGCCAGCAGGGCTAATACACCGGTGAAGGCACAGGTCCGTGAAAATCGCATGCGCGGTAGCATACGTCAGTTGGACATTCTGATCGCCGCGACCATCCGCCCGGTCGCCTCCCCCTCCGCCCGATGTGAGAAACACCGGTCCAGATTGTCGGCGGTGCAGATGTGGCAAACGTGGATCGATGCAGGAGGTATGCCGGCGGCGATCAGCTGGTCTGAGTTGGCGAGCCAGAGATCGAGCTTCCAGCGTTCGATACCGTCTTCGATCATCCAGCCGGCCGCGTCGGGTGTCATCGCGAGGAACGCGTTCCGTACACGACCGTCCACCTGGTAACAACACGGGCCGATGCTCGGGCCGACAGCCGCCACGAGGTCGGTGGCCGGCACCCCGAGTTCTTCAATCGCAGCGACAGTGGCCTGCGCGATCCCGGCGCACGAGCCTTTCCATCCGGCATGCACGGCGGCCACGACGCGCTGGTGCCGATCGGCGATGAGAATCGGCACACAGTCGGCGACACGGACCGAGACGACGCGGGCGGGGTCCGTGGAAATAATCGCGTCGGCTTCGACGCCTGGCGCGAATGGGACGCCTGGACGCACGTGTACGATCACCCGACCGTGCACCTGCTTCACGCGCACGACCTCCGGTTCTCGCACATCGAACAACGTGGCGAGCTTTGCATAGTCGCCCACTGGCTCTCGACGAAATTCCAGGGACCGACTGGAAAACACGTGGCGCGCGACGGCCCCGAGATCGGCCTGCTGCAGGACGTCTCCCACGGTTGTCGAATTCCAGGCCCAGCCGACCGTGTCGTCAACCACGGTTGTCCTCCGCGTCAGTGTGCCACCCGGGCCTGGTTGGTACATCGCTCATAACCGCCACTCTACCCGAGGTTTACGCTGACACGACCCCGTGTCACCACGTTGGCCCGACGCTTGCCATCAAACGGTGTGCCCGCACATTCACACGGAGGCACACATCATGACCGTAAAATTTGTTCCGAACGACAAAGGCACTCCCCCAGGCAAACTCGCCGACGCCGAATTGCACTTCGCCGGAGGCCCGCTCGACGGCCTCAAGCTGATCGGCTTCGGTGTCTGGGAGCGCAAGACCGGCGGCCGCAACGTCACGTTCCCCGCACGCCAATATTCGATGAACGGGGAACGACGCAGCTACGCGATCCTTCGCCCGATTCTCGACGTCGGGTCACAACATGTGCTGCGCGACCTGATCCTCGAGGCGTACAAGGAGCACGAGATGGAACTGGCGGAGGCGGTGTAGCAGTCCGCAGTCCGCGGTCCGCGGCCCGCAGCCCGAAGTTCTCAGGCGCGGCGCGGTTGCATCGTCACTTCGGCGCGCAGGCTCTTGTCGAGTTCGGTGCGGAAGAACGATTCCTTCATGCCGCCGTCAATGATCTGCCACGGCAGGAACGGGTCGGCTTCCTTGTTGCGATACAGGTAAGCATCCGCATCAAGGTCGGAGTCAGCGACGGCGGCACGCCAGTTGCCGCCGTTGGCTTCGGCCCGTTCGATGACGTCGGCCACCCGTCGGTCGCCCAGCGACAACAAGCCCTGGTAGTAGGAGTGCCGCTCGGACTTGATGTTGAAGTACACGTTGTCGATGTTGGCCACCAATTGCCGCAGGTACTTGGACTTTCGCTCGATGGTCACCGTGTCCGTCATCGGCATCCACTGATACGTGGTGCCGGGCTTTGGGACCAGCGGATTGACGGAGGCGACGATGCGACCGACGCTGCCTCGGGCTTTGCCGTAGTGCATCATCCGGTCGCGCATGGCGACAGTGAGATCGCGGATCTCAACAAGATCCTCGTCGGTCTCTGTCGGAATGCCGATCATGTAATACAGCTTCAGGTTCTCGAACCCTGCGGCAAACACCATGTCCGTGCGCCTGAGAATTTCCTCGTTGGTCACCGTCTTGTTGATGACCCGGCGCAGGCGATCGGAACCCGTCTCTGGTGCGATCGTGATCGACCGCTCGCCACTCTCGCGCAACAGGCGCAGCACGGGTTCGGTCAGGTCGTCCATCCGCAGTGAGGCGGGACTGATGCCGTAGCCCATGCCGACGAGGCCTTCGAGGATGGGCACGATGTCGGGGTGGTCACACAGCGCGATCGACACAAGACCCACACGGGTGGCGTGCGGCCGTGCGGCGGCGGCCAGTTCCAGAATGCGTGCCGTGCCGAACGGGCGCACGGGCAGGTAGTTGTAGCCGGCCCAGCAGAAGCGGCACATGTTCGCGCAGCCGCGCACGACCTCGATGAGGAACCGGGCGCCGAATTCGGTGTCGGGCGTGAAGATGCGCGTGGAAGGAGGATCCAGATGGTCCGTGGCTTTGACGGCGGCCTTGCGCACGGTCGCCGGTGCGCGCGTGCCGACATTCGGTGTGATGGCGGCCACACGACCGGGGCCGTCGTACGTGACGGTGTACAGACTCGGAATGTAGAACCCGCGCTCCTGCGTCAGCCGATCGAGCAGGTCGTCGCGGTCGGAGGCCGCGTGCCACGCCTCGATCAGGTCCGGCACCAGCATCTCCCCTTCCCCGGCGGCGATGACGTCGGCAAACGGGGCGAGCGGCTCGGGATTGACGAACGTCACGGCCCCGCCGATGACAATCAGCGGGTCCCGGTGGTGGCGGTCAGTGGCCCGCGCTTTGAGTCCGGCCATCCGCAACATCGTGAGGACGTTGGTGTAGTCCCACTCGAAGGACACGGAGAACGCGAACACATCGAAATCCGACACGGGCGTCTGCGACTCGATGGTGACGAGGGGCTGCCGTCTGGCCCGGTCGTCCGCGAGGTCCTGACGTCCCGGCAGGAACACGCGCTCACACACCACCCGGTCATCGGCGTTCAGCAGTTGATACACGGTCTGCAACCCGAGGTTCGACATCCCGACGAAGTACGAGTTGGGAAACGCGAGGGCCACGCGCATCCGTCCACCATGGGGCTTGCGGATGAACCCGACCTCCTTGGCCAGCGTCTCGAGCGCCTCGGCACGGCGATCACCAACCGCGCCGGCAGAGACGCGGCCGCCGTAGCGACGAGGGGGGGGACGTTTGGGCATTCGGATGGATCGGTCGTCCGTACTCCACGCCTGCACAGACGCAGGAGCGGGAGGGGATGGATGTTTCGATTGTACCTGCGTTAGATGGGGAAATGGGGGATGGAGGGATGGGGGATGGAGGGATGACGCCAGCAATATTGCTCATACGGCTGGAACGGTTTGCGCTCGGCGTACTGTCAACAACTCGGTCAATGCTTCGGAGCATTGAGACCGTGGATATGGCCCGTCAGCTGCGGCGGGCGGGTACCGGGGCGTATATGAACTACGGCGCCGCGTCGACAGCTCGCTCCCACGCCGACTTCACGTCCAAGATCGGCGTGGCACACGAAGAGGCCGATGAGAGCGTCCGCTGGCTATCGCTGCTGGCCGCAGCAGGATACTCGAACGGTCAGCCTTGGGAAGCGCTAGAAGACGAGGCGCGGCAACTCAGATCGATCCTGTCGTCTGCTCGCCTCACAGCCAAACGCAACCGAAGGCGCCGCGTCTGACCATCCCCCATCCCCCATCCTCCATCCTCCATCCCCCATCCCCCATCCCCCATCCCCTAGCCTTCCTGCCTCCGCAAGAACGCCGGCACATCGAGCGGCGACGCGTCGTCGTCGAGCGCGTCGAGCGAGAGCGCCCCACGGTCTGTGCCAGCGCTGGCTGATGGCGAAGCCGGAGGCGGTGGCGCGGCAGACGGCAGATCGAGGCCAGGACGCCGGGACACCGACAGCGCAGGGCGGAGCGCGCTCAGCGGTGCGCCGTTGACGACCTTGCGCTCCTCCTCGAGGATCCGGTGCGCGCTGTACGCCGTCAGGTCAATGGGCGTCGTGATTGCGGACTGGGCCATCGGCGCGGTGGCGTTACGCGCCTGGTCGAAGCCGGTGGCGATGACCGTGATTTTGATCTGCCCTTCCATCTTCTCGTCGACCACGGCACCGAAGATGATGTTCGCGTCTTCGTGCGCAGCGTTATAGATGATCTCGGACGCCTCACTGACCTCCGCGAGTGTCAGATCCGGACCGCCGGTGATGTTGATGATGACGCCACGCGCGCCGTTGACGGAGGCGTCCTCGAGCAGTGGGCTCGAGACGGCCGCCGTGGCGGCCACCTTCGCGCGGTCCATGCCCGACGCCACGCCGGTGCCCATGATGGCAATGCCCATGCGCGACATGATCGTCTTGACGTCAGCAAAGTCGAGGTTAATGATGCCGGGCACCAGGATGAGATCCGAGATGCCCTGGATCGCCTGCCGCAGCACATCGTCGGCCGTCATGAACGCCTCTGACATGCTGGTCTCCTTCTTCACCGTGGAGAGCAGTCGCTCGTTGGGGATCGTGATCATCGTGTCCACGGCGTCCTGCAGTTCCTTGAGGCCGCGCTCGGCCTGCGTCGCACGTCGACGCCCTTCGAACTTGAACGGTCGCGTGACCACGGCGATCGTCAGCGCGCCCACCTGGTTCGCGAGGCTCGCAATCACCGGCGCCGCGCCAGTGCCCGTGCCGCCACCCAGCCCCGTGGTGACAAACACCATGTCGGCGCCTTGCAGCGTCTCCACGATTTTGTCGGTATCCTCAAGCGCCGCGTCGCGACCCACGTTGGGATCCGCGCCGGCACCGAGGCCCTTGGTCAGCAGGCGACCCAGCTGAATCTTGACCGGTGCCGGGCTGTTGGCCAGTGCCTGCTGGTCGGTGTTGGCGACGATGAACTCGACGCCGGCCAAACCGGCCTGCACCATGCGGTTGACGGCGTTGCTGCCGCCGCCGCCCACGCCAATCACCTTGATGCGGGCACCGGCCCGCGCTTCTTCGTCGAGCAGGATTCTCAATTTGTCGTCCGTCTGATCCGTAAACATGGTTGGGTTCATCGCGTCTGTCTCCTCTCGACTCAGAAAAAGTCCTTGAACAACGTGCGCAGGCGGCCGGTCAGCCGGCCAATGGTGCCGGCGCCCACGCGCTCGGGTTCCAATTGCAGATTCCTGTGCGCATACAGCACCAGTCCCACCGACGTGGCATACGCGGGGCTGTTGACGTGGTCGGCCAGTCCGCCGACTTTTTCAGGCGCACCCCGCCGCACAGGCAGATCAAAAATCTGTTCGGCGATCTCGACCATGCCTTCGAGCATCGAGCCTCCGCCGGTCAGCACAATCCCTGAGTTGAGGGACTTCTCGAATCCGGCTTTGCGGATTTCGTCCCAGAGCAGGTGACAGATCTCTTCCGCCCGCGGCTGAAGAATCTCGGACAACACCCGTCGCGGCATCATGCGTGACCGGCGACCCGCGATGCTTGCGACCTCCATGGTCTCGTCCTCAGGCACCAGCGACGTCAGGGCGCAGCCGGAGCGGCGCTTGAGCTTTTCTGCCTCCGGGATCGGCATGCGCAGCCCGACGGCGATGTCGTTGGTGAAGTGATCGCCACCCACGGCCAGCACACCGGCGTGCCAGAGACTGCCGCGCTCAAACACCGCAAAGTCTGTCGTGCCACCGCCGATGTCCACGACACACACGCCCAGTTCCTTCTCGTCGGGCGAGAGCACCGCTTCGCTGGAGGCGAGTTGTTCAAGCACGGTGTCGCCCACCTCCACGCCGGCGCGATTGACACACGCCACCATGTTCTGCATCGACGACGAGCTGCCCGTCACCACATGTACGTTCACTTCGAGGCGCGAGCCGGTCATGCCGACCGGCACAGCCACGCCGTCCTGATCGTCGACGACGAAGTCCTGAGGCAACACATGCAGAATTTCGCGACCCGCCGGCAGAGCCACGGCGCGTGCCGCATCGATGGCGCGCTTGACGTCCTCCCGCGCAATCTCGCGATTACGTCCGGCCACGGCCACCACACCGCGGCTGTTGAATGCCTTGACGTGTGCGCCTGACAACGCGAGATGTACAGTGTCGATTTCAACGCCGGCCGTCAGTTCAGCTTCATCGAGCGCCTTCTTGATCGCCTCGGCGGCCGAGTCGACGTTGTTGACGACTCCGCGGCGTATTCCTTTCGAGTCGGCCAGCCCGATGCCGATGATGTCGACGGTGCCGTCATCCATCATCTCGCCCACAATTGCCGAGATCTTGGACGTCCCCACATCGAGTCCGACCAAGTACCGTTCTCTTCGCGCCATGCCGTCTCCTCGCCTGTCTACTGTCGATCTTTCAAAAACACCCGGTTGCCGAACCGGAGGTCCACGTAGTCCACCGTGCGCCCACGCTCCACGAGCGCCGGTGTCAATTCCAGATAGGTCTGCAGCCGTTCCAGGAACCGCTCGTCTCCGAGATGCAGAAATGTCGGGTCGTCCCCGAGCAACACAATCACGTTGCCGGCCGTCGCCACATTCACCTGCGACAACGCCCGCATCACATCGGGGCGCCCCGCCAGCGACTCCATGAATCGGGCCACCAGCTGGGCGCGGCCCGGATCAATCGGACGGTCGGCTGACGCCGGGGCCGCCATGCCGTCGACAATCGGCAGATCCAGGTCGCGGTACTGCGGACCAAATTCGTCAATGATCACGCCGGCGTCGTCCACGAGATACAGCTGCGCCCCCAGTCGCGCCACCGCAATCGGATGGCGCTCCACCACACGCGCAGCGATGGTCGAGGGAAACACGCGGCGCACCGTGACATCGGCCACCCACCGTGAGTCGAGCAAGTCCGCGCGGAAGCGGTCGAGGTCCACGAGCAGCAGGTTCTCGCCCCGCACGTGACCCACCAGCGCCTCGACCTCGCCCGCCGTCAGACGTTGATACCCCCGCACATCAAGCGTGTCCACCGCCAGCACGCCCGCACCGACGACCTGCGACGTCGTCATCACGCCAATCCCGACGAGTCCGGCCAGTACCACGACCACACGGCCGATCTGCCAGACCCGCTGCAGCACACGCCGCCGACGCGCAGGCTTGATGTCTGCACGACGAAACCGTCGATCGGCCACCGACGCGGCCGTTCCGCCCTGCGGCAACCCGCGACGTGGGGCGACGCTCACGACACCCTCCCCACACGGACGGACGTCTCATCGCCATCGGGCGTGGACGACATCTGGCGCAGCAACGCCACCACCCGATCGGCCACATGGCCGATCGACCCCGCACCCAGGGTGACCACCAGATCGCCCGGCACCGAGAGGTGCGCGACGTGCGCCGCTACATCGCCCACTGAAGGCACGAGCACCAGTTCCTTCACATGCGGACGCACCGCTGCCGCCAGCGTCTCGAGTGACACGCCCGCCATCGGGGCTTCGCTCGCTGCGTAGATGTCGGTCAGCACCACCACGTCCGCCAATCCGAGCGCCGGCCCGAATTCCTCAAGCAGGTCGCGTGTGCGCGAGTAGCGATGCGGCTGGAACGCGGCCACCACACGGCCCGGGTTCCCTTCACGCGCCGTCCGCAACACGGCGGCAATTTCCGTCGGATGATGGCCGTAGTCATCCACGACCGTGATGCCGGACACGACACCACGCAGTTGATACCGCCGCTCGGCGCCATGGAATCCACGCAGCGCGTCGGCCATCTGGGTAAACGGCACGCCCAGTTCCCGACCCATCGCCACCGCCGCCAGCGCGTTCAGCAGATTGTGCCGACCGGGTACCCCCAGTACGAGTTCGCCGCGTTCGGCGGTCTCCCGATCGGGCCCGGCGTAGGTTCTGACCATGCACCGCGCCAACTGACCGTCACTGGCCGCACCTTCACCGCGCACATCCGCCGCATCCGAGAAGCCGTACGTGATGACCCGACGCGTGAGTCGCGGCAGCAGTTCCGCGACCACCGGATCATCGATACACGCGATCACGGCGCCATAAAACGGCACCTTGTTGCCAAACTCGACAAACGCATCCACGAGGTTGTCAAACGACCCGTAACTCTCCATGTGCTCGTGGTCGATATTCGTAATTACCGCGAAGGTCGGCGACAGCAGCAGAAACGACCGGTCGCTTTCGTCGGCCTCGGCCACCATGTACTGGCTGCTGCCCAGACGTGCGTTGCTGCCAAACGCCGACAGCCGCCCGCCGATGACCGCCGTCGGGTCGAGCCCGGCCTTCTCGAGCATCAACGCCACCATCGACGTGGTGGTCGTCTTGCCATGGGCACCCGCGATGGCAATGCCCGTGCGCAGGCGCATGAACTCCGCCAGCATTTCAGCGCGCGGAATCACCGGAATGTGCCGGGTCTGCGCCGCAGCTACCTCCGGGTTGTCCGCCGCCACGGCCGACGACGTGACCACGACGTCGGCATCACCCAGGTGCGCGCCGTCGTGACCGATCGCCACGCGCACGCCCAGCTCTGCGAGCCGCTCAGTAATTTCCGAACGCTTCACATCCGACCCCGACACCTCGAACCCGAGATTGGCGAGCAACTCGGCGATGCCACTCATGCCGATGCCGCCGATCCCCACGAAGTGGATCCGTCTCGTCCGCCCCAGCATCGTCGTCATGCGGCGAGCTCCAGCAGGCGGTCGACAATCACGTCAGCGGCATCGGGCTTGGCGAACGACCGCATCCGTGCGCTCATGGCGTCACGCGCGGTCTGGTCGGCGGCGATCGACAGAATCGCGTCCACCAGTGTCGCGCGACCCGCCTCAGTGGCGAGTGTGCGTTCTTCGATCAAGACGGCCGCACCGGCATCGGCGAGGACCACGGCGTTCTTGCGCTGATGGTCATCGGCGGCCGCTGGAAACGGCACAAGCACCGCCGGCACACCCAGCGCGGCGAGTTCCGCGAGTGTGGTGGCACCGGCCCGTGACACCACCACGGCGGCCCGTCTCATCTCCCCGGCGACACCGTCGATGAAGGATTCTGCGCGCGCCTGAATCCCGGCGGCACCGTACGCGGCGCGGACCGCATCCAGGTCCCGTACGCCTGTCTGGTGGAGGATGTCGAGGTCAGGGCAGCGCCGCACCAGCTCCGGTGCCGCCG
The DNA here is from genome assembly GCA_038319675.1 of Vicinamibacterales bacterium. Classification (GTDB taxonomy): domain Bacteria; phylum Acidobacteriota; class Vicinamibacteria; order Vicinamibacterales; family SCN-69-37; genus SYFT01. The sequence continues at coordinate 22,497 of JBBQDM010000032.1, forward strand.
CCACCATGGCCATGTTGATGGCGTGCGCGCCCTGGGAGCCGCCAAGGATCAGCACCCGCGGCGTGCGCGAGACGTCTGACGTCTCGGCCGCCCCTGACGATTGCAGAAATTCGGGTCGCACTGGATTGCCTGCAACAAATCCCCTCCCTCGAAAGTAGGTCAACGTTCCGCCGTAGGTCACCGCCGCTGCGCGCACAAACGGCGCCAGCCACCGGTTGGTTACACCGGGCACCACATTCTGTTCAAGCACCATCGTCGGCACACCGCGCAGTGCGGCCATCAACACGATCGGTCCCGAGCTGTAGCCCCCGACGCCGACCACCACATGGGGACGACGGCGAGCGACGACGCGCAGGGCATCCACAAGACTCACCGGCAGAATGGCTCCGCCACGCAGGCGCGCGACGAGCGACTTGCCCTTGAGCCCCACACTGCGAATCAAATCGAGATCAAATCCTTCGAGTGGAATCACGCGCGCTTCCAGTCCACGTGCGGTGCCGGCAAACGACACACGCGCGTCAGGACGTCGCCTGAGCAGCGCGCGGGCGACCGCCAGTCCGGGGTACAGGTGTCCGCCTGTGCCTCCGCCGGCGATCACGACTGAGAGGGGCCTCGTCGTCACGCGCGCACTCCCAGCGGATCATCGGTGGTCACGGCGTGTGCCACACGTCGCACCCGACCGTCGGCATCGAGCGCGGTCGCGTATTGCGACACGTTGAGCAGGATGCCCATGGCCAACATGCTGACCAGCATCGACGAGCCCCCGTTGCTGACAAACGGCAGCGGAATGCCCTTGGTCGGCACCAGCCCCAGCACCACGCTGATGTTGACGAAGGCCTGCGCGGCGATCATGGCCGTCAGACCGATGGCGAGCAACGAACCAAAGCGATCCGGCGCCGCCATGGACGCCCGAATGCCGCGCAGCGCAATGATCACAAAACAAATCAAGACCGCCGTCGCACCAATGAGACCCAATTCCTCGGCGATCACGGCGTAAATGAAGTCGGTATGCGGCTCCGGAATGTAGAAGAGTTTCTGCACCCCGTCCATAAAGCCACGCCCCAACGGACCGCCAGAGCCGACAGCAATCAGGGATTGCCGCAACTGAAAGCCGGCGCCCAGCGGATCGCTCTCCGGGTTGAGGAAGATGAAGAACCGTTGCGCACGATACGGCGCCAGGTAGATCGCCATGCCGCCAAGCGGGATCAGCACGGCCAACGCCGCCCCGACGAACCGGAACGACAGGCCCGCGGAGAACACCATGGCCATGACGACGCCGCACAGTGCCACTGACGTGCCGAAGTCGGGCTGCATCACGATCAGACCGCAGAAGACGGCGACCAGCACCCCGATCGGCAACACGGAATACTGCAGGTCGTTGATCCGGTGCATGCGGCGCTCAAGGATGGCCGCTGTGAAAAACACCGCGGCAATTTTGGCGAACTCCGCCGGTTGCAGCGTGAACCCGGCAAACGAGATCCACCGGCGCGTGCCGTTAATCGGATTAAATCCGAACACCGCGATGAGCCCGATGATCGCAAACGCGATCGCCGACCAGATCACCACGGGCTTCTTGTAGTGGTGGTAATCCACACGCATGCCGACCAGCAACAGAATCAGGCCCAACCCGACCCAGACCGCCTGACGAATCAGAAACCGGTACTGCGAGTCAAAACGCTCGTCCGCCCAGCGCGCCGAGGCACTGAACACCATGACCAGGCTCACGCCCAGCAGGATCAGCGTGGCCCACAACAGCCACTTGTCAGATTTCAGTGTTCTCGCCATACGTCACCACAACTTCACACTTCTGCACTCGCCCTACAGTCACGTGCCCCCGCCGCCGACAATAGCGGCGGCGCCTGAGCGATCGACAGTCATCAGCCGGGCCTCGGGTAGAGACACCAACCTCACAGGCCGGGGCGGCCTGTGTTCCCAGCGGCTGGCTCTTCACCGCGGTGCCAGTACTGATGACTGTCCATC
>JBBQDM010000033.1:0-23402 GCA_038319675.1 Vicinamibacterales bacterium
GAAAAGACACTCGACGTCTTTCGTTCCCGACCGCCCTCCGCCCGCAACTGCCGCCGTTGGCGGCACCCAACCCGCTCTCCGAGCGTTCTTGTCCTTGCTCTCTGGGCCCCGCCGGTCCCGTACGTGCCTTTCCTCATGGATCCTCATGGAACCTCATGGTGAAAAGGTTTTGTTCTAGTGAACGGTGTATGGTTCGCTCAGCGTGAACGGGGCGATGGTGACGTCGAACTGTTCGCCGTTCGTGGTGACCATCTGGTAGGTGCCCTGCATCATGCCGAACGGCGTGGTGAGGGGGCAGCCTGAGGTGTAGCTGAACGACTCCCCAGGCGCGAGGGAGGGTTGCTGACCGACGACGCCAGGGCCCTGCACTTCCTCGATCTTTCCGGTGCCATCGGTGATGATCCAGTGGCGGGTCACCAGTTGCACCGCGTCAGGGCCTTCATTGGTGATGGTGATCGTGTAGAGAAAGAACCACTGGCTGTCAGTGGGAGTGGAGCGGGCTGGGGCATACTCGGCGGTGACCGAGACGCGGATCTGGCGGGTGACCGCTTCGGACGTAAAGGTGGCCTGCGTGGTTGTCACGCTATCGATGATGATGCATTCCGAGGGACAGGAGCAAGCCGTGGGACTCTGTGTCCGATGCCGATGGCATCGGTGGCTGGAGAACGACCGCGGGTCCAGGTTCCTCCGGTGCGGTCGATCGGACGCGGACCGGACGTTCGCGCGCTTTCCCGTGCTGCCGCAGCGGATCTGTCGCGGGTTTGAAGGCGATACACTGGAGGGCGATGTCGACGATGCAGCCCGCCCGCCTGAAACCCGGAATCACGACTGACGCGCTTCCCGACCCCGTGGCCCAGGCCGCCGGGTCGACAACCCTGATTCGGGGTCGCGCCCTCATCCTTTGGGACCCGAAGGCCCCACCCGGGACAAAAAAACTCGACGCCATCGATACCGACCAGATCACGCCGGCGGCTGACTGCGTCTCTGAAAGCCTTGAGACCCTCGACGAACGGTGGAAGTCGGGGTCCTTCCGCCATCTGATGCCCGATTTTCGTGCACGCGTGCATCGGGGTGAGACGTTCCTGATTGCCGGTGATCGTTTTGCGATCGGCTCGTCACGCGAGATGAGTCCGGCCGGGCTGAAGGGCGTGGCCGAGGAAGTCGGCTTGGAGATGGTCATCATCGCCGGCAACAACATGGGCGATATTTTCCGCCGCAACAGTTTTAACCTCGGTCTGCACGTGGTGCAGTGCCCTGAGGCGGTGGCCGACGCGAAGGACGGCGACGAGTTCACGTTTGATCCGGTCTCGCGTGCGATTCGCAACGTGACGCAAGGGACCGACTACACGCCAGTGCCGCTCTCGACGAAGGAAGAGGAGATTCGTCGGGGTGGCGGCATCTTCGCGGTGGGGCGTCGTGAGTTCAAGGCCTCCGTCGAACGGCAGCCCTCACTCGACTGGGCCGATCCGGACGTGGCGAAGGGCATGACCACGACCGAGCAGATCCTGTGGGCGCATCGGTTCGATCGCGATGTCCTGTTGGCGGATTTCAAACCCGGCGCCACCGTGCGTGCCTACGCGGATCTGTTACCGGCCTCCGATGGCACCGCGCCCTTCTCGATCCACACGTTCAACCAGATCACCGGCGGCCACACCATCCATCCTCGTCAGGCGGCCGTGGCCAACGACCACTTCGTCTTCACCGGTCGGGATGACGATGACAAGCAGACGTCGATCGGGCGGGCGTTTGCCAAGGCGCACGGCATGGAGAAGCCGTATTACGCCACGCCCGGCGACGGCATTTTTCACTTCTATTTCCCCGAGCAGGGTCTCGTGCTGCCGGGCCAGTTCATCCCCGGCGCCGACTCGCACAGCCGCGCCTACGGCGCCTACGGCGCGGTGGGCATCGGGGTCGGCTCCACGACGCTGGGGTTCGGCTGGTCCACCGGATACATCTACGTCACGCTGGCGAAGGCGCGTCGTGTGTCCTTTGTCGGCTCGCTCAATCCCTGGGTGGGCGGCAAGGACATCGTGCTCGAGCTGCTTCGGCGGTGGGGCGCCAAACAGTCCCAGGGCATGTCGGTGGAGTTTGTGGATGCGGCGCGGCAGTTGCCGATGGTGGCGCGCAATACGATCGCCAACATGATGGCCGAGGCTGAGGCCCTCAACGGCATTTTTGCGCCCGACGAGACGACCTATGCGTGGTACCGCGACAAGGGCATGACCAATCTGCCGTATCCGCCACTCGCACCTGGTGTGAATGCGGTGTACGAGATTGATGAAGTATTCGACCTGGCCGACGTGGCGCCGATGATCGCCAAACCGTTTAGTCCGGGCAACGCGTTTGCGGCGGTGGATGTCGCGAAGGAGCGTCTCACGTTTGACACGGCCATGATCGGGTCGTGCACCAACGGCAGTTATGCTGATTTGCTGCAGGCGGCGCTTGTGCTCAGAGCGGCCCGGGGTCAGGGGCGCGTCACGGCGGCGACGGCGTTCAAGGTGTTCCCGGGCTCCGGCGGTGTGAGTCGGCAAATAGAGACCCCTGACCAGCGGCTCGGTGGCGAATCAATTGCCGACGTGTTTCGCTCAGTCGGCGCCGTCATCCGTCAGTCGTGGTGTGGCCCGTGTTTCGGCCAGGGTGAAGACGCGCTCGACCCCGGCCAGCGGGCGATCACATCGTTTAATCGCAACTGGCAGAACCGGATGGGGTACGGCGGTGAAGGGTTTCTCGCGAGCCCATCAGTGGTGGCCGCGTCCGCCATGCTCGGCTACATGGCCGGTCCCGAGGAACTTGGCATTACCTGGGACCCGGCCACCTTCGCGGTCTGAGTTCAGGTTCCTGGTTCATGGTTCCGCGGTGCTGTGCAGGGTTCAGGAACCTGGAACAGCACCCGGAACCATGAACCGAGGAACCAGTAACCCTCTTTACGTGACCTGCACCGTGACGGTGTTCGACGCCTTCCCCTCGGGGTTGGTGGCCGTGAAGGTGTATTCACCGCTGATGTCGAGCACGGCGCGGAACCGCACGCTGGTGGGCGTGACGGCTTCGATGGCGCCGGTGTCGAGGACGCGGACCGCCCCGGTGGGGTCGGTCAGCGTGATGCGCACGCCCCGGGCAAACAACTGACCGCTGATCGTGAGCGCCTGCGCGACGGTGCCGCGCGTGGCCTTTTCGGGGTCAATGCGTTCGATGACCGGCACTGAAGGGGTCGTGGGTGTCGGGGTCGGGCCGGCCACGATATTCAGGGGGAAGGGTTCCGACACACCGCCATCGGTGTTGCGCACCACGAGCGTGGCGGCACCCGGCTGGGTGAGGACCACTGAGATCTCAAACGTGGTGGCGCGCTGGCTCAGAATGGCCGCGCCGGTGAATGTCAGGGTGTTGCCCTGGGACATCACCTCGACGGTCAGCCCTGGGGCAAAGTCAGTGCCGGTCACCGTGAGAAGTTGTCCTGACGCATTTACCACAATGGGTGTGGGCATGACCGAGGTCACGGTCGGCGGATCCACGGCGACCTGAGCCGACATCAGTGTGCCAGCGGCAATCACACCGCAGAACGACAGAGCGACGAGGAACGGGGATCGTATGGTCATGGATCGACCATACGCCCCCTTCTCCGGTCCGGCTGTCCCGGACGGAACACCGCTCTACCGCGAGCGCAGGTGGAAGTAGCCGAGTGTCGCCAGCACCAGCCCCAGCATCAGCAGGAAGAACTCCGGCATCGTCGGCACGGCAGTGGCAGTGGTCACGACCATGACGTAGGAGATATCAGCAGGGCAGTTCGCAGCATCAGTGGCGCGGATTGTGAACGTAGACGATCCATTGCTGGTGGGAGTGCCCGAGAGCAGGCCCATGCCGCCAGCCATGGTCAACGAGATGCCGGGGGGCAGGGTGCCAGACTGGAGCGTGAAGGTGTACGGGGCTGTGCCTCCACTGGCGGTGAGCGTCTGGCTGTACGCCTGCCCGACAAGGCCGTTCGGCAGGGTTTCCGGCGTAATCGTAATGACCGGGCAACCGGCTGGAAGAGCCGTCACCGTCAGGGTCGCCGACGCCGCCGCAGCGTTATTGCCGGCGGATGTCTGCAGGGCACCCGCAGGAATGGTATTCACGTACGAGCCGGCGGCAGCGGCCCTGACGCGCACCGTGATCGTGCATGACCCGGATGAGGGTAACGTGCTGCCGTTGGCAAGCGAGACCGTTGAGCCGCCGGCCGTCGCGGTGGCCGTGCCGCCGCACGTGGTGGAGACGCTCGGGACCGGTGCGATCACCACACCCGTGGGCAACGTGTCCGTAAAGGCGGCGGTCAGGGAACTGGTGGCGCTGTTGGAGTTGTTCAGTGTGATCGTCAGCACCGACGTACCACCCGCAGTGATGCTCGCTGCGTTGAACGCCTTCGACACCGTCGGCGCAGACACTGCGTCGCTGCAGCCGCCAATCGTATTGCCGCCCGCGCCGCTCATCGTGACCGCGCCCGTGGCGCCGAGGCCGCCCAACACGCGCCCGGTGACATTGCTGCCAGCACCGACCGTGATGCTCGCATCGGCCAGGACCGTCCCCATGAATGACGTGCCGTTCAGGGTCGCCGACGACCCGACACGCCAGTACACGTTGCACGCGTTCGCGGTGCCGAGTACTTGGGACCCGACGTTCATGGTCAGTGTGCTGGCCACGTTGAAGATGAAGATGCCCGACCCGTTCAGCGTCATGGAGGTGGACGCCGGCAGGTCTGCCGCACCGAGCGTATAGACGCCGGGTCCCAACGCACCGTTGGTGCTCAGGTTGTCGTTAATCGTCGTGCCTGACTGGGCCGCGAGGCCGTCGTACGCCGCCTTCGCGTCGGTCTTCGCCTGCTGCACGGTCGCATTAGCCGCGAGGTGCAATGTGTGGCCAGCGCCCACTCGAGACGGAGGGAAGTTCGTGATTGTAGCGGTCGGGTGGGACCCGACGCTGCCGTTGATGAGCGTGCCCGTGCCGGTGGATCCGGTGACAGCCGAACTCGCGAGGACGGCGAACGGAGCCGCCGTGCCCAAGCTCGGCGCGACCTGCGCCCGGAGGGTGGTGTGGGCAACGACGAAGGTCAGCAGACCAACCGCCGCCAACAGAACAAGAGATGTACGTGACGATCGGAGGGTTCGGGTCATAGCGACCTGACTATACGTGCCCTCCTTCGACAGGCACTGTGCTGTTCGGCACAGTTTTTGTCAGGCGGGGTCTCCTAGGCTTCCAATCAGACTATGCTCGCCAGCGATGCGCCCATCCTCTACTCGGCGGACCTCACGGGCTGCACACTCTTGCCGTCGCTGTCCCCTGAACACGTCGCCGCGGTGTTCGCGTGGATCGTGGAAGACGCCGGGGCCACCGTCGTGCGTGGGGTCTCCCATTATTTCCCGGTGGTCGGTCTTACCAGTGTCTTGATACTCACAGAGTCACATGCCGTCCTGCATACGTGGCCTGAAAGTGGCACGGTACACCTCGATATTTTTTCGTGCTCCCCTCGATTAAGGAGCCTCGCCGCGATTGCCGCAGTCGGAGAGGCGCTGGGTGCGGGCATGGTCACCGTGCAGGAGGTGTCGCGTGCGAATGGTTCTCACCGACCCGCCGTCTCCTGCGCGTAGCGCGCGGGGGTATGTGCTGCGGGCGGTCGCCACGGGGCTGGGCCTGTTCGGACTCCTGCGGCTGCCCTGGGTCGAATCCGCCGTCATTCTCCCGCTGACACGCCTGCAAGGCGATGTCGCCGCCGCGGTGCTCGGCACACCCGCCGCCCCGATTTCCGTGACCCTCGCCTGCAGCGGGACGGAAGTGATTGCCATGTGTCTGGGCGCCGTGCTGGCTTATCCCGTGCGGTGGCACGCGAGAATCGTCGGGGCCGTGACGATGGTGGCGGGCATCCTCCTGTTGAACACGGTACGAATCGGGACCTTGGGGCTGGCGGCCGCGCACCCCCGCTGGTTCGACACCCTTCATCTCTATGTCTGGCCGACGCTGCTGATGGTCGCGACCGCCGGTGCCGTCTTCTGGTGGATGCGCCGCGCCGATCGCGCCACCCCCGTGCGCGTGTCGCCCTCGTGGCAGTTCGCCGGTCTGGCACTCCTGTTGATCGCGCTCTCCGCGCTTGCCGCTCCGTGGTATCTCGAGAGTGCGGTCGTCGGGCACATCGGCACCGCGATTGCCGGCGCCTCAGCGGTGCTGCTCAGCAGTGCAGGGGCCACGGTGCACGCCACTGGCCAGATCCTCTGGACCACACGCGGCGCGTATTCCGTCACCGCAGACTGTGTGGCCACACCGCTGCTGCCGGTCTATCTTGCCGCCGTGTGGGTGTACGCGCCGACCTGGACGCGACTCGCTCTAGGCACCCTGTCCGCTGTTCCTGTCTTTTTTGTGCTGGGGGTACTGCGCCTGCTGCTGGTCGCGTTGCCACCCACCTTCACCTCCACGCCGGAGGTGGCCACACACGCGTTTTATCAGGTGGTGCTGGCGGGGGTGGTGGTGGCGCTCGCCGGCCGCTGGCGTCATGGCTCACGCGACGCTATCGCGCCTGTCACCGCGGGCCTGATCGTGGGCGTGGTCTGTGTCGTGCTCGTCGGCGCGTTTTATACCTCGCTCGTGATGCCGGTGGACCGTCCGTTCGTCGATCCCCAGGGGGCCGTCTCGTTTCTGCCGTCGTTCCAGGTTGGCCTGTATCTGGCGCTCTGGATTGCCGCCCTTCGCCCGCTGCGATGGACGAGGCCTGCGGTGGGACTGGCGGTGCTGATCACCAGTCATGTGGTGTGGGCGTGGTGGCTCACCTCGCCCGGCGTCGCGGCGCTGCTGGCCACGCACATCAGCGGCGTACGCGCCTGGGCGGTGGCCGGACCCGTGCTGATTCTGTGGGGAGTGGTCGCCTCTGGGCGCGCGCCGGCGACACTGGATCACTCGGCCTGCAGCCGCGATACCATCAGCTGATGTCGCTGCAGGCGTACCGGCAATTCTGGGCACACGTCGGACGGCATTTTCCCGACCTGGGTGGTGCCGTGTCCACGCAGTACTACGCAGCCAACGAACAGCGCCTGTTCACGGAACACTTTCCGTCGCTCTCGGGGTTGTCCATCCTCAAGACTGACCTGTGGGACGAGGCGCGCAACACCCGCATTCTGGTGTGGGCCGCGGCGCAGGGTGCGCGCCCCTACGGCATCGATATTTCGGCGCCGACCGTCCGGATGGCCGAGGCGGCGTTTCCTCGACAGGCCAACGGCCGGTCTTCCCTCGGTGGCGTCGTCGGCGACGTCCGGGAGATTCCGTTTGCGGATGGCAGCGTGGATGCGGTCTATTCGATGGGCACGATCGAGCACTTCGCCGCCACCGACCAGGCCATTGCCGAGATCTTCCGGGTGCTCAAGCCCGGCGGTCGCGCGATCATCGGTGTGCCGAACCGGTGGGATCCCTTCCTTCGCCCGCTCCTCTCGACGATGCTGCAAGCCGTCGGGTTGTACGCCTACGGAGAAGAGAAGTCGTACTCCCGATCGACGTTTCGCCGGATGCTGCAGCAGGCCGGGTTTGTCGTGGAACACGAGACGGCGATTCTCTTCATCCCCGGATGTTTGCGCATGCTCGACCTGGCCTGCCACAGCTGGTGTCGGCCGCTGTCGGGGCTCACCGGCACGCTGGTCCGGCCGTTTGTGTGGCTCGACCGGCATGTGCCCGCCGTGCGGAAACACGGATACCTGCTCGCGACGGTGGTCAGCCGACCTGTGCAAAGCAGCACAGTCTTGACGGCGCCGATCACGTAGGCTCCACCGATGCTCTCGACAATTTTGATCATTCTCGTGGTCCTCTGGCTGCTCGGCAACATCACCGCCTACACGGCGGGAGGGCTGATCCACATCCTTTTGGTCATCGCCATCGTCGTGGTGCTGCTCCGCGTGATTCAGGGCAAACACCCCTTCCGTGGTTAAGCGCGCCACGGCCTCGGCCACACTCGCGACATCCCGTCCTACCACTTCCGTGGGTACGAAAACCGCTGTCAAGAAACCCCGCGCGGTCGACGCTGATCCGCCGGTGTTTGACGTGGAGACGATGCTGGCGTCCAGCTGCGGTCGGCTGAAAGTGCAGAAGTATCGCAAAGGCCAGACGGTGTTCTCCCAGGGGGACGCGGCGTCGGACGTCCGGTATCTGCAGGAGGGCTCCATCAAACTGTCTGTGCTGTCGCGCATCGGCAAGGAGGCCGTGGTGGCGATGCTGGTGCCCGGGGATTTTTTTGGTGAGGGCGCGCTGGCCGGTCAACACGTGCGGATGGGGTCGGCCACCGCCGTGTCGGCCTGCAGTGTGGCGATCATTGATCAGGATGTGATGGTCAAGTTGATGCACGACGAACCCACATTTGCGGCGCGTTTCCTGTCACACATGCTGACCCGCAACATTCGTGTTGAGGCGGATCTGGTCGACCAGTTGTTCAACTCCAGTGAGCGGCGCCTGGCGCGCACGCTGCTGCTGCTGGCGCGGTACGGACAGGTGAATCCCCAGAAGCAGATCCCGAGGATTTCCCAGGAAACGCTGGCGGAAATGATCGGCACCACCCGGTCGCGCGTGAACTTCTTCATGAACAAGTTCCGCAAAATGGGGCTGATTGAGTACAACGGCACGCTCAAAATCAACGCCGCCCTGCTCAGCGTCGTCCTGCACGACTGACCCGGGCCCCACGCGGGGCCACACCCACCGGTGTATACTCGCGCAGGGAGAGGTCCATGGCGAAAAAAACCACTGTCGCGACCAGTTCGACCGGGTTCGACGTGGAGGCGCTGCTGGCGTCCACCACGGGTCGGTTCAAGGTCAAGCGCTACACCAAGAATGAGACGATCTTCACTCAGGGCGATGCCGCGCGCGATATCCGGTACGTGCAGTCCGGGTCCGTCAAGGTGTCGGTCGTGTCGCGCATCGGGAAGGAGGCCGTGGTCGGCCTGCTCTCACCCGGAGACTTCTTCGGCGAGGGGGCCCTGGCCGGGCAGCAGAAGCGGATCGAGTCTGCCACCGCCGTTGACGCGTGCCGTGTGTTGATCATCACCACGGAGGTCATGGAGTCGCTGTTGCACACCGAACCCGCGTTTGCCGATCGGTTTTTGTCGCACATGCTCTCCCGCAACATCCGCATCGAGGCGGATCTGGTCGATCAGCTGTTCAACTCCAGTGAGAAGCGCCTGGCGCGTACGCTGTTGCTGCTGGCGCGGTACGGGAACGTGCACCAGGCCCGACCGATCCCGAGTGTCTCCCAGGAGACACTGGCCGAAATGATTGGCACCACCCGGTCTCGCGTGAACTTCTTCATGAACAAGTTCCGCAAAATGGGGCTGATTGAGTACAACGGCACCCTCAAAATCAACCCCGCGCTGCTCAGCGTCGTGCTGCACGACTGATATCGACGTGTGCCGAAGGGTACAGTCGGCCTCCTCAAAACCCGTCAGGATGAACCATCTCGCCATGGCCGCGTCTGGCCGGCGACCCGAAAGGTTCATCCATGTTCTCGTCCCCTCGTCGAACGTTCTTGTCACTCATGCTCGTGTCGGTGGTGGCCGTACCTACCGCCTTCGCGCAGCAACCACCGGTGGTTGTCACGACCACCGAGACACGCACCGTCACTGAGACGCGTCCCGCGACGGTCTCGGTCACTGGTGATACCGGTCTGTGGTTCCTCCCGACGGCCGAAATTCTGCCGCACGGCAAGTGGTCCCTCAGCCTGTACCGCGCGAACGCGGACTTCGGGCAGGGGTATACGGACGTGTCGAATTTCCCGGTCTCATTTGCCGTGGGCGTCGCCGACCGTCTTGAAATCTTCGGCAGCTACACCGCAGTCACCCGCATCGATCGGGATACGCGTCCCCTGTTCAGCGGCGCGCCGGCCGGCTCGGGCGGTGGCATCGTCAACGAGTATCCGCTCGTGCGGCAACAGTGGAGCGGTAACAGCCGCGGCGACCTGCGGGTCGGCGGGAAGATCAATCTGCTCTCCCAGGCTGACGGCAGCCCGATGGCGGTGGCCGTGCGTGGTCTCGTGAAAGTGCCCACGGGTAATGAAGACACCGGGGCATCGACCGGCAAAATGGACTATGCCCTTGATGTCATCGCGAGCACGGACATCAACGCGGCCGAACTGACCGCCTCGGGCGGCGTGATCATGCGCGGTGACCCGGACGGGTTTGATTTGACCAACGGGATTCGGTGGGGCCTAGGTGCCTCGTTCTTTAATCGCGCTCCCCTCCAGCTCACCGCCGAAGTGCACGGCGAACGCTACATGCGCGACACGATCACCGCGCCTGCCGGTTTCCTGGCGAACGATTTCTCGATGGCGCCTGTGACTACCAATGTGAAGAACCCGCTCTACGTGGCGCTCGGTCTGACGTGGCAGTCGCCGGAGGGCCTCTTCATCGGAGGCGGCCTTAACTGGTCGAGTGCGGTCGACGATCGCCTCGGCACCGAAACCACCTTCCGTGATCGGCTTGGCGTTCAGGTGCGACTCGGCTATCACCCCGGTGTGCGCCAGTACGTGGAGCTCATCCCCGCGCCACCCGTGATGGCCCCGGTGGTGACACCCGCGCCCACGCCGACACCAGCCCCCGTCGTCCAGCCGCCCGTCGTGACGCCGGCGCCCGCGCCGGTCGTGAAGGACTACGTCTTTGAGGACGTCCACTTTGACTTCGACCGCAACACGCTGCGTCCGGATGCGCTCGTGGTGCTCGACGAGGCCATCACGGCGCTCAAGGCCGAGCCGGGCCTGCAGCTCCGCATTGAGGGGCACACCTGCAACATCGGCACAGCGGAATACAACCTCGCCCTGGCCGAACGTCGTGCCACGGCCGTGCGCGACTACCTCGGTGCCCGCGGTGTGGATCCGTCGCGACTGAGTATGGTGAGCTACGGCGAAGAACGTCCGAAGCATGACAACACCCGGGAAGAAACGCGCCGACTCAACCGTCGAGCGGCCCTTGTCGTCAGTGTGGTGCGCCAGTGATTACCTCCATTATCGCCTCATCCCTCGTGACCCTCATGGTTGCCCTTCCCCAAGTGGTGACCTCAACTGCCTCCCTCGGGACCGCTCGTCTGTCCCAGGCGGTGATGGCCGATGGCAAAGTGCTGCCGGCCGGCACCTATCAGGTACGCCTGACCACTGAAACCCCGGCGCAGGTCGTCGGGCAGGACCTCACCGAATCGCGGTGGGTCGAGTTCCTCCGCGGCGGAACGGTGGTGGGGCGTGAGCTCGCGACCGTCGTCACCGGCGAGGAGATGCGCGTCATCGCCGACAGACCACGAGGCGGTGGTGCGGTGCGCGTGCAGATGCTGAAGGGTGGAGACTATGTGCGGGTCTGGGTGCTTCATGACGGCGCCCACGTCCTGATCCATCTGGCGGTGACGACATGATGTGTGTTGTTGTTGACTCCACGTCACCCCTGACGCGCTGAGAGCGCCGATGTGGTCGTGGACCCGATGGCGGCGACCGCCGTCGGCGTTGCGGGCCGAGCCTCCGCTGCGTGCGGAGGTGCCGGGAAGCGATCGGCTCGAGGACCGGGCATTGGCGTTGGCCGCCAGCCTGGCCCTCGATCCGGACCCGCGCCGGCGGGCCCGCGACACCTTTCCGCGGTTTGACGCCAATACCCGTCGCCTGCGCGAGGCGTACGTCACGCTGACGGAAGACGTGCGACAGGGCCAGTTCGTGGTGCCCGCCGCGGACTGGCTGCTCGATAATTTTCCGCTCGTCACCGCCGAGATGGCCGACATCCGGCGCAACCTCCCACGCAACTACTCCCGGACGCTGCCGGTGCTGGCAGGCCGTGCCCACGAAGGACACGCGCGAATCTACGTCCTGGCCGTGGAACTGATTCGTGCGACCGACAGCCGCCTGGACCGGGCGCAGTTGACGCATTTCCTGCAGACATTTCAGCGCATCGCTCCCTTGTCGATCGGCGAGTTGTGGGCCTGGCCCAGTGTGTTGAAACTCGTGCTGGTCGAGAACCTCGCACGTCTCAGCACCGAACTGCTCGAGGCTCGGTCCGCGCGCCTGGCTGCCGATCGCTTCGTGGACCGACCCGCGGCCGCCTTGCCGCCAATGGCCGGCAACGCGCCCGCATTCCTCGTGCAGGTCCTGCACCGGCTCCGCGAATACGGTCGTGATATGGCCGGCGTGCGCACGATGGTGGATGCCACGTTCACGGCGACGTCCACGTCCGCCGAAGAGACCATCCGCATCGAGCACCAGCGCCAAGGCGTGGCGCAAGTGTCGGTCGCCAACGCCATCACCAGTCTGCGCCTGTGCGCCACGCTCGACTGGCGCACCTTTGTTGAGTCGGTGAGTCTGGTCGAGCAGGTCCTGCAGCGGGACCCGGCCGAGACGTACGGCCGGCTCGACTTCCTCAGTCGTGATCAACTGCGGCAGGCGGTGGAGCAACTGGCCGCCACCGGTGACGGGCAGGTCCGCGTCGCGCACAAGGCGATTGCGACGGCCCGCCAGGCAGCCGATGAGCTCGAGGCCGCGGGCCTGCGCGATCTCGAGATCGCGACGCACGTCGGGTACCACCTTGTAGGCGAGGGCCGCCCCGCACTCGAGGCGGACCTTGCCTTTCGTCCGCGCGTCGCCGATCGTCTTCGCCGTGTCTTGACGCGGGGTGCCGCCCCTCTTTATCTCGGCGCGCTCGGCGTGACGACGGGGGCGTTTGTGGCGGGTGCTGTGGCCTACGCCGCGCGACACGACGTGTCCGTCGGCGGGTTGTGGCTGGTCGGCGCCCTGCTCCTGATCCCTGCCAGCGACCTCGCGATTGTGATCGTGCAGCATCTGGTGACGCGCCTGATCGGCCCCAGACGCCTGCCCCGACTCGACTTCTCGGACGGCGTGCCCCCCAGCGCCCGCACGATGGTCATCGTGCCGACGATGTTGACCACCACGGCCGGGGTTGACGCGCTGGTGGAGCACATGGAGGTGCTCGCGCTTGGCAACCTCGATCCCTGCATTCACTTTGCGATCCTCAGTGACTTCGCCGATACGGCCGCACCGAATGCGCCGGAGGACGCCGCCATTCTGGCCAGAGCCTGCGACGGCATTGCGGCGCTGAACCACCGGCTCGGCGGGGAACTGGGCGACCGCTTCTTTCTCTTCCATCGCGAGCGCCTCTGGAACGCGGCGGAAGGCGCCTGGATGGGCTGGGAACGCAAACGCGGGAAGATCGAGGAGTTTAATCACCTGCTGCGTGGAACGGCGACGACGACGTTCACCACGCAGGTGGGGCAGCTCGATATCCTGCCCACCATCACGTACTGTCTGACACTCGACTCCGATACGCGGCTGCCACGCAACGCCGCGCACCGGTTGATTGGCATTGCGGCGCATCCCCTGCATCAGCCGCGGCTGGATCCGCGTCTGGGTCGGGTGACGGCCGGGTACGGCATTCTGCAGCCGCGGGTCAGCGTCACGATGGCCAGTGCGGCCGGGTCGATCTTCGCCCGCACCTACGCCGGGCATACCGGAGTCGACCCCTACACCACGGCGGTGTCGGATGTGTATCAGGACCTGTTTGGTGAAGGCCTCTTCACCGGCAAGGGGCTGTATGACGTGCAGGCGTTTGCGGCCGCACTCGAAGGTCGCGTGCCGACGAACACGCTGCTGTCGCACGATTTGTTCGAAGGCCTCTACGCACGGACCGCGCTGGTCACCGACATCGAGGTGGTGGATGACTACCCGTCCTCGGTGCTGGCCCATGCGCGTCGCCAGCATCGCTGGGTGCGCGGCGACTGGCAAATTTTGTGGTGGTTGTTTCCCTGGGTGCCGTCGCGCGACGGCGTCACGCGCAACCGTCTGCCGTTTATCGCCCGGTGGAAGATTCTCGACAACCTGCGGCGCAGTCTGGTACCCCCGGCGGCGTTGGCCGCCCTGCTGGCCGGCTGGCTCGTGTTGCCGGGGCATCCGGCGGTGTGGACGGCGATGGCGCTGGCGCCTGTGGCCTACCCTGGACTGTTGGGGCTGATCGCCCTGGTCCGCGGGCCCAGGCGCAGCCAGTCGTGGGGGGTCTTTGTTCGCACCCGCGCGCACGATCTGCAGACCGACGCCACCCGCATCGCTCTGCAGGTGACGTTTCTCGCGCACGATGCCGGTCGGCGGCTGCACGCAATCGTCATCACCCTGGTGCGGCTGTTCGTCACGCATGTGCGCCTGCTGGAGTGGGAAACCGCGGCGGCCAGTGCGGCACGCACCGGTCCCGCGAGTCTGCGCCGGTTTATCCGGGACATGTGGGTGAGTCCGGCGGTCGCCGTCGCGGCCGGCATCGGTATTGTCATGTGGCACCCTGCGGCCCTCTTGCCGGCAGGTCCGCTGCTTGGGCTCTGGTGTCTGGCCCCGTGGATCGCGTATGCGCTCAGCCAGCCCGTGCCGCGCCTGCGCACGGTGCTCTCTGACGACGATCGCACCTACCTGCGGGACGTGGCGCGCCGGACGTGGGCCTGGTTTGAGGTCTTCACGACGGAGGCGCATCATCATCTGCCGCCCGACAATGTGCAGATGGCACCGGTGCAGACGGTGGCGCACCGGACGTCACCGACCAACATCGGTCTCAGTCTGCTGGCGACACTGGCCGCCCACGATCTGGGGTTCATCACCGAGCAGGCATTGACGGCCCGGGTGGACGCCACCCTCACGACCATGGAAGGTCTCACGCGTCACGAAGGGCATCTGCTCAATTGGTACGACACGCAGACCCTCGCGCCGCTGCAGCCGGCCTATGTATCAACCGTGGACAGCGGCAACCTGGCCGGCGCCCTCGTGACACTCGCTGTCGGGCTGCGGACCATCGCGCCGGCACTGGCAGCCCGCGCGACGCGATTTGCGGATGGGATGTCCTTTGCCTTTCTGCTTGATCCCACGCGCCAGCTGTTCAGCATCGGGTTTCGTGTGGCTGATGCCGAGCAGCCCGGGCGCCCCGACAACGCCTACTACGATCTGCTCGCGTCCGAGGCGCGCTTGGCCAGCTTCTTCGCGATTGCCAAAGGTGACGTACCAGAGAAGCATTGGTTTCACCTCGGGCGTCCTGTCACGAGTGTGCGTGGCCTTCCGGTGCTGTTGTCGTGGAGCGCCACGCTGTTCGAGTACCTGATGCCCCTGCTGCTGATGCGCAGCTACCCGGACACGCTGCTGGATCGATCCTGCCAGTTGGTGCTCCAGCGTCAGCGCGACTACGCGGCCGCTCGGCACGTGCCGTGGGGCATCTCCGAGAGTGCATACAACCTCGTCGACCGTCACGGCCAGTATCAGTACAAAGCCTTCGGCGTGCCCGGCCTTGGACTCAAACGTGGCCTGGGCGACGAACTGGTGGTGGCGCCGTATGCGTCGGCGCTCGCGACGTTGATCGACCCGGTCGCCGGCACCGCCAACCTGCGCGTGCTGGAGGCCGCAGGCCTCGCGGGCGAGTACGGCTTCCTGGAGGCCATCGACTACACGCGCAGGGGCCCGGATGCGCAGACGGCGCACGACGGCGAGGCGGCTGATCGCGCCGGGTCAGGGGTGATCGTCGAGACCTACATGGCGCATCACCAGGGGATGACCCTCGTGGCGCTCGCCAATGCCCTGCAGGACGATCGCATGATCGATCGCTTTCACGCGGACCCGCGCGTCCAGGCGACCGAGATGTTGCTGCAGGAGCGAATCCCGCGTGATGTCGAGGCCATCGCGCCTCGTCCCCGTGATGCCGCCCGGGTGACGCTGCCGACCGCCGCCCGGCCGGTTCGCCGTTTCCGCTCGCCGCACACCCATGCCCCGCATACCCAATTTCTCTCCAATGGCCATTACGTGGCGGCCATCACCAACGCCGGTGGGGGAGGCAGCGAGTGGCGGGGACTGCCGGTCACCCGGTGGCGTCGTGATGCCACTCGCGACAACGACGGCCAGTTTCTGTATTTGCGCGATGCCCGGAGCGGCCGGGTCTGGTCGGCGACGTACCAGCCCACCGGCGTCGAACCCGACGAATACGACGTGACGTTCTCTGCGGACCGTGCCGTCATCCGGCGGCGCGACGACGAGATCTCCTCGCAACTCGATCTGGTTGTCTCGACCGAAGACGACGTGGAGGTGCGCCGGTTGACGCTGCGCAATCACGGCACCCGCGTCCGCGAACTCGAGGTGACCAGCTACGCCGAAGTAGTCCTCGCGCCGGCGGTGGCGGATCTGGCGCACCCGGCGTTCGGCAAGTTGTTCATGGAGACCGAGTACGTCCCCGAGTCTGCCGCGTTGTTGTGTCATCGCCGTGAGCGCGACCCGTCGGACATGCCGGCGTGGGCCTTTCATGTGCTCAGCCTTGAAGGGCCGCCGCAAGGGCCGCTGGAATGGGAGACGGACCGCGCGCGTTTCCTCGGTCGCGGACACACGGCAGCGGCGCCGCAGGCGCTCGACGGGCGTGCTCTCTCGGGTACCACCGGCATCGTCCTCGATCCCATCGTCAGCCTTCGGCAACGCGTGCGTATTGCGCCGGGGTCGACCGTGCGCCTGTGTTTCGCCACCGGCGTGGCGGCGGACCGAACGACGGCGGAAATGCTCGCGCGCAAGTATCACGAGGCCAGCGCCGCGCTGCGCGCCTTTGTGCTGGCGAGTACTCATGCCGAAAGTGCCCTGTACCACCTCGGCATCGCGGCCGATGATGCGGTGTTGTTTGAGCGCCTGGCGTCACGGGTGTGTGGCACGGACGGGTCGCTGCGCGCCCACCCGGATGCGCTGGCCACCAATGCCCTTGGGCAATCCGGTCTCTGGCCGCATGCCATCTCGGGCGATTTACCGATTCTGTTGGTGCGGGTGACCGGTAAGGACTTCTCGCTGGTGCGACAGGTGCTGCAGGCGCAGGAATACTGGCGCCTCAAGGGCCTGACGGCCGACGTGGTGATTCTGAATGACCATCCCATGGGGTACCTCGATGAGGTGCAGGCGGGGTTGGTGACGATCCTGGAGGCCGGCCCCTGGAGTGCCTGGCAGCACCGGCCCGGCGGAGCCTACGTGCTCCGAGCCGATCAGGTCGATCTGGCGGGGCGTGTGCTGCTGGAAGCGGTGGCCGCTGCCGTGCTTGTGGGAGAGCGGGGCGATCTGCGTGCCCAGCTCAGCCACCCGGGGCCGCCGCATCCTCTCACCGTGCTTCACCGTCCGACGGCGCAGGCGGAACGACAGGTGGCGACGGACGTGGCCGTGCCGCCGCTCTCACTGCCGAATGGTCGCGGCGGATTCACGGACGATGCCGAGGCGTACGCGATTGTGCTCACCGGCGCCGAGCACACGCCGATGCCGTGGGTCAATGTGATCGCGAATCCCGCGTTTGGCACCATCGTCTCCGCGTCCGGTGCGGCGCACACGTGGGCTGGCAACAGTCGGGAAAACCGTCTGACACCGTTTGCCAATGATCCGGTGAGTGATCCGACGTCCGAGGCTCTGTTGATCAGGGATGAGACCACCGGTGCGACGTGGGCCCCCACCCCGGGCCCGCTCGCGCGGGACCTCGAGACGAGTCGGTGTGTGGTGCAACACCGCGCCGGCCTCACCACGTTCTCGCGGATCGTGCATGGCATTCGCCACGACCTTGAGGTCTTTGTGGATGATACCGACCCGATCAAGTTTTCGGTCCTGACACTCACCAATCTCGGACCGTCGCCGCGGACGCTCAGTGTCTTCGCCTACAACGAGTGGGTGTTGGGGCCGCCGCGTGCCGGCATCCACCACCATGTGGTGACCGATGTCGACCCCGGCCTGCGGGCCCTGTTTGCCCGCAACGCGTTTAATACGGACTTCGCCGGACGTGTGGCGTTTGCAGCCTCTGGGGACCCGCTGCAATCGTGGACCGGCGATCGCCGCGCGTTCATCGGGCGCAACGGCGACCTGTCCAGGCCCGACGCGCTCCGGCAGGCGGTGCTCTCAGGCACGACGGGGGCGGGCCTCGATCCGTGTACGGGACTCCAGGTGGCGTGTGAGATCGCACCGGGCGCGCAACGTCGCGTGCTCTTTGTGTTGGGGCAAGGCGAGTCGGTCGCCGAGGCGCGGGCCCTGATCGCGCGCCATGCCACGCTGGAGGCCGCCGACGCCGCGCGTGCACGCGCGCTTGCGCTCTGGGACGATCTGCTGACGACGGTCCAGGTGCAGACGCCCGACGACTCGTTTGACGCGGGCATGAATCGCTGGTGGCTGTATCAAACCGTGAGTTGCCGACTGTGGACACGCGGTGGTTACTACCAGCCGGGCGGCGCGTACGGATTCCGCGATCAACTGCAGGATGTGATGGCGCTGCCCCATGCCCGGCCGGATCTCATGCGGGCGCACCTGCTGCGTGCCGCCGGCCGCCAGTTTGAAGAAGGGGACGTGCAGCACTGGTGGCACGAGCCTGTGGGACGGGGTCTGCGCAGCCGGTGTTCGGATGACCTGTTGTGGTTGCCGCATGTGGTGGCCGAGTATGTGCGGACCACCGGTGACCTCGGTGTGCTTGATGAGACGGTGCCGTACCTGCACGCCCCGCTCCTCGAAGACGGCCACGTGGAGGCGTATGGAGAACCCCGCCGCTCGGAGCAGAGCGGCACCCTCTACGACCACTGCGTCCGTGCCATCGATCGGGGCACCACCAGCGGCGCGCATGGGTTGCCACTGTTCGGCAGTGGTGATTGGAACGACGGCATGAACCGTGTCGGCGTCGAGGGGCAGGGCGAGAGTGTGTGGCTGGGCTTCTTCCTGTTCACCGTGCTCAACGAATTCGCCGAGTTGAGCGACGGCAGGGGCGATCTGTCCAGAGCTGCCCGCTATCGTCAGGACGCCAGACGACTGACCCAGCCCCTCGACCGCGCCTGGGATGGCGAGTGGTATCGTCGCGGCTATTACGACAACGGCGAGCCGTTGGGCTCCGCACAAAACGACGAGTGCCGCATCGATTCGATCGCGCAGACATGGGCCGTGTTGTCCGGCGCCGCACCGGCCGACCGCGCCGAACAGGCACTGGATGCGGTGCGCACGTTGCTGGTGGCGCGCCGACGCCGCTTGATCCTGCTGCTCGATCCGCCCTTCGATCGATCGGCGCAGGAGCCCGGCTATATCAAGGGGTACCCACCCGGCGTGCGCGAAAACGGCGGGCAGTACTCCCACGCGGCCGCCTGGGTCGTGATGGCCATGACGCGCATGGACTGCGGCGACGAAGCCGCGGAAATGCTGCACATGCTCAATCCCATCAATCACACACGGACGCCGAATGATGTGGCGCGGTACAAGTTGGAGCCCTACGTACTCGCCGGTGATGTGTATGGACGGCCACCACACGCGGGCCGCGGCGGGTGGAGTTGGTACACGGGATCGGCCGCCTGGCTGTATCGCGCCGGGCTGGAGGGCCTGCTGGGGTTCACCCGGCGCGGCGCGACGTTCCGAATCGCGCCCTGCGCACCGTCGTCATGGCGGGAGTTTTCGATCGCGGTCAGAGTGGGAACGACGCGGTATGACATTGCGGTGCTGAATCCTGAGGGGCGTGGCCCGCGCGCACGACGAGCCACACTCGATGGGGCCGACGTGGACGCCGACGCGATCCCGATTGTGCAGGACGGCCGCACACATCGGATCGTGGTGACCCTGTAACCCTGGAATTGCCACTGGACGGGGTGTGCCGGACAGCACAGATGATCAGGCCCGTGTGACGACATACTGCGGGTCATGAAACCTCTCGCATTGATTGGTGTGCTGTTAATCGTCCTGGGTATCGGGGCGCTGGCCTATCAGGGCTTCTCGTATACCAGCCGCGAAAAGATCCTGGATATCGGACCGATCGAGGCCTCCGCTGACACTGAAAAGAATGTGTCGATTCCACCGATCGCCGGTGGCGCGGCGATTCTCGTTGGTGTGGTGCTGCTCGTCGCCGGCTCGCGCAAAGGCCAGTAGAGCAGTGTGCACTTCGGGATATCCCCGAAGGGTGTGGCTCGTTATTCTTCACGCGCTGGCGCCGAGTGCCAGCCTAGTTTCCCGAGGTGTGTGTATGCGTATTCGAACAATTGCCGTGGTGTGTTTTCTGTCGTTGCTCTTCGTGAGTTCACCCGCGCTGGCGCAGCAGCGCAGCGTGGTTAATCCCGCCGCCATGCGGACGGCCGTCGCCGAGCAGGTGCAGACGCAGCAGCAGACCCGCGAGGCGCTGCGTGAGGTGCTCACACACGCCGACGTGCGTGCCGTGGCCGAACAGCTGGGCCTCGACGTGACGCGTGCGGACGGTGCCATTGCGACCCTGACGGCCGCGGAACTCGAGCGGGCGGCTGGACCGGTGCGCGCCCTGAGCACGGAGCTGGCCGGCGGTGCCAACACACTGGTCATCTCGACCACGACATTGCTGTTGATTCTGATCATTATCCTGCTGGTCTCGTAACCAGACCGACGTTACGTCCGCGATCCGCCGTCCGCCGTCCGGACGGCGGACCGCGGACTGCGGATGGGCTATCATCGCTCGCCGTCCGTCATGGAAATATTCACATCCCCCGACCTGCTCATCGCGTTGTTGACGCTGACGCTCCTTGAGATCGTCCTTGGCGTGGACAACGTCATCTTTATCTCCATTCTTGCCGGCAAGTTGCCGCAGGCACAGCAACAGCGGGCTCGACGCGTCGGGCTGTTGGGTGCCATGGTCATGCGAATTGGCCTGCTGTTCTCCATTTCCTGGTTGGTGGGCCTGACCGAGCCGTGGTTCACGGTGTGGGGCAAGGCCTTCTCCGGTCGGGATCTGATTCTGTTGGGGGGCGGCCTGTTCCTGCTGGCCAAGGCCACCTACGAGATCCACGACAAATTGGAAGGGGAAACCGGCCACGCCTCCGGGAGGGTAGGGGCGACGTTCGCCAGTGTCATCGTGCAGGTGATGGCGCTCGACCTGGTGTTTTCGATCGACTCGGTCATCACCGCCGTCGGCATGTCCAATCATCTGGGCGTCATGGTGACTGCCGTGGTGCTGGCGGTGCTGGTGATGTTGATGGCCGCCGAGGCCATCAGCGGATTTGTTGATGAACACCCCACCGTCAAGATCCTCGCGCTGTCGTTCCTGCTGCTGATCGGCTTTTCGCTGGTGGCGGAAGGGTTCGGCCAACACATCGCCAAGGGGTACATCTACTTCGCGATGGGGTTCTCGGTGTTCATCGAGATGATCAACCTGCGCGTTCGTGCCAAGCGCGATGCGGCCGCCCCGGTGGAACTGCGCAAGAGGTATACCGACCAGACGTGACGGCGTCCGCCGTCCGCTGTCCGCATTCTGCGGGTATGATGCGTCCTGTCCACGGGGAGGATGCGATGAAACTGACAAATCGGTTGAGTTGGATGGCGGGGCTGGCCTGCGCGGCGGCGGTGATCGTGGCGGTGAGTGCGCCGCGACTGGCGGGGCAGTCGGTGACGACCAACCCCTATCGTCCCATCCTGAACTGGGGTGAACTGCCCGAGGGGCGCTCGTGGGGCGCCACCAGCGCCGTCGCCATAGCCGCCGACGGCAACATCTGGGTCGCCGAACGCTGTGGCGCCAATACGTGTGTGGGGTCGGACGTCGATCCGATCCTGCTGTTCAACAAGGACGGCAAGCTGCTGCGCAGTTTCGGCGCGAAGATGCTCGCCTGGCCGCACGGGATGCATGTGGATCGCGACGGCAACCTGTGGATCGCCGATGCCTGGCAGCAGAACGCCACCACGACGGGCCACGCCGTGCACAAGTTCTCGCCCGAGGGCACGCTCCTGATGACGATTGGGGAACCGGGGCACGCCGGTGATCCGCCACACCGGCTGACGCGGCCGTCGGACGTCCTCACCGCGCCCAACGGACAGATCTACATCGTCGAAGCCCACGACCAGTCGAAGAACCGCATCACGAAGTGGGCGGCTGATGGCACCTATATCGAGACGTGGGGTGAGGCCGGGTACGGGCCGAAGCAGTTTCGCGATCCCCATGCGCTCGCGATGGACTCGCAGGGGCGTATCTTCGTGGGTGACCGCTACAACAATCGGATTCAGATCTTTGACCAGGAGGGCAACTTCCAGGCGATCTGGACCCAGTTCGGTCGACCGAGCGGCATTTTCATCGACAAGGATGACCGCATCTACGTGGCCGACTCCGAGTCGAGTCCGGCGGCTGACCGCTACATGGGGCAGCGCAACGCGGGCTGGGAAAAAGGGATACGGATTGGTGACGCCAAAACCGGCTGGGTGCACCATTTCATCCCCGACGACCGCGTCAACGTGATGGGCTACAGCGGACCCGAAGGCGTCGCAGTCGACGATGAAGGCAACGTGTACGGGGCCGAAGTCTCGCAGCGTCGCGTCGTCAAGTGGGTGCGTTTCCGACCGTAAGGGCGGTTCGGCGCCTCGCCATGGGCCATTCACGTGCGGGCGGCGGCAGCAGTCGCCGTGTGGTGCGGAGCATCGTGCGCCACCGGGCAAACGCCCGCTCGTCGCGCGAATGCCACTCGAACCCGTACGCGTCACGGATGGACGCCGGCAGTGAGCCGATCGTCAGCACCTGCATCGCCCGGAACGCGGGCCAGGCCACCTGCCAGTGCGGCGGATACAACACGGCTCTCGCCAGTGCGCGACTGCCGTCTGTCACGACAAGACGACCACCGCTGTGCATATCCCGTATGTAGGCGTCGAGGTGTTGTGAGTCCCGCGGCAGCAGGTGTGGAGGCATGCCCAGCAGCGGTTCCATGATCGCCGCCTCCGAACAGTACCGATCGCGCTCCTTGCAGGTCAGGGGACCGACCAACATTTCATAGGCACGCGGAATCGAGTCGACCAGTGTCGCGTGCACCCACTGTTGCAGGTCAGGATCGTTGGCCGCGTAGGTGGCCCCGAGCACCCGGTCATGAATCGTGTTGATCGTCGCGGCCGTGGCGATCATCTGTTCCGTGTCACCGAACGTCAGTGACAACATGGCGCCGACCGTCGACTGCAGGCGCCGAACGCCGGCGCGCAGACTGCCCCGGAAGGCGCTGTGGTGATGGACGCCGGCTGCGACGGCCGGGTGTGCCAGCTGCAGCAGAATGGCACGACCCCAGCCGACGACCACGATGACCTCGCGGTTGATGGTCCATGTGATGCTGCCAGGCCCCGCGCGCTGGATTGGCGATCGGGACAGTCGCGCGCGCACGGCCGCACGATGGCGTTGGGCGGCGGCGCTGACAGTGGGGTGCCTCGTCGTGTTGTGCATGACCCAAGCATGGCCCGAGGCCCTGCACGAAGTCTTCAGCGGGCGGTGACGAGGATGTGAGATTCCTGTGAATGCACCTACGTCGCTGCGCACCAGAGCTTTCAACATGAAGTGTGTGAAGGTCGTGATGGTCGTGAAGAAGGCACGAAGGTTCGTGCACCGTCTGGGTCACGGGTTGGGTGCCGCCAGAGGCGGCAGATGCGGGAGGAGGACGGTCGTGAACGAGAGACGTCGGGT
>JBBQDM010000034.1:0-21759 GCA_038319675.1 Vicinamibacterales bacterium
GTATCACGCGTTGGGGGTGGCCTATAAAATTTTGGGTGTCTCGCGTCTCCACCAAAGGACGGGGGCTGGTTTCACCCCGGCCCGCCCCCGAAAAACCCCCCCGACGTCATTTCCTGAGTCGAGCACGTGAGCACCCGAGCACTAGAGCACTAGAGCACCAGAGCACGTGAGCACCTATCTGATCCGAAGATCCTGCCTCGTCGTCTGTCCCGTCGTCACCGCGATTGTGATCGCCGCCTCGTAAATCGATTCCAGAAACTCCGCGCGTCGATGTTCGTCGTCTTCCACGTCGGTGAGTGCGGCGAGGCGATAGGTGCCCGGCGGCAGGTCACGGGTGGAGAAGAGGCCGTCGGCGGCGGGACGCATCACGCGCACACGCGGGGACGCCGGGTGCCACAGTCCCCGGTCGGCGGGGAAGGCGACGATGTAGTAGTCGGTGGCCGGGGCGCCGGATTCGGAGGTGAGCGTGCCGGCCAGTTCGGTGCGTCCGGTGGTCAGGACGATCGCCACGTCGTTGATGGAGCCCTGCTGGAATGTGAGTGGCGCGTCGCGAAGGTCGCGGGTGTCGTGCTGGACGGATGCGAGTGTCCAGGCACCGGTGCCTGACGGCAGCGTGACGCGAATCTCGTAGTCACCTGGTTCGAGACCAGTGACGCTGAACGTGTTGTCATCAGCGACGACGCCTGAGCGTGGGCCGGGGCCGCCGATACCCACGCCGTTGAGCATCGTCGCCGGGCCTGATTGGACAGGTTGCACGGTGACACTGGCGCCCTTCCACGTGGCGGGTGGGTCGCCCGCGCCTGTGGTGGTGATGCGCCCACCGAACGTCAGTCCCGGACGCATCATCATTGAGAAACCCTCGATGTCGTTGCCGTACACGGTCACTTCCTCAACGGCCCACTCGGTCTGTGCTGCCCCGGAGATGCTGACTCCACCTCCGGCAGTGTTTGTGACGCCCCCCGCGCGCGCACGGATGATGTAGCGGCCGGGTGTGAGCCCGGTGACTGTGAACTGCCCCTTCGCATCAGGCCGGCTCGCGCGTGCGGCCATCGCGGCGCCGATCGGCATCGCGGGGCCCACGAGTTGTGCCGTCATTGAGACGGCCTGCAGGGGTTGACCGACGGTGTCGAGGATCGTGCCGCGGAGAGTGGCGACTGGCACGAAGGCCGCCACAAAATCGAGGCCGTCTTTCACGTCGCCTGGGGCAATTGTGATTCGGGTGGCATCCGCTGCGATCGGCGTGCCCGGAAAGTACGTCGGGGCGAGACCGACGGTGCGTTCAGTTGGAGGGGGTGTTGCGGCCGCGCCGACCGTGACGCCCGCAGTTGTGCTCGTCGAGGCCTGCTGCAGCGCGCGCACAGCGGCGTCATAGTCCCCCTCACCGCGTACCGCGATCTCGCCCCGGCCGTACTCCGGCACCACTGCCAACAGATACCGATCGGGTTGCAGCCCGTAGACACGGAATTCCCCGCGGTCATCCGTGCGGAACTGGACGTCGGTGGGCGGCAACATGCCGCCACTGGTTGAGTGCCGCTCGGGGATCGCCAGAATCGTGGCGTTGGGTGCGGGCTCGCCGCTTTCCAGCGTGACGCGTCCGGCCAGCACTCCGCCGCGCGGGAGCGACCAGGCAAGGCCCGTGAGCGGCTGACCGGCGCCCAGCACCAGCGTGGTGCCTGTGCGTCCCGGCTGTCGGGCACCGTAGGCGGATGTGATGTGCGCCGGCTTCTTCGCGGTCAGCGTGTATCGGCCATCGGGCAGACCGCCAATCATGAACTGACCGTCATCACCAGTGATGGCACTGCGCACGTCCCGACCATCCGACGAGACCAGCGTCACGACGGCGCGACGCACGGGCGTGTTCGCCTCATCGCCGAGGCCCAGACGTCCACTCACCGACGCCGTGCCGATCACCGTGGGCGCGACACCCGGCGTGTCGCGTGCGGGCTGTTGCACGCCGGCCAGCAGCGACCATGCGACAAGCACCAGAAGGCGGGTCATCGCCCACCTCCGAGCATCCGGAGATTCTGGGTGAGTGCCGAACTTGGCGTGACGGTGATGCGCGTGGCCTGCGGCGCAATCGCGGCCAGATAGTCCGGGTCACTCGCCCGTTGCCGGTCTTCAATCGGGATGGCGGCCAGATAGTAGTCGCCGGGCAGCAACATGGGGAGGGTGTACGTGCCGTCGGTTGAGATGCTGGCGTTGCCGAACCGCACGCTGCTGACTCCCATTTGTCGCCACGCGACGGCGGCGACAGGAAACGCAAGAACGCGACCGTCGGTGGCAAGGGCTCCGGCCTCGGTCCGCACGGTGCCGGTCAGGGAGTTTTTCTGCGTGGTCATGCGGATGACGAGTCCGTCCACGTTCCGGTCGCCCTCGACGGCCAGCGGGGCCGTCAACACATCACGACCGTTCCACTCCGCGCCTGCGGTCGCCCACTCCGCCCCGGCGATGAGCCGGGCGAACACATACTGACCCGGCAACACGTTTTCGATGCTGAACGTCATGCGCGTCAGCGTCTCACCTGGTGTCGGCGGCGGGCGCGTGCTGAAGTACGTGCCGAGCGCGAGGTCACCGTCCGCAGGCTCCAGACGAATCATCGGAGTGAATGGGAGCCCCTCCGGCGGTGTGTCTGTCCCGTCCCACTCAAAGTGTCCAGAGACCGTGACCGATGGTGAGAGCGGGATCGTCAAGCCGGCGACCGATTGGTTCCCCACACTGATCGACGCCCGTCCGGTGGCCTGCACGCCCTCACCGCTCCGCATTGTGAGTGTCACGGAGTTCGCGCCGGCTACTTGCTGGCTGCTGAATCGACTGTTGTAGGGATTGGCTGCGGGGGGAATCATGACGGGCGACATCGTTGTCACCGCTCCGGTCGAATACTCCGACAGCGCTCGACTCGCCAGGATCGTGTACTCCCCATCCGGCACCAGTTGAAACGTGAATCCCCCCTGCGCATCCGTCTTGGTTATCCCGGCTTCCGCACCGGCACCCAACGCTTCGCTGCCTTGCGGCACCAGGCGCACCGGCAGGTTTGCGATGGCCTCCGCAGGCCCGATCACCAGGCCCGAGACTGACACCGTGGGCATCGGGCGCAACTGCACATCCACATTACGTCGCTCGTCGCCGAAGGTCAGCTGCACGATCTGGGCGGTGTCGAGTGTGCGCGCCGCCGGGTGAAACATGGTCGGGTACGCGCGACCCACCGCTGCCGCATCCGGCGTAGCGGTATGTCCGATCAACACGCCAATTCCATCCGCGCCCCGGACGATGTCGGGGGACTGCCCGGTTCGTACCGGGCCAGCGGCCCCGGTGGAGGTGGAGCGCTGCCGGGGCGTACTGTAGAGTGCGATTTCACCACTCGGCAGGGTGACCTGCACCGACGGCACATGGACAACGTAGTCGCCGGCGCGCAGGCCGGGGATGCGGTACTCGCCGCGATCGTCAGTCGTGACCGTGGGGCCAGCGATCCAGCGTGCGGCACCTCCGACGTGCACGCGGGTAATGACCCGCACCGGAATGCCAACAAGCGGTTCGCCACGTTCATCGCTGATGAGGCCGCTGACCGACGCCGGCTTCCAGAGTTGCACATGCGCCTCAGCGAACCACTCGGCGTCGGCCACAGTGATGCGCACACCGGTGGTGACGTCGGGGAGGCGGCGGTAGCCGCCATCGAGATAGCCAGGTGCGATGGCTGAGACTGTAAATCCGCCCGCAGGCAGGTGCGTGAAGATGTAACGCCCTCGACTGTCGGTCATCTGTCTCGGTCGGGGTTGACTGCCGGGCGTCGTCCCGCCCGCGAGTGCGACCAGCGCGCCGGCGAGTGGGGCGCCGGTGGCGCCGTCGGTGACGATGCCGCTGATGGCTCCGGTGCCAAACACAGGGACCACCTCCTGCGCCGTTGCTTGGAAGGTAGTCACCTGTCCCATCGTCACACCGCCTCGGCCTGATGGTGGCGGGGTCGGCGGGGGCGGTTGCGCGAGTACAGGCACGGGTGCGACGGCCAACACACACACGAGCGCAAGGCATCGGGTCATCGGTCCTCCACGGCTGGGTCGGATTTCACGGGTATTAGACACCAGTCACCCTAGAATGTCCCCACATGTCCCGAATCGCCCGATTACTCGCTGCCACCCTGATCCTCGGACTGTCTGTCCCACTGCTGGCTCAACGGCCTCCCGTGATGGGGCGAAATGCCGGCGTCTCGACGGGGCATCCACTGGTCACGTCAGCGGCGATGGAGATTCTGCAGCAGGGCGGCAACGCGTTTGATGCGGGCGTGGCGGCGCTGCTGGTCGGTGGCGTGGTGGAGCAGGACCTCTACAGCCTCGGCGGCGAATCGCTCATTCTGGTGTATCCGCAGACCGAAAAGACCGTCACGTCCATCGTTGGCCAGGGCTGGGCGGCGAAGGGCGCGACGATTGACTGGTACACCTCGCGTGATCGGACGCTGGACGGCTCAGGTCTCGACCCCGTCGTGGTGCCCGGTGCGATTCATGGCGCGCTGACGGTGCTTGAACGGTGGGGCACGATGTCACTTGCGCAGGTGTCACGGCGCGCGATCGAGGCGGCGCGCGACGGGTTTGCGCTGCGACCACGCACCGCACGGTCCATCGAAGGGCAGCGCCAGTTCATCGAGCAGTGGCCGTCGAATCAGAAGACGTGGCACAAGGCCGATGGCACGCCGTATGAAGCCGGCGACACGATCACGCTGCCTGATCTGGCGGCGACGCTGCAAAAGCTGGTGGATGCCGAACAGGCGGCTCTGGCGCAGGGGCGTGTGCCCGCGCTCGTGGCGGCGCGTGATCGGTTCTACAAAGGCGACATCGCGCAGGAGATCGTCGCCTTCCTGCAGCAACACGGCATGCCGTGGGAGATGAGCGACTTCTCGGAGTTCTACTCACGCGTCGAGCCCGCGACGTCGGTGACCTATCGCGGCTACCAGGTCTACAAACAGGGCTTCAACAGCCAGGGGCCGTCGATGTTGCAGGCGCTCAACATCCTCGAGACGTTTGACCTGCAGGCCATGGGTCACAACTCGGCTGACTATCTGCACGTCGTGACCGAAGCCATGAAAATGGGCTACGCGGATCGCGACACGTATTACGCCGACCCCGCGTTTGTCGACATTCCTCAGACAGGGCTGCTCTCGAAGGCGTACGCGAAGGTGCGCGCGGGTGGGATCAACATGGCGCAGGCGCAGACCGAGCAGGTGGCCGGCGATCCGCTGCCCTTTGATCCGACGGTCAAGGAGTGGCGATATTGGCGGGCCGGCGCAGACGGCCCGTCTCGCCGAAGCTCCGCAGGAGCGCAGGCGGAAGCGCAGGCGGAAGCGAAGGCGGAAGCGAAGGCGGAAGGTGGTCCTGTTCGGGCGGGCGATAAAGACCAGTCGCTGAAAGACACGACCCATATCGCGATCATCGACAAAGATGGCAACGTGTTTGACTCGACGCCGTCGGGTGGGTGGATTGGAGGCGGTGTCATCGCCGGCACGACCGGCATCGGGCTCTCGACGCGTGGGGAGCAGTTCTGGCTTGATCGTGATCGGGCGGCACAACTGCGACCGCGATCACGACCCCGCTACACCCTGACACCCAGCCTCGTGCTGCGTAACGGTGAACCGTGGCTCGCCATCGGCACTCCGGGTGGCGACAATCAGGAGCAGACGATTCTGCAGACCCTGCTCAATCTGATTGAGTTTCCGGACCTGTGGTATCCGAACCTTCACACGGCCTTCGAGTTGCCGCGCATCCAGACCTTCCACTTTCTCGGCTCCTTCTGGCCGCACCGCCTCGACGCCAACCGCCTGACTTTGGAGGCGGGCATCGCGCCCGACGTGCTGGAGTCACTGACCAAGCGCGGCCACGACGTGCGCATGGTGGCGCCGTTCTCGATCAGCGGCTGCGCAACGGCAGTGATGATCGACCTGCGCACCGGCACGCGCATCGCTGGTGCTGATCCGCGACGGGACTGTTACGCAGCGGCGTATTAGTCCCGTCCACCTCGATACTGATAGAGACCCTCTTTGAGCATCCGTAGCACTTCGTCGACGGCTGCCTGCAGCTCTCGATCAAATCCCTTCAGCTCATCGTCCGGCGTGTTTTCCACCCAGACGTCCGGAGCGACGCCGAAGTTTTCGAGGTTGATGCCGTAGTTGTTTTCGCGCTCGGGATCGTAGGTCACGACCAGTGAGCCCGGGGTGCGAATCGATCCGCCGTTGATCAACGAGTAGGACCCGGTCGCAATGACGGCGGCAGCGGTCGGGTTGCCGACGATGCGACCGAGACCGAGATCGCGGAAGGCCTGCGGGGTGACTTCGGAGTCGGAGCCCGAGCGCGCGTTGATCATCATCACCTTCGGACCGGCGATGGCCTGGCGTGGACGGCGACCCCATTCCGGAGCGCCCCACCGGTTGTTCCAGTATTCGTACGGACGCCGCATCAGGATGTCGATGATCTCCTGGTCGGTGTTGCCGCCGCCGTTGTAGCGAATGTCCACGATGATGCCCTTGGCGTTCACGTGCTGATTAATTTCATTCTGGAACTTCACCAGTGACGGCTGATTCATCGACTGGATGTGCACATAGGCGATCTCGCCATTGGTGGCATCGTGCACGAACGTGCGGTTCTTTTCGACCCACGCGTCGTATTTCAAGGCGTTGAGCGAGGCGACCGACTGGATGCGCAGGTCGCGCGGACTGGTGCCCGCCGCCGATGACGACACCCGCAGCTGCACGTATTCGTTCAGTGGGCTGTTGAGCAGTGGCCAGTAGTTGTCGCCCGCGCGCACGTCCACGCCATCAATGGCAAGGACGTAGTCGCCGACCTTGAGGTCGAGCCACTCCTTGTCGGCAGGGCCATTCGGATACACGTGGGAGATCTTGTAGCGATTGCCCTCGACCGCAAGTTCCAGACCGAGGTAACGCGTTTGATACTGCCCGGGCTGCGGGTCGCTGTCCGGCCCGCTGACGCCCGTGTGCGAGGCGTTCAGTTCGCCAATCATTTCGTTGGCCAAATCGTAGACATCTTCGTTGGCGCCGACGTACTGAAGCAGCGGCTCATATTTCGCCTTCAGTGCGTCCCAGTCCTTGCCGTGCATCTTCTCGTCGTAGAACCGGTATTTCATCACGCGCCATGACTCGTCGAAGATCTGCGCCCATTCCTGCCGCTGGTCGATGCGGACATTAACCGCGAAGGTCACACGCGTGCGCCGACGCTGGCCCGCGAGTTCCATGCCCCACAGTTCGTTGTCCTCAGTGAAGAACACACGACGTCGATCCGCCGTCGGCGTCAGGCCCTGATAGGCACCCGCCACCAGTCGCTGACGGTTCTGGCCATCGATACCGACGGAGAACAGCGCGGGGCCCGCATCATCACGCGAGCGGAAGTACACCGTGCGGCCATCCGGGGACAGGAAGAATCCCTGCACAGGGTTGGTGCCCGACGTGATGGCGACGGCACGACGATCGATGCGCGTCAGGTCGGGTGTGGTCAAGGCCGGAGGTGGTGCAGCCGCTCCGGCACCGCCGGCTCGGCCTCCCGGTGCTGAGCCCGCCGAAGCTGCGGCCTGTCGGCGCAGCCGTTCCTTGACGAGCGGATCATTCGGATCTTCGGTGAGTCGTGCGAGCGGCAACACGAAGATGTGTGTCTGGCTGCCGTTGCGGTTGCTGGTGAAGACGACCTTCGTGCCATCGGGCGTGACAACCCCGTTGGCATCCGTCCACGGATTCTGCGTGAGGTTGTGTTCCTCCCGGGAGGCCACGTTCATCAGGAAAACGTCGGCGTTCTGATCGCGGTCGCGCTTGGTGTAGACAAGCCACTGGCCGTCAGGTGACCAGCCGGTGACCGTGTATCCGCCCGCGATGTTGTAGCCGAGTTCAGTGGTCTCACCCGATTCCGCCGTCGTCACAAACAGCCGATTGCTGGCGACCCACGCGAGCCGGGAGGAGTCCGGCGAAAACTCCGCAATCGTCTTGAACGACTCGTGCGTCGTCAGTTGCCGGCGCGTACGCGTGTCCCGATCGTAGATCCAGATTTCTTCTTCCTTGGTCTCGTCCGATGTGTAGGCGAGCCAGCGGCCGTTGGGGGCAAACGTCTGATTGCGCTGCCGCCAGGCGTTGTTGGTGACCTGGCTCTTTTCGCCGAACTCCGGGTCGGTTGGGACGATGAAGATCTCGCCCCGGGTGTCGATCGCGGCGTAGTCGCCGTCCGGAGAGATGGCGAACCCATCCGGGCGATTCTGCACGGCGACGGTGCGCGTGACGTGCGACCGGCGGTCGAAGGCCAGATTGAGTGCGACGCGCGTGGGGGTGGTCTGCCCGACCTTCAGAATCCACAGGTCGAAGTCGTTCTCATACGCGATCGTCGTCCCGTCCGGGCTCATCGACGGAAACTGTACGCCGTCGTCATCATGCCTGGTGATCTGCGTGGGTTCTCCACCTGTCGCTGCGATATGCCAGATGTTGAAGTGGCCACTGCGTTCGGACGCGAAGTAGATCCGGCCGTCCGAGCCCCACATCGGGTACACGTCCTGCGTGAAGTCTTTGTAGTCGCGTAGATTGGTGTCGGTGAGGCGGGTGATGCGTCGGGTGCGCAGGTCCTGCACCCAGATGTCGTCCGCGCGGTTGCCGCGGTAGCCCTTGCGCCAGTAGCTGCCGCCCATGCGGTTGAAGGCAAGCATGGTGCTGTCGCGGTTGAGCATGCCTTGCACGCCGCCATCGATGGGCAGCGGTGTGGGCAGTCCGCCGTCGATGGGCACGATGTGCAGGGGACTGCGCCATGGGCTGACCGCGCGGCTCGTGGTCACGAGCACACCTCGGCCGTCCGGTGTCCAGTTCAACACCGTCTCCGGTGTGGTGGCAAACGTCAGTTGTTTTGCGTCACCACCGGCGGCGGGAATCAGAAACACGTCGTTGTTGCCAAACCTGTCGGACGAAAACGCCACCCACTGGCCATCCGGTGACAGGCGTGGAAACACATCCCGCGCCACATGCGTCGTGAGCTGTCGCGGGCTTGTGCCGTCTTCGTTCGCGATCCAGATGTCGCCGTGATAGCTGAACACGAGCTTGCCCTGGCTCACGTGGGGATACCGCGCGAACTTGATCGGTTCCGCGAACGCGAGCGAGGACGTCAGAAGGCAGCCGAGTGCGAGCGTCAGTAGTCGGGTCATGCGAAGGTCTCCGGGGATAGTCACGGTTGCAGCAGCAGTCCCGCCCCTGGGCCGAGGGGCAGGCCGAATGTGAGCCACAGGGCGAGCATGAGGCTCCAGATGGCCAGGAATACAAGCGAGTAGGGCAGCATGGTGGCGATCACCGTTCCGATGCCGGCCTTGGGATCGTATTTTTCGAAGAAGGCAACGATGAGCGCGAAGTAGGACATCATGGGCGAAATGATGTTGGTCGTGCTGTCGCCGATACGGTACGCCGTCTGGGTCAGCTCAGGGGTGTAGCCCAGCAGCATGAACATCGGCACAAAGATTGGCGCCATGATCGCCCACTTGGCTGAGGCGCTGCCCATGAACAGGTTGATGAACGCCGCGAGCAGGATGAACGCGACCATCAGCGGCACGCCGCCAAGTGCGGCGTCGCGCAGGACGTTGGCGCCTTTCACGGCGAAGATCAGTCCGAGGTTGCTCCAACTGAAAAACGCCACGAACTGCGCCGCAAAAAACACGAGCACCAGGTAGGTGCCCAGCGTCGCGATGGATTTGCCCATCCCGTTCATCACGTCCTTGTCGGTCTTGAACGTCCCGGCGCCGAATCCGTACGCCGCGCCGATGAAGGCACCGGCCAGGAAAATCAGCGCGACAATGCCCGACAGGAAGGGGGAGCGCAACAGGTCACCGTCGGCGCCACGCAGGAACCCGTCGTAGGGGATGAA
Source organism: Vicinamibacterales bacterium (assembly GCA_038319675.1). Lineage (GTDB taxonomy): Bacteria > Acidobacteriota > Vicinamibacteria > Vicinamibacterales > SCN-69-37 > SYFT01. The sequence continues at coordinate 9,876 of JBBQDM010000034.1, forward strand.
CGTGTCCCACAGTGTGCCCCACAGGATGATCGCCGTGAAGACCAGCAACGCGATCAGCGCCCACCGCAGACCGCGGCGCTCCTGGTCATTCAACCCGGTGATGGCTTCCTGCTGCACCGCACCGGCATACGGGCCGAGGCGCGGCACCACAATGCGCTCGGTCACCCACGTGCCCGCGATTGTCAGAATCGGCGTCGAGACCGCCATGAAGTAGTAGTTCGCGGCGGCATTCACCGCGTAGCCCGGTTGCACGATACGTGCGGCCTCTTCCGACAGGCCGGCCAGCAGCGGGTCCACGGTACCCAGCAGCAGGTTGGCACTGTAGCCGCCGGACACACCGGCAAAGGCCGCCGCCATGCCGGCAATCGGATGCCGCCTGGCTCCGAGGAAGATCAATCCGGCCATCGGCACGAGCAAGACGTACCCGAGTTCGCTCGCGGTGTTCGACATGATGCCGGCAAACACCATCACCGCAGTCAGCAGGCGCGGCGGTGCCGACAGCACCAGCAGGCGCAGGCTCGAGCTCATCAGGCCCGAGCTCTCCATCACACCAATGCCCAGCATCGCCACCAGCACCGTGCCCAGTGGAGCGAAGCCGGTGAAGTTGGTGACCATCGAGGTCAGGATGCGATGCAGGCCCTCAATCGTGAGCAGGTTGACCGGCGTGATGACCGCCTGGGTGCTCGGATGGATCGCCGACAACCCTGACCACGAGGCGAGCGCCGAGGCCACCAGGACCAGCAGCGCAAACATCGCAAACAATGTGGCCGGGTGGGGCAGGGCATTACCGCCCCGCTCAATGGTGTTCAGAAAGAGGGACATCCAGCCCTTGCGGGCTTCTGCTGCAGACATGGGGGGAACTATACCCTGACGGGTTCATGGTTCCTCGGTTCATGGTTCCTGGTGCTGTTCCGGGTTCAGGGTGCTGAGTTCAGGGTGCGGGGTTCAGGGTTCAGAACCGCGGAACCATGAACCGAGGAACCATGAACCGCGCGAAGGTCAGTCCTTGTATTTCTTGAAGAACGCCTCTTCCCCGCGATGGTCGCCGATGAGGATGAGGTCCGAGCCGGCGGTGAGTGGCGCCCGGGCATCCGGGCTCACGATCGTCTGGCCGTCCTGAACCACCGCCAGCACGTTGCACCCGGACGCCTCACGGATGCCGGCGTCCATCAGGCTGCGCCCGACGAGCGACGGTGGGGTGGAGACCTGGAACACGTCGAGGCCTTCGCCCAACAGCAGGAGCTTCCGATGGCGGAGGAGGTTGACGATGGCGTTGGCGCCCATGGAGGCGTAGGAGAGCACCACGTCGGCACCGGCGCGGTAGAGGGTGGAGACGTTGCGGTCCAGTGTGGAGCGGCTGAGGATCTGCAATCCCGGTTGCAGTCTCCGGCAATACAACGTCAAGTACACGTTCATGTCATCGTCATGCGTCGTGACGGCGACGGCGGTGGCGCGTTCGATGCCGGCGGCGCGGAGCACCTCGATGTCGGCGGCGTCGCCCACCACGGTGTGCGCCGTTTTGCGGGCGCGGTCGGGCAGCTTCTCCACGAGACAGTACTCAACGCCTTTGGCGGCGAGGTGTTCGGCGGTGGCGCGACCGACCCGGCCTCCACCCAGAATCAACACGTAGGCCTGTGCGGCGTCCGGCACGCCGAACTCGGCATCGTAGGCCGCGAGCGCCTCGTGGGAGCCGGCCAGGAAGAGGACGCTCGTGTCGGTCAGCCGTGTATCGGGGAGTCCGACTTCAAAGGCGCCGCGTTCCCAGATGCCGGCGACGTTGAGCTGGAAGCGATCACGCAGGCGCGTGTCGCGCAGAGTCTGGCCGACCAGCGACGTGCCGGCAACGGAGGCTTCCGCGACAATCAGCGCGCCAAGTTCGCCGATGACGTGTGCGCGTCGGTCCCGTCCCGTCACGCGGCGGGCGAGGAACTGCCCGAGCAGCTGGCCTAATTGCAGCACCTGTTGACAGCCGGCCAGTCCGAGGATGTCCACCGATGCGGGCGAGGCCGCGGTGGCCACGATCGGCACATCCGGCGCAATTTCACGCACGGTGAACGCCACGTTGGTGTTGGTTGTGTCGGTGAGGGTGGTGGCGACCAGCGCCGCCTGATTGGCGCGCGCGGCGTGATAGGTCTGCGGGTCGTCCAGGTCGCCCACCATCACGGTGATGCCCTGGTCAAAAAGCGTCAGCGCGTCGGTGACGTCGGGCACAATCACCACGTACGGCGTATGGAACTGCGCCAGTCGACGAATCAGCGCCGCGTCGATGGCTCCGTATTGCGTGAGCACCACGTGTCCGCGCGTATCGGCCGGCAGAATTTTCGGCGCGCGAGCCGCATTCCGCGACTCGAGCCACGGCGCGTAAAAAAACTGGATGAAGGTGAACGGCAGCAGGATCAACATGAAGACCGTGCCCGACAGCACCACCAGGACCGAAAACATGCGCCCGAGGTCCGAATGAAACGACAGGTCCCCGTACCCCAGCGTCGACATCGTCACCATCGTCCAGTAAAAACCCGACAGCCAGGAGTGGTCCTGGCCTTCGGCGGCCATGATCAGGTGGAACGCGACGGTGTACGCAGAGACGATGCCTGTCAGGATGAGCAGCAGGTTGACCAGCACGCGCAGGTTGGTGCGTTGCTGCCGACCGGCAAGCGAGGAACTGACCAGGGCCCCGAGGGTCTTCATGGCTACACCTTACACGAACGGGTTACTGGTTCCGCGGTTCCTGGTGCCGCGGTTCGGAACCCTGAACCCAGAACCAGAACCAGTAACCAGTAACCATGAACCAGTAACCCGAAGTTGGTAGACTGCCGAGACGCCGGGGTGGCGAAACTGGCAGACGCACGGGACTTAAAATCCCGAGTTCCGAAAGGAACGTGTGGGTTCGATCCCCACCCCCGGCACTTCCGCTCGCTGCGCGAGCGTCGCGCCGGGGCTGGCGATCAGGCGCTCGGCTCACGCCGCTCTCGCGGCGTGGCCTTCGGGTTCGATCCCCACCCCCGGCACCATTCCCTGTTCTCCTGTTATCATCCCCGGCGGAGCGTTCCCGATGGACATTGAATGGTGGCATTGGCTGGTGCTGGGGTTGTTGCTGGTCATTGCGGAGATGGCCTCGGCTGGCGGGTTTTACGTCATCTTCTTCGGCATCGCGGCGCTGGTCGTCGGCGTCCTGGCCGGCCTGGGTGTCGCCGGACCGCTGTGGATTCAGCTGCTGCTGTTTTCCGTGTTGTCGGTGGCCACGCTGCTGCTGTTCCGCGGACGACTGCTGGAATGGATGCAACCTGATCCGCAACGCCCGGAAGTGGATTCCCTGATCGGAGAAATTGGTCTGGCCAGTGAGGACCTTGCCCCCGGTGTGGTCGGCCGTGTGGAAGTGCGCGGCTCGACATGGTCGGCTCGTAACACCGCGTCCGCACCGGTGGTGCGTGGCGCCCGCATTCGTGTCGTCCGCGTGGACGGTCTGACCCTGCACATCGAACCTGAAGGAGTCCTGTCGTGAACGAAGGCGTCATTGTGACCGTTGTCCTGGTGCTGCTCGTTCTCATCGTCGTCGCCAAGACGGCGGTGGTGGTACCGCAGCAGAGCGCGTACGTTGTGGAACGACTCGGGCGGTTCTCCGGCGTACTGTCGGCCGGGTTCCACATCCTGATTCCGTTCTTTGATGTGATTCGCTACAAACACTCCCTCAAGGAGATCGCGCTCGATATTCCTGCACAGGTGTGTATCACCCGCGACAACGTGCAGGTGGGCGTGGACGGCATCCTCTACCTGAAGGTGCTCAACCCGGAGCGCGCGTCGTACGGCATCGCCGATTTTGGATTTGCCATCACGCAGTTGGCGCAAACGACGCTTCGAAGCGAAGTCGGCAAGATCGACCTCGACCGCACGTTTGAAGAGCGCATGAACATCAACCAGCAAATCGTGGCCGAGCTCGACAAGGCCAGCGAGGCGTGGGGTGTGAAGGTGCTGCGCTACGAGATCAAGAACATCACGCCGCCGCATGATGTGCTCGCGGCGATGGAAAAACAGATGCGTGCCGAGCGCGAAAAGCGAGCGGTGGTGCTGACCTCTGAAGGGCAGCGCGACGCGGCCGTCAACGAGGCCGAAGGCGAAAAACAGCAGGTCATCAAGGCGTCGGAAGCCCGCAAACAACAGCAGATCAACGAGGCGGAAGGTGAAGCGGCGGCCATCCTCGCGGTGGCGTCAGCCACGGCCGAAGGCATCCGGCAGGTGGCCGAGGCCATCCGTCAGCCGGGCGGCGTTGAAGCCACACAGTTGCGCGTCGCCGAGCAATACGTTGCGCAGTTCGGCGAACTTGCGCAGAAGGGCACCACCCTGATCCTGCCGGCCAATGTCGCGGATGTGGCCGGCATGGTGGCGGTGGCTTCGAAGGTCTTCAAAGAGACAAAATAAGCCACACGAGAAGCGCCACCGCCATGGCCGCCAGGCCAGCAGCGGCGTAGAGTCGGAAAGGGCCGCGACCAATCGCCAGGGCAATGCCGGTCTTGACGAGTGTGTTCGCCACGATGCCGATCGTGAGCGCCGTGGTGGTCACGGCCACTGCGGTGCCCGACGTGGCGCGCTGCGACATGGACAAGGTCAGCGCATCCACATCAGTCAGTCCAAGAATCGCCGCCGAGCCGTAGAGGCCCGCTTCTCCAAAGCGGGACTCCGCAAACGACACCACAAACAACACGACCTGAAACACCACCACCATCTGTAACGCGGCGCCGAGCTGCAGTGGGTTCTTGTCTTCATGGGCCTCTCTGGCCGTGTCGGTCGGCGACACACCCCGGGCGAGCAGGAGGAGGCCGATCGCCACAGGCGCCAGGAACGCCGGCCACAACGACCACGCCAGGGCCGGAGCCAATACGGCGGTCACTACCAGCACACGAGGGAACAACACCACGTTGGCGCCGAGCACACCCGCGGCGAGCAGCCGGCCCTGCTCGGGGGGCTGATTACGACTGAGTCGTGAAAACGTCAAGGTGACAGACGTGGACGACACCAGGCCACCCAGCGCTCCGGCAATCGCATACCCGTGCCTGTCGCCGAAGGCCCGACGAGCCACGTATCCAAGAAAGCTCAGGGCCGAAAAGAAGAGCACGAGGGCCCACAGCTGTCGCAGCTTGATCTCACCAAAGGGACCAAACGGACCGAACGGCTCCGCAGGCAACAACGGCAACACGACCGCCGCGAGCACCGCAAACCGCGCCGCCGCGAGGAGTTCCACGGCGCCCAGACGCCCCACCAGACCATGCAGCCGGGATTTTTCGGCCAGCAGCAGGATGGTCAGTGCAGTGATGCCTGCCGCCAGCGCGGTGTGCCCGATGCCGGCGAGTACACCCGTCGCAACGACCACCACGGCCGCCACTTCAGTGGTGGCGTCCACATCCCGTCGGCTGCCGGCCACGTACCCCGCGATGATGATTCCGATCAGTCCCGCCAGCAGTACGGCAGCCGGCGCCGTGAGACCCACCGTCGTCCACCAGCCGGCGACACCGGCCACCAACCCGATCATCGTGAAGGTGCGCAGGCCGCCGAAGCGCGCGTTGACGCCGGACGCGTGCCCACTCCACTGGCGTTCGAGTCCCACCGCAAGCCCCGCGAGCGTTGCGACGCCCAACGCGTCGAGTGGAATGGAGGTCAGCATGGCCGGACCCTCGGACGTGAATTACCGCGTCACGCCCTGTGCATCAAACGTTTTCACCGCGAGCACCATCGTCTGCACCACGCGGTAATAAAAGTCGTGCGTCATCGTCTCGTAGACGTCGGTGGGTTTGTGGTGATTCTCAAAGTCCTCGACGCCGAAGTAGAGGCAGGGAATGTTGGCCTGGCAGAACGGGAAGTGATCGGAGGATCGTGTCCAGTCCTCCACGCCCTTCTCATCAGGATTGTCGTGGCCGCGGCGCAGCGTGATGTTGGCGCCGGCCGCGATCTGCTCGATCGTGGGCGTCAGAAACGGCTGCGTGTGGGTGCCGACGACGTAGAGCAGGTCCTTGGCGTCGCGTCCGATCATGTCCATGTTGATGTTGAGCATCAACTGATCCACGGGCACCGGTGGGGCCGCCACAAAACGGCGTGCGCCCTGAAGGCCGCCCTCCTCGGCGTCCAGCGCAGCAAAGATCAACGAGTGTGCAGGCGGGTTGGCCGCGAAGTACGTGCCCAGCGCGAACAGGGCAGCCGTGCCGGACGCGTTGTCGTCGGCGCCGTTGTAGATGGCGCCATTACGCACGCCGATATGGTCGTAGTGCGCGGTGATGACGATGTAGCGGTCGGGGATGCGTGTGCCGCGAATCACGCCGAGGACGTTGATGCCCGTACGCGTCGGGCCGCCGCCGCGGCCTGCCGCGACTTCGAACGGATGTTCGAAGGAGTCGCCAAACGGGGCAATCCCGGAGGCCTTGAAGCGGTCGATCACATAGGCGCGCGCCTTGGCGCCGCCGGGTGTGGCGACGAGGCGGCCTTCCATGTCGTCGGCCGACAGAATTTTGAGATCGGACAGCAGTTGGGTGCGATCAACGGGGATGGCGGAGGCCGGGGACTGGGCCTGGACCGAGGCGGTGACGAGCAGGAGGGCGGCGAGCAGCAGTCGGATCATGTCCCTATTGTAGGGCGGCCCGTGTGCGGGTCACATCAATCCATCGTGCGCAGGGCCTGGCTGAGGCGGGTCAGGCCTTCGGCGAGGGGAGCGGTGGCGCCGGCCAGACTGATGCGGAAATGATCCGGCGCATCAAAGAAACGGCCCGGAGCCACCGCGACACCAAACTCCGTCGCCACCCGTGCAGCGAACGCATCCGTGTTGCTGACACCGCGCAACTGCGGAAAGAGCACGGTGGCCGACGGCGGGGCGGCCAGCGCCAGTCGCGATTCGGCGGAGGTGAACCCCCGCGCCAGTTCGAGGTTGGCCGAGACGATCGCGTAGGTGCGCTCCTGCAGACGCGGCATCTGGGAGAACGCAAACACACTGAGCCGATCGGACACGGCACTGCCCACGGCCTCCACCAGATCGCGCACGCGCCACAACCGGTGGACGAGTGTGGGCGGCGCGACCGCCCATCCACAGCGGAGGCCGTTGAGTCCGTATGACTTGGTCAGACTGCTGGTCACAATCACCGGTCCGTCCACCTGCACGGCCGACGCCACCCGGTGCGTGTCCTGTGCGGCGAGATTCACCGCATCGAGATACACCTCATCCACCAGAAGAAAGGCGCCCGCCGCGTCGGCCAGCGCCACCAGGCCGGTCATCGTCTCGTGGTCGAGGCTGATCCCCGACGGGTTGTGTGGGTTGGTGACGATGATGAGGCGGGTGCGCAGGGTGAGTTTCGCGCGCACCTCGTCGAGGTCGATCCCGAACCGGCGGCTGAAGGGACGGCCGAAACGGATTACACGCGCGCCCATGAGCGCACAGGCGCCGACCAGCGGGTCGTACCCCGGTTGCTCAATCAGCACATCATCGCCCGGTCCCACCAGGGCAGCGATGGTCAGAAAATTTGCGCCAGAGCAGCCGGTGGCCGTGACCACGCGGGACGAGGGGACGCCGACGTGCGCGGCAATCGCCTCGAGTAGCGGAGGGAACCCGTTGTCGTTGGGTGCGGTGAGTTCGAGCGCCTCGCGCGCGCCCGGCAGGTCTTCGACCGAGCAGGGCAGCAGGTTGCTGCCGGCGAGATCGATCGAGGTCGGGGTGCGGGTTTTGGCCCACACCATGTAGGGCGCCAGCGCGTCAGTCAGCATGGAACTGCGTCACGTCGATACAATACCGGAAGGTTTCCAGATGTCACATACTCTTCATGCCCGATTGCTGTCGCCCCTGCTGCTGGTGTTGATCGCCGGGTGCTCCGTTCGTGACGCGGCGTGTGGGCGTCCCGCCCCTCCCAGAGATGCGTTCTCCGAGGCGCAGGTCGCCCAGCTGACGGGCCAGGAAGCGCCGGTCATCAGTGTGGCCATCCTGGGGGACAGTCTCACCGCCGGCCTCGGGTTGCTCCAAAACGAGGCGTATCCGGCCCTGCTGGGGGCCGAGCTTGAGGGCGACGGCTATCGCGAGGTCGACATCATCAACAGCGGCGTGAGCGGCGACACCTCGGCGGCCGGACTCGCGCGTGTGGAATGGGTGCTCGAGCCTTCGGTGAAGGTGCTGGTCGTGGCGCTCGGGGCCAACGATGCGTTGCGTGGATTGCCACCGAGCGAAACGCGCTCGAACCTGTCACGCATCATCACGACGGCCAAAGGCCGCGGTGTGATGGTTCTGCTTGTCGGGATGGAAGCACCGCCGAATCTGGGGGAGGACTATCGACAGGCCTTCCGTGCGATTTATACCAGTCTGGCGACCGAACACGAAGTGCCGCTGGTGCCGTTCCTGCTTGAGGGCGTCGCCGGTGTGCCGTCGCTCAATCAGGAGGATGGCCTGCATCCGACAGCGGAAGGGCAGCGGATGATGGCCGCGCTCGTGTATCCGGCCCTGCAGCCCATCCTTGACGATATTCTGAGTCGCTGAATGATTGAACTTGATGACGTGTCCCGCACTGTGACGAGCGGTGCGGGGCCGCTGACGATTCTGCAGTCGACGTCGTTCCGGATCGAGAGTGGGCGCACGGTCGCGATTACCGGTCCGTCCGGCAGTGGCAAGTCCACGTTGTTGGGACTGCTGGCCGGCCTCGATACGCCGTCCACCGGTCGTGTGCTGATTGATGGCGTGAACATCTCCGCACTGGGCGAAGAGGCACTGGCCCGTCTGCGCGGCGAGCGCATCGGCATCGTGTTTCAGTTTTTTCACCTGATTCCCTCGTTGACGGCGATGGAGAACGTGCTGGTGCCGATGGAGTTGGCGGGCCACCCCGACCCCCGCGCGCGGGCCAGGGAACTGCTCAAGGAAGTGGGCCTGACCGGGCGCGGTCATCACTACCCGTCACAGCTGTCAGGTGGGGAACAGCAGCGTGTCGCGCTGGCGCGGGCGCTGGCCAACGACCCGCCGATTCTGCTCGCCGACGAACCCACCGGCAATCTCGACAGCACGACCGGACATCAGATGATCGAGCTGTTGCTCGCCGTGAATCGCACACAGGGACGCACGCTCGTGCTGGTGACCCACGACCGTGAACTCGCGTCGATGGCCGACGAGGTCATCGCGTTGCGGGATGGGCGGGTCGAATCACGCACCGCGCGCGTGCCGTCATGAACATGCCGTTCGTCCTCCGGATGGCGTGGCGCGAGATTCGCGCCTCGTGGACACGTCTGGTGTTCTTTTTTCTCTGTGTGGCTGTTGGTGTGGCGGCGATCGTGGCCGTGCGCAGCGTCATTCAAACCGTGCGCGATGTGCTCACCAGCGAGGCGCGGCAACTGGTCGGTGCCGACCTCGTTGTGCAGTCGGGTCGCCCGTGGCCGGAGGAGGTGCGTGCACGTCTCGAGCGATCGCTCACCCGCACCGGCGTCTCCGCGCGCCTCGAAGTGATCGAAACCGCCACCATGGCGGCCTCCGACACCGGGCAGGTGAAACTGGTCGAACTGCGCGGCGTGGAGGATGGATTTCCGTTCTACGGCACCCTTACGCTCGGGAGTGGCCAGCCCTTCCGCGCGGCAGACCTGCGGGGCCAGGGGTTGCTCGTGCAACCGGAGTTGTTGGTGCAGCTGGGCGTTGCCGTGGGTGACACCATCCGGATCGCCGGCACCCCGTTTGTGATCCGAGACACCGTGGTGAAGGATCGGGTGCAGGGCCGTGGCGGCTTTGCGCTCGGACCTCGCGTGTACCTCGCACTCGACGACCTGAAGGCCACAACCATCCTGCAGTTCGGCAGCCGCGCGAGTTACCAGTGGTTTGTCCAGGTCAGTGATGCGGCACTCGGGGCACTGTCGCAGGACCTGCGACGCCGCTTTCGTGGCGACCTCATCTCGGTGCGGTCGTGGCGGTCAATCGAAGATCGTCTCGGACGGAATCTGACGCTCGCTGAAAACTACCTGAGCCTTGTCGGATTCGCCATGGTGGTGCTGGGCGGGATTGGTGTGTGGAGCGTCACGCGCGTCTTCATCCAGCAGAAACTCAAGAGTGTGGCCGTGCTCAAATGCGTGGGCGCGTCGTCGGGCACCATCCTCGGCGTGTACGTGCTGCAGGTGGTGATGCTGGCGCTGACCGGCGGCGTGTTCGGTGTCGCCATTGCGGCGGTGGCGATCGCGTCAATTCCCGCGTCGGTCGTTGCCCTGGTGGGGGTCGAGTCAATCGGTGTGACGATGTCGGCGGCCGGGCAGGGACTGGCGGTGGGCATGCTCGTCTCGCTGCTGTTTGCGTTGGTGCCGCTCCTTGAAGTGCGTGACGTCAAGCCGTTGCTGCTGTTGCGTGCCGACACGGCGTCCACGGCACGACGTCGGGGGTGGCAGAGTGTGTTGACGGCGCTGGCGATTGCCGCGGCGCTCACGGGTGTGGCGGTGTGGCAGGCCGGGTCGCTTGAAGCCGGCCTGTATGTCTCGCTGGGTCTGGCCGTCGTGGCCGGCAGTCTGGCGCTTGCCGGCACGGCGCTCGTGCGGCTGGTGTCTCCGCTCGCCGCGTCGCGTGTGTTCGCGCTGCGCCATGCCGTGATCAGTCTCGGACGACCCGGCAATCAGACACGGGTGATTCTGACGGCGGTCGGCCTTGGCTGTTTTTTTGTCCTCGGTGTGCGGGCACTGCAAACCAATTTGCTGGCGGAGTTTTCACTGGAGCTGGGGCAGGAGGCACCCGATCTGGTGTTGATCGACATTCAGCGCGATCAGGTGGCGGGTGTGGCGGCGCTTCTCGAACCGTATCAGCGTGAGGCGCCGCCCCTGTTGCCCCTGCTGCGGGGACGTGTGGTCGGCGTGGACGGGCAGCACGTGCAGTGGCGGACAGTCGAAGAGGTGCGTCGGTACAGCGATCTCACGCGGGAATACGGGCTGACATTCCGTGAGGCGCTGGCCGACAACGAACGGCTGGTGGACGGCACGTTCTGGACCGGGCGCACCGATGACCCGGACGCGATGCTGGAGGTATCGATCGAGCAGCGCGTGCGCGACGAACATCAGATCGCCCTGGGGGACCGCATCCGGTTTGATATCGCCGGCCGCGTGATCGAGGCACAGGTCACCAGCGTCCGGAAGGTGGCGTGGGACGAGACACAGAACGGTGGGTTCATCTTCGTGTTTCGCCCGGGGCCGCAGATCGAACAGGCGCCGCACACCGTGGTTGGCTTTCTGAAGGTGAACGACCAGCCGGAGGCCCGGGGCCGAGTGCAACGGGACCTCGTGGCGGCGTATCCGAATGTATCGGTGATTGATGTGAGCACGGTGCTCGACTCGGTCCGGGAGGTTGTTGAAAACGCCACTGTGGCCATCACCGTGGTCGGCGCCGTGACCGTCGCCAGCGGCCTGCTCATCCTCGTGGGCGCCGTGGCCATGACCAAGTTCCAACGCCTGTACGACGCGGCCATTTATCGCACTCTGGGGGCCAGCACTCGCCGCCTGGGGGCCATGGTGGCCATTGAATACGGGCTACTGGGGGTGTTGGCCGGTGGACTAGGGGCCATCGGCGCGCTCGGCCTGTCGTGGGCCGTGGCCACCCGGCTGTTCGACATCGAGTGGCGGCCGGACTGGATGGGGCTCGGCAGCGGCGTCCTCATCGCCGCGCTGCTGGTGGCCGCCGTCGGCCTGCTCTCGAGCCTCGACGTGATTGTCCGCAAGCCGTTGGGGACCCTGCGCGGTCAGTAGAGCGTTTTTCACCATGTAGGACATGGAGTTCCATGGAGAAGGCGTTGACGAGAGGGGAGTGGGTTGGGTGCCGCCAGAGGCGGCAGCAGCGGGTGGAGGGCGGTCGGAAGAAATGACGTCGGGTGTCTTTTTTTGCATCGCTGAAATCTAAAAAAGACACCCGACGTCATTT
>JBBQDM010000035.1:0-19707 GCA_038319675.1 Vicinamibacterales bacterium
ACCCGACGTCATTTTTTTCCCGACCACCCTCCACCCGCACGGCCAGGCTTCGCCTGGCCCCCAACCCTCACGGGTCACTGACAGCCATTTCTTCATGGCCCCTCATGGAGCCTCATGGTGGATCGCTCTATTGCTTCGACCCGTGCAGACGCGGCCACGTACCTATGGCACGGACACGGGCGCCGTCACCGGCGCGGAGGGCCGGGTCTCCACGTCAGGGCTGATGGTGACCGCCCCCTGCCAGATGAGCAACGCCATCACCAAGCACAGCGCCAGGCGGTACCAGCCGAACGGTGCCAGACCGTGGCGGGTCAGGAAGCTCACGAGCCACCGTACCGCGACCACCGCCGACAGGGTCGCCACGACCAGGCCCGCGACCAGCGGTACGGCGCCAATCGCGTCGAGCATGTTTGAGCCGCCGTCGCGCATGACGTCCTTCGCAAAGCTGTACACAGTGGCTCCGCCCAGCGTCGGCAGACCAAGAATGAAGCTGAACTCGGCGGCCTGCCGCGGACGTAGTCCGGCCAGCACGCCCCCGACAATCGTCACCATCGACCGGCTCGTACCCGGCCACATCGCCAGGCACTGAAGCGCACCAATCATGAGCGCGGCGCAAACCGGAATGCTGTCGATGTCAATGTGCGTATGCGCGTCTTCGTGGACACGCCGGCGATGCCACCGATCAAGGACGATCATGACGACGCCACCGAGCGCCAGCGCCGACAGCACCGGCAACGGAAAGAAGAGGTGCCGCTGAATCGTGCCCGCCACCATGATGCCGAAGACCGCCGCCGGCAGAAACGCCACGGTGACGTTCACAAGCAGCTTCAACCCCTTGGGATCGCGACCCAGCAGGCCTTGCACCATCTGCCAGACGCGCGCGCGATACAGTCCCAGCACCGCGAGGATCGCCCCGCCCTGGATGACGATGTTGAACGCGTCGAGACTCTCTTTGTCGATACGACCGTCAAGCCCGAGCACCGACGAAGCAAGGATCAGGTGCCCTGTCGAACTAATGGGCAGGTATTCGGTAATGCCCTCGACGATTCCAAGAATGATGGCTTCCAGCAGACTCACGGGCACTCCGGATGTACGACGCGTGGCGAGAAGCCGTGCTCGTCTCGACGCCCTACTGTACCTTGCCTGCAGGACGGTCGTTCACCCGACCGCCGCGACAATGAGCCTCGCGGTGACGCTCGTGGCCCTTCACCGGGCACCCGAGATCGCCGTTGTTGTGGCCCTGACCTAGGCACCGCTGAGGATGTTCCTGGCAAAGAAACACTTCAGGCCGGGCTGGCGCGTTCACGCGGCAGCGAGCAGGCCGACCATCGCCTTGAAGTCGCTCTCCCGCAGGATTCTGATCGCAACTCCCTCAGCGATCAGTTCCTCAGCTCTCCGATGCTTGGCGCTCTTCAGATGCCCTCTCAACTTCAAGACGTCGTGGTCCCCGACCACGAGCAACGTTGTGCTCCGAGTGACGCCTGTCCTGACCTGACAGCCAGCCTTCGCCGCACAATCAGCGGCCTCTCGTCGAAGCATGGACAGAGCACCGGTGAAAACCAGGACTTCTCCGTGCAGCGGTCCCTCGGGATTCCCTGGACGGGCTATGTCATGCCCGATGGGCTGGCATACGCGGCCGAGCCATCCATGCACATCGAGTCCCGTTGCCTTCGACGCCGCCATAAGAATCTGCGCAGTTGCTTTCGCATCCTCAAGCGCGTTGTGATGATTGAACACATAACCGATTCGTTTACACACGTCGGCCAGGCCATAGCCCTTCGTCGCACATTCAGGCCAGGTGCGTCGAACGACGCGTGCCGTATCCAGCCACTGGCACGGCGGACACGCAGCACCGTGGCGCTCCCACGCTCGAACTAGGGCAACGCGATCGAAGGGTGTGTGGCTGACTACAGTCGCACCCGCACACCAATCCGCGAGCAGCGCGGCAACCTCCGGAAACGCGGGAGCCGACGTAACGGCAGATTCATCGATGCCATGAATCGACACGTTAATTCCGTCGAATTCGTCCCGCGGGTCAATAAGACTCTCCCATTCATCGACCAGTGAACCACCGCGATATCGAACGAGCCCGATTTGGCAGATGGATGTTACGTCTGCGTTGGCAGTCTCCACGTCGACTGCGACGAAGTCAAAACATCCGGGCTCAGGCATCGCCGTACTTGGCAATGTCAGCTGTGAACGTGACACGCATTCCAGTCCTTGAACAGATCTTCACGGGCTCTTGGGATGGGTCGATGTCCAAGTCCTCGCCTTTCAGGCCCTGCCACTGGGCGAGGTAGCACAGAACGCCGAACTTCTCCCCCTTCTTGGTCGCCTTTTCCACACCGCCCTTCCAGGCCAGCACTGGAAGTTCCCCATTCTCGGCACACCGCGCCAGCTCCGGTTCCTTCGATCGGAGCTCCCTTCCGACCTCCCACGAGGTTATGAGTCCCTTGTCGTCGCCCTGCCATCGTTCCCGCCAGGACAGGCCCGCTCTGCGGGGCTCACGAAAAGACCTGAATACCCGATTTCCCATCAAACACGCCTCATGCCATCCGAGACTCAACTCAACCCTTGTCGGACTCAGGCTTCGTTGCCGACGACGACTCTCTCGCGGACTGCGGCAGCACGGTCTTCGGCGGCGCACTTTGGTGCCCGGCAACAAAATCCTCAGCCAGAATGCCGATGTCTTTCGCAATCTGACGCAGCAGCGTGGGAGAGATATCTCTGCCCTTGTGAAACGGGACAGTCGTACCGCGACCGTCCGGATGTCGGAATTGCTGATGGGATCCGCGCTGACGCACCTCGACAAATCCCAGACGACCAAGAAGTGCCACCACTTCCCTGGGTTTGAGAATCGGCAGCTTCGGCACGGACGTTACGCCACTTCCACCGCTTGGGTGCCAACGAAGACACTTTCAAGGCGCGGATCGCCGTCCGCCAACAACATCTCGACCACTTCGTGCAGATTCGCGCGGAGTTCGTCGAGGGAATCGCCCTGGCTGTGCGCCCCTGGAAAACCGGGAATCCAACCGACGTATACACCGGTGTCAGCGTCGCGCTCAATGACGGCCGTAAACTGCTTCATCAGAAACCTCCGTGCTGCGACGACGATATCAGATGAGACCGGTTGTTTGCCCGGGGCTCCGAAAAGTGCTCCGTTCAACAACAAAAAAAGGCGGCGGGGGATGACTCCCCCGCCGCCGTCACAGGGCCCGCCTTCGCCGCTCCGCGGCTATGGCGAGACTTCCACTTTAGTAGCGGTAGTGGTCCGGCTTGTAGGGACCGTCCACCGGCACGCCGATGTACTTCGCCTGTTCGGTCGTCAGCTTTGTCAGCTTCACACCGAGCTTGTCGAGGTGCAGGCGCGCAACCTTTTCGTCGAGGTGTTTCGGCAACACGTACACCTTCAACTCGTACTTCGAGGTGTTGTTGAACATCTCGATCTGCGCGATCACCTGGTTGCTGAAGCTCGCCGACATCACGAAGCTCGGGTGCCCCGTCGCGCAACCGAGGTTGAGCAGACGGCCTTCCGCCAGCACGAGCACGCTGTGTCCATCCGGGAACACAAACTCGTCGAACTGCGGCTTGATGTTGATGCGCTCCACACCCTTCTTCTTCAACCCGGCCATGTCGATTTCGTTGTCGAAGTGGCCGATGTTGCCGACGATGGCCTTGTCTTTCATCTTGGCCATGTGATCAACCGTGATGATGTTGAGGTTGCCGGTCGCCGTGATGAAGATGTCCGCGGTGGACACGACCTCGTCGAGCGTGGTGACTTGGTAGCCTTCCATCGCCGCCTGCAGCGCACAGATGGGATCGACTTCCGTGATGATCACGCGTGCGCCCTGCCCCTTGAAGGCCTGCGCGCAGCCCTTGCCGACGTCGCCGTAGCCGAGCACGACCGCCACCTTGCCCGCGAGCATCACGTCGCTGGCGCGCAGGATGCCGTCGGTCAGTGAGTGACGGCAGCCGTACAGGTTGTCAAACTTCGACTTGGTGACCGAGTCGTTCACGTTGATGGCCGGGAACAGCAGCGTGCCCGCGTTCATCATCTCGTAGAGGCGATGCACGCCCGTGGTGGTTTCTTCGGTGACGCCCTTGATGTCCTTGGCCACCTTCGTCCAACGGCCGGGATTCTCCTTGAGCTGCGTGCGGAGCAACTCGAGAATCACGCCCCACTCTTCGGGATCCTTGTCGGCATCAAACGCGGGGACCGCGCCGGCCTTCTCGAACTCCACGCCCTTGTGCACGAGCATGGTCACGTCGCCGCCATCGTCGAGGATCATGTTCGGGCCCGTGCCGTCCGGCCACATCATCGCCTGGTCGGTGCACCACCAGTATTCGTCGAGCGTCTCGCCCTTCCAGGCGAACACCGGAATACCGCGCGGATTCTCCACGGTACCGTCAGCGCCCACGGCCACACCGGCGGCGGCGTGATCCTGCGTCGAGAAGATATTGCACGACACCCAGCGCACATCGGCGCCGAGCGCGGTCAGCGTTTCCATGAGCACGGCCGTCTGAATGGTCATGTGCAGGGAGCCGATGATCTTGGCGCCCTTGAGCGGAAACTGGCCCTTGTATTCGGCGCGAATGGACATCAGGCCGGGCATTTCGAACTCGGCGAGTCGGATTTCCTTGCGGCCCCACTCGGCGAGGCTCAGGTCGGCCACTTTGAATGGAAGTTTCCCGGCGGCCTTCGCCAGGTCATATGCGTGCGGCGTCATCGTTGCTGTTGTCATCGTTTCTCCTCTAAGTGCGAATCAAAAAACCCAAAATCACAGGGAGGCGCGGAGGACACGGAGGTAACCATTTTCTTTAAAGAAAAAGAATTAACTCCGTGTCTCCGTGCCTCCCTGTAAAGCTCTTCCCTTTCGTCCGACTGCCACGAGCAACCCAGGGCCTTTGGCCAGCGGGTCTTCGGGCAGGTGTGTCACGGTCGACTTATCAAAACCTGCCTGCGTCAAGAACTTGCGTATCTGGTCGTCGCCAAAGCCGAGCCACACGTGGCCCATCTGCTGGCGGTATTCCTCACGATGGTGGGTCGTCATGTCGACGATCAGCAGACGGCCACCGGGTTTGAGTGCGCGCCGTGCTTCGCTGAGTGCGGCGACGGGGGACGGGACGTGATGCAGCACGAGCATCATCACGGCAGCGTCCAACGTGGCGTCCTTCAGTGGAAGCGCTTCGAGGGTGCCGACGCGCCAGTCGATGTTGCGATGCGCCGATGCGCGTGACTTGGCCGACGCAAGCATTTCTTCCGATGCATCGATGCCGATGACACGCCCGACGTGGGGTGCCAGTGCGGAGGTCACGACGCCGGTGCCGCACCCGAGATCGCCAACGACCCAGGTGTCATCGAGCAGACTCAGCAACGCGGTCGACAGGAAGTCGCGGCCAAACAGATCGTCGCGGACCAGATCCCACTGCCCTGCCGACGTGGCAAAAAATCGCTGCGACGTGGCGGTGCGCAGTTTCAGCACACGTTCAAGTCGCCGAACATCCTGCGCCGCGGACGGCCGATCGGCCAGCTGGTCGCGCGTGATGCGCCACAACTGCCCGCGTGAGTCGTCCTGCAACGCCAGCGTGTAATACCGACTGGTGCCTTCGCGCCGGGCCGCCAGCCAGCCGGCATCCGAGAGCACCTTCAACTGGCGGCTGACCGTCGACTGCGGCAATTGGAGGACGGTGCACAGTTCCGAGACCGTCAACTCGTGATCCTCCACCACAGCCAACATGCGGCAGCGGGTGGCATCGGCCAGGGCCGACAGCGAATCAAGAAGCAGAGGGGCAGCAGGCATCAATCCGTTAATCCGGATGTAAGGATACTAATGACCATGCCTGCTGTCAACCGGGCCTGAAAATCGGCCCGGGAACGCTCAGCGGGCGCGTCGCAGGTACCGGCCGACAAGGTCCATCAGTCCGTGCAGTTCGTCCCTGGGGTGCATGTCGGTGTTGACGTCAAAGCGCTCCCCGACACCCTCTGTCTCCGTGGCCTGACTCCATTCCATGAGCTCGGCGGTGAACGGTTGCAGGTACCGCCGGACCTCCGGCGTTCCCATGCGCGCCAGGATGGTAGGCCAGTCGAGCGACAGAGGCACCTCGGTCCCCAGCACAAAGCGATCACCCACATCCGTCACATACGGAAACACCGCCCGCAGCGTCCTCACTGTGCGGCGAGTCGGGGCCCACGTGGCGGCGATACCACCGGGAGCCAGTCGGCTGCGCAGCACCTCGAAAAACTCTGTGGAATACAGGAGCCCTGCACCGGCGAACTCCGGGAGCACGGCGTCGACGATCAGGACATCGAACAGGTCGTCGGAGCGCTGCAGGGCGTGTCGTCCATCGGCCTGTGTGATCACGATGCGCGAGTCCCGTTCGAAGAACGTGGCGTCTGTGTCGCCGCGGCGCGCGACGTAGGCGCGCAACAGCGCCTGCTGTCCCGCCAGCAGTTCCCAGCACACCAGCGCCTCCACGTCGGCGCGCGCGGCCGCGCCCCACAGTGTGCTTCCCGCGCCCAACCCGACGATCCCGACTCGCCGCGGTGCCTCATGCACAAACACCGGCAGCGCCCCCATGAACACATGCGGCAGATCGTCTGCACGAGGAAGACGGCTCTGGCCGTTCCCGCCAGCAAACAGCGCTATGCCTCCTGATGACCTGTTGAAGCGGAGGCTCGACACCCCATCGCGCTCTTCGATCACGAGGATGTCCGAGGCATCGTGCGCGCCACTCAGCACCCGCCAGAACGTTGAGGTGTCAGGGGACAGCCAGAGCACGAGGGCGATCGTCGCCGCCGCCAGCCCTCCGTGCCATCGCGCACCGGAGCGCAGGCCCCACACCAGCGCGTATCCGATCCCGATGAGTGTGAGCAGCCGCAGCGTCACCGGTGTACCGAACACGGGAAACGCCCAGAGCGACACGCCGATGGCGCCGACGACACATCCGATCGCGTTGGCACCGAGATACCACCCCAGGCGACGACCCACGCCGGCATGCTCGGCATGGATCAGCTGCTGCGACACGCTGAAGCCGAATCCCATCAGCGCCGCAGGCACGGTCAACAACACCAACGGCAGCGCGAGATAGTTCACGCCCATGATTAGCGGCGTCTGGACGGGCCGATACGAGGCGAAGGATTGGAACCACGGCGCCGCCCAGTCCGTGCCGACAGCCACCACGACCACCAGGGTCGGCAGCGCCAGCATCGACGCATACAGCAGCACCTGCGAGCCCAGGAAGGCCGACCACCGACGGTTGACGTCGTCCACACGCCACCGATCCCCCGCCCAACTGCCGGCGGCGAACCCGACGAGATACGCGCCCAGCATGATCGCGAAGGTCTGCGCCCGGCTCTTCACCATCACGTCGAGCATGCGCAGGGCCACCAGCTCGAAGGCGACACCCGCCGCACCCGCGACACACGCATGAAGCAGCCAGCCCGGCATCCAGGGTCGCGGTGGCGTCTCCACAGACGAGTGTGTCTCGTGCGACGTGACCGGCGCTGTGGCGGTCCGCCACCAGACCAACGCGACGCCCGCACACGCCAGGTTGATGCCTGCGGCCACCACCACCGCGCCGTCGAAGCCAACCGCCGGCACCAGCAGCAGGATCGCGCCCACCGCACCTGCGGCTGCACCCAGTGTGTTGGCCGCCACGAGCCGGCCGATCAGCCCGGCCTGCGCCAGCGGCGTCGACAACCGCACCGCTGTCGCCAACACCGGCATCGTCATACCCATGAGACACGTCGCGGGCAGCAACACGAGCACGAGCACCGCAACGGTCAGAAGGGCACGGTCAGGACCGAGGTCGGCCACGGTCGGCAACCACCCGGCGAGGACAGACTCACTGAGCAGTCCGATGATGGCGACCCCAATTTCAAGCAACGCGAAGACCAGGAATCCGCGTCGCACGGACACCCGGTCGCCCAGATAGCCCCCCACCACGGCCCCGATGCCGAGACCGGCCAGAAACGCCGCCACCACAATGGCCGCGCTGGTCGCTGTGCCGCCCGTAGTGACCATCAGCCACCGCTGCCAGACCACCTGATAGATGAGGGCCGCGGCACCGGAGGACGCGACCACAATAAACCATTGAATTTTCTTGCCTGACGTAAAAACCATTTAATTAACTTCTAAACTGACACGACTTATGCTAATTTACGTCGACTTTACTTATCTACGACCGGAGCCCCCACACTCATGCCCACCAACGCCCCCCTCCGCGACTTCCTCGAAATCCCCTACGACAAACTCGAAGACATGAACCTGGCCACCAAGGAGGCCCGGCTCAAGCGTGTCTCGCCCGACAAGTTGCGCGAGAAACACACGAAATACCTGCACGACGAAAAACGCATCAAGGCGGTGACCGTCTGTTTTGCCGATCTCGAGGGTCGGCTGCACATGCTCGACTACGACAAGAAGTTTCTGCTCAAGTCGGCCGACAACCTGACGTTTGACGGGTCGTCGATTCGGGGATTTGCGCAGCAGCAGGAGAGCGACTTGCGGCTGCAGATCGACTGGCCGGCGTTTTACTGGCTGCCATCCGACGTCTTCGGTCCCGGCAAGGTGCTGGTGTTTGCGGACGTGCTCGAGAAGGACGGGACGCCCTACGTAGCGGACCTGCGGTCGCGGCTCAAGGCGTACACCGCAGAGCAGTTCAAGAAACACGCCTACACGTTCAACGCGGCAAACGAGATTGAGGGCTTCCTCTTCAAAGGGCTGAACGCCGAGCGACGCTACTATGAGACACGCGGGTTCGAGTTCATCAGCACTGGCGGCTACTACCACTCGTTGCCCGGTGATCCGCTGCGGCTGTTCATCGACTCGGCGGCGGAAGTGCAGCGCGCGATGGGCTTCCAGAACGAGAAGGACCATCCCGAAGTGGCGCCGTCGCAGTTCGAGATGAATTATTCGTACACCGAGGTGAACATCGCGGCGGATCAGGTGTTGCTGTACAAGCTGCTGTGTCGGCAGGTCGCGGCACGGATGGACCTGACGGCGAGCTTCCTGCCCAAACCCGTCACCGGCGTCAACGGCAACGGGATGCACACGAATATCTCCATCTCGAAGGGCGGCAAGAACCTGTTCTGGGATGCGAAGGGCCAGGATCAGGTCTCCAAGGTGGCGTGGAACTTCGTTGACCGCATCCTCGCCAGTGGACAAGACCTCTGCCTGCCGCTGAACCCGAGCGTGAACGCGTACCGCCGACTCGACCCGCACTACGAGGCCCCCAACCAGATCAAGGCGTCGGCCGTGAATCGCGGCGCGATGGTGCGCATTCCGATCGGCAACGAAAAATCGGCACGCATCGAAGTGCGCTCGATTGCGCCGGACGCGAATCCCTACCTCGCCCTGTATCTCCTGCTGCGCACTGGTCTCGAGGGGCCGGTGGAAGAAGGGGACGCCGAAGCGCGCCGGACGCGGACGCGATTCCTGCCCGACAACATCTACGACGGTATCCGGCTCTTCAAGAGCAGCAAGGTGATGACGGAACTGCTTGGCGCCGACGTGCATCAGCGGTTTATCGACGTGAAGCAGGCGCAGGCCGACCGATGTCCGAAGGCACTCGGCAGCCAGATCAAAGTCGCCGAGGTCCAGTTCCATCACGAAGTGACGAATCAGTATCTGTGGAGTCAGTTCTAGTCCGCAGTCCGCAGTCCGCAGTCCGCAGTCCACGGTCCACGATCCGCAGGGGTTACTGTTCAGACATGAAGCACACCCCCTTCGGGGACTTGCGCCGCCAGCTCGGGCTGCCTGAGCCAGCGGATGATGGAACACCGGAAGCCGAGGTCAGCCCGAAAGCCGGCGCTCCGGGACTGCGGGACTTTCAGCCGGGCGACTTCGATACTTCTGCGCCTCGCCGCGCGGTCGTCCGTTACGAGCGCTCGGGCCGCGGCGGCAAGGAAGTCACCGTAATCGAACAACTGGGTGTGAGCCAGGCGGAGTTACTCGCCTGGCTCAAACATCTCAAGAGCGGACTGGGGTGTGGCGGGTCGATCGAAGGGGATTCGATCATGCTCCAGGGCGATCACCGGACGCGTCTGCCGGAGCTTCTCACGAAGCGCGGTGTCAAGAGGGTCATCGTCAGCTGATCAGGCCCGACGTGGCCAGGGCACCAGGCGGCTCGTGCGTGCGAGGTACGCCTGATACGCCGGATTGTCGCCCCACTTCTTCGCCGCTGATTTTTCGAGTGTGGGAATGCCCGTGACCTTGAGCAGGATGTACGTGATCGAAATGGGTCCGAGAATCCCGAGCGCATTCCATGCGCCGAGACCTGGGGCCACGTACAGGAACACACCCCACCAACAGAGCATCTCGCCGAAGTAGTTCGGATACCGGCTGTACTTCCACAGCCCTTCATCAACCCAGCGGTCGCCACCACCGGGACGATTTTTGGCCGCGAACTTCTGGGCATCGGCGACGGTCTCGAGAATCAATCCGAGAGCCCAGATCGTGCCACCCACGGACATCCAGAAGGAGTACGGCGCCGGCGCGGTGAACCACAACGTCACCGGCAGCATGATCACCCACACGGCGATGCCCTGCCCGAACCAGAACTTGAAGAACGGCCAGAAGTGTTCGCGGATACCGTCGAAGCGCGCATCCCGGCCAATCGTGAGGATGCGATAGAACAGGTAGCCCGCAAGGCGCACGCCCCAGAGGATCACCATGGCCGCCAGCGCCAGTTGGGTCGGGTCACCGGCGTCACCACGTGTGAGCATCCAGCCCGCCAGCGTCACAAACGTCAATCCGTACGACAGGTCGGTGACCTTGTCAGTTTTGAGCGTCGCCGCGAAGGCAAACAGTACCGCCTGGATCCCAAGACTCACAGCCAGCGTCAGCAGCACATCATTCAGCATCGTCACATCCAGAGTATGACCGTAAGCAGGGCCACATAACCCGCCATGTAGATTCGGAACCGCCGCGCCATCGCACGCTCGTCGTCGGTGCGGAAGTATCGGTTTGTGAATAACGCAGCCAGATCGTGTCCGAACCACGGCAGCACGTTGATCTTCCAGTCATCCCGACGATACACCGTGGCGCGCCACCGGTAGCGCAGGTTGAACAACGGCAGCCCGTAGAGGAGAAAGACGATGATGAGCGCGGTGCGGGTGGACATTGGCGGCACAGGATTTTACGGATGGGCACGCGAAGCGGATGGTGGGTCACACCACCCGCCACCATGGTCTACGCCCCGCGAAGCCGCTCCGGGCGCATGACGAGGTTTTCGATGAAGAATTCCATCATGCGGGCGTTGTTGACACCGGCGTGACCCACGTCCGGTCCCACCTGCACGTCAAAACTCTTCCCGGCCTGCTGCAGCGCACGGATGAGTTGCATCGAATTGTTCGGATGCACATTGTTGTCGGCCGTTCCGTAGAAAATCAGGAGCCGGCCCTGGAGGTTCTTCGCGAAGTTCATCGCGTTGCCACCCTCGTAGCCTTCCGTGTTCTCCTGCGGAATCCACATATACCGCTCCGTGTAGATCGAATCGTAGTGATGCCACGACGTGACCGACGATGAGGCGGAGGCGGCGGCCCAGACATCCGGAAATTTCAGAATCGAGAGCGCGGCGCTGTAGCCGCCATACGACGTGCCATAGATGCCGACGCGATCCTTGTCAAAGTAGGGTCGCGACCAGAGGGCCTTCACGCCGAGGGCCATGTCGTCCATCTCGGTGATCCCGAGCTTGAGGTACGCCGCGTCGAGCACCCGTTTGCCCTGGCCGGGCGCACCGCGCGAACTGAGTTGCAGCATGAGAAACCCGTAGTGCGCGGTCGCATTGGACGCGGCGAAGTTCTCGTTGGTCACCGCCGACCCGGGCCCGCCGTAGACGGACGCCAGTGCCGGGTACTTTCTGGACGGGTCAAAGTTCGCGGGAAAATGAATCATCCCGTAGAGCGTGGTTTTTCCATCTGCGGCCAGATAGGTGAACTGCTCACTCTTGCGCAGACCGAATTGCTCGAACCGAGCCATGTCGCTGGTGGTGATCGACTTGAGCACGGTGCCGTTGCCGTCAAGCAGCTGCGTGGCCGGCGGGTCTTTGTGGGTCTGGTAGGTATCCACAATGAACCGGTTGTCGGGAGAGAGGCTGACGATGTGTGTGTAGGCCGGGTTGGTCAGTCGCACATCGCCGGTGCCGTCGAGCCGCACGCGATGCAGCTGCACCTTCATGTAGTTGTTGCCGGATCGCGCCGTGTAATACACCACGCCCGCCGCTTCATCGATCTTCGTGATGCCCACCACTTCGAACGTGGTGTGCTGCGTCAGCGGAGTGAACCGGCCACTCTTGTCGTACAGGTAGATATTGCGCCAGCCGTTGCGCTCGGAGATCCAGGTGAAGCGCGTGTTGTCACTGAGCCACTGCATCGGAGGGGAGTTGACCACCCATCCGGTGGGCCACTCTTCCGACACAATCACCCGGCACTCGCCTGACGCCGCCGCGCAGCCGGCCATTTCCAGCTTGTTCTGACGACGATTGGTGCGGTTGACGAACAACTCCGTGTTGTCGTGTGACCAGTTCACGCGATAGACGTAGTGGCCGACGTGGTCGTTGGTGAAGGCCGATCCGTCTTCGGGGATATCGGTGAACGGCCGTCCATCGCGTACGTCGACCTTGGTCGTGACGCCCGTCTTCACGTCGTGAATGAAGATATCGGCCACAGGGTTCGGCGCACCGGCCTTCGGGTAGGCCTCGATGTCGAGCGCGCTCTGGATACCGGTCTGTGACATCTGGAGGTAGAAGTCCTTCACCTTGCTTTCGTCGAAGCGGTAGAACGCCACCTTGGTGGAGTCGCTGGACCACCAGATGGCGGATGTCTGATTCAGTTCCTCGCCGTAGACCCAGCTTCCGGTGCCGTATTTGATGCGCTGCTCGACACTGCCGTCCGTGGTGAGGGCCTTCTCGCCGCTGCCGTCCGCATTGGCAATCCAGATGTTGCTGTCCTTGTAGAACGCGCGCATCGAGCTGTCGGGCGCGCCCACACACGTCGCCTGGCGTCCGCGCTCCACGGTTTCCTGGGGACACCCGCCCAGTCCGGGCGCACCGCCGCCCCGGGCACCGCGGCCACCCCGGCCCGCACCCGCCGCGCCAGGCGCGACCACGCCTTCATTCACGGCGGTCAGCGTGGCGGTGTCGAACCGATAGCGCGATCCCGCGTGTGTGTAGCTGAACGAGGCGCTGTCTTCGGACCACGTCGGCGTAATGGCCCCGCTGACAAACGCGCCGCCGGCAGCGGGCGCGAGCGCCGCCGATAATCGCCGGAATTCCGCCACGCCGGGCATCTTGTCGAGGCGGTCCTGCGCCTCAAACCGGGCCCCACACGCCACCATTCCCACGACGACCAACACGGCACTTCGGACGACCAGTTGCATGAACGCACTCCTTCGATTGGGTCAAAGTGTAGCGCAAGGCAGTAGACTGGCCCCGTGGCGGTTCCAGCGATTCGCATCCGGGCGCTGAACGCGCATCCCGTCAGGCCCGACAACGCGCATGTCGTGTACTGGATGGTGGGGTCGCGGCGGCTTTCGTCAAACTTTGCGCTGCAACACGCCGTGGCGTGTGCGCGCGAGTGGCATAAGCCCCTCATCATTCTTGAAGCCCTTCGGTGTGACTACCCGTGGGCCAGTGATCGCCTGCACCGATTTGTGATCGACGGCATGGCCGATCATGCTGATGCGCTGGCCGGTACGCCGGTGGCCTACCTGCCGTATGTCGAACCGGCGCGCGGCGCCGGCAAGGGACTGCTGGCTGCGCTCGCCGCCGACGCCTGCCTCGTAGTCACCGACGACTTCCCGGCCTTTTTTATTCCGAAGATGATCGCCGCCGCCGGCCGCACGCTGGACGCACGGCTCGAGGCGGTGGACGCCAACGGCATCCTGCCGATGCGGGCCACGGAGAAGGTCTTCCTCACGGCCTACTCGTTCCGGTCGTACCTGCAGGGCGCGTTCCGCGACAGTCTGGCCGCATGGCCCGAGGCCCTCACGTTCAAGGGACTCCCCAAGGCCACGCTGCCGAAGGGCCTCGCCACGCGTTGGCCCGCGACCCCTGTGGCGACACTCCGCGCGCCGGACGCGCTGTTGGCCTCGTTGCCGATCGATCACTCCGTGCCCGCGACTGACACACGCGGCGGGCCGGTGGCCGCCGCCGCCACCCTCACGCGATTCGTGACGAGCCGTTTGGCGCGTTACGTCGAGGATCACTCCCATCCCGACACCGAGGTCACCAGTGGCCTGTCCCCCTACCTGCACTTCGGTCACATCGGGACCCACGAGGTGTTTGAGGCGGTGATGACCAAGGAGCGCTGGACGAGCCGCAAGCTCGGCGCCGGCAAACGCGGACAACGGGAAGGCTGGTGGGGTGCCTCGGCGAATGCTGAAGCCTTTCTGGATCAACTCATCACCTGGCGCGAACTCGGCTACAACATGTGCGCCTGGCACCCCGACGACTACGATCACTTCGACTCCCTGCCCGCATGGGCGCGCACCACGCTTGATCGCCACGCCGTCGACCCGCGGCCGTACACCTACACCCGCGATCAGTTCATGGCCGCCGACACCCACGACCAGGTCTGGAACGCCGCACAGCGCCAGCTGGCCGCCACCGGCACCTGTCACAACTACATGCGCATGGTGTGGGGCAAAAAGATTCTCGAGTGGAGCGCCTCTCCCGACGAAGCGCTCGAGACGATGATCGACGTGATGAACCGGTACGCGCTCGACGGGCGCAATCCGAATTCCTACACTGGCTACTGCTGGACCCTCGGTCGGTACGACCGCCCCTGGGCCCCCGAACGAGAAATTTTCGGCGTCATCCGCTACATGAGTTCCGCGAACACGGTCCGCAAGTTGCGCATGAAGGCGTACCTGCAGCGCTGGAAAAAACCTTTCGGGTAGGTTTTTCGCCAGAAGAGGACACCCACCTGTCCCATTCTCGCGAAAAACCTACCCGAAAGGTTTTTTCCGCAGGACGCGGCCGGGCAGGGCACCGGTCGGCACACCGTCGTCGATCACGACCCGGCCGTTGACGAGCACCCAACGCATCCCGACGGCGTGCTGGTGCGGATCGTCGTAGGTCGCCACATCCCGGACCGCCGCGGGGTCGAACACGAGCACATCCGCGAACGCGCCCTCACGCAGTGCGCCGCGGTCGGTGAACCCGAACACACGGGCCGGCAGTGACGTCGCCGCGCGCACGGCGTGTTCAAGCGACACCACACCACGTTCGCGCACATACACGGCGAGCTTGCGCGCAAACGCGCCATGCCCGCGTGGATGCGGACGACTTGGCCCAGGCAACGACAGCTCTCCATCCGACGACGTCATCGTCCAGGGCTGACGCATGAAGGCGGCGATGTCGTCCTCGGACATGTTGAAGGACACGATGGACGCGCCCCCGTTCATGAGGATGTCGATTGCGGCGGCCGCCGGCACCACACCACGGGCGTCGGCGATGTGCTGCAGATGTTGACCGGCGAGTCCTTCCGCGCCGCGGCCGGATGCGATCACGATGGACGCGGGTCCTCCGCGGCGCCGAATGTTCTCGGTCACTTCCTTCAATAACTCGTCGGCGGAGTACGGCTCGGCGAGACGCGCCTTGAGCGCCTCCGGCCCGCTCGGTCCCGGCAACACCGCAGCCCCCAAACTCGTCGACGACGCCTCGTAGGGATATTGGTCGGCCCACACATCGACACCCCGCGCGCGTGCGGCAGTGATGTCGTCGATCACGGTCGCCGACAGCCCCCACGAATCCGGGCCCAGCGCCTTGATGTGGGTCACGATGCCGCGGACGCCCGCCTCCTCGGCCACACGAATCACTTCGGCCACCGAGGCCACCACTCCCGTGTCGTAGTTGCCCTCGTCGCGGATGTGACTGGTGTAGACACCGCCGGCCACCTTCGCCAGCGCGATCACTTCCTCGAGCTCCGCGTTGCGGCCTGGTTCGTAGAAGAGTCCTGAGGAGAGGCCGAACGCACCGTCAGCCACCGCGGTGCGCACCAGGTCTTCCATGCGACGTTGTTCATCGGCGGTCGGCGCCCGTCGTGCACCACCGATCACGGCGCTCCGCACACTGCCATGCCCGATGAGCAGCGCCACGTTCACCCCCACTCCGCCCGTCTCAAGCGTGCGACGCTGCGCGAGTGTGTCCACGGGGCCACCGCCATCGGGATTCACCACCACGGTCGTGATGCCCTGGGCGAGCAGGCCGCGTGCCTCGCGCAGGCGTTCGCGCGCCAGCGAGTCCGACGCGTGGGAATGCACATCAATGAATCCGGGCGCCACGACAAGGCCCGTCGCGTCGATGATGCGCTCCGCCACCGCGTCCGTCAGGCGGCCGCGTGCGACGATGCGATCACCGCGAATGGCGATGTCCTCACGCAGCCAGGGATTGCCGCTGCCGTCGAGGACTCGTCCGCCGCGAATGAGCAGGTCGTAGGATTGGGAGTCAGACCATGCGCCGAGGAGCGCCACCCCCACCACACACACAACGCCGACAGTCAGCAGGCGTATCCGCATGGGCGCTACTCTGGCCCGTCGGACGTCGCACGTCAAGCGTGGAGCGTGTGCCGGGATGGGTCGTCTTCATCGGACCTTCAGCGTCGCGTCGTTACAATGTCGCATGGCACAACGCCCCGCTCTGCTGGTCGGCGCCCTGGTGCTGGGTGTGGCCACGCTGACGTCGGCACAGTCGCCGGCCGTGCAGACGTTCGACCAGATCACCGTCGGCGCACTGCCCGCGGGGTTCACCACGGCCGCATTCCGACAATCGTCGCCAGGCGCCTGGGCGGTAGCGCGCGTCAGCGGGAGTCTCGCCCTCCGCCACCCACGCGTCGCCGACGCCGACGGCTGGAGCCTCGCGCTTGCCCCTGGCCGCGTCCCCCCCACACTGCGGATCACGGCGCGCATCCGGCTGGCCGGGGGGCGCCGCGCAGGCGGGCTGGTCTGGCACTATCAGGATGCCCGCAATTTCATGGCCGTGCTGCTCGACCTGCACGATGGTGATCTGGATCTCTTTCGCGTGGCCGATGGCAATCGCATCCGCCTGGAGGACCGCGATGGGCTTGAACTTGATCCCCAGGCGTGGCACACGCTCCGGGTCGTGCACGACGATGGGCGCACCGTCGTGTCGATCGGCGGCATCCGCGTGCTCGATCGGCACGAACGACGGTCGGCCGGCCGCACCGGTCTGGTCGGCGTCGTCGCCACGGGTGGATCCGACGCGGCGTTCGACGATCTGCGGATCGAATTTCCGTCCGGGCGGCAGAAGGACTGATGCGCATCCTGCTCGTGGAAGATGAACCCGACCTGGCCCGTGCCCTCGCGCGCACCATGGCCGACGAGGACTGGGTGGTGGATGTGGTGGGCGACGGCGAGTCGGCGGTGACGCTGGCGCGCACGGGCCCACACGACGTGGTGGTGCTCGACATCATGCTGCCCCGCCTGGACGGGTGGCAGGTGCTCGAGCGGCTGCGGCGCGACGCGTACCGCACACCGATCCTGCTCTTGACCGCGCGTGATGCGGTGCAGGATCGTGTGCGCGGTCTGGACGCCGGCGCGGACGACTACCTGACCAAACCGTTCTCACCCGAGGAACTGCTCGCGCGCATTCGCGCACTCGCCCGTCGCGCCGCCGACCAGCCCGGCCCGGAGGTGCAGGTCGGCCCGCTGCGCATCGACACCCGCGCGCGGCGGGTGTACGGCCCCGGCGGCGAACTGGAACTGACCGCGCGGGAGTATGCGATCCTCGAACTGCTGACGCGGCGTCTCGGACACGTCGTGACCCGCACGGAAATCTCGGACGCCCTCTACGACGATGAGACCGAGGTGATGTCCAACACCATTGATGTCCACATCGGGGCCCTGCGGCGCAAGCTTGGGGTCGGCCTCATCCACACGCGCCGCGGCGTCGGCTACCTGCTCGCACCGTGACGGTCTTTCATTCGCTGCGCACCCGGTTGCTGGTGTGGTCCTCCACATTGTTGGTGGTCGCGCTGGTCACGTTCGGTACCTGGGTCACGTACAGCACGTGGCGCACGCGGCTGGCGGAGGTGGACCGCGCACTCGACGTGCGGCTCGTCACACTCACAGCGGCGGTGCAACCCGCCAGCGACGGCGCGTTCGACCTGGTGATCCCCGCGGATGCGCTGCCGGACGCCGAGCGTGATTTTTACCTGATTTGGGATGCGCACGACCGCCTCATCGTGGCGTCCGATCCGGATCGCGCGCGTGAACGTCCGGAGGCGGGCCGCGCCCGTGTGGGTGACGCGCGTGAACATGTCGCCCGCCTGCCGAGTGGCGTCACGATACTTGTGGGCCGCCGCATCGACACGATCCTCGCCGAGATCGCTCGTCTCCTGCTGGTCATGGCGGGTGTGGGCCTCACCGCGCTCGCGCTGGTGATCGGGGGGAACTGGTGGATGATTGGCCGCGCCCTGGCGCCGGTGGCCCGCATCGGCGGAACGGCGCGCGCGATGATCGACGGCGACCTCAGCGCGCGGATCCCGCTGTCGCAGGTGGAATCAGAACTCGAACAACTCGCCGACGTGTTGAATGAGGCGTTTGATCGGCTGTACGCCTCGGTCGAACGACAGCGCCGCTTCACCGCCGACGCTTCGCACGATCTGCGCACCCCACTCACCATATTGCAGACCGAAACCCATTGGGCGCTGGCGCGGCCCCGGACGGTCGAGGAGTTGAAGGCCTCGCTGGCGGTCTGTCAACGCACGGCCGCGCGCATGCAGACGCTGGTGCAAACGCTGTTGGACCTCGCACGCGCGGAGTCGGCGGACACCGCCGACGGACCGGACCGGCACCCGTGCGCGATCAGCGACGTCGTCACCGCCGTGGTGCACGAGGTGGCCCCACTCGCCTCCGCTCGCGGCATTCAGGTACACACCGGGCCCCTGCCGGGCGTGGTCGTGGCCGATGCGGTGAGTCTGCGCAACGCGGTGACGAATCTGATCACCAACGCGATTCAGTACAACGTCGAAGGCGGCACGGTGCACGTCACATCGGGTGTGACCGGGCACACGCTCACCGTGGCGGTACGCGACAGCGGCGTGGGTCTGGAGCCGCATCACGCGGCACGGGTGTTCGATCGGTTTTACCGCGTGGACACGTCGCGGACCGGCGGTACGGGCGGTGCCGGCATCGGCCTGGCGACAGTGGCC
The DNA here is from genome assembly GCA_038319675.1 of Vicinamibacterales bacterium. Taxonomy (GTDB): domain Bacteria; phylum Acidobacteriota; class Vicinamibacteria; order Vicinamibacterales; family SCN-69-37; genus SYFT01. The sequence goes on from JBBQDM010000035.1 coordinate 19,172, forward strand.
GCGTTCGCCAGATCCCATGGAGGCACGGTGGGCATCAAAAGCGCACCTGGCCAGGGGTCGACGTTTATGGTGCACTTGCCCTCGCTGGACGCGCTCCCGCCCGCTCACACGGCTGACCGGCCCTAGTAGTCCGACCGGAGGCGTCCCCTCCATAGGCCCTACCTTTCAGCCCAAGCATCCAGAAGTTACGGCCATTTCAGCCATTTTTTGCGCAGATTTGGGTATTTGGGCACGTCCGAGGGCCTCGAGCACTCCGGGCCTCTCCCGCAAAGCCGTGACGACATTGACCGAAATAACCCTACTCACGTACAGTACCAAAGCCATTCCGATTCTAGGTACGAGTATCCTGCCGTCTCTGGGTCTCGTCACCTTCCGGAGGAGTGGTTGGAGGATGAACCAGAATGACAGTCCGTCGTATTCGCATGTTTGTATTCGCCCTGCTGCTGCTGGGTGTCAGTGCTCCGGCGCTGGCGCAGAGCAGTTCGGCCTCGTCCCTCGTGGGCGTGGTCATCGACACGGACGGCGGTGCCATTCCC
>JBBQDM010000036.1:0-14376 GCA_038319675.1 Vicinamibacterales bacterium
GGGGGGGGGGGGGTGGCCCTGCTTCCCCCCCCCCCCCCCCCCCCCCCCCCCCCCCCCCCCCCCCCCCCCCCCCCCCCCCCCCCCCCCCCCCCCGGCCCGGCTTCGCCGGGCCCCCAACCCTCACGGGTCACTGCCCGTGTATTCCTCCATGGCCCTCCATGACCTCCACTGGTGGAACGCTCTGTTGTCGGGACAGGGCAACCGCACGGGTGAGGAATTGCAACGAACGAAAATGCCCTGTCGAACGCACGGGGTCCGGCCGATAGACTGGTACCGTCGTCTCAAACCACAGGAGGATGCCGTGACCACCACCCGACCCCGCCAGTTCCCCACCGTGTCCCTGTGCATCGGGAGCGTCCTGTTGGCCTGTGCGGTGTTGACGGTCGGCATCCTGGCCCAGACCAAACGCGAGGTTGGCGTCACCGCCCTCAAACACCAGTTCCGGATTGCGGGTCACGACCGTGCCGAAATCCACGTGACGCAGGACGACCTGGTGCGCATCACGCTGACCTCCGAGGACATCCCACACAGCTTCACCCTGCCCGACTACCGCATTCAGAAGCGGGTGGAGCCCGGCAAAGAGGTTACATTCGAGTTCCAGGCCGAGAAGGTCGGCAGGTTTGAGTTCTACTGTTCGATGACCGCCGACAGCTGTCGCGAACGCGGGATGGTCGGCACGCTCATCGTGGCTCCGAAGCCGTAAGCCGCTCCTCCACCGTGGGATGACGATGGAAGAACCAGCGCGTCAACGCTGACGGTCGCTCCTCGGCCAGATGCTGCGCGGCCAGACGCCTGACCGCGGCCCGAAACGCCTCCGGGTTCCCCGTCATTTCAATCGCAAATCGATCGGCGGTGCGTTCATGCGCACGTGATTGCGCGAGTCGCAGCGGACGCAGCATCCACCACATCGCCCAGCCGGTCAGACCGATCAGCGGCAACACCATGAGGTCGCCGAGGCCCGTCACACCGAGTGCCGGTCCGAGGCTCCCGACCGCCAGATGCGCCGTGCCGAGCACCACGATCAACACGGTCGTATCCAGGGCGGCCGTGCGCCACAGATCGTGATGGGCGTGGTGGGACAGTTCGTGAGCCACAACCACCGCAATTTCGTCGTCGCTCCAATCGGTGACCAGTGATCGACTGAGGAGAATCGCACCAGATGCGCCGATGCCGGTAACACGTGCGGTGGGTGCGGACGTGGACGGGTCGGTCCACTCACGCACCGGCACCCGGCGGCCACACGCCTGCTCTGCCATCTGCGACAGTCGTTCGGCGAGCGTATCGCGGGTGATCGGCAGGCTCCCGGAGGCAGCGCGCACGGTGACCCCTGCCAGCGTCGTGGCGACGACCAGCGCCGGCGCGAACAACACGCCGACACCGAGCCACCACCAGCCGTCGAGCACACCCAGACTGGTCCACACCACGAGCGCGCCGACCACGGCCACCACGGTCCCGGTCAGTGCATCACGTACCTGGTGTCCCACAATGGTGGCCACCGGCGTTCGGCCTTTGCGAAAGCGTTGATCGCCCTGCACCGCGGCGTAGACACTGGCCGGCAGCGCCACCACTTCCCACACCAGCACCAGGCACACGACAAAGGTCACCACCGCCCAGGCCGGCGTCACCGCCTCGGCCCATCGCGCCAGACTGCGCCCCACGGGCGTGGCGACAACGACCAGCAGCCAGAGGGCGCCGACCGACAGGCTCACCACCTGTCCGGTGCGGCGCAGCCGCTGGAACCGTGTACCTGTGGACTCGTTCAATTCATCTGTACGGAGATCAGCTTCGACACGCCCGGCTCTTCCATCGTCACGCCGTAGAGCCGGTCGGCGATCTCCATCGTTTTGCGGTTGTGGGTGATGAGGATGAACTGTGTGTGCGACTGCATCCCCTGCAGCATCTCGACAAAGCGCCCGATGTTGGCATCGTCGAGCGGCGCGTCAATTTCGTCGAGCAGGCAGAACGGACTCGGGCGGAACTTGAAGATGGCGAACATCAGGGCCATCGCGGTCATGGCCTTCTCACCACCGGAGAGCAACTGCACGTTCTGCAGGCGCTTGCCGGGGGGCTGCGCGATGATGTCGATGCCGCTTTCGACCTGATTCTCCTGATCGATCAGCAGGAGTCCGGCTTTGCCGCCGCCGAACAACGTCGTAAACGTCACCTCGAAGTTGGCGTTGATGGTGGCAAACGCCGCCGAGAACCGCTCGCGGGTGATCACGTCGATGCGTTTGATGGCCTCGGCCGTCTGCGCGATCGAATCCAGCAGGTCCTTCCGCTGCGTCGTCAGGAAGGTGTGGCGCGTCTCGAGTTCATCAAACTGATCGATGGCCATCATGTTGACAGGGCCCAGACGTTCGATTTTCTGGCGGAGGCTGGCAATCACATCGTCTGGTGACATGGCGTCTTCCGTCCCAGGTTCTGCAGCCTCGGCGGGTGTGTCACTGGCTGCGTCGATTGACGCGGGCACCGATTCCTCGTCGTCGGTGTCATCGGGATCCGGCGCACCGGCGGCGGCCAGCCGGCTTCCAGGCGCGGCCAGTTCGCCGGCCGCTTCCATGCGGGCGACCTCGACCACCACTTCCTCGATGGATGCATTGACGGCTTCCAGGCACATCGCCGCCAGGTGCGTGAGGTCTGCCTGCGCTGTGGCGCGAGCCACCTCCGACTGCATCACGACCGTGCGCACGGCATCGAGTGCCTGTCGGGCACCACGAATTTCCGACTCACGCTCGGTGAACTGGACGCGCACACCGCTGACGGTTTCGTCAAGGCCGCGCAGACTTTCACGCAGGCCCTCGAGTGCGCGCACGTCCTCATCGAGGCGACGTTCGGTATCCACGATGGACTGACGCAGTTCTTCGCGACGCGACTCGGCACGGGCCATCTCGCCGCGGCGCGATGTCAGGCGCGCTTCGACGTCTGCCAGTGATTCCTCAAGGCGGCGACCTTCGGTCTGCAGTGAGGTCACACGCTCACTGACCGCCATCTGCTCGGCCCGGGCGTCACTGACGCGACGCATCTGGGTTTCGGCGTCGCCGCGTGCGCCCTGCAGGCGGCTCAGCACCGCACCCAGCGACTGCTCCGCTTCGGCCTGCCCACTTTCATGGGCGACGATGGCCAACAGCGCTTCGTCGCGACGTCGCTCCGCTGTCAGCTCCTCTTCTTCACTGCGCCGACGTTCGGTGGAGACCACCTCGATACGTCGCGCCACGCGGCTCACTTCATCACCGGCGCGCTGCAGCTGCGCTTCGAAGCCAACGATGGCCTTTTCCTGGTCGTGCTGGGCGGCCTGTTTCGCGGAGACGTCGGTTTCGCCGTTGAAGATGTCCAGGTCAATCCCGGTCACGTCGTTGGCCAGGCGATGCGCCTGTTGTTCCACCTCGTGCACCTGGGCGCGCAGGCGTTCGGCCTCTGCTCGCGTCTCGAGAATGCCGTGGGAGCCTCCGCTGGCGCCCCCTTCCACGCGTCCGACACCGCGGAACACATCCCCGGTCAACGTGGCGACCGGAACGCCGAGGGTCGCCGCCAGTGTACGGGCCTGCTCGAACGTCTCGGCGATACACGCGTCCGGCAGCACCCGCGCGATCAGGTCGGCGTACGGCCCCGTGGCTGTCACCACATCCCGCAACGCGCGTACGCCAGCGGGCAGTGTGACCGTCGATCGGGGTGCGCTGACGCGCGCTTCGTCGAGCACAAGGAAGCCACAGCGGCCGGCCTTCCGCTCGTGCAACGTCGCCAAGGCTTCCTGCACCTGCTCGGCGCGATCCACCACCACGTGTTGCAGCAGATCGCCGAGCAACGCATCCACCGCGCGCTCAAAGGTGCGCTCCACCTGGACGTAGTCGGCAAATGCCCCGTGCTGTCCGACAGTTTCGGGCGCCTCCGCCAACAGAAACCGTGCGGCATCCCCGAACGTGGCGCGGTTCTTCTCGATGTCCTGCAGTGAGCGCAGGCGTGCTTCAAGTCCGGCGAGATCACGATGCGTCTGACTGAGCCGACGCGACAACTGTTCCCGTTCGCTGCGAGCCGCGGCAAGCGTGGCCTCGGCGGTGGTGCGGGCGGCGATCGCCTCGGTCACCGCTGCACGGGCGCGTGCCAGGGCCACCGTGGCCTCCTCGCGGTCACGCGTTGCGCGTTCAGATTCCTGCTGCAGGTCGCGCAGTTCGACCTCAAACCGGCTGCGTTCCTGTGAGACGCGGTCCCGTGCGGCGGCGGCGTTGTCGCGCGCCTGACGCAAGGCCGAAAGTGTGGTCGCCGACGCCATCACGGCGGCCCGTGTCTGGTCGGCATCCTGCTCCACGCCCTGCACGGCCGACTGCGCCCGCTGGTAGTCCTCTTCACACGCGGCCACACGGCCCTGTGCTTCGGTCAGTGTCGCGGTCGCCCGCGCAATGGCCTCACGCTGCGTCTCGATCGCCTGCCGCGCGGGTGCCAACCGGGCGTCAAGGTCGGTGGCCTCAGCCGTCAGCACCTCAAGTCGGCTGCCGAGGTCGTCGATCTGCTGTCGGTCAAACGTGATCTGTTGCTGATACCGCCCGATGCCGAGTTCGCGCTGATGCGCCTGCTCCCGCGTCTCGGTCGCGTGTCGTTCGGCTTCCGCCAGCTGCAGCCGCAACGTCTCAAGCGCCGTCTCGAGTTCAGCGACATGAGCCGCCGCGCCCGTCTCGCGCACTTTGGCCTCTTCGAGTCGCGCCTCTGCGGCAGCGATGTCTTTCGCGAGTGCTTCATGCCTGCGGGCAAACTGCACCTGTTCCCAACGACGCAGTTCCTCGCGCAGGCGTCGGTACCGACGCGCCTTCGCGGCCTGGCGCTTGAGGGCTCCGCGCTGCTTCTCGACCTCAAAAATGATGTCGTCCACACGCGTCAGATTCTGTTCGGCCGCGTCGAGCTTGAGTTCCGCCGACCGTCGTCGTGCCTTGTATTTGGTGACGCCGGCCGCTTCCTCGATCAACGACCGGCGTTCGGCCGGACGTGACGACAGAATCTGTCCGATCTTGCCCTGCTCGATGACGGCATACGCCTTGACGCCGAGGCCCGAGTCCATCAGCAGGTCGTGCACATCACGCAGGCGACAGACGGTGCCATCGATCAGATACTCGCTCTCGCCCGAACGATACAGACGACGTCCAATTTCGACGTCACGGGTCACCAGCGGAAGTTGACCGTTCTCACCAGATGCCGGCGCGGCAGGATCGGGGTCGACGATCTCGAGTCCCGGCTCGTCGGGCACGGTCATGCCCACCTGCGCCACGTTGGCCAGGCGCAGACGCACCTCGGCCGACTGCGTCGGCTTTCGCGCGTCGCTGCCGTTGAAGATGATGTCTTCCATCCGCTCGCCGCGCAGGCTCTTGGCGCTCTGCTCACCCAGCACCCAGGTGATGGCGTCCACCACGTTGCTCTTGCCGCAGCCGTTGGGTCCGACGATGGCCGTCACGCCGTCGTCGAATGACAACTCGGCGCGATCGGGAAAACTTTTGAATCCGTTAATGTGCAGTCTGCTTAGTCGCATGTAAATCAGTCAGGCGGGCGGGCCGGCGTGAGCAGTTGCTGTGCCTGCTGGAAGAACTGCAGGGCGAACTGCGCCTGCGGATCGACCCGCGAAAGGTTGCGGCGCGCTTCGTCCACGCCAAAGAGGTCGAGATCCACCTCGAATTTGATCATGGCGCGCAGGAACGCGGCGTCAGCGGTCAGGGCCGCCTCGTCCACGGTCACGCGCTGGGTCACCAGGTACTCGGCAAACTCCTTCAGCATCCCGTCGGTGACCGTCCAGCCTCTGGCGACGCGATGCAAAGCGGCAGACGTCGCTGCCGGTCGCGTGTCACCTTCGGCAGTGAAGCGTTCGGCGAACCCGACGAAGTAGCCGCGCTGCAGCAACTGGCGCGAGAAGCGTGAGGGATTAAACCCTTCCACCGGTCCGGCCATGAAGTGATCCGGCTCAATGCCGCCCCCGCTGTAGACCTTGCGACCGCTGTCGGTGTATTTCAACTCATCGGCGGTGTGTTCGCGCGTGCCTTCCTGGTCGCGCTGCGCGTAGGTGAGGTATTCGTCGAAGGTGCCGTCCCAGGGGCGCTGAATCATGCGGCCGCTCGGGGTGTAGTAGCGGCCTGTGGTCAGCGCCAGACCGGCCCCGTTGCTGATGCGGTAGACCGACTGCACGAGGGCCTTGCCGAAGGTGGCTTCGCCGACGACGAGACCGCGGTCGTGATCCTGAATCGCGCCGGCAACAATTTCAGAGGCGCTGGCGGAATTGCGATTCACGAGCACCACAAGCGGCGTCTTCGTGTCGCCTTCTTCGAGCGCCGGATAGTCCTCGTCCGAGTTCGGCACACGACCACGCGTGTAGACGACCATCTGTCCGCGCTTGAGAAACCGGTTCGACACGGCGATGGCCTGATCGAGTGGACCGCCACCGTTGTCGCGCAGGTCGAGCACGAGACGCTCCATCCCTTCACCGCGCAGCTTGGTCAACGCCTCACCGACCTCACGGTCAGTCGTCTCCGAAAAATCCTGCAGGCGGATGTAGCCGGTGCCAGGCGCAATCATGAACGCGGTGCGTACGGTGGTGATATTGATCTCGTCGCGTTCCACATCAAGCGGAATCAGCGCCTCGAGGCCCACGCGTCGAATGCCGATGTTGACCGACGTGCCTTTGGGGCCACGCAACTCGCGCACCGCCTGATCGGCCGTCCAGCCCTTGGCCGACTCGCCTTTGATCTCGGCAATCACATCACCGCGCCGAATCCCGTTCCGATAGGCCGGCGACCCTTCAAACAGATTCGTGACCGTGATGTCGCCGTTGACCACCACGATGCTCAAGCCGAGCCCGTAGTAGGTGCCTTCCTGTCGCTCGCGCAGCTGCGCGTACTGCCGCGGGTCAAAAAAACTTGAGTGCGGATCCAGCGTCCGCAACATGCCGTCCACGGCGCCGTAGACCAGGTCTTCGGAATCCAGTTCCTCGACGTATTCCTTCTCGACCGTGGCCAGCGCCGCCGCAAACAACCGGCTCCAATCGGTGACCCGATCGTCGGACGCGCCCACACGATGGCCGAGCGCGCCGCCGGCGAGGGCGGCCACGACGACTACGACCGCCGCAACGGGAATGTTGGAGTGACGCATAGGTGCGATGTTAACCCTAGTCCGTGTCAGACGGCTTCTTTTTGGCGAAGAGCCAGGCGACGCCGATGCTGATGACATAGAGCACCAGCATGGGGGCGGCAAACAGGAGCTGGCTCATCGGGTCGTGGCCCGGACTGGCGATGGCCGCGACGATGAAGATGATGAGCACGGCGTATTTGAAGTTCTTGATCAGGAAGCGCGGCGTCACCAGGCCAAAGCGCGCCAGAACGAACACCACGACCGGCATCTGAAAGATCAGGCCGAGCCCCAGGACGATGCGGAGGTACAGGGCAAAGGCGGAATTCCAGGTCGGCGTCCACGCCATCCATTCGGGATTAAAGCTGGCCAGAAACTGCCAGGTGACCTGGAAGGCCACCCTGTGGCCAAACCACGCCCCGGCGAGAAACAGCGCGGTGGACGTGAAGACGAACGGAATCGCGAGCTTTTTCTCTTTCGAGTACAGCCCCGGCGCGATGAAATACCAGACCTGCAGCAGGATCAGGGGTGAGGCGATCACAATCGAGACGAGCAAGCCCGCCTTGAAGTACACCATGATCGAATCGAGCGCCTCGGTGCCCAGCAGGGTGCCGCTCGGCACCGCCGCCAGCATTGGTGCGGTCACCGCCGCCAGAATGTCGTTGATGAACGCAAACGCCACGACCGCCGCGGCGAGCACAGAGTAGACGGCATACAGAATCCGTCGACGCAGTTCGTCGAGATGGTCAAGAAAACTCATGCGGCCGGGGCCGTCCGGCTCGAGCTCGTCCTCCGAGGTCGCCACGACTGCTTACTGCTGCCCGCGGGCGATGGTCTCCGGCACGACCGGATCGGCCGGTGCCTGCCCTGAGCCTGTCGAAGGGGAGGGATCGGCCGGCGATTCGACAGCCGGATCGACGGGGAACGCCGGTTGCGCGGCCGGCGCCGGGGCCTTGGCCCGGGCGGTTTCGCGCTCTTCGAGGGAAATTTCCTCCTCCAGCGTATGTTTCAGCTCGTTGGACGCACGACGGAACTCCTGCAGGCTCTTGCCCAGCGACCGGCCCAGCTCGGGGAGCTTGCGGGGACCAAACACAATAAGGGCCACGACGCCGATAACGACCAGTTCCATCGTGCCGAGCGAGCCAATCATGACGGGTGCCTCTCCAGAGGAAAATCCAACCTCATCAGTATACTGCAGGGAACCGGAACCGTCCTGTATTCATTGACTTAAAGCGTTTCGCGTGTACCATGGTGCCCGGGGTTTTTGAAGGGGGGATCGCCCCCGGACCCTCTAGATCGCACTCAGAAAAGGATTAGCGCACATGAAACGACTCTTTGAAGCAAGCGTGTTGAGCGCCGTGCTGGTGACCGCGATGCCGGCCTTTGGCCAGACTGCCGATGCGCAGCAGGCCGAGACCCGTCCCGCCACCACCACCGTCAGCGGTGACACCGGACTTTGGTTCGTGCCGACGGCCGAGGTATTGGGCAACAAAAAGTGGTCCCTCAGCTTCTACCGTCAGAACGCCGACTTTGGCCAGGGCTTCACCGACGTGACCCACTTCCCCGCCACCTTTGGCGTGGGCATCGGCAATCGCTTCGAGCTGTTCGGCAGCTTCGAGGCGGTGACTCGTATCGACCGCGACACGCGGCCGATCTTCTTCACGAGCAGTCAGTCGACACCCGGCGCCAACGGCGGCATCGTGAACGAGTATCCGCTCGTCACGCAGGGCTGGATTGGCAATCGTCCCGGCGATCTGCGCCTTGGCGCGAAGATCAACATCACGTCGGAAGCTGATGGCCAGGGTGCGGCGTTTGCCCTGCGCGGCAGCGTCAAAATCCCCACGGGCGACGACGCCCTCGGGGCCTCAACCGGCAAGACCGATTTCAGCGTGGATGCCATTCTGAGCAAGGCTTTCCGCGCGGTCGAGCTGTCAGGCTTCGGCGGCATGATCATGCGCGGTAGCCCGGATGGCTTTGAACTCTCCAACGGTGTGCGTTGGGGCGTGGGCATGGGCTTTCCCGTCACCGCACCGCTCCGGTTCACCGCCGAACTCCACGGTGAGAAGTACCTCGACAGCGAGATCACCGCGCCGGCCAACTTCCGCGGTCAGGACGGCTCGATCGCCCCGACCACGACGCAGATCGCCAGCCCGATCTACGCGGCTCTCGGTCTGACCTGGCAGAACACCAACGGCTTCTTCATCGGTGGCGGCGCCAACTGGTCCGGCACCCTCGACAAGCGCAGCGATGCGTTCTTCTGCCCCACGGGCGGCGGCACCTGCCCCGCCTTCGGCAGCGGCATCGGCGACCGGATGGGTCTGCAGGTGCGTGTGGGCTACCACCCCGGCGTCCGCAAGTACGTGGCGCCCATGGCGCCGCCCCCGCCGCCAGTCGTGGCGCCGCCGGTCGTGGCGGCCAACCGTCCGCCGACCGTGACGGCCGCGTGTGACCCGTGCACCGTGGAAGTGGGTCGTGTGTCGACCGTGACGGCCGACGCGCAGGATCCGGACGGCGACCCGCTCACGTATGCGTGGTCGACCAACACTGGCTCGTTCACGAGCCCGACGAACCGCCAGACGCCCTGGACCGCCCCCAACACGCCGGGCGCCGTGCCCGTCACCGTGACGGTCAACGACGGCAAGGGCGGCACGGCCAGCGCCTCGGTCACCATCCAGGTGGTGCAGCCGACCGTCAAGGAGTTCGTGTTTGAAGACGTGCACTTCGACTTCGACCGTTACACGCTGCGTGGCGATGCCCTCCGCGTGCTCGACGAAGCGGTGACGGCGATGCAGGCCAACTCGACGCTGCGCCTGCAGATCGAAGGCCACACCTGCAACATCGGCACAGCCGAATACAACCTGGCGCTCGGTGAACGTCGCGCCACGGCTGTCCGTGAGTACCTCAACTCGCGCGGCATCAACCCCGATCGTCTGAACATGGTCTCCTACGGCGAGGAACGGCCGAAGTTCGACAACGACCGCGAAGAGACGCGCCGCATGAACCGCCGCGCCGCGCTCGTCGTCCGCCTGCAGTAACACTGCAGACACCTGCAGTCACTGACTGCAGCGACCGACAACATGGGGGCCGGGGCGCACACGCGCTCCGGTCCCTTTTTTTATGTCCATCAAGAAATCTGCCGCTGCTGACATCGCCCGGCTCATGGAAGAGCTGGTCTCCGGCGACGCCCAGCGCCGCGACCTCGCGGCCGCCCGTCTCGCCGTGATCGGCACCCGGGCCACCACCGCACTGCTGGCGCTGGCCTCAAATGCCGAGGCCGCCCCTGCCGCCAGGGTCGCGGCCATCGAAACCCTGGACGCCATCGGCGACACCCGCGCCGCCACCCTCGCCCACACACTCGCGGTCGAACCGGGCGACGACGCGCTGGCTGTGGCCGCCATCGACCTGCTCGGTCAGATTGCCGGTGGGAAGGACGCCCGTGCGACAAAAGCCTTTGACCGCCTCGCGGCAATGGTGGTCAGCGCCGAGGCCCCAACCACCCGCAGGCTCGCGGCCCTGACAGCGCTTGAGGGCCAGCCGGAGGCCCTGCTAAAGCCGCTGTACGAGGCGTTGGCGAAGGACCCGGCGTCCAGAGTCGTGGCACGCGTCACGCGCCGCCAGGCCGGTGCCGTGGAATCACTTGAGGCGCTTGTCAGCCAAGGGTTGCCCGGCGACCCGGACGTGGTCGCCGCCGTGGTGCGTGATGACGGAGACCAGACGCCAGTGACCGTCCTCAAGAAGGCCGTGGACGCGACGCGTGAGCACGAACGCGCCGCTGTCCAGCCGGACGTCAGAGCCCGATGGTCCGTGGTGCGAGGTGCACTGCACCAGCACCTGGCCGCACGGAACAGTCGGTTGGCACTCTACGATTTACGCGAAACGCTGGAACAGGCCACCGGGCCTCTGCCGGTGGGGTTCCTCTCAGCTGCCTCCGCGATTGGCGATGCGGCCTGTCTGACACCCCTGGCCAACGCCTGGGTGCACGCCGCCGAAGACGACCGCTGGTGGCGCGAACATCTCGCCGATGCCTTCGGCGCCATCGTGAAGCGCGAAGCACTGACGCGTCGCCACGCCACGCTGCAGAAAATTCTCACGCGCTGGCCGTCGGCCGGAGCGCTTGTGGCGATGGCGAAACGCTGACGCTAGAGCGTTTTTCAGATTAAGCGTAGTGCTCTCGGAGCCGACGGGCTTCAGCCCGTCGGTCATCAGACGGACTAAAGTCCGTCTGCTCCGTACTACACGCCTGTCGAAACTGCTCTAGTAGGCTTTCGCGAACCAGGCCTTGACCGTTGAGGCGCCGTTGCACTTGATGCACGCGCCCTCAACCCGCAGCGAGTCCATCGGGATGTTGCGGAGTGTGGCCTGCGTCTCGGTCTTGATCGACGCCTCACACTCGGCGCTGCCACACCAACTCGCAATCACGAAGCCGGGACGACCTTCCATCGCTGTCGTGAACTCCTGCCAGGTCGCAGCTTCAGACGTGTGCTCCTCACGGAACGTACGCGCGCGCGCCAACAGGTTGTCCTGAATCGCCTGCAGCAGGTTCTTGACGGTGGTCGTGAGGTCGGCCATCGGCAGCGCGGCCTTTTCGCGCGTGTCGCGCCGGGCTGAGAACACGGTGCCCTTCTCGATGTCCTTGGGACCAATCTCAAGGCGCAGCGGCACACCACGAAGCTCCCACTCGGCGTATTTCCACCCGGGTGAGTTCTCTTCGGAGTCGTCGAGCTTGACGCGCACGCCAGCGGCTGTCAGTTCGTCGCGAATCGCCTGACACGTCGGCAGGACGGTTTCCTTCCAGTTCCCGCGGGGGATCGGAATGATGACGACCTGGTGTGGCGCCACAGCAGGCGGCAGCACAAGCCCGCTGTCGTCGCCGTGGGTCATGATGACGCCGCCGATCAGACGAGTCGACACGCCCCATGAGGTTGTCCACGCGTGCTGCACGGTTTTGTCGCGACCCTGGAACTGAATCTCGAACGCCTTCGCGAAGTTCTGTCCGAGGTTGTGGGACGTGCCGGCCTGCAGCGCACGGCCATCGCCCATCAGCGCCTCGATCGAATACGTGCGTGACGCGCCGGCAAACTTTTCGCTTTCACTCTTGACGCCGTCCACAACGGGCATCGCCAGTTCGTTCTCGGCAAACTCCTTGTAGAGCGCGAGAATCTTCAGCGTCTCGACTTCGGCCTCTTCTGCGGTTTCATGGGCCGTGTGACCCTCCTGCCAGAGGAACTCGGTCGTACGCAGGAACGGCCGCGTGACCTTTTCCCAACGGACCACGTTGGCCCACTGGTTGATCAGGATCGGCAGGTCGCGCCACGACTTGACCCACTTGGCGTACATCGTGCCGATGATGACTTCGGAGGTCGGACGCACAATGAGGCGCTCTTCCAGCTCCTCGTCACCACCGCGTGTGACCCAGGCCACCTGTGGAGCGAACCCTTCGACGTGGTCCTTCTCCTTCATGAGCAACCCTTCCGGGATGAACAGCGGGAAGTACGCATTCACGTGGCCGGTGGCCTTGAAGCGTGCGTCCAGCATGCGCTGAATGTGCTCCCAGATGGCATACCCGTACGGACGGATGACCATGCACCCCTTCACCGGCGAATAGTCGGCAAGCTCGGCGCGGCGCACCACGTCGAGGTACCAGCGCGAAAAATCTTCTGAGCGGGGCGTGATTTCGGTCACGAACGCGTCTTTTTTGTCAGCGGTCTTGTCGGCCAAAGCAATACTCTCCAGCCTGTTATCCTAACCCGGTAGCGAATGAGGCAATGGGGCAATGAGGCAATGGGCCAATGGAATGACCCGATTCGGCAATGGGCTGAATGCAATTACCGCAATTGCCGGGAATTATGATTGCCTCATTGACGCATTGCCTCATTCCATTGCCTCATTGCCCCATTGCCCCATTGCCTCATTGACCTGAGCGTTACCCCCCAATGCCCCTTACCCGCATCGACGTCACCCACGCCTCCGGCCAGTATCCCGTCCTCGTCGGACCGGGCCTTGTCGACCGTCTCGCCTCGGTGCTTGCCGAGGAACACCTGCTCGCCGAATCGGTCGTCGTGACGTGTCCGCCCGTCTGGCGTGCGCATGGGGAACGCCTCGGGCCGGTGCTTGGGCCACACCAGCCGCTGGTGATGGCTGACGGCGAACGGGCCAAGACGTTGCCGTCGGTGACCAAGCTGTATGACGGGCTCGTCAAACGACGCGCCGACCGCTCCACGGTGGTACTTGCCGTGGGTGGCGGAGTCGTGGGCGATGTCGCCGGCTTCGCGGCTGCCAGTTACCTGCGCGGCCTTCGTGTGGTGCAGGTGCCGACGACACTCCTCGCGCAGGTAGACAGCGCGATCGGCGGCAAGACGGGAGTCAACCTGGCGGCCGGCAAGAACCTGGTGGGTGCCTTCCACGCGCCGTCGCTGGTGGTGTGTGACCCGACGGTGCTCTCCACCCTGCCACGCCGCGAATTTCGCGCGGGCCTGTATGAAGCCATCAAATACGGCGTGATCGCGTCGCGACCGCTGTTTGACGAGCTGGCGGGCTCACTCTCAGCGATCTTCGATCGCGATGTTGAGGTGCTGACGCCGCTGATCGGTCAGTGTTGTCGCATCAAGGCCGACGTGGTGATGGCCGACGAACACGAACACGGTCAACGCCGCATCCTGAACTTTGGTCACACCATCGGGCACGCCCTCGAGGCGATCAGCAAGTACCGCCGCTTCCGCCACGGCGAGGCCGTGGGACTCGGCATGCTCGCCGCCGCGACGCTCTCGCACACGCGAGGCGAGTTCCTCACCGAGGATCTCGAGGCCCTGCGCTCGCTGATCACCCACATGGGGCCGTTGCCGGCCACGATGGATTTGAAGGTGAGCGAGGCGCTCGATGCCATCCTGCTCGACAAAAAGGTGAAAGCGGGCACGCTGCATTTCGTGCTGCCCACGCGCATCGGTGACACCCGCATTGCGACAGATGTCACGCGGAAAGAGCTGACTGCGGCGTTACGGGCTATTGGACTGCGTTAAGAGCCGGATTTTTCACCATGAGGTTCCATGAGGGATCCATGAGGAAAGGCACTCTCTACGCACAGCGAGCACAAGACCCGGGGATCTTAAAGACACGGACAGATGGACAGCGGGTTGGGTGCCGCCAAAGGCGGCAGCTGCGGGAGGAGGGCGGGCGGGGGACAAAAAATGTTAGGGTATGTTTTTGAGCGGGTGTTTGGTACGAAAAAACAACCCCCAAACAATTTATGGTGCCCTCCCCCACCAACCCCCCCCCCCCGCCTGA
>JBBQDM010000037.1:0-12795 GCA_038319675.1 Vicinamibacterales bacterium
GAACCCCGGGCCGTGGGGGTGGAGGCCGGCCGGAACCCAAAAAGGTTTCGGGTAGGTTTTACGGCTCCTGTTGCTTACGAAAAACCTACCCGAAACATTTTTCATTTCCTGACCGTCCTCCACCCGCATCTGCCGCCTTTGGCGGCACCCAAACCCGTGTCACTGACAGTGGCTCAACCTGCCGTGCCTTCCTTCACGATCATCACGACCTTCACCTTCTTCATGTTGAAGGCTCTACTGCTCAACTAGCAGGAAGTGCGACACGAGCACCCGCGCTACAATCGCAACAGATGCCACACGCCCGCGTCGCTCTGGTTTCCACCTACTACGCCCCGGTGATCGGCGGTGCCGAGGCCAGTGCTGCGCGCCTGGCGCGATATCTCAAACGACGAGGTCACGAGATTCTCGTCATCACCCGACGCACACATCCTGAATCACCGGAGTACGAGACGCTCGACGACGTGCCGGTGTGGCGACGGCCACCGATCGGTCCGCGCACATCCATGGGCAAGTGGTTGTGGTTGCCTTCTGCCACATCTGCCCTTGCGGCCGTCCGTGACCGCTACGACGTCATCGTCGTCGTCGACCAGCGTGCGTCGGGGTTGCCTGCCCTGATTGCGCGCCAGCGGTTCGACCGCCCGGTCATCTTTCAGCCGCAGGTGCAGGGCACGCTGGACGGACGTCACCCACAGAAGGAAGGGTCGGACTCCGACGTGCATCAGGGCATCACCTGGCCACTTCGGTGGTTGTACGGACGAGCCGATGCGATCGCGTGTATTTCGAAGTCGATCATCGAGGAAGGCCGTGCGCTCGGAGTGCCCGAATCGAAGCTGCATTACCTGCCGAATCCTGTGGACACGCAGGCGTTCCGTCCACTCGAACCCGAGGCTCGCGCGGCGGCACGGCAGGAGTTCGGGTTCAGCCCGGATGAAGTGATCTACACCTACGTCGGTCGCCTGAGTCGCGAAAAAGGCATTCGCGATTTGCTGCTCGCGTGGAAGAAGGCGGCCCTGACTGGGTGTCGTCTGATGGTCGTCGGCCCGGACATGAAGGATCATCCGTGGGACGAAGGCGCGTGGTCTCGGCGGTTTGTCGAGACCGACGGCCTGTCAGGCTCGGTGACCTTTCTCGGGTCGCTTCCGCACACCACGATTGCGCGCCTGCAGGCGGCGGCGGACGTGGCCGTGTTGCCGTCACACTTCGAGGCGCATCCTCTCGCCGCGGTGGAAGCCATGGCGGCCGGACGTCCGATCATTGCTTCCAACGTCGGCGGAGTTCCTGACTTTGTCACGCACGAACAGAACGGCCTGCTCGTGCCACCACAGAATCACGACGCCCTGGTTGCCGCGCTCAGGCGGATGGCCGGGAACGCCAATGAGCGGGCGCAGTGGAGTGTGGCGGCGCGCCGGTCGGCGGAACAGTTCGGCGAAGAGGTCGTGCTGGAACGATTCGCCGACCTGATCGACTCACTGGCGGCGGGCAACCGCGCGTCTTAGGCGGTCGCCGATTCCTTCACGACCTCGCGGGAGTGTCGAAGAACTTCGGTTGACGCTGGTAGGCGGCGGACGCACCCGTCGCATGCACCAGCGTGTGATGGTTGATGGCGACGGCAGCGATGTAGAGGGCGACGCCGATGGCGATCAACGGTGCCTGGATGAGCGTCAGGTTCAGCAGCGCTGTCGCGAGCGATGCGGCCATCCAGAAACCGTAGACGAACGCCACACCGACCATGCCGAACAGCCGATTCTTCCATCGGAACGAGATGACGTTAGCGAGCGTGGAGGAGCCGGAAATCGCCAGGAACAGATCGAGCCTGGGGGTGAACGGTCCCCCAACGGCCAGCACGTAGGCGGTGACATACATGGCCCACAGGGCCATCCACATCGCAATCGGCGACGCCAGAAAGACCGCATTGGCCTCACGCGGCGTGAGGGGCAGAACACGCAGTTGTCGCGCCATCGGTGTCCAGATGTTCGAAAACCCAATGACCCACATCGGTGTGAACAGCAGCGTGGCGCCCGGCTGGAGCACCCATCCGTCAACGCCGCTGAATGCACTCAGTTCTTGTGCCACCTTCTCGGTCATCGTCACGCCGTCCACCCAGACGGACCCGACGACCACCACAAGAAATGCAGCGGCGAACAAGACAAACCCGTACAGTGTGTGGACAAGCAGGATGCGCTTGATGCCGGTCAACCGGTCGAGGATGCCGATGCCTGGAAGGTCAATCGTGAACCGATATGTCTGCGAGTTGGCAGGCACAGGCGCGGCCAGTGCCCCTGGGATGCGGATCAGGACAACCGCAAGCACCACCGCCACTGCGAGCACCAGTACCGAAGGCGTGGTGAAATCGCCGACACGTGCGGGCAGCGCGCCCACAAACCACGTGAGTGTCACCATCGCCGCTATCGCGAGCACAGCCGTGAGCCAGCGCTGCCGACGCACGCTCGCCGCCGCGATGACCACAAGCAGGAAGAACGCGAGTGAATATAGGGCCCCCAGCAACACCATGTCGAGTCCAGCGCGGTGAGTGCTGTTGTAATGCGGGAACGTGAACAACACCACCACCCAAACGACCGTCGCCACAGTGAGCTGCACCAGCGCCGGCACCACCGCACCCGCCACGCAGGCGATCTGCCAGACCTCGCGCCTGGCCAGCGGGAGGATCCCCAGCACGTGGCTGGCGGCAGTGGCGCGATACATGTAAATCACAAACGGGATGCCGCCCATCCACGACAGCGGCAGCGCAAGCGTCAGATCACCACTCAGTGCACCTGCCAACCACGGCCCCATGAACCAGAACGCGAGCGCGAGAAACGCGCCCCAATGACGACGACAGAGTTGCCATGCAGTGTGTAGTGTCGTCATTGGGCACCCTGCGGAAGATCAGTGCGTCCAAACCGAAACACCCGTGACGACCTGTGGCTCCGCGTCACGGAGTGGAAGTTGACAAGCACGCCGAGCCCCAGACACGCCAGGCCCGCAAGCGGAGGGCTCCAGTGCTCCACCACCGCGGCCATCAAGACCCGGTGATTATCCATGCCGTAGGCGTACACCAGAAGAAGTGGTGCGCCAATCGCAAGCTTCATCAAGGACGAACCCGTCTTCACCCCAAGAGCATCGACGAGTGAGGCCGCACCGATGAACGCGACCAGCAACCCCAGGTGGAGTGCGCCGGGCCATTGGGCCGAGAACACAACGTGGATCATCAGGAGCATCATCCAGAAGATCACAGGCGTTGCTCCGGGCGCGAGCCCAAGAATCAGAGCGGCCCGACCTGACGAGAGCGGCAGCCACTTCAGCAGACTCAGCCGATTCCCCAGGCCAGGCAGCAGCCCAATGACCATCAGCATCGGCCCACAGATCGTCGTCATGAACCGCAAGGTGGTCAGTGCAGGATCAAACGGGCGCCAGATGGTGATGACGTCCTTGTCCTGTTGCACAAACACAAGAAAAATGATCATGCCCAGCGCCAATAAGGACGCGCGTCGAACCAGACCGGGCAACAACGCCCACGCACCATGAAAACGTGCGTGAGCGACAGCGTTGGACGGTGACACCGTGGCCGACGGCACCGGAGCTGCCGCCGGGGATGTGGCGCGTCGATACGCGTCTGGCGGCCTGATGAATGCCGCGACAGCGAGGCCGAGCAGTGCAACGGCAAGCAGCCAAAGCGCAGGTGGCACCTCACCCATCGTCGCCGGCAGCCGGGGAATCACAGCGAATGGACCGACCATGAAGGTGACCAACCCGACCAGCCTCAGAGCGAGCCAGTGCTCGAGGAACCAGGAGTCCCGCGGCACATTCGATTCACGGTGTTCCGGCACCATCACGACCCACGCGCCGACAAGTCCCAGAAGAACACCGTCAAATACGACGCGCACCGCCGACGCGTGAAAGGCCCACTCCGCGCCATCAGTCACCAACATGTGCCAGCCACCACCGAGGCCGCGGGCAAGCGTGAGCATTGCCAGCGGGAGCACGACGGCCAGCACCCACGCCGCGCGATGCAGTTCTTTCGGGCTGAGTGGAAGGGTCGCCACATGCCGCCTGGCCAGTGCAGTCTGGGCACCGGTGCCGACGCCAACCGCCATCAACAACGTCAATCCACCCGCCATCCACGACAGACTCCTCGGTCGACTGAGCGTTCCCATCAATAGAAGCAGGCTGAGCAGCGACCAGCGCTGCATCACGATGACGCCGATAACGAGTCGCAAGGTCACGCAGGCCGTCCCAGCGCCACGAACAGTTCCTCCAGCGAAAGACTGGAGTCGGCCAGCGGCGTGATGCCAAGCTGCGACAACCGCTCGACCGGCATAAGCTCGCGATCGAGCAGCAGGCGCCAGCGGGCGCCGTCCTTCTCCTGCACCACCACACCGGCTTCGTCCGACACGCGGGTGGCCTGCTCCGCCGACACGTCCACCAACCGGTAGCGTTCGACGATGTCGACGACCGGGCCTTCGAAGAGCAGCTTGCCTGCCTTGATCATGCCGACGTGGTCGGCGAACCGCTCGAGGTCGGTGATCGCATGCGACGAGATGAACACCGCGCGGTCTTCCCCACGCACGGCCGCGAGCAGCTCCGCAAACACTTGTCGCTTCGAGATCGCATCAAGTCCGACCGTCGGTTCATCGAGCACCAGCAGCGTCGGTCGCCACGACAACGCGAGCACGAGCGACAGCTTGATCTTGTTACCGAACGACAGCGTCGCCACCCGCGCACTTGGATCGATCCCAAAGTCGGCCAGCAACCGGCTGCAATACGCGTCATCCCACGTCGGATAAAACCCCTTCACGAAACTGATGAGTCGGCTGACACGCCCCCACACTGAGTGGTTCAACTCCGGCCCGACGTACCCCGTGCGCAGCTTCATCGCCTTTTCGTCACGGCGATGATCAAGGCCGAGGACGGTGATGGAGCCCGCGTCTTCCATGCCGAGACCGAAGATCAAGTCGATGGTCGTGGTCTTGCCGGCACCGTTCGGACCAACAAACCCGTAGATGGCGCCCATCGGCACCGTCAGGTCGAGGGGCCCCAGCGTGAAGGACGAGAACGACTTCTTCAGACCACGGATTTCAAGCGCGTTTGCGGACATGTTTCAGTTCTCCTGAGGCGAGTTGGGTCTCGGCATGTTCCTTGAGCACGGACAGTGCGAGTTGGATGGCGGCGCGCGGGGACAAGCCGGCTTCCGCGGCTTCGCGAGCGCCCTCGCGGAAGAGTTCACGAGCGCGTTCGGTTTTTACTTCGCGGCTGCGGTCGGGCGCCACCTCAGACACAAACGTGCCGAGGCCCTGGCGCCGATAGATGATGCCCTCGCGCTCGAGTTCCTCGTACGCGCGCTTGACGGTGATAACGCTGACAAGCAGGTCTTCGGCCAGACCACGGAAGGACGGCAACGCGGCGCCGCCCGCCAGGCGCCCCTCACTGACCTCCCGCTTCAGCGCATTGACGATCTGCAGGTATAGCGGTCCCTGCGCCGACGCCGACAGAGGGCCGATGAGCAGGGGGTGTGGGGACGACACGACATACTGTATATAGTGAACATATACAGTATGTCAAATGAGGCAATGAGGCAGTGGAATGCCTCAATCCGCGCGCTTTAGAACCCCTTGCCCACTTTCATATACGCGTCGTAGCGCATCCGCAGCGTCTTGACCGGATTCGCGTTTTCGTGCGCTTCGGTGTTGGCGTCGGTCACGTCGATGAACATCGAGTACTTGCCGTCGCTGTGTGACTCGCCGTTGGTGTCGGCTGTCTCCGCGCGCAGGATGTAGGCGACGTACGCGCTGCGAGCGTGGCAAGCCGCCGTCGCCGCCGTCGCGGGACCACGAGCGCAGGAGCAGCGACTGTCGCCACCGCTCGCATCAGCCAGTTCCATCGCGGCCATCACCCGATCCGTCAGCGCGCCTGTGGTTGTCACGAACGCCTTCACGGCCTCATTCACCACTACGGGCGCTTTCAGGATGTTGCCCTGGATGGAATAGAAGATTTCGGTGCCCGGCACCTGGCCCTGCACGTCCAGCGATGTCGCGCCGTTGCCACTGCCGGAGAAGCCGGCGGAACGCCCCTGCAGATCAAGGATGGCGAACTGCCGGCTCTCGATGCGCGGATCGACTTTCAGCATCGCGATGATGTCGGCCGGCGCGGTGCCCTTCTGCATCTCGCTGAAAATCAACATCTGATTCGCGTGTGTCCCGTCCACGTTCGCCTGTGCCGCCGCGATGCCTTTGCCTGGGACGACGATGGCCTGGATGTTCTTGAGGCCGCCTCGACTGCGAAGACCCTGGTCGGTGACGCAGGTGGCCGAGGCGATCACGAGCGAGCCCGTGCTCCTGTCGAGGGCAATCACGGACCACGTCGCAAACGCCGGAGTCGCCACCACAGTGAGCAAAGCCGTCAACACGGCTGTTCGAAGATGTCTCATGCGCGGGAGTATACCGCCTGCTCGGGTACCTGCACAGTAGAGCTCTTCACCATGGAGGACGTGGGGGCCATGGAGAAATGCCTGTCACTGACCGTGAGGGTTGGGGGCCAAGGTGAAGCCTTGGCCGTGCGGGTGGAGGGCGGTCGTGAACGAATGGGCCGATTGCATTACCTGCCTCGCATTCGTTCACGACCGCCCTCCACCCGCATCTGCCGCCTTCGGCGGCACCCAACCCGCTGTCCGTGTCAGCGTCGCTTTCGCCATCGCCGATACGTGGCTTTTCTCCATGGCTCTCCATGATCCCCATGGTGAAAATTTCCGGAGACCTTGCTCAATTGGGTCAAGCGCAGCACACTAGCCGCTACACCCATGCCGCGTGCGTTGCTCTCGACCCCTCGTGGCCGGACGGCCGTCTTCACGCTGCTGTACGCCAGCGAAGGGGCGCCGATCGGATTCATCTGGTGGGCGCTGCCCACACTGCTGCGGTCGGCGGACGTGCCGGTGGCGCAGATCACATCCCTCACGGCCGTGCTTGTGTTGCCGTGGGTGCTGAAGTTCCTGTGGGCCCCGCTGCTCGATGTGCTGCGCGGACCACGGTGGGGATACCGGGCGTGGATCGTCGTCTCGCAACTGGTGATGGCCGCCGCGCTTGTGCCACTGGTGTGGCTCGATCCGGTTGACGCGTTCGACACCTGGCGCCTGTTGCTCCTCGTGCATGCGATCGCCGCCGCGACCCAGGATGTGGCGATCGATGCGCTGGTCATCGGCAGCACTCCTCCACAGGAGCGCGGACGCCTGAACGGCGCGATGCAGGCGGGCATGCTTGTGGGTCGCAGCGTGTTCGGCGGCGGCGTGCTGGTGCTCGGCGCCACATGGGGCGTGTCGGGGATTATCACCGCCCTCATCATCTGGATCTGTCTGCCGCTGTTGCTGATCAGCGTGCTCGAAGTGCCTGAAGCTCCCGTCGGTGTCCAGGCCACCGGCACGGCGGCTGTGCCCATGTCCACGGCGCTCGCCTCAGTGTTCCGGCTACGCACCACATGGCTCGGTCTCGGCTTCGCGCTCACAGGCGCAGCCGCCTTCGAAGCCGCGGGGCAGCTGGCGGGTCCGTTCCTGATTGATCGCGGAGTCGCCAGTGAGACCATCGGCGTCTTCTTCTCGATCTACGTGGTCTCGGCCACGCTCACCGGTGGCCTGCTCGGCGGCTGGCTGTCTGACCGCTGGGGACGCATCCCCGCACTCACGGTGTTTCTCGGCGGCGTGGTCGTGACCGTGGCCACACTGGGGTTCGTCGACCTGCGCGGCGGCGCCTCGCCGGCCGTGCTGATCGCGATCCTCGTCGCGATGTATTTCTTCGTGGGGCTGTTTACCGTGGCCTCCTACGCGTTTTTCATGGACCTCACCCATCCACGCCTCGGGGCGACACAGTTCACGACGTTCATGGCCGCCACGAACGGCTGCGAATCCTGGTCCGCCGCCGCCAGCGGCCAGCTCGTCGCCGCCTCCGGCTACGGCCCCGCCTTCATCGCCATGAGCGTCGTCTCGCTGCTCAGTAGCGGGTTTCTATACGCAGTCCGCAGGTCGCGGTCCTGACGGAACGTAATCGCCGCTACTTCGCGAGGGGCGCCAGCGGCAGGGGGTTCGTGCTGGTGGTCGAACTCGTCACCACACGGCGCAGGTAGCCGGCCTGGCCGAGGTGCAGGGCGAGATGCGCGCCGAGGTGCACAAGAAACTGCGCGGTGTTGACCGTCTGACCCGCGAGTGGCTGGGGATAGTCAGCGTCGAGCTGTGCTGACTGCAGGCGCGACAACACGCCGTCGACGTCCGCGCCGGCCGCCCGCAGATGGGCGACCAGATCCGCCCGCGACATCCCACGCTGCGAAAACTCGCGCTCACGGTCGCGCACGTAGGACGATCCACCCAGCACGTGACCCACAAAGTGCTGCAGGTTGCCGCACACGTGCAGCGCCAGGGTGCCGGCGGAATTGGTCACGCCCGGCAGGACAGCCCACACCGACACGTCGTCTGGAAAGGCCTCAACCTCGCGCACGAAGCCATCCAGCTCACGGGCAATCTGGGTCCGAAGGATCACAATCAGGGAAGCCATGGACCGATCATAAATCGGGCGGTACGCCGTGTGTCTTGATATCGTCGTGCTCGTGGCCCCAGACAAGCGCGACGACAAGCGTGACGACACGCGAGACGCCGAGGTCGACCAGCTGTATCAGGTGCCGCTGGGTGAGTTCACGGCGGCGCGCAATGCGTTGGCCAAAGCCCGCGGAACCGACGGTGCCGACATCAAGTCGCTCGAGAAGCCCACGCTGTCGGCATGGGCGGTCAATCAGCTGTACTGGCACGAGCGTGCGACGTACGACGCGTTGATCGAGGCGGCCATCGCAATGCGTCAGGCACACGTGCAGGTGATCTCGGGCCACAGCGCGGACGTGGCAGCCGCTGAGGTCGCCCATGCGTCCACGCGACGAGAGGCGTCACTCGCGGCGCGGCGACTGATCGAGGCCACGGGAGAAAAAGCCACCCCCGCCACGATCGACGCCATCGCCGAAACCCTGCAGGCCCTGCCCGCGCCGGACACCGTCCCTGGACGACTGGCCAAGCCGCTCAAGCCGCTCAGTTTTGCGGCGCTGATGGCACTGGGGATACCCACACAGTCCGCGGTCCGCAGTTCGCCGTCCGCGGTGCACAGTCCGCCGTCCGCGGTCCGCGGTCCGCAGTCCGTACCAAAGAAAGTGCGGGCCGACCGCGCTGCGGCGCGGCGGGCGGCGGAACGCGCCCTCAAATCAGCCGCGGCGGCGGAAACCAAGGCCGAAGCCGTTCTGGAGACGGCGAAGAAGGTGGCCGCAGATGCCGAGCGCGAACTGGCCCGCATGCGCGATCAGGTGCTCTTCCTCGAGAAACAACGCCACGACGCCGACGGCGTCGTCCGCAAGCGCGAACGCGATGTGCTCGAGGCGACCAACACCCGAGTGCAGGCCACGCAAGCGCTGGACCAACTGCCCGAGTAGCCATCTCCTCATCTCCCCGTCTCCAGTTGCGGTACTCTTCGGTGATGAAGCACGTGGTGCTGTGCCTTGCCCTCCTCGCCGTTCCGGCCATCGCGCACGCCCAAGGGCCGGTAGCGCCGATTTCCGTGGAGCCGCTGCCCTGGGTCGTTCTGGACCTGCGAGGCGGATGGCCCGGATTGGCCGCCGACGAGGTCACGGTTGAGGGTCTCGGTCGCCCGGTGGCCGACTTGCCGAGCCGGGCGTTGACCGGGATCGCCGGGGTGCACGCCTATCCGCTGCGAGGCGGCCGCTGGAAGGTGGGCCTCGGGGCCGAGTTCCTCAGGGGACGCGGCCAGGTGCAGCGGAAGGATGCGGAGGGCGAACCGGTCGGCGAGCCCGTGACCCGGTCGCTCAAGTCAGTCACCTGGCAGGTATCGATGAACTTCGGGCGGGGCCAGGGCTGGAGTTACGTCACCCTCGGCTCTGGCCTGTTCACCTTTGACAACTTCCAGGGCGACGGTCCCGGCGACAGCCCTGGCAGCACCACCCTGAATTTCGGGGCCGGAGCCCGGTGGTTCAAGTGGAAACACGCGGCCTTCACCACCGACCTGCGCTGGTATCGCACCAAGGCCTCCGACGGCACCACCATCTCGGCCCCTCGTGGGCCCCAGCGAATCGTCGTCCTTTCAGCCGGGTTTTCCTTCAAGTAGTACCAGGTCACGCAAGATGACCTCGGAGCTCATTTCATCGGTATAGGGTGAAATGACCTCCGAGGTCTTATACTAGTGAGCTTGAAAGGACTGCGAATTTGAGCAAGGACGATCTGATTGATGTCCAAGGCACCGTAGTGGCCGTCCATAGTGGCGGCCTGTATAGAGTGCAGGTGGATTCGGGCCATGAAGTTTTGGCCCAGTTGAGCGGCCGGATGCGCCGTTTTCGAATCAAGGTGGTACCCGGCGACCGGGTCACCGTGGGCGTGTCTCCGTATGACCCTCTCCGCGGCATCATCACCTTCCGAGCTCGTTAACCACACTTCGCACAGACGCTTTGACTACACCTACAGACACTCCCAAGCCCAGGCGACGACGCCGTAGTGGAGGGGGTGGCGGCAGCCGTCCATCCAGCTCCGCGGGTTCGACTGCCGGCACACACGCTGGCTCGAGCACAGGCACGTCCCGTCCCCCTCGTCGCGGCGGCGGTCAGGCCACCCCGCAGGCGGCGTCCACCACGCGCGAATCCGCGCCGTTCGATCCGGCCCCGCTGCCGTTTGTTGATCTCGTCACCGAACCCCATGTGCTCGACGCGTTGTCGCAGCGGGGCTTCACCCACACGACGCCCATCCAGAGCGCCGTGCTTCCCTACGCCCTCAAGGGCCAGGATGTGATTGGGTGCGCCCAGACGGGTACGGGCAAGACCGCGGCGTATCTGCTGCCCATCCTCGCCAAGCTGATGTCCTCAGGACTCGCCAGTTCCCATCAACACACACGCGCGCTGATCCTCGCGCCGACCCGCGAACTCGCCACGCAAATTGACGACGAGATTCAGGGATTTGCGTATCACGCACCCGTCGCCAGCGTGCCTGTCTACGGCGGCGTGCCGATGGGCCCCCAGGAACGCGCCCTCAAAGCCGGCGTCGACATCGTCGTCGCCACCCCTGGCCGCCTGCTCGATCACATGCGCAGCGGCATCGGCGACTTCTCGCGCATTGAAGTACTCGTACTCGACGAAGCCGACCGCATGATGGACATGGGTTTCTGGCCCGACGTCCGCAAGATCGCCGAGATGATGCCGCCCACTGAAAAGCGGCAGACGATGCTGTTTTCGGCGACGATGCCGGAAGAAGTGATGCGGTTTGCGGACGAACTCGCGCCCAAGTCCATCTTCATTCAGGTGGGATCGGTGCGTGGCCCTGCGCAGACAATCACGCACGAAGCGCGACTCGTACATGCCAAGGACAAGTCGGAAGTGCTTGCGCGCGAACTGAGGCGCGAGCGCGGCACGACGATCGTCTTCGTGAACACCAAGATTGGGTGTGATCGTCTGGCGCGCACGCTGCAGCGATCGGGCCTGCGGGCCGCCGCGGTCCATGCCGACCGGCCGCAAAGTGAGCGCACTGACACGATCGAGGCGTTCCGCGCCGGTCGCGTCAAGGTGCTCGTCGCGACTGACGTGGCCGCACGCGGGCTGGACATCGACGATGTGGCGCTGGTGGTCAACTACGAAGTACCGCGATCACTGGACACGTACGTGCATCGCGTGGGCCGCACCGGCCGCCGCGATCTCAAGGGCCACGCGCTCACCCTCTCGGACGACTTCGAGCGGTCATATCTCGACAGCATCGACAAGGCCTTCGGGCTGAAGCTGTTCGAGTAACGCCGAAGTCTTCCCTTTACCCGAGATTCCGTGCGGCGTCGCTCAGACGTGCGTCCGCGCACAAGAACTCGATCTGGTCGTCTTCAGCGCCAGGGAGCAGTCGTTCGAACGATGCCAACTGTATTGCGTCGGCCCCCCGCAGGACGTGCTGCCCGGCGAGGACTCCTGCGGCGCGGACCAGCGCGTCGTTCACGTCGATGGTCAGGAACGCGTCCCAGTCGGCGTCGAACTGCCTGAGCACGCGACGGTGCTCCTGCTCCGACAGATGCCCGTCCCGGCGGCGTCGCGCGAAGGCCGCGCACACCTCGGCGTAGGTGATCGAGGATGTGGCGATGATATCCGCCGCGCGGGCGCGGGCTTCGACGGCTTCGGAATCAGGCTCGTCGAGGTACAGCTTCACCAGAGTGCTTGAATCGAAGTAGACCGTCACCGGCGGTCTTCAATGATCATCTCGGAGGCCAGCGTGCCGCCGCGATGCGGAATGCGAGGGCGCATGCCGATCGGTTTGCCGCCGTTCCACCGGGCCTTCCCCTCTGCCACCATCCTGACGGCCCACTCGACGCGCTTCGGGGTCTCTGCCGGGCCGAGCGCGGCGATCACCGACCCGCGGTCGGTCACGAGGAATCGCTCACCAGCCTGGGCTCGGTGCAGATGTTCACTCAAGTGAGCCTTGAGGGCCCGTACGCCAATCCGAGTCATTGGTCCGCTCCTTTGTGGTCACATCGTAACATCGTCGAGACCACATTCCGCCCTTGAGTTTCTGCAGACGGCCCCGGTGCAGTGACGTCTCCCGACGCGCCCCTTGGCACAGGGAGGCACGGAGGACGCGGAGGACATATCTAACCCGGATTATTCACCATGAGGATCCATGAGGATCCATGAGGGAATGCCTGTCACTGACCCGTGAGGGTTGGGGCCAAGCGAAGCTTGGCCGTGCGGGTGGAGGGTGGTCGCGAACGAAAAAGGTTTCGGGTAGGTTTTTCGGCTCCTGTTGCT
>JBBQDM010000038.1:0-11499 GCA_038319675.1 Vicinamibacterales bacterium
CGCCCTCTCACCAGATGGTTCGCGGGTCGCGGTCAGCTCGGGTCAGGCCAATGGAGCGCTCGACATCTGGGTGAAGACACTCGACCGCGGCACCTTCTCCCGGCTCACGTTCGGCGGCCAGGATCGGCGCCCCGTCTGGTCGCCCGACGGCAAGGAGGTCGCCTTCGTGCGCGACTCCGGCTCCGGCGGGAACGTGTACGCCAAGCGGGTGGACGGCTCCACATCGGAGCGACTCCTCGCCAAGATCGATCGGCTGGTGCAGGAGGTGGACTGGAGTCCGGATGGCAAGTGGATCGTGGTGCGCACCGACAACGGCTTGCCGGGTGCGGGCGACATTGTCGCCGTCCCGGCCTCTGGGTCGGGTGAGCCGATTCCAGTGGTGGCCACACAGCATCAGGAATACAATCCTGCCGTGTCGCCCGACTCGCGGTGGATGGCGTATGCGTCGACGGAGTCGGGGACGTCGGAAGTCTATGTCCGGCCCTTCCCGGGGCCCGCTGGCGAACGGTGGCAGGTGTCGAACGGTGGGGGGCTCACGCCGGTATGGTCGCGCGATGGAACGATGATCTACTATCTCACCGCGGATGGATTCAACATGCGGCGGATCACCGTGCAGGATGACCCGACGTTCTCGGTGGTGGGTCGCGAAACCCTCTTCAATGTCGGGAACTACTTCGTAGACCTCTTTCACCAGTCGTTCGCGCTGTCGCCGGATGGCAACGCCATCTACATGCTGCGGCCCAAGGCAGCGCGGGCGTCAGTATTCGGGCAGCTTGTCCTGGTGGAAAACTGGTTCACGGACGTGCGGGTGCGGCTGAAGGAGTAGGGGGCCCGGCCCGGCCCGGCGCCGCGCTAGGCGCTCGCCCCGTCGATGCGAACCCGCAGCAACTTGACCGAATTTACAAACACCAAGACGTCGGGACCAAGATGCAGTAATGCAGCTTGAATTGGGCCAATCCAGCCGAGTAAGGCCGCCGTGATGCCGAGAACGTGTACGACGCCAACACCGACAAATAGATTCTCCTGAATGGTTCGGTACGCGCGCCGGGCAATCGCACGAGCCGTGACGATTTTGTTCAGGTCATCAGTCATGAGCGCAATGTCAGCGGCTTCGAGGGCGGCCTGGGTTCCACCGCCACCCATCGCGATGCCCACGTCGGCCTGCGCCAAGGCCGGGGCGTCGTTGACACCGTCGCCGATCATCGCGACACGATAGCCCTGTTGCTGCAGCTCGGTGATGATGGTCATCTTATCCGCCGGCAGCAGATCCGCCCGCACCTCATCGATGCCGAGTCCGACTGCTGCCGCGGCCGCTGTCGCTGCGTTGTCGCCGGTCAGCATCATGATTCGCTTGACACCTGTAGCTTTGAGTCGCGCCAGCGCGTCCCGCGCTTCGGGCCGGATTATATCGGCGATGAATATCACCCCCGCGAACTGTCCGTCGATTGCCACATGCACTGGTGTGGTCGCGCTGTCCTCAACTGCGACCTCAAGTGGCACTTGGTTCTCGCGCAGCAAAGCCGGGTTGCCCACCAGAACCTCGCGTCCGGCAACGGTTGCCATGACCCCCCGGGCCTGCACCTGCTCATACAAGTCGGGTTCCGCAATGCGGAGTTTGTTGCGCACCGCGTACGCCACCACCGCCTTGGCCAATGGATGCGCTGAGCGACGGTCCGCCGCCGCCGCAAGCTGCACGAGGTCGGCTTCGGAAAGCTCGGGAAGTCGTGATTCAACCCGCACCACCTCTGGCCGATTCACGGTGAGCGTACCCGTCTTGTCGAACACCATCACGTCAGCCTTGGCCAGCGCCTCCAGGTATACCCCGCCCTTGATCAGGATTCCGTTACGCGCCGCGCGGGCGATTGAGGCGATCATGACCAGGGGCGTCGCCAGTCCGAGTTCTGCCGGCGACGTGAAGATCAACAGCGTAACAATGGTGCGGATGTCGCGGGTGACGAGGTAGACGATAACCAGAAAGACAAAAACGACCGGAATCAACCACGCCGCGACACGGTCGGCGAGTTTCTGCACCGGCGCTCGTTCCGCTTCCGCGTTCTCGACCAGTGCGATAATGCGGGAAAACGTGGTGTCTCCGCCCAACCTCTCGGTCCGGATGTCGAGCGCGCCCGCCTCGACCACTGTGCCGGCGAACACATCGGCACCTTTTGCCTTGTCTTTCGGCATGCTTTCGCCGGTGATCGGAGCCTCGTTTACAGACGCCTCGCCAGCGATTACACGCCCATCAACGGGAATCTTCTCGCCCGCGCGAACCAGGACGAGATCCCCGATGTTGAGCTGGGCAATCGGTACGGTGCGTTCGCCGGAGGCATCCCGCACCAGCGCGACTTGCGGTACCAAGCCGATAAGCGCCTTGATCGATGCTCGCGCGCGATCGGTGTTCAGCCCAGCCACGAACTCGGCGATGAGAATGATCACCATCAATACCGCGCCAGCGATTGTCTCGCCGCCGAGAACTGCGACCAATGTGGCCACCGTCACAAAGATCTCCGTGCCGATCTTGCGCTCGTGAACCAGATCGGTCACGCCGGTCTTGACCAAGGGGTACAACCCAATCGCGATCGCGACCCAGAGCACCTCAACTGGCACCATCGCTTGCCAATACATCAGCACGATCACGCCGGTGAGCACAATTCGCCCGAGTTCGAGTTGGCGGTCTCGCGTCAGGAGCGCCAACAAGCGCGGAGGCTCCGTGCTCGTCGACGCCGCAACCTGCGGTGTGATCACTCCGTCCATGCCTGCTCCGTGACTAAGGTCAGTCCATTTGTACCACGGTCTGGTAGTCGCCGCTGGTGCGCAGCGTGATGGTCACAATCTGGCGGGTCCGGTTCCGCCAGAACCATCCGTGCTTGCCGTCGAACGCAGCGGTGAGGGCACCTTCGTCGGATGCAACCCCCGAACCCTTCTTGTAGTTGTGATAGGAGTTGGGCGCGTTGGTCGAGTCGCCATGGAGGTCGTAGTTGACCACGCCGCGATCGGTTGACCACGCGAAGGTTGCTCGGGCGCCTTTTTGCATCGCCAGCTTCACTTCCTTCCCCTCATCGGGCTGCAACGCGACTACCGTGACGTGCGACGCGGTGTCAGTGAGCCGCGGCGCCTCGGACGGCAGCGCAACTGGTGCCGCAGCGACCGGGGGGATCATCGAGGATGTGTCGACGGCAGGCGGTGCCGCATTCTGGCCGCGGGCCGCCGCCTCCGCTGAATCCGAAGCTGCCGCTTCTTTCGCCAGCGCCACTTTGATATCGCCCATCTGCTTGAGGCCGAGGACGCGGCCGACACCGGTCGGATCGACGCCGTACTCGGCGGGCAGCACCGTGGTCACGAGCAGCAGTAGGGCGACGAGCGCTGCAATCGTGGTGGAGCGAAGCAGCTTCCGGGAATCCGGAATGTCGCTGGGTGAGCTGGAAGGCATGTTCGTCATCTGGTGCTCCTTATCCGATATCGGTGAGAAATAGGCCGGCAAGTTGGTAGCCCATCAGCACGAAACCTGCAGTCATGATCACCACGTTGGCCGTGTACGCATGCCGCGAAAAACTGGTCGTACGGCGCCAATGGCTCATGACGATCAGGATTGCGCTGAGTGCGAGAAGCTGACCGATCTCGACGCCGACGTTGAACGCCAGCAGGTTGGCTATCAAGCCGTCAGGCGACATCTCGAAGTCGAGAATCTTGGTCGCCAGTCCAAGCCCGTGGAAAAAGCCGAAGATCAACGTTGCCACCTTGGTGTTGGGTTGGATTCCCCACCAGGCCTGGAACGCTCCCAGATTGTCGAGCGCCTTGTACACGACCGACAACCCGATGATGGCGTCGATCAGGTACGCGTTGACGCTCACTCCGGTGAGTACACCGAACAGCAATGTCGTCGAGTGACCAATCGCAAACAGGGTCACGTACACCGCCACGTCCTTCAGGCGGTACAGGAAGAAGATGACGCCCAGCAGGAAGAGCAGGTGATCGTAGCCTGTCACCATGTGCTTGGCGCCGAGGTATGCGAAGGGAATGAGCAAGACACCGGTGCTTTCCTGAATGAATCCCTTGTCACCGGTGGCAACGCCGTGAGCAAACGCCTCGCTCGGCGCCACGAACCACGACAGCAACAGGGCCACCACGGTCAGCGCAACCGCCGTGGTGCGGCCCTTGGCGTCCTGTGCACGGATAATGGCGATAACCGTGTGAATCACAGTTCGACCTCCTTCCGTTCGCGAGCGAATAATTGATAGAGTACAGGCAGCACGAGCAACGTCAACGCTGTGGAGGAAAGAATGCCACCGACGACCACCGTGGCGAGGGGACGCTGGACTTCCGCGCCGCGTCCGGTGGCCAGCATCATCGGGAGAAAGCCGAGCGACGCAACCAGTGCCGTCATGAGCACGGCCCGCAGGCGCGCGACGGCGCCATTGAACACGGCATCATTGATCGACTGGCCCTCCACGCGCAATCGGTTGATGAACGTGATCATCACGAGGCCATTCAAGACCGCGACGCCGGACAGGGCGATGAATCCAACCGCCGCCGAGATTGAGAACGGCGTACCGCCCAGCCAAAGAAAAAGTATTCCACCGGTCAGCGCCAACGGCACGCCCGTAAACACCAGCAGCGCATCACGCACCGACCCGAATGTGACGAAGAGGAGAGCAAAGATCAGGAGCAGTGCGACTGGTACCACGATCTGCAGCCGCTTCCGTGCCGAAAGCAGTTGTTCGAACTGACCCCCCCAGGCCGTCCAATATCCAGCAGGGATCACCACTTCGCTGGCGATTCGACGTTCGGCGTCAGCGACGAAGGACCCGATATCCCGTCCCCGGACATTCGCCGTCACGACTACGCGTCGCTTGCCGTTCTCACGGCTGACCTGATTCGGTCCGGGTGCGATGTCGAGCTCGGCCACGGCGCCCAACGGAACAAACGCGGTGCCGGCGGCCGCAGTCGTCATCATGCCGGCATTGCCCGCCTGTCGCATAACCTGCGGCAGCGGAATGGGTAGACGACTCATGTCCTCGATGCTGGTTCGCATCTGCTCCGGAAGTCGAACGACGATGTCGAACCTCCGATCGCCCTCGAACACTTCGCCGGCCGTTCGCCCGCCAAACGCCACCTCGACAACGTCCTGCACGTCCGACACGTTGAGGCCGAGGCGGGCCATCTCGGCGCGCTTTAGGATGACGGTCAACATCGGTAGTCCGGTAGTCTGCTCGACCTTGGTGTCTGCCGCACCGTCGACGGTGTTGAGCACCGCCTCAATCCGCTCGCCGACATCGGCCAGCACCTCGACATCATCGCCAAAGACTTTGACGGCGATGTCGCTGCGAACACCGGCGATCAGCTCGTTGAATCGCATCTGGATCGGCTGAATGAACTCATAGTTGTTTCCCGGCATCATCGGCAGTTCACGCTGCAGTTGTTCGACGAGGTCTGCCTTGGGCCGATTGGGATTCGGCCACAGTTCACGCTCCTTCAGCATGACATACGTGTCAGCGACGCTTGGCGGCATCGGATCGGTTGCGATCTCCGCGGTGCCGATTTTCGAGAACACGTAGTCTACTTCCGGGTATGTCTTGAGTTTGCGTTCGAGCGCGTGCTGCATCTCCACGGCTGTGGTCAGGCTGGTGCCAGGAATGCGAAGCGCATGGACGAGCAGGTCGCCTTCGTCAAGGCTTGGAAGGAATTCGCTGCCAAGCCGCGTCGCCATCGCGCCAGTGACCACCATGAGGACGGCTGCGGCCGTCAGTGTGACGTTGCGGTTGCGAAGCGAGGCGGTGAGCGCGGGCAGGTAGGCTTTCGCGGCCCAGCGCATCGGCAGGCTTTCCTTCTCCGACACCCGACCCGTCACGAAGATTGCCACGGCGGCTGGCACGAATGTGACTGACAACAACATCGCGCCCAGCAGCGCCGCCAATACGGTGAACGCCATCGGGAAGAACATTTTTCCTTCGATGCCGGTGAGCGTGAGGATCGGGAGGTAAACAACCATGATGATGAGCTGTCCGTACAGCGTGGGTCGCCACACCTCTTTCGAGGCAGAGGCCACCACGGCGAGACGGTCGGAACGCGTCAATACCGTTCCGGTCTCGTGCTGACGCCCAGCGAGGCGACGGAGGCAATTCTCCACCATTACGACCGCGCCGTCGACGATGATGCCGAAGTCGAGTGCACCCAGACTCAAAAGGTTGCCGCTGACGCCGCGTTCCACCATGCCGGTGATGGCGAACAACATCGACAACGGGATCGCACACGCCGTGATGACCGCGGCGCGGACGTTGCCGAGAAAGATGAACAGGATAACGATCACGAGCAACGCGCCGATCAGGAGATTGTGCTGCACCGTTTCGATTGTGGCATCGACCAGCGTGGTGCGGTCGTATACGGTCTTTGCGACCACGCCCTCCGGCAGGGTGCGGTTGATCTCTTCGAGACGGTCGGCTACCCGTTGCGAGACGATGCGGCTGTTTTCGCCCTGCAGCATGAACACGGTGCCGAGGACGACTTCCTTTCCGTCCTCGGTCGCGGCACCGGTGCGGAGTTCGTTGCCCAGCAGCACCTCAGCTACGTCCCCCAGACGAATCGGCGTGCTTTCGAAGGTGCCTACGATGATCTGACGGATGTCCTCCAGTCCTGACACCTGACCCGGAGCGCGAATCAGGTATTGCTCCCCGCTCCGTTCGATGTAGCCAGCTCCGACATTGCTGTTGTTCTCGCCGAGCGCCTTGAGGACGTCTCGAAAGGTGAATCCGTACGCGAGGAGCTTTTCGGGGTTCGGCGTCACGTGGAACTGCTTCGTGAACCCTCCGATGGTGTTGACGTCGGCAACGCCGGGCACTGTCTTCAACTGGGGTCGCACGATCCAGTCCTGGATCGTTCGAAGATCCATCCCGGAGAACGGTTTGCCCTCAGGCGTCAGAGCGCCTGGCTTGGGTTCGACGGTCCACAGAAAAATCTCACCCAGGCCCGTTGCGATCGGCCCCATGGTGGGTTCGATACCCGGGGGAAGCCGACTCTTGACCTCCTGCACGCGTTCACCGACGAGCTGGCGCGCCCAGTAGATGTCGGTGCCGTCATCGAAGATCACCGTGACCTGCGAGAGCCCGTACCGCGATATCGATCGGGTCTCCTGCAGCTGCGGCAACCCTGCCATCGCGGTTTCGACGAGGAACGTCACTCTCTGTTCGGCCTCGAACGGTGAATAGCCCGGGGCCTCGGTGTTGATCTGCACCTGAACATTCGTGATGTCCGGCACGGCGTCGACCGGAAGCCTGGTGTAGTTGTAGAGCCCAAATGCAGCGATCGCGAGCGTGGCGATGAGCACGACCCACCGCTGACGAATCGAGAAGTTCAGTAGTCGCTCAATCATGCGCGCCTCGTGTCCTAGTGATCATGGGTCGCACCGAGCTTCCCGATCTCTGCCTTCACGGCGAAGCTGTTCTTGCTGGCGTACTGGTCGCCCACCGCGAGCCCCTTCAGGACCTCGACCCACTCGCCGTCTGTGCGGCCCAGTTCCAGTGGGCGGGCTTCAAACCAGTCACCGTGGCGCACAAAGACCACCTGCCAGTCACGAAACGTCTGAATGGCCTCAGCGGAAACGGCCAACGGAACTGTGGTCGCGTCTCGAACCAGGCGCACCGTGACGAACAATCCGGGGCGCCAGCGACCGCCGGAGTTGGGAACGACGATACGTGCCGTTGCGGCCCGGGATTCTTGCCCGACAAGTGGGCCGAAGAATGAGACGCGACCAGACACCTCCTCGCCGAGATCGGTGGACACGACCGTCGCGAGTTGACCTTCGTGCACTGCTGCGAGGTCCGTGGCGTACACCGCGATGTCTACCCATACCGACGACAGGTCGGCCACGACGAACAGGGTTTCATCCGCAGGGACGACCTCGCCAACAGTGACGTTGCGCTCAATCACCGTGCCGTCCAGCGGCGCGCGGATCGCCAGCTGGGCGAAGCGTTCCAGCGGCTCGGTTGCGAGGGCGGCCAACGCACCGCGCGATACCCCCAACACCACCAGATTCTGCGCGGCAAGCTGTGAATTGAGTTCGGCCTCATCGAACGCCCGCTGTGCTTCCAGATAGTCACGCTCGGCGGAGATCTTCTTTTGCCATAGCGTTTCTTCGCGTTGCAGCGTGACGCGGGTAAACGCGACCCGTCGGTGGGCGACGAGGTAGGCGCTCTTAGCGTCGGCGAGCTCCCGGCTGTTCAACATCGCAATTACTTCCCCTTTGCGAACTTTGTCGCCTTCCTGCTTGAACACCGCCGTCACGACGCCTTGCAAGCGCGGCACGACGTGCGCCCGTCGCGTTTCATTGGCCTTGACCTCGCCGGGCAGCTCAAGCGTGGTGACCATCTCTCGCGGACGCACGGTGTCGAGGACGATGCCTGCGCTCGCACGTTGATCCGCGCCGAGCTGGACCTTGCCCTCGATCTGCGAGTACGACCATTGGTATTGGCGACCGTCGTATGTCGCGAAGACTTTCACGTCAAACGAGTGAGGCTCTTCAACAACGTTCTGCCCCTGCAGGTAGGTAGCCTCCGGCCGGAAGGCGATGCGATCGACTCGGCCGCCCAGTCGCTGCAATTCAATGCGCACATCAACGTCCCGTGGCGGGAGCGCCTTCAAGTTCTCCTTGAACGGATACACGCGAAATTGCGGCGGAACACCGGTTTCGTAGATGGTGACCTCCAGCTGCAGCGGACCCTCGGAGAGAAGGCGTCCGCCGTTGGGTCCCTTCGGGTACGACAGCAGGCTCGCCTCCGCGCTCGCTTCTCCCGATTGACCGCCGCCCGGTTCGCTCAACAGAATACCGACAGTGAGCAGGGCGCCGACGCCCAGGATCGCTGCCACGATGGTGCGTGTCTGCTTGCGCATGAGTTTGATCACTCCCTGCCGGCGGGAGCCGGCGCATTGGCGGTCTGATGCAGCGGTTCACCGAGAAGTCGTTCCACGCTGGCAGCGGCTTTGTGGTAGTCGGCAAGGACATTCAAGTACTGGCCGCTCGCGCTGAGCAACGTGCGCTGTGCGTCCAGGACGTCCAGATACCCAAACTTGCCAAGGCGATAGCCCTCACTGACGGCGTCGAATGCTTCCTGCGCGCCCGGAAGGACAGCATCGCGAAGCGTGGTGACTTCTGCATACGCACTCGAAAGGGCGCGATAGGCGTCGGCGAGTTCGACCAGAAATCGCGTCTGAGCGCCGCGACGCTCTTCGTACGCCTTGGCCACTATGGCGCGTGCTGCTTCTACCGCACCACCGTTTCGATCGAATATTGGCAGGACGAGGGAGGCTCCGATCACGAACGCATTTCCCTGGAAATCGGAGAAGCGTCGAATACCGCCATTCATTGACACATCGGGAACGCGCTTGGCCTGCTCGAGCGTGAGCATTCCCTGTCGTTGAGAGACGTAGGTCGCCCAGCGCGCCAGCACCGGTGCGTCAGTCGCGCGCGCTGTCAGCTCAAGGAGGGGTGGCGGTTGCCTGACATCGTGCAATTCTCCCACGACGGAGCGAAACATCGGCTCACTGCTCCCCCATGATGCCGCCAGGCGTCCTCGACTGGTTTCGAGGGCACGGCGAGCACGGCTCATCTCCAATCGCGCGTTGGCGAACGCCACTGCGGCCCTGGTCTGCTCGATCGGGGAGACGACACCGCCTTCAACCCGACCAGCGACGCTCTGCTCTACTGCTTCAACGAGCTGCGCAGTCGAGGCGGCCAGCGCGAATAACTCTTGCGACGCGAGTACGTCAATGAATCCATGTGTTGTCTGGGTGAGGACGTCGATGCGGGCAATTTCGTAGTCCCACCCCGCCAGATCGCGATCGCGCGCCGCAACACTCCGGCGGGCGGAACGCTTCCCACCAAGCTCAATCAGCTGGCTGAGATGGATGGTCGTTTGCGGTCGGACGACCCCCTGTCCGGCGGGATCTGTGCCGAGGTTGTCGCTTGCCCCAACGTCTTCCGCAAGCACGCCAATCACCGGATTAGGCAGCCGCCCGACCTGCACCAATCGCGCTTCACGCGCTCTCGTCTCCCACGCATAGGCCGCCAAGTCGGGGCTGTGGAGCAGCGCCAGTGCGATCGCGTCGCGTAGCGACATTTCCGCTGGGGGATTCTGGGCGTCGGGGCCGATGGGTTGTGCCGCCTCGCCCAGGGCTGGTTGATAGACTGGCACGTCGCGTCCCAAAGGTTGGGCGGAGGGACCCGGTGCTGGCGAAGGGGCTCGCGCACATGCGGCGAGCACGAAAATCGCGCTCAATGTGGCCGACGATTCCAAAAGTGACATCTTCACGTCTCTACACCCCGGGTGGCCCATGATGGGTTGGCGCGAACGGCCTCGGCTGTGAGCCGGGAGCTGTTCGTTTGCAAGTTGTTTCGATGACTACTTGGAGGGCGGGTGCGACGGAAAGACGCGCACCCAGCAGTGAGCTAGGTGAGCGGAGGGGCGCGGGGCTGAGAGGGGCCGTTGTGGCTGGGGCTTGCGCGGGCCGGTGGTGTGGAGACGGGGGCGATCACCACTGTCACGGTGGCGGCCCGAAATTCCGGCGCCGTAGCGGGGATCGGGATATCCGCCTGGGACAATTCTCCGGACGGCTTGATGAGCGCCTGAATTGTCAGGTGCTCATGATCCGGGTCGTGGTCGTGTGCCGTGAGGGATCCGTCCAACACCTGCGAATGAATACCCGGCCCTGCGTGAACTGACACAGAGTGTCCCGAATCGCGATGCGACGTCGCGTGTTGGAGCTCCCACGCGGGCAGCGAGAAGCCAACCGCGAGCATGAGCGACAACGACGTGACTCGTGGCATGAGTGGCCGGAACATCGGTCTATGGTACTCCTGCAGGAAAAGCGGCGCAAGGCCCGAGCTAGGTGGTCCGCCAGTTGCCATGAGCACCCGGGAGACCGCGGTGAAAGCACCAGAGAGGGGACCGTTGAAGGGTTGAAAGGTTGAAGGGTTGAAGGGTTGAAGGGTTGAAGGGTTGAGAGGTTGAAGGGTTGAAGGGTGATGGGTAATCGATGCGATCGGCGGTACCTACGGCCCCTCTCTCTGCATGACTGCTTCTATCGCCAGGTCCCGTCCTGTGCGGTAGTCGAGGAAGGTGAGTGGCACGGAGTTACAAATGGGCGCGCTGCTCCGACGCCGGCCGGCAACGTCTGTGTAGCCTGCGGGCCGGTCTCCAGCGGCCGCATACCGCAGGTCGGGATCGGGCGTTATGATCTTTCCTCGTCACCACCACTCCTCTGAGAGCTTCCATGCGGCAACTCCCTGCCTGCGTCGCAGCCATTGTCCTTCTTGCCGCGTGCGCCAGCACGGTCAACCCAGAACCCCAGCCGGTCCCGGGGGTTTCGCTCCAGACCTGGTCGGTGGAGGTCCGCGAGCCTCGCGCGCGCGACATCTACCTGCGCAACGACACCGATCGCGACGTGGTGATCACCAGCCTGCAACTGTACAACTGCCGCAACATCAAGCAGGATTGCAAGGCGTACACG
>JBBQDM010000039.1:0-8780 GCA_038319675.1 Vicinamibacterales bacterium
GCGCGGGGGGGGGGCTTGTCTCCCCGTAGACAAACTTGGTTGTGGGTTGTCCCTCTAGCACCTAATTAAACAAAACAACCCCCCCCCCATAAACACCCCCACGACCGTCCTCCTCCCGCAGTTGCCGCCCTTGGCGGCACCCAACCCGATCGTCAGACGCGGGCGCCGTATTTCTCCATGGCCCTCCATGACCTCCATGTTGAAAGGCTCTGAAGTCCGGACGGGCGTAACGGCGTTATGGGGTGACGACGTAATGTTTGCCCATGTCGAGCGGCAATCCCTCGATGAGCCGATCACACAACGCCTGCCCGTAGCGGTTGAGGAAAAACGCGAGGTCGACGATGCGTTCCTGGGGGTGACCTTCGGGGAAGGCGAGCTGCTGGGTGCGCACGAATTGTCGGCGCAGGGTGTCGTCCTTGCGTTTGCTGGCTGAGATGACCTTCGCGTGCAGGTGTTTGAGCGTGTCCTGCATCTTGTCGATCGTGGTGTCGACCGCGCCGGCGAGCGTGGGGTCCACGGTCGCGATGGTGGCCTTGAGTGCCTCGATGTGCTCACGCACGTCCGCGGCGGTGGCAACAAATCCGTCCTCAAGCCCCGGCGGCAACTGGCTCTGCAGCAGACGATTGAGCGCGGCTTCGTCGTGCGGCTGCAGGCTTTCAAGCGGCAGCTGATACTTCTCAAGAAACCGCACGGCCGCCGAGTCGAGCAACGTGGCATTGGCGCGCGGATAGAGCAGCGGCATCTCCACACCGAAGTCCTTGTAGATTTCGCCGAGCTGCGCCTGATACGCCAGTTCGCTGGGACCCGCCACGTAACAGACCGTCGGAAAGAGGCGGTCCTGCACGATCGGGCGCAGCAACACGTTGGGGCTGAAGCGTTCGGGATGTGCCGCTGCTTCCTCCTGCACCTCCGAGAGTGGGCGCATCGTCTCGCCCAGCGCATACCCGTCGTCGCGCCGCTTGATCGAGACGCGGTTGCCGCCGCCCATGTAGAACAAGGCCACACTGTCGTCGCCAGGTTCCACCTGCGGGTCGTGGCCGAGCTTGCGCATCGCATCGCCCGTGCTCTTCGCAAAGTGTGTGGTGCGACAGGGCGTGTCGAGTTCCTTCGCAAACAGCGACGCCACGAGCGGTTTGGCGGCCGGGTCGGCGGCTTCAAAGACCACCAGACCGTAGCGGCCGAGCAGGTCGTCGAGCCAGCCCGCAAACGCGGAGCCCATCCGGCGGCCCGGCTGATAGTGCGTGCGGAGCCGCGTCATCAGCTCGGCTGTGAACTCAGTGGGTGGCAGCACCGATTCCAGCGTGCCCAGCGCATCCCCAATTCCGTCGTCCAACACGAGTGACGACACGGGTTTGGTGCCGGCACCCTCGAGCGTGTCCAGGGTGATTTCGTGCAGCGCGAGTTCGGCGTCGAGCACGCGGGCCGTACGCACTTCGTCCCAGTCGTGATCTTCGGCTTCGACCCAGAAGACGGGAATCGCGGCGATGCCGTGACGGGCCGACACCTTGCGCGCGAGGCGAATCGCGGTGACAGCTTTGAGCAGCGTGTAGAGCGGCCCGCCAAACAGCCCGGCCTGCTGGCCGGTGACAACCGCCACGGTTTCGGCATCGGCGAGGCGGGTGGCGGCGGCGCGCGCGTGGCTGTGTGAGCCCCGGCGTTCCAGCTGCGCCGTGAGTACACGCGCGAGGCCCGCACGATCACGCGGGGATTGCTGCACACGGGCGATCGTCGACACCCAGGCCGCCGGATCGGCGGGGTTGCCGGAAAAAAGACTGGCGACGCTATCGAAGTTTGAAGAGTAGGCGGCAACAAGCGGTCGAATCCAGGGGAACCGCCTCAGGTCGATGGCATCACGAATCACGCAGTCAATTTACTACAGTGGCCCTACCGTCGGTGTGGCGGCGTGTTAAAGTGCAGTGATCATTTCAGGAGTTTATTCACTGCCATACGACGACTCCGCCGGGTTCACCGCGCCGCCTGCCTTCGGCACATTTCGCGTCCTGCATCAAATTGGCAGTGGCGTTCTGGGACCTGTTTTTCGTACCTTCGAGCCCGAGCGTGAGCGGCTGATCGCCGTCAAGGCGTTCCGCCTCGACATCGTGCCCGAAATGGCCGCGCGCCTGGCCCAGTCCCTGCGCACCGTGGTGGCCACCCCGATCCCGTCGTCACGTGTGGTGCCCGCGGTAGGGGCGGGTCTTGAGGGCATGACCGCGTTTCTGGCCTCCGAGTACGTCACCTCTGAAACCTTCGATGTGGCCCTCCGGCGTCTGGCCCCGGCGCCGCTGGAGCGGGCGTTGCCGCTGCTGCGGCAGATGGCCGAAGCGCTCGAAGCGGGCTGGCAAGCCGGGCACGGACACGGCGGTCTGCATCCGCGCGATGTGTTTGTCAGTCCCGACACCGATCCGGGCGCCGCTGAGGTACG
Organism: Vicinamibacterales bacterium; assembly: GCA_038319675.1. Taxonomy (GTDB): domain Bacteria; phylum Acidobacteriota; class Vicinamibacteria; order Vicinamibacterales; family SCN-69-37; genus SYFT01. Next base: position 2,423 of record JBBQDM010000039.1, read on the forward strand.
CATTGGGGGATTCGGCGTCGTGCGCGCACTCGACGACCTCGGCATCAAGGCGCCCGTGCGGCGCCCCTACGCGGCCCCGGAGCGGGTGGCCGGGCAGCCGTGGGACCTTCGCGCGGACGTGTACTCGCTCGGCGTGCTCGCGCACGAACTGCTGACCGGCCGTCGGCCCGCCGGCAGCGGCGAACAGGACGGCGCATTGCCGACAGGCACCACGCCGGAGCAGCGTGTCGCGATTCGCAAGGCGTTGGCGGGTGTGCTCGCCGATGACCCCGCGCACCGTTACCCGACGCCGTCCGCATTTGTCGCCGCGCTCGAGACAGGTGAGACCCCAGTCGTGGTCGTGCCCGTCGTCGTCGAGACGCCGGAAAGTGTCGTCACAGCAGACGTTGACGAGGACGCTGCGGCTCTTGCGCCGGGGTTGCCCTTTGATCGAATCGAGCCGGTCACTGACAGCGCCGATGAGGACGCCGCCGCGCCTGAAGACCCCGTGGACGACGAGCCAGACGATGTTCTTGACGATGCGCGAGACGATGAGCGAAACGACGAGGCGAGCCGGGACGTCATGCGTGCCGCGCCCGTGATCGACGCGCCGCTCTCGTTACCCGCCCTCTCGCGACCATCGTCGCGATGGCCCGAGTCGCCTGCGCCTGTGGTGTCTGCGCCGGCACCGGCGGCGTCGTGGTCACCGGGAACGATCGCGGCCGCCATTGTCGGCGCGCTGCTGGTGGGTGCCGCGATTGGCTACTGGCTGTCCCCCGGGGAGGCTGTTGAGGCGCCGAACGAGACGGAGGTCGTGGTGGACGCGGCCCCACCATCGCCTGCACAGACGCCTGCACAGACGCCTGCACAGACGTCTGCACAATCGCCTGCGCCGCCGCCCGCGGTGGCCGCTGCACCCACACGTGGTCGTGTGTTGGTGCGATCGGAGCCGGCAGGAGCGCGGGTGATGATCAGTGGCCGTAACCGTGGCACCACTCCGGCCACCGTGCGCGATTTGCCGTTTGGCACCTACAACGTGACGGTGTCGTTGAACGGATATCAGTCGCGTGTGGTACGGGTGACCGTGTCGCGGGCGGTGCCGTCGCGTGATGTGACCGTGCCGCTGCAGCGGGCCGTGGCCGCGCCGCCGGTGGCCACCACGGGCACGGTGTATGTGGACACACGGCCGGCCGGTGCGCAGGTCACAATAGATGGGCGGGTGGTGGGCACCAGTCCGATTCGGGTGCCCGAGCTGTCGCCGGGGTCGCACGTGATTCGTCTCGATCTGGCGGGGCACAAGAGTGTGACGACCACGGTGGTCGTGCGGGCAGGGCAGGTGACGCCGGTGAAGGTGTCGTTGGAATTGATGTAGGGAGTGTATGGACGCAGTACTGGCGTTGGAAAATGGACGGACGTTTCGGGGGCGCTCGGTGGGCGCCGCTGGCGACGCATCCGGGGAAGTGGTGTTCAACACCAGTCTGACCGGATACCAGGAAGTATTGACCGACCCGTCGTACTCCGGACAAATCGTCACGATGACGTGTCCGGAGATCGGCAACTACGGCGTGAATGAGGACGACAAGGAAGCGCGCGCGCCGCAGGTGGCCGGGTTCATCATTCGCAGCGAGTCGCCGATGGCCAGCAACTGGCGGTCAATCGGCACCCTGCGCGACTACCTCGTTCAGCACAACATTGTGGCCATCGCCGACATCGATACACGGGCGCTCACACGCGTGTTGCGCACGGTCGGCGCGATGCGCGGCGTGATTGCCACCGGCACGATTCCCCCGGTGGAGGAGCTGGTGGCACGTGCACGCGCGATTCCATCGATGGAAGGCGCAGACCTGGTGCGCGGCGTCACGTGTGCCGCCCCGTTTGACTGGGCGCCCTCCGACGGCGAGACCGAATTTGACGAGTTTGTACCGATGGTGCCCGCTCGCACCCGGCGCCTGAAGGTGGCCGCGTACGACTTCGGCATGAAGTGGAACATCCTGCGGCGGCTCACCGCGCACGGGTGTGATGTGCGGGTGTTTCCCGCCACCGCGCCGGCCAGCGACCTGCTCGCAATGAAACCGGACGGCGTGTTCCTGTCGAACGGCCCCGGCGACCCGGCGGTGCTCGACTACGCCATCACCAATACAAAGACGTTGGTCGACTCCGGCGTGCCGGTGTTCGGCATCTGCCTCGGTCACCAGATTATGGGTCTGGCGTTTGGCGCGAAGACCTACAAACTGAAGTTTGGTCATCGCGGCGGCAATCACCCGGTGAAGGATCTGGCGTCGGGCAAAATCGAAATCACCTCGCAGAACCACGGCTTTGCGATCGACCCCGACACGATCCCGCACGATGTGCAGGTCACCCATCTGAATCTGTACGACGGCACCGTCGAAGGGCTTCGGCATGTGTCGAAGTCGGCGTTCTGTGTGCAGTACCACCCTGAAGCGGCCCCTGGGCCGCACGACGCGGACTATCTCTTTGCCCAGTTCGTGCAAGCCATGGACAAGAAGGCGTAACGGACCATGCCAAAACGAACTGATATCAAACGTGTACTTGTCATCGGCTCCGGGCCGATCGTGATTGGTCAAGCCTGTGAGTTCGACTACTCCGGCACGCAGGCCTGCAAAGCCCTGCGCGACGAAGGGCTGGAGGTCATTCTCGTCAACAGCAACCCGGCGACGATCATGACCGACCCCGAGTTGGCGGACCGCACCTATGTGGAGCCGCTGACCGTCGAAGCGGTCGAGAAGGTGATCGCGCGCGAACGGCCGGACGCCATCCTGCCGACCGTGGGCGGACAGACGGCGCTCAATCTCGCCGTGGACCTTGAGGAGGCGGGTGTCCTCAAGAAATACAACGTCGAGCTTATCGGCGCCTCGATCCCGGCGATCAAGGTGGCCGAGGATCGCCTGAAGTTCAAGGAGGCGATGCGCTCGATCGGCGTCGACGTGCCCGTGAGCCATTACGCCCGCTCGATGGAGCAGGCGCTCGAAGCGGCCGACATTCTTGGCTTCCCGATTATCATCCGCCCGTCGTTTACGCTCGGTGGCGTCGGTGGTGGTATCGCGTACAACGTCGAGGAGTTCAAGGACATCTGCGGGCGCGGCCTGTCGATGAGCCCGGTGCACGAAATCCTTGTCGAAGAATCGGTGATCGGCTGGAAGGAATTCGAACTCGAGGTGATGCGCGACTGCGAAGACAACTTCGTGGTCATCTGCTCGATCGAAAACATCGATCCGATGGGTGTGCACACCGGTGACAGCATCACTGTGGCGCCCGCCCTGACGTTGACCGACCGCGAGTATCAGCGCATGCGTGATGCCGCACGTCGCATCATCCGTCGCGTAGGCGTCGAGACGGGTGGGTCCAACATCCAGTTTGCGATCAACCCCGAGGATGGCCGGCTGGTGGCCGTCGAGATGAACCCGCGCGTGTCGCGCTCGTCGGCCCTGGCCTCCAAGGCGACGGGCTTCCCGATTGCGAAGATCGCCGCAAAGCTCGCGCTTGGGTATCGACTCGACGAAATCAAGAACGACATCACCCGACTGACACCCGCCTCCTTTGAACCCACGATCGACTACGTGGTGGTGAAGGTGCCGCGCTGGGCGTTCGAAAAATTCCCGGCTGCCGATCGCACGTTGACCACACAGATGAAGTCGGTGGGCGAGGCGATGGCCATCGGCCGTACGTTCAAGGAAGCTTTCCTCAAGGCGTTCCGTTCGCTCGAACTCGGCCGGAGTGGTCGTCTGTTCGGGCAGTCGGCCCCGGGCACCGCGTTTGAGCATGAAGACGATGCGGCGTTGCAGCGGGCGTTGGGGATCCCGACCGACCGTCGGATGTTTGCGGTGTTCCGCGCGCTGGAGCGTGGCTGGAGCCTCGAAGACATCCAGCGGCTGACGAAGATGGACCTGTGGTTCCTCACGCAATTCCAGCAACTGACGGATCTCGCCAGCACGCTGCGCACGGTGGGCGCGCGGGATTTGTCGGCGGACCTGCTGCGCGAAGTGAAACGCGCGGGCTTTGCCGACAGCGACATCGCCATATTGCTGGGGATTGACGAAGACAGCGTGCGCGCACGGCGCCTGGAACACGGACTGGTCGCCGCCTACAAACGTATCGATACGTGTGCAGCCGAGTTCGAGTCGTTCACGCCGTACATGTACGGCACGTTCGAACAGGAGTGTGAGTCCGAGCCCACGCCCAAAGCCAAGGTGGTGATCCTGGGCAGTGGACCGAACCGCATCGGGCAGGGCATCGAGTTTGACTATTGCTGCTGTCACGCCGCGTTTGCGTTGCGCGACCAGGGCTACGAGACGGTGATGGTCAACTGTAATCCCGAGACGGTCTCGACCGACTACGACTCGGTCGACCGGCTCTATTTTGAACCCCTCACCTTCGAAGACGTCTCCGCCATCGTCGCCCGCGAACGCCAGGGTGGTGGGGATGTGGCGTGTGTGGTGCAGTACGGCGGCCAGACGCCGCTGAAGCTGGCGCTGCGTCTGCAGGAGGCGGGCATCCGCATTCTGGGTACGTCGCCTGACTCGATCGACCTGGCCGAAGACCGCGAACGGTTCTCGAAGTTGTTGTGGGAACTCGGCATTCCGCAGGCGGCCAGCGGCATGGCGCATACGCCGGAGGAAGCGCGTGACGTGGCCGCGTCCATCGGCTTCCCGGTGGTCGTGCGTCCGTCGTATGTGCTCGGTGGTCGTGCGATGGCCATCGTGTACGACACCGGCTCGCTCGACCGCTACATGCGGCAGGCTGTGCAGCTCTCGCCGGAGCATCCGATCCTGATCGACAAGTTCCTGGAGGACGCCACCGAGATCGACGTCGACGCGATTGCCGACGCCACAGGCGAGGTGATCATCGGCGGCATCATGGAGCACATTGAACAGGCCGGCATTCACTCGGGCGACAGCTCGTGTGTGGTGCCGCCGTATCTGCTCAGCGACAAACACGTCGGCATCATTCGCGACTACGCGCGTCGTGTCGCGCGTGCGCTCAAGGTCGTGGGTCTGATGAACGCGCAGTTCGCGATCAAAGACGACGTGGTGTACGTGCTTGAGGTGAATCCGCGTGCATCACGCACCGTGCCGTACTTGTCGAAGGCCACCGGTGTGCCGCTGGCCAAGGTGGCGGCCAATGTGATGATTGGCAAGACACTCGCCGAGCAGGGCCTCACTGAGGATTTGACGGTGTCTGGCTACTTCGTCAAGACGCCGGTCTTCCCGTTTGTGCGGTTCCCTGGTGTGGATACGCTGCTCGGGCCCGAGATGAAGTCGACCGGAGAAGTGATGGGTGGAGCCGAGACGTTCGGGTCGGCCTTTGCCAAGGCGCAGATGGGCGCAGGGCAACATCTGCCGCGTGAAGGCACGGCCTTCATCAGCGTGAACAACAGCGACAAACCCAACGTGGTGGCGGTCGCCCGCGGGCTTGTGGACCTGGGGTTCTCGATCATGGCCACGCGGGGCACGGCCGTCTTCCTGCGCGCGCATGGGATCGACGCCGAGATTGTGTTCAAGATCAACGAAGGCCGGCCGCACATTGGTGACGAAATCGTCAATAAGGCCGTGCATCTCGTGATCAACACGCCGCTGGGTCGCGAGTCGTTCTTCGACGACCGCGCCGTGCGTCGTGCCGCGATGTTGCAGGGCATCCCCGCGATCACCACGCTCACCGGCGCCGCCGCCGCCGTCAGCGCCATCAAGGCGTTGCGTGAGGAAGGGCTGACCGTCAAGAGCCTGCAGGAATATCACCAGAGCGCGGAGAAAAAGGGATAACGGTGGACCTCGACACGTTACCGATCACCGAACGGTTTGTGCGGGCCTCCGGGCCTGGCGGTCAGAACGTGAACAAGGTGGCCACGGCCGTGGAACTGCGTCTCGACCTCGCGCGTGCACAACTGCCTGACGGCGTCAAACTCCGCCTGCGTGTGCTCGCCGGGCGTCGGCTGACCAGTGAGGATGTGTTGGTGATCGACAGTCGCGAGTACCGCACGCAGGCGGCGAACCGTGATGCTGCACGCGCCCGGTTGTCGGCATTGCTCGAGCTCGCATTTGTGGTGCCCAAGTCCCGCCGCAAGACCAAACCCTCCCGCGCCTCCAAGCAGGCCCGTGTTGCCGAGAAGGTGATCCGCGGCCGCATCAAAGCCTCGCGCGGCCGTGGCCGCTTCCGCAACGACGACTAACTGTCGCAGCGTTCTCTGCTGCCGCGCAATAGAGCGATTCCACCATGAGGTTCCATGAGGATCCATGAGGAAATGCGTGAGGGTTGGGGGCCAGGCTTTGCCTGGCCGTGCGGCAGGAGGGCGGTCGGAAAAGAAAAGACGGCGGGTGTCATTGTCTGCAACCCTGAGGGACGCAAAAGAAACCCCACGCCCAAT
>JBBQDM010000040.1:0-8508 GCA_038319675.1 Vicinamibacterales bacterium
AGCCGATGGGGCCCGAGGGAACCACCGGCTCGCTGCCGTTCGCGCTCGGCGAGGAGTACGTCGCATCGCATCGCCACTTCTCCCACGCGATGGCGATCCATCCCCTCGGCCTGCTCAGCGCCGAGGGTGCCGACTCCACCGTGGTGCGGCACACCGTGGACACCATCGCCAAGTACGGCAGCAGGGAGTGGACCGGCTACTCCTTCGCCTGGTTCAGCGCGATTCTGGCGCGCACCAATCGTGGCGACGAGGCACTCCGCTACCTGAGTGACTACCTCGCCTTCACCCTGCGCAATGGCTTCCATGCCAATGGCGACCAGTCGGGGCGCGGCCTGAGCTCGATGACCTATCGCCCCTTCACGCTGGAGGGGAACTTCCTCGCCATGGACGCCGTGCACGAGATGCTGCTCCGGAGCGACGGCACCACGGTGACCGTCTTCCCGGCGACACCCACAGCATGGCGAGACGTGAGCTTCCGGGCACTCCGCGCCGATGGCGGCTGGCGGGTGAGTGCCTGGCGTCGCGGCGGGGTGGTGGATTCGGTCCGCATCGTGGCGGGGCCGGGCGGTGTGCTGCGGCTGCGCGATCCGTTTGGCAGCGCCGCGGTGACGTGGAACAATCCCGCCGTGCGGCGTGAGGCGGGAGATTGGGTGGTGCGGGTAGGGCCTGGCGAGGGAGTTACCGGGATGGTCCGCCAATAGGCATCAGCCGGCGCCAGAGTCCCGGCCGTTCGTGCATCAGGTAGGCGCCGGCCGTGAGTGTGGCGAGTCCGTTGGCTACCACGATGGACCACCACGGCAGGAGCGGGCGCATCGGCGCTGTCAATTGGCCGACGACGAAGACCGTCACGACGAAGCCCGCCACGATGGCAAGCACGATCAGCGGTGCCCGCGCCGGCCGCTGCTCGGCCTCCCCGACCAATCGGGTCACCACGACCCCGATGCCCAGGGAGAGCAGCAGGTGCACCCCGTTGTACCAGAGGATCGCCATCATGTCTGGCGCGATGGGATACTGCAGCACGCTGGGATCTCGCAGCCCCCGGAACACCGCCTTGCCGAGCAGGTCAACCGTGAACAGTGTCCCGCGCGCTGCGAGGAGGTCGAAGGCGCCGTAGAACAGCGCCACCGCCGCGTAGGCGATCAACCCCACCGCGAGGCCCTGCTGCATGGTGCGATTCATCAGCGCCATCATGACCTCCCTGGAGGGATTGGTGCCGCGTGGCGGCACCGGCTCCACCTATAGTATCGCAGGAATCGGCAACCGTCCAACGGCCGGCGTCTCAAGCTACCCCAGCGGAATCTCCTTGGCATGCTTCGCCAGCCACGCGGCGAAGGTCATCAGCTCCGGATTCAGCTTCCGGGTCGCCTCGATGTCGCGGGCGCCGACGAAGTCGCGATTGAAGTCGCGCTTGAACTGGAACATGTTGCCCATGTCGTCGGCGCCGGGAAACGGGAACGACCGGTAGACTTCCGGCGGCACGTCATTGTAGCGCACCGTCTGCCCGAGCGCACTTGTGAATGCGTCAGCCATTTGTTCACCCGTGAGATGATCGCCAGCCACGCCGACGGTCTTCCCGATGTAGGTGTCGCCTGCCTTGAACACGCCGTAGGCCGCCTTGCCGATGTCTTCGGCGGCGATGCCGGGCAGCCGCTTGTCACCCATCGGCATCGTGAGACCCAGGACACCATCCGGACCCTTGGCGGGACCCGCGCCCAAGTTGATGAAGTTCTCCCAGTAAAACGACGTGTACAGCATCGTGGTGGGCACGCCACGCTTCGTGAACTCCGCGTTCGCCTCGGCCTTCGCGTCGAAATGCGCCACCTTGTACTTGCCCTGCAGCGTGGGCATGCGGTCGTCCGTCAGCGGGATGGAATCACGCGTGTCCTCGAAGGTGGACCACACCACATGCTTCACGCCGGCACGCTTCGCCGCTTCGGCGATATTCGTCGCCTGCGCGAGCTCCTTTTTGCCCGAGAAGTGCTCCCAGAAGTTGGTCAGGCCGAACACGCCGTAGGCGCCGGTAAACGCCCGCGTGAGGCTGTCTTCGCTGTCGAGGTCGGCCTCGACGACCTCGGCACCGGCGTCGGCCAGCGCCTTCGCGCCGTCGGACGACGTCTTGCGCGTCAGTCCTCGTGCTGCATACTCACCGGCTTGGTCTGCAACGATCGCGCGGACAAGTCCGCCGCCCTGCGCGCCGGTGGCACCGACAACGGCAATGATCTTCTTCTCGGACATGGGCAACACTCCAGGCTGGCGGACGTTGGGCGCGCGCACAACGGTCGCGCACGGTGCACGGAGAAGCTAAGCGTCGCTCCTCTTGGGCGCGATCGGCGATCTGGACGGGAACCGCGCGTTAATGATCCGGAGTTTCAGAGGCAGACGGCGGGTGAGCGGCCTATGCGATGGCGCCATTGCGTGCAATAACGTCGCGAAAGTGGCGTAAACAATCGAGCAGAGTGAATCGCAGATGATCGTACGAAGCGTGGCTCAAGGTTGGACGGTCGTGTTCCACACGACCCATGGCTTGCTCGCGCAGCGAATCGCCAGCTGCCTGAAAGCTGCGAGATCACTGCCATTCTGGTTTGAAACACAGGTCGCCATCGGATTGCATGACGACCTGCATCGGGTGTATGAAAAGGGAAAACAGGAGCAGTTGACGGAGGCAGGTGCGCCACGCGATTTCACGCTGGTATCGATGAAGGATGACGAGCGAGCTGACGAGACGCAGGCTCATATCGACGAGGCGTTTCGAAAGCACTCGTGGTTGGGCGTGATGCAATCCAAGCATGCCGACACTCTGTATCGTGGCGAAGATACAACAGCTGAGATGCAGCAGCTGCTGGACGCAGAAGCGAAGCGTCGCGAGGCGACCCTGGCGAGATTACGGATCGAGCCCTCACTGGTGCAAGACACTTACGATTGGATGCACTTTTGTGATCGATTCTCGCTCATCCTTTGCGGTAACGATGTGCCTGCGATGCATCGTCGCCTGGAGATCATCACCAATCACGGTGGAACTCGATTCGAACTGTGGCAGGACGACACCGACTGCATTCGGGTTGCCCCTTGGCCATTCGTTGACGAGACCGTCGAGCTGTCCGTGGAGTATCGTACGCTGAGGCAACTCTCGTATGCCGACGATGATGAGCTGGGCAAGGCGTTGAAAGCGTGCCCGGTCGAGCTTCGTACCATTGTCATGAGCAACGGAGCCAGCGTCGATGCTGACCACGCTGATTAAACGTACAGCCGCATATTGAGGGACGGCTACGCACCTGCGCTGCCATGTGGCAGGCGCCCTCGTTCATCGTTACCCTTACTCCGCGCTTGTGGGTACGGGCGTCCGGCGGCGCATCAGGCACGCTTGCGCCGAGATCGATATCGGCAGACATGGCGGGACAACGGGAGAGGATATGAGGACGTCGCTGATTTCGTACCTCGTGTCACTCGCTGCCGTCGCGGTGGCGGTCGTAGTTCGCCTGCTGCTTGACCCGCTGCTGCACGACACCTTCCCCTTCACCACCTTGTTCTTCGCCGTAAGCTTCGCCGCGTGGAACGGCGGGACACGCGCCGGCTTACTGGCGTTGGTCGCTGGTGGGGTGTCGGCCGCCGTCTTCCTCCTCCCGCTACGCCCCGGCTTTGGCGTAGACGGGGCCGAAGCGCAAGTCGGCCTCGCCCTCTACGGCGTCGTCGGATTCGCCTTCGTCGCGATGTTTGCGTCGCGGCGGAAAGCCCGCCAGGACGCCCAAATGCAGCGGCGACGCGTGGAGCAGGAAGTCATCACCCGCCGAGCCGCGGAACACGCGCTCGCCGAGCAGACGGAGCGTTTGCAAACTACCCTCGCCAACATTGGGGATGCGGTCATCACGACGGACATCAACGCCCGCATCACCACTATGAACGCCGTGGCGGAATCACTCACGGGATGGACGTCCGCCGAGGCAACGGGGCAGCTTCTCGACGCGGTGTTCCGCAGCGTGCATGCGACCGGCCGACAGACGGTCGAACACCCGGTGACCAAGGCGCTGGCACCGGGCATCATGGGCGGACTGGCAAACCATCCGATCCTCATCGCCAGGGACGGCACCGAGCGTCTCATTGACGAAAGTACCGCGCCGATCCGGCGCAGGGGTGGTGAGGTCCTGGGGTGTGTGCTGGTGTTCCGCGACGTGAGCGAGCGTGCCCGGCAGGAGGCGGAACTGGCGGAACGGGAACGGCAGTTTCGCACGCTGGCCGAGTCGATCCCGCAGTTGGCGTGGATGGCGAACGCGAACGGCCACGTCTTCTGGTACAACCGCCGCTGGTACGAGTACACCGGGACGACGTTGGAGCAGATGAAGGGGTCGGGGTGGCGGCGTGTGCACGACTTGGGCGAACTACCGACGCTGCTTGAGCGGTGGAAGCTATGCATCGCCACCGGCATCCACTTCGACAAGACGTATCCGTTGAAGGGGAGGGATGGCCAGTACCGTCCGTTCCTCACACGGGTCGAGCCAGTCAAGAATGACGCGGGCCAAGTCGTCCGGTGGTTCGGAACGAGCACGGACGTCAGCGCCCAGAAGGAAGTCGAAGACCATCTTCGGCGGAGTGAGCAGTTCAACCGCAGCTTGATGGACGGGACCGCCGATTGCGTCAAGGTGCTGGACACGGACGGACGGCTGTTGCACATGAACGCCCCCGGCATGTGCGCGATGGAGATTGACGACTTCGGGTCGCTGAGCGGGCAGGAATGGCGGGCGACATGGCCTACGGACTCACAGGCTGATATCGAGCGCTCCGTGACGAGGGCCGTGGTCGGCGAGGTGTCCTCGTTCGAGGCATACTGCCCGACCGTGAAGGGGAGGCCGAAATGGTGGGAGGTCACGGTCAGCCCCGTTCGGGACGCCGAAGGAGGGCGCATCGTGCGGCTTCTTGCCGTGAGCCGTGACATCACCGACCGCAAGGAGGCCGAGGATTCTTTGCGCGCGAGCGAGGCGGAGTTCCGCGCGATTTTCGAGCAGTCCGCCGTGGGCATGGCGCAGGTGTCTGCGACGACCCGGAAGTTCATCCGGGTGAACGCAACGTACTGCGAGCTGACCGGCTACTCCGCCGAGGAGCTGGTGGATATGACGCCAGCGGACCTGACCTTCGTGGCGGACCGCGATGCCGATACCAAAGCGCTTGGGTCGCTGCTTCGTGGGGAGGTTGACTCGTACGACCAGGACAAGCGTTACCTGCGTAAGGATGGAAATATCGTCTGGGTCCACGCGAATGCCACGTTGCTGCGTGACGCCAAGGGCCGCCCAGAGCGGACAATGGCGGTTATTCAGGACATCACTGACAGGAAGGAGGCCGAGGCGGAGCGCGGCCGACTGCTGCGGCGGGTGGAGGCCGAGCGGGTGCATCTGGCCGGCGTGTTCCGCCAGGCCCCGGCATTCCTATGCGTGCTGCGGGGGCCAGACCACGTGTTCGAGATGTCGAACCATCGATACGACCAACTCGTGGGCCACCGCGACTTGCTCGGACGGCCGGTTCGCGACGCCCTGCCGGAACTCGTGGCGCAGGGGTTCGTCGCGCTGCTTGATAACGTATACCGGAACGGCGAGCCGTTCGTCGGCACCAACGTTCGGGTGTTGCTCGTCCGGCAGTCCGGCCAGCCGCCGGAGGAGCGGTACCTCGATTTAGTGTATGAGGCTTACCGCGATCCAAGCGGCGAAATCACCGGCGTCGTGGCCTTGGGCGTGGACGTAACAGATCGTCGGGAGGCAAACGAGCGGCTACGGACGAGCGAGGCGCGGTTCCGGTCGCTCGTGACCGCTTCGGCGCCGATTGTGTGGACGACCGGCCCCGGTGGGGAGGTGGTCGAGGACAGTCCCACGTGGCGGGCGTTCACTGGGCAGACGGTCGAGCAGGTACTCGGGTGGCGCTGGACGACTGCCGTCCACCCCGACGATGAGGAGGCGGCCGTCGCGGCCTGGCGGGGGGCGGTGTCGACGTCGACCCCCGTCACGTCGGAGTATCGACTCCGGAGGCATGACGGCGAGTACCGCTGGACCGCGATGCATGCCGTGCCGGTCATGGACGAGGTCGGTGTTGTGCGCGAATGGATTGGTACGAACACTGACATCACCAGCCAAAAGCGGGCCGAGCAAGCGCTGCGCGAAAGCGAGGAGCGCTACCGCGCGGCGACGGCAGCCGTGAGTGACCTGATTTGGACAAATAATGCCGACGGGTTGATGGACGATGAACAAGAGGGGTGGCAGCAGTTCACCGGTCAATCTCCCGACGAGTACCAGGGGTACGGGTGGTCAAAGGCGGTCCATCCCGAAGACGCCCAGCCCACGCTCGATGCGTGGGCTCGTGCGGTGGCCGAGAAACGCACGTTTGTCTTCGAGCACCGCGTCCGCCGCCGTGACGGCGAATGGCGGATCTGCGCGATCCGCGCGGTGCCGCTTCTTCACGCTGACGGGACGATCCGCGAGTGGGTCGGAGTCCATACGGACATCACGGAGCGAAAGCGCGACGAAGCCGCGTTGCAACAACTCACCGCCGAGCTGTCCGACGCCGACCGCCGCAAGGACGAGTTCCTGGCGACATTGGCCCACGAGCTCCGCAACCCGCTGGCACCGATCCGCAACGGCTTGCAGGTGATGAAGCTGGCGGGCGTACAGGTGGCGGCTGTTGAGCAGACCCGCAGCATGATGGAGCGACAACTGACGCACATGGTGCGGTTGGTCGATGACTTGATGGACGTCAGCCGCATAACGCGCGGCCATCTCGAACTCCGCAAGGAGCGTGTGTCATTGGCGGCAGTCCTGCACAGTGCCTTGGAAGCCAGCCGCCCGCTGATCGAGCACATGGGCCACGAACTCACCGTCACGGTCCCGGAGCAACCGATCATGGTCGATGCGGACATGACGCGACTCTCACAAGTGTTCATGAACCTGTTGAACAACGCCGCCAAGTACGGCGAGCCGGGCGGTCTGATCCAACTGGACGTCGAACATTGCGGCAGCGACGTCGCGGTGCGGGTGAAGGATACCGGTATCGGCATCGCCGCCGACGAGTTGCCCCGCATCTTCGAGATGTTCACGCAAACGGATCGGGCGTCGGAGAAGTCGCAGGGTGGGTTGGGCATCGGATTGGCCCTGGCGAAGCGGCTGGTGGAGATGCACGGCGGCGAGGTCGAGGCACGCAGCGAGGGTCCGGGCAAGGGAAGCGAGTTCGTCGTGCGGCTGCCGATCGTCGTCGATGCGTCGACGCCGCACGCGTCGGGCGCTGAAGAGGAGCAGCCGGCCCGGACGTCGCTCCGTGTGCTCATCGTGGATGACAACATGGACGCAGCGGACAGTTTGGCAATGATGCTGCGATTCACGGGCAACGACGTTCGCACCGCCTACGATGGACAAGCTGGCGTCGACGAAGCCGGGAAGTTTCGGCCTGACGTGATCGTGTTCGATATCGGCTTGCCCACGCTCGACGGCTACGAGGCGTGCCGCCGCATTCGCGAACAGTCATGGGGGAACAGCGTCATGCTGATCGCTTTGACCGGCTGGGGGCAGGACGAGGACCGCCGCCGCTCGCACGAAGCCGGGTTCGACCACCATGTGGTGAAGCCGGTGGACATGCCAACGTTGATGAAGCTGCTCGCTGAGGCGCGCGGTGCGACGCCGCGATAGCGCGTCGTCGCGACACGAGTGATTGCCTCGCTCTTGACGGCGGAGATCGAAGTCTTTTGACGTAGACGGACAAACTGTCATTTGACAGGCATTTTTTGCTGAACGGGCGCCCGTTCTCTTCGGCACCAAGTCAGTGTGGCAGCGGCCTCTCTGACGTCGGCCTGGGCGCTGACTGCGGCGGGATCGTCGGTGCGCTAGCGCTTCAAATCGGCCAGGATCGCCTCGACGGCGTCCGGTTCGGCCGGCTTGACAAGATGGTAGTTGAACCCGGCGTCGCTGGTGCGCCGACGGTCTTCCTGTTGTCCCCAACCGGTCAACGCCGCCACGACCACCTGTTCCAGCCTGGGCTGCTCGCGCAACCGGCGTACGAGCTCGTACCCGTCCATGCCAGGCATCCCGATGTCGAGGAACAGCACGTCCGGCGTGTAGGCCTTCGTGAGTTCCAGCGCCGCCATGCCGCTGTAGGCGACCCGGACCTCGTGGCCGTGAAATCCGAGCAACAGGGCGAGACTGTCGGCGGCGTCCTGGTTGTCGTCCACCACCATCAGACGGTACCCCGAAGGCGCGTGCGATTGCTGCTGATGGTCACCCGAATCACCGCCCGGATCAGAGCCATCCGCCAGGGCCAGGGTCGGCAGGCGCACGATGAACTCGCTGCCCAGGCCGAGGCCCTCGCTCTTGGCTTCCACCGTGCCATTGTGCATCTCCAGAAAGTTACTTACACGACTGTCTCAAAATCAGCAGTTGCGTCTCATCTTACACAGCGAATGGGTCTCACCTTTACGTATGGCTCAGGGCCATGGCCGAGGGCTTTTTTCAACACTGTAATGCGCTCCTTTGCCTCGGCACGGCG
>JBBQDM010000041.1:0-8243 GCA_038319675.1 Vicinamibacterales bacterium
CACCTCCACAAGGGCGACACGCGCGGAAACCGCAGCAGCGCGAAGGCCGCGGTCAAGGGTCAAGAGCGGAGCACGAACCGCCCGGCACGTGGCGAGAAAGTAGGCATCGTAAGCATACAGACGGTGGGTCTGCGCCAGTTCAAGCGCCTTCGTCAAGTCCACGGGCAGCAGCCGGATTGGAATTCGCTCAAACCCGGCCACCGTGGCCTGAGCGGAAGCGAGGGAGAATCGTCCGCGCTTCAGGCTTGCGCTCAGCGCGTTTCCGAGCTCCCACGGCAGAGATGCTGGGGCCACGAGCGTCGCCCCGGCCGTGGCAGATACCACCGCTTCGCGGTGGGTCTCACCGAGGAGTACCGCCAGGAGGGCCGAGACATCAAGGACGATCTGCAAGGGCAACTCCGGTGACCTGTACATTAGTACATTACCACGGATTGTCCCCTGGCGCCAGCCCCAAGTCAGGTAGGCTAACAAGTATTGGACCAGAAGATCATCTTCGTGCAGCACAACTGGGCATCGTCTGGCAAGAGTGTTCCGGCTGGGCTCCGCGGGCACATAGCAAACGCCCGTCAAGCCTACGCCTTTCTGGCGCGGCGACTTCGCTTAACGGCCACCCAATCGGTCACGCCGGCGCAATCGGCCTGAGCCGCCTACGGCACCCGGATCGACAAGCAACTCAGTCCGCCGTCCATCTTCCGGAACTCCGACATCTCGAGCGGCACCACCTGATGGCCCATCGCGGCCAACGTGGCCGCTATCCGCGGATACCCCGCCGGCACCAGCAGCGCTTCGTTGACTCGCACACAGTTGGCCGCATACATCTCGTCGAGAGGCACCGTGAGCACGTCGTACGCCGACAGCGCCGGGTGCGAGGCGAGCGATGGCACTGCCAGCAATTGCCTGGCGCCCAGCCAGACCAGACCGCTCTTGAGGTGGAGTAGCGTGGGGTCGCCGGCGATGGTGACGGTGCTCGACGAATAGCCGAGGCGATCGAGCCAGCGCGCCAGCTGATCGGCGCCCGCCTCGTTGGTGCGATGCGACAACCCGATAAAGAAATGGCTCCCGGCCTGGCAGATGTCGCCACCGTCGACCGTACCCGGCTCGGTGATCGTGTCGAGTTGGTGGCCCAGCATCCGCTCGAGGGCGGCGCGCATGACAAACACCTCCCCAGTGCGGCTGGGCGCACCCGGACGACAGAGGATGGCCCCCTGCGCGATCACGATCGCGGTGTCCTCCACGAACGTGCCGTCGGGATGGCCACTGTCGGACGGGACCGTCGTGACCTGCACACCAGCGGTTTCGAGTGCTGCGACGTACGCAAGGTGTTGCGCACGCGCGCGCGCCAGATCCGGGGCGCCGAGGCCGGCGGTGGTGAGCCCGCCGGCGTAGCTGTCCGCGGGTGGGCAGACAATCGCGCGGGTGAACGCGGTGCCATCGGTCATGCGGTGCTCCTGAAACGCTTGACCATCAGGTACGCTGGGTAGCTCGCCGCGAGCAGGGCGATCGAGAGCATCGAGTTGGTGCGGTCGCTGATGACCGAGCCTATCAGGAAAGCGACGGAGCCGAGGAGCACGATCCCGGTGGTGTAGGGGAAGCCGGGTACCCGGAACGGGCGCGGGGTATCGGGTTCGGTGCGCCGCAGTACGAAGATGGAGGTGAACGAGACCGCGTAGTTCGCCACGAAGAAGAACGCCGCCAGCGCGAGCACGGTGCTGAAGGTGCCGGACAGGACAAAGATGAGCGACGCCGCCACCGAGACGCCGTGTGCGATGACGGGGGTGCCACCGGCATTCACCCGATCGATGCGGGCGGGCATCAGGCCATCGCGGCTCATCGCGAGCGGGATGCGAGCGGCGAAGAGGGTGTTGGCATTGAGTCCGCCAAGAAGCGCGACGAGCACCACGAGACGGATGACGACGTCACCCTTCGGGCCGAAGAGGACGGCCCCGGCCGAGCCCGCGACGAAGGCATCGCCCGCCATCGCCTCGATGCCCACGACCCGCAGCATCGCCACGTTGAAGAGGACGTAGATCATGATCACGACCAGGACACCACCGATCATCGTGCGGGGCATCGTGCGGCCGACATCCACCGTTTCCTCGCCGAAGTAGAGCGGGCCGGTCCACCCGTCGTAGGTGAAGATCACCGCCTGCAGCGCGAGTACCACACCGGCGAGGAGACCCGCCCCAGCCGGCATCACTGGGGGTGCGGTGACCATCACCTCGGGGACGGTCATCACGAGGCCGGCAACGATCAGCACCGCGAACGCGAGGGCCTTCAACCCGCTGAGCACTTGCTGGGCGAGATCGCCGCTCTTCACGCCGTTCCACTGCAGCCAGCCGAAACCGAGGACCACGGTGACAGCGAGCGCCTTGATCCCCCCCGGAATGGTGGGGAGGAGGGGGGTGGCGAACTCGGCAAAGACGATCGCCCCCAGGGAGGTGCTTGCCGCCGTCGAGAACCAGTCGCTCCACCCCACCACGAAGCCGGCATAGGGGCCGAGTGCTCGGCGCACGATCGGATACTGTCCGCCCGAGCGTCGCACGATCACGCCGCCCTCGGCCAGCGACATCGCCCCCAGCAAGGCGTAGAGGCCACCGACCACCCAGGCAGCGATGAAGAGTCCGTTACTGGGGAGGTGCGCCGCAATCTCGCCGGGGGTGCGCATGATGCCGGTGGCGATCGTGGTACCGACGAGGACGGCGAGGCCGAAGGCGACGCCAAGGACTTGATGGAGCGCGCCGCGGCCGCTCAGTGGAGCCAACGCGTCATGGGATCGCCGTGTGGGAGGAAGCAGGAAGCTACTCCCGAATCCACCCGCGCGGGATACCGCCACCCACACGATTTCCAATTACCACGGAGCCCCATACTTAGGTATTGACATAAGTATTTTTGGCGATAGCATTCAGCAGGCAGATCGGGTAACCCAACTCATCGCATGGTGCCGGAATGGTTCAATCAGCAGCTACAGACAGTGTTTTTCATGCCTTGTCCAATCCGACTCGGCGGAAGGTCCTGGAGAAACTGTCCGCCGGACCAGCCACCGTCAGCGAGCTGGCGGCACCATTCGACATGAAACTGCCGTCGTTCGTTCAGCACCTGGCGATTCTCGAACAGAGCCGACTGGTGAAGTCGAAAAAGCACGGGCGGGTGCGGACCTATCAGATCGCACCCGAACGATTCAAGGTCGTTGATAACTGGCTTGGCGAGCAGCGGTTGTTGTGGGAAGCCCGACTGGATCGGTTCGACGCGTACGTCAAACACCTCAAGGAGAAGGAATCAGGATCATGAGCAAGCCCTTCGCGGTCAATCCGAAACTCGACCTCGTCTTCGAACGGTTTATCGACGCTCCCAGGCACCTCGTCTGGGAAGCGTTGACGAAACCGGAACATCTCAAGGAGTGGTACATGCCCAAGCCTTGGGGGCGTGTCGCCGATTGCGAACTGGACGTGCGACCGGGAGGCATCTTCAGCATCGACATCGCCGTGGCAGACGGTCCGGCGTTTCCCAACGTCGGCTGTTTCCTGGAAGTCATCCCGCAGGAGCGGTTGGTCTGGACTTCGATGTTGTTTCCCGGCTTTCGTCCGGCAGTCTTTGACGACATCCCGATTACTGCGATCGTCACGATGGAAACAGTCGGAACCGGAACCCGCTACATCTTCACGGCGCTGCATCGGGATGAAGCTGACTTTGAGACAAACAAAACGTCCGGTTGGCAGCAGGGGACCGAGATTGCCGTCGATCAGTTTGTGGCGCATGTGCAGTCGATGAAATAGCTCGGGGCGACGCAAGGCGGGCACGGTGCTCGGTCGAACCGGGCGCTGGTTGTACTCGCTGCCCTCGGTGCGCGGCATCCGCACCGGTGGGACACAATGGCTGGCATGCAGTCTATATTGCGTACAACCACGGAGACTGAACCATGACCAACGACCAGAGTGGCTACAAGCACGACGCGAGCGACAAGAAGCTCGCCGCCCAAGCGGAAGCGGACAAGGAAGCTGGGAAAGTTGCCAGCTCGCGTTCACACCCAGATCACGATGCTGGCGCAACCAGCAGGCACGACGACACCGGCAAGGATCGCATGTTCGAGGGCCGGGAGCAGCATGATGACGCGGACATGAAGAGCGAGAAGAACCGGCTGGCGAAAGACCAGGCGCGTCACCACCATCCGGTGGATGGAGAGGATACGGTCACCGAGTCGAACATGCACGTGAAGCGGAAGGACTGATCCTCACCTTGGGGCAACGCCGTTAGCGGCTTCAGCGGGAAAGTGGGTTGACCAGAGCACGAGCGGAGCGCAGGTCGGTTGCAAAGCCGGCGGCGCCGAGTTCGGCGCTGAGCGCGGGCGCGGCGCGAAAAGCGGATCCACCCAGAATAATGTGGGGCGCGCGATCACCGAATGTGTCGCGCACGTCGTCAATCAGTTGTCGCACCTTGGGCAGGTTGAAGATCATCGTCGCGGAGAGGCCGAGCACGGTGGGTTGATGCTCGGCGACCGCGCTCAGGATGCCGGCGTGCGGCATGTTGGTGCCGAGGAAACGCACATCCCAGCCGTCGGCATCGAGCAGATCGGCGACCATGTTGGCGCCAACTTGATGGAGTTCACCCTCCACGCCGACGATGATCATCTTGCCGCGGGCGACTCCGGACTGGGAGAGCCGGGAATACATCTGGGCGACGACATATTGCGTGATGGCGGTGGCCATGTGTTCCTCGGCGACCGTGATCTGGTTCGATTCCCAGCGGCGGCCCACTTCGTAGAGCGAGTTCTGGAAAATCTCGACATATACCTCCGCCGCGGCGTGGCCGTCGCGCAACGCTTCCAGTGCGACATTCAGCGCGGCCTGCCGCTGTCCCCTGAGGATGGCCTGAATGAAAACACTTTGCGCCAAAGCCAGGCTCGCCGGGGGCGGGGTGTCCGGCGCGGCCACCGGCGGAGGTTCGGCCGTCGCAGCACAGGCGGCCTCGACAAAGGCTGTCACCCATTCACGTTCGGGTTCCGAAAGTTCCGCGCCGCACGCCTGACCGACCTGCTGCAAGTTCTCCGCGACAAACCCGGGTGTGATGCCGCGCGAGCGCAGGACGTTCGTCGTCCACCGCGCGTAATCCTCAAACGCCGCAACCGCTCCGGCCTCGATCGCTCCGGCCAGAAACTCAACGTGAAAGGCGGCGTCCTCGCGTCCGCGTTGGCGTCCCATTTCGCCGTAGCGGGCGGGCCAGTCGGGATGACGCACGAAAAACTGCTCAGTGACGACGTCCGCGACGCTCAGCTTGTGGCGGCGCAAGGTCTCGGCGAGTTGTACCCGCTGGGCAATGGGCATGGCGTTCATGGGTCAGGCCGACTCCGCGACCGTCACGGATTCGGGTTCGATGCCCATCGCGTTCATCACATTCTCGGCACAACCCGGGCAGTATCCGTGACTGAGGAAGATCCGGTGTCTTTTCAGGTACGCACCAACGTCCTCCCAACTGGGCCCGCCGTCGGTTGGGCTGGTGCGGATCCTGCCGCACTCGACGCAGGCGGAAATGAGGTGCTGGACGGTCTGGAGGTGCTCAAAGGATTGTACGAGTGCGTCGAGGGAGGTGTTGAGCGTGCGATTGTCTCTCTCCAACGTGGAGACCTCGCTCGTTGGCGCGGGCTTGGTCGCGGTGGCGGTACTGGTACTGGTACTGGTACTGGTACTGGTACTGGTACCGGAGGTAAGCTCGGCGAGGCGCTCAATCACATTGTGATTGGAGATGACAAGATTGTGATGGGCGGCCGCATTGGCGACCATGTCCAGGAGCTTCTCCGTATCCCACGGCTTCGTCAGGTAGTAATACATCCGGCCTTCATTCACCGCCTGGATGACGGCCTGAATGTCCGAGTAGCCGGTAAGCAGCACGCGGAAGGTGTCCGGGCTGATACCCGCGGCCCGCGCCAGCAATTCCGCGCCTGTCGTCTTGGGCATGCGCTGATCCGTCAGCACGATGGCGATGTCGTTGGTCTCCAGGATGTCGAGGGCCAGTTCAACGTCGTCGGTGCCGAACACATGATAGTCGCGCCGCAACAAGTCGGTCAGGCTTTCCACAATCTGGGGTTCGTCATCCACCACCAGCACGCCGGGATTGGACACGCGGCCGAGTTCAATCAACATGGGTTGTGCGTTTGTGGTTGGTTCACAGTGTTCACTGGCTCACTCATCGTCGGGTTGAACGGCAGTTCAATCGTCATCGTTGTTCCACGTCCCACCTGGCTGTCGATTGTGATCTCACCGTGATGCGCGGTGACAACTTGATGCGCGATGTGCAAGCCGAGACCGGTGCCCGAGCCGACCGGACGGGTCGTGAAGAATGGATCGAACACGCGCGGCAGATTCTCCGGCGCGATGCCTTCACCGCTGTCCACAACCCGGATGAGGCACTGGCCGTTCCGCGCGGATGTACCAATCTTCACGGTCTGTCCAGGACGACTCGCTTGAATGGCGTTGGAGACGACGTTGCTGATGGCTTGATTCAACTGCCCCGGCGAACAAACCAGGGGTGGCAGCGTCGCAAGTTCCGTTTCCAGTGTCACGTCGTGTTCCTCAAGCAGTGGCGAGAGAAACCGGAGCGTGGACGTGATGGCTTCCGCGATGTCGCAAGGCTTCAAGTCGCCTTCGTCCAGGCGTGAGAACGTCCGCAGATCGAGAACGATGCGTTTCACGCGCTCCAGGCCATCGAGGTTGTCCGAAAGTTTCTTCGGCACGCTGCCGGCCAGATGATCCAGCTCCAGTTCGTCGATCGTGTTGGCGATGCGTTCGTGGATCGTGGGCACGGCGGAGGCCAGTGCCGACAGCGACCCTCTCACGACTTCAGCGAAAGCAAGCAGGTCCTGAAAGTCCCGGCGCAGCGTGGCGGTGTTGCTCGTGATGAATGCCACCGGGTTGTTGATCTCGTGTGCCACGCCGGCGGTCATGCGGCCGAGCGACGCCATCTTTTCCGAATGTACCAGCAGCGACTGGGCGGATTTCAGTTCTGCCAGCGCGCGTTCGAGTTCGCGGCTCTTCCTGACGTTCTCCCTCGTCAGCGTGGTGAGTTCGTTGTTCAGCAGGAGCGCTTGCTCCTGCAACGCCTCGTCCTGCTTGCGTGGCGGCTCGCCGATGAGGATGAAGCCATCCGGCTGGAGGTCGAGGTGACACTCCAGAGTTAACGGCGACTGGTTGGCATCGACAAAGTTCAGGAGAAATTTCTCCTTCGGGTTGCGGTCGCCGGAAGCAACTTTATCCCGTAAGCTCTGCGCGTCGGGAGCGGTCAGGTGCTGCCAGCAGGAACTGCCGATGAGTTGCGCGGTGCTGGAGCGGAGTTGTGCGGCGGCGGCGGCGTTGACCAGGCGCACGGTGCCGTCGCGCGCCACGAACCAGAAATGCACCGTGTTCGTGGCGGTCAGCAGTGTCGCGAGCAGCGGCGAAGCGTCGGCGGTCAACTCGTCCAGCGCGGGCGGGCGTTCCGGCGAAGCGAGGCGTTCCATCAAGGTGACCTGCGTGAAATCAGCGTCGAGCTTGAGGCCTTTGGGGATTCCCTTGTGCGAGGCGTGGTGCGCCGGACTGGTGTGCCACGTCTTGAACGTTTCGTGGTTCGTCCAGCGCGTGACGAGGTAGAAGACCTTGGGCTCATCACGCAACGTGAATGTTTCCATACCGAGGTAGCCCGCCGCCGTGTCCACAAGGTGGGGACGGTTGAAGAACGCCTGCTTGACGTCGTCTTCCATGCCGTTGGCGACCTTGAAGCGTGAGATGGCGAGGAGCATATTGTCCACGAGAATGGGAACGCGCTCGGTGGGCCCAGCAACCTGATGCCCCTCGTGATGACGCTGAATCAGTGCACGCGCACACATCCGCGCGCGGTATTGCCGCCGCCGACGCGGTCCAAGGTCCAAAACCCGGCGCGTTCGCAGTAACCCGCCATTTGGCCCAACACTCCACCGCCGCCCCTCCTGGTGCCCCCGTCGCAACGCCCGGCTGCCGCTCGCTTATCTGCTTTCCCCTTGGCACGGCACGATGCTCGCCCCCTGCAGTGTTGACACCTGCGCGCCGCGGTGCTACACGTTGTCATGCCCCATTCCACTCAGGACCGGATGGCGGGCGAACTCGCCAACGATTCCCGACGCGCCGAAGCGCTGCTCCAGACGGGGGCGCTTCAGGCCGCCATCGTCAACAGCGCAAATTTTTCCAGCATCGCGACCGATGCCAGCGGCGTCATCCAGCTCTTCAACGTCGGCGCCGAGC
>JBBQDM010000042.1:0-6037 GCA_038319675.1 Vicinamibacterales bacterium
GGCAGGCAAAGATTGTGCTCGGCGGCAGCGGCGTCGGCAAGTCCACAGTGCTGCGTCTGGTGCTGGGTCTGCTCAAGCCGGACGGCGGTGCGATCTACGTTAATGGCACGCGGGTGGACCAGTTATCGGAAGACGACCTGATGCCCGTGCGCGACCAACTCGGCATGGTCTTTCAGGAGGGCGCCCTCTTTGACTCGTTGACCGTGCGCGAAAACGTCGGCTACAAGCTGTTTGAAGGCACGAAGATGCCCATCCCCGAAGTGGATGCCCGAGTCGAGGAAGTCCTGGGGTTTGTCGACATGGCCGACTTTGGCGCCCGAATGCCGTCGGAGCTGTCCGGAGGGCAACGCCGGCGCGTCGCGATCGCGCGGGCACTGACGGCCCGCCCAAAGATTCTGCTGTACGACGAGCCGACCACGGGGTTAGATCCGATTACCGCTCTGACGGTCGATGACGAAATCATCAAACTGCGCGATCTGGAGGAGGTGGGCACCCTGCTGGTCACCCACCAGCTGCGTGACGCGTTCTACATCGCGTCGCACATGGCCATCCGTGAAAACGGAAAGCTGCGTATTGTCGCGGCGACTCCCGAGAAGGTGGCTGAAACCGAGTTCGTCATGTTGAAGGACAGCCGCGTGCACTTTGAAGGCCATCTGCCGGAGTTGCGCGAGTCGACGGATCCGTATCTGAGGGCTTTCCTGTCCGGCGTGGGAGAAGTGACGCTGGACGAGTCGGCCTGACACGAGGAGTAGAAAGATGCCGAGAACACGATCGATAGGATGGGCGCAACTCAAGATTGGCATTGTTGCCGTGGCAGCCATGGCGCTGGCGAGCATGCTGATTCTTGCTGTCGGCGGACAAGGGGGATTCCCCTGGCAGCGCTATCCGCTGCGGGCCGAATTTGCCGACGTGCAGGGGATGAAGACCGGAGCCGTGGTCCGCATCGCCGGCAAGGACGTTGGCAAAGTGGTGGCGGTTGACTTCGACGGCGACGGCATCGTCGTCGGCCTCGAAGTGTCGCAGGACGTGCGGCCGCTGATTACAGACCGGTCAGTAGCGAGCATCGGCAGCTTGAGCCTGCTGGGCGAGCCGCTGGTGGATATCAGTCCCGCCAGTCAGGGGACCCCCCTGCAGGACAACGCCACGTTGAAGACCACCGCCAGCGGCGGCGGGATGGCGCAGACGGCCGCGGTGGCTGAGGCGACACTCGAGCAGGTGCGTTCGTTGCTGGAAGGCGTGCAGGCCGGCAAAGGGTCCATGGGCAAGCTGGTGACCGATGACGCGCTGTACGCCGAGTTCACCGCCCTGCTGGAAAAGGCGAACACGGTGGCGACACAGGTGAGTGCCGGCAAGGGCACCGTGAGTGCGCTACTGAATGACCCGGCAGCGTACGTCGCCATGAAGGCCTCGCTCGATGACCTGCAGGCCATGACGGCCGGTATCCGACGGGGTGAGGGGCCGTTGGGGCGGCTGTTCGCCGACGAGGCGCTGAGCCGTTCCCTGAGCACTACGGCCACGAACCTCGAAACCATGAGTGGCCAGTTGGCTCGCACCGATGGCACCGTCGGCAAGTTGCTCAATGAGTCGGAGTTGTACGACCGGCTGGATGGGCTGACGACGCGCCTGGACGGTCTGGTATCGGGTCTGGCGGCGGGGCAGGGCACGGCCGGTCAGCTGCTGCAAGACAAGGCACTTTATGACAACATGAATCAAGCCGTGATTTCTTTCAACGAGTTGATCGCGGCGATCAAGGCAGACCCGCGGAAACATCTCACCGTGCGGGTCAGCATTTTTGGTGGCTAAAACAGGCAAGGAGGCCTCTATGTCGAATCACGATAACGCGTCGGGCCAGGTGTTGTTGGCGTTTGTGCTGGGAGCCGTTGCGGGTGCGGCCGTGGCGCTGCTGTATGCGCCGAGTTCCGGAGAAGAGACCCGGCGTCGCATTGCGGACAAAGCGCGCGAAGGTCGCGAAAGGGCGGAGTCGGTGGCCCGTGAAGGCCGCGACTTCCTGCATCGGCAGCGCGAGAATCTGAACGCGGCCGTCGAGCGCGGACGCGAGACGTTCGAGCAGGTGCGCAAGGAGACGCTGTGAACGAGGTCTGGTTGGGGGTCATCGCTGTCGCGGTCCTGACCATGGCGATCGTGCAGATTGCCGTGGGGCTGCAGCTCATGCGTGTAGCCAAGGACGCGGCCGCGACGATGCAGGAGTTTCGCACGGAAGTGCGGCCCCTCATCCAGAAGGCCAACAAAGTGGCCGACGACGCCGGCCGGGTGAGCGCGATGGCGCTCACCCAGGTCGAGCGCGTTGATCAGTTGATGGCCACCACCGCGATGCGTGTGGACGACACGCTGCAGATTGTGCAGGAGTCGCTCATCGCTCCGGTGAAGCAGGGGGCGGCGGTCATGGCCGGGCTCAAGGCGGCGATCGCCGTGTTCCGTGCACGCCAGGATAAGGGCAGATACGGTCGCGACGACGAAGACGCCCTGTTCATCGGCTAAGAGCTCTGATAAACTAGCGCGGTTCACTCGGTTGGGCGCTTAGCTCAGTTGGTAGAGCATCGCCTTCACACGGCGGTGGTCGCAGGTTCGAGTCCTGCAGCGCCCACCAATCTTTCCCCCCGGCACCATGGCTGTCGAAATCGAACGCAAGTTCCTCGTGCAGCCCGGCCTCTGGACGCCGCGCACCGCCGGCGATCACATCCGACAAGGCTACATCCTCTCCTCTCCTGAGCGGACGGTGCGCGTCCGCATCCGGGAGGGTCGTGGGTATCTGACCATCAAGGGCCCCACGACAGGGTGTTCCCGCCTCGAGTTTGAGTATCCGATCCCGGTGACTGACGCACACGAGTTGCTGGACCAGTTGTGCCCGGCGGTTGTGGACAAACACCGCTACCTGGAGCCACTGGGGGCGCACATGTGGGAAGTGGATATCTTCCACGAGGCCAATGATGGCCTGGTGATCGCAGAAGTCGAACTGCAGTCAGAACAGGATGTGCTGGAACTGCCTGTCTGGGTCGGTCCTGAGGTGACCGCCGACTTCAGATACAGCAACGCCTACCTGTCGCACCACCCGTTTTCGACCTGGAGCCTGTAGCACCGGGCTACCAGCCGAAGCGCAGGCCAACCCGGGCGGTCACCGGCGGCTGCACCGCAGTGGACAGGCGATACAACGGCTCGGTCAGCGCCAATTCATCCACTTCATTCTTGTGATTGGTCGCGTTGAACACATCCACGTGCAGCGTCGCCGTGCGCTCGCCGACGGTGAACGTCTTCTGCAGACGCAGGTCGAGCGTCAGGGTATACGTGTAGCGCGCCCGGCCAATCTGAAAGGCGTGGACCATCTCAGGGCCGGTGGAGAGGTCGGGCACCACCACGACACGGCTGAAGGGTTGCCCATCCTGATACCGGGCCGCAAACCCGAAACGCATGTCGAAGGGCAGATGCACAGTGCCGGCCCATTTGCCGACATAGGCCCGATCGAAATAGTTGCGACCCTGCAGCAGCGGCCGCGCGTTGGGTTGCTCAAACACCTCGCCGATCACACTGTGATCGTTCTCCAGCGGACCAAAGCCGAGCTGGCCGCCCCAGCTGTGGATCCGGTACGCCGTGGCACCAAACAGCATCTCCACCGGTCGGGTGCGCCACATCCACACAATCTCAATGCCCTCGTATCGTGCGGTGGCATCATCGGGATTGGTCAGAAGGTACTGGTCGCGTCCGAACGTGGCCGGATCGCGGTCATACACCAGCACCATCCGGTCGTCGTCAGGCCCGTACCAGTCTTCGCCGGCATCCGGAATCAACCGCTGACGATACGTGGAGGACGGCACGCCGGTGTTGACCGAGCCGAGAATGTTGTGCTGCCGTCGCCAGATGGCCGCCGACCGCAGGGTCATGTGCCGGCCGAGGCGCAGTTCCACGCCACCGGTGTATTCGAGCGTCCGTGGTGCCGACAGGTCGGGATCAATGGAGGCGATCCCGGCGCCGCGACCGGCGAGCAGCACGCGGATACCCGCTTCGTCGGCGCTGAACAACCGATCGCCGTTGGTGTCGTTCCAGCGATGGACCCGGAAGGTCGTCTCGCCGGGGTCACCGTGCCGGAACTGCGAGACGTTGAGCGGATCGGAGTACCAGCCGACGCCGGCAAACACCGCGAACGGACCGCGATGCCACTGCGCCATCACGCGCGGCGAGACGGTGGACCACCGGACGACATCGGCACTGCCGCGAATCGTGCCGACGGCTAGGTCTGTCCGCACGCCGGCTTCAATCGTCAGCGAGTCACCGACGGCCACGCGGTCACCCACAAACACAGAGCCCGCCAACACGTTCCGGCGCCCGGGACCGTCAGAGGGACTCGGGCGCCAGACACGTGCGGGTAATCCTCCCACCATTTCGGCCACGTCTGGTGACGCCAGCGTCGTGGACGTCAGTGCGGTCCGCATGAGTGTGCCGCCCACCCGCAGCGTGTGCTGACTGCCTGCCCACGACCATGTCGGCACATGCAGGGTGCCGCCCAGTTCCCATTGCGTCGTGCTGGTCTCGGCAGCGGGCGAGGGCACGACTCCGTCAAAGACCCGATCGAGCGTGCCGCCGTGTGCCGAGTTGATGGCCGGACGAAAGTGCGTCTGCTGCAGGCTGGCGCGCAGATCCAGGTGCGCGCCCGAGCCGAGCGTGTGCTGCCAGCTCGACACGAGTTGTGCGAAGGTGCCGTGCTCGCGCACGTCACGATCGAGAAACTGGCGACGGTCTTCGTACGGGGCCGCCACGCGCTGCACCGTGCCGAGCAGTCGCACCTGACTGGTGTCGCGCAGTTGCCGTGTCAGATGGCCGGTGAACGTGGTCGCGCGAGACGTCCAGAGTGTCGGTCGTGCGCGCTCCTGAAACTGGATCCGTGCGTGCGAGCCCGAGAGTCGGAGGGCTGTTCGGTCATCAAGCGGCGTGGCGTACAGTGCGCTGCCTTCCGCCCACTGGTCCATGCGCATGACGGAGGGAGCCAAGGGGAGAGCATTCTCGCCGACCATGCCCGGCGTCGTCAGTGACAGGGCCACGCTCCCTGAACGGCGTCGCGCCGGCGCGGCGGGCGTGAGTGCCACCACCACGCCGGGCGTGCCGTAGTCCACAGGCACCAGCCCAGACATGACCGACACGGCACTGGCGGTTGAGAGGTCGAGGGCAAACGGGATCAGTCCGTGCGCGTTGGGTGCCAGGACCTGCGCGCCGCCGAACGTGAGCTGGGTTGTGGTCCATGAGGACCCGCGTGAGGCCAGAAGCGCTGAACGACCGGTGCCCAGCCCCCCTTGATCCATGCGATCCGCGATCACGAACGGGACTGTCGTTTCGATCAGCGACCACACATTGTGTGAGGAGGCCATGTCGGTGAACCAGCGCGCGTTGAGGTGCAGGCCCTCGCCCACGGACTGGCGGTCGACGACCTGCATCGATGCCGCGTCAAACACCACGCGCTCTCGTGGCGTCAGCGCCAGATGACGACGCTCGGCGCCAATGGCGATCACATAGGTGCCTGGAGCCACACCTGCAAACGTCACCGTGTCACCACTCAACGTACCTTCCGGCAGAGGCTCGCCGGGTTCGTTGTGGATGGTGGGGATCAACTGCACCAGAGCCGCGGTCGCCGCAATGCCTGCGGTCAGTCGCACACGTACTTGCGCCGCGTCCTCTCGGGTCTGCGCTTGCGAAGTGACTGGCCCGATCAACAGGGCCAGCAGAATCAGCAGGTTCCGAACGCGCGGGGATGACACAACCCCAGCATCTTAACGCGCCTCATTCATGAGTGCGGCCCGTGCGCCACAGCCGGTCAGCAAAGCGTTCCACCATGAAGGCCATGGAGGGCCATGGAGAAACGCCTGTTAGTGAACCAATGGAGGCTCGGAGGGTAGTGTGGACGCCGTCTGTTTCACGGGTTGGGTGCCGCCAGAGGCGGCAGCTGCGGCAGGAGGACGGTAGGGTGGGAGTAAGATAGGAGGGGGCGTGTTGTGTCGGGGTTTGTGTTAGGCCCGGAACACGGCCCCACGCC
>JBBQDM010000043.1:0-4466 GCA_038319675.1 Vicinamibacterales bacterium
ACCAGCCGAACGTCGCCTTGAGCTGCAGGTACTTGAGCAGCAAGAGGGCAATGAGCGCGGTCCAGATCTGAATATGGAGGGCATTGGCGGACGTGCCGACGAAGGTCTTGACCCGAAGGTTCTGCTTCAGGGCCTTGAACAACTGACCGACATACTGCCCATCGGCAGCGGCCCGTCGATGTCACCATTCATTACCGATTCCATCCGCTGCAGGCGCAGTGCCTGCCGGTGATCAGACGGTACGACCTGCACGGCGAGGTCCACTACGTCGTGCGGCAGAGTGACGGGACGCCACTGGCGGTGCCTGCCTGGATGACCCATCCTGAGGCCGCGTCTGCAGCGGTGGTGTCGACGGCGCGGTTGTCGGTTGATGCGCTCGTCGAACTCAAACGGCTCACCGTGATCCTGGCCTCGTGCGGGCACAATGCGCACAAGGAGGAGCACGATGCTGCCACATCCCCGGAGCCGCCAACGGCCACTCTTCACGGATCCGCCAATGAGTCTTCCCGTACGTCTCCTGCCGGACGTACAAGAGCAGTTGCGCCACGCGCTGGTGCAGTGGCTGCGCGCCGTGGTCACGGCCATCGCCGAGGAGGGGGCCGATGACGGCGATCAGCGCTGATCACCTGGCCCGAAGCGCGTGCGTGTACATTCGGCAGTCCACGCCGGATCAGGTTCAGCGCAACGTCGAGAGCCAGCGGCGACAGTATGCGTTGGTCGACCGCGCGCGCGCGCTGGGATGGCACGACATCGACGTGATCGACGAGGACCTCGGCGTGTCGGGATCGGGCACCCGCCGGGCGGGATTCGAACGCCTGCTGCACGCGTTGTGTGAGGGACAGGTCGGCGCCGTCTTCAGTCTGGAGGCGTCGCGGCTCGCCCGGAACGGTCGGGAGTGGCACACGCTGTTGGAGTTCTGCCGTATCGTCGGCGCCCTGCTGATCGATGTCGACACCGTGTATGACCCACGACAGACCAACGATCGATTGTTGCTGGGCATGAAGGGGACCATCAGCGAGATGGAAGTGGCCGGTTTCCGCGAGCGCGCGCAGGCCGCGTTGTGGCAAAAGGCCCAGCGCGGGGCCCTCGTGCAACGCGTTCCCATCGGCTTCATCAAGACGGCAGACGACCGCATCGAGAAGGATCCAGACGCGCGCGTGCGTGCGGCCATCGAGACCGTCTTTCACAAGTTTGTGGAACTGGCCAGCGTGCGGCAGGTCGCGCTATGGCTGCATCAGCAGGAGATACTCTTGCCCATCGCCCGCGGGCCAGGGAACGCACTGGAGGTCGTCTGGCTCCCGGCGCGGTACCACGCGGTGCTCAGTATCCTGAAGAACCCGATGTACGCGGGCGCCTACGCGTACGGACGGAGTCGGACGGAGACACGCCTCGACGCAGGGCAGATGATCCGTCGGCAGATTCGTCGTCCCCGCAGCGAATGGCCGATCTTGATCCAGGATCATCACGAAGGCTACATTGCGTGGGACGTGTACGAGCGGCATCAGGCGATGATTGCCCACAACGAGAACGCGCGGAGTCGGACGGTGCGGGGATCAATCAAGCGTGGCGGCGCCTTGCTCGCCGGTCTGCTGCGCTGCGGGCACTGCGGGGCCAAGCTGTTGGCCCAGCATCCCGGTCCCACCGTCATTCGGTACCAGTGCTCGGGCCATCAGCTCCACCCAGAGCGTGCGAGCTGCGTGATGTTCGGTGGACTCCGCGCCGATCGACTGGTGGCCGATCAACTGCTGCAGTGCCTCACGCCTCTGGGCATCGGCGCGGCGCTTGAAGCGATGGAGCACGTGCACGACACCAGTGCCGATCGCGTACGCCAGAAAGCCTTGGCTTTGGAGCACGCCTCCTACGAAGTGACGCGGGCGCGGCGCCAGTATGATGCTGTGGACCCGGCCAATCGCCTTGTCGCCGGGGAACTCGAACGTCGGTGGAACGATGCGCTGCGCATGGAGCGGCAGGTTCAGGGCGAGTTGCAGGCCCTCCAAGAGCGGCGTCAGCCCTCTTTGACGGATACGGCCAAGCGAGAACTCCTGGCGCTCGCACGAGAGCTGCCCGCCCTCTGGTATGGCCCGCATGGGTCGCCCGAGCATAAGAAGCGGCTGCTGCGCATCGCTGTGCAGGAGATCATCGCCACCTGCGAGGGCGAGACGATTCGGCTGATCGTGCATTGGCACGGCGGCGCTCACACGCAGATCGAGTTCGAGAAGATTCGCACAGGACGGCATCGTTACATCACCGAGGCCGACATCGTGGATGCGGTGCGCGCACTCGCGCGGATCGAGCCCGACGCGCGCATCGCCGCCATTCTCAACAAGAACCAGCGCCGGACGGCACACGGACACCTGTGGACGGCGACCCGAGTGTGTGCTGTGCGCAACCACTACGCGATTGCCGTGCACCGCGACGGCGAACGGCAGGCACGCGGAGAGCACTCCGTTGGCGAGGTCGCCGCCATCCTCGGCGTCGGCCCCACGACGGTGCTGCGGCTGATTCGACTGCGACAGCTGCCGGCGGCGCAGGCGTGTGTCAATGCACCGTGGATCGTGCGGGCTGTCGATCTGGATCAGTTCGTGGCCACACGTCACGCTCGATCGACCCCACCACCGCACCATTCACCACAACTGACCCTTGACATTCAATAACATCCGAAGGAGTGCACCATGTCGAACTCTCGAACAGCAGCTCGATCTGCCACCGGTCCTTGTAGATGCGCGCCACGGTCGTCGGCCCGAGGTCGAGATGATTCGTGAGGAAGACCAGGCGGTCGCCGTCGGGCGTAAGGATCTCGACCCGTCGCAAGGGCAGGTCCGCCGGATACCGGCGCCCGCTCAGCGGCCCCGTGAACATGATCTGCGCGTCGGCGACGACGCCGCCCCGGGTGGGCACGGGGCGCGCCGCCACCACCGTGTAGGCGGTGTTGTCTTTCATGCGCGTCACGAACACGACGCCGGCCTCGGTCAGTTGCGCGAACCAGTCCAGGTCGAGATACCCGCGATCCATCACCAGGATCGTGCCGGGCGCAAAGGTCTGCTGGCGCGCCACGGTGACCTCGTGCTGGCGGCCCTCGGTGATCACCAGGGCCGTGGGGAGGTAGCCATCATGATCGAGCGTGAGATGGAGCTTCACCGCACCTTTGGTCCGGCGGAACGTGGCCCACGGGAACATCTCCGCACACAGATCGATGACGGTGGCGTCGATCGACACGAGCGCGTTTTTGAAGCGGAACTTCTTGCGGCCGCCCGCCGTGGCCTGACAGCGCGCCAGCAACTGGTAGAAGACGCGCTCGTACAGCTGCCAGGGCCGATGCGCGTTGGCGTAGGCGAGCGTCGAGCGCGATGGCGCGGTGATCCCGAGGTGCGCGAGCCTGCCTTCGCAACTGGCCAGGCCGCCGCAGATCTCGCGCAAGGAGTGCGCGCGTCCCAACTGACAAAACAGCATCGCGACGAACTGCCCCCAGCACGTGAAGCCGCGCGCATGGCGTTCGGCCCCGCTCGCGCGGACGGCCTGCTGGAACTCGCTACGGGGAAAGAGCTGGAGTAGCTGACTGAACATGCTGCAGAATCGAACCAAGGGGTCGCCCTCCGGGGTGGGTGTCGCGAACGGTGAGATGTCCGCTTCATCCTACGCCGAAGCCAGCGGCCCCCCTTTCGTGCCGCCAGCAGCTAATTTGGACAAGAGTGGGTCCGACACTCCTCTGCACTGCGCTCGCCGTGTTGAACGCGGCGGCGGTTGACATACGCAACTCATTGACGGTTGACGATGCGATCTTTGCCAACGCGGCGAACGTTTCGGTCTGAAACGAGCCCTCTGCTTGTGGTAATGCTGGTCGCAACGGTTGCCATTGTATCGAGATGTCTCGAGCATGGACGATGGTCGGGATGCGTGCCGCGGGCGGATGCTGTGTCATCTCGGTCTGCCGACCGATCTGCCCGTCGCCCGTCCCGCGCGTGGGCCGCCGCTGTTCGCGGCATTGGTGCACGGCTGCTGAGCCCTCTATCCGAGAGACGGTCGTGGAGCCGCTGGCCTGGCGTGTGCCCCGCGGCATAATCGTGGGCTGAATCGAGGGTAGATCCGAGGCGTGCCCGCGGCCTACGCGGCATGACCGTGCGATGAAGTCGAGCGTCCATCCGCCTAACCGACGCATGATCGCGTGGGCAATTGGCGTGCGTACGAGCGCCCCCGCTTCCGGCGGGTGATGAAGGCTTCAGCGGCGTCATAGCACAGCCGCACACAAGAGCAGTTCGACGATGGCCGCCCGCAACCCATCGTCCTGCCCGACCCCCATTGCCGCGGGCGGAGTCGATGCGCGGTTGCAACGCGATGCGTCCACGGCTGAGAAACTCCGTCACGGCCCCGGTACCGCGCCGGTCAGACCGTGCAGCAACTCGTCTCGATGGGTTGCCACGAATTGCGCGAACTCAATCGGCGCTCGGTCCGTCAGGTCGGCCACCGTG
>JBBQDM010000044.1:0-3717 GCA_038319675.1 Vicinamibacterales bacterium
GTTTCTCGTGCGGATGGATGGCGTCGTCTGAGCGAGCTACTGCCGCCGGTGTCCAGCGAAGAAGCGCCAGATCATCTCGTTGAGGTCGATGTCGCGCGAGGTGCGTCCGATCGGAAGCCCCATATTGAAGGGATCCGCGCCGGCCCCCTGCAGTCCGTTCCGCGCCACCCACCAGGCGAGTGGTGTCCACGCGGAACGTGGCGGTCAGGTGATCAAGGATCGCCTCGGTGAAGCCGAAGTCATCGGTGCCCTCGTCGTACGGCATCCCGAAGCCCACGTTCCAGTCCTGAGCGATCCCTGCGATGCAGCGAAGGATGCGGGTCATGCGAAACCTCGAGGGCCGGTGATGTCGATCGGTGTGCGTCTTGACACACCAACGTTAAGACGGCCCAGCCGCCTGCCCTACGAGGTGTCGCCAACTGGTGCGTGGTACCGCTGAACGGTCGCTGGCGGCGGCGAGCGGCGGGGAGGCGAGTGCAGTTGAAGTGGACCCGTTTCGAGTTCGGCTGCCGGGCCAGTGAGTACGTGCGTGGCGCGGTGCGAAACGGGGCGGCGTCCCACAGCGATGAACAGGCCGCTCGTTTTCTATGACACCGCGCCGGGACGTTTTCTTCCCTGCCCGCTGCACTATCCCGGCGGTTGGCCTTTGCACGCGCTACCGCGCATCGATCGGCACCGCACCGCATACTTCAACGACCCCAATTCAAGTTCCTGTTCCGCGGTCCAAATTTCGCCATGGTCCGGCGTCCTGCCCCGCTTACAGAACGGTGCGCTGCACTATGAACACGCCGACACACATGATCATCGGAGGCGCACTTTGGGCGTGGCGCGACAAGCCCGGATCGCTGATTGCCGCCTTCGTCGGTGGCCTCGCGCCCGACATTTCCGTGCTCGTCATGGTGTTTTATTCCACGAGGATCGCCGGCTTGTCAGAGCGTGAGGTGTTCGGAACCCTGTACTTCTCCGATGATTGGCAGCGCTTGTTTGCCATCGACCACAGTTTTGCAGTTTGGAGCGTCCTTCTCGCGACTGCGTTGTTGCTGCGCCGTTCCATGTTCATTGCGTTTTCCGGCGCGGGACTTGCCCATGCGGCCATTGACTTCCTCACGCATCACCATGATGCCCGCCAGCAATTCTGGCCGTTCACCGACTGGGTGTTCAGGAGTCCGGTTTCGTACTGGGATCCGGGCTATTGGGGCAATGTCGTTGCGCCAATCGAAGCGCTTGTCGTCGTCGTGCTGACTGCGTTGATTCTGCGTCGGATGTCGGAGTGGTGGCAACGTCTCCTTACCCTGTCGGTCGCCCTTGTGTATCTGGCCCCAATTGCGCTGACCGGTGGATTCCACGGCTTGCACGGCATGGGTTGACCCGCGATCGAAGACCTTGGGAGAATTACCCTCTGACAGGTTCGTGACTGGACCATGAACGACCGGCCGACAAGATCCCAGTGAGCTACTGGTCCGGCGTGCTGATCGTGCTGGCGTTCGTCGCCTACGCGCTGTTCAGCCGCAAGCTGGCCGGTTCGGTCGTCACCGGCCCGATGCTCTTCGCCGGTGTCGGGTTTGCCATCGGCCCGGCGGTGTTGGGCTGGGTGGACATTCAAATCTCCAACCGGGTGATCCACGCGATTGTCGAGGTCACGCTGGCCGTCGTGTTGTTCACCGATGCCGCCAGCACCGACTTCAAAGTTTTCCGCCGGTCGGACAATCTGCCGCTCCGGATGCTGCTCGGCATGCCGCTGTGCATGAGCGCCGCGCCCTGGGCGCGAATCTATGGGCGCATGGTTGGCGACAAGGTCGAAAGCGGAGATTGCTGATCCGGCGGGTTTGTAGTGGGCTACGCGGCGTGCGTGATCAGCGGGTGTTTGAAGCAGTTCGCCACACGTTACCTGTGGCGTTGAATGCGCCATGGGCCGTTTTCCGTGAATGACGCTGGTCCTTTTACCGGGCGACGGCCGAAGAGACACGCCATACGGTGTTGCCGACGTCGTCAGCCACCAGGAGTCCGCCACGCGTGTCGAGTGCCACGCCCACTGGTCGACCCATCGCTTCCCCATCCTCGCTGAGGAAGCCCGTCAGCACGTCCGTCGGTAAACCCGAGGGACGGCCCGCGCTGAACGGCACGTAGATCACCTTGTACCCACTGGCCGGCTTCCTATTCCACGAACCGTGCTGGCCGACGAACATGCCGCCCGAAAACATGGGCAGGAGACTGTCGGCATGGGACCAGGCGAGTCCCAGTGACGCCGTGTGCGAGCCGAGTGCGTAGTCGGGCGTGATGGCTGTCGACACCAGATCCGGACGCGGTGGCTTCACCCGCTCATCCACGTGTTGCCCGAAGTAGCTGTACGGCCAGCCGTAAAACGCGCCGTCGCTGAGGGCGGTCATGTAGTCGGGCACGAGATCGTTCCCCAACTCGTCGCGCTCGTTTACGGCCGCCCATAACGCGCCCGTACCCGGCTCCCACGCCATACCCACCGGATTCCGCAGTCCTGAGGCAAAGATGCGGTGCGCGCCAGTTCGCGGATCCACCGCCCACACCGCGGCGCGCTCTGCCTCGGCTGCCATTCCGTTCTCGGCCACGTTGCTGTTCGAGCCCACGGCGACGAACAGGGTCGATCCGTCCGGGGATGCGATGACGTTCTTGGTCCAATGATGATTGAGCGTGCCGGCCGGCAGCGCCACGATCTGCGTCGCGGCGGCCGTGATCACCGTGTCGCCCTCACGATACGGATAGCGGACGAGGGCGTCCGTGTTGGCGACCACGAGGTCGGATCCAACGAGCGCCATCCCGTAGGGTGAGTGCAGGCCATCGAGGAACGTGAAGCGCTGGTCGGCGACGCCATCGGCGTTGGTATCACGGAGCAGCGTGATGCGATTCGCGCTCGGCACCGCGCCGCCGCCCTTCTTCTGGAAGTACTTGACGAACCATCCCTTGATGCCCGTGTTGTCGTCGGGCCGAGGTGGACCGTTCGTCTCCGCGACCAGCACGTCACCGTTCGGGAGCACGTACAGATTGCGCGGATGATCGAGGCCCGACGCGAACGCGGCGACCGCCAGGCCGCTCGCCGCGACCGGTGTTTGACCCGCGGGCCAGCGCACCGCCTGGGCGACGTTGATCGTCGGAATGAGCCCACCCGAAGGCGCGGGAAGCGTGGGTGAGGGACCCATACCCGCAGTGATCGGAAGCTTCGACGTCTTGCCACACGCCGCGAGTGCGACGCACGCAGCGCTGCCGGCCAGCAAGGCACGTCCAGTTTTCATCGTATGCGCTCCATGCCGGATAGGTTCACCAGCTGCGACCGCGTACCGCCCGCGCTGTGTTTCAAACGACGAGCGCGGCGACTGGGGTACGGTCGTGCATCACTGGCGTGCAAGGAGCGCCCCATCGGGATAACGT
Source organism: Vicinamibacterales bacterium (assembly GCA_038319675.1). GTDB lineage: Bacteria > Acidobacteriota > Vicinamibacteria > Vicinamibacterales > SCN-69-37 > SYFT01. Next base: position 3,400 of record JBBQDM010000044.1, read on the forward strand.
ACCGGCGCGACGGCACCTGTCAAACGACGAGCTGATGATCGCCGGCGCGCTCGGTGTCGCCTCTCTGGGCTCGCCCAGCATCCGCGCGCTCAGCGAATGAAACGGAACCAGACGAAGAATATGCTGAACGAGGCAAAGAATATGAGGCCGACGATGCTGAGCGCCCGCATCGCACCGCCCGGCTGCATTGCCTTGGGCGTGTGGCTGGACGTGATCAGCCGATAGTTGAGGTAACCCGCGACGGGCGCCGACAGGAAGGCCATGGTCGTGACGAGGTCGACGAGGCCGGTGAGCGACGACGCGAACTTGCCAATGAGC
>JBBQDM010000045.1:0-2784 GCA_038319675.1 Vicinamibacterales bacterium
GTTGCCCGAGGTGCCCTCGATGATCGTGCCGCCCGGCTTGAGCTTGCCCGACCGTTCGGCGTCCTCGACCATCTTCAGCGCCATGCGGTCCTTGATTGAGTTGCCCGGATTGACGGTCTCGATCTTGGCGTAGACGTCGGCCGCGACGATGCCGGCCGGGATGCGGTTGAGGCGGACCATTGGCGTGTTGCCGATGGTTTCGAGAATGTTGTTGTAGATTGTCTTTGGCATGACGAGGACAGCGGCCGTACCTGCCCATCATACACGCCTCGTCGTCGTCGCGCTGGGGGTGTTCCTGCTTCTGGCGGTGATCCACACCTGGCCGCTGGCAGCCGCCCCGAATCACTGGTCGCGCGTCGACAACGGTGATGGCGCGCTGAATATCTGGGCCGTCAACTGGGTCGGGTATCACCTGCCGCGCGCTCCATGGCGCCTGGCCCATGCCAACATCTTCTTTCCGGAGCGCCTCACGCTGGCCTACTCCGAGATGATGTGGCTCCAGGGCGCCATCGCCGCACCGGTCGTGGCGCTGGGCGGGTCGGCCGTGCTCGCCTACAACGTCTCCGCCCTGGCCGGGTTCGCCCTCACCGGCTTCGCCTTCTGCCTCCTCGTGCAGCGATGGACGGGCAGCTGGAGTGCCGGCTACGTCGCGGGTTCGCTCGCCGCCTTCAATGCCCACACGATGGTACGGCTGACTCACTTGCAGGCGCTCCACACCGAGTTCATCCCGCTCATGCTGTTCGCGCTCGATCGCCTGACCATCGACCGGCGGTTTCGCGACGCATGGTGGCTGGCTATCGGCTTTGCGCTCCAGGGGTTGACATCCATCTACCTGCTCGTGTTCTCGACCTGGCTGCTGCTGTTCGCCGCCCTCTCGCGCGTGGCGGAGTGGGTCAGGGGCGGCCTTGGTAGCATGGCCGGCCGGCTGGCCGCCGCCGGCGCTCTCGCCACGACCCTGTTAGTGCCGTACCTGTGGCCCTACCAGCGTCTGCACGAGACCACTGGGATGGGCCGGGGCGCCGACGAGCAGTCCGCCGCACACTGGACGAACTACCTGGCCACGGGTGCACGGCTGCACTACGAATGGTGGAGCCGGCCGTTTGCTGCAGAGGCCACGTCATTTGCGTTCCCCGGGATTGTCGCGGTGGTGCTGGTCATCATGGCCTGGTCTTTCCGCGAGCATCGGCAGGACCCGCGGTTCCGCATGTGCGCCCTCGGCGGCCTCGGCTGCCTGCTGATGTCAACGGCGCCGCGCTGGCCCTTCTACCCGGTGATTCACGAACACTTCATCCTGTTTCAGGCTGTCCGGGTCGTGGCCCACCTGGGCCACCTCATGCTGCTGATGGTCGCGGTGATGGCGGGCTTCGGCGTGGCGGGGATACAGCGGCGATTCACCCGCGCCCGCGCGTGGCCGGCCGTGGCCGTCGCCCTGGTAGTCCTGGTCAACGGCGAGGCGCTGCGGGCTCCCATGGGCTTTACGTGGTTTCCGGGGATCTCGCCTGTCTACGACGAGTTGACCAAGGCCCCGAACGCAGTGGTGGCCGAGATACCGTTTCCGTTACCACAACAGTGGTTCCTGAACGGGCTCTACATGGTCAACTCGACCCGGCACTGGCGGCCCCTGCTGAACGGCTACAGCGGCTTCCGCCCCAAGTCGTACGGTGAGTCGTACGATGCCCTGAACGGCTTTCCCTCGGACGCGTCGTTGATCGGCCTGCACTCTCGTGGCGCCACCCACGTGGTCGTGCATCGGCAGTCTCTGGGTTCCGAACGGTTCGACGCGATTGCCAAGGTCCGCTCGCTTCGGTTAGTCGCGAACGACGATGATGTATGGCTCTATCAGCTGGTCACCCCTTAGCCGTCCTTTCGACATGGTGCGTATCACTGTTCACTTTCTGCCCCGGTCACCAGCCGGTCAGCACTTCCGCTGAGATGCCAAAGAACGGCAGCACGGTGGATTCAATGCGTGCGACGCCCCGGTAACTACGGCGAGACTGGACCCCCATCTGGCCGAGTTGCAACACTTCAATTTCCCGCGTGAGCTGGTGCACCAGCCAGCATTCCCGCACGCCGTACTGGGAGAACCAGCGCACCCGCTCCTGCAAGTCACCGATGCGCGGGTTCGGCGACATCACTTCCAGCACCATGTCGGGCGCGCCCCAGATCCGGTCGGTGATGATGTCCTGCCGCTGGTTCGAGATGAAGAAGAGGTCGGGTTGGACGATCAGCGCGCGCCGGGTATCGAGAATCACGTCGAGCGGCGCAATCCACACGCTGCCCAACCGATGCTGGCGGACGAAGACGCGCAGCAGCACCGCCATTTCCAGCAACAGGTCCTGGTGGCGCGGCGACGGTGATTCCGCCACGTGCACCGTGCCGTAGATCAACTCCTGCACGCGGAGCGTCTCCGCCGACTGCAGGTATTCGCTCGTCGTCAGGATGTCGCCGTCGCCCGGCAACTGCCCATACACCGAAGGCCGTTCGCTCATGACTCGTCCTCCCATGCCGACGACGATGCCATCGTCTAGGGGAGGGCGCAAGAGAGCAAATATTGCGTACTAGTGATCAGCGCATTTGGCGTTGCTGTAGCCTGATCGAAACGGTGTCACGACACCGCTGGCTGCATCGAAACGATGCCGGGTCACGCACGCGGTGTCGTTGGCAAGCAAGTGGATGGATACAGAGGGCACGTCGGAAGCGGTCTTGACGAAATGGATGTCGTCGAGCGGCGGCAGCAGCGTGTAGAACTGTCCTGGCGTCACCGTCTGCCGCCGTGCCACTTCG
>JBBQDM010000046.1:0-1853 GCA_038319675.1 Vicinamibacterales bacterium
CGTTGGCGCACGGCCGACTTGATATCGGCGATCTCGAGTCGGGTTTCGTCATAGCGCACAGTGGCGCTTCCCGCAGCGTAATTCACTGTGACGCTTTCGACACCCGGCACCTCGCCAATCCGCTTTTCCACTTCGTCCACGCTCAATACCGACAGCATGGCGTGCACATTGATCAAACTCGTTTTCATCGCATTTCCCAAATCGTCGGCGTATTCAATAAATGCTTTGTTGCATTCCAGGCCACATCGCAGGTTAGCCGTTTTCCAGATTTGAGACCTTGTATGTAAATACGATCTGCGGATGAGGCCAACCACAGCAACATCGGCCTGGAACCGACGCTGACGGTGCGCGCCGAGGAAGCGGCAACGGGCAAACGAACCGTCGCCACAGGATTAATCCAACGACGCAGCGCCAAACGTGGTGACAAGGCGAGCGTCTCGGCACAGTGACGGGGCATTTTCCCCATCTGCCCGTGGTAGGTCTCACCTACTCTGCCGTCTGCAAGGTGATGCCCTTTAAAGTCGACGGAGATAGATGATGCGAGTCATCGTTTTGCCGCTTCCATACTGGACTCTTTCGTGCAACGCTCACGCTCACAAACACCTACTTGCCAATGATCATGGCGGTAACGTGTCTGGAAGGCCGGGGGCGATTCAAGGGGCCTGCGTACCGCACGCAGTTGAATCAGGCGCATGCGGCGTGGAGTTGACATCGCCTTCTTCAACAACGGAGCACCGCCATGGCCGACGTCATGAATCCTCCCATTTCCGGAGTTCCTGTCGGTGCTCTCGATAGGGAAGGATCTCTCACCGGGCTGGCTGAAAGCCTCTTCCACGGACTTCTCGAAGCCGCCCCCTACGCAATCGTGATCGTCGATGGAAATGGCACCATCATTCAGGTGAACCGCCAGGCCGAGAATCTGTTCGGCTTCCGCCGGGACGAGTTGATCGGCGGCCCTGTTGAGGTGCTCATGCCCGAGCGGTTTCATCGCTCGCACGTCGTTCAGCGCCACGCCTATGCCGCCGACCCACAGCCGCGGCCCATGGGCCGCGAACGCGATCTGATCGGCTTGAGGAAAGACGGTCATGAGTTTCCAATCGGCGTGTTGCTCAGCCCCCTGCCGACCAACGCCGGCATCCTCGTGGCCAGCGCAATCCGCGACATGACCCCGCGCCGGCAGCTCGAGGACCAATTGCGCGAGCGAACGCGGGAGCTGGAAGAGGCCGACCGCCAGAAGGATCACTTTCTGTCTGCGGTCGCTCACGAGTTGCGCTCTCCGCTCGCTGTTCTTGCCCAGGTGGCTTACATCCTGCGTTCCCCTCAGGCCGGAGCGGAGATGCAGCAGTCGGCCGTGGGTGCGCTCGAGCGCCAGACTTCGCTCATGGTTCGGCTGGTCGAAGATCTCCTCGACCTGTCCCGAGTCCGCCCCGGCAAGGTCAGTCTCCGCGAGGAGAAGATCGACCTGCGGACCGTGGTCGTGGCCGCCGTCGAGATCAGCCATCCGCTCATCGTCGACCGCAAGCACCAACTGGTGGTCGCGCAGCCCCCCGAAGCCGCTATGGGTTGTTGGCGACCCAATCCGGTTGGCCCAGGTAGTGTCCAACCTGCTCAACAACGCAGCCAAGTACACACCCGACGGTGGCCACATATGCCTCACCGTGTTGGGAGAGGCGCAGGCGGCTGCAATTCGCGTCCGCGACTACGGCCAAGGCATCCCGCAGGAGCTTCTGTCCCGCGTATTCGACTTGTTCGCGCAGGTCGAGTCCGCCCACGGGCATGGCGCGGGCGGGCTGGGGATCGGTCTGGATCTCGTTCGCCGGCTGGTTGAGATGCACGGGGGCACAGTCGAGGCG
>JBBQDM010000047.1:0-1576 GCA_038319675.1 Vicinamibacterales bacterium
CATGCTGACCGCCAACGGGGGGGAAAGACGCGGTCATCGACACCAAGACGACGTCGACTCAGGCCCCCACACTGGCGAACATCGCCCCACGATCAAGCGGCCACGCCGAACACGCCGCAGGAAGCACCTGAACAGTTACCGCGCGTTTAGGTGATGTTGGACGCTTGGGGGCGTTGTATGGGCGGCCGGAACTGCTCGCCCTCGATTCGTAGCCGTTCGTCGTAAGCGTCGGCCAGGCCCCGCAATTGAGTGGCGCCGTCACCGCCATATGAGGGACCGTGCATCAGGGCCAGGGTGGTTGGCGCGAGATCGGCGAGGCGACGGATCGTGACTCCTGTTTGTGGGGTCAGGCAGGTGGCAGCGAACACGTCTTCAGCGAGCATCGCCGGGCCCACCAACTCGCTGCTGACAAGGGCGTTGCTCTGGCCCACGGCCGTGAACAAGTCGCCACAGAGCAGGGTGCCGGAGGTTTCGTCGTAGTAGACGCCCGCGTCCCAGGCGTGCGGGACGTGCGGTGTGGCGATGTAGCGCAGTCGATGTGTTCCAGTCTCGATCAAGTCCCCGTCGTCGAGGGGCCTCGGGGTCCGGTCGGCAAGATCGTCGATGTTGACAACGCAACCCATCCGGCCGTGCGCGACCTGCGCATGTGGAGCCGCGTCCAGGAACAGGTTCATCGCGCCGCACTCGTCCGACTCGAGGTGCCCGAACGTTATCCAGCGGATATCCTCGACCGGCCGTAGCCGGCTGATTGCGCCGGAAACGATGGGAAAGAGTCCGCGCGGCCCGGTGTGGAATAGCAAGGGTTCGTCACCATCGATCAGGAACTGGTTGAACATGAAGTCCGCTTCGGGGATGTAGACCGAAATTCGGTAGATCCCTGAAGCGATCTCATCTACGCGTGTGTTCATCTCTCGGCCTCCGCCAGCGCAACTTTGGTGACACCTAGATCGGGCTGTAGTGCCCACCCGGTCTGGTCCTTGTCGGACTCCATGTCGGTGAATTCGTCGACGACGTGACTTCCGCGATCCCGTGAATGTGCCTGGCGCTCCTCTTCGCCCTCAGAGGGCTTGCATCACGGTGTTCGGCCTGCCGGTAACGCTGCAGCCCGTCTAACACGATTCGAACCTTCACCGTCTCGCGGTGGCTGTCAAGAGCCCAGCTCGGTATGAGCGTGCGCGGCGACGCCCGCACGACGTCCTCTCCATGCAGTCGTCACAAGTTCTCCGGTATGTCGGGGGCACTGGCCCGCATGCTCGCCTCGGCAAGGTCCTGTTCCCGCCTGCAGCGGCCACGGCTCAGCCACCGAAGTCGTGCGTCACCTCCACCGCTACTGCTTGAGCACCGAGGCTGCGCTGGCTACCGAGACCTCCTTCACCTCTGCGCGCCTCATGGACCGCGCGCCGGCATGCGCGGCGAACTGCACGCATCCGTGAGTCACTGAGGTTTTCTCACCGGGTCGGTCTTTGTAGGTGGAGCAGGACGAGGGCGGCGGCGGTGATGGCGCCGACGCGCCATGGGTCGAGGGTGACGCGTTCGAGCGCTCTCCAGGTGCGTTTGAGTAGCGCGTTGGCGCGTT